>JBKBRF010000047.1:0-51742 GCA_046292385.1 Armatimonadota bacterium | reverse complement strand
CGCTTCCAGCGTGCGGACCTCCGGCCCTGATTCCGGCTGTAAAGCGAGTACCCGCCCTGCAGCCGGCAAAACATACTCTGCGCCCCGGGGCGCACCAACTTTACAGCGTGTGACACAAGCCCCGCTTCCCGCGGCGCGGGAATAGCGCCGCAGCGCCGGACGCATCGGAGTCAGACCGGGATAAACTGGCTCGTCGGCGCCGGCAGCACGGCCCGACCATAAAAGGAGCAACCCTCGCCACCCTCGAACCTCCCAGGGAGAGGACGGCTGCTGCCGGGCCGTCAGCCGGAGGGTTCTGTGGGCGTATTCGGGTCGATCAGGCGGGCCGCGCTCCCGGTCGTGTTGCTCGCGGGCGCCGGGGTGCTGGGGCGGCTGGCCCTGGCGGAGGCGGCGCCCGGTGAGCTGGCACGCGGCGCTTTCGGGGTGCTGGAGCGGCGCTGCTTCAACTGCCACGGCGACAAGAAGCAGGGCGGGCTCGATCTCCGCACCCGCGAGGCCGCCCTGCTGGGCGGCGGACGCGGCGCCGCGCTCGTGGCGCGGGACAGTAAGCGCAGCCTCCTGATTCTTCTCGTCTCCGGCGCCGGCGAGCCGGCGATGCCCCAGGGCGCCCCGCTCGCCGCGGCGGAAGTCGCCCTACTCCGCCGGTGGATTGACGCCGGCGCGCCGTACCCGTCCGGAGCGGGTGCTGCCCCGAAAGAACCGCAGGGACACTGGGCCTTTCAGTCTCCCGTCCGCCCCGCGGTTCCTCGTCCGCGGCAGCAGGGCTGGGCGCGCAATCCGGTCGACGCCTTCGTGCTGGCGCGACTGGAGGCGCGGGGGCTGAAGCCGAGCCCGGAAGCCGATCGCCTCACGCTGCTTCGCCGGGTGACCCTCGACCTCACCGGACTGCCCCCCACGACGGCCGAGATCGCCGGGTTTCTGGGCGACCGCCGGCCGGACGCCTACGAGCGGGCCGTCGACCGGCTCCTCGCCTCGCCGCGGTTCGGGGAGCGCTGGGCACAGCACTGGCTCGACGTGGTGCGGTTCGGGGAGACGAACGGCTTCGAGCTGGACGGCGACCGCCCGCAGGCCTGGCGCTACCGGGATTACGTGGTCCGCAGCCTGAACGAGGACCGCCCCTACGATCGCTTCCTCACGGAGCAGATCGCCGGGGACCTGCTCGATCCGAAGAGCTTCGATCTGCGGGTGGCGACCGGCTTCCTGCGCGCCGGTCCGCAGCACGTGGTCGGCGGCAACCAGGACGAGGCGGTCAACCGGCAGGAGTGGCTCACCGAGGCGGTGGCAGGAGTCGGCTCCGCGGTGATGGGGCTGACGATCGGCTGCGCGCGCTGCCACGACCACAAGTACGACCCGGTCAGCCAGGCCGACTATTACCGCCTCCAGGCGTTCTTCGCGCCCACGATCAACCACGAGCTTTCCGTGGCCACGGAGGCGGACGAAGCGGCGTACCAGGCGGCAGCCGCCGCTCATCAGGAGAAGCTGAAGCCGATCCGCGCGGAGATCGCAGAGCTGGAGAAGCCGTACCGGGAGCACCTGCGCCGGCAGAAGCTGGAGCGCCTCGATCCGGAAGACCGGCGCGTGCTGGAGATCCCCGCCAAGGACCGCACCCCGGAAGAGCGGAAGCAGGCGGCCGCGGCGCAGGTGCAGCTCAACCTGGAGTGGACGGAGGTGGTGGCCGCACTCTCGCCGGAAGACCGCGCGCGCCGATCCGCGCTGCGTGCCCGGATGCACGTCCTCGCCTTCGAGGAGCCGGAGCCGCTGCCGGTCGCGCCGGGCGTCACCGACGGTCTGCAGCCCCGGCCGGCGGTCCACGTGCTGGAGCGCGGCGATCCGCACTCCCTCGGGGCCCCGGTCCAGCCCGGCTTCCCCGCCGCCCTGCGTGTGAAGGACGCCTCGGATGCAGCGGCCTGCGGCGAGCCGGCTCCCGGCAACGATCGCCTGGCGCTGGCCCGCTGGCTGACCCGGCCGGACCACCCGCTTACCGGCCGCGTGCTAGTCAACCGCGTCTGGCACACGCTCTTCGGCCGCGGCATCGTCGCCACCCCCAACGACTTCGGCCGCAACGGCGCGACGCCGACCCATCGCGAACTTCTTGATTACCTGGCCTCCTCGTTTACGGCACCGGCTCCCGCTCCTGCGGAGGCGACGGAGAGACGGAGAGACAGAGGGACGGAGAGAGTCCGAACCGCCGGCTCTCGCGAAGCAAAGCCCGCCTTGCGGTCACAGATCTCTCTGTCTCTCCGTCCCTCTGTCTCTCCGTCGAGTGGATTGGGCTGGAGCCTCAAGCGGCTGGTCCGGCTGGTGGTGACCAGCAGCACTTACCGGCAGGCGAGCGATGGGGACGCGCGGAAGGCGAAGCTCGATCCGGCGAACGAGCTGCTCTGGCGGCAGAACCGCCGGCGGCTCGACGCGGAAGCGGTGCGGGACGCGGTGCTGACGGCGTCCGGCAGCTTGAACGTCCGGCCGGGCGGGCCCTCCGTGCGGGTGCCGCTGGAGCCGGAGGTGTACGACACGATCTTTACGGAGGGGGAGCCGGACAACCTGTGGCCGGTCACGCCCGACCCGCGGGAGCACGACCGCCGCAGCCTCTACCTGCTGCGGAAGCGGAACGTCCGCCTGCCGCTTTTCGTGGTCTTCGACGCGCCCGACATGATGACGTCGTGCGGCGCCCGCAACCAGAGCGTCCACGCCCTCCAGGCGCTGACGCTGATGAACAGCGACTTCATGGCCCAGCAGAGCGCCCGGCTGGCGGGGCGCCTCCTGCGGGAGCAGCAGCGAGACGTGAGCGCGCGCATCCGACGGCTGTTCCTGGTGACGCAGGGCCGCGGCCCGACAGTGCAGGAGCGGGACGCTACCGAACGGTTCCTGAGGGACCAGGTGGCACTGCTCCGAGACCGCGCGGCCGAGGGCGGCGAGCTGCGCTTGCCGGAGCCGGTGCCGGCGGGCGTCGAGCCGGCCGAGGCGGCGGCGTGGGTCGATCTCAGCCTGGCGGCGCTGAACCTGAACGGGTTCGTCTACCTGAAGTGAGGATGCGATCGATGCCCGGACGTAGCTCCCATCTTCCGGCGGCGATGACTCGCCGCGACCTGCTCTTCCGCGCGGGCGGCGGGCTGGGCGCGCTCGCGCTCTCCACCCTGCTGGCGGAAGACGGCCTCGCCGCGCCGGCCCCGGCCCGGGCGAACCCGCTTGCGCCGCGGCAGCCGCATTTCCAGCCTCGCGCCAAGAGCGTGATCTTTCTCTTCATGGTCGGGGGACCGAGCCACCTCGAGACGTTCGACCCGAAGCCGGAGCTCGAGCGCCTGGACGGGCAGCCGCTTCCGCCGAGCTTCGGGGAGATCAAGAGCCAGTTCATCCAGGCGGGAACCCCGCTGATGCGGAGCCAGTGGAAGTTCGGGAAGCACGGCCGGTCCGGGCTGGAGGTGAGCGAGCTGCTCCCGAACGTAGCGCAGTGCGCGGACGATCTCTGCGTGCTACGCTCCTGCGTCTCGGACAGCTTCGTCCACGCGCCGGCGATGTACCAGTTCATGTCCGGCCGCACCATCTCCGGTCATCCCTCGCTCGGGAGCTGGGTCGCCTACGGCCTCGGCAGCGTGGGGCAGAACCTGCCGGCTTTCTGCGTGCTCACGCAGCCGGAGGGCCTGCCGGAGGGCGGCGCGCCGATGTGGGACTCCGGCTATCTGCCGCCGGCGTTCCAGGGGACCCAGCTCCGCCCCGGTCCGAAGCCGATCCTGCACCTGAAGCCGCCGCCGGGAGTTGCGCCGCGCCAGCAGCGGCGGATCCTCGATTACCTGCGCGAAGTGAACGAGGCGACGCTGACGGAGGACGGCCAGGACCTCTCCGCGCGAATCGCCTCCTACGAGCTGGCGTTCCGGATGCAGCAGCACGCGTCGGAGGCGGTCGACCTGAGCCGGGAGACGGCGGAGACCCGCGCGCTCTACGGGCTGGACGACCCGCGGACCACCGAGTTCGGCACGCGCTGCCTGCTCGCCCGGCGGCTGGTGGAGCGGGGCGTCCGCTTCGTCCAGCTTTACTCCGGCGGCGGGCCGGTGAGCGTGCAGTGGGACGCGCACGACAACATGGTCGAGAACCACAACAAGATGTGCGGCATGACCGACCGACCCGTCGCGGCGCTGCTGAAGGACCTGAAGCGCCGCGGGCTCCTGGACGAGACGCTGGTGATCTGGGGCGGGGAGTTCGGCCGCACGCCGGTGACCCAGAACGGGAAGGGGCGAGACCACAACCCGTACGGCTTTACCATGTGGATGGCCGGCGGCGGCGTGAAGGGCGGGACGGTGGTCGGCGCAACCGACGAGATCGGCTACCGCGCGATCGAGAACCCGATCCACCCCCGCGACTTCCACGCGACGATCCTGCACCTGCTGGGGCTCGACCACATGCGGCTCACCGTGCTCCACAACGGCCGCCACGAGCGCCTCACCGATTTCGGCGGCAGCGTGGTCAAAGAGGTCCTCGCCTGAGGGGAGCGGTCCTCGCCGTCAGGTGGACTGACCGACTCCCTGGAAGAGCGCGGGACCCGACGCACCTCCGCGGAACAGCTCCGGCGGGTACGGTAACCCGAGCGGCGGCAATGCCTCCGGAGCGAAGTGGCCGAACTCGAGAGCCTCTCCGTCGCCGGCGTGGAGCTCTCCGCCGACCACCCGGCAGCCGAAGACGATGACGGTGTACTCCACCTCGTCTCCATTCGGGTAGGTGTGCCGGAGCTCCCGCCCTCCGAAGACCCCGAGGATCAGCTCCGGAGCTACGGTTAGCCCCGTCTCTTCCCGAACTTCCCGAACTACTGCCTCTGCCGGCGACTCCCCCGGTTCGATGGCGCCGGCGGGGAGGCTCCACTTCCCATCATCCGCGCGCCGGTGCAGCAGGATCTCGCCGTGGGAGCTCCGGACGACGGCGGCAACCCCGGGCAGGAGAAGCAGGTGCGTTCCGACCGCGGCGCGGAGATGTTGGATGTGGGGGGACAGGGGCATTCGAGCGGAGCTCCTCTGCAGTTCGCGGCCTAACGGTTACTTTGCTTTGCGACCAGCTCTTCCATCATCTCCGTCTGGATCTCCTGAATCTCCAGCAGACGCTGCCACTGGTGAGACAGAAGGAGGTCGAGCTTGGCGTGGAGACTGCGGATCTCCAGCTCCGCCTTCAGGTTCACCCGGTAGTCATTTTCCGCCCGCAGCCGGTCCTTTGCCTCCAGCCGGTTCTGGCTCATCATGATGATCGGGGCCTGGAGGGCGGCGAGACACGAGAGCAGCAGGTTGAGCAGGATGAACGGGTAGGGGTCCCACGGGCGGACCACGAGCAGGGTGGAGTTCACCAGGATCCACACCGCCAGGAACGCGCCGAAGCTGAGAATGAACCGCCAGCTGCCGCCGAATTCGGCGACCCGATCGGCAATCCGCTCGCCGACGGTCAGATCGCGATCGAACTCCCGGTTGATGTCGCGGGCCAGCGTCTCGTCTTCCCGTAGGCTGGAGAGCACCTGCGCCTCCAGGGCGGTCAACTCACCCCGCTCCGCCTCGAGCGCCCGCTGGACGTGCTGCGTGCGGAAGTGATTGAGGTCCCGCGCGCAGATCAGTCCGGCAGCGCTCCACTCCGGGTACTGCTCGCGGATCTCGGAGGCGATCGGCTCCCGAACGCTGTCGCCCGGTATCAGCTCGGAGAGGGGCAGCTCGCGTCCGCAGATAGCACAGCGCCGTCGTCGGGCCTCACGTCGCATCCGCGTTCATCCTGGCGAGCGAGTCCTGCGCTTCCACGAGTGCGGCGCAGGTCTACCGCGAATCAAAAACCCCCGGGAAGCATCTGCCCCCGGGGGTTGAGCTGTGCTGCCGTATCAGGTTACGGCTTCACTACGACGAACCGCAGGCCCACCGCAGTGCGGACGCGCATCACCACGCCCCGGTCACCTGTCACTCCGTCCATCGCCTTCTGGAAGGCCTGCGGGGTAGGGGTGGGGGTGTTGCCGACCTGCAGCACCACGTCGCCGGGGCGCAGTCCCGCTTCGAAGGCGGAGCTGCCGGGGGCTACGTTCGCCACCTCGACGCCCTTGCCGTCCTCCGCGGGGCGGATCCCGAGGCCGAACTTGCTCTCCACTACGTCCTGCGCGGCGGTGCGCGGCTTCGCCTGCTCGCCGGGAGTGAGCCCCTGCAGCAGCTCCTTCTCGGACGGCCGCTGGGCGATCGTGATGCTCATCCGCTTCAGCTCGCCGTTCCGCACCACTTCCGCCGGGAGGGTGCTGCCGGGGGCAGTGGACGCCACGACGTTCTCCAGGTCGGTGAAGTTGCGGACCTGCTTGGTGCCGAGCTTCACGATGACGTCGCCGTCCTGCAGCCCGGCGCGCGCGGCCGGCGTGTTCGGGTGGACGGTCTCCGCCAGGGCGCCGCCGTTCGGCACCTTCAGGTGCTCCTTCAGCTCATGTGCCAGCTCGCGGTTATCCGAGCTGCAGCCGATGCCGAGGTAGCCGCGGGTCACCTTTCCGGTGGTGATGAGCTGGTCGGCCACCATCCGCGCGGTATTCACCGGGATGGCGAAGCCGATGCCGATGTTGCCCTGCGACATGCCGTTGGAGGCGATCGCCACGTTGATACCGACCACCTGGCCTTCGATGTTCACCAGCGCGCCGCCGGAGTTGCCGGGGTTGATGGAGGCATCGGTCTGGATCAGGTCGGCGTAGTTCGTGGTGCCGGGCCCGAGGCCGTTCAGCTCGCGGCCGAGGGCGCTGATGACGCCGACGGTGAGGGTGGACTTGTAGCCGAGCGGGCTGCCGATGGCGATCGCCCACTGGCCTACCTTCACGTCGTCGCTGTTGCCGAGGCGGGCCACGGAGCCGGCCGGCAGGTTCTCGCGGGCCTCGAACTTCAGGACCGCCAGGTCAGTCCGCTCATCGCGGCCGACGAGCGTGCCGAGGTACTCCCGCTTGTCGCTCAGGGTCACCCGGAACTTGTCCCGGTTGTCCACCACGTGGTTGTTGGTGAGCACGTAGGCGGTGCGGCCGTTCTGCCGGATGATGACGCCGGAGCCGGTGGAGGCGCCGCGCGGTCGCGGTGCGTCCGGGCCGCCCTGCGGCAGGCGGCGGAGGAAGTCCCGGAACGGCGCCGGCACGTCGTCGTCCTGGATCATGCCGCCGTCCGGCGCGGGCCGCTCCCGGCCCGCAGCCGGGGGCTCAGCGCGCGCCTCGATGGTCACCACCGCCGGCTCCACGCTGTCCGCGATATTGACAAAGGCGTCTTCCAGCGCGTTCAGCACCGCGCGGGACTCGCCGGACATCTTGACGGGTCCGTTTGCCGGGGCCTGCGCCACGACCGGGGACGGGCGCCCCCAGTTGCTCACGGCGAGCGCGAGCACCGAGGCGCTCAGCAGGCAGACTGCCCAGTTATTCGTCTTAGCCTTCAAGAGCTCTCTCACTGTTCTCATGGAAGCGAACCTCTTCATCCGTAGAGGACGGCCAGGTCAGGGTCTGCGGGCGGGTCGAGCAGCTCACTGGGGTGCTCGCCGTGCTCGCCCACAGGCGTGTCGCACATGATCTTATAGACGGAGCCGCGTGCGTGGAGTTCCGCCGCCGTACATTCTCAACGGAGTGCACGGTGGGACGGGTACCGTTCGAAGGAGACGGTGCGGAGCGCGTGAGCGCCGGGAGCCGGCGTGAAGCCGAGCGGGAGGCGCCGCGGGAGGCGTCCCGCGTCGTAGTAGACCGGCTGCGCGTGCGGGTCGATCGCCGGCAGCAGCGGCTGGAGCTGCCAGTGCACGTGCGGATCCGGCTCGGCCGCGATCAGGGCCGGCACCCGCGCGCTCACGGCGTCCGGCGCCTGCGGCTGCTGGATCACCCCGATGGCGAGCGCGGCGAGCATGGCGGCTCCACCCATCATGAGGGGTACCGGCGCTTCCCGCGCGAGCATGCTGCCGGCGAGGCGATACGAAGCGGCGCGCCGCGCGGAGGCGGCGAGCGTCTTCAGCGGCCGGACCAGCCGGGCGAAGCCGCGCGCTACCGTCGCCGAGGCGCTGCGTTCTCGCAGGCGCTCTTCCACCGCCTCCATGGAGAAGGCGGGGACGGCCGCGGGCGTGTCGAGCGAAGCAAAGAGCCGCTTCACGCCGCGCAGGCTCTCCAACTCCTGACGGCAGTCTGGACAGCGCTCCACGTGGCCGCGGATGGAGAGCATCTCCTGGCCCGTGAGCTCGGAGTCGATATAGGCAGAGAGGAGGTTCTGAACCCGGTTGCAGAGCATCCGAAGGACTCCTGGATCACCTCGGTGTGCGGGCGAAGGGGCGCCCTAAGAGGAACGTAATCCTGTTGTACGCTCTGGCCGGGTGGCTGAAACCACCTCTCTTTAGAAGGTCGGGATCAGCACACGCCCAGGAACCTCCGGAGCTGGTTGCGGCCCCGGTGAATCCGCGAGCGCACGGTGCCGATGGAGCACCGCATCACTTCCGCGATCTCTTCGTAAGAAAGGCCTTCGATATCGCACAGCACTACGGCGGTGCGGAAGTCCTTTGGCAGAGCGTTCAACGCCTGTTGGAGGCGCGTGTCGATTTCCTGGGAGAGCACCAGATCCGAGGGATCGCTGTTGCCATCCGGGATCTCCATCAGCCCCGGCATCTCGTCCACGGAGTCGATCCACGCTTTAGGCCGTCGTCGCAGCTCGTCGATATGCAGGTTCACGATGATCCGGTAGAGCCAGTTGGCGAAGGGGAGCTCCCGGCGGTAGCGGTGGAACGACTGGAACGCCCGCACCATTGCTTCCTGGGTGAGATCCTCTGCGCCGGCGTGGGTGCCGGTCATTCGGTACGCGATATGGTACGCCTGCTTATAATGCCGGGCGGAGAGCTCTTCGAAGAGCTTCCGGTCGGCCGCGCTGAGAGTGCGGTCCTGCGGAATCGAGACCGAGGGGGTGAGGGCCTGGGTTTCAGGAGTAATCACGCTGACCTCTAAATGTTTTTACGCGCGGCACGACGACCCGGTTCCGGCTGCGGCAACCGCGTGGGTTTGCCGTCCGGGCAATCAGCCGACAATAATGGTGACAAGGTCGCCCGCAGCGGCCACCGGAAGGAGCAGATTTGGCTCCACCATGGAATTCGGCTTGCGGTGCGGCATCAGCCATCGGAGACGTTAAGAGTCTTCAGGACTGGTCGGACTATCCCCTCCCCAGGCCGGTGATTCGCCGGGCGAAAGCGCCCAAGGTGGGAACCGGCTGCGGGGAAGCGTGGATCGATTATAGCAAGGGGAGGTGAGTCCTGCAAGAAACGCCCAGAGCGTAGCTACCGAACAGTGTCCGCTCGATTGATGCAGTGTCGGCTCAGTGGTATTCGGAAGGGAGATCTGGATGCGAAACGAAGACTGCGGACGGGTACCTGAGGATCTGGACCGGATGATCGAGAGCTACGTCCCCGCCTGGGGGCGGATGGCGGCGGAAGACCAGTCTCGCCTGCGGGACATGGCCGCAAACCTGGTGGAGCGCGGCATGCCGGCCGCCTTCATCGGCGCCAGCCTCCGGTCCAGCGCGGAAGTGCTGCGGGACCTGAACGAGGAGGAGAGCCGTCCGGACAACATCTTCGCGCGGGAGCACGTGAAGCGTTTCATCGAAGAGAACGCCGTGCAGGACACCGGTCCGCGGACCTACCACCCGCGGCGAGAGCGGAAGCGGGAAGAGCGGGAGCGCTTGCAGGCCAACACCCAGAAACTGATTCGCGAGGCGCGCCTGGCACGCGGACGCCACGAGGTGAAGAAGACCCGGAACTCGCTGCTCAAGGTCGACCAGCGCGAGTTGCGCCGCATCCTGGGCAAAGAAGGCGACGACCTCTGCCGCCAGATCAACACCTGGCTGCGGAGCACCGCGTCTCAATTCTAGGGTCTAGGGTCTAGGGTCTAGGTCTTTGGGTGCAGGGGTGCGCCATCCGTGGACGGCCACGCCTGCACTTCCCTCTGCTCGGTACCGATCCCCTGCGGCGATCGGTACCGGTTTGGATGAACTGCGCCGACCGGACCTTTACACCCTAAACCCTATACCCTAGCCCCTAGCCCCAAAGAATGAACCCTCTGGAGCGCTACCGGCGGGCGCAGCTTCGGCTGCGGGCGCTGTTTGACCCGTTTACCGCCCGGCACTGCGCCGCCTGCGCCACGCCGTGCTGCCGGAAGCCGGCGCGCATCCGCCCCGTAGACCTGATCCTGGTCGAGGAGCTGGGCTTCAAGGTCGCTCCCGTCTCGGCCGCGCCGGAGCTGGCGGGAGAGATCCTTTCCACCGCCCGCGCCGGCCTCGAGGAGGCCGCGGAGCCGTGCGACTACCTCGGCGCGACCGGCTGCCGCTTTCCGCGCGACCTCCGCCCCTTCGGCTGCACCGCCTTCATCTGCGAGCCGATGCGCCGACTTCTCCCGCCCGACGAGATGGCGCACGTCGAAACGGCCGTGGCGGAGCTGGCGTCGGCTCACGACGCCTTGATGCAGGTGCTGCACCAGTCTCCGGAAGAGTAGGGGCTGCGTCCGGCCGCGGGCGGGCGTACGTCCGGCCGGCCGCGTGCGACTGGAAGTCGCACGCTACTCAGGGCGAAGCCCGCCTGCGCGGGCTGAGCGTCGAAACGGCCTCCAGCCTTCTGAAGCCCTCGACAGCGTCCTGGTGACCGCATCGATCGGAGCTGATGGCTGATGGAAGTCTTAGCCCGCGCAGGCGGGCTTCGCTTTCTGTAGCCTCGACTTCAGTCGCAGGCGGCCCGAGCCCTTCCCCGCAGACCCCCGCGCTACGCGCTCTTCAGGATCTCCTTCACCACGCGGGCGGGGCGGCCGTCGGTGAGCTTCTGGTCGCGGCCGTTGATGTGGTAGGCCAGGCGCTCGTGGTCCAGTCCGAAGAGGTGGAGGACCGTCGCCTGGTAGTCGTTGGGGGTGACGACGTTCTCGACTGCCTTGTGGCCCACCTCGTCCGTGGCGCCAAAGGTCATGCCGGGCTTGATCCCGCCGCCGGCGAGCCAGATGGAGAAGCCCTGGCCGTTGTGGTCGCGGCCGGAGACGTCGTTCAGGTCTCCCTCGCAGACCGGGAGCCGGCCGATCTCGCCGCCCCAGTGGACCAGCGTGGTGTCGAGCAGCCCGCGCTGCTTCAGGTCCTGCACCAGCGCCGCGGCGGGCTGGTCGGTGCGGCGGCAGATGTTGGGGAGCTCCGCCCGGATGTTGTTGTGGTTGTCCCACGGCTGGCCGCCGAGGAAGAGCTGCACGAACCGGACGCCGCGCTCCACCAGCCGCCGCGCAATGAGACAGCGCGTTCCGTACTCCCGGGTGTGCTCCTGGTCCAGGCCGTAGAGCTTCTTGACGTATTCCGGCTCGCCGGAGACGTCGAGCGCTTCCTTGGCGGCCACCTGCATCCGCGCGGCCATCTCGTAGCCGGAGATGCGCGTCTCCAGGTCGTCCTCTCCCGGATGCCGCGCCAGGTGCCGGCGGTTCAGGGCTTCCAGGAACTTCAGGTTGTCCTCCTGGATCCCGCCGCGGAGGTGCGCCGGCGGATCGAGGTTCAGGATGCGCGGCTCCTGCGGGCGCAGCACCGTGCCCTGGTAGAGCGGCGGCATGAAGCCGCTGGACCAGTTGATCGTGCCGTCGACCGGGTGGCCGCCCGGGTCCGAGAGCACCATGTAGGCCGGCAGGTTCTGCGAGGGGCTTCCGAGGCCGTAGACGAGCCAGCTCCCCAGCGTCGGGCGGCCGGTCACGCCCGCGATGCCGCCGTGGAAGTAGCGGATCGAGACCTCGTGACCGTTGTGGCCGGTGTGCATCGAGCGGATGACGCAAAGATCGTCCACGATACCGGCGGTGTGGGGCAGCAGCTCGGAGACCTCCGTGCCGCACTGCCCGTGCTTCTGGAACTTGAACGGCGTGCCGAACAGCTTCTTGCTGGCCCGGTTGACGAAGCTGAAGTGGACGTCCCCGCCGTAGTCCTGCCCGTGGTGCTTCGTGAGATCCGGCTTCGGGTCGAGGAGGTCGACGTGCGAGGGTCCCCCGTGCATGAAGAGCGAGATCATCGCCTTCGCCTGCGGCGCGAACATCGGCGGCCGCGCCTTCAGGTTCAGCGGCAGGTTCTCCGCCGGCTTGGGCGGGGCGGCGAGCAGGCCGTCCTGCTGCAGCAGGTGCGCGAGCGCGAACGAGCCGATGCCGAACGCGGACTGCGACAGCAGCCGGCGCCGGGAGTAGTAGCGGGGGTCAGTCGACATAGAGGAACTCGTTGGAGCTGAGCAACTGCTGACAGAAGTTGGTGAGTGCGGAGAGCTGAATCTGCTCCGGCATCAGCTTCTCGCCCCCAGGCGCGGCTTTGTGAAGCTCTTGCTGCCGCTGGAGATAGGCGACCGAGGCTGCCGTCTCCTCCGCCGTGACCGGCCGGCAGAAGGCGAGGCTCCAGGCCAGCGCGACCTGCCGCTCCGGGCCTTCCGGCGCCTCTTTCCGGAGCCGCTGCGCGAAGTGCTTTGCCTGCGCCAGGGTGAAGTCGCTGTTCATCAGCATCAGCGCCTGCGGAGCGGAGTTGGTCGTCTGCCGGCGCTCGCAGTTCAGCGCCATCACCGGCGCGTCGAACGCCACCAGGAACGAGATCGGCTGCGAGCGCCGCACCTGGAGGTAGACGCTCCGCCGCGGCGTGTCGTCCTTCGCGGCGACCTGGCCGACCGCATCCTCCACCACCGGCACCGGCGGTCCGAACTGCGCCGGGTCGAGCCGGCCCGCCGCCTGCAGCATCCGGTCCCGCAGCGACTCGGCGTCGAGGCGGCGGACCGAGAAGCGGCTGTAGAGCGACCCGTCCGTATCGATCTTCCGCGCCGCCGCACTCGCGACCGAAGACTGGCGGTAGACGGTGGAAAGCATGATCGTCTTGTGCAGCGCCTTCAAGCTCCAGCCCAGCCCTTCGAGCTTCGACGGAGAGACAGAGGGACGGAGAGTCGGCGAGAGCTCCGACCGGGAGGCAGCCTCCGCTGCCGCTGAAGACTTCTCCCCCTCACTCTGTCGCTCTGTCTCTCTGTCAATTCCGTGAGAAGCAGCTCGCTCCGTGAAGAGAGAGGCCAGGTAATCGAGTAGCTCGGGGTGCGTGGGCAGCGCGCCGAGCTTACCGAACTCGCCGGGGGTGTCGACGATGCCGCGCCCGAAGTGGTGGAGCCAGACGCGGTTGACCAGGACGCGGCCGACAAGTGGGTGCTTCCCGCTGGTCAGGTGCTTCGCCCAGGCGAGACGGCGGCCGGTGGTCGGCAGGCTCGCGTCGTCGGCGGGGATCTCCAGGCGCTCGCCATCCGGCGCGGCGATGGTCAGGTCACCGGGAGTGACCGCTTCCTTCGGCGCGCGGTAGTCGCCGCGGTGGAAGAGGTGGGTCGTCGGGACCTGCCCCGGAACCTCGTCCAGCACGCTGACGAATTCTTCCGGCGGACGCTCACCGCGCTTCTTGTTGATCGCCTCCATGGCCCGGGTCAGCTCGTCCGCCGCGGCCTGGTTGTACTGGTAGAGCACGCCGGGGCTGATCAGGAGCTTCGGATTGGTTGCGACGAGCTGTTTCTGCTCCGCGGTGCGCTGGTCGTCCGGGGTCTTGACCGCGGCCCGGAGCGCCTCCCGCTGCTCCGCCGGAAACTTCTGGAGCTCCGCTTCGAACGCCGTTTCGACCAGGCGCGCCTGCTTTTCGTTGTAGGCCTGCTGGAGCTTCTGCACTTCGGCCTCCACCGCGGCGGCGCGGGCGCGCTCTTCATCGGTGTAGAGGGAGAGGCGCCGCTGTGCCGGGCCGCGCCACGCCGCCGGGTTGAGCGCCGGCTCGAAGAGCGCGCGGAGGCGGAAGTAGTCGACCTGCGGGATCGGATCGTAGCGGTGGTCGTGACACTGCGCGCAGCCGACGCTGAGCCCGAGCAGGCTGGAGCTGACGATCTTGAGCGTGTCGCCGACTACCTGGTTGGCGGAAGCGGGGTCTCCCCCCACGTGCGCGGCGGTGCGGAGGAAGCCGGTGGCGGTGAGCTTCTCGATCTGGTCCGGCTTCAGGTTGGTCCAGGGGCGGGGAACCAGCTCGTCACCCGCCAACTGCTCGGTGAGGAACTGGTCGAACGGCTTGTCCGCGTTGAGGGAGCGGATCACGTAGTCGCGGTACTTGTAGGCATACGGGCGCGGGGAATCGGCGCTGCCGTCGCCTTCCGAGTCGGCGTAGCCCGCCACGTCGAGCCAGTGCCGGCCCCAGCGCTCGCCGTACTGCGGGGAGGCGAGAAGCCGGTCGATCAACCGCTCGTAGGCGTCCGGGCGGGCATCGCCGACGAATGCGTCGACTTCCGCCGGGGTGGGCGCGAGACCGGTCAGGTCGAGCGTGGCGCGGCGGATCAGCGTGCGCCGGTCGGCGTCCGGCGCGAAGCTGAGCCCTTTCGCGCGCAGCCGCTGCAGGACGAAGGCGTCGATCGGCGTGCGGACCCGGTCGGCCGGCTTGAACGCGGGTGGGGTGGGGCGGCGGACCGGCTGGAAGAACCAGTAGGCGCGGTCTTCCGGGGTGATGTCGATCCCGGGCGGAAGCTGGAGCGGCTCGGTGCGCGCGGTCGGCGCCCCGGCGGCGATCCAGCGCTCCACGATGGCGATCTGCTCCGGCGGCACCTTCTTGCCGACCGGGGGCATCGTCCCGCTCTTCATCCGCTTGATCAGCAGGCTCTCCGACGGCTTTCGCGCCACGATCACCGGTCCGCTGTGGCCGCCCTTCGCGAGGAAGCGCTTCAGCCGGAGGTCGAGCTTCGCCTCGGTCGTCTCACCGCCGTGGCAGTCGATGCAGTAGGCCTTCAGGACCGGGCGGACGTCGCGCTCGAAACTGAGCGCCGGCGGCGCCGGTTTGGCGGCGGCCGCCTTCGCGACCGGCTTCGCCCGGGCGACGGGCCGCTTCGAGCCCGATCGCTTGGGCATCGGGAGCGCGTGCGCGGCGCCGAGGCCGAAGATCCCACAGAGAGAGACGACGATCAGTCCGGATCGAAAACGCATAGCCAGTGCCACAGCCGACGGCGGTGGAAAGCCCGCCGCCGCTTTCAGACACCCGCGGGGGCCGCTCGTTTCAGCGCGGGTGGCGGCGCGCGACGTTGAGAGTCCGCGACGAGCGCCGGCGCTCGCGGCTGCTCCGGTAACGTTTCGGCCCCCCGGTCCGTTAACTTAGGTTGTGGCGACCCGTGCGGGCGAGGGGGTTTTGATGCGCAGGCAGTGGCGGCGATTCGGAGTGGCGCTAACCGGGGCACTGGTGGGGGGGATCCTCCTCGTACCGGTGCTGCTCCTGGCCGGGGCGCTCCGGGCGGACGACCTGCCGGACGGCCCGCTGCCGGTCGGCGCGCAGCCGGTCGACATCCCGGCGCTGCACAACGTCATCCGCCTTTCGGAGAAGCTCTACTCCGGCGGGGTGCCGGAAGGGGACGAGGGGTTCCGGGCCCTGCAGCGGCTCGGCGTGAAGACCGTCATCACCGTAGACGGGGCGAAGCCGGACCTGGAGACGGCTCGGAAGTACCAGATGCGCTACGTCCACCTCCCGTTCGGCTACGACGGCTGCCCGTCCCCGGTGGCGAACGCGCTGGCGAAGGCGGTGCGCGACCTCCCCGGGCCGGTTTACATCCACTGCCACCACGGCAAGCATCGCAGCCCGGTGGGCGCGGCGATGGCGCGCATCGCCCTCGACGGCATCTCTAACGAGGAAGCCGTCCGGGAGTTGGAGCGGGCCGGCACGGGTAAGAGCTACACCGGCCTCTACGCGAACGTGCGCGCCTATCGCCCGCCCACGCAGGAGCAGCTCGACCGGCTGAAGGTCGAGCTCCCGGAAGTCGCTCCCACGCCGCCGCTGGTGGAGGCGATGGTGCAGATCGAGCAGCGCTTCGACCGCCTGATGGAGCTTCAGAAGGACGAGTGGCGGCTGCGGCCGGGGGTGGATGCGGCTTACGAGGCGCTCCAGCTCCAGGAGCTGTATACGGAGCTGAACCGCACCGACGAGCTGAAGCAGCGCCCGGCTGACTACCGCAAGTGGATGGCCGAGGGGGAGGCGGACGGAAAGGCGCTGGAGACGGCGCTCCGGGCCGGCCGCCTGGACGAGGCGAGCAGGCAGCTCGGCAGGCTGGCAGCCGGGTGCGGGTCTTGCCACGCGAAGTACCGCAACGTGCCGCAGCCGAAATAGGGGGTCGGCCGCCGGGAGCGCGGGTCAGTCGTCAGGCGTGAGCGCAACCGGGATGCGGCCGTTGACCTGCCGCGGATCGTCGGCGTTCGAAGCGGGCGCGCCGATGCTGGTCAGCGAGTAGCGGCTGCCGCGCCAGACGTACTCCAGGGACGCGCCGTTGAACGGATCGCGCGCCAGCTCGCCCAGGCGCAGCCCCTCCAGGGAATCGGGCAGCGCGTCGTGTTCCCACCGGTAGCGCCGGATGACCGTGTGAACCACCATAAGCCGCACCTTTGCCGCCTCGTGAGTGTAGCGGTCGTCCAGCGTGCCGAAGTCGGTCAGCAGCGCCCGCGCGACCGCGCCGGGCAGGTCCTTTCCCTCTTCCGGATCCGGAATCTGTCGCAGCCAGGCGGGCTTCTTCAGCTCCTCCAGGGTCCGCGCGTAATACCGATCCATTTCCTGGTGGACCTGCCCGAAGAACCGGTCCAACCCTTCTTCCGTCGCGGGAATCTGGCCGGCGTACGGCCGGACTTCCTCGCTGTCCGGCGTCAGCTCCGAAAAGGCGGCGAGAAGCCCTTTCTGGCGGGCGTTGTCCCGCATCTCCGCCAGGCAATGCCGCATCGAGAAGCGCTCCGCCTCGATCAGCCGCACCAGCGGGCTCGGCTTCGCGAGCCATTCCAGGCAGACCGCCTGGAGCGCCTGGAGGTCCCGCACGGAGAGCTGGTCCAGGTGGTCGAGCATCGGCTGCAGGCAGACCGTGGCGATCGCCACCCCGACGAGGCCGCTGATGATGGTGTCGGTCTGGATCGCCTCCGCGAAGCGGAAGCAGAGCCGCACCTCCCCGACCGCCTCCGTCGTCTTGCCGTCGGCCAGCAGCACGTACTGCTCCACGGCGAGCAGCCGGCCTAGATTCCGGAAGAGACTGAGCTCCGGAAGCAGCGTGCTGAAGGTGACCTGCTGGCGCGGCGAGAGGACCGGCTTCTCCACTCCCCGCCGCAGCAGGCGCAGGGCCTGCTGGCAGGTGCGGTCCGCCAGGATCTTGCGCTTTACCGAGAGCGGCGGATTCTGGCCCAGCAGCTCGGCGTAGGGGCTCGCCTTCAACATCTGCCCGGCCAGCACCAGCTCCTCGTAGCCGTTCTCCCCGGTGGGGTTCGGGATCACCTGCTCGAAGACGGAAACCCCAGACTCCGGGGCCGGTGCCTGCGCGTGGGCGCGGACGCTTTCGACGACGGTCAACCCGACCAGGCAGAGGATGAGTGGAATGGCGCGCATGTTCCGGCTCCTCGCGTTGCTCTCCCTCTCCTAACGAGGGGAGGCGCTGCGGGTTGCGCTCCACGGAAAAAAGATCGCCAAAAAAACGAACGGGTGGACGGGACCCGTTTCGAGGGATCCCGTCCACCGGCGGGGTAGCGATCCCGCCTGTCCCGGATCTAGGTCGGACTACCGGTTAGTGCCGATGAGCCGCGTCGCCGGTAGCCAGCGGGTCGATCGGAGCGCGCCGGGCGCCCACGTAGCCGCCCAGGGCCGAAATGCCGAGCGCCAGCAGGATCCCGCCGAGCGCCCACCAGGCGGTATTCTGCGCAATCGTCGCCGCTCTCTGGGGGTCGATCTGCGGGCTGCCCACGCCCAGCTGCGCGAACAGGTTCGCGAAAGTGGGCACGGCCTGCATGATCGGGATCGCCCCGAGGATCGACAGGAACAGGATGCTGAACGAGCCGTAGAGTAGCCCGTTCATCGCGCCGTTCCCTTTGCCCGGCAGGCGGTGCATCCACCCGCTGATGAAGCCGCCCACGAAAGCAGAGACCGCGCTGCAGAATAGCATCCAGACCAAGCCGGCGGTACGCATCGTCCCCGCCTGCACGTCATCGTTGTTCACCCAGGTCATCCCGATCGCCGCGCCGAGCAGCGCCATGATCAGGTAGGTCATCGTGCCGATGAACAGCGCGGCCCAGATCGCCGACCAGCTCACCCGGCTGACGCCGAGGTACGCGGCTTCGCCCAGCTCGGCCTGTTCCGCGTGGGAAACGATCGGGATCCCGCCCGCGTAGGTGCCGGCGACCGCGCCGCCCTTGCGCCCGGTCTCCACGGTATCGGCATCACCGATCGGCTCATCAAATCGATTCATCCTCATTCCTCCTCCCGGCCCGCGTCCGGCGGGATCTCTCCCACGCGGGCAGCGAGCCTTCGAGTTGTCTTTCTCGGGACTTACCCGAGGTGTGGAGGAGAGAAACGAGGGCGACGTTTCTTTTTGGGGAGCGGGTTGGTAATGAAGAAGTTGCTCGGCGGGAGCTCGGTAATCGAGAGTACAGAACGGCGTGCCAGGAGCGCGGAAAATGGGGGGAGCACCGGCTCGGTTGGATCTCACAGAGGCAAACGCCTGGAAGGGCGCAAGTGGTTCGCCGTGGTGGATACGCTCGGGCTGATCTCTGGGGCGCTCGTGCTGCCGGGTCGCCGCTGCGAGGCCGAAGGGTCAGACGCCACTTCTCCAGGCCCGGAGAGTGGAAGCGACTCTCCTTGACATCGCCCACTCTCCGAGCCCGGACGCCTATCGCGCGCAGAACAGCTCGTTCAGGAGGTGGATCGTCGCCTCCTGGTCGCTGGCGTGGAAGGCGTTAACGTCGCCGATTGAGACGAGGCCCAGGACGCGCCCCTCCTCATCGCAGACCGGCAGGTGCCGGATGCGGCGGTCCTTCAGGATGCGGGCCACCTGGTCGACCGGGGTGCCGGGCCGGACGCAGAGGATATCTTCGCTCATCACCTCCTGCACCCGCACCTCCGAAGGAAGCCGCTCGTCCGCCACCACCCGGCGGAGCACGTCCCGTTCCGTGAAGATGCCGCGGATCCGGTAGTCGTCCATCACCACCAGCGCGCCGACCCGGTACTCGTTCATGCGCCGGACCGCCTCCAGCACGGAGGCGCGGGGCGGCACGGTGTAGACGTGCGTCCCCTTTCGGGCGAGTAGATCATCTACGGTAGCCATCGGTCCCCCTCTTCCTGCGGCAGCGGCGACCGGTCGCGGCCGGAAGCGCGAGCGCCGCCCGGTATACCGGGTGATACCCCGGTAAGCGAATTGTGCGGCAAGTTGACGATTCTGTAAACCAGGGAACAATCGGGGGCCTGGCAGCTCGCCGTACAGAAGAAAGCCCCGTCCGTACCACGGGCGGGGCTTTCCGGAATGGGGGAGGGCGACTCGGCTCAGAAGACGAGCCGCACCACGTTGCCGTCCCGCTGCACCGGCGGGCGCGGCTGGATCAGGCGCGGGGTGGGGGGAGCGGTGACCGCCGGTGCCAGGATGCTCCGCAGCGCCTGAGCCTGGGCGCCGTCCAAGGTCATCCGCTTCTGGACGTACCAGCCGAGCCCGGAGCCCCAGGAGTACTCCACCAGGTCGAGCAGCGTGCTGCCGTCCTCGCCCGTGCGCTCCCAGAGCTCCACCCGGGTGCGGCTGTCGGCGCTGGGAAGCTCTCCCAGCATGCGGCTTCCGGCCTGCGAAACTTGCGCTGAACCCTGCTGCATCTCCAGCTCCGTGACGAAAGGGCTGCGGTCCGGGTGACCGCACAACCCCATTATGTCACGGCGAAGGGTCGATGTCAGCAGGGTTCGGCAAGTTCTTTAGGCAGAGCTAAACCGCGTTCCTACTGCGCGCTCAGGCCGTGCGCGCGCGGCGGGGGCGGTTGAGCTGCTCCGCGGAGACGGTCTTCATCGCCAGCGCCTTCTCCAACTCTTCCAGGAACTGGGTCTCCTCGTAGCTCATCTCTTCCAGCAGCACGCGCAGCGCCACCATCTTGCGCGCGTCTGCCTTCTCCACCATCTCGTTGATCTTCTCGACCGCCGCCCGGTGCTGCTCCAGGTCCTGCCGGAGCATCTCCTGCGTGTCGGTCGACTGGCGCACCTCGCCGATCTGCACGGTCGGCACGCCGCCGAGCGAGACAATCTTGTCGCCGAGCTCCCGCGCGTGGGTGAGCGTATCCTTAGCGTGGTCGCGCAGCAGATCCGCGAACACGTACCGGTCAGCGCCCTGCATGAGGAAGCTGTGCTGCATGAGCTGGATCATGCTGGTGTATTCGGTGCACATCACCTCGTTCAAGCCGTCGAGGATCTCCTGGTCTGCCATCGGGCGTTCCTTTCAGTCGTGTTCCGCAATTTCGGCTCCGGGCGCCGCCATCTGCGTGTTCCGGACGATACGCACAGTTTACCCGAGGCAGGTACACTCTCCAACCTGCCGGGCAGCGGACGGAGGGAGTCGTCGGTCGGTAGGGGCCTGCGAGCCGCGCCAGGAACGCGCCCGCCAGCTTGGCCCGCCTCCCACCGAGGCGCTGTGCCGGAATCCGGGCGGAGCGTCTCCGGTAGGCTGCGTGCGGGCGGTAAACGACCCGCCTGCGGCGGAATGGAACGCAGGCTGAAGAAGGTTTACCAAGTAACCGGGCAGCCAGGCGGAGTATCCGTGGGGCCGCGAGGCATTGAAATACCTCGCTGGAGGGCCTGCGGCCACGCGTCCTCCGGACGCCCAAACGGGGCCTTCTCAATCCACGAAGGCGGTCCCGCTTCCCGGGGGATAAAACTTCGTGCCGTGGTTGCTGCGGTTTCAACCGCCCGGTGGCTGCTACCCGACGAATTCGTGCACTTTCATGAGTGCGCTATGCCTCCGTAGAGCCCTGCGAAAGTACAGCCGGCTTATGAAAGTAAAGAAAATAGCCGGAGATAATCCTGACCGTTCAACCTGAGGCCGCGGCGACCTGAATTGAGCAGTCCGCGTGAGGTCCCGAGAGCGAGACGTACTTGGTAGCCAACCGAGCTTGACTTCTCCTCGCTTTATTTCTTAACTCCCATTAGCCGGCTTGCCCGAGAGTCAGGGTGGTCCTTCAGGGCCACCGATTCCGAGAGCCATGCGACGCACCATCCCGCGGAATGACCTTTCACCCGCTCCGCCGAACCTGTCGCACATGAGTAAGCAGGGGAAAGCGGGGAAGGTCGTCCTCGTCACCGGGGCGAGCAGCGGGCTGGGGGAGGCGATCGGCCTGGCGTGCGCGGAGGCGGGACACCGGGTGGCGCTCACGGGGCGCCGGCTCGACCGCCTCGAGGCGCTGGAGGAGCGGATCGGCCGGCCGGAGCAGACGCTAGTGATGCAGAGCGACATCCGGGACCTGGAGCAGATCCGGGAGATGATCGCCCGCACCCGGGAGCGGTTCGGGCGGATCGACGCCCTGGTGGCCAACGCCGGCGTCGGCTACGAAGAGACGGTGGCGGAGAGCACGGAGGAGCACCTGCTCCACCAGGTGGAGGTGAACCTGCTCGGCGTGATCCGCCCGGTGCGGGAGGTGCTGCCGGAGATGCTGGCCCGCGGCTCCGGCCACATTCTCACGATCTCCTCGGTCGCCGCCGACATCCCGTCGCCGCGCGGCGTGATCTACGCGGCGACCAAGGGCGGCGTCAGCGGCTTCACGGAGGGGCTGCGGCGGGAAGTGGAGCCGCAGGGCCTGCACGTCACCACCATTCAGCCCGGCTTTATCCGTACCGAGATGACGGCCGCGGTGCCGCTTCCCATGCCGCCGGCCGCGGTCGTCGGCCGCCTCGTCGTGAACCTCCTCCGCCGCCCCCGCCGCCGGGCCGTCGTGCCGCGCTACTACGGCTTCGGCATCTGGGGCAGCCGCTTCGCGCCCCGGGTGGCCGACCGCATCCTGGCGTGGATGACCGCCGGCATTGAGTGGCGCAAGGAGTGACCTTTCCGAACGAACGCGAAGGCGCGAAGGGAGGGAAGAACGCGAAGTCGGTCAGGATTCGCAGACCCGCGCGCGAGTGAACTCGGCGCTACATAGAGCAAAGCCCGCCTCCGCGGGCTGCGAACCCCCTACGGCGGAGAGCCTGATTGCTTTCTTAGGCTCCTCTTCGCGTCCTTCGCGCAAACTTCGCGCCTTCGCGTTCGTTCGGATCAGCCCGCGGACTCGATCAGTGCCCTCATGCGGCGGAGGCCTTCCATCAGCAGCTCTCGCGAGGTGGCGAAGGAGATGCGGACGTACTCCTGGTCCTCCCCTTCGTTGCGCGGGCCGAAGTTGGTCCGGGCGAGCACCGCCACGCCGCCGTCGTGGAGCATCGCGTGCTGGAACTCCTCCGCGGTGCGGAGACCGAGGCGGCGGCACGCCCCGGTGACGTTCGGGAACGCGTAGAAGGCGCCGCGCGGCATCACGCAGGAGATGCCGGGGATGCGGTTCAGCTCGGCCACCGCCATGTCGCGGCGGGCGCGGAACTCGGCAAGCATGGCGCGGACGTCGTCCTGCGGCCCGGTGAGCGCCTCCACGCCGGCATCCTGGCTGAAGGTGGCGGTGCAGGAGAGGATGTTCGTGTTGAGCTGCGCGATCCGCCGGGCCATCTCCACCGGCATGGCGCCGTAGCCCATCCGCCAGCCGGTCATCGCGAAGGTCTTGGAGAAGCCGTCGAGCAGGATCGTGCGCTCCTTCATCCCCGGCACCTGCGTAATGCTGACGTGCTCTCCCTCGAAGAGGAACTCGCTGTAGATCTCGTCCGCCAGCACCCAGGCGTCGCACTCCCGCGCTACCTCGGCGACCGCTTCCATGTCGGCGCGGCTCAGCACGCCGCCAGTCGGGTTGTTAGGGGAGTTGAGGATGATCAGGCGGGTCCGGTCCGAGGCGGCGCGGCGGAGCTGGTCCAGGTCGAGCCGGAAGTCGCGGCTCTCCACCAGCGCGAGCGGCACCGGCTTCGCGCCAGCGAATTGGATCACCGACTCGTAGATCGGAAAGCCGGGGTTCGGGTAGATCACCTCGTCGCCCGGCTCGGCGACCGCCATGATCGTGTTGAAGATCACCGGCTTGCCGCCCGGGGTGATCACCACCTCTTCCGGGGTGAACGGCACGCCGCGGGTCCGGGTGAGGTAGGCCGACACCGCCTCGCGCAGCGCCGGGGTCCCGGCGGACGGAGTGTAGTGCGTGCGGCCGGAGTCGAGGGCACGCTTCGCGGCCTCCCGGATGTTGGCGGGGGTATCGAAATCCGGATCGCCGATGCCGAGGCTCACGATGTGCCGGCCGGCAGACCGCAGCCGCTCCACTTCCGCCAGCACCGTAAAGGCGTTCTCCGTCCCGAGCCGGGACATTCGCTCCGCGTATTTCATGGCTCTCTCCGTCTCCCTCGCTCGCCTGGCAGGGTGTCACCACCCGGAGCAATTGCGCCGCGCCGTCGAGAATTCCTGTCCATTCCGCCCGGCTGCGCCCCGGCCTTCTGCCCTGGGAAGAAGCCTCTAGAAGTTCGTCCGTAAGATCTCAATCAGTTGGTAACAGGAACGGCGCCCGAAGCCGACGAAACCGAAACGAGAGCGCGCGGTAGGCCGGCGGCCGGTCGAGGCCTCGGGCTCCACCCGGTCCCTGGAGGTGCGATGGTGCAGCGGATCACTCGCGAGCAGGCGCGGAAGTATGCGTTCGATAGTCGAGACGAGCCGCTGCTGCGGGTGCGGTCCGGCGAGACGGTCGAGATCGAGACGTACGACGCCAGCACCGGCTTCTTCCGGACCCCGCACGACCGCGCCATCCCCGCCAACCGGCCCGGCTTCGACCGCTCCCCACCGCTCGCGAATCCGATCGGCGGACCGGTCTGGGTGGAAGGGGCGGAGCGGGGGGACACGCTGGCGATCACGATCGAGGAGATCGTGGTCGAGGACTACTCCTGGATCGCGATCGGGCCGCGGCGGGGACCGCTGGGCGAGTCGACCCGCTGGCCGGAGCTCTCCAGCCAGTACACCACCCGCATCTTCCCGCATCATCCGGGCCCTAGCGGCACCATGCGCGACGGGACGCTCCAGTTCAGCGAGCGGATCCGCTGGCCGATCACGCCGTTCGTGGGCACGCTCGGGGTGGCGCCGGACCGGGAGGTGACCACCAGCATCGACGGGCAGGGGGAGTGGGGAGGCAACCTCGACGTGCGCGACGTCTGCCCCGGTCACCGCGTGCTGCTGCCGGTCTTCCACCCCGGCGCGCTCTTCTACCTGGGAGACGTCCACGCCAGCCAGGGGGATACCGAGTTCACCGGGACCGCGGCGGAGACGATGGCGACGGTCCGGGTGCGGCTGGAGGTGATCAAGGGCCGGCGGGTGCCGTGGATGCGGATCGAGAAGCCGGACTCGATCGTGGCGCTCTACGCCTTCCGGCCGCTGGAGGTCGCCGTCGAAACCGCGACGATCAGCCTGATGGAATGGCTGATCGAAGACTACGGCTTCACCCCGACCGACGCCTACTGCCTGGTGAGCACCTGTCCCGAGTTCCGCATCAACGTCTACCAGATGTGCCGCCTCGGCAAGCTGAGCTACGTGGCCGGCGCCGAGCTGCCCCGCCGCTACCTGCTCGGCTCCGCTCCGGAAGCGGAGACCTGCCCGCTCGTCGAATCCCCGCGGTAGGTCGCCCGCCCCCTCCGTACCCGGGGCCGCGCCGGTGGGACGGCCTCGAAAACCAACGAATCCTATGGCTGTATTGTCTGCCCTTCAACCCGTTCCGGCCCGCGCGCTGGCCGCCGCGCTGCGGCTGGTAGTCGCCGTGGTGCTGCTGCTCTCCGGCAGCCCCGCCGCGGCGGAGATCGGCGTGGTGCGGGGCGGGCACCTCGCTTCGAAGGGGGGAGCGGGAGCCGAAGCGGTCGAGGCGGCGGTGACGGCGGTGGAGCGGAGCCTGGACCGGATGGGGGTGGCGCATCGGCGGCTCGATGACACGGCGCTGAACGACGTCGCGCTGCGCCCGTTCAACGTGATCATCCTGCCGTACAACGAGCTGACACCCGCCAGCCTGGAGCCGCTGAAGCGCTACACGGAGCGCGGCGGGCGCTGGATCGCCTTTATGACGCACATGGCGGAGACGCCCTCGCCGGTCGACGAGATGCTCGGCGTCAAGCCGGCGGCTGTCGTCGGGGCGTTCCAGCCGACTGCGCTGCAGCCCGAGGAGCGGCCCGGGATGCCGGAGCGGGTGCCGCTGAGCGGCCCCTCGCGGCACCGGCCGGTGGTGGCGGTCGATCCCGGCTACAACGCGGCCGAGTGGGTCGGCGCGACCGGCCTGGCGGCGGTGGTCCGCGGCCCGTACGGCTACTTCGTGAACGCGCTGCCGGCGGACCATCCGCAGCACGCCGGCTTCCTGCTGGGGATGCTCGGGGACATGGATCCGGAGGTCTGGAGCCAGGCGCTCGCCGCGACGCGCAAGCGGGCGCTGCAGTGCGTGCTCGACGCCGGAGAGCGGTGGGCGGAGGCCCGCGCGCAGCCGGAGATCTCCCGGGAGCAGAGCGCCCGTCTGCGCGAGGCGATCCGCTCTCTGCGGCTGCGGATCGCCCCGCAGGAGTCGCTGCCGGCGGTGATCGAGGCGAACCGCGCCGCGCTGGCGCAGCGGGTGCAGGAAGCGCTGCGAGTGGAAGAGGAAGCGCGCCAGCTCTGCTACCAGATGACCCCGTCCCGGAAGGGGGAGGTGCGCGGGGTCTGGGTCTTCCGGACGGAGCGCGCCGACTGGGACGCGCTGATGAAGAAGGTCCGCGACGCGGGTCTGAACACCGTCTTCGTCCGCGCCAGCCGCGGCGGCAGCGCCATTTACCCGAGCCGGGTACTGCCGCAGGAGAAGTGGTCGCTCGGCCCGCCGGACGAGCTCCAGGCGGCGATCGACGCGGCGCGTAAGCACAACCTCTCGATCCACGCCTGGCGTGTCTGCTATCACCTCGGCAGCGCCCCGGACGAGCTGTACGACCGGATGGTGGCGGAGGACCGGGTGATGCGCGACCTGCAGGGGAAGCCGACCCGCTTCCTGAACCCGGCCGATCCCCGCAACCAGGCCCACGAGCTGGCGGCGGTGATGGAGCTGGCGAGCCGCTACGAGCTGGACGGGATCCAGCTCGACTACCTCCACTATCCGGAAGAGCCGCACAACGACGGGGACTTCGGCGCGGTCTCCCGCCGCGAGTTCGAGAAGTCGAGCGGCAAGGCGGTGGAGCAGTGGCCGGACGAGGTGCGCTCCGGCGCGCGGAAGCTGGAATACGCAGAGTGGGAGCGCGGGCGGATCTCCAGCCTGGTGCAGCAGGTCTACGAAGAGGTGAAGAAGGCGAAGCCGCACCTCCAGGTCTCCGCGGCGGTCTGGTGGAAGCACCAGACCGCCCGCTCCTCCGTCAAGCAAGACTGGCCGAACTGGGTGGAGAAGGGCTGGCTCGACTTCGTGGTGCCGATGGCCTATACGGCGGAGCAGGAGGCTCTTGCCACGGCGCTGGAGGCGCAGGTGAGCGCCGCCCGCGGCCGCGTGCCGGTGGTCGCCGGCCTGGGAGCGTGGCTGCTGCCGGGGCCGCTGGAGCTGGTGCGCCAGGTCGAAGCCGCCCGGGAGCAGGGGGCGGACGGCTTCGTCCTCTTCTCGCTGAACCACCCCGGTATCGAGAGCCAGCTCGCCGCCCTGCGCGCCGGCGCGACTTCCGGCGGTACCTGGCCCGGCATCCAGGCACCGCGCGCGGAGTGGACGTTGAAGTCGAGCCTGGAGCGTAAGGACGCTCCGCTCGGGTTCGCCGTCGGAGAGCAGCTCCAGCTCGAGGTCAAGCTGCTCCAGAACGCTCCGTTCAAGGTGAAGCTGAAGTCGGCGCAGATGGAGCTGCGGCTGGAAGACACCGCCGGGCGGCTCCTGCAGTCGCTGGAAAGCTTCAGCGGGTTCTCCAACCGCAAGGCCAGGGCCGCCGCGCCCGCCGGCAAATTCCGCCCGGTGCTGCGGGGCAACCTGGCGCTGGAAGACGGGACCGTGCGGCCGTTCGTCGTCCGCGGGCCGCTCTGCGAAGGCCTGGGCGGCGACGAGGTGGCAGCCCTGCGGGCGCACGATGCACCGCCGGTCTTCAACGGCACCGGGCGCAAGGTAGGGATCTACACCGGCGGCGCCGGCGCCTACGCGCTGCAGGAGCTGCTGCGCGAGACCCCCGGCACGCAGGTCGGGCTCGTCTACCGGCTGCTCTCGGAGCACCTGGCGGCGTGCGAGGTGCTGGTCCTCCCCCCGCTGCACGACCTTTCCGACTTCACCCCGACGGCGGTCCAGGCGCTGCGCCAGTGGGTGAACGGCGGCGGCACGCTGCTGCTCGCGGGCGACGCGGTGGGGGCGCGGTGGCACCCCCGGCTCTTCCCGGAGGTGGGGGTGGGCGGCGAGGTCAGCGACCGCCGCGGCCTGACGGTGACCCGCGAGATGGCCGGCTTCGCCTCCGGCGCGGCGCTGGAGCACGCCGCCGACGAGCACGTGCGCCTGCTGCCCGCGGCGGGCACCGCGGTACTGCTGCGAGAAGCAGGGGCAAACGGCGCGCCCGTGGCGGTGATGGGCAAAGTGGGGAGCGGCAGGGTAATACTGTATGGCTCCGCGCCGGGAACGGGCTCCCGCCCTCTCTCCGCAGAAGAGCAGCGCTTCCTCCGCGCGCTCATCGGCCCGGCGGAGCTCTAACCGCTGAAGAGGAGACACGCCGCGGCCCAGCGTCTGGCAGCGTGTGTTCGGCTCGAAGGGTACGGCATGGCGACGATCAACGAAGTCCGGGAGCAGATCCAGCGCACGCTCGAGCAGTACTTCCACCTGGAGGCCGAGCTCAAGCAGCTCGAAGGAGACCGGTTCAGAGTCTGCATCTTCGGCTCGGCGCGCATCCGGCCGGAGGATCCCACCTACCAGACCGTGTACCAGATGTCGAGGATGCTCACGGAGCTGAACATCGACATCGTGACGGGCGGCGGCCCCGGCCTGATGGAGGCGGCGAACCGCGCGGTGCGGGACGCGCACAACGGAACGAGCCGCTCGATCGGACTGCCGATCCACCTGCCGAAGGTGAAGGAGCTCGCGAACAAGCACCTCGACATCAAGAGCGAGCACAAGCGCTTCTCCAGCCGCCTCGACGAGTTCATGCGGATGTCGCACGCGATCATCGTCGCCCCGGGCGGCATCGGCACGCTGCTGGAGCTGACCTACGTCTGGCAGCTCATCCAGGTGGGGATGATCGAGGAGCGCCCGGTGGTGCTGCTGGACAGCGAGATGTGGGGCGGGCTGCTGGAGTGGATGGAGGAGCGGATGCTCGGCCGCGCCTTCGTGAGCCCCGGCGACTTCGACTTCGTCCACTGCGTCGATACGCCCGAGGAAGTGCTCTCCTACATCCGGCCGGAGCTGGAGAAGTTCCGCGCGGAGCAGGCGGCGAAGCCGGACGGCGCCCCGAAGGCGGCCGAGGCGAGCCGGATGCTGGAAGAGCTGGACAGGAAGCGCGTCGAGCCGAAGCGCTGATGGCCGGAGGTAGACCTCCGGCCATCCCAACCCGGGAGGCCGCGCCCCCGGCTCTCGTCCCCTAAGCGGTGTAGGTGTCGATGCTGACGATCTCGTAGCGGACGGTGCCGGCGGGGACCTCCGCCTCTACCGTCTCGCCGACCTTCCGCCCGATCATCGCGCGGCCGAGCGGGGACTCGTACGAGATGCGGTCCGCCATCGGATCGGCCTCCAGCGGGCCGACCACCTGGAACTCCCACTCGTCCCCGGTCTCCTCGCGCACCGTCACCACGGAGCCGAAGCCGATCTTGTCGGTGGAGACCTCTTCCGGCCGCACCACGTGCATCTCCGGCACGATCTGCTTCAGCTCGATGATCCGGCCTTCCACGAAGCCCTGCTCCCGCTTCGCTTCGTGGTACTCGAAGTTCTCGCTCAGGTCGCCGTAGGCTTTGGCGGTACGGATGTTGCCGGCTACCTCGGTGCGCTTACTCTCGAGCTCCCGGAGCTCCGTCTCCAGCTTCTCGGCACCCTGCACCGTAACGTAGTATTTTCCCCGGGGTAGTTCTTCCACGGCCTCACTCCTGAAGGCGCTCTGGCGCAAAAAGAAGCCCCCGCGTTCCCGCGAGGTTGTCCTACTATACCACGGAACTTCGCTCGCTGCAGTGCCAACCATTCGACCGCCCGGGGACCGGGCCGGGAAGCCGGCCAGGGGTGGGCGTGGTGCGCCCGGCACTCTGATGGGTTGGAGTGGGAGCAAGGGAGAGTGGGGGAGGCCGAGGGATGAAGGATGAGGGATGAGGGATGAAGCCGAACCCTCCGTACACGGCAGATCCTGCTCCTGCTCCTAGTCTTGCTCCTGCTCGCTGGCGACCGGGTGTTTCCGGCACGTTCCCGAGAGCTCGCTCCACGCGCGCTGACAGGGATGAAGGCGGGGCTTCCGGCCCTGAGTGGGAGTGGGGGAGTGGGAGAACCGTACCCGTAAGCAGCTTCTCAAGCTCGCCCTCTCGCCCACTCTCCCTTGCCAAATCCACCCATCCATCCCGGCCTGACAGAATACTAGTGTGCCGAGCCTGCCGCTTCCGGCTCCTTCTCCGCGCGCTCCAACCGGTCTCGCTGCTCGTCCAGGGCCGCTTCCCCTTCGTCCGTGAGCGCCCGCCGCATCGGCAGATCGAGCCGCACGGCGTCGCGCTGGTAGGCGTAGGCGAAGCTCCAGTCGAGCGCCACCGCGAGCTGGTTCTTGAAGCCCATGAGCTGGCTCAGGTAGAACGCCCGCCACATCAGCCAGGCCGGGAAGCCGGTAAACCGGACCCCCATCACCTCCGCCACCGCTTCGTGGCGGCCGAGAGAGATCAGCTCGCCGCGGTGCTCGTAGCGGAACGGCTTCGGCGCGCGGTTCTCCAGCCGGGCGACCAGGATCTCCGCCAGCGCCTTTCCTTCCTGCACCGCCACGGCCGCGGTCGGCGGGAGCGTCTTCTCCGTCTGCGGGTCGGTCACCGCGGCGATGTCTCCCAGCGCGTAGACGTTCGGAACCCCTTCCACCTGGAGAAAGTCGTCCACCTGCAGCCGGCCCTTCCGGTCCTTCGGCAACTCCAGCCGGGCGGCCAGGGGCGCCGGCCGCACGCCGGCGGCCCAGACCACCGTATCGGCGGGGATGCTCTCCCCGGAGGCGAGCACGACGCAGCCGTCCTCGACCGCCTCGACCTTCGTCTCCAGCCGCACGTCGATCTCCAGATCTCGCATCCGTTGCAGCGCGTGCTCCGCCAGCTCCCGGCTGATGCCCGGCAGGATCTCCGGCATCGCCTCCAGCAGGATCAGCTTCACTTCGGACGGATCGATGCGGCGGTATTGCTCGGCGAGGGTCCCCCGCACCAACCCCCGGATCGAGCCGATCAGCTCTACGCCGGTCGCGCCGCCGCCGACCACCACGAACGTCAGGTGCCGCCGCCGGATCTCCGGGTCGGTCTCCACCTCCGCCTTCTCGAAGGCGTCGATCACGTGGTTGCGGATCATGATCGAGTCCGCCAGCGTCTTCAGCTTCAGCGCTCCGGGGAGCTTCTCTTCCGAGCCGAAGAAGTTGGTCACGCTTCCCAGGGCGATCACGAGCTGGTCGTACGCCAGCGGACCGTCATCCAGGTGCACCACCTGCCGGTGCATGTCGATCGCCTGGACCGAGGCCTCCCGGAACTGGAAGTGGGGACGGTCGGTGAGCCGCCGCACCGGGAAGAGGATGCTCGACGGGTCGACCAGGCCGGAGGCGGCGTGGTAGAGCAGCGGCGTGAAGAGGTGGTAGTTGTGGCGGTCGACCAGCGTCACCTTCCAGCCGCTCTCCGCCGGCAGCTTCTTCACCAGGCAGTCGGCCGCGTTGATCCCCGCGAAGCCCGCGCCGAGGATGACGATGTTGCGTCCGTGCTCCGCCTTGGCCTGCTGCAGCCGCCGCGCCCGCTCCGCCGACTCCCACGCGCTGCGGCGCGCCCGCACCACTGCCGCCCCCGCCGCAGCCCCCGCAACGGCCGCCGCTCCGAAAAGCCACCGTGATTTCATAAAACCCGCTCCGATTCACACTGCCTTATCACTGAACGATACCCGTCTGGAGCGTCTCTAACGCCGGCCGGCGCCTCGGGCAGGAAACCGCCCCCTCGACCCGGAAGTTGCCAGAACCGAGAGTCGAATTCCGGGGGAGGGTGGTATGGCGGAGAACGATGAGCGGGAAGCTCCTTCGGGCATTGAGCGGGTTCTCACCAAATGGCGGCTGGGCGAGCAACCATCCGACGTCGCCTACTGGCGAAGCCAACCGCCGATGGCCCGACTAGCCGCGCTGGAAGCGCTCCGCAGAGACTACATGAGGGGGCGCGATGATTGTCAGCCAGGACTTCAGAGAGTTCTTACAATTGTTAAACGAGAACCAGGTCCGATACCTGGTGGTAGGGGGGTACGCGGTCGCCTACCACGGAAACCCCCGGTTCACGAAGGACATCGACCTGTGGATCGACCGGACGAGGCCGAACGCTGAGCGACTGCTGTCGGTGCTGCGTGAATTCGGATTCGGAGACCTTGGAGCGACCATCGAGGACTTCTTGCAGGATGACCAGATTGTCCAACTCGGACGGCCGCCGAACCGTATCGATTTGCTGACCTCTGTGCCTTGGGTTGAGTTTGACGCGTGCTATCAAGCGAAGGTGTTGGCCGATGACCAGGGCCTCACCGTACCGCTCATCGATCTGAGGAGCCTCATCCGGGCGAAGGAAGCCTCCGGGCGTCTGCAGGATCTGGCAGACGTGGAGAAACTTGAAGAAGCCGCCGGACCATAGGTAGCAAAGGTGTGACGAGCGCTCCGCATGCTGCGCCTTTCGCGACGTCTCAACACTGATGTACCGTGGTCCGGTGGGCCCCGCTTAAGAGGGAAGTTCTTGTCATTGGAAAAGGAAGAGCTGATGAAGAAGCGAGTGAACGTGGGCACGCTGGCGACCGGCACGGTGGCGGTGCTGCTGGCGGCGGGTTGGAGCGTCCGGGAAGCGCAGTTCGCCTCCGCGCAGGCGAAGCGGGTTGCGAGCAGCACGGTCAACGCGGCCGAGGTGCAGATGGGGGACCACGTGGACCAGGGGAAGACGGCGGGGAAGGCGGGCGTCTACGTCGACGGCTCCACCGCGGGCCTGCGGAAGATGCAGGTGGGCCGCTTCCTGCTGAACCCGGGCGCCACCCCGCACGCGCCGCACCGCCACGCGGATGAAGAGGTGCTCATCGTGAGCCGCGGAACCGGGGAGATCGAGTGCGACGGCAAGACCACCGCGGTCAAGCCGGGCGCGGTGATGTTCACCGATCCGAACGTGGAGCACGGGATCAAGAACACCGGCACCCAGCCGCTCGAGTTCTACTGGGTGAAGTACGTTCCGGAAGGCAAGTAGCCGGAACGGCGCGGGGAAGGACCCGGGAAGCCGGGCCTCCCCGTTTGGAGGAAGCGTGGAGCAGCGGAGAGTCCTCGTTACTGGCGCGGCCGGGCGCATCGGCACGGCCTTTCGGAAGCGGTACGGCGAGCGCTACCGGCTGCGGCTGGTCGACCAGCGGCCGATTGCCGATCCGGCCGGACACGAGTGCCGGGAAGCCGACCTGGTGGAGCTCGACGCCGCCCGGGCCGCGTGTGAGGGGATCGATACGATAGTCCACCTCGCCGCCGACCCGAGCCCGGCGGCGACCTTCTACGATACGCTGCTACCGCTGAACATCCGGATGACCTACAACATGTTCCACGCGGCGGTGGAGCAGGGCTGTCGCCGGCTGATCTTCGCCAGCAGCATCCACGCGGTGAACGCCTATCCGCTCGACTACCAGATCCACCCGCACGACCCGATCCGCCCCGGCGACCTCTACGGCGTGACCAAGTGCTTCGGCGAGGCGCTCTGCTCCTACTATGCCGACCGGGAAGGGCTGAGCTGCATCGCGGTGCGGATCGGCGCCTGCGGCACGCCGGAGAAAGTAGCCGACTCCGACGACTCGCGTCTGCTGGCGCTCTGGGTGAGCGAGGACGACCTCTGTCACCTGCTGGAGCGCTGCATCGAGGCGCCGGACGAACTCCGGTTCCTGATCGTGCAGGGAGTCTCGGATAACCAGCTGAAGCGGATGGATATCACCAGCGCCCGGGAGCGCCTCGGCTACGCACCGAAGGACAACGCCTTCCAGATCAGCAGCAAGACCGACCTGCTGCCCCGCGACCCGAAAGACGAAGACGTGTAACGCTGATCGAGAAGGGCTGCGCGGCCGACGCTGATGGTCTCAATCTATGCTGGGATAATTGCCCTGATCGTGCTGCTCGCGAGCGCGGGGTTATTCTGTGGCGCGCAGTCGATTGCAGCGTTCCGTCGCTATCGAGCCCAAACGTCTTCTGATCGCTGGGCGGAGTTCAACTGCGCGGTTGTGTTGGGGGGCTTCAGCGTCGCACTGATCTCGGTCGCCCTCACTCTCATCGGCTGGTACCTCTCCCCGGGGATGGGCGGAATGGGCGAGGGTGTGTAGAGTAGGCAGGTTGGTGCGCACGCGGAAGTAGGTCGGGATCGGCGCCATCACCGAGGAGGGAATTCCAGATGAATCGACGAGAGCTACTCGCCTGCGGGGCCTCCGCGGCTGCCCTGGTGTATGGCGGAGGTTTCGCCGCCGCTGCGGACGATCCCTGGCTCGCGCTGCCGGGGAAGAGCGGTCCCGGGAGCGGCAAGAAGGTGGTGCTCATCAGCGGCGATCAGGAGTACCGCTCCGAGGAGACGATGCCGCAGTTGGCCCGCATCCTCTCTGAACGGCACGGCTTCGATTGCACGGTCCTCTTTACGGTCGACCCCTCCACCGGCACCGTCAACCCGACGATCAACAACATCCCCGGGCTGGAGAAGCTGCGCGACGCCGACCTGCTGATCCTGTTCACGCGCATGCTGGACTTGCCGGCGGATCAGATGAAGCCGATTGCGGAGTACGTGGAGAGCGGCCGGCCGATCGTGGCGCTCCGCACCTCCACGCACGCGTTCAGCACTACCGCCGGCGACTACGCCCGCTACCACTGGCAGAGCAAAGAGCCGGGTTGGGAAGGCGGCTTCGGGCGGCGGGTGCTGGGGGAGACCTGGATTTCGCACCACGGAGAGCACGGCAAGGAAGGCACGCGGGGCGTGGTGGCGCCGGGACAGGAGTTGCACCCGATCGTCCGCGGCATCGAGCCCGGCGCGATCTTCGGCACCACCGACGTCTACGGCGTGCGCCTCCCGCTGCCGGAGAGCACCCCGGTGGTGATGGGACAGGTCACCGCCACGCTGGAGCCGGACTCGGCCCCCGTCACCGCGAAGAACGCGCCGATGATGCCGGTCGCCTGGACCCGCAGCTACCGCGGAGAAGCCGGCAAGCCCGCGCGCATCTTCGTCACCACGATGGGCGCTTCCCAGGACTTCGCCTACGAAGGCACCCGCCGGATGATCGTGAACGGCGCCTACTGGGCACTCGGCCTGGAGGACCGCCTCCCCGCGAAGAGCGATGTGCGCCTCGTCGGGCGCTTCGAGCCGACGCCGTTCCGTTTCAAGAAAGCCGAAGAGTGGAAGCCCGGCCGCAAGCCGTCTGAACTCTGACGAAACCTGCCGGGTTCGCAACGCTGCGGTAACGGCACGACGTATCACTCTCACACCGGACGCGGGCGTCCTGCGGCAACCCACGGTAGCCTGGCTCCGGCGTCCGGAGGACGCGTGGCCGCAGGCCGTCCAGCGAGGTACTTCCAGTGCCTCGCGGCCCCACCGGTAACGCGGGGCGCCGACGTATCAAGAATCCACCGTCGGGGGCAGCGCTGCTGCTGCTTGTCGGCTGCCGGTGAGGGGCGGCTGGAAGTCGGCGGAGTCGATCCAGCCGGCTCATAGCTGCCGGCGGAACGTCACGCCAGGATCTTCTTGAGCACGGTGCCGGCCACGTCGGTAAGGCGGAAGCGGCGGCCCTGGTGGAAGTAGGTGAGCCGGGTGTGGTCGATGCCGAGCAGGTGGAGCATGGTCGCGTGAAGGTCGTGGACGCTCACGCGGTCGACCGCCGCCTTGTAGCCGATCTCGTCGGTCTCTCCGTAGCTGGTGCCGCCGCGGATACCCGCTCCGGCCATCCAGGTGAGGAAGCCGTGCGGGTTGTGGTCGCGGCCGTCACCGTCCTGCGACACCGGCATCCGGCCGAACTCGCCGCCCCAGATGACCAGGGTGGAGTCGAGCAGGCCGCGCTGGCGGAGGTCGGTCAGCAGGCCGTGGATCGGCTGGTCGGTGGCGGCGCAGTGGCCGCTGTGGTTCGCGGTCAGGTTGCCGTGCGCGTCCCACTCGCCGTCGCTGTAGAGCTGGATGAACCGCACGCCCCGCTCCACCAGGCGCCGCGCCATCAGGCACTTGGTCCCGAAGTTGCGGGTGACGTCCCGGTCGAGGCCGTAGAGCTCCCGCGTCTTGGCGCTCTCGTCGGAGAAGTCGACCAGCCCCATCGCCTCCTTCTGCATCCGGAACGCCAGCTCGAAGCTCTGGATCCGGGCAGTCAGGTCCGGCTCACCGGCGTGGCTCCGCAGGTGCTCGCCGTTCAGCCTGCCGAGGAGATCGAGCTGCGCCCGCTGGTCGTCTTCGGTCACCTTCTCGGGCCGCGTGAGGTTGAGGACCGGGGTGCCCTGCGAGCGGAAAAGGGTGCCCTGGTAGCCGGTGGGGAGGAAGCCGGCGCTCCAGTTGAGCGGGCCGCCCTTGACGCCCTGGCTGTTGCCGAGCACCACGTAGCCGGGCAGATTGCGGCTCTCGGAGCCGAGCCCGTAGGTGATCCAGGCGCCGGCGCTGGGGAAGCCCGGCCGGGGGATGCCGGTGTTGATCTGGTAGAGCGCGGGGACGTGGTTGCTCGACTCGGTGTAGCAGCTCTTGACGAAGGCAATCTCGTCGACGTGCTTCGCCACGTTCGGGTAGCGGTCGCAGACCCACGCGCCGCTCTGCCCGTGCTGCTGGAACGAGAAGGGCGAGCGCATCAGGGGGCCCGGGTTGCCGAAGAAGACGTCGATGTCGAACTTCTGCCCGTGGCGCTTCGTCAGCTCCGGCTTCGGGTCGAAGAGGTCGACCCCACTCGGCCCGCCTTCCATGAAGAGCCAGATGACGTTCTTCGCCTTCGCCGGGAAGTGGGTCGGCCGCGGCGCGAGCGGGTCGAGCTCCCGCGACGGCGCCTCCCGCTGCGGCGCGGCGAGCAAGCCTTCCGCGCCGAAGAGATCGGCGAGCGCGAGCATGCCGAACCCTCCACCCGCCTTCCGGAGGAGGTCGCGCCGGCTCAAGCACGGCTCATAGCGTCCGCAGTGGCCTTTAGTCGACATAGACAAACTCGTTCAATCCGAAGATCACCTGCGCGAAGTCGGCCAGCGCCAGCCGCTTCGCTTCTTCCGGAGTTTCTCCCCGGCCGCGCCGCCGCGCTTCCTGTGCCCGGAGGAACGCGGCGGAGGCCTCCAGCTCGGCGGGCGATGGCGCCCGGCCGAGAGCGTGGTGGTAGGCGCGGTCGACCTGTGCCCGAGGCGCTTCTCCGGCTTCTTGCAAGAGCCGCTCGCCGAGCTCGATCGCGCGGAGCCGCACGAACGGCTCGTTAAGCACCGCCAGCGCCTGCGGGGCGACCGTCGTCACGCTCCGCCGTCCGCAGCTCGCGGCGGCGTCCGGTGCGTCGAAGACCTGCAGGAATGGATACTGCACCACCCGCTTGTGGAAGAGGTAGAGGCTCCGGCGGCGGGTCTCCGGCGTGTCCTTCAGGTTGGCCGGGTAGGGGTCCTTCAGGTTGCGCGCCTGGATCGCCTCGGCGGGGATCGGCGGGCGGACCGCCGGCCCGAACGCCTCGGGGTTTAGCGTGCCGCTGACCGCCAGCATGGCGTCCCGGTAGATCTCCGCCTCCAGCCGGTGCGGGCGCCGCCGCCAGAGCAGCCGGTTCTCCGGGTCGATCTTCGCCTTGCGGACGTCGAGCTCGGTGCCCTGCCGGTAGGCAGCGCTGGTCACCAGCATCCGGTGGATCCGCTTCAGCTTCCACCCGCCGCGGACCAGCTCCGAGGCCAGCCACTCCAGCAGCTCCGGGTGGCTCGGCGGCTCCCCCTGCAGGCCGAAGTCGTTGACGGTGCGCACCAGCCCCTCGCCGAAGTGGTGCTGCCAGAGCCGGTTCACGATGACTCGCGCGAGCAGCGCGCCGGCACCGTGGTCCAGGTCGGTCATCCACTCCGCCAGCGCCCGGCGCTGGTAGGTGGTGTCGGCCCGGGTCCCGGCGGCGCGCGCGGCGGTCCAGTACTCGGCGGCGCTCTTGCTGGTAAGCGCGCTCAGGAAGCCGAGCTCCACCCGCTCCTTCTTCAGCCGCAGGTCGCCGCGGTCGAGCAGCCATGTCTCCCGCGGCGTCGGGCCGAAGTCGGCCATCGCCAGCGCCGTGGGGACCGGCTCCGGCTTCTGGCCTTCGAAGCGCGTTACCGCCGCGGTGAGCGCCTCGAGCCGCTCGCGATCCGGACGGGTGAGGAGCGGATGGTAGTCGCGGTCGTCGACCTGCAGCCGCCGCGCCTGCTGCTTCGCCAGCTCCTTCGCGCGCGGGCTCTCCGGGTCGCGCAGCAGGAGCGCCTTGTCCGGATCGTCGATCGGCAGCGCGTCGATCTTCGCCTTCCGCACCCGGGCCTCGAGCGGCTTCAGCTTCTCCGCGCGCCAGCCTTCCAGCTCCTGGCGCGCGCCTTTCAGCCGGTCGTTCCACGCCCGTTCCGCCTCCCGCCGCCGCGCCAGCTCCTCCCGCGGAAGCAGCGGCACCTCCGCCCGGTCGCCGCCGTTGAAGGCGGCCTGCAGCCGGTAGTAGTCGCGCGTGGGGATGGGATCGAACTTGTGGTCGTGACACCGCGCGCAGCCGACCGTCAGCGCCAGGAACGCGGAGCCGGTGGTGGAGAGCTGATCGTCCAGCTCGTTGAGCCGGTTGCGGATCTTCTCCTCTTCCATCGGGACGTTCAGCACGGTGTGCGGGCCGGCGGTGATGAACCCGGTGGCGGAGAGGGCGAGCGGATTGTCCGGCTCGTATTCGTCGCCGGCGAGCTGCCACTTCACGAACGTGTCGTACGGAAGGTCGTCGTTGAAGGCGCGAATGACGAAGTCGCGGTAGTGATAGGCGGTGGGGCGGTCCTGGTCGCCCTCCTGCCCGTTGCTGTCCGCGTAGCGGGCGACGTCGAGCCAGTGACGCGCCCAGCGCTCCCCGAAGTGCGGCGAGGCGAGGAGCCGGTCGACCCGCTTCTCGTAGGCATCCGGCGCGGGATCCGCCACGAACGCCTCGACCTCTTCCGGCGTGGGGGGAAGGCCGGTCAGGTCGAAGTAGAGGCGGCGGATCAGCCGGCGGCGGTCGACGGGCGGGGTGGGGGAGAGCCCCTTCGCCTCCTGCGCCGCCAGGAGGAAGCGGTCGACGGCGTTCACCGCCCAGCCGGAGCGCTTCGGCACCGGCGGCTTCACCACCTGGAGCGGGCGGAAGGCCCACCATTTCTTTGCCGCGGCAGCCGGTGCGGCCTTCGTCTCCGGCCACGCGGCGCCGTCATCGATCCAGCGGCGGAGCGTCGCCACCTCCGCTGGGGAGAGGCGCGGGCCCTGCGGCGGCATTCGCTCCCCGGGCCTGGTGCCGGTGACCAGCCGGATCAGCCGGCTCCCGGCGCTGCTGCCGGGGACGATCGCCGGCTGGCCGGAGCCGCCGCCGGCGAGGACGGCCGCGCGGCTATCGAGGCGCAGCCCGCCCGCCTGCTGTGCGGTACCGTGACAGGAGACGCAGTGCTTTGCGAGCACCGCGCGTGCCTGGGTGGGGAGGTCCGGCTTTCCGGGGCGCGCGGGCTCGGCCCCCGCGGCGCCGACCAGCGCGGCAAGCAGCGGAACCCCCGCCAGAAGCGGGAGTGCTGCTCGAAGAGGTCGTGGGACGCGCCGCATCCGGGGCTCCTCCGCCGGCGTCGATCGTCAGGCCAGGAGCCCTTTCACGACATTGCCGAATACATCCGTCAGGCGGAAGTTCCGCCCCTGGTACTCGTAGGTGAGCCGGGTGTGATCCAGCCCGAGCTGGTTCAGGATCGTCGCCTGCAGGTCGTGGACGTGCACCCCGTCGCGGGCGACGTTGTAGCAGAACTCGTCGCTCTCGCCGTAGACGGTGCCGCCCTTGAAGCCGCCGCCCGCCGCCCACATGCTGTAGACGGAGCCGAGGTGGTCGCGCCCGTGCCCGGCCGGCTTGGTGATGTCGCCCTGCACGAAAACGGTCCGCCCGAACTCGCTCGCCCAGAGGACGATCGTGTCTTCCAGCAGGCCGCGCTGCTTCAGGTCTTTCACCAGCGCCGCGCTCGGCTGGTCGGTGTCGCGGCACTGGACCGCGAGCTGCGTGCTCCAGTTGCTGTGCTGGTCCCAGCCGGAGTGCATGAGCTGCACGAACCGGACGCCCCGCTCCACCAGCCGCCGCGCCAGGAGGCAGTTGCGCGCGTAGGAGCCGGGCCGTTCCACGTCCGGCCCGTACATCTCCAGCGTCTGCTTGGTCTCGGTGGAGATGTCGAGCAGCTCCGGCACGGAGGCCTGCATCCGGTAGGCGAGCTCGTACTGGGTGATCCGCGTCTCGATCTCCGGGTCGCCGTAGTCCTGCAGCCGCCGCTTGTTGAGCGCGGCGATATCGTCCAGCACGCCCCGGCGCAGCGCCTGCGGCATGCCTTCCGGAGTGGCGAGATAGGGGACCGGCTCGCCGTCGCTGCGGAAGCGGACGCCCTGGAACTTGGAGGGCAGGAAGCCGCTGCCCCAGTAGTAGTCGTAGAAGAGCTGCCCGCAGGTGCGGCCGACGTCGGTGGAGGTCATCACGCAGAACGAGGGCAGGTCGCTCGTCATGCTCCCGAGGCCGTAGGTCGCCCACGCGCCCATGCTCGGCCGGCCGGGAATCTGGCTGCCGGTGAGCATGAAGGTCACACCCGGCGCGTGGTTCACCGCCTCGGTGTGCATCGAGTTGATCAGGCAGAGATCGTCCGCGATCGACCCGGTGTGCGGCAGCAGCTCGGAGAGCCACATGCCGCTCTTCCCATACTGCTTGAACGGCTTCTGAGCCGGCAGGACCGGATGGCTCTGCTGCCCCGCGGTCATGGTGGAGAGGCGGACCTTGGAGCGCACCGACTCCGGCACCTGCTCCCCCCGGAGGGCGTCAAGGCCGGGCTTATGGTCGAAGAGGTCGACGTGCGAGGGCGCGCCGCCCTGCCAGAGCACGATCACCCGCTTCGCCTTCGCCGGGAGGTGGGTGCGAGGCCCCGCCGCCGCGGCCGGCTTCACGGCGGGGCCGGTCTTCTTCGCCGGCTTTGCGGGCGCGGCGAGGCCCTCTTCCTGAAGCAGCGAGGCGAGCGCGGCGATGCCGATCCCGGAGGCGGTTCGGCCAAAGAACTGCCGCCGCGACAGGTGCAGATACTTCTCGAGCTCGGGATTCAAGGCATTCTCCTCGACGCGAAGGTTCGTGCTTCCGGCAACTCGCCTGCGACTGAAGTCGAGGCTACTCAGAGCGAAGCCCGCCTGCGCGGGCTGAGGCCCCACTCGTCCTGCGACGTCGAGGCCGCCTATCGGCGAGCTCCGCGTCTCCGACGGGATTTGTCCGAATTCGGACCCACAAGTTTCGTCCGTAGTGCCGCCCCGCCCTTATGCGATCAGGTCCTTGATCAGCGTGGCCGGCTCGACGCCGGTCAGCTTCTGGTCCAGGCCCTGGTGCCGGAAGGTGAACCGCTCGTGGTCGAAGCCGAGCAGGTGCAGGACCGTCGCGTGGAAATCGTGGATATGGACCGGATCCTTGGTGATGTTGTACGAGAACTCGTCCGTCTCTCCGTGGACGACCCCTGGCCTCGAGCCGCCGCCCGCCATCCACATCGTGTAGCAGCGGGGATGATGGTCGCGCCCGTAGTTGTCCTTACTGAGCCCGCCCTGCGAGTAGATCGTCCGGCCGAACTCGCCGCCCCAGATAATGAGCGTGTCGTCCAGCAGGCCGCGCTGCTTCAGGTCCTGCACCAGGCCGTAGCACGGCTGGTCCACGTCTTTGCACTGGCTCGGCAGGCGGCCGGCGACGTTGCCGTGCGTGTCCCAGTTGTTGTGGTAGATCTGGACGAACCGGACGCCGCGCTCCACCATCCGCCGGGCCAGCAGCGCCGAGTGGGCGAAGGTGCCGGGGTTCTTTGCCTCGTCGCCGTAGAGCTGGTAGGTGCTCTCCGGCTCGCCGGAGATGTTGGTCAGCTCCGGTACGGAGGCCTGCATCCGGAACGCCAGCTCATACTGCTGGATGCGCGTGTGGGTCTCCGGGTCGCCGACGATCTTGTGCGTGATCTCATTCAGCCGCTTCAGGCCGTCGAGCGTCTTGCGCCGCACTTCGGTCGGCACGCCGGGCGGGTTGTTGATGTAGAGGATCGGGTCGCCCGCGGAGCGGAACGAGACGCCGGCATGCTCTCCCGGCAGGTAGCCGGACGACCAGAGCCGGGCGGAGATCGCCTGCACCTGCTCCTGGTTGGAGGGGCGGGCCACCAGCACCACGAAGGTCGGCAGGTTCTGGTTCAGCGACCCGAGACCGTAGGATGCCCACGCTCCGAGGCAGGGCCGCCCCGTGATCTGGTTGCCGGTCTGCATGTAGGTGATCGCCGGCTCGTGGTTGATCGCCTCCGTGTGCATGCTCCGGATGAAGCACATGTCGTCGACCATCTTGGCGGTCCACGGCAGCAGCTCGGAAACCCACATCCCGCTCTTGCCGTGCTGGGCGAACTGGTACTTGGAAGGCGCGATGGGGAAGCGCGCCTGGCCGGAGGTCATGGTCGTGAGGCGCTGCCCCATGCGGATCGACTCGGGCAGGTCCTTGTCGAACCACTCCTGCATCTGCGGCTTGTAGTCGTACAGGTCCATCTGCGGCGGACCGCCGACCATGTGCAGGTAGATGACGTGCTTCGCCTTGCCGGCGAAGTGCTGCAGCGAGAAGGGAGTCGCGCCCGCCGCCGCCGCGCCGGGCGTCGGCGTCTTCTGCACGGCCGCCTGCGCCTCGCCCATCGCCAGCGCGCTCGCCGCCGCCCACCCCAGGGCGTTGGCGCCGCGGCTCAGGAACTGCCGCCGGGTCTCCAGCCGGACCCATTCTTTCAACATCGGGTGCATGGTGCTTCTCCCGCGATCTGCTTGCTATCGTTCTCGGATACCGAGACGACCGGTAAAGATGTGCTTACGGTTTTGGAATGGGAGAGTGGGCGCAAGGGGGAGTGGGAGAGCCGAGATCGAATGGCGGACCTTTCTCACTCATCTCCATCCACCTCCGTCGAGCCATCGTCAATCAGGTATGCGGTCGGGGGCTCTCGGATCCGGTCAGCCTGGAAACACCATTTCTCCGGCTCGGCCATCATCTTGACCAGTCCACCGCTGATGATCTGGTATTTCTCGTTGAGGCGTCCGTGCTCGGTCTCCGTCAAATACCCGCACTGCCGCGCGAAGTCCAGCCACGCCTGGGTCTCTGCTGCCTCGCTGTCTGCATCGGATAGCTTGCTCACAAAATGCGCTGCGTAGCGACGCTTCTTCCAAGCTTCAGCAACCGACGCACAGATCGACCTCGACGAACGCCGAATCTGATCGGTCAGCGACCAGCGCTCTTCCTTCGGCCAGACCTTCGAAAGGGTGTAGATCTCCATCGCAGCTTCGAAGGCAAGCTGATAGACGCGAAGCTCTCGAAAATGCGTCACTGCCATCGAGGATAGTGTCTCCCACTCTCCCTTGCGCCCACTCTCCCACTCAGTTCAGCTACTTGTTCAGTACCTCATCGAGGTTCATCAACTGATTGACGAGCATCGTCCACGCCGCCAGCCGCTCCGGCTGGACGGTGGGATCCGCCTTCGACTCGCCGACGGCGATCAGCTCGCGCGCTTCCTTGCCGTGGCCGCGATAGAAGCCTTCCAGCTCCGCCAGGCTCTGCCGGACTACCTGCATCTCTTCCGGCCGGAAGGAGCGGGCGAGGAGGCGGCGGGCGACGTGCTGGATCCGGCTGTCCGCGGACGGGCCCCCTTCCTTCAGCGCCTGCTGCGCCAGGTGGCGGGCCGCTTCGACATACTGGACGTCGTTCAGCGTCACCAGCGCCTGGAGCGGGGTGTTGGTCCGCTCGCGCTTCACCACGCAGAACTCGCGGCTCGGGGCGTTCAGCACGTCCATGCTCGCCGGCGGGGCGCTGCGCTTCCAGAAGGTATACATGCTGCGCCGGTAGAGGCTCTCGCCGCTGTCGCGCCGGTAGTCGCGGGTGTTGCTGCCGATCATCGCGACCGCTTCCCACACGCCATCCGGCTGGTACGGCTTCACGCTCGGACCGCCGAGCTTCGGCACCAGCAGGCCGCTCGCCGCCAGCGCGTAGTCGCGGATCACCTCCGCGTCGAGGCGGTAGCGCGGGCCGCGGGAGAGGAGCCGGTTCTCCGGGTCCTTCTTCGCCTTCTCCGGGGAGATGATCGACGACTGCCGGTAGGTGGCGGAGGTGACGATCAGCTTGAACAGCCGCTTCATGTCCCAGCCGCCCTCGCGGAAGTCGACGGCGAGCCAGTCGAGCAGCTCCGGGTGGCTCGGAAGCTGGCCGGTGATCCCGAAGTCGCCGGGAGTGCTCACCAGGCCGGTGCCGAACAGCTCCTGCCAGAAGCGGTTTACCGTCACGCGGGTGGTGAGCGGGTGCTCCGGCAGCAGGAGCCACTTCGCGAAGCCGAGGCGGTTCCGGGGGAAGTCGGCCGGCATCGGCGGGAGGACCGCCGGCGTGCCCGGCTTCACCTCGTCGCGCCGCTTGTCGTAGTCGCCGCGGAAGAGGATGAACGCCTTCGCCGGCTCGGAGCGCTCCTGCATTACGTGGGCGATGGTGCCGCGGAAGCGGATCGCGCGCTCTTCGCTCTCCAGCGACGCCAGCCGCACCGCGAGGGTGCGGAACTGCTCGTCCACCCCGGGGAGCCACCAGCCGAACAGCTCGTCCTTCTCCGCCGGCTGGAGCTTGTCCACCCCGCGCGAAGCGAGGTAAGCCGCGCGGGTGCCCTTCGCCAGGCGCTGGATCGCGTCGGCATCGAGAGCGGCGTCGTAGAGGCGCACGTCCTCGATCCCGGCGCCGTCGACGCCGGCGGTGGTGTGCCGCTGTCCGATCTTGAGCGGCACGGTAGTGCGGATCGTGCTCTTCAGCGCGTTGGCCTGGGTGTCGTGCTCCTTCGCCACGCCGTCGACGTAGATCCGGATCCCGCCGGGGTTCGGCGTGCCGTTGTAGACGAGCGCCACGTGGTGCCAGCGTCCCGCTTGCAGCGGCTCCCGGGCGACCACCTTCAGCGCATCCTCCGGCCACTTGTTGACCAGGTGCGTGCCAATCCGGCCGCCCTCCAGCCAGAGGTCCCAGCCGCGGAAGTCGTTCTGATCGTCCATCCGGGCGAGGATCGAGCCGCCCTGGCCGTTTACGATCTTCACCCACGCCGCGGCGGTGAAGGGCCGGTCCTTCTCGAAGTCGCCCGCCTCCGGCGCCTCGATCGCGCCGCCCGCCGGGCGCTGGAACGCCTTCTCTGAGACGTGACCCGCGGTCCAGGCCGGAGCCGCCGCCGCTTTCAGCGTGACCGGCTGCCCGTTGGCGGTCGCCGCCAGCCCGTCCCCCTGCGCCTGCGAGAGCGGGGCGTGGAAGGCGAGCTTCTCCCCGGGAACCGTCTTCTTCACCTCGTCGGAGGCGCCGCGGGCCAGCCAGGCGTCGAAGTCAGCGCGGGCGGCCTGCTTCCGCGCCTCCGCCTGCTTGCGTCCGGTCTCCAGCTCGCCCTGCAGCGCCTCGAAGCGCGACCGGTCTTCCCGCAGCGGCACATTGACGATCGGCGGCGTGTCTTTGATGTTGCCGTCCATCGGGTTCTGCGTGCTGTTGTTGAAGAACGCCGCCAGCTCGTAGAACTCGCGCTGGGAGAGCGGGTCGAACTTGTGGTCGTGGCAGACCGCGCAGCCGGCGGTCTGGCCCATCCAGACCTGCGCCACCGTCTCCGTGCGGTCGCGGGTGTAGAGGACCGCGTACTCCTCCGGGATGACGCCGCCTTCGTTGGTGGTGATGTTGCACCGGTTGAAGCCGGTCGCCACGAGCTGGTCCAGCGACGGCTTCGGCAGGAGGTCGCCGGCGAGCTGCTCGATCGTGAACTGGTCGAACGGCAGGTTCTGGTTGAACGCCTGGATCACCCAGTCGCGGTACGACCAGACCTCGCGGAAGTTGTCGAAGTGGATCCCGTGCGTGTCCGCGTAGCGGGCGCCGTCCAGCCAGTAGCGGCCTCGGTGCTCGCCCCAGTGCGGGGAGGCGAGGAGCCGGTCGACCAGCTTCTCGTAGGCGTCGGGCGACCTGTCCTTCACGAACGCCTCCACCTCTTCCGGCTTCGGCGGCAGCCCGGTGAGGTCGAGCGAGAGCCGGCGGATCAGCGCGGGGCGGTCAGCCTCCGGCGCGGGGGAGAGACCCGCGGCCTCCAGGCGCGCCAGGACGAAGCGGTCGATCGGGTTGCGCACCCACGCCGCGTTCTTCACCTTCGGCAGGGCCGAGCGCCGCGGCGGGATGTAGGACCAGTGCTTCTCGTACTCCGCGCCCTGGGCCACCCAGCGCTTCAGGATCTCGATCTGCGCTTTCGTCAGCTTCTTGTGGCTGCTGGCGGGCGGCATCAGCGGACCGTCGCCCAGGATCCGCTTCACCAGCTCGCTCTTCGCCGGGTTCTTCGGCACCACCGCGGCACGCCCATTGCGGGCCTGCGTGGCGTCCGCGAAGGTATCGAGGCGCAGGTTCGCCTTGCGGGCGGCGGAGTCGGGCCCGTGGCAGGCAAAGCAGTTGTCGGCGAGGATCGGCCGCACGTCGCGGTTGTACCGGACCTCCGCCGGCAGCGCCGCCGCAGCGGCTTTCGGAGCTGCCTTCGCGTTGGCCGCCGGTTTGCGAGTGCTGGTCGCCGGTTTCTTCGCGGCCGATGCCTTCGCCGCCGGCGCCGCCTCCGACCAGAGGGCGACGGCCAGCGGAAGCAGCAAGGCCGATACGATCCCGGCTGCCTGGCGGCTTCGAGACTGATTGCGCAGCGTACTCATCCCTGGCAGTTCTCCGGCCTGAGGTCAAAAGGGGAAGAAGTCGGCCCACCGCGACGAGCGGGCACTCTTACTCCGCTGTGATGCACCACGAGCGGCGGGGTTGCTTGCGTTCGTGTGACACCACCGGATAAGGCAAAAGGCCTTTAAAGGCTAAAGGCAGAAGGCTGAAGGCAAAAGTCCGAACCCTCCGTGTCCGGTAGGACCTGCTCTTGCTCTTGCTCGCTGGCGACCCACAATTCTCCGGCACGGCTTGGCCAACCAGTACCCGCACGCCGGTTTCAGGATGCCCGCCGGTGCGCGTGCTTGCCTCCGGAGTGCAATACGCAGGTGCTTGCCCCGGAGTTTCACAGTTCTTACTTTCCGGCGGCGCCCTTCACTTCGGTGACGATCCGCTTCAGCAGGTCGTAAAGGCGGGTGTCGGTGGCGCTCGGCTTGAACTCTTCGTTCTCCACCACCAGCGGGGCGCCGATCACGACCAGAGGCGCGCCCATCTTCGGGCACTGGACCGCCTGCTCCAGCGTGAGGCCGCCCACCGCCTGTACCGGAATCGAAACCGCTTCCACCACGGCGGAGAGGTCGTCGAACGGGTGCTTGCCCTTCTCCGCGTTCCGCTCGTCGAGCCCGGTGTGGACGATGATGTAGTCGACCCCCAGCTCTTCCATCATCCGCGCGCAGGCCGGCTTGTCCGGGTGGACCATGATGTCGCCCATCACCTTGCCGCCGTACTCCCTCGCGGCCCGCACCGCGTTGGCGATCGTGGCCGGGTGGGCGACTCCCATCACCACCACGTGGGTCGCGCCCGCCTTGAACATCATCTCGGCCTCCAGGTAGCCGGCGTCCATCGTCTTGAGGTCGGCCACGATCGGGTGGTTCGGGAACGCCTGGCGGAGCGCGCGCACGGCGTGGAGGCCCTCACCCAGGATCAGCGGCGTGCCCGCCTCCAGCCAGTCCACCCCGGCGCGGACCGCGGTCTCCGCCACCGGCATGGCGTCTTCGATGGTCATCAGATCGAGCGATACCTGGACGATCGGTTCCATTCCTGCTCCCACGCAAATCGAGATAGCGGGCGCCTGTGCTCCGCACTGGGGACGGTTCCCCGTCGGGCGGGTGCATCCCTTCGGGCGCACCCCGCTGCCGGGAGAGACACAGGCTCCCCGGACGCTGATAGACTCAGTTCGTCATTGAAAACTGCATCGTTCGCGTGGCCTGAAGTGTGTCCCGGCTCGTAAGGAGCCGGGAAGAATAGGGAAGCCGGTGGAAAGCCGGCGCGGTGCCGCCACTGTAACCGGGAAGTGATCCGCAGCAGCCATCCGAGAGGAGAAGGCGCGGAGAGCGAGGATCCGGGAGCCAGGAGACCTGCACTTCGGGAGCTTCGGCCGACTCCCCCTTCGGACAAAGGGGCCGGACGGACACGCGCGCACCCGGCCCTGCTCCTCCGGCCTCCGCGGCACGCCCGCTCCGCCGGTGGGATCCGCGGCTCCGGTGCGCCGGCCGTTTCCCGCCTCTCGCCCCTGGTGAGAGGCGTTTTGGGTTTCTGGCCGGCGCGCGGACGTGTGGATGGGGCGGAGGGCAAGATGGAAGTGACGGTGTTCGAAGGGGAGCTGCGGCTGGGCGACAGCAAGGACGCGACGATGGTCTTTGCACAGGACTTCCGGGTGGAGCAGTGCGCGCTGGGGGACCGGCGCCTGCGAATCTCCTGCCAGGGGGTGGAGATCCTCGGCGCGGAGCTGCACAAGGAGATCGCGGCGCACCCGGTCTACCTGGACCACACGCTGCTCGGCCGGCTCACCGCCAGCGAGGCGGAGTTCACGGTGCTGCCGGTTCTGGACGCGGGCATTCACCGGGTGGCGATTCACGTCTCGCCGTTCCACGGCTTCGGGGTCTGCGACGACTTCACCCTCCGGAAGATCGTCTTCCACTGCGAGTAGCCGCTCCGATGACTCTCTGCCTGCCCCCCGAGGTCCCGCTCTTCGACGCGGACGGCGCGCTCTCCCGGGAGTACCTGCTGCACCGCGGCTACTGCTGCGGGAACGGCTGCCGCAACTGCCCCTACGACGGCTGCGGGCCGGCACCCGCTCCGGCCGTCATCCCGGCGCGAGTACCGCGGCGGATCGTCTCGCTCTGTCCCAGCAATACGGAGATCCTGCACGCGCTGGGACTGCTCGACCGCGTGGTGGGGGTAGACGACTGGAGCGACTGGCCGCCGCAGGTGGCGGAGAAGCCGTGCGTGGGGCCGGACCTGGGAGTCGACCTGGACCGGGTGGAAGCGCTGCGCCCGGACCTGGTGATCGCCTCGCTCTCCGTTCCCGGAATGGAGCGCAACGTGGAGGGGCTGCGCCGCCGCGGGCTGCCCCATCTCGTGCTGGACGGGCACAGCCTGGGCGAGATCTGGGAGAGCATCCGGACCGTGGGCCGCGCGACCGGCACTGCGGAGCGTGCCGAGGCGGTGATCGCCGGCCTCCAGGAGCGGATCCAGCGGGTCCGTGCGGCGGTCGCGCGGGCGCGGAGACGGCCGAGGGTCTACTGGGAGTGGTGGCCAAAGCCCCTGTTTTCTCCCGGCGGACGGAACTGGCTGACGCCCCTCTCCGAGCTGGCGGGGTGCGCCAGCGTGACCCGGCATGTCGACGCCGCCGCCGCGCGTCCCGAGCCGGAGGAGATCGTCCGGACCAACCCGGAGCTGATCCTGCTGGCGTGGACCGGGGTTGCGACCGAGAAGGTCCGGCCGGAGGTGGTCCGCCGGCGTCCCGGTTGGCAGGAAATCACCGCCGTGCGAACCGGACGGATCCACGTGATGGAAGAGGGACTCTTCTGCCGTCCCTCGCCGCGGCTGATCGACGGTCTGGAGCAGCTCGCCGCGCTGGCGCACCCGGAGGCGCTCCCCCATGCTTGAGCGCGCCTCGCGAGCGCTGCTGCTCGTCTCCCTCCTCCTGCTTGGCGGCTGCGGGGGCCGGCCCACCGTGGAGCCGACCCCGCCGTCGCCCTCGGAGACGTTTCCGCTCACCGTGACCGATGACGAGAAACGCCAGGTGGCGATTCCGGCGCCCCCGCGGCGGATCGTCTCGCTCGCCGCGGCGCACACGGAGACGCTCTTCGCCCTGGGAGCGGGGGAGCGGGTGGTGGCGGCCGACAGCTATTCCGACTACCCTCCGGAAGCGAAGCACCTGGCACGTCTGCGGTGCTTTCCGCGGGTACCGCTGGAGGAGCTGGTGGCGCTGCGGCCGGACCTGGTACTGATCCTGACGCAGGAGGACGAAGAGATCTCGCAGATGGAGGCGGCCGGCCTGCGAGTGCTCAAGATCTTTCCGGAGACGCTCGACGCCGCCTGGGACCGCATCCTGCTCCTGGGGCGGATCACCGAGCGAGAGCAGCGGGCGCAGGAGATCGTGGACGACATCCGCCGGCGCGTGACCCGGGTGGAGCGCTCCCTGCAGGGCGTGACGCCGCGTACGGTGATGTTCGAGCTCGACGCCAGCGATCCGGCCCGCCCCTACGTGGCGGGAAGCGGCGGCTTCTATGGCCAGCTCATCCCTCACGCGGGCGGCCGGAACGTCTTCGAGGACCTCCGCGGCCCGTCCGGACAGGTGAGCGCGGAGCAGGTGATCGCCCGCAGCCCGGAGGTGATCCTGCTCGGCGATACCCGTTCGCCCGTACTCCCCCAGAGCCCGGAGCTGGTCCGGCAGCGTCCGGGTTGGGGCCGGATTTCCGCCGTGCGGGAAGGGCGGGTCTTCGGGATCGACAGCGACCGGATCACGCGTCCCGGTCCCCGCCTGATCGAGGGGCTGGAGGAGATCGCGCGCCGCCTGCACCCGGAGCGCTTCCGAGAGGCGGCGCGCTGATGCCGCGACTGCTTCGCCGGCTCCCGATCTCCCTGGTGCTGCTGGGGCTGCTGGCGCTCCTGCTGGCGGCGATCGCGGCTGCGGCGGCGTACGGTCAGGTCGCCATTCCGCCGGGGCGGGTGCTCGCGATGGTGCTGGCGCGGCTCGGGCTGGGCGGCGGCGGCTGGGCTCCGGAGGAGGAGGCGATCCTCTTCACGCTGCGGCTCCCGCGGGTGGTCGGCGCGGCGATCGTCGGCGCGGCGCTGGCCACGGCGGGCGCGCTCTTCCAGGGGCTTCTGCGCAACCCGCTTGCCGATCCGTACGTGGTCGGCACCTCCGGCGGGGCCGCCCTCGGGGCGGTGCTCGGGATGCTGCTCGGGGGACAGGCGAGCGTCCTCGGGTTGGGGATCGTGCCGGCCGCGGCGTTCGTCGGGGCGCTGGCGGCGATGCTGGTGGTGGTGCAGGTGGCGAGCATCGGCGGCCGCCTTCCGGTGGTGACGGTGCTGCTGACCGGCTTCGCCCTGAGCACGATGCTCGGCTACACCGTCCCGCTCCTGCTGGTCCTGGACGACCGCCTCCAGCTTCAGCTGCCGCGCGTCTACGGCTGGATGCTCGGCGGCATCTCCGTCAGCGGCTGGCCGCAGCTCGCGCTCCTCGGCGCGCTCGTGCTCGGCGGCATCCTAGGCGGGATCGGAATGGCGCGGACCCTCAACGCCTTCAGCCTGGGGGAGGACGGGGCCGCCCGGCTGGGGATCGACGTAGAGCGGGACAAACGCGTGGTACTGGCGCTCGGGTCGCTCCTCACCGCCGCCGCGGTCACGCTCGGAGGGCTGATCGGCTTCGTCGGGCTCCTCGTCCCGCACGTGCTGCGCCTGCTCTGCGGCCCGGACCACCGCCGCCTGCTTCCGGCCGCGGCCCTCGGCGGCGCGGCGTTCATGGTGCTGGCCGATCTCGCCGCCCGCTCCGTCCGCCCGCCGACCGAGATCCCGGTCGGCATCCTCACCGCGTTCCTGGGCGGTCCGTTCTTCCTCTGGCTCCTGCGCCGCACCAAGAAGGAGTACCAGTGGTGAGCGGAGTCTCGCTGGAACTGGAGGGCGTTGGATTCGCGTACGGGGACGCCCCGGTGCTGCGAGAGCTGTCGCTGCGGCTGGAGCCGGGAGAGATGGCGGCGCTGCTGGGGCGCAACGGAGCGGGGAAGAGCACGCTGCTGAGCCTCGTCTCCGGCGTGCGAGCGCCCTCCGCCGGAGCCATTCGCCTCGACGGCCGGCCGCTCACGGAGATCTCCGCCCGGGAGCGCGCCCGGCAGGTGGCGCTGGTGCCGCAGTCGGCGGCGGTCCCGTTCTCGTTCACCGTCCGGGAGTGGGTCTCTCTCGGCCGCACGCCGTACCTCTCCCCCTGGCGCGGCGAGCGGGACGCGGACCGGGAGGTGGTGGCGCAGGCGCTGCAGGCGGCGGGGGTGGAAGCGCTGGCGGACCGGCTGGTGGGGGAGATCTCCGGCGGGGAGCGCCAGCGCGCCGCCCTCGCCCAGGCGCTGGCGCAGGAGCCGCAGCTGCTGCTCCTGGACGAGGCGACCGCCCACCTCGACCTCCGCCACCAGCTCGACCTGCTGCGGCTGGTCCGCAGCCTGAACCGGGAGCGCGGGCTTACGGTCCTCGCCGCAATCCACGATGTCAACCTCGCCGCCCTCTGGTTCGACCGCCTCCTGCTCCTGCACGAAGGCCGCATCCTCGCCGACGGCTCGCCGCACGAGGTCCTCCGCCCGGACCTGCTGGAAACCGCCTTCGGCTGCCGCGCCCAGGTCCTGCAGCACCCGACAGAGGGGGTACCGCTCGTGGCACTCTTGAAAGGCTGAAGGGTAAAGGTTCACCCCCCGAACGGGGGCCTAAAGTTTTGAACCCCCGCACGGCTCGGATAACGATATGGCGTCATGGTCTCGGGAGGCGGAGGCTGTCACCGGGGCGGTTTTTGGAGATTCTATGCTTCGCGTCAAGCGGAAAGTTCGAGGGTAGCTCCCGTACGTAGCCCCACGGAGCCGACGGCGCCGAAGACATCACGGGTTCTTCGCCGCCGGCTCCGTTCCG
>JBKBRF010000046.1:0-54061 GCA_046292385.1 Armatimonadota bacterium | reverse complement strand
TGATTCCGGCTGTAAAGCGAGTACCCGCCCTGCAGCCGGCAAAACATACTCTGCGCCCCGGGGCGCACCAACTTTACAGCGTGTGACACGAGCCACCGCACTCCACAGACTGCACCGGGGCAGTCTCCCTTTCCACGAGAGGGAATCTCTTCCGGGCTAGCCTGTGGAGTGCGAATGCTTGCCCCAAGAGCAACCTCCCGAATTCGCCAATCGTACCTATTCAACGACCTTAACAGGCGTGGAATCTGTGGCTGGCCATGGTTTACTGTGGTGCGAACCCGTCCGGCGTGGGGTCCCAAGGCCCGGACCGATTGGTGTGACCGCTTACCGATTCGGCACGTGCTGATCGAAGAAGCCGACCACCCGCCGCACGTACTCCCGCGGATCGGCGCGGCCCCAGCGGGACTGCCCGGCGTGACCGGCGCCCGGAAGCACCCACAGCTCGGCCCCGGGTCCCGCGGCTGCCACCAGCCGCTGCGCGTGCTCCACCGGAATCAGGCTGTCCCGGTCGCCGTGGATCACCAGCAGCGGCCGCGGCTGCCACTGCCGCAGCGCTTCTTCCGGGTTCACGGTCTCCGACTGCGCTCCGGTCTCCCGCTCCGCGCCGCAGCGCACGCCCTGGCTGAACGGCGCGCGCAGACCGGGCGGCAGGTGGCGGAAGCGGCGCTCCACCACCTCGTCGAGCCGGGCGAAGGCGCAGTCGCTCACCACCGCCTCTACCTCCGGGGCGCGTGCCGCGGCGAGCAGGGCGCACGCCCCGCCCATGGAGATGCCGTAGAGGCCCAGGTGCTCCACCCCTGCCTCCTCGCGCAGCCACCGCAGCGCCGCCAGGGTGTCGTCCTGCTCGTGAAAGCCGAACGAGCAGCGGCCGGGACTGATCCCCATGGAGCGCTGGTCGAACAGCACCAGGTGGAATCCCGCCCGGTGCAGGGGGCGCAGCAGGCGCAGGACCGCGAGCCGGCTGTTCGCGTGGCCGTGGCAGAGCACCAGGCCGCGCCGGGAGCCGGGACTCGGCACGTGCCACGCCGCCAGCGCGGGCCCCGCGCCCTGCAGGCGGAACCGGCGGTAGGGGAGCCCCAGCATCCCCGGCGTCACCACCGGCGGCAGCCGGGGCGGCCGCACCACCCACCACGCCACCGCCTCTCCGAGGCGGAAGAGCGATCGTTCGAGGTTCATCGCGAGGGTCTAGGGTGTGGGTCTTCGGGTACGGTTTTCACGCCATCCTCGGAGTAACCGTATACGAATGAATAGAGCGGAAGGACCGGCCCACGGATAGACGCACGGCCGGCACGAACCTGAACCCTACACCCTATCCCCTAGACCCTAGACCCTGGACCCTATCCTTCGAACCGAAACTCGGTCTGGCCCACGCGGATCAGGTCGCCGGGGAAGATCGGCTGCTCCTGGATGCGGACACCGTTGACGTAGGTGCCGTTCGAGCTGCCTTCGTCGCGGACAAACCAGCTTCCGTTGGTGTAGTGGATCCGCGCGTGTCGACGGGAGGCGGTGCGGTCTTGCGGGAGCGGGAGGTCCTGGGACGGGTCCCGTCCGATCCCCATCTCCGCTGGCAGCACGAACTGCTGGCCGGCGTAGGGGCCCGCCACCGCCACCAGGCACGGCCCGCCCGCCGGCGCCGCGTGGGTGGCGGGTCCGGGGTCCAGCATCGTGGCGCCGTAGGCGGGATCGCCGGCCGGCGCGGCCCCGGCGTAGCCGTTGTACGGATCGGCGTAGCCGGCGTGCGGGTCGGCCGCGGCGCCGGCGTAGGCAGGGGCCGCGTACGGATCGGCGGGGACGGAGCAGGCGCAGCTTCCGGTGACCGGGTCGCGCGGCTGTCCGCAGAACTCGCAGACGTTTGGCGCGTTCGGGAGCGGCGTGGCGCCGGGCACGACCGACGGCGCGCTGAAGTCGGCGAGCGGGACGTTGTCGATCGGGCGCGGCGCGGCCTCCCGGGCGGTTACCTTCTCAAAGTAGCCGAGAGTGACGCGGCCGAACTGGATCGCGTCGCCGTCCCGCAGCACCTGCCCCGGCACCACCGGCTGGCCGTTCACCAGGAGCTGGAGGGCGTCGCTCTCCGGATGGAGCGCGTAGCGGCCGCCCGTCTGCCGGAAGCTTGCCATCCGCTTGGGGACGGCGGGATCGAGGAAGACGGGGAGCTCCGCCAGCTCGTCCCGCCCGGTATAGGCGAGCGGAGTATCGAGGATGTATTCCCGGCCCTCGTTCCGGCCGACCAGCACCTTGACCCAGACCCGCTTCATCGCCTCGACGATCAGGTTGATGAAGAAGCCGATCATCGCGCCGATCATGACGAAGCCGAGCAGGCGCGCGTGGATCCCGGTGAAGATCTGCGCCACGCTGAGCGTCTCGAAGAAGAAGCCGCCGAGACCGCCTCCCAGCGCGCCGCCGACCGCGCCGTTCCACATGCGGCGCAGCGAGAGGTCCGGAATGCCGAACGCCGCACCCAGGAAGAGCCCGATCAGCACCCAGCTGCTGGAGCGGGCCAGGGTGAAGCGGAGGAATTCCGCCGCGTTGCGCGGGAGGGCGAAGCGGCCGTCCAGCGCGGCCCAGAGAATGTGCCCGAAGTAGAGCCCCAGGAATCCGCCGAGAGCCCCGAAGACCAGGAAGAGCCCCACCCGCCGGAAGAAGCGCGACCGCCGGCCGTCGACCATCGCGTCGGAGACGCCGAGCATCCCGCCGATCAGCAGTCCGAGCACGATGCCGATCAGCGAGTCCGCGGTCGGCGTCATCGTGAGCACGCGCTCGATCTGCGCGATCCGCACGGCGTCGCCCGCGGCCTGCGCCTGGACGTGCATCGCCTCGAGCTGGTGCAGGCGGAACGGCGGCTGTGGGAACGGCGGCGGAGCGAACTCGAGCGCCACCCACGCCAGGAAGCCGCCGATCCCGCCGAAGAGGAACCCGCGCAGAATTCGGGTCGGCGACATGCCTACACCTCGAAGCGGAACCGGGTCCCGCCGATGCTCACCTCATCTCCCGGATTGAGCGGCCCATCGCTCACCCGGGCGCCGTTGACGTAAGTGCCATTCGACGACCCGAGATCCTGGATCCGGTAGCCGCCGGCTCCGTCGGCCGCGATCTGCGCGTGCCGGCGGGAAGTCGTAGTGTCCCGGTCCAGCGGGATGTCGTTCGCCGGCTCGCGCCCGATCACCGCGGAGCCGGCGATCGGGAAGACGTGACCCATGTACTCGCCGCCCATGCCAACCAGCCGCGGCCCGCTCCCACCCGCGGCGGCGGCGCCGCCGTAGCCGCTGCCGTAAGAGGCCGCCGCGGGGGCTCCCGGCGTAACGGTGCACGCGCAGGCGCCGCTCGGGTCCTTCATCTGGCCGCAGAACTGGCACTGGTTCGGATCGGCGACCACCGGCGGCGGCGCGGGGGCCGGCCCGGGTGCGGGCGCGCCCGCGGCGGCGTTGGCGCCGGCCAGGCTGGCGCCGCCAGCTCCCACCACGTCCGGCTGCACTCCCAGCTTCTTGAGGACCGTATCGATGGTGATCCCCTGGGTCTTCGCGTAGTAGTAGGCGCCGCCGACCAGCAGGATGAGGAACAGGAAGCCGATCACGGTGGAGCCCCACTGTCCGCCGCCGTCACCGCCCGACTGCGGAGCCGCCGCTCCCGCCTCCGGCGCGGGAGTGGATGACGCCGGCTCGGTGGGGGCCGCGGAACCGACGGGCGGCTCGACCACCGCCGTCACCTCGGGCATCGAGACGGTGAGGAGCTGCGCCGTCTGGCCCGGCGGGAGGTCGAGGTTCACGCTCTTGGTGGTGGCACTTCCGTCCCCGCCCTCGGGGGAGACGGTCACCTGGCCCTCGCCCTTACGGACGAAGTCGAACTCCGCCACGCCCTGGGAGGCCGGCTGGAGCACCCGCATCGAGGTATTGCCGTCCCCGTCGCTCAACTGCACCGTCCCGGCCGCCACCGGCTTGTCGTCCTTACCGGTCACCGCCACGCGAACCTTCTGGAGCAGGGTGAAGTCGGGCCCCGCCACGCTGATCTCGGCCGGCAGCTCCCCGGCGTTGAGCTCCCGCCGCGCCGCGTAGCCGGACTTCTTGTCGAGCACGAACAGCGTCAGCTTCTCCTGTCCCGCGGGAGCTTCGAGCTGCGCCTGGTCCGTGAACGACTTGAGCGTGGAAGGCGCCTCCTGCAGGTAGGCGGAGTACTCTCCTCCGGAGGGAGCCTTGATCGTCAGCGAGCGGGAAGCCGGCTCGGCAGCCGCCGCGGGAGCGTTTCCAGCCGCGACATTCCCGGCGGGCGCGCTGCCGGCGGGGGCGTTGGCGGGCGCATTGCCGGCCGTAGCGGCGGCGGGTGCGTTCCCCTTCGGGGCGGCAGACGCTTTTGGAGCCGCCGGGGAGTTACCGGCCGGCTTCGGAGCCGCTCCCGCCGCGGGGGCGTTCTGCTGGGCTCCTACGGGCAGCGCGAGAAGGAGGAGTGCGAGGGCCGGCACGTAGCGTTTCATGACTGTCTCCGAGCCATCTGCGAACCGATTCGTTTCGAGGAGAGGCGCCTACGCGGAGAGGCTCCGACGATGGGCCGTTATACTGTTCGACACGGGCCGGGGAGGTTCCCGTCCCGCAATCGCCGGAATGCCTGTGGGAGCGCCGCGGCGACGTCCCCGGCGACGGCCGAGACGGTCCCGAAGCGCTCTTCGGCAATCTCGCCCGCCAGGCCGTGCAGGTACGCGGCCGCGGCGGCGGCTTCGAACGGCTCCAGCCCCCGCGCCAGGCAAGCCGCGGTCACGCCGGTCAGCACGTCTCCCGTGCCGCCGGTCGCCAGGGCGGCGCTGCCGCTGGAGTTGACCGCCAGCCGGCCGTCCGGCGCGGCGATGATCGTGCCGGCCCCCTTCAGCAGCACCACGCAACCCAACCGCTCGGCCGCTCTCCGGGCAATCTCTACGCGATTAGACTGTACGGACTCGACATCTGTTCCGAGCAGCCGCGCCATTTCTCCCGGGTGGGGAGTAATGACGGTCCGGGCCGGAAACGTGCCCGCGTCCGCCGGAGCCAGGAGCGTCAGGCCGTCCGCGTCGACCACCGCCGGTACGGGACACTCTCGCAGCACCGTGCGCAGCAGCTCCCCGGAGGCCGCGTCTCGCCCGAATCCGGGACCGGCGGCGAGCGCTCCGGCGCGCTGCAGGTGCTCCTGGATCAGCGGCAGCGACTCGGGGCAGTGGCGCTGCGCGGGCGTCTCCGGCAGCGGGACGGTCATCGCCTCGGTCAGCTTGACCTCCAGAATCGGGTTGAGACTCGCCGGCACGCCCAGGGTCACCAGGCCGGCCCCCGCTCGCAGCGCCCCCTCGCAGCAGAGCGTCGCCGCGCCGGTGAGGCCCGGCGACCCGGCCAGGACGAAGACCCGTCCCGCCTCTCCCTTGTGCGCGTCGGGCGCGCGGTCGGGCCAGAGCGCCGCGCCGCGCGCGGGGGTGATCCATTCCGCGGCCTCCACGTCTTCCAAGAGCGGCCGGGGGAGGCTGATCTCCGCCACCGTGATCTGCCCGGCCCGTGCCCTGGCGGGGTAGACGGCGAGCCCGAGCTTGGGGAGCCCGAAGGTGACCGTCTCCCGCGCCAGGATCGACGTACCGGAGGCGCGGCCGGTGTCGGCCTCGACCCCCGACGGGATATCGACGGCGAGCACCGAGATTCCGGACCGGTTCGCCGCCCGGATCGCCTCGGCGATGGCGCCCCGCGGCTGGCCGCTGAATCCGGTGCCCAGCAGCGCGTCGATCAGGAGATTGGCCTCCAGGATCTGGTCCGGCGGCTGGGGGAACGGCCGCACCGAAACCCGGAGCCGCTCCAGCAGCGCCAGGTTCACGGCGGCATCTCCCTGGATGCCGGCGCGGTCCGCGGCGAGGAGGCACTCCACCCGATAACCGCGGTTGTAGAGATGGCGCGCCGCGACGAAGCCATCGCCGCCGTTGTTGCCCTTGCCGCAGAGGACGACGACCCGCGGGGTCGGGGAGGGGCAGTCCCGGAGCAGCGCGGCGGCGCGCTCGGCGACCGCCCTCCCGGCGTTCTCCATCAGCAGCAGCGACGGCATGCCGTACTGCTCCACGGCCAGCCGGTCGATCTCCCGCATCTGCGCGCCGGTGCAGAGCTTCACGTTCGCCTCCCGTGGTCGGGCTGGAGTATGCCAGTCGGAGAGACGGACCACCCCTCGAGGCGGGCTCTGGAGCAGCAGCCGTACCCGGTCTGCCACTCCGCCTTGCGAAAGCCCTGACCCCTGAGCGAAGCGCACTACCAAGCGGTGGCAAGCCACCGCACTCCACAGGCAAGCACGGTGGAGGGTCCGTCTTTCAACTCGTCTACCGCCGATTGCCGCTATTCGTCGTCGTCTTCGTCTGACGCGCCGGGAGGCGGGGAGCCCATCTTGTCGCGGACGACGGCGCAGATCCGCTCCACGATCTCGTGCACCTCGCCCTCTTCCGGACCCTCCGCCATCACCCGGATGATCCGCTCGGTGCCGCTGGCGCGCACCAGCACGCGGCCCCGGTTGCCGAGCCGCGCCTCCGCCTCGCGGACCGCCGCCCACAGGTCCGGCTGGTCCCGCCAGCCGCGGCGGCGCCAGACCGGCACGTTTACCAGGAGCTGCGGGTACTCGCGGATCTGCCCCGCCAGCTCCGCCAGGCTGCGGCCGGTGCGGTGGACGAGCCCTGCCACCTGCAGGAAGGTGAGCAGGCCGTCGCCGGTGGTATGCAGGCGGGAGAAGATGATGTGCCCGCTCTTCTCGCCGCCCAGCGCGGCACCCTCCGCGCGCATGCGCTCCGCTACGTGGCGGTCGCCGACCGGGGCGCGCTCCAGGCGGATGCCGTGCTCCGCCAGGCCGCGCTCCAGGCCGACGTTGCTCATCACCGTGCCGACGACCACGTTCCCGGGCAGGCCGTCCGTACCGCGGGCATCGATGGCGCACATCGCCATCACGCGGTCGCCGTCGACCAGGTTGCCGTCGCCGTCCGTGAAGATCGCGCGGTCCGCGTCGCCGTCGAAGCTGACGCCGAAGTCGGCGCCGTGCTCCCGCACCGCCTGCTGCGCCTTCTCCGGGTGCAGCGCCCCACAGCCGTCGTTGATGTTCAGACCGTCCGGCGAGTCGAAGAGCGAGATCACCTCCGCGCCCAGCTCCCGCGCCAGCCGCGGCCCGAGCAGGGAGGCGGCGCCGTTGCCGCAGTCCATCACGATGCGCAGTCCACGGAGCGAGCCCGGCGCGCAGCTCTTCAGGAACTCCAGGTAGGAGGCGACCAGCTCGCCGCCTTCACTCGCCCGACCGATCTCACCGCCGGTCGGGTGCGGGAAGCGCTCCCAGTCGTCGATCGCCTCCTCGATGGCGGTCTCGGTCTCGTCCGCGATCTTGCGGCCGTCCGGGCCGAAAAACTTGATGCCGTTGTCCGGCGCGGGATTGTGGGAGGCGGAGATGACCGCGCCCGCCGCGGCGCGGATGCTGCGGGTGAGGAAGGCGACGCCGGGAGTGGGGATCACCCCGAGATCGACCACGTCGACGCCGACCGAGAGCAGCCCGGCGGAGAGCGCGCTGCGGAGCATGTCGCCCGAGATGCGCGTGTCCCGCCCGATCAGCACGCGGGGGCGGCTGCCTTCCGGACCGGAAGAGCCGGCGACGACGCCGCCGGCCACGCGTCCCAGGCGGAAGGAGAAGAACGCGGAGAGGTCGGCGTTCGCCACGCCGCGCACTCCATCGGTCCCGAACTTAGGATCTTCTTGCATGACTCCTCTTGTTACCCCGGCGCCGGGGCGGGCTCTCGCTCGCGTGGGTTCTCTCGCTCACGCGGATTCTCTCGCTCCCGCGGGTTTTCCCGCTCCCGGGGATTCTCCCGCTCCCGCGGCGGGCTCTCGGGAGTGCCGGCGCTCCCCCCGGTTCCCGGGGCCGCATTAGGCTGCAGGCGCAGGGTCACGCGGACTCGCGGCGGGTCCAGCTCAACATCGTCACGCGGCGGCACCAGCGAAACCTCGCGGGTCACCTCGGTCTGCCCGGCCGGGATCGGAATCGGGTCGGTCTCGATCACGTAGATATCGCCGACTTTCCGCTCCGGCCCCACCACCCGAACGCGGCTCGGCTCCACTTCCGCCGTCACGCGGACTCCGGGGGGCGTCTGAAAGATCGGCTGTACCGGAACTCGCTTGGAGATCGCCACCGGGTTCTGCAGACCGGTCACCAGCACCTGCGGCGGGTCCAGCCGCACCTGGTCGGTGATATTGCGGCCCCGCGCGTCGAACGCCTGGAGCGCCACCTGCTGGTTGATCCGCATGTTCTCGCCGAGCACCACCGGCGCCTTGATCGAGGCGACGCGGTCTAGCGCCTCGTCATCGCCGCTCACGCTCACGCGCGGCGGGTTCGACTGGAGCGGCGCCTGCAGTTCCCAGCCTTCCGGCCGGCTGAGCGCCTCCGTGATGACGGGGAGCACCTTGCTGGCGTCCGCCACGATTCGGACCGGGATATTCCGCGGGGTCCAGTCGACCTGCACGTCGCCGCGGTAGCGAGTCGGCAGCTCCACGCGCACCGGCACGGAGGCGCGCTGCCCGGGCCGCACCTGGGAGGTGTCCATCCGCAGCCGGATCTCGTCGCTCTCCTCTTCCAGCTCCTGGATCACCTCGCTGGGTCCGGTCAGGTTGACGCGGATGCGGAAGCCGGGTCCCGGCTCCAGCACCCGCTGACCCGCCTGCGCGGTGACGTTGACCGGCAGCAGGATGGTGCTGCGGCGCACGTCTTCCTGCCGGTGCACGAGGAACGAGACGAGCACCGCGCCTGCCAGCGAGATCAGCTTCCAGCCCAGGTTGTGCTTGAGAATGTTCACGACTCAGCTTTACCGGCCTCGGAGGCGGACGACGTTACTTGCGGCCCCGGAACGAAGGGAGCGTGATCGGAATGCGGCTCTCCCGCGCCTCCGCCGGCTGCAGCACGGCGAGCAGGCGCTGCTGCAGCACCTCCGGCTTGAGCCCGCGCGCCAAGCGGCCTTCCTGCCCGAGGGAGATCGCGCCGGTCTCCTCGGAGACCACCACCACCAGCGCGTCGCTCCGCTCCGTGACGCCGATGGCGGCGCGGTGGCGCGTGTGGACGTCGGTCCCTACGTCCGGGCGGTCGGTCAGCGGCAGCACGCACCCGGCCGCCACCACGCGGTCGCCGCGGATCATGACCGCGCCGTCATGCAGGGCGGTGCCGGGGTAGAAGAGGGTGGCCAGCAGCTCCGCGCTCACCTGGGCGTCGAGGGGTACGCCGGTGGCAATCAGGTCGTCCAGCCCTTCTTCCCGCTCGATCACCATCAGCGCTCCCACCCGCTTGCTGGAGAGGCTGCCCGCGACCCGGACCAGCTCGCCGACCAGCCGCTGCACGTCTTCCTTCGGCAGCAGCATCAAGCGGTTGCGCCAGAACTGCACCCGTCCCATCTCTTCCAGCGCGTAGCGCAGCTCCGGATAGAAGAGGATCACGAGCGCCACCGGCGCCAGCGGCACGATCTGGCGCAGCAGCCAGTTGAGGGTGCGGAACTGGAGCAGGTCCGAGAGCAGGAAGATGGCGCCGAACACCATCAGCCCGGAGATGATCTTCCACGCGCGGGTGCCGCGCGCGAGCATCACCAGGCTGTAGAAGATCGCCGCGACAACGAGAACATCGAGGACACGGGCCACCCAGCTCCAGATTTCGAATCCACCCAGCACTCGCCCGTCCACCCCGCTTGCGGCCGCGCCCACTCGTTTCTGGTGAGACTACCTCATTATAAGTGATCTCCCCGGGCTTGAACCCCGGCGATTCCGGCGCCGCGGCTAAAGCGGGGCCGGTGCGGGTATAGCGCATTACTGCGCGTCCGGCGCTGGGGCCGGAGCGGCGCGCGAACAACTGAAAAGAGGGAGACCACGTCCTTGATGGAGGTAGTCAACCTGCCGGAGCTCTGCCAGAACGGCACCTCCGAGCAGGAAATCGATATATCGCCGGTGGCGCGGAAATGGTTCGTGCGCGCTATCCAGGCCCTCAAGCAAGCCGGGGTGCCGTTCCTGATGGGAGGCGCCTTCGGCCTTTATCACTACACCGGCTTCTGGCGGGGCACCAAGGACCTCGACATCCTGGTGCTGCCCCAGGACCGCGAGGCGGCGATCGAGGCGCTCACGGGCGCGGGCTTCAGCGACATGTTCCAGCAGGAGCCGTACGACCGGGAGTGGATCTTCCGCGGCACTCGTGAAGGGGTGATCGTGGACCTGATCTGGCGCCTGGCAAACAAGGCGGACGACATCGCGGAAGACTGGTTCGAGCGCTCCTGCGAGGGCGAGTTCTTCGGCGAGCGCGTGCGCCACGTCTCGGCCGCGGACATGTGCTGGATGAAGCTGTTCGTGTTCCAGCGGAAACGCTGCGACTGGCCGGACATCATCAACGTGATCCGCGGAACCCGGGGGGAGCTGGACTGGGGCCACCTGCTGCATGAAGTACGCCAGCACTGGCGCCTGCTCTGCGCGCTGGTGGAGATCTTCGACTGGCTCTGTCCGCAGGAGCGCCACTTCATTCCGAAGAAGTTCCGCTACGCCCTGGAAGAGCGGCGCAGCGCGAATCTCGACGAGGAAGAGGAGTGCCGCCGCGACCTCTTCGACACGCGTCCGTGGCTCACTCACCCGGGGGCCGGAAACGCGGTCGCCGATTCGGATTCAAGCGTCCACTAACGCCTGGATGCGACCGGCGGAAGTCGCCGGTCGCGCCGTCCGGGCACCCCCGGGACGCTCACGCCTCCACTGTTGAACGCTCCAGCAGGTGCGGTGTGCCCCGGGCTCGTAACCGAGGTCAACCTTCGCAAACTCTCGCAGGAGAATTCCGGCTCGACTGGAATTAATCCCCGAAAGGCTGGCCCGCTCGCTCTTTCAGGCAGCGTTCGGCTGGTCGGATCGGGGGCACCTTTATGCCAGGCACCTCGGTAACTCTCCCGGAGCTCCGCGCACTCGCCGCTTCTATACGTGCGATGGCGACCTGCGGCGACCGCGCCGTGATCGCACGGATGGCGGTGGAGCGAGCTGTCCAGCTCGCCGCCGCGGAATCGTCCTCGCTGCTGCTGCTGGACGAGGGCACCGGGGCCGCGCGAGTGGAGACGGCCTTCGGTCCGGGAGCCGCCGCGTTCCGATCCCTCGATCTCTCACTGGACGATGCCGGACCGCAGGCGGTGGCGGCAGCCTTACGTGCCGGGCCGCACGACCTGGTCCTGTGCGTGCCGATCGCCGGTGGGAGTGTGCGAGGCCGGCTGTTTGTCCACGCACGGCGCAGTCAGCCCGTGCCGCCGAGGCGGGTGGAGCTGGTGACCGGACTCCTCGGCATCCTCGGCGAGCAGACTGCGCTGGCGCTCGATTCGGTAATCAGGCGGGAGAATACCGCGAGGCCGGGCTACTCGTCGGTCGACGTGCCGTGGGGAGAGGCTGCGCACCCGGAAGAGCGGCGGGTGATCCTGCTCGTCGACGATGACCGTGCCGTCCGGGAGTCGATGGCGGAGCTCCTGGTCGAGTTCGGACACGACGTGGTGACCGCGGCGAATGGCCAGGAAGCACTGGAGCTGCTGCGTGAGATTCCCCGGCCGGCGCTGATCCTGCTCGATCTGACGATGCCGGTGATGGACGGGTGGGAGTTTCAGCGCCGCCTGAAGAGCATGGGACCCGCGGGCGACATCCCCGTAATCATCCTCTCCGCCCTCGGAGACCTGGAGTGCGACCCGATCGCGGCACAGGTCACGGCCTGCTACGATAAGCCGGTCGACCCGCGCGCCCTGCTGGGCACCATGGCAGCGGTACTGGAGCGGGAGCGGATCCGGAGCGAGCAGCTCAAGCTGTGCGTGCGCGAGGCGCACCACCGGATCAAGAACAACCTGCAGGCGGTGACCGACGTCCTTTCCCTGGAGCTGTACGCGGCGGCTCCCACCTCCGGCACCGAAGCGCTGCGGGGATGCATTGAGCGCATCCAGGCGATTGCGATCGTCCACGACCTCCTCTCTCGCGACGTGGAGCTGGACCACGCGGACCTGCGAGAGCTGATAGAGCGGCTCGCGCCGATGGCGCTGGCCGCGAGCGCCCACTCCGCGGCGAAGGTCGATCTCCGGATCGACGTGCCGCACCTCCTGGTCCCGTCCAAGGAGGCGACCGCGCTCGCGATCGTGCTGAATGAGCTGATCAGCAACGCCGCCAAGCACGCGTTTCCCGGCGGTGCAGGCGGCTCGCTCCGGATCAGCATTCGCGAGGGCGCGGGAGAGCGGCTGCGGCTAAGCGTTCAGGACAACGGGCCCGGCCTGGCGAAGCACTTCGAGCCGCGGAAACACGGAGGGGTAGGCCTTCAGCTCGTTCAGGCCCTCGTCGAAAGCTCGCTAGGCGGTTCCCTGGAGCTCCGCTCGGGCGCCGGCCTGACGGCGATTGTCTCGTTCGACGCGCAGGGCATGCGGCAGAGCGCGGGAAGCCCGGAGCACTCCACTCCGCGCGACTTGCCGGCCGTTCACGGGCGATACGGAAGTCCCGACGCCTGGGAGCTTCCGCCCGACGACAGCGTCGACCCCGAGAGCGCGCCCGAGACCTCCACCGAGCTCGCTCCCAGGCGCTGCCGTTAGCTCGATTGCGCTGCTTCCGTGCCGGCGAGGGCGGCCACCGGTGCGGGCGCCTTTTTGCGCAGGAGGCGGCCGACCACCGGCAGTTCCCGCAGGTCGACGAGGCCGAGCCACACCACCGCTGCCCCGTAGAGAGCCGCGCCGGCGAACGATGCCGCGGTGATGCCCAGGTGCGAGTAGTGAGTCGCCGCCGCCGCGAGCGGCGCCGCGAAGAGCGCCCCCGCGAGTGCCACCCGGCCCAGGTCGCCCGTGGAGACGGGCCGCTGGAACTGCCGCGCGAAGTAGAGCGCGCTGATCGGAAGCAGGACCAGCTCCTGCCCCAGCAGCGCGAGCGCCGCTCCGGTGGCGCCGAATGGTGGGATCAGCAGCCCGAGCAGCACCACGGTGAGAACCCCGCCCAGGGCCCAGAGCCGCGCGCTGATGCCCTGAAGGTGCACCGCGGAGAGGCACTCCCGCAAGGCGTACCCCAGGCCGGCCACCGGCAGCAGCCAGCCGGCCACCGCCAGCGCTGGCGCGGCGGAGACGTACTCGCTCCCGAAGAGCAGCCAGAGCACGGTCGGCGCCGCGAAGCTAAGCCAGACCGAGATCGGCACGGTGACCAGCGCGAGGGTCGTGAAGCACCGGCGCACCCCGGACTCCACCTCGGCCCGGTCTTGCGCGTAGCCGTGGGCCACCGCCGGATAGAGCGCGTCGCCGATGCCGAGCGGCACGATCAGCAGCCGTCCCAGCAGCCCGATCGCCGCCGCGTAAGGGCCGACGGCGTGATCGCCGAGCAGCGCCGCGAGGATCATCACGTCGAGCACGGCGGGTTGGGTCCAGACCCCGACGACCCCGATCAGGGCGAAGGCGCGCGCCTGGAGCAGGAGCTGCCGGTACCGGGGCGGGTCCCACGACGGAACGATCGGGAAGTAGTGCTTCCGCGCCGCCGCCAGCAGCAGGACGAGCTGCAGCACCGCCCCCAGGACGTAGGCCACCGTAAAGCCGGCCAGGCCGAATCCGAGCACCAGCGCCAGCACCGAGAGGCCGGTGAGGGCGAGGCCGCCGACGATCTGCGGCATCACCGCCAGCCGGGAGCGCTCGAAGCCCTGGAACAGGTCGATGGGGCTGTAGCCGCAGGCGGTGCAGATCATGCTCGCGATCGCGGCGACGCCGATCATCCGGGTCGCCGCGCTGTAGGGCGAGATGAAGAGCCACGCCAGTGCCAGCAGCGCCGCGGCGAGGGTAGTGAGGAGCCGGAGGCCGGCCACCGCGGAGATGATCTCCCGCGCGTGCTCCCGGTCCTGGGCCACGGCCCGCACCGCCACGCCCCGCAGGCCCAGGCTGCAGAGCGGCACGAAGAGCGCCACCTGCGCGAAGCCGAGGTTGAAGGTGCCGTAGTCGCCCGCGCCCAGCTTCCGAGCGATGTACCCGGTGCTGGCGATCGAGATGACGTTCAGCAGCAGCGGCCGCGCGATCAGCCAGGCGGAGTTGCCCGCCACCCGCTGCGCCAGCCCTTTGCTGCCGGGCCGCGCCTCATCCCTCTCTACCGGTGCCGATTCCATTGCCTGCTTCCTACTTTCCCGTCACCACCGCCGCCCAGATGAAGCCGATGCCGAGGAGCGTCACCGCCGGCACGGCCAGGAAGTGGGCCCAGTTCGACTGCTTCTCTCGCGCGGTCACGCCGGCCACCACGGCGAAGGCGGCCGCCAGCGCCACCGGGATCAGCGGCTGCGGCCGGTAGGCGTGGTGGAGGAAGAACTGGGCCACGAGCGAGGCGACGAGCCCTGCCAGCAGCACGACGGCGTAGGTCGACAGCTCCGGGCTGGCGCTCTCCTTGGGCGGAACGACCGCGTGGACGTCCTCATCCGCCTCCCGGCGGCGCCGCCAGACCCGCACCAGCGTGAGCGCGGCCCAGTAGTTCAGCCCCACCCACGCGACCGCTCCCAGCAGCCCGCCCTCGGCGGAGACCTGGACCAGCGAGTTGTGAGGGGCCAGGCCGTGGAGGACGATGAACTTCTCGTAGCCGACTCCCAGCAGAGGGCTGGCGGCGAGCATCCCAAGCCCCGCCTCCCAGGCGTAGATGCGGCCGAGGGTGGAGTCGTCGCCCTCCAGGCTTTCCGCCGTGAAGCGGTCCGGACCGATCGCCATCAACGCCACCAGGAGGACCGATCCCACTATCGCCGTGCGCACCCAGCCGAACCGGTGGCCGCAGAAGAGGGTCATCCCGGCGACCGCGGCCATCATCCCGCCGCGAGAGTAGGTAAGGAAGACGGTCGTCAGCAGCGCCGCCAGCGCCAGCCCGCCCCAGAGCCGGCTCCAGAACCGGCCGCTGGTGAGCAGGCAGAGCGCGAGCGGCACGGAGACGACGAGCGCCGCGGCGAGGTCGTTCGGGTCGTCGTAGTTCCCGTTCGCCACGATCGCGCGCGGCTGCCCGTGCTCCATCATCACCATCGACCCGGTGTACCAGCCGTAGGCCGCGTGCAGCGCCAGGTAGACGTTGAACGCCAGCAGCCAGTGCATCGCCCCGTAGAGCCGCGCTTCGGAGTTGGGGAGCTGCTGGAACAGGACGAAGAGCGCCGCGAGCTTGGCGGCGTCGGTGATCCCGGTCTCGAACGCGCCGGAGACGGTGGAACGGAGGGCGGAGAGCGCCAGGGCCGCCGCGAAGAGCACCATCCATCCCAGCTCCACCCGCGGGCGGAACGTCTCCCGCCCCAGCATCACCTGGATCAGCCACGCGAAGAGGGTGAAGGCGCTGAGGAGCAGGGAGAGCCGCATCGACTCCAGGATCGGGAAGTGCTGCTCCGGCCGGAACGCCAGCAGGCCCATGAACAGGATGATCCCCGCGTACGGGAACCGCAGGATTGCCGCGCAGCCGAGCAGCGCGCAGACGGCGGCGGCTACCAGCGCGGGCGAGAACCGCAGCAGCCCGGCGGTGATGACGCCGCACGCGCCGATCATCCCGAAGACGAGCAGCGCGGTCCAGAACAGGTCGGAGCCGGCGATCCGGCGGTCGACGCGTTCCATCAATCGTTCTCCTTCCGCCGCGCCTCCGGCGCTTCGAGCGTAACGAGCGGCACCCCGCGCTCGCGGAGCGACCGCAGGATCCGGGGCAGCGCCTCTACCGTGGCGGGGAAGCGGTCGTGGAGCAGCAGGATGTCGCGCGGGCGCAGCGCGGCCCCGACCGCGGCGATCTCCTCCGGTCCGGCGCCGCGGTAGTCCCGGCTGTCCTGGCTCCAGAGCGCCACGCGGCGCCCATCCCGGGCCAGCGCGCAGAGCGACCGCAGCCCGACCGCTCCGAACGGCGGCCGGAAGAGGCGCGGCTCCACCCCGCATGCCTCGCGGATCGCCGCGTCGGTCGCCGCCAGCTCGGTCCGCAGCTCCGCGGCGCTGATCCCGCGGCAAACGGCGTGGGAATAGGTATGGTTGCCGATCGCGTGCCCCTCCGCGGTGATGCGGCAGACCAGCCGCGGATGCTTCGACGCCGCCTCGCCCAGGACGAAGAAGGTGGCGTGCGCGCCCCACTCGCCGAGCAGGTCGAGGATGCGCGGGGTCTGCTCCGGATCGGGACCGTCGTCGAAGGTGAGCGCCGCAACCGGCTGCGAGAGCCGCCAGAAGAAGCGGCCCGAGAGGGGCGAGCGCTCGACCCCCGCGCGGACCAGCTCCTTCGCTGCCGAGCGCCACCGGAAGCCCGGTTGAGGTTGTGCGAGTACGTGTGCCATCGGATGCAGCCGGATACTACCCGGGCGGGCGCTTTCCTACACACCGCCCGGTCGCTCGTCTTCCATCGCTCGGTTGCAGGTTGACAGGTTTGCAGGTTTCAGGATTGGAGCCCCCGCCTGCCGAGGGCCCAACCTGCTAACTTGCTAACCTGAAACCTGCAAACATCCGCGAATCAGGCTTGCTGCGCCTCCGCGACGGCGGGGGTGGTCGCCGGGCGGTCGGCGCCGAGCGCGAGCGATTCCACCACCCGCGCGTTGTGGACCCAGCGGTGCTGCTCCGAGACGCGGGCGCGGGCCGCCGCGCCGAGCCGGGCACGCAGGGCCGGGTCGTCGACCAGCCGCGCCAGCGCCGCGCGGAGTCCGTCCGGATCCTCCGGATCGAAGAGCAGCCCCTCCGCCTCGTGCTGCAGCGCCTCTTCCAGCGGCCGGTAGCGCGGCGCGACGGGCGGCTTGCCCAGCGCCATGTACTCGAACACTTTCATGGGGGAGCCGTAGACGTTCGACGCCGGCATCACGCCGATATCGATCGCCGCCACGTGCTCCGCCATCCGGGAGTGGGGGACGCGGCCGGTAAAGACCACCCGGTCCGAAAGCCCCAGCTCCGCCACCTCCGCCTCGGCGTGGGCCCGGCGGGCGCCGTCGCCCACCAGCAGCAGGCGCAGCTCGGGGCGGTCCGCCGCCAGCGCCGCGAAGGCGCGGACCAGCAGGTCGACGCCGTGCCACTTGGTGAAAGAGCCGGCGAAGCCGACGACGGTGCAGCCTTCGAAGCCGTACTGCTCCCGCAGGCGGCGGCCGTCCGCCGGGTTCTCGAGCCAGGAGCTGTGCACGGCGTTCGGCGTGACGCGGATCTTCCGCGGGTCGACTCCCTTGGCGGCCAGGTGGTCCTTCAGGTAACCGGAGACGACCACGAACCCGGCGGCGCCCGCGAAGATCCGCCGCTCGAACCACTCCGCCAGCCGGGGCAGCACCAGCCGCTTCCCCTGGCGGGTGCGGTCCACGCCCGCCGTCTCGTTCACCTCCAGCACCACCGGGGTGCCGGTGAGCTTGCCCGCCAGCACGCCGGAGAAGTTGTAGAGCGCGTACCGCTCGCAGAGCAGCGCCGGCCGCTCCGCGCGGCACCTCCGCAGCAGCCGCGGCAGCGCCACCGCGTTATAACCGAGCTCCAGCAGCTCGAAGAGGAGCTGCGGCGCCCGCCGCGCCAGGGCGGACCACGGCCCCGCCTTCTTCGTCGAGGCGGCGGAGACCGGGGCGTTCGGGTCGGCGGTCACCCCGGGCGGACTCACGATCTCGACCTCGTAGCCGAGCTCCGCCAGGCCGGAGCAGATCCCGTGGATGTGCACCGCTTCCACGTCCCGCCCCTGCGTACGATGATGATAGATAGCCTTCATAGGGTTTAGGGGGTAGGGGGCAGGGTTTAGGGCTGTGGGTGCGAAGTCTGCCCTGCGAGTGGAGCCGCTTGCTTTCGGCGTGTCTCGTTCAGGCTACATCCTAGACCCTAAACCCTAGCCCCTAATGAAAGACCTGAAGGGCGGTGCGGACCAGGATGCAGAGGTCCATCCAGAGCGACGGATGGTAGGCGTACATCAGGTCGAACCGCAGCTTCTCGCGCGGGCTGCTGTGATAGTGGCCGTTGATCTGGGCCAGGCCGGTGATGCCGGGCAGGATGCGGTGGCGCTCCGCGTAGCGCGGCAGCTCGCTCTCGAACCGCTCCACGAAGCAGGGCCGCTCCGGCCGCGGGCCGACCAGGCTCATCTCGCCTCGCAGCACGTTCCAGAGCTGCGGCACCTCGTCCAGGTGCGTGCGGCGCAGGAAGCTACCGACCGGGGTGAGGCGCGGGTCGCGCTTGCCCTGGCAGAACTGCGGACCGTCCTTCTCCGCGTCGGTCACCATCGTGCGCAGCTTGACGATGCTGAAGCGCCGGCCGTCCTTGCCCACCCGCTCCTGCCAGAACAGCGCGGGTCCGCGGCTGCCGAGCCGGATTGCCGCCATCGCCAGCAGCAGCACCGGCGCGAGCAGCGTCAACAGCATCACCGCCGCGGTGACGTCGGTCGCGCGCTTGATCGCCTGGTAGACGCGGTCGCCGCCGAGCCGCGGGATCCGGAAGAGCGCCACGTCGCCCAGGCGCTCGTTTGTCGGCCGCCCCAGCGCCAGCTCGTAGGTCTCCGGCACCACGTAGACCTCGGCGGGAACGGCGTGCGCCTCGATCTGGTGCACCAGCTCCCACACCCGGCCCGGCTCCTCCGCCACCAGGATCTGGTCGGCTCGCAGGTAGAGCGCCAGCTCCGGCAGGGCGGCGCGGGGCGCGAGCACGGTGGCCGGCCAGTCGAGCCGCCGGGCGGGATCGAGGTCTTCCACCGTGCCGAGCACGTGGTAGCCCTTCTCCTCCGCCAGTCCGGCCAGGTGCTCCGCCACCGGTCCCGCCCCCACCAGCAGCACGCGCTTGCGGCGCTCGGCGCGCTCCGCGGTGCGGGAGACGGCCCACCAGCGCGCCAGCGGCACGGAGGCCGCCAGTCCCACCAGCACCAGGGCCAGGTTCCCCAGCGGGATCCAGCTAAGCGCCTGGCCGAGCGCCGCCGCCCCCACGCCGTAGACTACGACGAACATCACCACGCCCAGGGCCCAGGCGGCGGTGCGGCTGCGATGTCGAGTATCGTTCATTAGCTCCGCTCCCGATTCGTTTGTCTTGTTTGCTTACTGCGTCTCCGGGGCCGGGCGGACCAAACGGCCCGCCCGGCGTCTCGATCAGGCGGCCCGCCGGGCCGGCACGCTCACCGGAGCGGCGAGCGCCGGGTGCTCATCCACGCGCCGGGCGGTGTAGGAGCGATGGAAGTCGTAGCTGTCCATCTCCTTCTGGGGCACGCCGTTCAGCACCACGCCCATCACCGGCACGCCGACGTCGTCCAGCCACTCGCGGACCTTCTGCTCCGCGCCGTTCGGCAGCTCGGAGGTGCGCATCACCAGCACCGCCCCGTCCACGTGCGGCGCCACGCAGAGCGCGTCCGCGAAGACGGTAGCGCTCGGGACGTTGAAGATCACGTAGTCGGAGCACTCCCGCAGCGCCTGGACCGCGGCGCCCATCGCCGGCTGCCAGAGCAGGCTCCACGGGTCCTGCACCGCCGAGCCGGCCGCCAGGACGTAGAGGTTGCCGGTAGAGGTCGGCGCGAGCGCCTCTTCCACCGGGACGAAGCCCTGCAGCACGTCCGTAAGGCCGGGCCGCTCGTCGCACTCGAAGATCCGGTGCAGCTCCGGCCGGCGGAGGTCCGCTTCCACCAGCACTACCCGCCGTCCCGCCCGCGCCAGGGCGATGGCGAGGTTGCTCAGCGCGGTGGTGGCCCCCTGGCCCGGCCGGGCCGTGGCGCCCATCAGCACCGTGTTCTCCCGCCGCAGCGTCTGGCGCAGCACGTGGTTGGCCAGGAAGTGGAAGCTCTCCGCCATGTGGCCGGACGGATCGTTCTCCGTGGTCCGGCAGAGCGCCGCCTGGGAGCCGCGGCCCGAAGGCAGGCTCGGTACCACGGAGACGACCGGGAGCTGAGTGAGCGACTCGACGTCGGCCACGCTGCGCACGCGCCGATCGCTCATCTCCAGGCCCACCGCCAGCGCCACGCAGACCGCCAGGCTCATCACGAAGGCGAGCAGCGTCAGCTTCATCGCGCGGCCCTGGGAGAGGTCGACCGGCGGGTTGCGCTCGCCGCTGCGGTCGACCACCGCGATCGGCGTCTCCTGCAGCCCGGCCAGCGCGTTCTCCACGCCGGTGAGCCGCCCAGCCACCCGCTCCAGGCGCTGCCGGGCGAATTCGTGGCGCTGCGTCAGGCGTGAGAGCTGCACATCCTTCCCGGAGTACTGGCTGGCGCGCTCCTGCACCGCTCCCAGCTTGCTGTTGAGGTCTCGCACCCGCGCCGTCAGACCGTCGCGCTGCTTCTGCAGGCTCTGGAGATCGGCGAGCAGGGTCGCCTTCACCGGGTTCGGCTTCTCCTCCACGATCGTCTGGAGCTTGCCGGACTCGGCCGAGAGTCGGTTCTCAGCGTCTTCGAGCTGCTGCTTGACGCGGCGGACCTCCGGATGCTCCTCGGTGCGCCGGGTCAGCTCCTGCGCGAGCTGCGTCCGCAGCCGGGCGACCTCGCTCCGCAGCGTGTCGAGCAGCGTCGCCTGCGTCTGGCGCTGCTCCACGCGCACCATCGCGGGGGTCTGCCGGTACTGCTCCTGCACCCGGGCGAGCTGGCGGTCGACGTCCCGCAGCTCCGCCTCGGCGGCGGTGCGGCTGCGCTCCACCTCAGAGGCCTGCCTCCAGCTCTCCTGGATCTGGGTCTGGATGTCCGAGATGTTGTTGGCCCGCTTGAAGCCCTCCAGCGCGTCGCCGCTCTGGTCGAGCTCCCGCTCCGCCTCTTGCTTCTCCGCGGAGAGCGCCTCGAGCTGGCGGCTCAGCTCCTGGTTCCGCAGCCGCGCGAAGTAGGGCAGGAACTCATCCACCATGGTGTTGACCGCCAGGGTGGCCACCTTCGGATCCCGGTCCTTCAGCCCCACGCGCAGCGTCTGGGAGGTGACCTCCTCCACGACGAGGTTCTCCTGCACCTGCGCCGGGGTGCCTTTCAGACCGACTTTCTCGATCACCCGGCTCACGATCTCCGGGCTGGTGAGCACGGTGGCGATCGTCTTCACGCGGTCCCGGCGACCTTCCAGGTCGTCCTTCTCCGTGGGGACCTCCGGCAGTGCCGTCATGTCGCTAAAGTCCCGCGTCGCCTGTTCCTGCAGCAGCAGGGTGGCGCTCGCCTGGTACTCGCGCGGCATCCGCAGCGCGCCGTAGCCGGTGGCGCCGGTGCAGCCGATCACGGCGGCCAGGATGTACCACCGCCGGCGGCGCAGCGCCGTCATCACTCGTGTGTAATCCATCGGTAATCCTCAACTCTTGCCCGGGCGCGCTCCGGCCCGGAAGAAGCCTGTCTGGCGGGCGGGAGCGGGCCGTTAGAGCCCGTCCCCGCCCCTGCACGCTGCGCTTACAGGAACGGGATGAACGCGCGGGCCACGCCCAGCACCTTTTCCCAGGCCCCCGGCCGCCGCTGTCCTTCCGCTTCCACGTCCACGTAGACCACGTCGTTCGGCTGGATCTCGATGTTCTTGCTGGGGTCGCGCTTCTTCAGGTCCTTGCCGAAGAGCGCCTCCCAGTCGATCGCGATCTGCTCCGGCTCCCCGCCGCTCGCGCTCTTGCGGAAGACGACCACGATCGGCTTCTTCGACTTCTCGCCGCTCACGCCGCCGGCTCGGGCCAGCGCGTCGGTGACGAACACCTTCGGCTCGTCCGGACGCGGGTAGGGGAAGACGTTCGGCTGCTGCACCGCGCCGGCCACCGCGAACTGGATCGGGGCGCGCACCGGCACGGAGATCCGCATCCCGTCCTTCAGCGGCATGCCCCGGGAAGCGTCGTCGACCTTCTCCACGGCGCAGCGCTGTACCTGGCCCGCGCCCGCCTCGACGATGATCGCCCGCTGGTCCGCTTCCGGCTTGAAGGGACCCGCCGCGGTGAGCGCGTCGATCAGGGTGCTGCCCTCACGCAGGCGCAGCTCGCCCGGCTTGTCGAGGGCGCCGAAGACCTTCACGATCACGTGCGGGAACTCCGGCACGGTGACGACGGCGCCGTCCGGCAGCACCGGGTTCGCCATCTTGCCGGTGCGGATCTCCTTGAGCGAGATGAGCTGCGGCTGGGAAGCGTCCCGGGTGAGCACCTGGACGCGGGTCTCGTCCGCGACCGGGTTGGTGCCGCCCGCTTCGCCGATCAGGTCGAGCAGCGTCGCCCGCTCCAGCCGCTGGATCATCCCGGTCTTCTCCACCGCGCCGAGGACGCGGTAGGTGAGCATCGGAATGGCCGGCACTTCGATGGCGTCGCCGTCCTGGAGCTCCAGGTTCAGCTTTTCGTCCGCGCGGATCGCGGCGAGATCGAAGGTGCGCGCCTCGGGCTCGCCGCGGCGGGTCAGCCGCAGCCGCTTGATATCCGCCGTTATCGTCTCGCCGCCGACCTCGCCGAGGGCGTCGAGCAATCGCCCGCCCTTCTGGAGGCTCACCTGCCCGGGGCGCGTCACCTGCCCGGTTACCGAGACGTTGATCTTGGCGCGCTCCCCGAATTCCACAGTAACCTGCGGATTGAGGATGAATTTCTTCAGCGCGTCGGCCAGGCGCTCTTGCACCTGGTTGGGGTAAAGTCCCTTAACTTCCAGTTTTCCCACGCCGTCCAGGGGCACGGCGATCTTGCCGTCCTGGTCCACGACGTAGGTGCGGGAAAGCTCCTTCTCTCCTTCGACCACCACCGTCAGGCGGTCGCCGGGAGTGATGGGCGGCTCCCCGGCGAACGCCGCGCCGACCAGGAGGGAAAGGGCGAGTATAAGCAGGGCTTGCAGTCGTACCACTGGCTTGCCTCCGATCCGTTCGATGGTGCGGTACCGCCGGGCGCAAGCCCGCGGTCCGTTTACTGACCGCTTTTACCCAGGGCTCGGAAGCGCAAACGTCCCTGGCGCATGCTCGTCCCGAGAGGAGGGGCTTTCTGAACGGGCGGCTGCTCGCCTGGCGCTCCCCGAACGAGACGTGGAGACGCGAGCGCGCGGATCGGGCGGAGCCGTCGTTCGGAATCTTCTTAGGCGTGGATCGGGAACAGCCGGTGGGGACGAGGCGTCCATCTCTACGGCTGGACGAAATCTAGCAATCCGACTTGGAGGTTGGCGTACGCCGGCTTCTCAAGGAAGGCCCCTCAACCATGACGCCACAAGCACTCTGGACCGACTGACCTCCGGGTCCGTCCCAGAATCGAACAGCGCCCGGGACCGTAACGGTCCCGGGCGCTGTGGCTAAGGGGAGGCCTGGCGTCAGGGGAGCTGGGGTCGGCTCGCGGCGCCTACCGCCCGGCGCAGGTTCCGGATGGCGTCCTGCAGGGCCGGCACGTCGTGGGGTGCCAGCGCGGGCTTGCGGAACTCGGATTCGACCAGGTTCCACCAGTCGAAGTTCTCCAGGTGGACCAGGTCGAAGATCATCACCCCGTGGCTGTAGTCGCGGGCGGCCTGCATCGCCTTCCGGAACGCTTCGGGCTTTCCCTGGTAGTCAACCAGGTAGAGCCCCGCGTAGAAGAAGGCGGCGTCGCCGACGGCGCGAGTCGAGACTTCCGCCGCCGCCTGCACCGTATTCAGCTCGTCCTGACCCGCCCGGCGGGCCTCCTCGCGGGTGGCGACCGGATGGTAGCAGCCGGTGGTGATCCAGTCGAGCAGGCCGGCGTAGCCGGTGGCGTGGTAGCCCGGCGTCATCCAGTCGTAGCGCGGCCCAACCTCGTCGGAGCCCCAGTTTACGCCTACCGTGTAGTAGCTGGGATACCAGGAGCCGACGTAGGCGCCGAGCTTCGCCTCCGGCCGCTTCTTCCGCACCAGGGCGCTGGCCTGCTCCAGCCAGGACCGGATGTTGCGAGCCCTCCACTCCAGCCACTGCTTGAAGTAGGGTCCCTGCACGATCGGACGGCCCGGCGTGGGATCGAACGAGTAGATGTCCTCCGGGAAGCGGTTCAGCTTCTGCCCGAGGTATTCTTCGAACTTCGCGCGGGAGTAGAGGCTGAAGTCGGACTGCAGGCTGGCGTATCGCATGCGGTCGAACACCACGCCGTCGACCGGGTACTTCGTGACCAGCTCGTCGACCAGGCGGAGCAGCATCTCCCGCGGACCCGGATCGGCCGGGTTGACGAACGCCGCCACCGTCTCGGAGGGGGACTCGACGATCGGCATGAAGCGGTCGGTGGCGGTCCAGGTGAGCTCGTCACCGACCTGCACCCGCTCCAGCAGCCAGCGCGCCGACTCGCCGCGTCCGATGATGAGGTAACCGTCGCGCGGCGGCTTCACGCCCTCCGCCGGTGCGAGGCCCCCGGTCACCACCGCCTCGACCCGGTTCTTGATCACCAGCGCGAACGCCTCGGCTACGTCGAAGACGCGGGAGAGCTTGTTGCTGGCGTCGTAGATCCCCAGCTCCCCATGCCCGGGGACCCGGTTGAGCCCGATCATCACGCGGCGCCGGTCGCCGCGAGGGGTGGTGAAGGTGCGCTCCACCTCGTAGATGACCGACTGCAGCTCCGGCCGCTCGTAGGCCGGCCCCACGCCCACCAGCTTGTGGCCGGCGCTGAACACGTTGATGTTGGCGTGGACCTTGAGCCCGCGCTTATGCCCTTCCTCCAGTACCACCTGGAGCAGGTCGTGGTTCTCCGGGTAAGTGAACCCCTGCCACTCCTTCAGCCGCGGGGCCACCTCGCTGGGGTAGAGCACGTGGCCGCTGAGCGGCTTGACGTCGACCACGATGGTGTTGACCCGGGCGCGCACGCACCGGTCCAGCACCCGCGCCACACCTTCCCGGGTGGAGAGCCGCTGCAGATTGGCGGTGCCGTCCAGCCAGAGCACGCGGCCCTCCAGGCCGGCGTGCCGGGAGACCGCCTGGCCCACGCCGTCCGCCTTTGCGGGCGCCAGCGTCTGGGATTCGGCACGCGGAGCGGCGCTCAGCAGCGCAGCGGCGCCCAGCGCCGCGGAGAGGAGACTCGCCGCCAGGCGCTTGCCGGGCAGACAGGGGAGTACGTCTGAAAACTTCATGGCCGGGAAAGAGTACCGCAATCGGCTCGGAGATGTCCGTTTCCGTGCGTGCAGCCGGTTGAGGTCAGGATGCCCGGCGCAGCAGCGCGCCGGAGGCTGGCATCCTCATGGTCGGTAGGGAGCGGCATGCGCTGGAGCGTGGAAAACGCTCATCTGACCAGCGCCGGGCGGGCGCTTACCCCGTCTTCGCGAACTGAGCCCCCCCGCGGGGCTTGCTGAACTGCTTTCTCCGCCGGAGCTGCTCCAACCGCTTGCGATCGCCGTCCGTCCCCTGGTCCCGGATCACCGCCGCGGCACTGCTGTGGCTCGGCTCCAGTCCCAGCAGACCCCAGGCGCTGCAGATCCTCACCTCCAGGGTATCGGATTGGAGGTGCTCCTCCCAGTGTTCCCGGCAGAGATCGCGGTAAGCGTCCAGGGCTTCCGGGAACTCATCGCTCTGGAAGACCACCTCTCCGTGGTTGAGGATGTAGAAGTGACCCTCCTCCGGCACCGAGTCGGTGTTCGCTTCCATGGAGAAGTCCGCGCCGGGAAGGCTGCGGCGATAGATGCGGGTGGGCGGGACGATCGCAGGGGTTTCCAATACGGCACGGTCCTTTCTTCGCGTCCCGAGCGGGGAGGGGAAAGCTACGACGCGAAAGACCCCGGAACCCGTTCGCAGAGCTCCGGGGCCAGTCCGAATCCCGGACGACAAGCCTCTCTTCAGCTTCGTACTTCAGAGTACCAACCTGCTCCTCGCGTCGAAACCGCTGATTTCGGCTCAGAGCTCGGGCATCTCGAGAAAGCAGCGGGCCATCGCGGGATCAAACTGCGTACCGATCCCTTCCCGGATGAGGCGGCGAGCCTCCTCGGGGGAGCGGGCGGGGCGATAAGCGCGGTCGGCGGTGAGCGCCTCATAGACATCCGCGATGGCGATCATCCGGGAGAACGGGTGGATCGCCGCGCCGACCAGCCCGTCCGGGTAGCCGCCGCCGTCCACCCGCTCGTGGTGGTGGCGCACGATGGTCGCCACCTCTCCGAGCGCGTCGACCTGGTTCACGATCTCCGCGCTGGCGACGGGGTGCCGCTTGATGACGATCCACTCTTCCTCCGTCAGCGGGCCCGGCTTGCGGAGGATGGCGGAGGGGACCCCGATCTTGCCGACGTCGTGCAGCAGCGCGGAGAACTCCAGCACCCGGAGCCGCTCGGGCGAGAGCCCGAGCGCGCCGCCGAGCTTCAGGGCCAGGCGGGTAACCCGGGAAGAGTGGGAGGCGGTGTGGGGGTCCTTGGCGTCGACGGCGGCGACCAGCGCCCGGATGGTGCCGGTCAGCACTTCTTCGGTGAGCCGGGCGGCGCGCTCCCGGTCGCGCTCCACGCGGGCGCGGTTCTGCTCGATCACGCGGATCAGCTGCCGGATGCTGACCGGCTTGCAGAGGTAGTCGGTCGCGCCGTTCCGGATGGCGCGGCTCGCCAGCGGGACTTCGGTGTGACCCGTCAGCATGATGACCGGCAGCTCCGTCAGCACCTGGTCGACGTAGGAGAGTACGTCCATCCCGTTGCCGTCCGGCATGTCGTAGTCGCAGAGCACCATCTGAAACGGCCGGGACTGCAGCATGCGGCGCGCTTCTTCCACCCCGGCGGCGGTCACCACCTCGAAGCCGAAGGTCTGGAGCCCGGTCTGCAGCATCCCGCGGATCGAGGGGTCGTCGTCGACCACCAGGATCGGCAGCTCGGCACGCCCGGTTTGAGTCAGGAGTGGCATAGGAGTGATGAGACGGTCATCAGCGGCACCGGCCGCGCCTGCAAGGCTACTGCTGCTTTACTACTTCGCCGTCGGCGCGGCACGTCCTGTATGACCGGCGATTGTTCTACATGAAATCGTACAGAGCACTTCCGCCGCTCGCGGCAGAGGTTCCCGGATGGGTGGCGGTTAACTGGCTCGGCGTCGCACTGTTCCAGCGAGGACCTTGCCGTGCCACTCGTAACCTACCCACAGCTCCTCTCCGTCACCACTCGCGTCGCCATGGCTTTGGGCTGTCCGCCGGAAGAGGCGGAGCTCGTCGCCGCCGCCCTGGCCGGGGCGAACCTGGCCGGCCACGATTCTCACGGAATCATTCGAATCGAGCAGTATGCCAAGATGGTTGAATCGGGCGAGATCGTGCCGGGAGCGCCGACGACGGTGGTCCGGGAGACTCCGGCGGTCGCGCTGCTGGACGGCGGCTGGAACTTCGGCCCGGTGGTGGCGCACCGGGCGATCGGACTCGCGATCCGCAAAGCGCGGGAGGTCGGCAGCGGCACGGTGAGCGTGCGGAACAGCAACCACCTGGGCCGGCTGGGCGAGTATACCCTGCGCGCCGCGCAAGAGGGGTTCCTCTGCTTCGCCGCCGTGAACAACCACGGCCGCGGCAACCTGGTCGCCCCGTTCGGCGGCAGCGACGGCCGCCTCGCCACGAATCCGCTCTCCTTCGCCTGTCCCGGCCCGGAGCGGCCGATCCTGGTCGACATCACCACCAGCGTGGTGGCGGAGGGGAAGGTCCGGGTGATGCGGAACGCCGGGAAGCCGGTGCCGGAGGGGTGGATCATCGATAACCAGGGCCGTCCGAGCACCGATCCGAACGACCTGTACAGCTCGCCGCGCGGCGCGATCCTGCCGTTCGGCGGCCCCGTGGGGCACAAGGGCTTCGCGCTCGGGATCATGGTCGATCTCCTCGCCGGCGCGCTCTCCGGCGGCGGCTGCAGCCAGAGCGCCACCGCTCGCCTGGGCAACGCCATGTACTTCCACGTGCTCGGCATCGAGACGCTCGTGCCGAGGGATGAGTTTCTGGAGCAGGTCTCTACCCTGGAGCAGTACGTCAAGGCCTCGCCCCCCGCGCCGGGCGTGGAGGAGATCCTGATGCCGGGCGAGCCGGAGCTGCGGATGGAAGCGCGGCGCCGGCGGGAGGGGATCTCCATCGACGAGGAGACCTGGCGCCAGTTCGCGGAGAGCGCGCGGGCGGTCGGGGTGGAGATCGACTGATCGCCGCCGCCCTCCGGCCGGGATGGGGCAGGCCGCACTACACTACTAACCGGAGCGCAGACTGCTCCGGAACGGAAATCCAGTTGAAAGGAACGCAATGGTCGAGCACGTCGTCCTCTTTAAGACCACCCCGGACGCCACGGAGGAGCAGTTGGAGCGCATGGTCTCCGAGCTGAAGGCGCTGCGTGACAAGATCCCCGGCATCGTGGACCTCAGCGTAGGACGCAACTTCAGCAGCCGGAACCAGGGATTCGAAGTCGGGCTGGTGGTCCGCTTTACCGACCGCGCCGCGCTGGAGACCTACCTGCCGCACCCGGCGCACCGCGGCTGCGTGGACACCTACGTGGCGCCGATCAAGGCGGACGTGATCGTGGTCGACTACGAGATCTGAGCAGACTCGAATGGAGTAGGGCGGTGACCCGTGCGTACCTTTGTAGTCGGTGATATTCACGGCCATGCGGAGCTGCTCCGGAAGCTGATGGAGCAGCTCACCGCCCGCGCCCAGCCGGGTGACGCGCTCGTCTTCGTGGGGGACTACATCGACCGCGGCCCGGACAGCCGCGGCGTGCTGGACCAGGTGCTGGCGCTGCGGGCCGGGGGGTGGAACGGCCCCGTCACGCCGCTGCGCGGCAACCACGAGGCGATGATGCTCGACTTCATCTCCGACGATCCGCAGCTCGACCCGGAGGTCTGGATCCGCAACGGCGGCCTGGAGACGATCGCCAGCTACACCGGCCGGGGCTGGACCTGGGACTGGCAGAGCGAGCTCCCGGAGGAGCACCTGGAGCTGCTCCACTCGCTCCCGCTCTGGCACGAGGACGAGAACGGGATCTACGTCCACGCCGGCTTCTATCCCGGCTGCGACCCCGCCGCCGCGTCCGAAGAGGAGTGCCTCTGGATCCGCGAGGCGTTTCTCGACTCCGACTATGCCTGGCCGAAAGTCGTCGTCTTCGGCCACACTCCCCAGTACGACCGCTCCGGCCCGGCGCCGGCGGACCTTTCCCAGATGCCCTGGCGGCCGTTGGTCCGCCCGGAGAAGATCGGCATCGACACCGGCGCGGCCTACGGCGGCCCGCTGAGCGCCGTGATCCTGCCGGACCGCGAGCTGGAGCTGGTGGCGCCTGGATCAAAGTCGGGCGACTGAAGTCGCTGCAACAACGGCACGAAGCCCGCCTCCGCGGGCTGAGAGGGTGTGCGCTGATGAGGCTTTGTGCCGCCGGCGAGAGCTAGACGCTTCGGCGCGGCCTAACCCCCCAACCCCCTTCCCTGAAGTGGAAGGGGGAGTCGGCTTGCCTGGCACCCATAGCTCCCCTCTTCTCTCAGGAGAGGGGTCGGGGGTGAGGCCGCGATAGAGGCAGTCGTCGCCGCATTCTCATCCTGGATGCCCGAGGCATTGGTCCATCCTACGGCCTGCCCGTAGAGATTCGCGGACGTGAGTTGAAGAATGCAGCGCGGCAGATTGCTCCTCGTCGTTTCGTTCGGAGTCGCGATGATAGCCGGATTGGTTGTCGTCTATCTTCTAAGGTCGGCGGCACCAGCCCTCGCATTCTCGATCGCGGCGCTAAGTGCCTTGGTTGCCTGGGTCGCATTTGTTCTAATCGTGACCTGGCTCGGCTATTGACTCGCAGCGACGATTGCGGGGGAAGCCTTTCGGTGGAGGTTAGCCCCGGAGAGCCCGGCGGGCGGCGCGGGCGGCTTGCGCGGTGGGGCCGTCCGGGAGCAGCGCCAGGACTTCCAGCAGGTCGGCGGCGGCCTCCGGCTGCTGCTCCCGCAGCGACTCGGCGTGGGAAAGCGCCGGTGCCGGCTTGAGGTGCCACTCCAGCGCCTCGGCCGCGGCGCGGGAGATGCCGATCTCCTCCTCGTTCAGGCTGGTGCCGTTGGTGCCGCTCGCCATCAGGTTGGTGCGGTCCTGCCGGTGGGGGAGGCGCAGCGCGTGCCCGATCTCGTGGGCCGTCACCCGCGGGAGCGGCTCGTCGATTCCGTCCGGCACCGGGTTCAGGCGCGCGGTCTCCTTCACGAACAGCTTCTCACCGCTGCCGTCGAAGCAGATCCCGTTCGGGCCCATCTCCCGGATGTAGTAGACGTGGAACATCCGGTCGGACCGGCTCTCCCGCGGACGCGCCAGCGGGAGGTGGTCCAGCGTCCGGTTCCCTCCCAGCGAGCGGAGCAGCGACTCCGCCCCCGCGGTCTCCCGGCGGATCGACTCCGGGAAGAACTGGATCCCGGCGGGCCGCCAGATTCCGTTCACCTTGCCGAGCACCCGGCGGAGGTCCGCGTCGGCCAGCTTGCAGTGCAGGTCGGTCAGCAGCTCAGACTGCAGCACGTGCACCCGCAGCGGCAGGAGCCGGAACTCCTCCGCGGGCCGCATCGGCTCCGCGCCGGCCCGGGAGGCGACCAGCCCGGCGAGGGGTGCGAGCAGCAGCGTGCGGCGGGTGATGGACATCGGGCTTCCTTCCGGGGTGGTGTGCGGCGACGGGACGGATACTGCTTCCGATGCTGGCGTATTCCGTATTGCGTTGCGGAATGTTCTCTCCGCGTCACATTACGTCCTGCCGGGCGATAAGCTCTTCAGCGCTCCGCTCGGCAGGACGTGGGCGAAGAGCGGTAAACGCCCGCCGCAACGCAACACGAAATACGCAATACGAGGCTACACGTTCAGCAGGTCGTAGACGGCGGCTAGCAGCGAGGCGCGGTCGAGCTGGGACCAGCGGGGGAGCCAGCGGGAGAGGAATCGCTCCAGGCGCTCCTGCGCCCACTGTGGAGCGCAGGTAAAGGCTGCCAGCTCTTCCACGCCGGCGAGTCCGTCCGGGTCGAGCTCCAGGGAGCCGGGCCGGCCAGTGTAGAGCCCCCAGGCCGCCAGCACCTGGGCGGCCTCGAAGGCGGGATGGCCGCGGGGCACGTCGACGTACCAGTGAAGCGGCACCCCGGATCGCACCAGCCGCCGCTGGAAGCGCCGCAGGCGGTGGGCGTCTTCTACCACGCTCTTCGGCGTGAGGCCGCGGTCGATGCAGAACGCTGCCAGGTAGGCGGCCGTCTCGCCGACGTTCCACTCCACCGGGTGGAGCCGGTAGGCCCCGTTGGTCAGGTGCGTGACCCCCAGGTTCTTGCCCGCGGCCAGGAGGTTCTCGACGCGCACCGGAATCAGGGTGGAGATCGGGATCTGGAATGGTCGCGTGGCGGCGGGCGGCAGCTTCGTCTCGCCTTCCGCCGGGTGGATATCGATCCCGTAGAAGCCGATGCCGCCGCTGTCCCGGAAGTGCCGCGCCCGGGCGCCCGGCTGGTGCTCCGCGGCGATATCGGTCTCCACGACGGTGGAGAGCGCGCGGATTCGCCGAGACTCCCGGATGTAGGGGTACTTGGCCAGCCCCTCCTCGGAATCGAGCACGTCGGGGCGCAGGTGGAGCTCCGGGTAACCGGCACCGCCCTCATCCCGCGGGCACTCGTTCTGCAGCCAGTAGCAGAAGCCGAGGCTGAGCTGCCGGGCTTCCTCCAGCGCGCGCAGCGCCTCCTCCGGCTCCACGTCGATAAGCTGCCCGTGGCGGTAGTCGTTCCCCGGCCAGTTGATCATCGCCAGGTCACGGCGGAGGGTCGGCTCCTCGAACAGCTCCGCGTCGATCAGCCGGCGGTACTCCCAGAACGAGCCCGGGGTCTTCTCCGCGGTCTCGAACATCCGGTAGCGCACCCACCCCACCGGCTCCGGATACTGGTGCTCCAGCGTGTAGGGCTGCCGCTCCCGGTGCAGCTCGTATCCCTCCGGGCGGGCGACGGAGTGGCGCTCCCCGGGACGGTGCTCCAGCACGAAGGGATAGGTGAACGACTGCGAGCAGCGCGGCGCGGGGCCGTCCTCGCGAGCGTGCGGCTCACCCGTCTCCGCCGCCGCTTCCGCGCCGGTGACGTACTCTGTCCCGGTGAGCGGCAGTAAGTCGCCCAACTCGGTGGCGTCCAGCACGAAGGTGCCGCGCACCTCCACGTGATCGGGCCCGTCGAGGTGGCGGAAGACGACGCCTTCCACGCGGTCGCCGTCTACCGTGGCGCAGACGGCGCGGTGCCGGGCCAGGACCACCAGCCGCCCGTCCGCCTCGAACGGCTGCAGGAGCTGGTCGAGCGCCCACAGCGCCGCGCGCGGCTCGAAGCAGAGGCGGCTCACCCAACCGTTCCCCGGGTTCAGCGGCTCGGCATCCTCGCCGGCGGGGGAGAGGAGGGTATGCTCCCGGTAGAACTCACGGATCAGCTCGCGCAGCTCGTAATAGGTGGCGGTGCCGCCGAACTGCTCGATGTGGGCGTGCTCGTCCAGCGCGGAGACGCCCTGGCTCGTCATCTGGCCGCCGAGCCAGTCGGTCTCCTCCGCGAGCACCACGGAGCGCCCCGCGCGGCACGCGGCCAGCGCCGCGGCGCACCCGCCCACGCCGCCCCCGGCGACCAGGATGTCGCACTCCAGTACCCGGTCGATCTCCGGCTCGTCTGGCTGGTCGAGCAGGCGCAGCTTCTGCACATCCAGGATGCGACTCATGTTTTCTCTACTGACCGTTTCCTTATGGCACCGGTTGCCGGCGCGAGGGAGCTCCCTCTCAGGTCTTACCACGACGGCCGGGCGACTCGCCGATTGCTTTCCGGCTGTACAGGCCTGAATTGAGCATTGACACCCCCAGGGGGCCTTGCTATAATCGCGGCGCGGAGGAGAGCGTGTCTCTCCTCTGTAATTATTTGGCTCGCCGCTCGCAGAGCACCCCTTTGCAAGATCTCCGGCGCCGCCTGCGTTGAGTCACCGGGACGGCTCCGGCCCCGGCGCGGGTTTCGCCCGGAGGGGCTCCGGCAAAGAGTCAGTATAGGCCACGGTGTCCACTCCGGCGCCTGCGGCGAGCATTCTCAACCGATTTGAATTCGCACGCGTCTTCCGGCGCCCGGGGAGGCGCAGCAGAAGGCATCAAAGGACGATCATGGCGACGGATAGAAGTGCGGCAACCGTCAAGGCAGCGAAAGGCCCCGCCCAGACTCCTGGCAACGGGCCGTTCCAGCGCATGAAGAAGTATCTCGACGAGGTGCAGGTCGAGCTGCGGAAGACGACGTGGCCCACGCGCACGGAGCTGATCTCCCAGACGCAGGTTGTGATCGCCGTCATCCTTCTGCTCGGTGTCTTCATCTACGTCTGGGATACGGCGCTGGGCTTCGTCTTCCAGACGATCCTGCGGCTGATGGGCGTGCGACTCTAACGGCGAGCGGAGGTTCCGATGGCGAAAGCCTGGTACGCGGTCCACACTTATTCCGGTCACGAGAATAAGGTCAAGACAAATATCGAGCGCCGAGCGGAGTCCCTGGGCCTGCGGGAGAAGATCAACCGGATCCTGGTGCCCACGGAGGAGGAGACGCGCAACCGCAACGGGCGCCGCTCCACCATCAAGCGGAAGGTGTTCCCCGGCTACGTCCTGATCGAGATGGATCTGGACGACCGGACGTGGTACCTGGTGAAGAACACCATCGGCGTGACCGGCTTCGTGAGCTCCGGCAACAAGCCGGTGCCGCTGCAGGAGCACGAGGTCCGCAACATTCTGGAGGCGCTGGAGTCCGGCGGCGTGCAGACGCGGCCGCAGTGGCAGAAGGGCGAGGTCATCCGCGTGACTTCCGGTCCTTTCGCGGACTTCAACGGCACCATCGAAGAGGTGAACCTGGAGAAGCAGAAGGTCAAGGTTCTGATCTCCATTTTCGGCCGCGACACCCCGCTGGAGCTGGAGTTCAACCAGATCGAGCGCGTCTAACCGGCCTGCGTCCGGTGCGCCCGCTGGCCGGGCCGTACCCTACCTTCCCGCCCCGCGATCCCGCGGGGCGTTTGCTCGAACCAGTACTACCCGGAGGCGAAAGTCTGCCTCCGCGACCGTAGGAGAGCGTTATGGCCAAGAAAGTAATGGCTGTTGTGAAACTCCAGTGTCCTGCCGGCAAGGCGACGCCCGCGCCCCCCGTGGGCCCGGCGCTCGGCCAGTACGGCATCAACATCATGGAGTTCGTCAAGACCTACAACGAGCGCACCGCCGCCCAGGTAGGCACGGTGATCCCGGTGGAGATCACCGTCTTCGAAGACCGCACCTTCACCTTCGTCACCAAGACCCCGCCCGCGGCCGAGCTCCTGAAGAAGGCAGCCGGCGTGCCGCGCGGCTCCGGCGCCAACAAGAAGGAGAAGGCCGGCAGCGTGACGCAGGCCCAGCTTCGCGAGATCGCCGAGACGAAGATGTCGGACCTCAACGCGAACGACATCGACGCCGCGATGAAGATCATCGCCGGCACCGCCCGCAGCATGGGCATCGAAGTCGCCGGCTAGGGTCAGTCTCTAGGGTATAGGGTCCAGGGTTCAGGGTTTAGCTCGGCCGCAGGGTCGGGCGGAATAACGGGAACGCGGCGACAGCCGCTCCGCAGCCCCTACACCCTATCCCCTCAACCCTACCCCCTAGCTAACGGATGGGAGGAGCCCGGTGGGCTCCGTTTGACCACGGGAGTATTTACAGATGGCTAAGCACGGTAAGCGCTACAACGAGGCGGTTCAGGGCCTCGATACGAAGGCGATCTACGAGCTGGCGGAGGCGGTGGAGCTGGTGAAGCGCTCCGCGACCGCGAAGTTCCCGGAGACGGTGGACGTGGCGGTGCGCCTGGGCGTCGATCCTCGCCATGGCGACCAGATGGTCCGCGGCACCACCAACCTGCCGCATGGCACCGGCCGCACCCGCAAGGTCGCGGTCTTCGCCAAGGGCGAGAAGGCGGCGGAAGCCGAGGCGGCCGGCGCCGACACCGTGGGCGCCGAAGAGCTGATCACGCAGATCCAGCAGGGCTGGCGCGACTTCGACGTGCTCCTGGCGACGCCGGACATGATGGGTGCCGTGGGTCGCACCCTCGGCCGCACGCTGGGCCCCCGCATGCCGAGCCCCCGCGCCGGCACGGTGACCAACGACATCGGCCGCGTGGTCCGGGACATCAAGACCGCCTCCCGCGCGGAGTACCGCGTCGACAAGGCCGGTATCGTCCACATGCCGATCGGTAAGGTGAACTTCACCAGCGAGCAGTTGATCGAGAACTTCAATGCGGCGCTGAACGCCCTCATCAAGGCGCGCCCGTCCGCTGCCAAGGGCCGCTACCTGCGGAGCATCACCCTCTCCAGCACGATGGGCCCCGGCTTCCGCCTCGACACGCAGAAGGCGCAGTCCGGCGCGGAGAAGATCTGACGGTTCCGAGCCACCGGAAGCAAAGAGCAAAGAGGGGGACGGCAGCCAATCAGCGCCGCCCCCCTCTTTGCATGGTGGTGACCTGCAGACTGCGGGCGAGGCGTTGGGCCCAATCGACTACATCGATGGCCGCGACTTAAGCCACCGATACCAATAGAAGTGGAACTCAGGGGTCTCCTGGACTAACTGAGCAGTTTCTCCGCGCCTTCCACGCCGCTGGAAACGCTCAGTTACTCGTCGGAACCCCTTTAGTAACCTGGGAGAAGGGAAGGCTGCCGTGTTATTAAGGGGTGCGCGGCGGAAAATGGTACCTTCGCCCACGGCATCCTCTGATCGGGGCCCACGACGGCACGGCCGACAGCGCATCGTCGGCGCTGGCTCCGCTCCTGCGAAAAGGGTGCATTAACCTACCGCGCACCCCCTAGTGGAGCACGGAAGCCGCCAGCCGTTACGCCTGAGTAAACGCCACGTCTACGGCAAACTTCGTTTCCGCCTTCGTGAGCCGGCGACAGATTGGGTCCAGCATTCTACCCGAGACCCAACTGCTTCAGACTTGCGGCGATCGTTGGCCGGAATGATTCCAATGCTCTGCGTCGAGAACTCTCGTCGAGTGTACCACAAACGTATTTCGTGAGGGCTTGCTTGCGATCCGGACGAACTCGCGAAAGCGCGAGTCGCAGTAGGTGAGCGTCCTCGAAGACGGAGCGTATATAGTCGTCAAAGGTGACGTCAGTTCGATCAAAGTTATAGAGTGCAATCGGGTTCGAACGAACATCAAGCCAACTATTCTTCTCAGCGTGATCCCAGACCTCACGAGAGTATAATTCCTCAATCGCAAATGGGATTCTGATATTTTTATTATAACACTCGATCAGATCTGGCCCGGGTATCAGCTCCGCCACCTTTACCATAGTGTTGCACTTTACCTTACCAGAAATAGTGCGACGGCTTTTCTGAGCACCCTCATCCTTATCAAAGACTCCTACTGCTTTGGCTAGAGGCCGATTGAAAGACCAAGCAATCAGCATATCTGCCACCCAGTTATGACCACCGCCATGGTGAGTTGCACAGAGTACGCGGACTTCTCCGACGAACTCCGGAAACCACAGACGTATTGTTTCTTCGAAAACGGTCTTGTCAGTAGGACCTTCCACAAAGATCGTGGGAACTGACGTATCGGTAAGCCGACTCATCGCCGACTGAACGCTCGCGAGTTCCTGTCTTACCTGCTTGAAATGCGGCTCCAGAAGGGATAGCAAGCCCATTGAGGTATCTAGGGAAGCTAGATCATCAGAAGTGCTGAGTGCGCGAACCAGACTCGTCTGTGAAGAATCGTCCTTCTCAACTAAGAAAACGGAGACCTTTTCCTGATCGCTGTCTCGGAAAACCGAGTAGAATGCGGGGGAGTGAGTCGTGACGAACGCCTGGATTTCAGAAGAGCCCTCTACGAATTCCTTTGCGAGTTGCAAGCAGCGCATTAGTTCCAGATTGTTCTCCGGCTCCTCGTATCCCCACACCGTAACAGTCCTGGGGCGACCTTGTGCTGAGAGATGATTAGCCTGTTGTGCGAGCCATCTCAGCACGATTGGTATGTGTCGCACCTTGATTCCATCTCCACGCTGATCAAGCGAGAAGGCTTTATTTGAAGAGATGGAAGTAAACTCTAGTTGCGCGAACAGATCACGCAAATTACTGGGAAGCTGAATAGTTGTATCGAGGCTCAGATTCTCGCGGATTGAGTCCAGGATCGGCTGCGTTGTGTGATTAATGGTCGCAGTGAAAGAGCCCGATGCTGCACGAATCTGTTCTTCTACGGTCGCTTCAAGCATGTCATGAAGGCTGCCCATCAGACCTTGAAAGTACTCCTTCCCTTTGATCGCGGGGACGTAATCGTATCTCATAGACTTGAGAAACGTCCTTATCTTAGAGCGTGCCCCGATCTCAGACGATTCCGCGTATGTCATATCCTCGTGGTATAACCCGTCGCGCCGCCAGGTCTTGGTCCAGATTACAGGTGTACGGGTGCTGAAGGACGGAGGCGGAGTGACCTCCAATTGAATTGTGATTTCCGGGGCTCTCTTGGCCCGAGGCGTAGCGAATGAGCAGTAATCCCTAGTCCACTCGAGTTGATATCCGTTCGGTTGATCATGGTTGAAGAAGAGGTCGAGAGCTCGAAGTATATTCGATTTACCCTCGTCATTCTGCCCCACAAAGATGTTAAGGTCACGGGTGCCTTCTGAGAGGGAGAGAATTGATCGGAAGTTGCGGATACTCAGATGAGTGATAGCCACGGCAGGTAGTAATCCTTCTGATTAGTGCGACTCAGGTGCCAATCTTGTTTCGCCCGTTCACGCAAGCTGCCATGCGCACGCTTGTTTCCCGCGAGGAATTCAAAGAGTGACGAAGAGGTACTCGCGCTGACGCTCTCAGTCGGCACAAGAGGGTTTCTCTCACAGTAGTTCGACAACGCACTTCTTCACACGCGTGTCAGGGGCGTACGGCCTTTGCGGTTACCGGGACTCTAGTGGTGAATTACATCAGTACTCGATCAGGCTGCAGATATCGTAGCCTTCCAGCAGCGAGCGGCCGTTGAGGAAGCCGAGCTCCACGAGGTAGACCAGCCCCGCCACTTCGCCGCCGAGCCGCTCCACCAACTGCGCTGCCGCCGCGGAGGTGCCGCCGGTGGCGAGCAGGTCGTCGACGATCAGCACCCGGGCGCCCGGCTCCAGGGCGTCTTTGTGGATCTCGACGGTGTTGGTGCCGTATTCCAGCGCGTACTCCTGCCGCAGCGTCTCTCCCGGCAGCTTGCCCAGCTTGCGGACTACCACGAACGAGGCGTTCAGCGCCAGCGCCAGCGGCGCGCCGAAGACGAAGCCGCGCGACTCGATGCCGACCACTGCATCGACCTTCTTGTCGCGGGCGTAGTCGAGCATCCGGTCGATCACCTCGCGGAAGGCGGCGGCATCCTGGATGACCGGAGTGATGTCTTTGAAGATGATGCCGGCTTTCGGGAAGTCCGGGATATCGCGGATCAGGCTCTTCGCGAGCAGTGCCATGGGTGGTTCTCCGGGTCAGGACAGGTCGCGCAGGCGGGCCAGGCTCTCCGCGAAGGGGGGATAGGCGACCCCGCGGTCGGTGATGATGGCGGTGATGTACTCGGCGGGGGTCACGTCAAAGGCGGGGTTATAGACGCGCACCCCTTCCGGCGCCAGCCGCACCGGACCGGCGTGCGTAACCTCGGTCTCGGCGCGCTCTTCGATCGGGATCTGGTCGCCGGTGGCGAGGTCGAAGTCGACGGTCGAAAGCGGCGCGGCGACGTAGAACGGCACCCCATGCGCGCGGGCGAGCACGGCGACGGAGTAGGTGCCGATCTTGTTGGCAGTGTCCCCGTTCCCGGCGATGCGGTCCGCCCCCACGATGGCGGCGCTCACGCGGCCCTGGCGCATTACCCAGCCGGCCATGTTGTCGCTGATCGCCGTGTGGGGGATGCCGAGCTCGCGGCACTCCCAGGCGGTCAGCTTCAGCCCCTGCAGCCGGGGACGCGTCTCGTCGACCCACACGTGCAGGTTCTTGCCCTGCTCCACCGCGGCGCGGACGACGCCCAGGGCGGTGCCGTAGTAGACGGTCGCCAGGCTGCCGGTGTTGCAGTGGGTGAGCACGTTAGCGCCCTCCGGCAGCAGCTCGGCACCGTAGGCTCCCATCGCGCGGTTGGCGCGCACGTCCTCGTCCAGCATCCGCTGCGCTTCCGCCAGGACCGCCTCCGCGGCGCCCGCCGGGTCGCCCACGTGAGCCTCGGCCACGCGCATGACGCGGTCGATTGCCCAGAAGAGATTCACGGCCGTAGGGCGCGTGCCGCGGAGCACCTCCGCGGCCTCTCGCAGGCGGGGAAAGAACTCCTCGGCCGGGCCCTGCAGCGCCTCCCGCGCCGCCAGGGCCAGCCCCAGCGCGGCGGAGCAGCCGATCGCCGGGGCGCCGCGCACCGCCATGGTGCGGATCGCATCCGCTACTTCCTGGTAGTTTGTGAGCGCCAGGATCTCGAACCGCTCCGGCAGGATGCGCTGATCGATCATCCGCACCACGCCGTCATCCCACCAGATCGTGTAAGTATCCTTCGGTGCCGTCATCCTACCTCTATCATCCCACCCTGGCCCGCCGGGCTTCCTCTTCGCACTCGCAGGGGCGCTCGTCGCCGAGCAGCGGCACCATCGCCTCGATCAGGTCCCGCACCTTGCCCACGTTCTCGGTGAAGACGCGGAAGACTTCCTCGATCGACACCGGCTCCCGGCCCTGCGCGATGCCGGTGTCGTAGTCGGTCACCAGCGCGACTCCCGTATAGCAGATTCCGAGCTCGCGTGCGAGGATCGCCTCCGGATACTGCGTCATGCCGACCACGTCCCAGCCTTCCCGGGTGAACCAGGCGCTCTCCGCCCGCGTGGAGAAGCGGGGTCCCTGGATGGTGACCATCGTTCCGGTCTCGTGGAACGGGATCCCCAGGCCGCGGCACTGGTCGATGGTGAGGCTGCGCAATCGGCTGCAGTACGGCTCCGCGGCGCCGATGTGGTGCGTCTCCGGACCGTCGAAGAAGGTGTCCTTCCGGCCTTTCGTGCGGTCGATGAACTGGTCCAGGATCACGAAGTCGCCCGGGTGGATGTGAGTCTGCAGGCTGCCGCAGGAGCAAGGGGCGAGGATCTCCTTGACACCCAGCTCCTTCAGCGCCCAGATGTTGGCGCGAAAGTTGACCGCGTGCGCGGGGACGGAGTGGTCCCGCCCGTGCCGCGGCAGGAACGCGACCCGCTTGCCGCCGACGGTCGCCAGGGCGATGCGGTCGCTCGGTGGGCCGTAGGGGGTGTGGACGCGGATCGTCTCCACGTCCGGCAGGAACGAGTAGAAGCCGGAGCCGCCAAAGATGCCGATGTCAGCTTGATGCATGGTGAGTAGGGGGCCGCCGGGTCGAGCGCCGGCCCCGTGGGGTGTTAGGCTTCCGGTTGCCCGGATTCCTTCCTAGCGATGTGTCTAGCGGGGACGGAAGGGCTCCGTACGAAGGGTTTCTCGATCAAAACGACAGCCATCTCGACGAGGGCTCACCCCGTGCCCTCACCAGGGAGAGCGGCCCTCCCGCGTGCATGGCCCTCCGCGGCCCTTCACGCTCCGCCTCCGGCTCCGCTAGCGGGCGCTACGGGCGTGCGCTCCGACCACTTGTGTTCCGCGTCCGAGGGCTGCGGCTGCGCCAGAACGGCGACTCACGGGCCGCTCTCCCTGGCTCAAGCAGCCACCCCTTCCGCCCGCGAGCGGGCACCCGGGGGTGGCCACAGGTGGATCCCTGCGGTTGCGCCTACGGCCCACCCTCCGGGCTCCTCGCGTTGGGCAGCGTCGAGGAGTTCCAAACGCGTTCCCGCATGGAAGACCTTTGGCGTCCGGAGGCACAGCCGAAAGGCTGGGCCGGAGGACGGCACTTGTGACCACCCCTGGATGCCAGGGGTGGTAGCTCGACGGCGGCCGATTCAGCCCGTGAACCCCGCCTCTGTGGCGGCGCAGCGCGGTGGCGCGGGAAGAGCTAAACGCAGCGCACTCCCGGAGCGGCCTGCTAGCGGAGGCGAAGCCGGAGCGTGAAAGGGCCGCGGAGGGCCCTCGCCGCGGGAGGGCTGAAGCGGTTGACTAGGGCTCAGGGTCGGGCCACGGTTCCAACGGTGCAATCCCGCAGGAATGCAGCACCCTCCGCAATGGACATTAACGGCCGGCCAGCATCACTCCCGCGCAGGTGATCGCCCACAGGATGCCGCAGACCAGCAGGTTCCGGTCTTCCACGAACTCCCGGGAGGGGTCGCCGCCCTTGCCGTGGCGGTGGACCAGGTAGAAGAAGCGCAGCACCCCGTAGATCACGAACGGGATGGTGAGCATCATGCCCGGGTGCGCCTTCGCCGTCTCGGAGGAGATGGTGTAGAGCATGTAGGCGACCAGCGTGCTGCCGGTCACCACGCCGATCATCTGGTCGAGCATCGGCACGGAGTATTCTTCCAGCGCGCGGCGGTGGCTGCCGGCGTCTTCCAGCGTGGCGAGCTCGTTCCGGCGCTTGGAGAGCCCGATCAGCAGCGCGCCGAGCGTGGTGCAGACGAGGAGCCAGGGGCTGATCTCGACGGAGATCACCGCCGCGCCGGCGACCGCGCGGATCACGTAGCAGCCCGCCAGCGCGAGGACGTCGACCAGGACGACGTGCTTGAGCCGCACCGAGTAGGCGACAGTGAGCGCGAGGTAGGCGGCGGCGCAGAGGCTGAACCCGGGGCCGAGGAGCACGGCTCCCGCCATCCCGGCGACGACCAGGACGACGGCGGCGATCCGCGCGAGCCCCGGCGTGATCTGGCCGGAAGCAAGGGGCCGGAGGCGCTTGGTGGGGTGGAGCTGGTCCTGCTCCCGGTCGTAGAGGTCGTTGACCAGGTAGATGGAGCTGGCGAGGGCGCAGAAGACGAGCACGGCGGCCAGCACGCGGAGCCAGTCCGCCAGACCATGCGGCTGGTCGAGCGTGAACAGGATGCCCGCCAGGAGCACGCCGTTCTTCACCCACTGGCGCGGGCGCAGGGCGCGGAACAGGGCGGACCAGACGGACGGGCGCTCTACCGCAATCTCAGCCATGCATTCGTGATCCGAGCATCGCTCCGGGGACGGCTCTTCCTTCCGTGCCTGCGGCGCGCGCTCCACCAGTTCTATAGCTCCCCGGCGTCCCGGAGTTCCCGCACAAAAGCAGCGACCCCTTCCTGCCACGGAGGCAGGTCGTCCTGGCCCATCAGCTCCAGCGCGTACCGCCGCAGCGTGCTGCGGGCCGGGCGCGGGGCGGGAGCGGGCCAGTCCGCGGTGCGGATCCGCGATACCAGCACCTCAGACAGTCCCGCCAGCCGCAGGGTCTCCCGCGCCCACTCCTCTCGGGAGCACTCTCCCGCGTTGTTCACGTGGTAGAGACCGTCGACCCTCCACTCCGCCAGCCACGCCAGCTTCCGTGCCAGGTGGCGCGTGTAAGTAGGCGCGCCCCACTGGTCCGACACGACCCGCAGCCCCTGCTCCGGCGAGCGCCGCGCCGCCTCCAGAATCGCCCGGGGAAAGCTCTTTCCGTGTCGTCCGAAGAGCCACTGCGTCCGCACGATCGTCGCGCGGCTGCAGGCGCGGAAGACCGCTTCCTCGCCTGCGCGCTTGGAGGCACCGTAGACGCTGAGCGGCCGGACCGGGTCCCATTCGGTGTAAGGGCGCTCGGTGTCGCCGGGGAAGACGAAGTCGGTGCTGAGGTGGATCAGACGCGCCCCCAGTTCCTGCGCGGCGGAGGCGGCGCTCCAGGCGCCCCAGGCGTTGATCCGGTAGGCCCAGTCCGGCTCGGATTCGCAGCGGTCGACGTGCGTGGCGGCGGCGCAGTTGATGATCAGCTCCGGCCGGCGCGGCTCCAGCACGCCGACGAGGTGGCGGAGGTCGGTGACGTCCGCCTCGGCGCGGGAGAGCGGCACCACGTAGTGGCGCTCCGCCAGCACCTGGCAGAGGTCCCGCCCCAGCATCCCGGATGCCCCGAGCACCGCGATCTTCACGTCTCACTCCTCCGGACGCCGCTTGCTTCCCTGATTGTAGGGCGCAGCCCGCGCGGGCGGCAACCCGCGGAGGTCTTGTAGAGCGCGTCGTTGCTCCAGCTCACGCAGACGTGCCGGAGTAATGGGGGTCGCCAGCGAGCAGGAGCAGGAGCTCCCCTCCGGCGGAAGGCGCAGCAGCCCCCGCGAGACCTACACCCTGGCCCCTGAACCCTATACCCTGGCGAAGCCCCGGATCCAGACCGCCATGCCGCCGGGCTCGCGGTTGGCCCAGGCGTAGTAGGGGATCGCCGTAAACGGGATCGGGCGCTCCGCGGGCGCGGCGGGGGCTTCACTGCGGTAGAGCTCGCCGCCCCAGGCGGCGCCCTGCTCGCGAGCGACCGCTTCGCCGCGGAGCACCACCACGCCGCCGAGCAGCTCGGGACGCCACTCCGGCGCCAGCTCCGCCTCGGCCGGCAGCACCACGTCGCGGGGATCGACCCCGAGGTCCGCCTGCTCCGCGCAGTAGACGAGCGGGCCCCGGCGCAGCGCTACGCGTCCGGTATTGTTCGCGACGTACGGGTGGCTTTCCAGCCGGGTGGGGGACATCGGCAGGGACAGGGTCACCACGTCGCCCGACTGCCACGGCTGACCGTCCGGACGCCGCAGCTTGAGGTACGTGCCGGGCCGCGCGGGACCCTCCACCCGCTCGTCATTCACCTGCGCGGAGGCTTCCCCGCACCAGCCGGGGATGCGGACGTGGAGGGTGAAGTCGCCGGTGGCGCTCAACCCGGTCAGCGTGATCCGAACCTCGCCGTCCCACGGATAGCGGGTCTGCTGGCGCAGGCTCACGGAGCCGCCGTCCAGCTCCAGGCGCGCGTCGCCGTCCGCGTACTGGTGCACCCACACGCCCTGCGGCGAGGTGGCGTAGAAGTAGCCAGGCAGCGACGCCAGCAGCCGCGCGATGTTCGGCGGGCAGCAGGCGCACTCGAACCAGGGCTGGCGCCGGTGGCTGCCGGTGTCCGCCAGCGGGTTCTGGTAGAAGTAGAGCTCGCCGTCCAGCGAGAGGCCCGGGAGCATCCCGTTGTAGAGGGCGTTCTCCATCAGGTCGGCAAAGCGCGCCTCGCCGGTGAGGAGCAGCATCCGCCAGTTCCACATGAAGCTGCCGATGGCGGCGCACGACTCCGCGTAGGCGCGGTCGTTCGGCAGCTCGAAGTCTTCGCCGAACGCCTCCCCCTCGTAGCGGGAGCCGATGCCGCCGGTGACGTACATCCGCCGGTGGACCATGTTGTGCCAGAGCCGCTCCAGCGCGACCTGGTACTCCCCATCGCCCGTTTCCGCCAGCACGTCCGCCGCGCCCGCGCAGTAGTAGACCATCCGCACGGCGTGGCCGGTCACCGCGTCGAGCGTGCGGAACGGGGCATGGTCCTGGTGGTAGTCCCGGCCGCCGATGACCGGCGGGTTCTGCCCGCGGCGGTCGATGAAGAGCTGCGCCTGCACGAGGTACTTCGGCTCGCCGGAATGGCGGTAGAGCTCCACCAGCGCCATCTCGATCTCCTGGTGGCCGCAGGTGCCGTTGCGCCCCTCCGGTCCGAAGACGTCGCAGATGTAATCGGCGAAGCGCCGCGCCACCTGGAGCAGCGTCGTCTTGCCGGTGCAGCGGTGGTGCGCGATCGCCGCCTGGATCAGGTGCCCGGCGCAGTAAAGCTCGTGCCAGTCGCGCAGGTTGGTCCAGCGGAGGTCGTGCTTCTCGTGGGTGAAGTGGGTGTTCAGGTAACCGTCCGGCTCCTGGGCGTCCGCCATTTCCCCGATGACGAGATCGACCCTCCGCTCCAGCTCCGGGTCCGGCCCGGCGGCGAGGGCGTAGGCGACCGCCTCGACCCACTTGTAGACGTCCGAGTCGTTGTAGTACCGGCCCTGGAACTCCCCGCCCTTCTTCCCCGCGGCGCGCCGGAAGTTATCGATCCGCCCCGTCTCCTCGCACCGGTGGTACTGCGAGGGGAGCGTCACCTCCTGGTTGCGCCGCCGCCGCGGCTCCCAGAACGAATCGGTCAGCCGCACGTTCGCGAGCGGCACTCCCCGCAGACGCGCGTGCGGGCTGGAAGAGGTATCGACGAGGATGCTCATGGGAAGGGTCTAGGGTCTAGGGTCTAGGGTCTAGGGTCTAGGGACTGAGCTCGCGGGTAGGGCTCGCGTACCGGAAGTGGCGAGGGCAGGACCTCGGGGAGGAGGCACGCGCCACGAGATGCACGTCCGGCATGCGCCAGCGCTATACCCTATCCCCTAGACCCTAGACCCTACTGGTGATCCCCTCGCGCTTCCAGCCAGCGCTCCGCTTCGAGGGCGGCCATGCAGCCGAGGCCGGCGGCGGTGATTGCCTGGCGGTAGACGCGGTCCGCGATGTCGCCCGCGGCGAAGACGCCTTCGATGTTGGTCTGGGTGGTGCCCGGCTTCACCTTCAGGTAGCCGAACTCGTCCATGTCGAGCAGGCCGGTGAAGAGGTCGCTGTTCGGCTTGTGCCCGATCGCCACGAAGACGGCGTCGGTCGGCATCTCCCAGGTCTTGTCCTCCACCGTGCTGCGAAGGCGGACTCCCGTCACCTTGCCGGCTTCCTGGCCCAGGATCTCCTCCACGCCGGCGTTCAGCACCCACTTGATCTTCGGGTTCGCCTTCGCGCGGTCGACCATGATCTTGCTGGCGCGGAACTCCTCGCGGCGGTGGACGATGGTGACCGAATTGCACATCCGCGTCAGGTAGTTCGCCTCTTCCATGGCGGTATCGCCGCCGCCCACCACCAGCACGTCCTGGTTCTTGAAGAAGAAGCCGTCGCACGTGGCGCACGCGGAGACGCCGCGGCCGCCGAGCCCTTCCGGCCAGGGGAGCTCCCCCTTCAGGCCGAGCCACTTGGCGGAGGCGCCGGTCGCGATGATGACCGTCTTGGAGACGAACTCGTCGTCCTCCGTGTAGAGCCGGAACGGCCAGCCGCTGAAGTCGACCTTCGTCACCGTGCCCCAGACGATCTCGGTCCCGAAGCGCGTCGCCTGCTTCTGGAACAGCTCCATCATCTCCGGGCCCATGATGCCGTCCGGGAAGCCGGGGTAGTTCTCCACGTCGGTGGTGATCGTGAGCTGTCCGCCCGGCTGCATGCCCTGGATGAGCAGCGGCTTGAGGTTGGCTCGCGCCGCGTAGATGGCGGCGGTGTAGCCCGCCGGACCGGAACCGATGATGGTGACGTTGCGCTCCATGAGACCCCCACAGCTGCCCCGCGCGGGCAGACCGCTCCTATCTTATCCCTGGGGTGATGAGTGCGTCGAGCGGCTGATTGCTATCCGGTCGGGGGTCGGCTTTGGGTGGTTTCTTATGGCTTGCGGTTGGCAGCCCTGGTGTCGTGGCTCGAGCCCGCGCGCCGAATCAGCCTCCCGGTCTGGCGGACGGGCCTCCGACGCGGAGTGTGCACTGCCTTTGCGTGCAACAGCGTTGGAACCGCGGTCCGACCCCGAGCCCTAGTCGGCCGATTCAGCCCTCCCGCGACGAGGGCCCTGCGCCGGCCCTTTCACACTCCGCTTCGCTCCGTTAGCGGGCCGCTCCGGGGGTGCATCCCGATGCGCTCTTCCCGCGCCAGTGCGCTCTACCGCCACAGCCGGCTGGTTCACGGGCTGAATCGGCCGCCGTCGAGCTACCGCCCCTGGCACCCAGGGGCGGTCACAATTGCCGTCCTCCGGCAGAGCCTGCGGCTCCGCCTCCGAACGCCACTGGATAGGCCTTCGCCCGCGCTACCGAAGGAGCCTGGAGGCGCTGCCGTAGGCAGCGGCGGAGGGCTCCACTTGTGGGCACCCCCGGGTGCCCGCTCGCGGGCGGAAGGGGTGGCTGCTTGAGCCGGGTGGAGCGGCCCGTGATTCGCCGCGCTGCGAAAGCCCGCCGTACTCGGACGCGGAGCGCAGCCTACCGAAGTGCACGCCCGGAGCAGTCCGCTAGCGGAGGTTCACCCCCCGAACGGGGGGCGAAGCCGGAGCGTGAAAGGACTGCGGGAGGGCCACTCACCCGGGAGGGCCGCTCCACCCGGTGAGGGCACGGGGTGGAACCTCGGTGAGATGTTGTTCTCGCCGAGTGCACCTGCGAACTTGTCCAAAAGGCAGGAGCCCCCCGGCCCGGCGGGTGAACGACCTTGCATCGTCCACTCTCCTTCCGCTTTCTATGTCCGAAGCCTACAACGCCCTTCGCATCGCCGATATGCTCCCGGAGTCCCGGCCGCGGGAGCGGCTGGAGGCTTCCGGGCCGGAGAGTCTCACCACGCCGGAGCTGCTGGCGATCCTTTTCCGCACCGGGACCTCCAGGCGGAACGCGGTGCAGCTGGCGGAGGAGCTGTTCCGGGAGCTCGGCGGGCTTTCCGGGCTGGCGAACGCCAGCCTGGAGCAGCTCGCACGGGTCGACGGCATCGGCCGCGTGAAGGCGATCGAAGTGAAGGCGGCGTTCGAGCTGGCGAAGCGGGTCGCGGCGACGAGCGACGAGGTGAAGCCGGTGATCCGCTCGCCCGCCGACGTGGCCCAGCTCATGATGAGCGAGCTGCGCTACGAAGCCCGTGAGCACCTGTTCGCCCTGGTGCTCGACGCCCGCAACCAGGTGCGCCACCGCCGACGGATCTCGACCGGCACGCTGACCGAGAGCCTGGTCCACCCGCGGGAGGTCTTCAAGGAGGCGTTCCAGTTCAACGCCGCCTCGCTGGTGCTGGTCCACAATCACCCCTCCGGCGACCCGGACCCCTCCCCGCAGGACATCGCCACCACGAAGCGCCTGCAAGAGGGCGCGAAGCTCCTCGGGATCGAGCTGCTCGACCACGTCATCATCGGCGACGGAAAGTGGGTCAGCATGAAGCAGCGGGGGCTGATGTAGCACCGCCTCCTTACGGGGAAAGGAGTGTGCGAGATGCGCCTGGTTCTCCCGATGGTGACAGTGCTGTTAACGGCTGCCAGTTTCGGCACGGCGGCGCTAGCGCCGGTAGAGTCGCGGTCCAGCCTCGTGGTCGATTACCGCGAGTGGACGCGGGTCAATCCCACGCCGCACCGGGTGGAATCACGTATAGCGGCAGAGTGCCGCGTCGCTTCGAAGGGGGAGCACGCGCGGGAGAAGGCGAGCCCGCACCTCGACAAGTTCGTCACTGTCTACGGCAACCCCGCCGCCCGCAAGCCGATGCTGGAGCGGAAGCGCCCCGTGTTCCCGCGCGGCAGCCTGCTGGTGAAGGAAAAGCTATCCACCGCCGACAGCCGCGCGCCGGAGCTGCTGACGGTGATGCGGAAGCGGGAGAAGGGCTACTTCCCCGCGGGCGGCGATTGGGAGTACCTGGTGCTGGACGGCTCCGGCAGCAAGATCGAGGAGCGGGGCCGGCTGAAGCGCTGCGCCTCCTGCCACGCGCAGTGGAAGGAGACCGGCTTCGTCTCCCGCACCTACCTCTCCGCCGCGGCCCGCCACCGCCTGCGGTGATCCGGGCGGCTCAGCTCCCCACGGGGAGCACCGACCGGCACTTCGGGTAATTGGGACATCCCCAGAACTCCCCTCCCGCGTTCGCCCCGCGGGTCGCATTGCGCAGGGTCATCGGGACGGAGCAGTTCGGGCAGGTGGGCGGTCCCGGGGGAGCGGGCTCCGTTGCCGGCACTTCCGATCTGGCTATCGGTGCCGCGGCCGAAAGGGTGGGGAGCGCGGTCGCGAGGAGGGCGGAGACTTGCTGGACGTCGTACGCTCGCTGGGCCGGAACGCGGATCAGTGGCAGGCCGGCGGAGGCGAAGACCTGGTCTTTGAACTCATCCCGCTCTGCGGCGCGGGCTTTCTGGTGGCTGGAGTCGTCCAGCTCCAGCGCCGCCACGGGTTTGAGCGACGCGGGATCGAGCAGGACGAAATCGACGTGCTTGGACGCGATCCGGTTGGCGGCTCCCCGGTTCTCGTGCGGGCGCGTCACGAAGAAGAGGTCGGCCAGCCGCACCTTCGGGCAGATGACGAACCGGTCGGCCACGACGAGGCGCAGCACGTGGAAGAAGGAGGCCTCCGCGCGGGAGAGAAAGTCATCTCGAACCCGGTAGACGTCGAGGGTGGTGGCAGAAAGTTCTTCTGTTCCCAAAACAGCACCCGGCGAGGGGTGGGAAGTGGACACTCCGAACAGGCGCAGCAGCGCGCCGAGACAACCGGGGGCTTCCTGGCTCACTGCGGTAAATTGTCCGTCACCCGGATTCTGCTCCTTCGTCCTTTTGGCGGAGTTGTCTAGGAGGCGAGAGCACGACTCCAGGGAGGCAAGGCGTTGGCTTCACGCAGCTCCGGCCGCGGCCTGGATTACTCGGTCCTCGCCGCTCGCGTCATCATCTGGCTGGGCGTTCAGCTCAGTCAGGTCCTGGAGCGCTTCGGCCCTCCGGAGCGCCACCTTGCCTGCCGGAGTTTCCGGGAGCAAATCACGGATCTGAAGGCCTGGCAACGAGAAGTGGCGGAGGTCATGGAGACCCAGGGAATCGAGGCGGGACTCGATGTTCTGGAAGGCGGCTGTCGCCGACTGGGTGATGAGGAAATGGCCGCGGAACTCGCCTCCCTCCGGACGCAGGTGGAGGCAATCCGGGCCGAAAGCGCGCAACTCGAAGCGATCCGGGCCGAGACCGGCGACGATGCCGGGGCTGCGGTGGAGCGTTACCAGGAGTTTCTCCGCCATCATCCCGAAAGCTCCCTCGCCCATTCCTACCTCGCTCGAGCGCTCCGGCAGTCCGGCCACCCGACCGAAGCCGTGGTCGCCTACCGGCGAGCGATTGAGCTCGAGATCAGCAAGTCTCCCGTGGTCCCGAGTCACCGCATCGAGTTGGGCGACACCCTCCTGGAGGCCGGGGACGTCGAGGCGGCGATCGCCGAGTATCGCGGGGTGATCTCGGAGACCCACCGAGACTGCCGCCCGCTGGCCGCGTACGCATACCTGCGGTTGGGGATTGCGCTCGACCATGCCGGCGACCGTAGCGGCGCGCGGAAGGCGTGGAAACGGGCAGCACACCTCGACGACACCGGGACGGTGTGGGAGCGGGCCGAAGAGCTGCTCGCGGGCGCTAATCGGACGGCGTAGCGGCGTAAGTCCCGCTACGCCTTTCCGATGCAGTAGAGCCGGCTGTTGGTGCGGATGAAGAGGTTCCCGCCGGAGACGGCGATGGCGGAGCGGATCTCGTTCTCGCCGGGGGCCATCGCGTTGGTGGAGAGCAGCTCGCCGCGCTCCACGTCGTAGACGAAAACCTCGCCCTGCAGGCTCATCGCGTAGATCTTGCCGTCGGCGGCGGTGGGGGAGGCCCACACCATGCTGCGGCCCGGCGTCGGGACGCTCCAGAGGGCCTTGCCGTCGCGCGGATCGACCGCCGAGAGCGCCTTCTTTACGTCGCTCGCCACGTAGAAGCGGCCGCGGTAGAAGGCGGGCGTCGGCACGTCGGAGGTCACGTCGCCCCGCACCTCGCTGTGCCACGCCATGCCGTCCGCCGTCACGTCGCCGTTCTGCCCCGCCTTCACGGCAAAGACCGGCTTCTGCTTGGGGCCGCAGCCCAGCACCACGCCGCCCCCGGCCACGGGGGAGGGGACCAGGCGGAAGTCCGGACGGCGGTGCCGGCTCGCCTCGTCGCCCGGATCCTGGTTGTAGGTGCCCCAGCGCCAAAGCTCCTTCCCGGTGGCGGGGTCGTGACCGGTCAGGATGTCGCCGCCGGCGATCAGGATCTCCTTGCGACCGTTGTGGACGAACGGGATCGGCGTGGAGTAGGCCTCCAGCGATTCCGCCACGGCGGGAGCGGGCCGCACCACGCGCCACTGCTCTTTGCCGGTGGCGGGGTCGAGCGACATCAGGTACGATTCCGCGCCCGGCCGGCCGCGCTGCCCGATCGGCGTGTTGCGCTGCAGCACCTGCATGTAGAGGCGGCCCTCGTGGAGCAGGGGAGAGGTGGAGAAGGTGAACTGGAAGGCGTAGTCGCCGTGGTCGCGCTGCATGTTGCGCGACCAGAGCTTCTGGCCGGCCATGTCGAACGCGACCAGGTCGCCGTTGCCGTAGAAGAAGATCACCCGCCGGCCGTCGGTCACCGGCGAAGGGGAGGCGTAGTTGCTGCGGGCGTCGAGCTGGATCTCGTTCCCCTCGCCCGCGGGACGGTAGCCGGAGCCGACCGCCTGCCGCCACCGCACCGCGCCCGTGGAGCGATCCAGGCAGAGCGCGACGAGCTGCTTGGCTTCCGTGTCGACGCTGCTCACGAAGACCGAGTTACCCCAGACGATCGGGGTCGCCGCGGACGGCCCCGGCATCGCCGCGGACCACCGCACGCCTTCCGTGGGGCTGAACTTCACCGGGAGCCCGGTCTCATCGGAGGAGCCGTTGTAGTGCGGCCCCCGCCAATTGCCCCAGTTCTGTGCCGCCGCCTCCGCGCGGGACCCACCCGCCAACAGCAGCGCCGCGCCGCCCAGCACCAGCTCGCGTCGATCGAGTCTCATCCGCCGCCCCTCGTCCATCGCAGTCAAACCATCGCTTGGTGCTTCGATGACCCGGCGCGGCGTTCCTCCCGGGGAGAGGTTGTGTAAGAAAGGAGATAGGGGGATGAATTGGGGATAGGGGGATGGAATTGGCTCTGGCTCTCCAGTCGCCAGCCTACTGCGGCCCCGTTCTCGCGTCCGGCACGCGCGGCCGCAGGTTAGCAGCGGCGCTGGTAAATTGACGTGATTTGAATATCCCCCTATCTCCCCTGATCTCCCTATCCCCTTTTTTTACACTCTGCGGCATCGAGCTGAGCCGAGGTCTGCGAATGGAAAGCGTGGTTCAGCGGCTGCACCGGTATTGGCTCGAGCACCGGGTCCGGATGCTGCCGGGCGCCTCGCAGGAGGAGCTCGACGCCTTCGAGCGCGCCAACGGGGTCCGGCTGCCGCCCGACATCCGCGAGTTTCTGCAGACGATGAATGGGTTCGAGCAGTACGAGTGGGACCCGGAGTGCGTCGAGTGGTATCCGATCTCCCGCTGGGAGCGGCTCTCAGAATACGGGCACTACCCGTTTGAAGATGCGGATCAGTACTTCGTCTGCGCGGACTGGATGCTCCACGCGTTTATCTACGCAGTGCGACTGGACGCGTCGGGCAAATGCGAAAACACGTTCCTTCTGCTGGGACCGCCGGGACCTCCTGAAGTTCTCGCCCGGTCCTTCAGCGAGCTCTTCGAAGCCTACCTCAAGGAGGGGCCCGTGATGCTCGGCGGTAGCCCTCGGGGTGCAACGTAAGTACTGCCGTGCTTTCGGTCCGGCAGGCCTGCGCGGGGCGCTCGCCCCTCCGGCCGGAAACGCTTCTGCTTTGACGAGATTTCCGGATGGGTGCCGCGCAGCCGCAGGAGCGCCGCGGAAGGTTCGGATTCATCCCTCATCCCGCATCGTTCATCCCTAAGCGCATCCCCCCTATCTCCTTTTCTTACACGTTCGGGCAAGCGTTACTTCGCCAGGTTGACGTAGCTGAACTTGCCGTCGTTGTCCTCGGCCAGGCCTTTGAGGAGCGGGATGCCGGGGAACTGCTCTCCCAGGCCGAGGGCGAGGGTGAGGATCTGCGCCTTCTGGGTGTTGCGCTCGCGGACCATCGCCCGAAGCTGGTCCGGGTTCGTGATGCCGCGGCTCGGCTCGCCGTCGGAGAGCAGGAAGACGTGGGTGATCTTCTCCAGGCGCAGGGCGGTTTCCAGCGCGTCGGAGATGTTGGTGCCGGGGCGCATGTCGATCGCGTCGACATACTCCACGGCGCGGCGGACGTTCTCCGGGCTGGCGGGCTGCATCGCGGCGGCGAAGGAGCGGACGCCTCCGTCGAAGCAGACGATGTTGAAGGTGTCGACCGTCTTCAGCTCCAGCAGCGCCTTCTTGAGCGCCAGCTTCGCCTGCGGCATCTTGTCGCCCTGCCGCATGCTGGTGGAAGTGTCGAGGACGTAGACGAACCGGGCGGAGCCTCCGCCGGAGGGTGGGGCCTTGACGCCGAAGACGGCGCCGCGCCCGGGACCGCCCGGGCCGCCGCCCTTGCCGCCGCCGCCGTTCGGGTCCCCGTCGGTCAGCAGGCCGGAGAGGTCGCCGAACGGGATGCCGCGCGCCAGGGTGTTTCGCCCGGTGCCGCCGCCCGCGCCGTCGCCGATGCCGACTCCCTTCCCGCTGCCGAAGCCGACTCCGCTGCCGCGGCCGTAGCCGAGGCCGGTCCCGCCGGTGCCGGGCAGCTCCGCCCCGGCGCCGCGGCCGCCTCCGGGCGGGCGGGTGCCGATGCCGCGTCCCTCTCCCCCGCCGATGCCCGGACCGGGCTTGCGGCGGAGGGTCGCCAGCGCGTGCTGGCCGTCCAGGCTCGTGCCGATGCCCTTACCTCTCCCGTAGCCGGCGCCGCCGCCCGCACCCGCACCGGCGCCGCCGCCCAGACCGGGACCGAGCCCCGGGCGCTCGTCCGGCACCACTTCCTTGGCCAGAGGGTTGCTGACGGAGAGGATGGAGCGCCCTCCGCCGCCTCCGATCCGGGGCGCCGCCTTCGGAAGGTTCACCCCGCCCGCGCCGCCGCCGTTATAGATGATGTCTTCCGGGGGCGCCTCGGGACCGCGGGCACCGCCCCGCCCACCGGGGACCGGGCCCGGGGCCGGCGCGCCGCCGCCGCCGGGGTTCGGATCGGCCTTCGCGACGCGGATCAGCCGCGGGGCGTCCGTGTCTCGCCGCGCGGAGGGGAGGCCGAGGGGGAGGGGACGCTCGTTGCGCGTCGGATCGAGGCCGCCCGGCTCCGCGTTCGGCGCGGTGGGGCGCGGGTCGACCGTCTTCACCAGGCGCTGCGGGCCGGTCTTCTCCCGCGGCTTCACGATCTCCGCCGCCTCCCGCTCCGCCCGCTTCCGGGGCGCGCCGACGGTCCGCTCCGGCTGGTGCTCCAGCGGCTGCTGCGGCTCCGGCTGCGGTTTCACCTTCGGCTTCGGCTCGGGCTCCTCGGGCTTTTTCTCAGGCTCCGGCTCGGGCAGCGGCTCCAGCGCCACTTCGATCTCCGCCGGCGCGGCGGCGCGCGGCACGGCGACGTGGAACGTCCGGCTCTTCAGCGCCACGCCCACGTGGATGCAGACCGAGAGCACCAGACAGACACAAAGCCACCACCATCGTTCGAACGGCATGGAAACCCCTCTAAAGGCTAAAGGCAGAAGGCTAAAGTCTGAACCCTCCGTGTACGGGAGGTCCTGCTCCTGCTCTTACTCTTGCTCCTGCTCGCTGGCGACCTCCGGGGCCCGGCGCGGCTTCGCCGGCTCATCCACGGCTGGCGACCACCAGTCCGGACAACAACCTGAAACCGCTACGGCGCCGGCCGCAGCGGGTCGGTGGGCAGCACCACGCGCGTCAGGCCGGCCTGACGCACCTGGTCCATCACTTCCATCACGCGGGAGTAGACAACGTCCCGGTCGCCCTTCACGAGCACCCGCGCCTGCTTGTTCTTGCCGGCGACCTGCTTCAGGTGCGC
>JBKBRF010000045.1:0-57346 GCA_046292385.1 Armatimonadota bacterium | reverse complement strand
CAGCAGATCTACCAGAGCGTCCTGCGGGTCACCGTCGCGAAGGGGATGAAGCCGACGATTCAGGTCCGGAACTACTGGTTGCCGGAGCCTGCTTAGCGAGGGAAAAGGGAGCCCGAGATGTGTAACGGGTGTGGTTTCCCCTCTCCTCGCACAAATGTCACGTCCGCGACCCTCCCTCACTCCCGAGATCCTGTCCCGCCTCGCGGATGTGATCTGGGATGACGAGCTCCAGCTCGAGCCCGAGGACCGCGCGCCGGGAGTAACTCGGGTGATCGTGACGGTCCCCGCTCAGGCGGCCATGAATCGCCTCGACGCGGTGGTCGGTCCGGCCGGCTGGTCGTACGACTGGACGCCGATGCCGGAGGGAGTGCTCGGCCGCCTCACCGTGCTGGGAGTTCAGAAGACCCACCTCGGCGCCACCACGGCGGAGGCGCTGGTCGCCTGCGCCCGCCGGTTCGGCATCGGGGCCTACCTTGAGTACCTGCCGGAGCTGCGGGCGGAGTGGCTCGGAGACCGGTGGGCCCACGGGCGCCCGAGGTGGGAGCAGAAGGCGCTGTTCGCGGCGCTGGAGAAGGCGGGCGCGCCGAACTAGCTCAAGCCTCCCGGTTATGCCGCGCGGCATAATCCAAGCGGGCAAGCGCCTACCCCGATTGCAGGAAAGCGCTCACTCCCCCTATAATCTGCATAGGGGATTCCTATGTCCCCGCGACGGGAGGGCGTATGGCGGATATGGGGAGGCAACTCTACGCAGCGCTGCGTCCGCTGCTGCGTCCCGGCGTGGAGCTGCCGGCAGTGCTGGACGCGCTCGGGACCACGCTGCTCACCCAGGTGGGTGTCGTTGAGGGCGACCCCTACCCGGTCCTCTCGGAGCACCAGCTCCGGCACCGGCGCCGGCGGGAGCGCGCCCTCTCCGACGAGCTGATCTCCCGTGAGATCATCGGCAGTCTCACGGATCGGGCCGAGGTGGAAGAGAGGATTTCCGCGGCCCACCTCACCCGCGAAGAAGCCCAGTCGCTCACCCTCTCCGCGCAGCTCGGAGTAGCGGAAGCGGCAGCCTTTCTCGGCATGCCGGAGCGGACGGTGAAGCGCCGGTCCGCGGCCGCCCGGGAGAAGCTCCGCCGGGTCCAGACCCCCGTCTCCTAGCCCGTTTCTGGGCTCCGATAATTGAACCTTATCGGAAGCTAGCTTTCGTGGCCGAGCGCCCCTCCCTCCGTGCCTACTGGGTAGGAGGCGGAAGGCGCAGTTGGAGACCGGAATTGTTCCTCGAAACGAGGCCCTCGCGGCGGTCCGAGAGACGGCCTCTCAGGCCCGCGATTACGCGGCCCATGCCCGCGCCGAGAACACCGTCCGGGCCTACCGCTCAGACTGGCGGGACTGGTGCGCCTGGTGCGACGCCCGGAGCTGCTCGCCCCTTCCCGCGGACCCGGAGACGGTCGCGCTCTACCTGACCGAGCGGATCGAGACGGCGAAGGTCTCCACCCTCCAGCGCCGCCTCTGTGCGATCTCCCAGGCCCACCAACTCGCCGGCCACCCGTCTCCCACGAAGCACCCGATAGTCCGGGCCGTCTGGGCCGGGATCCGGCGCGTCCATGGAACCGCGCAGGCCGGGAAGGCGCCCACCCTCACCGAGGACCTCCGGCGGATGGTGGAGACACTTGGCTCCGACCTCGCCGGCGTCCGGGACCGCGCCCTGCTGCTGGTCGGCTTCGCCGGCGCTTTCCGCCGCTCCGAGCTGGTCTCCCTCGATCGAGAGGATGTGACCGTCACCCGCTCCGGCTTGGTGCTCCACCTCCGGCGCTCAAAGACGGACCAGGAAGGGCAGGGGTCCAAGAAGGGGATCCCTCACGGATCCGCGGCTCCCACCTGTCCGGTCCGCTCGCTGCAGGCCTGGATGCGAATGGCCGGGATCGAGAGCGGACCGCTCTTTCGCGGCGTGACCCGACACGGGCAGCTCCAGCCCGGCCGCCTCTCCGATCGCGCGGTAGCCCTGGTGGTCAAGCGCGCGGCGGCCGCCGCCGGGCTAGATCCGGACCTCTACTCCGGACACTCGCTCCGGGCCGGCCTGGCGACCAGCGCCGCGGCGGCGGGGGCGAGCGAGCGCGCCATCATGGCCCAGACCGGACACAAGTCGGTGCAGATGGTCCGCCGCTACATCCGGGACGGGAGCCTCTTCCGGGAGAATGCCGCTGGGCAGGTCGGCCTGTAGCCGCGAAAACCGTGGCCCCGTCGCGGGCCGCTACCTGCCTAGTAGCTGAGAGAGCCCTCTCGGAGGTAGTCCTTGGCACTCAGCGTCACGGTTCTTCAAACCATCAACCGGTACATGCCGGAAGGCGATCTTGCCCCGGTGATGGTCTATGGTCAGGCAATTCCGGCCGGCACCAACCTGGTGTGGGTGTTCGCCGTGGCCACGGGGTCGGTCAACCTCCCAGCATCCTCAGCCGACTCGGCCGGTAACACCTTCCTCTCGGACGTGCCCATCGGGCATGGCGACGTCCTGACTCTGTTCGGGAAGACGACGGCGGACATTGCGATCGGGGACTACTTCTCCCCTTACGTGGGTTCGATCCCGACCTGGTACCACGGCTACCTGCTCAAGCTCGAAGATTCCGACCTGACCGAGCCTCAAGTCGAGCGAGTTTCGGACGGCGACAAGGACGTAAAGGGGCCGGGCAACGCGTCGGTTACCACCGGACCAGTCGCCGCCTCCGAGGAGCAGCTACTCGTGGGCGGGGTGTGCACCCTGGAGCCTGACTTCGGCGAAATCCCGTCTCTTACGCAGGACGCTGCCGGCTGGACCGCCAGCGCCGGCGGCAGTAGCGGGATGGCCAGCATCTTCGGGCCTGGCCGCGGCGTCGCCGGCTTCGTGGCTTACCGGGTCGAGACCTCCGGCGCCTACTCGATCGGCGGCGCGACGGCGCAGCCCTGCGAGCGGATGGTGGCGTCGATCGACAACTTCCGGTTGGTCGAGGGTGCCGCCTGGGAGTCGATGGACTTCGCGCGCCACCCGCTCACGGGACAGCTCTTCGTGGTCCGGACCAACACCTCCGGCGCCGTGGTGCTCGACCGCTACACCGACGCGGAGACCGACACCATCGAGGAGACGATCTCCATCCACGGTGGGCCCGACTGCCACCGCCCGAAGCTCTCCATCCTCGCGGATGGGATTCAGCGCGTCCTCTTCCAGCAGGATGACGAGCTGCGCCTCTCCGTGAGCCGCAACAACGGAAGGACCTGGACCGTGGCGACGACGATCGGCACCGGCTACGACCTCGCGACCTACGAGTGGGGGACCAGCCTCCCGGGCCGGCCGATGCCGGTCGCGATGGTTTACAGCGCCTCCAGCAAGAAGTGGAGCGTCCGCGTGGGGCAGCTCTCCGAGGCCGGGGCCTGGACCTGGAGCGCCGCGCAGGACATCGGCGTCACGGCCGCCCCGGTGCTCGGCCGCCTGCTCCAGCGCGCCGATGGCGTGTGGGAGTTCCTCTACCGCGATGACGCCACCGGCGCCAACAAGATCGTCCGCTGCTCGAACCTCGCCGCCGACGGGACGGGCACCTGGAGCTAATGAACGAAGGAGTTAGGAAGTGATGACACTCCGTCGCCCGGAGCGAGCCCAGCTCTCGCTCAAGCAGTGCCTCGAACGGGTCTCCTGCGGCCGCCTCAGCGTAGACGAGGCCCTGGAGACGATCTCCAGCATCATCCTGGTCCAGCAGCCGCCGGACCGGGACCGTCCCATTCTGGGGCCCCAGCAGCAGCGCCGCCGGCGCAGCCGGGAGACGATCCTCTGCGAGGAGATCGCGCGGGATCCGGCCGACTCCATTCGCCGCGTGGAAGACGCTGCCGAGCTCGAGCAGATCATGGGTGAGGCCTGCCTCATCCGCGAGGAGCGGGAGTGCCTGGTCCTCCTGGCCGAGGGCTACTCGGAGACGGAGATCGCCCAGCGATTCGAGTGCTCCGATCGGACCGTGCGCCGGCGCCGTCGGTCGGCCGTGGAGAAGCTGAAGGCGGCCTGGCCGGACCATCCGCGAGTGCAACGCATGAGTGCAAAACTGGCGACCGCCGATGGCTAAGCCCCTGAACGCTCAACAGCGCGAGGAGCTCGAGCGACGCGCCTGGGCCCTCCGGGTGAAGGGCTGGAGCCAGCCCCGGATCGCGGCGGAGCTGGACGTCGACACCAGCACCGTCTGCCGGATGCTCCAGCGGATCAACACCCGCCTCGCCAAAGAGTTTGAAAAGACCGCGGCCCAGATCAAGGCCGAACAGACCGCCCAGCTTGACTACGTGTATGAGCAGGCGCTGGAGCAGTGGGACCGGAGCTGTCAGCCGGCGGAATGCGTCCGGATCGTCAAGAAGCGGATTGAGCGCGAGGAGCGGGACTCCGACGAGGACGAGGAACTGGAGCCGGAAGAGCCCGGCGACGAATACCTCGTGGAGTACGTCCGGGAGACGCGGGGCCAAAGTGGCAACCCGGCCCTGCTGGCGCAGGCGCTCGCGGCGAAGGCAGCGGTCCGCCAGATCTGGGGCCTGAACGCGGTGAAGAAGACCGACATCACCTCGGCCGGCCAGCCCTTCAAGGTCTACGTGGGATTTGACCCGGATGCCGACGACGCAGAGCCAGAGCCGGAGCCGCCATCCGAGGGCGACGAAGAGTGACATCAGGCCGGAGAACCGGCCGTACCAGCCGTTCGGGACCGCCCGCACGATGTGGTTCAGCCGGGATCCGGAGCTGGTGCTGTCCGGGCCGGCGGGGACGGGGAAGAGCCGCGGCATCCTGGAGAAGCTCCACTGGCTGGCGGAGCGCTACCCCGGGATGCGCGGCCTCATCCTCCGGAAGACCCGCGCCTCGCTGACGGAGTCTGGGCTGGTGACGTTCGAGGCGAAGGTGGTCCCGGAAGGGCACCCGATCTTGGCCAGGTCGATCCAGCGGCGGATGCGACAGGCCTACCGCTACCCCAACGGGAGCGAGTTAATCGTCGGGGGGATGGACAACCCGACCAAGGTGATGTCGACGGAATACGACATCATCTACGTCCAGGAAGCGATCGAGCTTACGGAAGACGACTGGGAGAGCGCCTCGACCCGCCTCCGGAACGGTGTGATGCCTTACCAGCAGCTGATCGCGGATACGAATCCCTGGACCCCGAACCACTGGCTGAAGCTGCGGGCGGATGCCGGGGTCTGCCGCATGCTGGACACGCTCCACCACGAGAACCCGGTCCTCTACGATCACGCCCGGAAGTGCTGGACGCCCGAGGGGAAGCGCTACATCGCCACCCTGGACCGCCTCACCGGGGCGCGGTATGAGCGCCTCCGGAAGGGGCGCTGGGTCTCCGCCGAGGGCCTGGTCTACGACGGATGGGAGCCGGCGGTGCACATCATCGACCGGATGCCGGCGGGGTGGGAGAGCTGGCGGAAGATCCGCTCAATCGACTTCGGCTACGTCAATGCCTTCGTGTGCCAGTGGTGGGCCATCGATCCGGATGAGCGGATGTATCGCTACCGCGAGCTCTACCACACGCATCGGCTGGTGCGGGATCACGCGCAGCAGATCCTGGCGCTCTCCGAGGGCGAGGAGATCGAGGCGACGGTCGCGGATCACGACGCCGAGGACCGGGCCACCCTGCACGCCGAGGGCATCGAGACGATCGCGGCCTACAAGAGCATCAGCGTGGGCATCCAGGCGGTGCAGCAGCGGCTCCAGACCGCCGGCGACGGGCGGCCGCGGCTCTACATCCTGCGTGACGGTCTCGTGGAGCAAGACGAGCAGCTCCTGGCCGCCAAGCGGCCGATCTCCACGGTGCAGGAGATCGATGGCTACGCCTGGCCCAAGAAGAAAGACAAAGACGGCAAGCCGGTCAAAGAGCTGCCGGCACCCAGTGACGATCACGGCCTCGATGCGATGCGCTACGCGGTGGCCTACGTGGACGGGCTCGCCGGCGGCGGCACGAGCCTGGTGTCCCGCGCGCCGGAGCCGACCGAAGAAGCGAAGGCGATCCTGGAGCAGGCGACCGGCTACCGGAACATGCTCCGCCGCCGGCAGATGAGGGGAGGGTAGGGAGTTGGCACGCTGGGTTCAGGGATTCGTGGAGCGCGCCTTCGGGCCCGCGATCAAAAGGGCGACGGAGCGGCAGGTCCGGACACAGGTGGCGGAGATCAAGCGGGGACTCATGGACCGCTACCAGGAGCACGCTCACGAGGGCCAGGAGAGCGAGTCGCCCGTGGACGAGCTCCTGGAGCGCTACGCCCTGCAGCCGCTCCTCCGCGGCGCCGTGGACAAGGTCGCGAAGATCGTCGCCGGCTGCCAGTGGACGATCTCGCTCCGGGACGGTTTCGCCGAGGTGCCCCAGCAGCGCGCCTACCTCGAAGACCTCTTCGACCATCCGAACGGTCGCGAGCCCTTCTCCAACACCCTGCAGGAGATGGTGGTCCGTTTGAAGGTGGTCGGCGAGAACTACCTCGAGTGGATCTACGCGGACGGCGAGGCGCTGGACCAGCAGCTCCCCACGGTGAGCAAGAGCCTCTTCCGGCAGATGCTGGTGCAGGAGAACGCCCGGTGTAAGGGGGCGGTCCCGGAGGCCCGGATCAAGGCGCTCGGCGACCAGGCGGTGAAGGCGGCCGGCGACGCGATCGCGCTCCGGAAACAGATGCCGATCGGGTTCAAGGTGCTCCAGGGCACGGTCAACCCGATCGTCGATCGCCACGGCGCCTTCAGCGATCCGGAGCGGGCGTTCGTGCAGATCATCGCCACGGGGGAGCGCGCCTGGTTTGCCGAGAAGGACGTGCTCTGGATCAAGGGGCCGAACCCGCTCGGTGGCGCCCACGCCCTGGCGCCGTTCGAGTCGCTGCGCTTCGTCGATGACGTGGACCAGATGATCCAGGTCTACAAGCACAGCTACCTCCACAACCGGGCCACGCCGGACGGCCTGATGACCGTCAAGAACCCGAAGAAGGGGGAGCTGGAGCGGATCCAGCTGGAGCTCGACACCCGGCACAAGGGCCCGGAGCACGCCGGCCGCACCTACGTGATCGGGGTCGACAACGAGGGCGGCGCCGACTACAAGGCGATGGGCTCCACGCCGATCGACATCGAGCCGGAGCACGCGCCCCGGTACCGCCGGGAGCTGATGCTCTCCGTGGCCAACGTCCCGGGCGGGAAGCTCGGCTTCACCGACTCGGTGAACCGCGCGAACATGGAGCAGCAGGACAAGGCCCTCCTGGAAGAGGAGGTCCAGCCGCTCGCCGACCTGATCGCCGACGGGTTCAACCAGTTCTTCCGGGACGAGCTCGCCATCGAGGCATATGAGCTGCGCTTCAGCCAGGCGGACCTGCGCACCGAAACGCAGAAGAACACGGTGCGTAGGGATCGGCTGGAGCTGGGCCTGGAGACGATCAACGACCTGCTGGAGGCGGAGCACGGCGCCGACGCGCGGGTCGAGGGCGGTGACATCCGCCTGGTGCGGGTCCAGGGCATCACCCTGATGTTCGCGAAGGACCAGCCGCCGCGGATCCTCTCCGCCACGGGGGCGGTGCCGCTGATCCCGCCAGAGCCCACCGAGCCGAAGCCGGCGGACGCGGACGCGCCGCCCACCACCGAGCCGCCGCCCGCGGAGCCCGGCAAGAAGAGCCTGTTGGAGCGACTCCGCTCCGCGAGGGAGAAAGCCATCCGATGAGCGTCACCACCCGGATCTATGGGTATCCTCTCGGGCTCCCCGAGTGCGACAAGCTCGTTGACTACTTCTGCTTCCAGGCGGACGACGGGGAGGTCCTACCGTGCGAGCCCGGAGAGGAGAAGCACGACTACAAGGTCGTCGTGACGACCCCGCCGGTCAAGCTCACTTTCCCCCTGGAGCCGGACGTCCCTGTAACGGTGAAGCAGTTCCATCGCCGGCGCCTGCGGGGTCCGGCAGGGCTCACCAAAGAGGGCGTGGTCTGGTTGGCGCAGCGCCTGAACGAGGCCGTATGATCGCGCTCAAGTCGATCGACGTTTCTGACTGGGCCGGCGACCGCGGCGAGGAAGTGGTCGGGCAGATGCAGAGGCTCCAGGCCGAGCTCCAGTCCGCCTTCGCGGTCGCGCGCGAGGCCACGCTGGCGGCGCTGCCGGCGGAGCTGCCGGAGGTCGACCTGGTCGACGCCGCGGTCGATCTCGTCTCCTGGCGGCTCACCTGGCTGGAGCTGGACAACCTGCTCCGGACCACCTTCTACGGGGAGGCGGAGCGCACCCGCCAGGAGGTGATCGACGACTACCTCGCCTGGTTCGCCGGCCGGCTCTCCCTGGACGACGCCCAGTGGGACACGCTTCAGCAGCGCCTCACGCCTCTGGCCAGCGCCGACGCCGCTTCGAAGGCGTTCGACCCGGGAGCGCTCTGGGCCGCTGCGAAGGCCGGCGTCCAGAACCTCATCGGCAGCGTCACCAGCGCGCTCACCACCTGGATGGACCTGGCGGCGATCTCCGGCGGCCAGAGCGTCTTCGACGCGATCGGGCTGGGGATCAGCTTCACCCTGCCGGACCAGCGAGCGATCGACTTCCTGAAGGAGTATGCCCTCTCCTTCTCGGAGCGGACCGCCCGCGGGAGTGAGGAGAAGATCCGTAAGGTGCTCCTGGCAGGGCTGGCGAAGGGGCGCAGCGCCGCGGAGACGGCCACGGAGATCGAGGCGGCGCACGAGACCCTGCACCGGTTCGAGAGCGAGCGGATCGCCCGGACCGAGATCATCCGGGCCCACGCGGAAGGGCAGCTCTCAGCGCTGCGGGAGCTGGAGGTCCAGCAGAAGACCTGGACGGCGACAGAGGACGAGCGGACGTGCTCGGTGTGCGGGCCGAGGGACGGCCAAGTCTACGCCATCGATGACGACACGGTGAGCATCCCTGCCCATCCCGGCTGCCGGTGCACGTGGGACCTGGGCGAGGACGAGTTCGAGCGGCTCCGGGCGGAGCTGCTGGGATGATCCTCATCAACTTCACAGCCCGGCGGCGCCTCGTGCCGCTCGCGCTCAAGCATGGTGCCCGAGGTGAGCCCTGGATGTTGGAGCTTACCTGGCTCGGCGTACAGGTCATCACCGCCAACCGACCGGTAGCCGAGTGGGCGATCGAGCGGCTGGGCAAGCGCGAGGGGACGTAGCTCGACCCGCTCGGCTACCTGGACGGCGCTCACCAGACCGGATCTGCCTTCTCCTCCAGGCACTCCAACTCCACCTTCAGGTAGCTGAAGATGCTGTCATAGCCCGGGAACGGTCGCCGGCGGTTGTGGTAGAGCATCGCCTCTGCGAGCTTGGCAGCGCCGCGTACTTCGGCGCGTGGGTCCTGTCGGCACCGCTCCACGGTCGCTTCGCATTCGGCGATCGCTGCCGCCATGTGCTCTTCCGGTGTTACGACCGGCATGTCTCGCACCTGGCATCCGGGCTCCCGCTTCGAAGCCTGCTCACCGCTTCGTCTACCAGCCGTTTCGCGTCCTGAAGACGTCTTGCCCGTGGCTCGCTGGTGAGCTTCCCGTCGTGATAGACCCCCAATTCGTAGCAGTTCCGGCCCGAGTCGCCCGCGATCAGCCCCTGCGTGCCACCGCCGTACTCACGGCGCCACTTCAGCGGGGCGTATTCTTCCCAAGCGTCCATTTCGGATCCCCCTTCCATCTTCACCTAAAACGTTGTCCGTTTCCCCCTGGTCTCCTGCGCACGTTAGGTAGGAGCGACCTGGAGCGATGGGAGAAGCGCGAAAAGCGGTCAACGGCTGGGTAGTCATCAAGGCCGTGGACACCGCCAACCGGCGGATCGGCGGCTTCTTCTCCACGCGTTTCACGGACCGTGAGGGTGAGGAGTTCGACCCATCCGCGTTCGCCGCGAGCATCGCCCCGGGTGGCAACTACTACAACAACCCGGTCCTCCTCTACAACCACGACTCCAACCGGCTGATCGGCCGCGCGGATGTGAGCACCCTGGGCTACGACGAGGTCGGCGCCTACGGGGAGTTTCTGGTCAGTGAGGATGACGCCTGGGGCCAGATGGAGCGGGGCGAGCTCCGGGGCTTCAGCTGGTTCGGATTCATTAACCCGGCGAAGACGCAGATCCGGATGGATGAGTCGGGCAAGCAGATCCCGGTGCACTACGAAGTGGACCTAGTCGAGGTGACGGCGACGCCGATCCCCTGCAACCCGGCGGCCCTCTTCGAGGTACGGAGCAAGGCGCTCAAGCTCGGTCAGGCACAGGACAACGAATTTCCCGCCGGCCAGGCGGAGCAGCCCGCGGAGGACGTGCAGATGTCGGAGCTGGAGAAGCGGAAGGCGGTCTACCTCGGCACTTATGCCGAGAGCGATATGGCGGTCGCCGCGCTCTACAGCCTGCAGGACCGGCTGATGTGGAAGGTGGCCGACGTGCTCGACTCCTCCGCCACGCCGGCCGAAGAGCGGGTCGAGATGGTGAAGGCGATGTTCGGCGAGTTCGCCGAGCTGGGCCTGCGCACCATCGAAGCGATCATGGGCGGCCAGGCCACGGAGACCCCGCAGGCGGCCAGCAAGAGCATCCGCAGCCTGTGGAAGCAGCCGGAGCCCGAGAAGCCGGCGGAGCCGGAGAAGCAGCCGGCGCAGAAGTCCGCGCCCGAGGGGGCCGATGAGGGAGACGACATGAAGGCAGAGGAAGTCCAGGCGCTGGTCGCCTCGGAAGTGGAGAAGGCGGTCTCGCCGCTCGCCACCGCGCTGAAATCGATCAGCGAGAAGCTCGGCGCCGGCACCCCGGCGGCCAACCCGGAGCCGGCGGCCACGCCGGAGAGCACCGGGGACGCAGCGGCCCAGAAGGGCCTGGTGCTGGATGACGCCGGCATCGACAAGCTCGCGGCGGCGCTCGCGAATCGCGTGGCGACCCCGGGCGCCACCAAGGGGCTCCAGGCCGACGGTGCGGAGAAGCCCGAGGTGAAGAAGGCGGCGAATATCAAGGGCCTGGTCGAGCGCGCGAAGAGCACGCCCTACACCAACGGGCACGGCTGGCGCAGCATGCTCGAAGACGCGATCGCGCTCCAGGAGACCGGCGGCGCGCAGACCTACGCCGAACTCGGCGCGGGGGAGGAGTAAGGGATGGGAGCAGCCTCGTTTGTAGCGTTTAGCGGCACCCGCAGCGGCGTGCCGATCCGGCGCGCGCTGTCGCAGACCGACGTCGAGGACAAGATCGTCCTGGACGTGCTCGACCGGATGCTGGAGGACCTCATCCGGGTGCACAACCCGCTGTGGGCGCTCCTGCCGCGTCGGCCCGGATCCGGACCCGCCGCGAACATCAAGCAGCGGACCGCCCGAGGCGCCGCCGGCTTCGTGTCCGACACCGAGGATCCGGCGACGGTGGAGTCGTCCTTCGGAGTGCCGAAGAACTTCCCGTACAAGACCATCCTCTACCCGGGGAAGGTCACCAGGCGCGCCTCCGCCATCACTCGCGATCAGGTCGACCTGGTCGCCGATGAGATCGAGTCGGGCGTTCAGGATGTGCGGGACGTGTGGGAGAACTGCGTCATCAACGGGGCGGTCGCCGATGACGCCGACTCGTTCGATGGCCTGAAGACCCTCACCCCGGCCGGCCAGAAGGTGGCGATGGGTGCCAACGGCGCCCCGCTGACGCTGAACAAGATCGATGAAGCGATCGACCTCTGCTTCGGCAAGCCGACCTTCATCACCCTCGCGCAGCGCGTCCACCGCGAGCTGAACGCCCTGCTCCAGGCGCAGCAGCGCTGGAACGACAAGGTCGAGGTGGACGGCGGCTTCCGGCTGGCGAGCTACGACGGCATCCCGCTCGTGTGGACGCAGTGGCAGAGCATCACCGAGGCGAAGGGCACCGCCAACAACGCCTCGACGATGCGCTTCGTCAACGTCGGCAAGTGCTACGCGGAAGACTTGACGCCGCTCACCCGAATGGTGCTGGCGCGGACCAGCTCGCAGTTCGAGCGGTTCGACATCTTCCTCGACACCACCCTGGTGCTGCGGAACGAGAAGTACATCAGCGAGCTGAACGGCATCACGCCCGGGTAGTCCGGCACTGCCCGCTGAGCATCCGTAGAGCCCTCCTGCCCCCGCGGGAGGGCTCTCTTGCTGTACGGGCGACAGGTCCGTGTCCGGTCTCCGACGGGTCTCCGCCCTAATGGGTGACAAGACGACCCACCCCGGCCCTCACGGGCACCTGGAGACCCCCTATGGCCTCTCGCGCTGAAGTCGAGCGCCGTGATCAGCAGATGCAGGCGAAGTCCTGCTACCGCCTCTGTGGTAGCTGTGGCGGCTGCCGCAACTACAGCGGCGCCTACGCCCAGTGCGGGCGCTGCGCCCCCGAATACCGCCGGTGCTCCTGCCGCGACGGAATCCGCCGCTGGCTGGGTGACGACGGGCTGATCAAGATCAAGCGCTTCGGCGACCACGACAAGAGCGGCACCCGGTTCGACCTCGGGCCGGTCTTCTCGGGGCCGGCGGCCGCCGCGCCCGCGGAGAACCGCTGATGCCACGGTGGAGGATGCGCCAGGTCCTGCTCCGGGCGGACCGCGGGAGCCGATGGGTCGAGCACACGTACCGCGAGCGCGTCGAGATCACCGCCGGAGAGGGGGTGTGCTGCCATGTGACCACCCGCGACGAGTTGATCCGCCGGGGCTACGACGTGGTGGAAGAGCTGCCGGACCTGCCGGCGGAGGAAGAGACCCGTGAAGAACCTCGACCTGGGGCACCAGATCCAGCTTGGCCGCCAGGGCCTCGGCCCGCTGAAGAAGATGACGCCGCAGCAGCTTACCGAGCTGGAAGAGCAGCTGCAGAGCGGAGCTGGGACGAGCTCGGAGACCTCCTCGCCGGAGGAGCCCTCGAGCGACTCCGAGCCGAAGCCGCGCGGGCGGAAGAAGAAGCTGGACGATCCGGAGAAGCAGCCGGCGACGGACCAGGAGCCGCAGACGGGGGAGAACCCCCAGCAGCCGGAGACGCCCTCGCCGGAGGGCCAGGGCCTGACCGCAGCGAAGGTCGCCAACCTGGTCGGCGCGGGCGGCGCTGAGTCGCAGGAGTAAGGGAGCACAGGTAGCGCGATGGCTGCGGAGACGCGAGCAACAGATGGCGCGCCGGCCGTGGCCATCGACACCTGGCAGAAGGTGACCGGCCTCGGGTTCACATTCGGGAGCCTGGTGGTGGCCGCCGTGGTCGCCTTCAACACGCTGGTGGTCTCGCCCTTATCGGCGCGGACTGACAGGGTTGAGACCCGCGTGGGGGACGTGGAGAAGCGGTCGCTTCAGGTGGAGCGGGACCGCTCGGAAGTACTGCAGCGCCTCGCCGCCCTCGAGGTGGTGATGCGCCGAGTGGAAACGAAGATCGACGGGAGATGACGATGAGGAGCACGAGACTTTACTGGGCCGGCGGACTCGCCGCGGCCCTGCTGGTGGTGGGACTGGTGGGCGCGGGCTGCCTCTCAGACGCGCTGGGTCCGCCGGCGCCGGCGAAGACCGCGGAGCTGCAGGTCGCCGAGGTCGGCAAGACGGTGATGAAGAGCGAGCTGGAGACGCAGCTCGTCGCCGCGGTCCAGCAGCTCGCGGAGCAGGTTCGGACGCAGGACAGCCGTCTCACCGCCCAGGAGACCCGGAAGGCCGACGTGGCCACCCGGACCGTGGAGCGGATCGAGCGCTACCTGCCGTCCCCGCCGCCCGTGTCCCAGCCGATCGCTACCGGTCCGCCCGCATCCGCGCCGGCACCGGTGGTGATCGTGCGGGATAGCCCGCCCGCGCCGGTCCCCGTCTCGATCTCCGCGACCCCGGTGGAGGTGGTGACCCGCACGATCGAGAGCGTCGATCGGAGCACCAGCGAGACCGCCCGCGCCTCCGAGAGCCGCACGGACGAGCGGACCGTCGCCTCCTCGGAGAGCCAAGCGCAGGAGACGACCACGCAGGTGGCCACCGCGGAGACCTCCACCCGGACCACGGTGGAGAGCCGCACCGAAGAGCGTCCGGCCGAGCCGGAGCGGGCCCCGCCCCTCGGCCTGGCCCTCACGAGCCAGCTGCAGCCGGCGCTCACGTACGACCTGGCGAGCGCGTCGCTGGGGCCCCGGGCCTTCGGGCTCGGGCGCCTCGGCGCCGGGCTCTTCGTCACCAAGAGCGGCGACGGCCTCGACGGCGGCCCGCAGGTGAATCTCCGTCCCGGGAAGGGGCGGCTCTTCCTGGGAGCGGGCTACGCCGTCCGAGAGCGCAGCCCGCTCCTGATGGCGGGGTTCTCGTTCTGATGTTCCGCGCGCTCGGAATCTTCGTCGGCGGCCTGGTGATGGAGCCGCGGCAGCCGTGCCTCTCACTGGGCCGCTGCTCGATGCTGGCGGTCACCGCGGCGGTGGTCTGGCTGACGCTCTGTCACCCCCACGTGCTGGTGACGATGGGCTGGCCGGCCGCCTGCGTGCTCTCGGTCCTCTTCCTGGTGCTCGCCGCCTACAACTACGGCTCCAAGCCCCACGTCAAGGACACGATCCTCACGCTCGCCGGCCGGGTTCCGAACGCCGGCGACGTCGCTCCCGCCGTCCTCGGCGGCACGCCCGAAGGAGGGCTCGATGAGGCAGCTTGAGACCGTACAGCGCGGCAGCCGGGGCGAGACGGTCCGGATCCTGCAGGCCCGGCTCGGCGTCCAGCAGAGCAGCGTCTTCGGACCGACCACGGAGCAGGTGGTCCGCGAATTCCAGCGCCAGCACGGGCTCACCGCCGACGGCGTCGCCGGCCCGGTGACGTGGGCGGCGCTGCTGTCGGTGCGGCACCAGGCGCTGCGCCTCGCCCGCAAGGAGATCGGGGTGCGCGAGGAGCCGCCGGGCAGCAACCGGGGGCCGAAGATCGACGCCTGGAACCGCCTGGCCGGCGTGCCGGTGGGGAGCTTCTGGTGCATGTCATTCGTCCACGCGAAGGTGCGCGAGGCCGCGGATGAGCTGGACGTGAGGTCCCCGATGCCGGTCACCGCGAGCTGCTCCGCGCTCTACGCCTGGGCCGAGCGGCACGGCAAGCTCGTCTCCACGCCGCAGCCCGGCGACATCTTCCTGGTCCGCGGCGGCGTCGGCGGCCGCACCCACCAGCACACCGGCTTCGTGGCCGGTCCGGCCAGCGCCAACCGCTTCCCGACGATCGAGGGCAACTCGAACGGCGGGGGCAGCCGGAACGGGATCGAGGTGGCGGCGCGGCCGTCGCGCTCGGCGATCGGCTGTGACTTCGTCCGCCTCTGAGCGGAGGCTATGCCGCGCGGCATAAGGGGGAGCCGTGTCCTACTGTGACGCGAGTGACGTGCTGGACGGCCCACTCAAGGGCCTCGACCTTTCCACGCTGGGAGACAGCGCGGCGCAGACCGCGTACGTCACGGCTCTCCTCGACGCCTCGAAGCTGATGGTGGACCAGGCGGCGGAGCGGGACTTCGACCTCCATACGGATGACGTGGTCGAGCTCGACGGCAACGGGGCGGACCGCCTCGCCGTGTGGAAGGACGACCGCACCCTGTGCGTGCCGATCGTGAGCGTCTCGGCGATCTCCGTCTACGGCTCGGCCCTCGACCTCACGGACCTCAAGGTCGACAGCTCCGCCGGCATCGTCGGCTTCCAGGCTGCGGGCTCAGAGCGCCTGGCGCTGCGGCGGGGGATGCGCGGCCGCAGCAGCACCTTCCCGCGGGACTTCCGCAACGTGGAGATCACGCTCACGTGGGGCTACGCGGCGCCGCCGGCGGACGTGGTGCTCGCCCAGGCCCTGGTGACGGCGTGCCTGGTGGTGCTCACTCTCGGCGGCGGGGTCTCCGGCGGCTTGCTCCGGAAGAAGATCGAAGATTTCGAAGTGCAGTATGGAGAAGGCCAATACCGGCAGCAGGTGAAGGAGTGGACCACGCGCGCCCTCACGATCCTGAATCACTACGGCCACGGGCGGCGGATGTTCTGATGGATCCCTTCGAGAGCCTGCTCATCCATACCGCGACCATCCGGCGGCCCACCGATACGCTCCAGGCGGCGAAGCGCCCGACCACCGCCTACGTCGAGGTGGCCGCGGGCGTGAAGTGCCGCGTGAAGCCGGTGAAGGCGGACAGCAAGCAGGCCATCGGCGGCTACGTCACCGACAGCGACCACAAGGCCTACTTCCTGGCCGGCGTGGACGTGCGAGAGAAGGACCTGGTGATCGTGGGGGACGCGGAGTACGACGTGCGCGGGGTCGAGCGGCCGGTAGACGAGGACGGCGAGCATCACGTGACGGCCCACCTGAATCGGAGGACGGGCGGGTGATCAAGGTCGAGCTCCTGACCCTGGGTCCGGAGTGGCAGCTGCTCCGGTCGGATGAGCTGGAGCGGGACTTCGAGCGGGCCCTGGCGCAGCTCCTCGGCCTGTGGGTGCGACGGCTGGCAGCGGAAGCGAAGAAGCTGGCGCCCGTCGATAAGGGCCAGCTCCGCGCGAGCATCGTGGGCGAGGTGTTCCGGCGCGCGAACCAGATCCTCGGGGTGGTCGGCACGAACCTCAAGCACGGGTTCTACCAGGAGTTCGGGACCGGCATCCACTCGGTCTGGCCCGGGGCGCCGAAGCAGCGGATCCGGCCCAAGAACGGCAAGGCCCTGAAGATCCCGATCGGCAACTTCCGCAACCTCAAGGCGGTGGATGCCGAAGCGGTCGACGCGGTCGAGTCCCGGGGGAAGCACGCGGTGACGGCTTACCTCTTCCGGGGCAGCATCGCCGGCGCGAAGCCGCAGCCGTTCCTCACAAAGCTGCTGGAGAAGTACGCGGCGCAGATCGAGGCGGACCTGCTGCGGCTGGCGCAGAAGCACGGGTTCCGGTAGGGGAGAGGCTCTGCGTTCAATCGGAGACGGTGATGAGAGGGCATCCGAAGGCATCGCGTTTAGCGGCCTGCTCCGGGAAGGTCGGGTTCGACAGCTACAGCCGGGCTGAACGCTCGATCGAGCGCCGCTCGGCTCGCGGTCGGATGCAGAGCCGGCGGGGCGAGGAGCTGCGCCTGGTGCCCTACCGCTGCCGCTACTGCTCGCGCTGGCATGTGGGGAGCGCTCCGCGGGAGAACGCCCCGAAGCGCCAGCTCCGCTGGAAGCCGGAGGAGGTGGAATGTCTCGAAGAAGTGAGGTCGGGAGATGGAGCTGATCCTCATCCTCATCACGCTGGTTAAGGTCTACCTGCGGATCGGGCTCTACGTCGCCGCGGCGCTCAAGCTGCGGGAGTTCGCGCTGGCGATGCAGCGGGGCGATCTGATCACGCCGGCGCTGCCGTCCAGCATGCCGAGGGGGATGCTGGCGGCCCACGTGCGGCAGCAGGCCCGGGTGATCGTCACCTGGCCGTGGGTGCTCTGGCGCGCCCTGGGAGAGAACCAATGGCTCGTTTGAAGGCGGTAGAGATCTCCGAGGAGCTGCGGACCGCGCTGGCGGCCCAGGCCTTCGACGGCTTCACGCTGGCCAGCATCCCCACCGGCCGGGATCCGCGGCGATTCACGGAGCACGACCTGCTGCCCCAGGCGGTGGTCCTGATCGGCGGCACCGGCACGGTCCCGCGGGGCGTGGGCGGCGCGACGGAAGCGGTCCACACCCTCACGCTCTACCTGCTGTTCGCCTACGCCGACGGGGACGACATCAACCTCCTCAAGCTGTCCCACGGCGCCGAGCTGTTCGACTGGCTCGCGGACCACAAGAGCGGGACCAACTACAAGCTGTTCATCAACGACGGGGGCGGCGGCCCGGGCATGCCGGAGATCGACTACGAGCCGGACGAGGAACTGGTCTACGTGGCGTCCGGCCAGAACATCGCCGTGATCAAGCTGGAGTGCGGGGTGCGGCAGCGGCCGTTCTTCGCGCTGTAACCGAGGAAGAGAGCCATGGAGCGGAATCAGGTGCGGATCGTTTACCGGGGCGAGCACGCTCGAGTGTTGTGTGCCGGCCGGGAGTGGGCGCGGAACAAGCCCCAGGACGTGGACCCGGAGACGGCGGAGATCGCGCTCACCAACAGCGCCTTCCGGGTGGTCAAGAGCCAGCCGGCGAAGCCGTGTCCGGTGAAGAAGCGCGCGACGGCTAAGTAGGCAGCACAGGGCCTCAGGCCGGGAGCGCAACGATGGGTGAGATCTACGAAGGCTGGGAAGGGTCGTTTCTGTACGGCGCGGAGATAACTCCGGGGACGCCGGTGGTACCGGCCACCGCGTTTGGCTACGTCAAGAACGTCAACGTCCAGTCGGCGGCAGGTCTCGAAGAGGAAGGCGCCGTCGGCACCTGGAAGCCGGTCAGTCTGGAGGAAGGCATCCTGGAGGTCGGCGGCTCCTGCGAGATCCTGCCGATCAACGCCACGGCGCTCCTGCTGGCGAAGCGGAACGCCTCCACCGGCAAGCTGGGCAGTTACACCTTCCACGCCACCGGCGGCGGCGCGGGCGTGAATCACACCGGCTGCAAGATCAACCAGCTCCGCGGCTCCGTCGACGCTGGCGGCCGCCTGCGGATGAACATGGACTGGTTCGCGCTCGGCGCGGTCGACAACGCCGCGATCGCCGCGGTGATCCCGACCGACAAGGACATCTTCAACTGGGCTGAGTGCGCGCACTCCCTCTCCGGCGAGATCGCGGGGATGGAATTCACCATCAACCAGAATCTCCAGCGCCGGGCGGTGATCTCCGGGACCGGCACCGTGCTCCCCGTCACGGGCCAGAGCCGGGCACCCTACCGGATCAAGGAGGGGCGGCAGAGCGTGCGGGCCACGCTGCGCTTCTTCGAGCGGCCGTCGCAGAACGTCATCGCCGACGTGCTTACCGAGATCGCCAGCATGACGCTCATCGCGACCGGCGACGTCACGGCCGACGTGTTGACCTTCACTTTCAGCAACGGCAAGCCGGCCCGCCGGGAGAACACCTTCTCCGAGAGCTCGGAGTCGCTCTGGCCGCTGGAGATCGTGTTCAGGGACTGGGACGTCGCCTTCACCGACACCCCGTAAGGAAGACTCATGGCGCTCACCATCGCGATCCGGAAGCGGACCAGCCGCGGCAACCGGAAGTCCGTCATCGCGGACATCACCTTCGACAACTCCTATCCGACCGGCGGCGAGAGCCTCACCGCGGCGGACCTGGGGATGAACACCCTCGACCACGTGACCCCTGGCGCTGCCACGGGCTACGTGGCGCACTACGACCACGCGAATTCCAAGCTGATCGCCAGCGCCGGAAATGCGCAGGTCGCCAACACCACTGACCTCTCCGCCGTGACCGTGCGGGTGGAAGCGACGGGCCACTAATGGAAAACGGACTGAAGCCCTTTGGCGTGCGGGACGCGGAGCTCCAGGAGCGCGAAGAGCGCGGCCCGGAGGCTTTCTCGGTCTACGGGGAAGGCGAGAAGGCGGAGAACATGCGGAAGCCGCAGGAGTCCGCTGGGCCGGCTGAGCCGGAGTACTACGACGTCGGCGAAATCGTCCCGGTGACGCACCCGACCCGGCCGGATACGTTCGTCTCCGTGAAGGTTTGCGCCTACCGCGTGAGCCTGGGCCGCGCCCGCTTCGGCCGACAGCGGACCGAGATCCGGAACGACCAGGGGAAGCGCAAGCCCGAGGTGTCGTACGCCACCCTGGAGCTGGATCCCGAAGGCCTCTTCCTGTACGAGTGCGAGCACGCGATCGCCGACTTCAGCTACACGAAGCGGAACGGCAAGGTCGTGAAGTTCAACCCGCACCAGGAGCGCACCAACCGCCTCGCCTACCAGGAATTCCCGGAGTGGTTCGGCGCCTGGGTCCAGGACCAGATCCACCGGATCAACGGCTGGGGCCGGGAGGCGGAGCAGGCCGAGGACGAGTTTCGTAAAGAGACTGCGTAGCCTGGTCCGCCAGCGCGTGGAAGACAAAGGAGCGGCGGAGAGCGGTGCCTGGTCGGTGCCGCTCACGCCGCTTCAGTCGCAGATGCTCCAGGCCCGCGCGTGGCTGGAGAAGAACCAACTCCCCCTGCCCGGCGCTTATACGGATCAGCACAAGCTCTACGTGGCCTGTATGGACGGGCTCCTGGCGGAAGAGGCGGAGATCCAGGCCGAGCACCGCCGAAAGCTGGAAGAGGAGCGTCGCAACCGCGGGCAGTGAGGCCGTAGGTTGCCCCCTGCCCGCGGGCCCATCGGGTTAGGACGAGTCGCCTTCATTCTTCGCAGGGATCGGCGTCTGTTGCGTCGCCGAGAAGATGAGCCTCGCAGCCTCCAAGCGAGCCCTGGTGTTGTAGTTAATTCCGTCGCTCTTCGTAACGATCTTCATAAGCTCGTCGATCACCGCGCCACGCACTGCTTCTTCAGCCTTGTGATCCATAATCCAACCTTCCTCTCACGGCGGCAGATACCGCATCATTCACTTTGTGCGAGAGCCGTGGGTTCCCTCCACGATAGCCAGGGAGGAGCCTGCTCGGCGGCGCATCGAACAACACAGCCAGACGTTCACTCAGTCGGAGGTGCGCAGTAGTGCAGGCGATTCATCCGTGTCCCAAGTGCGGGCGGCCGACGACTCAGGGCCAGGACTGCAGCGTGTGTGATGGGAGCGGCTCGGTAGATCAACCGCCCGCAACCCCAGGCTCGACTGATCCGATCGAGTCCACCGTCCGCCTCGTGTGGCTCTCCGTCTGGGCCGCCTTCTGGGGTGTCCTCGCCGTCGCGTCTGTGTTCGGGAGCGGGTTCGGCGCCATCCTCAGCCTGCTGCTCTCCGCCTACCTCTGCACCCTCTGCGTGCTCAAGGTCCGCCGGCACCTGAGCGCTCGCTAGTCCAGAGCCCGAAGCCCCTGTCCGCCTCCCCCTGCTCTCGCGCCCTATAGGGCAGAGGGCACACCATGGGCGGCCGGCTCACCAAGCTCGTACTTCAGATCCAGTCGCAGTTCAACTCGAACGGCTTCACGCAACTCCGCGCGATGATGGCGGAGTTCATGGGCGTGCTGCGCAGCCTGGGACCGCTAGCGGATCGCGTGACGCGCACCCTCACATCCGGCTTCGGCAGCGTAGCCAACGCCGTCCGGCGGTCCTCGCAGGCCGTAGCACGAGCGGTCCAGGGAATCGGCCAGGGCCTCGGTCGCCTCGGCGCCGTCTTCGATCGGGTCGCGCAGCGGGCACGCACCGCCTTTGCCGGGATCCGGAACGCCGCGGCGCAGGCGATCAGCAATCACTTCGGCGGACCGCTCACCGCCCTCATCGGTGCTGTCGGGGCTGTGGGCCTCGGCGTCGGTGCCTTCAACGGCGGGCGCCAGTTTGCCGAGCTCGGGATCGGAGCCAATCGCTTCCGCGAGAACGTGCTCGCCTCGCTCGAGGCGATGACGAAGAGCAAACAGGCATCCGAAGAGCTCTACGCGTTCCTCTCCAAATTCTCTGACGTTACCCCGTTCGATGACGAGGAGGTGATCGAGGCCGGCAAGGCCCTGCTCACCTTCGGCTTCGACGCGCGGGAAATGCTGTCGCTCGTCGGCGACACCGCCTTCTCCCTCAAGATCCCGCTGGAGCAGGTCGTCACCGCGATGGCCAAGCTCAAGGCCGGGATGTTCGACCTGAGCGAGATGGCTCCGGTCGGTATCACCCGCGAGGGCCTGGAGCAGTTCGGCGCCAAGTTCAGCAAGAGCGGAGAGGCCCAGAACCGGGACGCGCTGCTGCCGGCCGGAATCGCGCTCCTGCAGTCCCGCTTCGGCGGAGCAATGCAGAACGCGTCTTCCGGATTCGACGCCGCCTTCAGCACGATGGTGGCCAACTGGCGCCGGGTGGCGATGAAGGCGACCACCGTCCTCTTCGAGTCGCTGAAGCCCGCTTTCGAGCAGGTAAGCTCGGTCCTGGAGGACGTGCTCAAAAACGAGCGCCTGGTCAACACCCTGCGCGTGGTCTTCGACGCGGTCGGTCGCGCGATCGCCGGCGCCGCCGCGCACCTGCCGCGGTTCGTCGCCTGGCTGGAGAAGGTCGCCGCTGCGGACGGCTTCCGGCTCCTGCTCCTGAATATCATCGCGCTCATCCAGACCGTGGGAGAGCGGTTGCTCGGTCTGATGGGGATCGACTTCGCGAAGATGCTCGATCCGAAGGCGATCCACGCCTGGGTGGAGCAGGTCGGGGTCACGGTCGCTGGCGCGGTCGACACCTTCTACGGGCTGGTGCGGGTCTTCGAAGAGGTGCGGGTCATCGTCTCCGGCGTGTTTGCGGACATGCTGGCGACGATCTCGGACTTTACGGAGGACACCGGCCGCTTCTTCACCCGGCTCTTCCTGGGTCTCGAAAACACCATCGCGGAGTTCTCCGCGACCCTGATGGAGTCGTTCCTAGCACTTGCCGACGGGCTCAACCGGGTCGAGCTCTTCGGGCAGCGACCGTTCGCGATCGACACTACGGGGATCGAGGATGCGCTCTGGAATGTGCCCGCAGAGCGGATGCACCGCAGGGCCAAGTTCGACTCTCTCGATGAGGACGAGCGGACCGCGGCCGCCGCGCGCGCTGCTCGTGACGCTGCACGGAACCGCCAGGACCCCTTCCGGCACGACCCGTTCGGCCAGCGGATGCACGATGCGTTCACCGGCCGGAACCGGGACACGAGCGCCCAGGATGCGTTCTGGCGTGACTTCGAGCGCAACCGGATCCGGATAGCCAAGGGGCTCTGGGCCGGCTCGCGTACGCAGGGATCCGCGGAAGACGACCTGGCGCCGCAGATGATGCTGATCGGGATGACCCGGTCCGCCGGCGCCGTCGCTACCGCGACCGCCACGGATGCCGCGAAGGCCCAGGAGAAGATTCAGGAGCAGCTCGCGGAGCACGTGGATCTCCTGGAAGCGCAGGTCTCCATGTGGTCCGCCGTGGTCGAGGCATCCCAGAGCTACGCGGAGGGGCTGGGGGATCAGAGCCTGGCGACCCGCGGCGTGCTGCAGGGACTGCTCGGCCAGCTCGCCGCACTGAATCGTCTCCACGGCGCGCAGGCGGCGCTGGTGGCGGCACAGACGCCCTGGACGAAGGAATGGATGGAAGGCCTTGCTGCCATCAACAAGACGGCCGCCGGGCTCACCGGTCTACGCGAGAGCATCCGCGAGCTACTCTTCGACGTGAGCCGGCTCAACGCCGCTGACGACGTCCAGTCCAAGCTGTTCAGCCTCGGGAAAGAAGCCGGCTTCGGCGCGGCGGATATGATGGCGATCGCGCAGGAGCGGCAGGCGCTGCTGGTGCAGACCCTGCTCACCGAGCGCGCGCGCCTGGCCACGGTGGAGCAGGGAACGGTCGAGTGGTTCAAGCAGCGGTCCACTATCGTCGACATCGTGGCGAAGATCGTCTCCCTGCGAAAGGAGCTGGGAGAGGTCAACCAGCGAGTCGGGCAGCCGATGCTCACCCGGCCGGGCACGCCGTTCGGAGTCCGCGGCTCCGGCCCGGAAGCCGGCGTGCTGCCGGATGGGATGGGCGGCGACTTCGGCCGGATGATCCAGCAGCTCCTCGGCTTCGCGCTGAACCCGGCGCCGATCGACCTGGACCGGGAGGCGCAGCGCCTGATGGGCGGCGGGGACCCGGTCGGCATGCTGCCGAAGGGCGCCACCGCGAGCCCCGTGGCCCAGCAGGGCGGGGTCACGGTGGCGCCGCAGGTCAACGTCAACGTCGGTACCGTCAACGACGTGGCGGAGATCCAGCGGATCGCCACCGAGGTGGTCCGGACCGAGATCGGCAGCGCGTTCAGCAAGCTCCGGAACTACCAGCAGGATCGGCGGGGCGGCGGGTAGGTGACTGACACCTCTTGCCGAAGTATTAAACTTTAAGTTGGCTATTTCGGCGAGAAGCGTCGGCGGGTGAAGGAAACTGCCTGGCTGCTCCTCAACTGGGCTGCGGCCGCTCGTGCACGGGCCGCAGCTACGTGAGGTGCACCCATGGATCGGAAAGAGTTCAAGTACTTGCGCGATCTTCCGGGCAAGAGGATCGACGCTGACATCCGATTCCTGCCCACCCGGAACGCCAACTTCCTCGCTTTCGACGGGGTCGAGATCTTCAACGAAGCAGGGTATGCCATCGTCTTGAATGGCCGGTTCCGAGAACGCTTCGGAGCGGTGACCTACAACGTCCGTCTGGATGGAGTAGGTCCCATCTGCCGGCTCTGCGTAAACTCGACTGTCCACGGAAATGCCGGGCGCCACCACAAGCACTCCCTCAAGACACCGGACTGCCCGCGGAGCAACATCGGTCAGGATGTTCGTCCGCGTAATGATCTGGCCGGCAAGACCGCGCGCGAGATCTTCGACGACTTTTGCCAGAAGGCGAACATCACGTTTACTGGCACCTTCCACGATCCGGAGGGGAGCTGATGTTGGACTGGATGGCTGTCGAGCGCACTCTGAAGTGCGTGCCAATTGCGCGGGAGGTCGACTCCCCCACGCCGGGCTTGCTTCGGATAAGCACTTGCTTCCGCTACCCTGACGGCGGCGCCATCGACGTCTACGTCGAACGCGAGGACGGCTTTCCCGAGCTGGCTCAGGTGAAGGTAAGCGATCTGGGGGAGACGTTCGCCTGGCTTTCGGATATGGCGATCGACCCGTGGAAGACCCGCCGTCGCCGCAAGTTCCTGGAGGACGTGCTACGCGTACTCGAGGTGCACCACCAGAACGGAGAACTGTTTCGGCGTGTCGATGGCATCCCGCAGATTGCTGACGCGGTGCTCCGGGTGGGGCAAGCGGCGCTGCGCGTGAGCGATCTGATCTACACCCAGCGGCTGGTACAGGCCCCAGAACTCCAGGAGTCGTTCCAAGAGCTGCTTGAGGCACACGAGTTCCCGTATGAGGAGAACGTCAAGATCGAGACTCCTACACGGGAAGTCGTCATTCCCTATGCGGTGTCGGGCAGATCATCCACCAGTTGGGTGCAGCTCGTGCCAGCTCGCTCGCAATCCGCGCATCAGATCGCCAACGAGGTGACCCTGCGATGGTTGGATCTGAGCGAACTTGAGAATCCGGCACGGCGTGTCACGGTCATTGATGATGAAGGCCCAGGACTTCGCGACTACGACCTGGCGCACCTGCAGCGCTTCTCGGATGTAATCCCGTGGAGTGATCGCAGCACCCTGGTCGAGTCGCTCGCAACGTAACGCGGCGGCCGTAAACCGGTGTCCACCTCTCGGCCCCGCCGCGAGTAGATGGGTGGACAGCACGACAGCCAGCTCTTGTGGCGACAAGCAGACCCCCGAACTGCCATTCGGGGGTCTGCTGCTTTTCTGGGACTGGCAAGCCCGTGTCCGGTGCCGGGCCGCTGCCGCCCCTGTAGGTGAGGAGGGCAGCGAGTGTCGGACCGGTGTTTGCCCGCGGCGCGGGTGCTGTTGTGGCCCGCGGGAGCGGAAGGCTACGCGATCGAGGACGGCTTCGACCTCGTGGACGTGCCGGCGAAGCGGCTCCAGGTGGAGCGGGACGCCGGCGGCTACGGCCGCGCCTACAAGGAGTGGAGCTACGCCTGCAGCTACCGCGAGGACCCGGCCCACCCCGGCGATTTCGAGCCGGCGCTCATGGTGCTGCCGGAGATCTCCTGCGTCTGCCCGCGCCCGCGCACGGAGGAGCAAGACACGTTCCTGGCCCGGTGGAACACCTTCGGCGGCGCGTGGGAGCAGTGGCGCCCGCTGGAGCCGCCGCGCAAGCTGCGCCTCTGCCAGACTGCCGTCACCGCGGATGAGGTCTGGCGGGCGGAATACTCGACACCGATCCCCGCGAACCCGAACCTGGCGTTTACGATCGGCCGCACCCAGCTGCCCCACGATCACGACGCGGAGACGGTCCCCGCCTACGTGGAGGTGATCCTCTCCGACGCCTGGTCGCTGCGCTTCTCCGACACCCGCTCGGCCGGAATTTGGACCCGGGCTTCCGGCCGCTGGGAGCAGGTCAAGCACCTCTCGATCAGCGCCAAGGGCCGCGAGGTGATGGTCTGGGTGATGATCCGCCGCGGCGCCTTCTGCGTCTCGATCGACCAGGGCGAGCGGTGGGAGGTGATCCGGGGCGAGACGGCGATCTCGATCCCCGCGGGCACGCTGAGCGTGGAGGGTGCGGCCTGCCAGATGGCGTTCGGCCTCCACCAGCTCACCCTGGACAACAGCTGGTACCAGACGTTTCCGCTGCCGATCCTGGAGGCGCGCATGGCGGCGCCGGAGGTGGACCTCTCCGACGTGCTCCTGCCGGACGGGACCGACGTGCGCATCGCGGAGGTGCCCTGCCCGCCGGCGACGTGCGCCTACCGGGTCTATCTCTCGGTGAGCAGCTCCCTCGACCTGCTGGGCCACACCTGGTACGACGCGCCGGAGGTCTACGGCACCCGGATCTCCTGGCCGACCACGCTGCGGCCGGGCGCCGGCTCTCCGGTCGACCTGGCCACCCTCGGCTACGTGACCGCGATCGACCTCAACGAGGACGAGGAGGTCTCCCAGCGACACGGGGAGATCTCGCTGCTCTGGGAGCCGGACGAAGCCTTCTCCGGCGTCTACGGCTGGCGCCTGGTGGAGATCGAGCTCGGCTACCTCCTGGCCGACGGGACCTTCGACCTCCACGATCGCGCGGTGATGTACGTCGTCCAGCCGGAGCCGGGGGCGACCGAGGACTGGGACGCCGACGTCAAGCTGGAGCTGGTCGACCTCTACCAGCGGGCCGCGGAGGTGACGGCGGATGAGGGATGGCGCGCGCTGGACGGGATGAGCACCTATGCCGCGCGGCATTACCTGCTGCGCCGGATGGGACTGCCGCCCAGCCGCGGCGCGTTCCTGGCCAACGGCCGGGTGCTCCCCGCGGGCCCGCCGGAAGAGCGGCGCTGGCGGCCGTCGCCGGGGATGTCGGTGGCCGAAATCTACGCGGCTCTCGACCTCATAGATGAGACGGAGACCTTCGTCGACGCCACGGGGATCTGGTCCCAGCGGGCTGCTCGCTACACCGACGGATTTGTCTCCTTCAATTTCGACGGGCAGGGCGCGGATCCGGACCTGCGGATCAAGTCGATCCGGTACCGCGCGGAGCACCGGAGCCAGAAGACCGCGGTGGTCTGCTCCGGGCGGGACGGCCGCGGCGGCAGCTTCTGGGCGACGAGCTTCAACTACTTCCTGGAGCGGCTGCCGGGCTGGCCGGGCTTTGTCGGCTTCCGGCGCTGGGAGCGGCTCGACAACCAGCCGCTGGTCTCGCTGGAGCAGGCGGTGCTGATCGCGGCGTGGCGGCGGAGCCTGCTCGACGATGTGCCGCTGCATGCGGAGCTGGTCGTGCCGGGCACGCCGGACCTCTACCGGGGCCAGGTGCTGCGGTGCCAGCACGTGGAGCAGGCGGGGCTGGTCGGCACGGAGTGGCTGCGGGCGGAGGCGCTGGGCCACCGGTGGCGGCCGACGAAGGCGGAGACGGTGACGGAGATCCGCGCGCGGCGGGTCCTCTAGCGGGTGAGGCGGCATGGGGCTGGACTTTCGGATCGCAGAGGCCGCCCAGCTGTTCCGGCCGCCGGCGACACCGTTCGCGGGACCGGGAGGCGGGGCCGCGCCGGCGGGAGCGGGGAATCTGCCGCTCACTGGCTGGGATCCCTACAGCCAGTCCAGCCAGACGAATTTCGCGTGGGACGTGGAGGGGGCCGGCTGGGACGAGGGCGCGTGGTACGGCCAGTGGGAAGGGCTCACGCTGCGCCTCGCGGGCGGGCTGGAGCTGCGGGCCGGCGCCGGTCCGGCAAGCTTTACCCGGCCGAGCACGACCACGCGGACGAACCGGTCCGGGGCGAGTGAGAGCGTAGCGGCTGACGCGCCGGCTTACGACTGGCTGACGGGTGCGCGCGGCGGGGAGCACTGGTGTTACCGCGCGGACCAGGCGGACGCGCTGCTCGCGGTGCCGGCGGAGCGGAATCTGACGCGGAGCCAGGGAGCGCTGACGCTCTGGATCCGCCCGGCCTGGTGCGGCTGGGTGCCGGAGGCAGTGGACCGGATCTTTCTCCAGTCCGGGGGCTGGAAGCTGTGGAAGCCGGCGGGCAGCACGGCGCTGTGCTGGCAGGTGCCGCTGGTGGGCGGCGGCACGGCGACGGTGGAGCGGGACATTTCCGGGCTGATCGCGGACCAGTGGTTCCTGCTGGGTGCGAGCTGGAGCCGGGCAGCCGACGAGATCTCGCTCCGGGTCGATGACCTGGAGACGGCGACGGCCGCGACGGCACAGCGGTTCGGGGAGTTCGGGAGCACGCTCGGGATCGGGCAGGGCACCGCGGCGGGAGCGCCGGCCGGGTGCCACGTGGCGGACGTGCGGGCCTGGCCCGCGCCGCTCACGGACGAGCTGTTCGACACGCTTTATCTGATCGGGACGGGGGGAGAGCTGATGGCGGAAGTTACCGCGGTAGGGATCACGAAGCAGGCTGAAGCGGTTCCGGCGATCGTGCCGGCGGCCTACGCGGCGGGAGACGTGATCGGGGGCAAGCTCAGCCTGGCGGACGTGGTCCGCGCGGATGCCGGCACCGGCATTCTCCAGGGGATCGTCCTCACCGACAAAGCCGACCAGAAGGCGGCGGTGGATATCGCCTTCTTCGACGCGGACCCCACGGGGAGCACCCTCACCGACAACCAGCCGGTCTCCGTCGTCGCCGCCGACATCGGCAAGCTGCTCGGGGTGGTCTCGATTCAGGCGTCCGACTACGTCGACCTCGGCCCCACCGCGGTGGCGGTCAAGGCCGCGATCGCGTTGCCGTTCAAGCTCTCCGCGGCCCGGATTCTCTACGCAGTGGTGATTGCCCGCGGCACACCGACCTACGCCAGCGCCAGCGACCTGAAGCTGCGCGTGCAGGTGCTGCAGGACTAACCGATGCCGGGCTCCCTCCAGCTACGTCGGGTGTTAATGCAGCAGCCGCCGGCGCGTCTGCTGCGCGGGCTGGTCGGCCTCTGGGAGCTCGGAGAAGCCTCGGGGGTCCGGGTCTCGTCGTACGGCGCGCGTCCTCTCACCGACAACAACACGGTCGGTTCCACGGCCGGGAAGGTGGGTGACGCCGCCTGGTTCGTTAGCGCCAATAGCGAGTATCTCAGTCGCGTCAACGACCTCCTCACCGGGCCCGAATGGACCGTAGCGCTGTGGGTCAAATTCGATTCTCTCGCCGCGAACCGGGGCATCTGGTGCCTGGGAAGCACCCCCCTCGACGGCGCCGCCCGGCTTTTCCTCCAGGCGAACAGCACGGCCCTCCGGATCTATGCGGAGGGCAGCTCCTTCCGGAACTTCTCCGGACCAGTGCTCGCCGTCGGGACCTGGTATCACATCGTGCTCACTCGGGACTCAGGACGAAACATCCGGGGCTACGTCAACGGCGTGGAGCAACTCAACACCACCCTCAACGCTCCCGCGGGTAATTCGGCGAATTTCTACCTCGGGGCCGCTTTCAACGGCCACCACGACGGCCCCATAGACCAGCTCATTATTTGGGATTGGGCGCATGCGCCATCCGACGTATCGTGGCTCAGCGCCGGCCGCACCTGGCCCGAGATCCGGGCCTACCGGGGATAACGACGATGCCGCTTACCGAGCCCCAGGCTCAGGCGATCCGGGACGAGATCTCTACCCGCCTGACCGCGCAGTGGCCCTACATCCTCTCGCGCCAGGAAGCCTATCGCGCGAGCCACGGACACTATGTCCAGGGGCTCAGCACTCACGCCGACCTCCCGGCCGACGGGGCCGAAGCGGCGCCGGACCAGGGCGGGAGCCGGCCGACAGACCAGTCGGAGACCTGGCTGGACGTCGCCCAACTGCCGAGCTCGATGCTGTCTGCGATGGAGATCGATGCCTATCTCAGCGCGGAGGGCCCGGGCTTTGTCGTCCGCCTCTCCGTGCGCCTGAACGGCGCGGTGTGGGTGCTGGAGCGCGGGCACGGGCCGGAGGCGACGCGGGATCGCGACTGGCATATGCTGGCAGGGCCGGAGGAGTAACCAGTGAGCGCCTCCGACTACGCGCTGCGCCAGGCGGTCACCGGGCTCGCCAGCTCCAGCGACTACAACGCCAACCTCCAGGACCTGGAGGACTCGCTGCTGGAGGGGCTCGGCGCCGGCGTCCTCTCCGGCGGCAACGTCACCGACGGCGGCGGCCTGGTGGCCAGCGTCGACGCCACCGAACTGCTGATCGGAATCTACTTCGCGAAGGCGGCCGCCTCCGTCGCGCTGAGTCCTAGCGCCACCAACAAGCTGTGGGCGGTGGTCGATCCGGACCATGCCGAGCGCTGCACGTACGAGGCCCGCACCGACGGCACGACGCCCGCGCGCGCGGCGCTGCTGGCGGAGATCGTCACCGGCGCCGCCTCCATCACCAGCATCGACGACAACCCGGCCGGCCGCAACGACCTGATCGCGCTGGCCGCCCTGGCCGACGAGATCCTGGCCGCGCGCGGCTCCCTCAGCTCCCTGCCTGCCCGCCTCGCCGTCGCGCTCGAAGACAACGGCGCGCTGAAGGCGAATTCCGTCGGCAGCTCGCAGATCGCCGATGGCGCCGTCACCGACGCGAAGTTCTCCGGGCAGCTCTCGGTGGCGAAGGGCGGCACCGGGGCGGCGACCGCGGCGGCCGCGCGGACGGCCCTGGGAGCGGCGGCGAGTGGGGCGAACGGCGACATCACCAGCCTCACCAACCTGACGGGCGGCGCGGCCGGCTCCGGCGACCTGAACATGGGCGGCGGCTACCGGATGCTGCTGGAAGGCTGGTACGCGGACAACCCGCTCGGCAGCTCGGTGGACGACATGAATCGTTTCGGGGCCGGTGCTGCCTTCCCGAAGAAGGCGCTGATGCCGCGGGCCGGATCCGTCACCGCCGTGGCCGTCAAGAGCAACGAGGCCCGGACCGCCGGCACCCTCACCGTCACCGTCTACAAGAACGGCGCTGCTACCGCGCTGACGGCCGTGCTCGACGGGACCAACACCACCTGGAAGGTCACCACGGCGGCGAAGGACGTGCTTGCCTTTGCCGCCGGGGACGAGCTCTCCGTGCGAGTGGACTGCTCCCCGGACTGGGCTCCGACCACCGCCGACATCCGCGTGGTCCTCGAGGTGGAGATGTAAACGCGCCTGCAAATAGGACACACCACGACCTATTTGCAGGCAAATGCGCCAATACGGATTCCGTAAAGCTGACGAGCAGCCTACCAGGGATCCGTAATCCGCCCCCGACGCAGCACCTGGGCAAGCACCGCCGCGATGTTCCATGCGTCATCGTGGCCCCGGTGATGGGTGCCTTCCAGCGGCAGGCGTGAGAGCCGGCACGCCTCGTCTAGGCCCACCTCCCGCTCCAGTCCCCGGCACACCGCGAAGAGGCTCTTGGCGTTCAGGTGGCTGATTCCGAACGGGTAGCTTACGCCAGCGTCAGCGCAGTTGCGCTCGAACTGCCGCCGATCGTAATCTCCCCAGCTCGCCCACAGCCGCTCCTGCGTGAAGTACTCCCGCTTCAGGATCCGGACCGCGTCGCTCAGGTAGACCCCGCCTTCCAGATCGGCGGCGGTAAGAGTGGTGAGCTGAGTGCAGAACTCGCTCACCACCGAGCGCTGCGGCTTCACCAGGATGCTCCGCTTCTCGATCCGCTCCAGGCTGTGCACGTCGAGCGTGCAGACGCCGATCTCGATGATCTCGCTCACCTGGCCCGCGGGCGGCTCGCCGTCCCAGCAGGTCGACTCCACGTCGATCACTACGATCGTATCCAGTCGTTTGGCCATCGTTATCCTTTCCGCCCGCTCTTCGGCGGGATCGATCCCTGGCACCCCAGGCACAGCCGCGCCGCCAGGTCCGCGACCAGCTCGGCAGTCGGCTCGTGCTCCAGCGTGTAGTGCATCCGATGACCACAGGCGTGCGTCACGTGGGCACCGTAGACGATGCCGCTGGGCGGCTCCTCACCCGGGGCGAACCAGCACTCGTGACAGAGCTGCTCGCTCAGCCCACCGAAGGGGATTCCCTCGGCAGGCTGAGCGCAGCTGGTGCACTCGAAGGTGCGCAGGAGGCTCATCGCTAGTCGTCCTGGAACGGGTCGTCGTATTCGGTGACGTAGTCTGCCTCGGTGGTCTCCGGTAGCTCCTTCGGTGGGGCCGGCGGATACAGCTCCGGCATGTAGACGCTGATCGGCCGGTTGCACAGGCGCCGCGCTGCTGCCCGCGCGACCTCTTCCGACACCGGTGTCAGCGCGTAGATCGAGCCGCCGCCGATGAATTTCGTGTACGCGGGTACCGCTTCGCCCGCGTCTGGCGACAACTCCGGTACGTCGACTCGGAGCATGCTCGTACCTGCCACCTGCTCCTCGCTCACGAACCCGGCATACGTCTGGTGGCCCAGCACCTCGACCACCGCCCAACTCTCGAATCCCTTCCGCTCTTCGTTCATGGTCTCTTCTCCAGGTCTCCAGCCGTGCGGGTGGCGAGGATCGTCCCGTAGCAGTCCCTCACCACCCACGTCTCTCCGCTCCACAGGTTCCGGATGCGCCCGCCGTGGGTGAGCGCGTCTTCCAGGCACGCGTGCTCGTGGTACCAGAGTGCCGGGGTGTCGAGCCGTCCGCGGAGGGAGACGTACGACACGTAGCACCAGCGCCGCTGGGGGAAGGCGCTCAGCAGACGTCGCTGCTCAGGCATAGGAAGCGCGGCCCTTCGCCGTTGTTGGCCCACTCGGCCGCAGTGTGGCTGACTCTCACCGGTTCACCGTCCTCGCCCCTCGGCTCGTCGGGATAGGTGATGGTGATGACGTGGTCGTCCGGAAGCTGCTCCCACTGGTCCTCTTCCGAGGGGGCGGCCTCGCCGGTGAGTTCCGTGTAGATCTCGGCCGCATGCTCCGCGCTCGCCGCGACGATCTTCTCCCCGTAGTCACCAGCCTCCCAGACGTGCAGAGTCTGAGCGGGCACCTCCGGCGGAGCGAGGGCAGCGCGGGCGATCTGAATCGGGTCCTCGGCGCCGAGCCAGATCAGCGGGTCGTTGTGACCGTCGGGGCAGTCAGGGCCGAACACTTCTCCCTCGACCTGCTCCCACATATCCGGCGCAGCGAACGTCTCCAGCGCCTTCCGGAGGCGCTCGTTCTCCTCTGCCAGCGCGATCAGGGCCGCCGGAGCTTGCTGGCAGAGGTGTGCCCGCAGCTTCGCCAGGCGGTTCCACCGCTCGAAGTCGCCCTCGCCGGAGAGGTCGTACGCGAAGTAGGCATGCACCTGGCGCTTCTCGTCCTGCAGGGAGAAGCCTTCCGGGTCCCACCAGAGATCCACGTGTGGAAGCTCTCTGGCGAAGTCCAACAGGCGTAGCGCATGGACGGGTGAGATCTGCTTAGGCTCCGTCGCTGGCCTGGGGCCGCCTGCATCCGGATCCACCGTCAGCGACATCACCACGCAGTCACCCGGCTCCAGGCGCAGGACGTAGCTCACGTCCCGGAACAGAGCGCGGCCGGAGTAGGTCTTCGTCTCCGGATCCCACTCACGAAGCAAGAGCAGGTCCCCGACCTGAAAGCCCCGGTCATCCTTCCGCACTTCGAACGTCTTCTTGCCGGTGCGGATCGCTTCGAAGTACTCCGGCCAGATCTTCAGCTCGTGCATCTGACCGGCGACTGTGCTCGTCTCGCTCACTTGGTCCTCCCGTGGTGTGCCAGCAGTAGATCGCGGGCCTTCTGAGCGCGCAGGAACTTCGCGCCGTCCTCTCCGCGGTCCGGATGGAGCCGGTCCGCCGCCCGCTTCCAGGCGATCCGGACCACCTCGGCGTCGGCCAGGAGCGCCCCCGCGGTGAATCCACCCAGCTCCGCCAGCAGCTTCGCCGCCTGGTCCAGCGTCATCGCCTCGGGCTGCGATTCAGGAGCGCCCTCGCCCGGAGGCAGCGCCGCGAACCCGCGGTACTGCTCCCGGTGCTGAGTGGCGCCGTAGCGGTCCACCGCCCGCAGCGCCTGGAGCGTGAGGGTGATGGCGCGGAGGTTGTCCTGCCAGTCGTCGTACGTGTCGCACGCGAACTGGTAGGGGACCCGGCCGGCGGCGAAGTTGAGGATCACGCCGGGATGCGACGGCCGTGCCCCAGAGCGAGGCCAGCCGTCGTTGCGAATGTCCTTCGGCTCGACGGCGATCTGGATGAGGATGTCCCGCGCACCGAGGTACTCGAGCTCCCGCTCCAAGTCGTCCAGGATCGCCGGGAACATCACCCGGAACCGCGACGGCTTGCGCTGGCTCCGCGGCGCGCCAGGCCACTGCGTGAGGGGTTGGAAGCGCACGTCTAACATGGGTTGCTCCCTTCCGCCGGGATCCCGTCGCGCCGCAGCGTGGCCAGCCGCTCCTGCCAGTTCTTTCGGAGTCGCCAGCCCCAGCCCGTGGACCAGAAGATCAGGCCGACCTGGGTTCGTGCCGACTTGGCGTCGGCCGATACGAGCGGGCTCAGGTGATTCGGAATGAACCTGGCGTAGGCACACTTCCGCGGGCGGCTCGCCAGGAACTCGCAGAGCTCCTGCCACAGGTCGAGGTCCAAGAAGTTGAACTCGCTCATTGCCGGGCCCTCGCCTTCTTCACGGGGGTCACCTCCGCCGACGGTTTCGGGACGGGCACCGGGAGGGGATTCACGCGGCCGGTCGCGAGGTTCACGAAGTAGCCGTGGTGAGCCAGCCGGCCCTTCCGGAACAGGTCCCAGAGCAGCTGCAGCGCCCACCGGGAGACGTGGTCGTTGATGAAGAGATCCTGGCTCTCGAGGGCCTGCGCCAACGAGCAGCTCGGCCGGTCGTCTTCCGCTATCCGCTCGTCCAGGATGTCGGGGAAGAGGTCGACCACCGTGGGGAGCGCCGGCGGCGCCGACGGCTTTCGCGGGTGGCGCGCCTTTCCCGTACCGTTGAGCGGCTGCTCACCCAGGACCACCTGCCCGTCCGTCTGGCGATTGCCCAGGTCCAGCCAGTAACCGGGATGGTAGTTCCGTGCTTTCAGGTGGCGATAGATCTCCCGCCGAGCCGCCGCAGTGTCCACGCAGGTGATCACCAGGTCGGGATGCGTCTGATCGGCCGACTCCGGGTAACGACCGGTTATCGCCTTCCAGTGGAGCCCGTAAAAGGCGTTCAGCCGGTGAACCAACACGGTCGCCTTAGCGCGGCCGAGGTCGCCCTCGCTGAAGAGCTGGCGTCCGACGTTAGATGCGCTCACCGTGTCGTGGTCGTAGACGGTGACGAACAGCCCGCCCGGGTGCCCCAGGGTCGTCAGTGCGTGATTCAGCCGGCCGAGGCCGGTGAGCATCTGCGCCCCGTTCCCGCCGGCGCCCACCAGGTGGACCCGGACCATGCGCTGCAGCAGCTCGGGGATGATGGTGTGCTCGGCGCTCATGCGTTGATCCTCTGCACAATGGTCTGCTTGAGCGGGGTGAGCCACTGCGCGGGGAAGCGCGGACTCCGACCGCGGATGAAGGTGGCCCAGCGGCGCGGAGACGTCAGCTCCCGCCACAGTCCGTTGTGGCCCTGCGGGTGGCGGGTGAGCTGGCCCTGGGGGTAGTTGCTGTGCGTGAAGTTGGTCTGGAAGAACCCGTCTTCCCAGGCCTGCAGATCGTCCACCGAGAGCGCCCCGGGCAGTCGCACGTTCCCCAGGCACATCCCCCCGTGGTCGTAGAGGTTGTAGTAGGGCGCCACGAAGAGCGGAGTATCTGCGTTTGGCCGCCGGTTCTCCGCCAGCGCGTGGATCGCGAGCTGGCCCGGGGAGGCGATGAAGAGGAGCGGCGGATGCAGCGCCACTTTCCCGGACATCGCCCGGTCCCACTTCGGGTCGCGGGTGCGGAAGAAGATCGGCCGTCGGCCCGAAGGGAGCCACCAGGCCATGCGGCTGCCGTCGGCGCACAGGATCCGCTCCGACAGCACCTCGCGGGTCTTGGGCGCCTGGTTGAGATCCCGGGCCAGCGACTCGAGGACGTCCCGGGTAAGCAGCCGGCCGGGACCGATCTCGCTTCCGCGGCGGCCTTTGCTCACCTCGTGCACGGTCGCTAGCGCGCCGGATGAGCTGGACTGGTAGATCAGGATCGCGCGCTGGAGCTGCATCGTCTCCTGCGCGGAGAGGTCGTCGATCACGTTCATACACGCACCCTCACTCGCTCTTCCTCGGCAAACGTCTTCTCGAGCGTCGGTGTGTCCAGGAGTTCAAGCAGGCGGTCGACCCGCACGAGGATCGCGATCACCTGCTTGAGAGCCCGCGCGGCCTCACGGATCGTCTCGGGCCGGCTCACCTGGAACGCGTAGATCCAGTTCACGTCCGTCCAGTTCCCCTGCTGGGCGATCTCCGCGTAGTCGTCGAAGAGCTGCGGGATGATGTCGTCCTGGCTCCACCGCAGGAGCAGCGGCGGGATCGAATCGCACCAGTCGCAGGCGCCCCGCTCGAACTCGCTGCGGTGTCCTTCCGGAACCTGGGTGAGAAGAGCGGCGAGGTCTTCCGCGGCGCGGAGGATGTCGCCCAGGACTCCGGGCGGCCGCTTCCGCAGCGCGGACTTCACCGGCTTGGAGTCCCATTTCATCGAGCAGGCCTGCAGCGGGACTTCCTCGTGGAACACCTCGCGGGTCAGTCGCTGCTCGTCCGGATCGGCCTCGCTATCGGGCTCCTGATAGTCCATCCACTCTTCGTGACGCTCGAGTTGATCCAGCGCCCAGGAAGGGCTTGCGGCGGTCACCGTGCGCCAGAGGGCGGTCTCCACCAGCCCGAGGACGCTGTAGCCGGCGCCGCTGTGTATTCCTTCCAGCGCCTGAACGCGCTCGCCCACGTGCACCGATCCGATGGTGTACGTAGGCAGGCGGAGCGCGAGGCCGCCCACGTCGCGCTCCGGATCTGCGTCCGGAATCGCCTGGTGGTAGGCACTCGCCTCCAGCGACCAGTGCTCGACCGTGTCGGTGAAGCTGAGTGCCAGCGGAAGGTGCCGAAGGTCCGCGCCCTGCTCGGCCAGCCAGCGGGAGAGCCCCTTCACGAGGGACTCTCCCAGCTTGCCGGTCCAGTCGGACTCCTGGAGGATGCCTTCGGCGAGCAGCCCCGCAGCGATCTCCGCGCTGTCCCGCGCCCACCGGTTGACGTCGATGAGCGTGGGGATCGCCGGAGAGAGCCGCGGCAGGATCAGGGCAGGAGCGGCAGGGAAGCGGAGGGCGGCCACACCGGCCGCCCCCTTCCGGGCCTCACCCACTTTGCCACCTGCTTGGCGATCTCCGGCGCGTCCGGATCGGTGAGGAACACCGTCGCCAGGGCGCCGTTCTCCGTCTCCTCGCCGCTCCGTATTCGGGCGATCGCCGCGCTGAAGGGTTGCGGGCATGGCTCGTTATCCCTTGGTGCCGACGGCTGCTTTGAACGTGTAGACCTGGCGGCCATTGATCGTCTCCGGTCCGACGACACTACCGTTGGTGAGCGCGGGGTAACCCGCCTGGGCGTACATCTGCCGGACTTCCTCGGCGCTCATGTTGGGATTGGGGTCCGCGAGGATGGCCCCGTTAAAGCGGAATTCACGCATCGGTCTCGTCTCCTTTGAGCTGGGTCAGGAATTCGCCCACGCGCAGGCCGCGCTGAGCGGCGGCCTCGTGCAGGCAGCGCGCCTGGTGGATGGCATCGCTCACGGTGAGCAGGTTGCTATACAGCCAGGTGTGGTCCGTCTCGGTGACCAGGCAGGTCACCCACTTCTGGGCGGCCGGCGTGGTACCGGTGGGGGGCGGCGCCGTCGGGCTGGACGCGGGAGCCGCGGTGCTCGACGATGTCGCCGGCGGAGCCGCGGGGGCAGCCGGTTTCGGCGGCAGCTTCCGGAGCGTCGGCTCGTCCCCGCGCACTCCGGTGGGACCCGGCTGCGGCCGCTCCGCCTGGACCGCCCAGCCGTCGCCCTCGCGGCCCTCGACGATGCCTTCCCAGGTCTGGCCGCCTTCGGTCCAGGTCACCCGGTCACCCGGCTGGATCTCGACGGAGGTGACCGCCGCCGGCTCGCTGGGAGCGGCAGCCGGCTCCGATCGGAGATCCTGCTTGGTGGGCAGGTCCCGCATGGAGCCGACCAGCTCATCCGCCTTCGGCAGCTCGTCCTGAGTGGTTGCCGCCGGGACGGGAGCGGCTGCCTGCCTGGGAGCGGCCGACTGCTCCGGCTCGTCCATGACCTGGAGCGACGGCTGCTCGCGCTCTTCGAGCGTCCGCTTCCGCTTCGCGACGATCTCCGCGGTGTGCTCCTGAGTCCACTTCTCCCGGGCGGCGTCTTCCGCGATCCGGATCAGCTCGCCCTGCCACCGGGCCAACGCGAGCAACTCCTCCGCGTTGGTGCGGCTGAGCTGACCGGTCTTGAGCAGCTCCTGGACCGCAGCGGGCAGGCGCAGGAGCCCACAGGTGCGGGAGATCCAGCTCTGGCTCTTGCCGCCGAAGAGCCGGCCGATCTTCTCCTGCGGCCAGTTAAAGGCGCCTCTCGCCTGCTCGATCGCGCGAGCCTGCTCGATCGGCGAGAGCTGCTCGCGGAATTCGTTCTCCGCGATCGTGGTCTCGAACGCTCTCTCCAGGCTGATCGCGCCCTCGTTGAAGGCCCGGATCCGGGGCAGGCCCGCCAAGCGGCAGGCCCGCAGTCGGCGTTCTCCGGCGACCACCTCGTACGGCTGGGTGGCGTCGCCGGTCTCTCGCACGGTGATTGGCTGCTTGAGCCCGTGTTCCCGAATGTTCTCCGCGAGGAGCCGCAGCGACTCGTCCGCGTCATCGAGCATCCGGGGGTTGATCGGACAGAACCGGATCTCCGCCGGGTCGAGCTCCAGCAGCTCCGGGAGCGCCGGGTTATGCCGCGCGGCATAATCACCCGACGGTTCGGCCGTGAGGACTCCGCTCATAGTCGGGGCCCTCGCCGCGCCAGACCGCCCAGGTCGGCCGCCAGCAGGAGCACAGCCGGATCGTGGTCCAGCGCAAGCCGGAGCGCCTCCCATCCTTGCTGCGGCTGCCAGTCCGGTGACGGAGCCGGGAGCATCTCATCGAGGATCGAGACCCGACGAGCCGGCGGTTGCGGAGCCGGCCGGCCCTGCTGATACCGCTTCAGGCAGAGAATGATCCGCTCATCCGGGAAGCCTGCCCCCTCTTCTTCCGGCTCGCCCCGCAGCGCCTTCTGGAGGTTCTGCCCGAGCCGCAGGATGGTCCGCTGCAGTTCCTCACGGCTCAGCAGGAGGTCCTGATACTTCACCTGGAGCTGCTGGAGCTGCTCACGCGTGGCCTCGAGGTCGGTCTCGATCTGGCCCTTTGAATCGCAGGCCTGGATCAGTGCCTGGCCACGCTCGTCATACGAGGCCCGGAGCGCGGCGAGCTCGTCCTGGAGCCGCTTGACCTCCGCGGAATGCTGCCAGCTCTGGGGCTCCGGGAATTCGCCCGGCTCCGGCTCAGCCGCGGCAGCAGCTTCCGGCGCCACTTCCGCGGCCGCCGCGTCCCCGGTGCTCTCCGGCGTGATCGCCGGCTCCGGGTTGGCCGCCGGGGTGCGGGCCTCGCTCTTCGGCCGGGTGGTGCCGACCACGATCCCACGCTCGTCCCGCAGCTTGGCGATGTGCGCGCTCACCAGGCTGGTGCTGAGGCCGAGCACGCGGGCGATCTCCCGCTTCGCCTGGTCGGGGATCGGCTCCGCGAGGTCGAGGCCTCGCTGTTCGAGGGCCCGGGCCACACGATCCTTACTGCCCGGTGGCTGCCCGTTCAGGGTCGCCGTGTTCGTCCGTTCGTCCATGTGTCGTTCGTCTCCACCCGCGGCGTCACGCCGCCTGCGGGCTGTCTCTGCCGCGGTTGCTTCCACGGCATTCCTCTCGGCCTCGGCGAGGCGCTCGCGCTCGGCGCGCTGCCTCTCCAGCCGTGCATCCTCTTCCGCGCGCTGGCGCTCCCAGTCCGGCTCCAGCCGTCGCTTGAGGGTGCTCTCCAGCGAGTTGCGGAAATGGCTCTCCGCCGGCATCAGCACGGTGAGGAGCAACCCGAAGGCGCGCTCCTGGACCGTGAGGCCGGCGAGCAGTCGATCGAGGATCCCCGGCTTCACCCGCCAGGGGTTGACTCCGGCGCCAGTGCTGCGCTGGAACCAGCCGTCCGGGTCCTGGTGCGGTCCGCGCGGGACGATCGGATCGGAGAGGCCGTCCAGGTTCTCGCGGAGCTGCTTCAGTGCGGAGAGCTCGTCCGGGTGCAGGCCGGTGATCATGCGCACGTGGGCGAGCTGCGCCTCCGTCCGCGCGGCCCGGAAGTGCGGCCAGGCGCTGAGGCCCCGGCGGGTGAGCAGCAGGGCGATCGTAGGGGCTGCGACACGCATCAGGCCTGCCCTCCCGCCGTCCGGCTCCGCCGGCTCGCGGCCGGTCGCTGAGCCCGCTTCTCCGCCCGCTCAGCCGCCTTCCGGGCCTTTTCGGCTTCCTTCGTCCGCTGGCGCTCCTCTCGGGCCTCCTGGCGCTCCCGCTCGCGTTCCCGGCGAGCCTGCCCCTCCTGCCACGCCCGAAAGTCGAGCGGCCCCCGCTCCTCCGCGGTCGCGATCAGCAGCAGGCGCGGCTCCGGCTGCCGGACCTGCGTGACGACCAGCTCCACCCGCGCGACCCGGCGGTCGTCATTCCAGAGCGCGCCGGGCTTGATGATCCGGCCGGCGTCGATCTTGTTGCCGTGCTGGTCCCGGTCCCCGCTGCGGGCGGCGCGGGAGCCGGTGAGCAGGTCCAGGGCCGGCTTGAGGTAGTTCGGGCCGTCGCCCTGGGAGCCGAGCCGCAGGACCAGCGACACGCTCCACCAGCGCTCGGTGTCGGGCTGCCAACCGCCGAGCGCCTCGCGCAGCGGCTCGCCGGCCACGTCGAGCCAGTCGCGGTAGGCGGCCGTGGCGTAGCGGCTGAAGCGCCCGCTGCGGTGGCACTGGTTGTCCGGCGGCGGGAGTGGGACTTCCAGCTCCAAGCGCGGACCTGCGGGGTCGAAGACGGCGCTCATGCGGACCTCCGCGCGCCGGCGCCGTTGCCCTGGCGCTCGAAGTGCTGAGTGATGAGGCCAGAGGCCTGGCCCTTGGTCATCGTCGCGATCACCTCGGCGGCGTAGCCCATTCGGCGGAGGCAGCGTACCTGCTTCTCGCTGGGCGGCTCCTGGCGCCACTTCATCCCGCGGCCGGCGACGGCGATCGCGTCGGACCAGCGCTTCAGTACGGCGCCGTCTGAGCGGGCGAGGGCGTCCTGCGGATCGGTCTCCGGATCGAGGCGGCCGCGGCTCACCACGCCACCGGCGTCGCTCATCTCCAGCGTCCACTCGCCGAGGAGATCCCGGGTGAGCCGGGCCTCGCGCCCGCGGCCGCAGCCGATCACGTAGGAGCTGTCGCCGAGCTTGAGCCAGGCCAGGCGGCAGTTGGCGTCCGTCACCTCCTGCGGCGGCTCCACCGCGGCGAACAGATCGACGCGTTCCAGCATTGTGTCGATGTCGGAGAACAGCTCCGGCTGGTACGACTGGAGCACCGCCGCCTTCTCCCCGAGTTCCTCGATCTTCCGGGCGGCCGCGCGGAGGCTCTGGCCCTGGAGGTCGAGCTGCGGCGGCAGGTCGAGGATGGCGGGGACGGTGGCCAGGCTGTGCTGCTGGCACGCGTCCACGACGTCGAGGACGAGCAGGTCCTGCTTGCTCGGGTGGATCCGCGTGCCCCGGCCGACGCACTGGCAGTACAGAGCCCAGCTCTGCGTCGGCCGCAGCATCACCACGCAGCTCACGGGTGGGTGGTCGAACCCCTCGGTGAGCACCTCCACGTTGGTGAGCACCTGGATCCGGCCGGCCTTGAAGCGCTGGATCACCGCCCGGCGCTGGTCACTCGACATCGTGCCGTCCACGTGCTCCGCCGGGACGCCGACCTTCCGCCAGGCTTCGGCTACGTCCTTCGCGTGGGCCACGTCGACGCAGAAGACGATGGTGGGGCGGTCGCTCGCCACCTCCTGCCAGTGCCGGATCGCGGCGCTCGTGCGGGCCTCGACGTTGACGGCGGCCGCGAGCTGGGTCTGGTTGTAGTCGCCGGCGACCGTCTTCACCTCGGAGAGGTCGACCGTGCTCTTCACGCGGAAGCCGCGGATGTCGCAGAGGTAGCCGTCCTCGATCGCCTGCCGGATCGGGTAGGAGAACACCTGCCGCTGGAAGACGGTGTGCAGGCCGAGCTTGTCCATCCGCTTCGGCGTCGCCGTGCACCCGACCAGCATGGGCCCGCCCAGGTCGTAGCAGCCGAAGCGGTGGAACGTGTCCTTGTAGATCCGGGCCGGCGCGTGGTGCGCCTCGTCGACGATCACCAGGCGGAGCTTCTCCCGCAGCCACGCCAGCCGGGTGCTGTTCTTCCGGCCCAGGGTCTGGACGCTGGCGACTACCACGTCGGCCCACTGACTGGCCTTACGACTGCCCTGCTCGATCTCGACGTGTACGCTCGGGTCCGCGCGATGGAATGAGACCGCTGCCTGCTCGAGCAGCTCCTCGCGGTGCGCAATGACGAGGGTCTTGCCTCCCTCCGGCCACTGGTTGCGCAGCGCCACGAACGTCACGGTCTTGCCCGTCCCGGTTGGCTTCGTGTAGAGCACGCGCTGGAGGCCCTCGGCGCGTGCGGCGAGCACGCTCTGCACGGCCTCCTCCTGGTAGGGTCGCAGTTGAAGCATTCGCTCTGGATCTCCAAGAACTTCGAACAACAAAGACAAGCGCGACGAGTCCACCCGTCCCATGCGGATGTACGTGCGAGTCCCTTGCGGGTTTAGATCAACCCGTATGTACTAATCGACCGCAATCCAGCCACGCTTTGAACTCCGTACTTGCGGGTTTGCAAGTACTTGCTAGTTCCATGACATGGGAAGGTACGAGGAGAGAGGGTTGAGTACCGCAGCCCTCTAAGGAGAACCTGCAAACCCGCACAACCCGCACGTACCAGGCACGGATTGCCCGTCCTAACCCGTATGGAACCCGCAAGGGACCTGTATGTACACCGCGGCATCAGTAGACGATCTCCCGCTGGGCCGGTAGCTCGGGCGGCGGCTCGCCGGGATCGAACTCCCGCTTGGACCGGCGGCGCCGGCCCTGACCCGCGCGCACGTTAGCGTAGGGGCTGTTCTCGCGCAGCGCGATCCCGCGCCGGTACCGGACCGTCACCCCATCGATCACGGTGTTGCCCTTCTCGCAGCCCATCTTCGTGAGGCGGGTGCCGACGGAGGTGCTGCTCTGAGCGCGAGGGAACCCGTTCTCCTGGCAGTAGGCGACGTACGCGGCGTAGAGGTCGCCCGTGACCCACTTGAGCTCCGGGCCCCGCTCGCACTCGTCATCCAGGAACTGGGCGAAGCTGTCCTCGGAGAGCTTGTAGTCCTTCAGGAGCGCTTCGCTCTCCGGCAGCCGGTCCAGGCGGGAGCCTCGCTCGCGGAACCGGCGCAGGCCTTCGAGGGCCCAGTTGAAGATCCCGGGCAGCTCCTCGCTCAGGCGATCGTCGAGGCTCGTATCCTGCTGGCCGTCCGGCACCTGGTAGCGCCACTCGATGATCACCAGCCGCCGGAAGTAGCCGTGGCTCAGATCCCGGGTGGTGAGGAGCGCGTTACAGGAGATGACCAGGCGGACCGTCGGCACGAAGAAGAACACCTTCTCGGTGGGGCGGCGGCCGTCGATCGCGTCCTTGCCGGTGAGCGCCTTGAAGTACGAGCCGTTCTTGAGCATCGCCCGCGGGTCCGGCTCGTTCACGAAGCCGACCAGCTTGCCGTGGAGACTCGCGCGGTAGTAGGGATCGTGGAGCTGCTCGATCGGCACCGAGCAGCACTGCGCCGAGCCGACCAGCTCCTGAAGCACACGGGTCGCGACCCCTTTGCCGTTCTGGCCCTCGCCGACCCAGACCATCGACATCTGGTAGCGGTTGTCCGGGACGAGGCAGTACCCGAACCATTCCTGGAGCGCGTCGATCCACTCCTGGCAGGGAGTGCCGTCGGAGCGCAGCATCACCTGCAGGAGGAACTCCTTCCAGCGGGGGCAGTCGGCGCCGGGATCGTAGGCGAACGGGAGCTGGTGGGTGAGCCAGTGCTTCGGCGAGTGCGGCCGGATCTCGTTCGTCTCCGTGTCGTACACGCCGTTCGCGAGCGGGATCCAGGTCGGCCGGGAGTTGAGCTCCGTCAGTTCGTGCGGGCCCAGGTGGTTCCGCGCCAGGCGGAGGATGTTGCTCACCTTCCGCGCCGTGACGGAGACCTTCGTGCCGGTGAGCCGGGCCCGCTCCAGCCAGTGCTGCAGCTCCGCCTCTGCCCGCTCCGCGCTGGAGTAGCGCCAGCAGCCGCGAGCGTAGCGATACCACTGGGCGCCCTCGAAGAAGGCCCACTGCTCCCGCACCTCGCCGGCCCAGCCGCGAGCGAGAGACAGCTCCGACGGACCGCCGCGGCCCTCACCTTCGTTGGCGTCGGCGGCCGCGTGCCCCAGGGCCTCCTCGGTGAGCGGCGGCGCGCCCCACTCCGCTTCATCCGGTGCCGGCGCGGCCGCGGGAGCGTGCGCCTGGGTGCGGCCGTTGCCGTTGGCGTGCCCATTCGGGTGACCGTTCCGGGTGGCCGGCGGCGGCACCGCGGTACTGGCGCGCGGGGTGGGGCGGCGCCGCTCGACGTTATCCGGCAGCGGGACATCCTCCAGCAGTCCGACCTGGATCCGCTGCGTCGGCGGCGGCGCCAGGAGATCCGCTTCCGCGATGAATCCCCGGCCGAGCGCGATCGGCGAGCGGATCTTGCCCCAGTGGGGGCAGCCGGAGCAGTAGGGCTCGCCGTCCAACTCCATGCGGATGGCGGAGCAGGTGCGCGGGCGGGAGGTGCGGCGCGCGTGGTCCAGCTTCTCCTGGGTCTCTGCCTGGTCGTAACGGGGGAAGGGCTTGCTCCACTCGTGGTAGAGCCGCTGTCCGTCCTGGAGCTGGGCGCAGATCGTCGCCAGCGCGTGCCAGGGCGCCTCCTTCAGGCTGGCGGCATCGTCGACGCAGTGACGCAGCCACGCGCACCCGGCCAGGACCGGGTCGACCAGCGCGAGCTGGCCCTGGTCCACGCCCTTGGGGCCGGTCGCCTCGGCCGTCTTCCGGCGGTTGACGAGCTGGTCCAGCAGCCACTCCGGGAGCGGCGCCGGCGAGACGTCGTCCGGATGGCAGGACGCCTCCCATTCGTAGCAGGCTCCGCTGGCGTGGAGCGACGGCGCAGCGACGATGTAGCCGCCGTCCCCGCGGACGTCGACACCCGGCAGCCACTCCTGGCGGTTGCCGATCCGGATCCCGCCGGGGTGGCGGAACAGGACGTGGGTGCCGCCGCTGCCGGTGATCGCCTCGACGGTGTCGACACTGCAGCCCTGGTGCTCGCGCTGCGCCTCGTACCAGCTGTCGCTGCCGCCATGGTCTGGATCGACGTCGATCACCACCAGGCCGGAGCCGCTGCCGGTGACGATGCCGATGTTGGCGTCCGGCCACTGCAGCTCCCACCAGCGCTTGAGGATCCGCGGATCGGTGGTCGCGTCCTTCAACCCGTGCTTCGTCCGCGGGTGCTTGCCGATCCGATCGCACTCGGGATTCTCGCACGAGCAGCCGTCACCCTCCGGAGTGTGGAGCGGGAAGACCAGCCAGCCGCGCTGCGCGTAGCTCAATGCTGCTTCGAGGAGCCGATTCACGCGGCATCCTCCAGGCGCGCGAAGGGGATCTGGTCGAGCGGGCGCGGATCGCGGTACGGGGCGGCGCCGGGCAGCAGCTCCAGCAGCTCGAAGCGGACCACCCACTCCACGGCGTCGCCGGACTTGCACAGGTCCCACGCCTCGCGGGCGGAGCCGTAGAGATGGAATTCCCGCACGTCTCGGCCGAACAGGTAATGGAAGCCTTCGCCTTCCCAGTCGGCGTCCGGAGCGTCGGCCCAGGGCTCCTTCACCGGGTCGGCGGTGAGGCGGATGCGCGCGACCGGCACGCCGCCGATGCGGGGAGTCCGATCGTAGGCGAGCAGCTCCTCGCCGGCCCGGAACGTGCGGGCATAGTGGTCCTTCCAGGGGCGGCGGGTGACCGTCTTGAAGCCGTTCACAAGCGCGGCCGTGGTGTGTGCGAAGCTGATGATCCGGGGCATGTCAGGGCCTCACCGCGCGCGAATCTCCACCCGGCCGGTGCGGGTTTCGAGCAGCTCTTCGATCGCCATGTCCTTCGGGATGACGCCGTTCTTGCCGGTGCGGGTGACCTGCACTTCGCCGGCCGCCACGTCGGCAGACCAGGCAAGGCGCACCGGCTCGCCGTCGAGGTAGACGCGCCACCGCCAGGCGCCCGCGTCCGTGGCGTGCCAGCGCTCCTGCTTGGGGTGCATCACGCCGGTCCGCAGCCACAGGGAGTAGCGCGCCAGCTCCTCGCGGTCGGCATCCAGGCAGAAGCCGTCCGGATCCAGGCCGGGACAGGGACGCAGGCACCAGTGACACCAGGTCAAAGCTGGTGCGGAGTCTACGGGTGCCGCCGGCGCCGCCGCGGCCGCCTCGTCCAGTCACTCCCATGACCACCGCTCCGACGGCTCCACGATCTCCACGCCGGGGATCGAAGCCGGGCCGAGCACCTCCCCCGTCTCCTCCTTCGTGAGCGGCGGTAAACCGGCCACGAAGTCCCGCACCGGCTGGTGGAGCACCTTCGGCTTCGCGAGTTCCGCGTAGGCGGGATCCTGCAGCACCTCCAGCGCGGCCGGGCCCTCGAACGTCTCGGTGACGGAGACCTTCACCGCCTCGGCCAGGGCGACGCAGCATTCGCCGCCGGAGAGGATGTAGGAGAGGACCGCCTGCTCATCGACCACCTTCGGTCCGCCCTTCTGAGCGGTGAGCTTTACCAGCGCGCCCTCGATCGGGATGCTCTTCGCGGCGTAGGAGCCGTCCTTCTTCCGCGGCAGGTTCTCCCGGGTGATCTGCGCGCAGATCTCGTCCCACCGGCTCAGCGCCTGCTCCGCCCGCTGGAGCCGCGCGACGGCCTCCTCGTGCCAGCGCTGGCGCTCGGAGATCTCGAAGCGGATCAGCTTGCGCTTGCGGATGAGCCAGGCGACGTCAGCGAGGGTGCTCGGCTCCCAGGCTTCGCGGCGGTGCTCTTCCACCAGCACGCCGGCCTCGACCAGAATCGCGAGGTCCTCCTCGCTGAAGCCCATCGCGCGGGCCTCGGCCTCGGTGAGCTGGGTGGGAGTCTCATCCGACGGCTGCGCGTCCTCGAACGGGTTGTCGATCACGGGGGTCTCAGTCACGGACATGGGGATCTCCTCAAGCGGCGGCGCGGCGGGTGGCGCCCTTCTGGCAGGCGGGGCAGAGCGGCTGGCCAAAGGCGCGGACGCTCATGCTGTGCTGGCTCTTGGTGAGCGCCTTCTCGCAGCCGTCGCCGGTGCAGACCATCGGGCCGCCCTCGGCCGGCGGGGCGGGCTGCGGCGCGGGGGTGGGGGACCCGGCAGGCGTGTCGTTCTGTGGTGCCGCCTGCTGGGCGGGGGCGGGTGTGGCCTTCCGGTGCTTCTCCGCGATCGGACACCCCGCGCAGACGTCGCAGTGGCCCATGTGCTCTTCGAGCCGGCGCAGCGCGGACGCGTAGTGGTTGATCGTCCAGCCCTGCTGCGTGGTGATCTGCTTTCCCAGCAGGTCGGAGAGGATGGCGTGCCGGGTGTGGTCATCCACCTGGCCGAAGTGATTGCTGAAGTTGGCGAAGAACGCCTTCCGGTACTCGGCCAGGTCCGCGGGCGCCTTCTCGGCCGGGGGTCCGGAGGGCTCCGGCTGCGGTGCCGGGGCGGCCTGAGTGGCGGCGCGATCGCCGCTGCTCTCCGGGGCCGGCGTGGTGACCGGCGAGGTGGAGCGGGAAGCCTGCGTCGCGGCGCGGTCGCCGCTGCTCTCCGGGTGATCCGCCTGGTCCATCTCCTCTGCCGTGTAGAGCCCGGACGTCTCCTGCGGGAATCCGCGCCGAAGGCAGAGCGCTTCCGCCACCTTTCCCAGCATCAGGGCGCCCATCTTGCCCCAGAGGCCGAGGTAGCCGCCGTCACGCTTCTTCTGGACGTAGCTCTCCCAGTTGGCGACAGACCAGAGCGGCTCCCGGAAGTCCTTCCGCCATACGCCAACCTTTGCGGCAGCGGGCGGGATCTTCTCCAGCCACACGTCTTTCCAGGCCCCGTCCGATCCGCACCAGAAGGGACCGATCTGGCCCTCGTACTCGCCGGATCGCTGCGCGATGAGCCGCAGGCCGTCGATCGAGACCTGGATCGTCATCTTCTTGCGCTCGTCGCGGCCGCCTTCCCGGCGCCAGATCGCGTAGATCTGCCGCGCGAAGGGATCGAGACCGGTGCGCTCGACGGTCTTGTAGAAGATCTCCCGCTCGTCCGGCGTCCCTTCCGCCAGCATCGTCTTGGCGAGGAGGGCCTTATCCTCTTCGGTCAGTGTGAACCGCGGCGTCTCGTGAACGGCTGTCTCGGTCATCATCTTCACCTCGCAGTTCGGATGGGGGTGCCGCCCCCGTGGAACGACACCCCCGGTGCCGGGTGGCTGTCCAGGCCAGGCCCCGGCGGGCCCTGCGCCCCGCTGGACGCAACCACCGCCTGTGCGGTGGGCAACCCGTCGCCAGAAGCGACGGCGGACGTTCTCCGGTTTCGATAGCCGCCGGGCACCGGAGAGCCCTGTCCTTGCGGACCCCCACCGCCTTGCGCGATGGGCAGGAGGCGTGGCCGGGTGCGACCCGGCTCGGGAGCCATCAGTGGTTCGAAACAGCTCCTCGCGTAACGTGGGGGCGGCTGGATCGCCCTCGAACCTTCACGGCCTGGTGTCTCGCCAGGCCCGCACGCCTCAAGTGCCGGTCTCTCCCGGCTGTCAGCTCACTTCGTCAGCGCGACCCAGAGAAGCCAGGCCGGCCAGGAGAGGATCAGCAGCCACCAGAAGGCCAGCCAGAGCGCCTCCGCGTGCCGCACCATCCAGTCCAGCACGGGGTTCCACCACCACGGCTCGATGCCGTCCGGCATAGGCGCCAGGCAGGGGGGCTCCGCCTGCGGATCGCTCTGCCCCACGTCAGCCAGGACGCGCAGCTCCTCGGGGCTGGGAATGGGCTCGGCCGTGAACATCAGAACGCCTCCTTCCCCCGGCAGACCGGGCAGAGCGTGCGGGACTTCTTCCAGCGCTTGAGCTGGCGCTCTCTGGCGCGATCGCCGTCCCAGGTGCGGACCACCCGCCAGCGGATGCCGAGCAGCTGGACGACCTGCAGCAGTCGGGCGCCGCGTCCCTGGCGGTGGGTGTCCAGCCGGGACGGAAGGTCCTCGGCGTACCCGAGGTAGTGCTGCGCGCGCTTCCGCGGAGTGCCGACTGCCCGTTCGAAGTGGATGAGGTAGACCATTACGAGGGCTCCTCATCGCCACCGCGGTGCTGCCAGAAGTCCTGAAGGTGAACCGGCCCGCAATAGCTGCCAGTCTCGCGGTCCCGGACTACATCCCGCAGCACCCGGCCAAGCCGCTCAATCCCGTCGCAGAGGATTCCCTCTTCCGCTTGGTCGTCATCGTGGATGAACTGCCCGAGGTGGGTGCAGAGGGCGTCTCGTACGGCCTCGTAGCTTTCGTGCCAACTGTGCACATCGCGTCCACAGACGGTGAGGTTCACGTAGTGCACGGTCTGCACGATTTCGGAGTCGTCCACCCAGCGATCGACGACGTGATCGCCTTCGCGCAGGACGATCTCGGCGATGTCTCCCAGGTCCATCGCTCGCTCGTGAACGGTCTGGAAGAGGCGTCGAGCTGAATCAGCGCTGCCCTCAGGGCACTCTACGAAGGAAGCGCTGTCCTTCCGGCGGTAGGCAACGGATGGGCGTTCCATCAAGCCACCTCCTGGGCGGGTTCGCGGTGATGCCGCACGGCATAGAGGCTCCGCTGGAGAGAGGGATCCTGATCGGTGTAGGAGGCGCCGGCGGGCATCAGCACCCCGAAGGCGAGCGGCTCGGACGTGAGGACCAGCAATGGCTCCAGCCGGTTCTCGCCCGCGATGATCAGCGGGGTCTCGCGTGCGAAGCCGAATGCGTCAGTCAGCCCGAGCGCCTCGCAGAGCGTCGCCAGGCAGGACGGTATCAGCCGGATCTGGGGCGGCTCTGCCGTCCGCTCACTGGCGAGGATCGCCATCGCCTTCTGCAGCGTGTTACTGGCGACGAGGTCCCAGGTGACGTACCGCTCCGCCGGATGCAGCTCCGTGGTACTCGTGCCGGAGCCGGTCTCCGCAGAGGCCATTCCCGGATGGAGCGTGATGGTGAAGCCCGCATCATCAGGGAAGGCCAGCTCCTGGCGCTCTGCCACCCACGCCAGCCAGGCGGCCGGCACGAGGGCGCCGGCAAACCCGTCTGCCGGCTGGCGAAGGAGGGCCGGCGTGACCGACAGGTAGTGAGCATCCGTGGCGACCATCAGGCCGGACGCGGTGATGAGCACGCAGTCCAGGTGGCGCTTGGCGTCGGGCTCCGCGGCGCAGAGCCACGGCCGATACTTCCGGTCCCACTTGACTTCCATCAGCGGACGCTCCCGAACTGGCGGATGGCGATCACCTCGCCACGGCGGTTGCGCTGCGGCTCGGGACTGCGGGGGGCGGCGGAGAGGAAGGCGAGGGCGCAGGCCTGGCAGGTGCGCGTCGCGACCCGCGAGTCTTCGACCTTGCCGCGGCAGGAGAGGCACTCCCGCACGTCGGCGAGCCAGTCATCGGTCACCGGGTCCAGGTAAGCCCGTGCGAGCCAGAAGGAGTCCTTCGCCTGGGACAGGACCGCGGCGAGGTAGGCCGCGCGCTGCTCTTCGAGCCGGTGGGCGAGGCGTCCGCGGCGGCAGATCTCTTCCTGCCAGTACTGGACGAACTTCTCCCGCACGGCCCGCGCGACGGCGTTTCCGAGCGGTGGCAGCAGCTCCCGCAGGATCACCGCCTGGCGCAGGATGACCCGCTGGAGGTCGCTCGGTTGCGGGGCGGGCGGGGACTGTGTTACAGTGCACATGGACATCACGCAACGTCCTTTCGTCCATCGGACCCCCGGCCGGCTCGTCCCCGACCGGGGGTTTTGCTGTCTGGGACCGTTCCCAGCGGCAACCTTCCGCGCCCACGCTTCGGGCGCCATACCCGCTCTCCGGCGGGTCACACATAAAAATCCGGGCCAGAATTCGCGCTGCACATCGCCGGCTCGACCGGCACCTAGGAGTGGGGGTGGCTACCTCTCAGGCGGCGGGAGCGCTACGCTCCCAGCTCGCGGAGCTTGGCCTCAATGGCGCGGTGGTGAGCGCCCGTCACCGGGTTGCCGCGGAGCATGTCCGCTTCTGCGGCGGCGTTGATCTCGCGCAGGGTGCGGACGATCGCCTCTCGATAGGGGTCCGGATCGTCCTCGCCCTCGGCGGTCATCGGCCGCACCCGCTCCTCCAGCTCCGCGGCCTGCTCACCCGCGGCCACCACCACGCGGAACAGCGGAGCGCCGTCTTCGTCCTCACCGGAGGCCTGGAGCACGGCGCCGTATTTGATCGCCGTCTGCACGAGGGCGGAGAGGTCGGGCTGGGAGTCCTCATCGCACTCGGTGTCCGTGAAGCGCTCCAGTGCGGCGGCTTCCTCACCGGTGGCAGCAACCACGGCCCAGAGCACCGGGCCTTCCTCGCCGTCTCGGGAAAGCAGGGTGGTGTAGTCGGAGCCCATAGCGCGATGCGATTTCAGCAGCTCGCGGATGGTCAAATCGAGCGGGTTGGAACCTTCCATCTCAGGCGGCCTCCTGGACCGCGGTGCGACTGTGCTTCTCACGGGCAGCGGTGGCGAGGAGGTCGACCACGCCGCGCCAGGCATCGTCAGCTCCCGCGGCGGTGTGGACCACGTCCCGGTCCGCGAGCGGGATCACCAGGTCGCCGGCCTCGTCCCAGTGGGGCTCACCGACGATCTCGCCGGGCGCATACATCGCCAGGATTTGGGCGGGGATGGGGCGGGCAGCGCTGCTCACGGCAGGGCCTCGATCGGAGTGGGGTCGGACTCGATGCCAGCATCCGCATCCAGTCCGGGGAAGACGAGCTCGCGCTGGATCTCACCACCGAGGGCCTCAATCCAGTCGGAGAAGAGCGCGAAGCTGATCGAGACCCCGTACTGCTCTTCGATCCACTCCGCCCCACGCTGGACTCCGCCTCCGGCAGCGTAAGCGTCCCGAAGGATCTCCCGTATATCCCGGCCAGCACGGGCTTCGAGGAGCAGCATCCTGTCCGTCTTCGTCATGGCGTCCCCTGGTGTTGTTGCTAACTACACCGAATTATGACACCTGTATGTGCTGCTGACAACACCAATTTTTCGCGTCTCTGAAAATACCGCACCTTTCGACGCGTTGTTGTTGTTACTACTGACGTATGCGACGAGAGCGAGACGAAGAGTTCGGGCGGCGAGTGCGGGAAGTGCTCGGTGATATGAGCCTTCGCCACGCTGACGCGAAGACGGGGGTAAGCCACACCACCATCGGGAACATGGCCGCCGGCCGCATCCCCGCGATGGAGTCGGTCGTGAAGTTCGCCCAGGGATTCGGCCTGGACGTCAATGAGTGGCTGGAGCTCACGGGGTATCCGCGTGTTGAGCCTACGCCCAAGCGCGAACCCGAGGGCGGCACGTACCGGGCCGGTGACTTCACGCCCAGCCCTGCCGACCTGCGCCGGGCGAGGCAACTCGGGCTTGACGTAGCCAGCTTGCGCGCTCACCCGGATTCGGAGCCTGCCCCGCCTGCTGCACGGCCTTCACCCGATGCCCGCCTCGGCGCCGGGATCCTCGCCTTGGCCCAGCGCTACGACGTGCCGAACCTTGCGCTACGGCGCTTCAGCGGGCTTGGGGACCTCACCCACGAGAAGGTCGACCGAATCCTCGCCGAGCTGGAAGAGGACCTGAAGGCGGAGCAGGAAGAGGAGCGCCAGGAGGAAGAGCGGCGCCGGCAGCAGGGCGGTGGGGGAGCCTAGTCGGTGCTGGAGCGATGGGAAGCTGAAGAAATCCGTGACGTAGCTCGTACGGGACGGAATCGGCCTCCCACATTCTTGTGCACGAAGGTTCACACGCCCAAGATCATCATCCCCGGGGCGTCACCTCCGAGCGGCCCGCGGATCACTCAGGAGTTCGTCGTCAAGGGAAAGGGCGGCGAGCTTGATGCTCGTAGCCTTTGCTGCGAGGCCTTTGGATATCTTCTCGCAAGAGAACTGGGCATCCTGACGCCGACGCCGGCAGTCGTGAACGTCGACCCGACCTTGCTCCTCCGGCCCGACATTGCGGAAGTGCTGCGGCGGGAACAGGTGAAGCTCCAGCCGGGGGAGGCGTTCGGGTCCGAGTACTTCCACGCGAACTTCACGCCGGTCAGTGCCTTTGCCCCGCTGACCAACGAGACGTTTCCGCAGGCCGTTGCGATCTTCGCTTGGGACCTGGTCTTCCAGAACCCGGACCGGAAGGGGCACAATCCGAACTGTGCCTTCAGCGGGCAGCGTTTGCTCGCCTACGATTTTGAATTAGCGTTCACCTTCCTTCTTCCGCTGCTCGGGCAGAGGATGGACCCCTGGGAAGTGACGAAACAGGGTATACATCAACACCACGTCTTCTATCGGCACCTACGATCCCGAGAGAAGGCGGTCGATTGGGAACCGTTCCTCACGAAGCTCGGTCAGTTGACAGAGGGGCGAATGAAAGCGCTCGTGGGCTGCATGCCCGTGGGGTGGCAGCCGTGGGCCATTAAGGTGTGTCAGCATATCTGTACCGTCCAAGCGCATCTTGACCAGCTCCGGTGGGAGCTGAGACGGAGCATCAAATGAGTAGGGTTACCTACACCTATTGCGCGCTCCGGTACGTCCACGACCCCGTGGTCGGGGAAGCGCTCAACATTGGAGTGCTCCTCTACGCCCGTGAAGCTGGGTTGCTCGCCGCGCGGCTGGACTCCCGTTACTCGCGGCTCTCGGAAGCCTTCGTCGGGTTTGATGGCGATCACTACCGGCGCGTAGTAAACCAGTTCTATGCCGCAGTCGGTGCGATCCGCGACTCCCTGAAGGATGATCTGCCCATAGTGGATCAACCGAGGGACGCCGCGGGAGTAGCGGCTCTCGTCTGGCCGGACCAGGGTTTAAGCTACCGCTACGGGCCGGTGCTCGCTGGAGTCACGGACGATTTGGAGCGTACGCTCACCGACCTGTTCGTACGTCTGGTCACGTCTCAGTACACCCAGGAACAGCCGGAGAAACGGAGCGACGACGAAGTGTGGTCGTCGGTTTACCGTCGGCCGCTTGCCCAGGCGTTGCAGCGGGTCCAGGTCGGCGCTGTCTTCCGTGAGAAGATCGTGCAAGCCGACTCGTTCAGCCACAAGTTCGATCATGCCTTCAAGAACGAAGTCTGGCATATGCTCCAGCCTCTGTCCTTCGACCTGGTCCGGAAGGACGCCATCGCGAAGAAGGCGGCTCAGTGGCTTGGCTATGGCCACGCGCTGGACGGGGCGACCGAGCCGATCAAGCTGCACTTACTTCTTGGCTCGCCCCGTAAGCCGGAACATCAATCCGCCTACGAGGACGCGAAGGAGCTTCTGTCTCGGATTCCAATCGAGGTCGATCTGGTAGAGGAAGAAGAGGCCGACCAGTTCGCAGAGACCATCGCGGAGTGCCTGCGCCAGCACGAAGAACAGGAAGAGGCCAGCACCGCCTCTTCCTGACGTGCATCCACGGCACCGTTTGACACCCTGAGTTCGCACAATCGACATGACTTCACGCGCCGGATACGCAAACATTAATTTGCTATTCGGCGGCGGGAGGTCAGGCGGTTGCTTACTCGATACGTCTACATCGAAGAGCGCGCGGCGGCGCTCCGGCTTCGGCTGGGGCTCACCAGCTGGATGAGCGTGCAGCAGACGCCGCTGCTCCTGAAGTGGGCGAGCCCGCTGGTGACGGTCCGCCGCTGCGGCGTGGAACAGGCGAGCTGGAGACCCGCCCGCGGCGGCCGGCACCGGATCCTGGTGCCGGAGCAGCTCTCGGCCTGGCAGCGGAACCGCCTGGCGCTTCACGAGATGGCGCACGCGCTGCTCGACGTGGGATTCAGCGCGATCGCGCAGAGCATGGATGACCAGGAGCGGCTTCAGTACCGGGTGGCTGCTCGCGCGGACAAGCACGAAGAGGAGCTGGCGGACGAGCTGATCCTGGCGATCCGGATGCCCATGCACCTGGTCGCGGAGATCAACGACGCGGAGAAGATCTCGGAGTTGACGGAGCTGCCCTGGAACATCGCCGACCGGCGGGTCCGGCGGGTCAACGGCGAGGTGCTCCGGCTGAACTACTTGCCCGCCTGGTGTGCGGCCCGCCGCTTTCGGTTGGAGCTGCACACCGGCCCGACCGAATCCCTCGTGCTACTCGACACTGAACGGCCGCGGCTTCGGATTCCGGTCAGCGCGAAGACCCGCGCCGATCGCGAGGTGCGGCTGAAAGGGGATCTCCTGGCGATGCGCCCGCAGGAGATCCTCGCGAAGTACCGGAGCTTCGCGGTGGAAACGCTCCCGGCACTCTGCCGGCGGCCCCGCTGGCTGCCCGTCCAGCTCGACGAGCTGCAGGCCTGGTCCGCGGACCTGGCGCGCCGGCGCACGTACCAACACCCTACGACTCACTGACTTGGATGAAAGGACAACTGCGATGGAGTGGACCTGCGAAAACTGCGGACGGAAGAACAGCGCCCAGTTCGACCGCTGCATCCTCTGCCGGCAGGAGCCCGGCCTCACCGGAATGTTCCGCCTGAACGAGGGCCTCGTGCGCCTCCAGGATCGCTACGGAGCGTTTCCCAATCCGAGCTTCATCGGTTTCCAGCGGCCGCCGTCCGCTTGGTCGAAAGCCGAGATCGATGAATGGCTCGCCGACTTCGAGCGCGACTTGATCGAGCTCCACCAGGAGGACGCCGCCTGAGATGCTCCGCGCTGTCACCTATGCCCGCGTCAGCTCCTCCCAGCAGGCGGAGAAGGGCTACAGCCTCCCCGAGCAACAGCGGATGCTCGCCGAGCACTGCGCCCGGCACGGCTACCTGCTGATCGAGCACGTGGTCGACGGCGGGATCTCCGGCACCCTGGAGGACCGCCCGGCGTTGAATCGCGTGCTGGAGCTGGTCGAGGCGCGGGTCGTCGACCTCTTCGTCGCGATGAAGATCGACCGCCTCGGCCGGGAGAACCGCCTCTCGCAGAACGTGCTGCACCAGCTCCGGCAGCGCGGGATCCGGATCGAGTTCGTCGAGCACGCCAGCGGAGACAGCCCCGCGGACCGGCTCCTCCTCAACGTGCTCGGCGGGGTGGCGGAATTCGAACACGCGCAGATCCGCGAGCGGACCAACGCCGGCCGCTACGCCAAGGCCAAGAGCGGCAAGATGCCGGGCGGCCCGACCCTCTACGGCTATCGCCAGGTGAGCCGGGCGGAAGCCGCGGCGATCCCGGAGTTTGCTGGCCGGGGCGGAGAGTATCTGATCGTGGAATCGGAGGCCGCGGTCGTGCGGGAGATGTTCGCGCGCGCCGCGGCGGGATGGTCGGACCGGCGCATCGCCACCTGGCTCACGGAGCAGGGGCTGCGCACCCGGGCCGGCGCCCTCTGGACCCGCACGACCCTGCGCCGGATGCTCACGAACACCACCTACTACGGCACGGCGTACTACGGCACGGCCGAGCACCGGCACGTGCCCGGGAAGACGCCGGCCGGACGGCCGAGAATCGCAGCGGTCCCTCGCCCCCGCGAGGAGTGGATCGAGATCCCGGTCCCGCCGATCGTCTCCGAGGAGCTGTGGCGGCGAGCGCAGCAGCGGCGAGAGGACGCCGGGAGCCGGACCGGCCGGCCGAGCAGCATCTATCTCCTCACCGGGGTCACCTGGTGCGGTCTCTGCCGCGGCTTCAGCGGCCAGCGGCTCCGCTGCGAGTCGTTCCGGGTCTGCAAGAACAAGACTCGGCCCGGCTACGAAGCACGCTACTACCAGTGCCAGAGCCGGCGGCGCGACGGCATGCCCTTCTGCGGCACCCGCGTCCGCGCTGAGACCCTGGAGCAGGCGGCGCACGCCGAGGTGGAGCGGATCGTCCGGCACCCGGAGTACCTGATCGAGCGAGCCCGGGAGCATGCGCGGCAGCTCCGCGACCAGGCCGGCGACGTCGTGCAGCGGGTAGAGCAGCTCCAGCGGGAGCTGGCTCAGGTGACCGGCCGTCTCGAGCGCCTCGCTGACGAAGCCCTGAAGGGGGTGTTTCCCTCAGACATCCTGGGTAAGAAGGCAGCAACCCTGACGGTGGAGCGGGAGCGGATTCAGGCGGCGCTACGGAAGGCGCGCGAGGCCCTGGGACACCTCCAGTCGCCCGAGCAGGCGGCGCGGGAAGCGGCCGCGCTGATCGAGGAGATTCAGGACGCTTGGGCAGAGGCCGGAGATGAGCCCGTGCTGCTCCAGCAGATCTACCAGAGCGTCCTGCGGGTCACCGTCGCGAAGGGGATGAAGCCGACGATTCAGGTCCGGAACTACTGGTTGCCGGAGCCTGCTTAGCGAGGGAAAAGGGAGCCCGAGATGTACCAAGAGAGCCCCGAATCCTGGACCGACACCCTGTTCTGGGGCGTCACGATCGTGATCGCGCTGCTGGTGATCGGCATGCCGATGGCAGTCTACTTCCACTGGCTGCCGCTGCCG
>JBKBRF010000044.1:0-58554 GCA_046292385.1 Armatimonadota bacterium | reverse complement strand
GCGGTAATCTCTTTCATGGCGGTGTTTCCTTCCTTTGCCGAGTTGGCCCTCGGCTGCTTCTAGTCTCTAGAAGGAAGGTTCACCGCCTTCACCGTTTACACACCTTCTGATGGTAGCTCGGCGTGAAGACGGACTTTTCCATTGTGGCAGCGTTCCGGCCACAATGGTAGAGTTTAAGTTGGAATAGTCGAAAATAGACTTGCGTCGCCTCTGGTGATGCTTGGATCGGAGCGAGAGGAGGTTGCGCCTTGGGACAATCACTTCGCCCCTGCCCCCAGTGCGGTCGTCCTATGGATACGAAGCGGAGCCTCTGCGCCTACTGTGTGCGAGGCGTGTTGGCTTCAGAGAGCCAAGCAGGTGAGGCGGGAAGTCCCGGTCAGCCCAGCGCGACGCCTGCGCCTGCGGTGCATCCTTTACAGGATGTGGCAATAGCAGGCGTGAAACGCCAACTTGCGTGCAGCGCGCTTCAGGTGATCTGTGGTTGTGTCATAATCGTCGTCGCTGGCGTGGGATTGTGGTACAGCCTCTCACTGCTCAACATTGCCCGTGGGCGCGGCCCGTTAGACCTTCCGCGATTCGGAGTGAATAAAGCCAACCCCGGTCCTCACTTCATGACCGTGGATGCCGTCATGGATGATCGGCGCACAACTCTGACTGACGCGCAGAAGCAGGCTTACTGGCAGTCTGTACAGGGAACGGAAGTAATTTGGACAGGTGAACTTCGAGATGCGTCCATCGAAGGTGGGGGAATGCTGCGCCTTCGATGCAATCCCAAGAGCTATGGGTCGGATGTGAGGATCGAACTTGATGGCTCACAGAAGGACACGTTACTCTCCCTCATCAAGGGGCAGTCTGTGACGGTCCGAGGTATCTTGGCCGAACACTCGATTATCGGCTATCAGCTACGGCACGGGCGCATCAGCGGAGCTACAGTCGCCCAGCCAACTGCCGAGCGCCATTCGGGCAGGCAGATGACCGGGCATGCCGCGGATTATCAGTCACTTCCGAATGCGGCCACGGTGGCACCGCCGAGTCGCGTCAGCAGTGGTGGCTCCTTCTCACAGACAGCCGAGAACGACTATCAGCAGATGCTCCAAATCGTCATGTCCGCTCCAGCAGGTCCTCAAGCTTCCAACAGCGAGGCGCAAGCTGCTGTTGACGACTTTGTGGGAGCGACCGAGGCGGGAATTGCTTCCGGCGAAGCATACCTCCAAGAGAGGTCGAACGATCCTATGACGCGCCATCCCGCAGGGCAGCAATTCCTGGCCGCCTTTACATCTTGGGGCCAAGCCACCCGGGAATCAGCTATGCACCTGCGAGACCATTTGCAGACGGGGGATAGGGCTGCGCTGGAGAGAGCGCAACAGGCACACGCCAGAGCGCAAGTATCCGCTGCGGTTCTTGACGAGATGATGAGCCGGTGACAACCAGCAAGTTTGAAAGTCAAGTGCAGCCCGACTAGGAGCCGCCTGGAACCTATCTGCGAAGTAATGCGGACGGCGAAAGGGGGAGGGGGTCGATAAGATGCCCCCTCCCCCAATTTTTGCAGCGTTCCAGAGCTTCGGCCTCGCCAGGCAGGAATAGCAATAACAATTACTCGCAGCCCATGAGGCTCTCGTTTTAACGGTCACGCCAACAGGCCGGCAGCGTTTCCACCGCGTTGCGGTCCTCCCGCCGCCTGCGGTCTCGCACGGCAACCGGCATTGCTCGATCTCCTCCCCCAGCTCTCTTTCATTGGCTCCCGCGTTATCGGTGCTGATGTCGCTGCCGTGGTTCTCGGTTTCGTCGGTGTGGGGCCGCATTTCGCCCCAGGTTGTCTCACGCACATGCGAAGCACGCCTCCGGGCCTTCAGCTCACATTACGGCGAGAGAGGCAACTCTCTCGCCTCCCCTACTATAGGGCGTGGATCTTACCCCCATGGTTTACGCCAATGAGTCGTATTGGATTTGAAGCGGATAGAAGCGAGTTGTGAAGCGGGTTAGGCTTTTTTCCCGTGCCTGTGAAGCGGGTGAAGCGGGTGAAGCGGGTTCGCGTGTGATTCAGCGAGTGGTTCTTTTCGCCTTATAATAGGGCTTAACCCGCTTCACCCGCTCTTACCCGCTACCACTCGAAGAGTGAGGGAAGCACCCAGTACTTGCGGTTACCCCGTTTGCCGTTTCCTTTGGTGTAGGTCTTCGACACATGCTTGCAACCCACCCCTTCCAGTCTCATAGCGAGCGTGCGCTCTGTGATAAGGGCGTACTCCCTGTAGTGGCGCTGCACCCACTCCTTGAAGGACCGGACGGAGATATGGGCGTGCTCTCCCAACAGGAACGGCGCATCGCCTGAATGGCTCTCGGCGATCTTCCAAAACGGCTGGTCATCCGCCTGGCGCTCCTCCGGCGAGTATTCCTCAAGGTAGCAACACAGCCAGCCCCTCGTCTCACCCTCTTCCGTGGCTTCTTCGCCCAGGTCTTCGTCTTCCAGCACCGCGAGAAGGGCCGGCACGATACGTTCTTCCCAGTCCTTTATCTTGAAGCGCGGGAGGGTTTGCCGAAGGTGTGCCTGCACATGCTCTCGTAACTGGTCCTGTCGGGTTAGCCCTCTCACTCCCCCAAGGTGTACCCGTCCCTGATCGGTCTCAAGGACGAAGGTGGGGTTTGTCCCCGGGTAGCGCACGATGCGCAGGATGCGCGCACTAAAGCCGAACAGCTCCTCCAGTTCCCGCAGGATAGCTGCCCGGTCTTCGTGTTCCAGCTTTGCGCCGCTTGCCGTCAGTTGTGCATGCAGGTCTGTTAGGGTGTCCAAGGAGGCAGTCTGCCCGCCCCTAGCGCACGTTTGGCGCGCCCTCTTCAGCGTTCTCCGGTAGTAGTCGAGCCGGAGCTTCAGGTCGTCGCGGTGTTTGCGCCTGTGGGCAATGAGCAGGTCGATGATGTCCTGATCAGACAAGCCCGCTTGCGCGGCAAGGACTGCCAAACTCATGTCGTAACTGGAGCCGCTCTGATCCGGAAACTCATTCCGACTACGCTTTCGCTCCCATGACTCGCGGAATTTCGGGTTGGCATCGCAGAGGGCTAGAACCATGTCTGGGTCAACGACGGCATGCGGGTCAAGCTCCAGGTCTTCAGCAACCATCACTTCAGCTATGGCGCTCTCCTGTCGAGTCCGCCTGACATACTGTGTCGAAGACGCATCGAACCGCTCACAGAATGCCTCCAGGTCTTCCCGCAAGTAGCGGGGGCCGTCAGCGGTGAGGAGCTGTACGGGCTTCGGGTTGCTCGCATCCTTCCGGTTAAACGTCCCTGGCACGCGCAGAACTCTCGACAAGTCTGCAGTCGCGTCCAGGTTCCAACCGTGCTTGGCAAAGATAGCCCGAAGCGCGCCCTGAAACCGCTCTGCCAGGGCAGCTCCCTGCTGGCGTTCCTCATCCGTACCGAACTGCCAAACCTCGGGAAACAGCCAGTAGACATGCCGCCCTCCGCCGCTCGCCACGACGATGGTAGGAGCGGGAACCTCCGCATCGTCCAAAGCCGCTCGAACCGCTTCCCAATTCGCCGGGTTCGGTTTCTTATGCTGCTTGTGCCCCTCATCGCCCAGGTCTACGTCAGCCCACACTCCGGGGACGGCGATAACGGCGTCAGCCGTGCACCGCTGCCTGTTGCCGTACCCCTCCGGAGACAAGGCAAGGCCGAAGTAGACATCCGACTCGGCACGAGCGCGCTCCACAGCCGTCATGGCTCCCTCTGCCGAGGTACACCATGTCGAGCACTTTGAAGGTAGGGTCCAGATAAGGAGCCTGCCACCATGAGGCATGGCGGGAAACAACGTGGAGAGGAATTGGCGCGCCTCATCCTCTGGCTGTGGCCGCACGGCTACACAGCCATGCGGTTCGAGGATGGCACTAGACATCGGCGGCCTCCTCATTCTTCACAGCCGGCAGAAGTCGAACGCGCAGATCGGTGAATGTCCGGTCGGGGTTTAACTCTACCCGCCCGTCCTCCGCAAGTCGGGCAACCGCTTTCTTGATAGCGTTCGGATGGAACGTGTACCGCGGGCCGTACACGTCAGGGGAACGAAACTTGCTAATGAGCTGCGTCTGGGTGAGCCCATTCGGATGCCCCTCCAGCTTCTTGAGGATGAGGCCATTCAGGGCCTGTTCAGTCGGACTCGGGGTTTTCTTGGCGGGCATGTCTGTTCCTCCTACCTCATCAGGGGCGGGTTTTCATAGATGGCCTCGGGTTCTGCCTGGGAGCCGTCTATGGGTGCTTCCACCTAAGCTATCGTATGTGTGGGCGATTAGAGTTTAGGGTTTGGCAGCATTTGATTGCGCTTCGTTCCGAGAAAGATCGTGCTGCGAGGGCCGGCAGGTAGCCGCTTCAGTGCCTCCAGAAGACGGTGGTGAGGGTTGCCGCGCGGATGTGCGGAGGCTAGCTGCAACGCTGCTGGCGGGCCACTGGCACCGGACAAGGCTCATCCTGGCAACCGAGCCGGGGGTGTGGAGCCTCCACCGGAGTAGGATGCCGGCGGGTCAGTGCCGGCGGGTGGACAGAGAGGATGAGAGGCTGGCACAGGGGCGCTCGCGCTGCTGACGGTGGCGACTCCTCAAGAGGCAGCAGCCGAAGGCCTTACCTGTCGGAATCTCTGCCGCTTCATGAACGGCTGTCTGTGCTGTCTCGCCGGAGTGGCTTTCTCTGGCGTCGTCCTCTCCTGTCGGTAGGAGGCGTTGTGCCGAACCCAAGCGGCATAACGCAAGAAAGGTGCGAAGGCGCGGCTAGCTGCTTCTCTGTGGGCTGAAAGCGTTCCCATTCGCTTTCAGCCCATCCCCTGTGCTTCCGGCTCGGTCTCTACCAGCGGTACGCGTCAGGAGATCAACGGTGGTGCTGTACTCGACGGCCATCCGTCGCGCCAGTGAGTAGGAGAGTGGTACCTGCCCCCGTTCCAGTGCTCGCAGATATTTAGCACTGATCCGGAGTCTGGCCGCTGCCCGCTGTAGGCACAAGCCGAGTTCCTGGCGTCGTGCTGCAAACGGGCGGTCTCTGCTCAACGTCGGTCCCCTGAAGCAATTGCTTTCACGGCCTTATGGCTGAGCTGATGGGGGTTTCCTACACGGAGTCAGAAAAAAAGCCCCCGGCCTCGAAGGCCGGGAGCTGATAGCGGGCGTTTCGCCCGTCTACCGAAGCTTCAGGCGTTCGACGGGGCTGGCGGCGCGGTGCGCCTCGGCGAGGTCGGTGTCGGCGAGAGCGACATACCTGCGGAGCACTGTGAGGTCCGTATGTCCCATCAACTGCTGAAGCTCAAAGAGGTTGCCTCCGCCGCGTAGAAAGTTGACTGCGAAGGTGTGGCGCAGGGTGTGGGGGCTGCAGCGCACCCCTTGTATGCGACCCGCCTTGCCGGCTTCGTGAATGATCCGGTGAACACCGGTGTGCGTCATGCCGGTTCCGCGAGCGTGCCCTCCCACGGAGACGAACAGGGGTTCGTCCGTGAATGCGTCTCTCCGGTCGGTTTCGAGGTAGCGCCAGAGGGCTCGGCGAGTAGCTGTGCCCATGTAGACCCGCCGCTTCTTGTTGCCCTTGCCCGTGACAGTTAACTCGCCCGTGCCTCGGTCCGCGTCGCCTACGAGCAGACCGCATAGTTCTGAACAGCGCATCCCGGTATCCACGAGCAGGAGAATCAGCGCGACGTTCCGCTCTGAGGCCTGTGTGCGCCTGGCGGCATCCACGAGGGTTTGAAGCTGATCAGGCGCGAGGGGCTGTACTTGGTCAACCGGCACACGAGGTGCTTTGACGTTCTTCAACGGTGTTTCGTCCAGCAGCCCTTCTGCCCGGCAGAAATTGGCAAAGGCACGCAGGGCGCGGAAGTACGCGTTCACGGTTGCGGGTCGTGCTTCCCGTTTGGCGGATTCCCGCTCACACCCGAATCGCCCGTTCGGATTTGGCTCACGAACGTAAGCCAGAAACGTGCGGATGCAGTTGGGGGTGAGGGTGCTTAACGCCAGAGGGGGTTCCTCCTCGTTCTCCAGCCACCAGCAGAACCGTTCCATCGTAAGACGGCGGTCTTCTAGGGTACGAGGACTCCAGCCCTGGGCTTTGCCGTCTGCAAGCCAGCCGGCAATTGCTCGGCGCAGGTCGGACGGGGGGCGGGAGGGGCGTTCTTCCGTCCGACGAGAGGTAGTGACTCTATCATCCTCGGAAGCAGTGACTCGTCTGCCCCGGGAAGTAGTGACTCTGTTTGGCATCTACAGGCTCCTTCAAGGTGTCGAAAGGAGCCGGCAGCACAGGGGGTAGTGACTCTATTTCGTGCCTGAAATGGGAAACGGCACGTCGCGGGTAAGCGGGGGACGAGATTCGAACTCGCGACCAACTGCTTGGAAGGCAGTGACTCTACCACTGAGTTACCCCCGCGGAACGGGCTCATTGTAGCGTTCGCCGGGTTCGGTGTCAAGCACCGCGGGGGGGGGCGCGCCGGGCGGGTGGACGCCCGTGCCGGAGTGGGCCACACTTACCCGGTTGGGCTCCCGGCGCCGGGTCGGGGGCGCCGCGCTGTGCCTGATGCTCCGCTACCTGCGCCTCTATCGGATCTTCTGGGAGAACTGCCTGGCCCGCGAGGCGGAGTTCCGCGCCAACTTCTGGGCCAACCTGGTGGCGAACGCGGGGTGGCTGCTCTTCTTCGTCCTGCTGATCAAGATCCTCTTCCGCAATACGGAGGCGGTGGCGGGGTGGACGGAGGCGGAGATGCTCTCCCTCACCGGCACCTTCGGGCTGATCCACGGGGTCTTCGGGGTGGTTGCCTACCAGAACCTCAGCCGCCTGCCGGAGCAGATCCGGCTCGGGACGTTCGACTTCGTCGTCACGCGGCCGGTCGATTCGCTCTTCTTCGTCGCCACGCGCTACGTCCGGCTGGAGGGGATCGGCACCACCGTCGGCTCGCTGCTGCTCCTCCTCTACAGCACCGGGTCGCTGGCGGCGCGGATTACGCCCGGGACCGTGCTCGCCTACCTCTTCCTCTGCCTCTGCGCGCTGGTGATCTACTTCTCCGTCTACACCCTGCTCATGACGCTCGCCTTCTGGTTCATCCGGATCGAGAACCTCTGGGTCCTGGCAGACGTGGTGTTCCAGGTGGCGCGCTACCCGATCGATATCTTCCGCGACTGGGTCCGGAGCCTCTTCATCTACGTCATCCCGCTGGCCTTCGTCGCCAGCTTCCCCGCCCGGGCGCTGGTGGGGGAGCTGCCGCTGCCGTGGCTCGCGGTGGCCGCCGGGTTCGCGGTCGGGCTCTTCGCGCTGGCGGTCGCCTTCTGGCGCTTCGCGCTCCGGAGCTACTCCAGCGCCAGCAGCTAAGGGTTGTTGGCAGGTTGCAGCTTGGCAAGTTGCAGGTTCCAAACCCCGCCGTCGGTGCAGCCAACCTGGAACCTGCAACCTGAAACCTGGAACCCCAAACCTGCTAACCTGAAACAGTGAAACTTAGGGAGCGCTCTACCCACCGACCATGATCACTCTCTTTCTCGCCCTCCTGGCCGCAACGCCGGTGGTGGTGCCGGGCAGCGTGCAGAAGGTCTCCCAGCTTACGGGAGAGCACGACCGCCAGCTCAATCGCCCTACTCCCAGCCGCACCGCCTCCCGCTTCGGGCTCGCCGCCACCGATCTCGGCGCCTCGTTCGAGCACGAGGGGAAGCTCGTCTTCCTGTTCGGGGATACGCACCCGAGCGGGCCGAACACGCCGGACCGCCCGTACGACGGCGACTCCGTGGCGTTCAGCACCGATACGAACCCGGACGACGGGCTGGAGCTCGACTTCGTCACCGCGCCGGACGGCAAGTACCTGGCGGTGAGCGTGCCCGGCGTCTCGCTGAAGGGGTTCGAGGTTCCGAACGGCGGCTTCAGCCACAACGGCTTCATGTATGCGTTCTTCACCACCGACGCGCAGGATAGCCCGCGCGGCAAGATCATGGGCCGCTCCGTGCTCCTCCGCAGCAAAGACGCGAAGCAGTGGGAGCTGGTCTACACCCTCTCCACCGACCGCTTCATCAACGTCTCGCCGGCGGTGGTCGACGCCGCGGAGGTGCCCGGTCTCCCGGTGAAGGAGGGGAAGGGGCTGCTGATGTGGGCGGCGGGGAAGGAATACCGCCGCAGCGATCCGTACCTCGCCTTCGTGCCGCTGGAGAAGGTAGAGGACCGGTCGGCGATCCGCTACTGGACCGGCGGCGAGCGCTGGAGCGCGCTGGAAGGGGAGGCGCGCCCGCTTTTCTACCACCCGATGATCGGAGAGCTCAGCGTGGCGTGGTGCGCGCCGCTCAAGCGCTGGCTGATGCTCTACAACCTCGAGCATCCGCGTGGGGTGGTCATTCGCACCGCGGAGCGCCCCGCCGGTCCGTGGTCGGAGGCGCGGACGCTCCTCGATCCGTGGCAGGACGCCTACGGCAAGTTCATCCACGACGCCCAGCCCGGCGCGGCCCCGAGCTCGCTGCACGACCCCGGTCGAGAGCGGGTGACCGGCGGCCCCTACGGCCCCTACCTCATCCCTCGCTTCTTCAAGGGTGACGAGAAGGAAGCGACGATCTACTTCGTCCTCTCCACCTGGAACCCGTACAACGTGATGCTGATGCGGGCCACGCTGCGCCCACCTTCACCAGACCTCCGGTAGCAGGTCGGCTTCGGCGCGCCGTCCACTTCGCGCATCCCTCCCATGCAGCTTCGCACCACCCTTCGGCCGGGAGATCTCGGGCTGATCGTCGCGCTGCATGGCACGGTCTACACCGCGGAGTATGGTCTCGACACCACCTTCGAGGGCTACGTGGCGGCGGAGTTGGGAAAGCTCGCGCAGGCCTATCATTCGGAGCGGGACCGGCTGTGGCTGGCGGAGACCGGCGGCCGGGTGGTCGGCTCGGTGGCGGTCGTCGGGCATCCGGGCGGAGCGGCGCAGCTCCGCTGGTTCCTGGTCGATCCGGCGGCGCGGGGGAAGGGCCTCGGCCGCCGCCTGCTGCGGGAGGCCCTTGCGTTCTGCCGCCAGTCGGGGGCACGGTCGGTGTTCCTCTGGACCCTCAGCGAGCTGACGGTGGCGGCCAGCCTCTACCGGGAAGCCGGCTTCCAGCGGACGCAGACGCGGACCCACGCGCTGTGGGGGGCGGTGCGGACCGAGGAGCGGTACGATCTCCTCCTGAATCCGTAACCCGGTTTGCGAGAGGGCGTGAGGAGTGGCCGGGCCAAAGCGGCCTGCGGGTACGCGGTCTTTACAGCCGCGGAGAACTCCAGTAGACTACCGAACACATTCAAATGTTCTAATGTAAGCCGTAGAAAGTAGCTGCCAAATGCCTGAGCGATTGTTGGTCAGTAAGGAGCTTGCCTCGCTGCTGGGCGTGCTGTCCCATCCGCATCGGGTCCGGATCATCGAGGAGCTGCGGGAGGGGGAGCTGGACGTGAACTCCCTGCAGCAGATCCTGGGGATCAGTCACTCCGGCGTCTCGCAGCACCTGGGGCTGCTGCGCGCCCACCGGGTGGTGGTGGAGCGGCGGGAAGGACGCCACGTCTACTACCGGCTCCGGCAGCCGGAGCTGGCGGCCTGGCTGGTAGCGGGCGTGGAGTTCATCGGGAGCAGCCCGGTCCCCTACGAGGAGTTCCGCTCCGCGGTGGAGCGGGTGAAGACCCTCTGGCCGGACGAGGTCCGCCGCGCCTGAGCGGGTCCGTCGAGGGGCTGCTTCCTGACAACGGCCCGGCGGAAGCGTTACCGTTCCATGCGCAGCCGGGCTGCGCACCCACCCCGAATTCCTGAACTACATGAGCGCTGAAACCGAAGGCCGGCCGCTGGTCGGCGTGATCATGGGCTCCCGCTCCGACTGGGCGACGATGGAGCATGCCGCCGCCACCCTGGAGAAGCTCGGCGTTCCGCACGAGGTGCGGGTCGTCTCCGCGCACCGCACCCCGGACCTCCTCTTCGAGTACGCCGGCCGCGCCGAGGAGCGCGGCCTGGAAGTGATCATCGCGGGGGCCGGCGGCGCCGCGCACCTGCCCGGCATGGCCGCCGCCAAGACCATCCTCCCGGTGCTCGGCGTGCCGGTGGAGTCGCACGCGCTCAAGGGGCTCGACTCGCTCCTCTCCATCGCGCAGATGCCGGCGGGGATTCCGGTCGGCACCCTCGCCATCGGCCGCGCGGGCGCGGTCAACGCGGCGCTGCTCGCTGCGGCGATGCTGGCGAACAAGTACCCGGAGATTCGGGAAGCGCTGCGGAGCTACCGGGAGACGCAGACCCGCACCGTCCTGGAGCACCCGGACCCGAGGGTCACGGAATGAGGATCGGCGTGCTCGGCGGGGGGCAGCTCGGCTGGATGCTGGCGATGGCCGGCTACCGGCTGGGGCTCCGGCTCCGCTTTCTCGATCCGAACCCCGAGGCCCCGGCCGGGATGCTGGCGCCGCTGGCGGTGGGGGAGCTCGATGATCCGGCAGCGGTCGACCGCTTCGCGGACGGGCTCGACCTGGTCACCTACGAGCTGGAGCAGCTCCCGGTGGAGACGGCCGCCCGCCTGGCCGAGCGGCTGCCGGTGGCGCCGTCGCTCCGCGCGCTGGAAGTGGCCCAGGACCGGCTGCGGGAGAAGCAGTTCGCCCAGCGGCTCGGCATCCCCACCGCGCCGTTCGCGCCGGTCACGGACGCGGCGAGCCTGGAGAGCGCGGTCCGCGCCATCGGGCTGCCGGCGATCCTCAAGACCTGCTACGGCGGCTACGACGGCAAGGGACAGCAGGTGCTGCGCCGGCCCGGCGACCTGGACGAGGCGCGGCCGATGCTGGAAGCAGGACGATTGATCCTGGAGGGCTTTGTGCCGTTCGGCCGCGAGCTGTCGCTCATCTCGGTCCGCGACCGCGACGGGGAGATGGTCTTCTACCCGCTGGTGGAGAACGAGCATTCGAACGGTATCCTCGCCTGCTCACTGGCCCCCGCGCCGGGAGTATCGCCCGCGCTGCAGCGGGAAGCCGAGCGGTGCGCGCGGGCGCTGATGGAAGCGCTCGACTACGTCGGCACCATGACGATCGAGCTCTTCGACGTCGACGGCCGGCTGGTGCTGAACGAGATCGCGCCGCGCGTCCACAACTCCGGGCATTGGACGATCGAGGGCGCGGAGACGAGCCAGTTCGAGAACCACCTGCGGGCAATTGCCGGCCTGCCCCTCGGCTCCACCGGGCTGCGCGGGAGCGCGGCGATGGTGAACCTGGTCGGCGAAGCACCCCCGCTTGCGGCGCTGCTCGGCGTGCCGGGCGCGGCGGTGCACCTCTACGGTAAAGAGCCGCGGCCTGGCCGCAAGCTGGGGCACGTCACCCTCACCGCCGGCAGCGCGGAGGTGTTGGCGGAGCGCCTGGCCGCGATCCGCCGCCTCGTGCCGAAGCCCTGACGCGCTGATCTCCGGGGCGGTCCGTTGATCTCCGGGAGTTGACTCCCGGAGCGCCGAACGCGGCCAGTTGACTGCCCGCTCCGCTGGTGGAGCGCAGTGAACTGCGCATGTTGGTTCCGCCGGGAGTCAACTCCCGGCGATCTTTCACTCGAGCCCCGGGAATCAACTCCCGGCGATCTTTCAACCGCCCGATCACGCTCAGGGTGTGAAGTGCGCCTCGGGGTTGGTGGCGATGTAGGGGGAGATCCCCGTCGCCTGGGCGATCGACACGTTCTGGAGGTCCAGGCTCCAGAGCCCCGTCGAGGCGCCGCGCACCGGCACTTCCAGGGTGTACTGGTATTTCTTCGTATCCCCCAGGTCGATGAACCGGGAGAGGACTCCGGCCACGTTCCCCTGGGGGTCGTAGACGACCGCCCCCTTGAAGCCCTCTTCCTGCGCGTCGAGCGTCAGGGTGATCCGCCTCGTCCCCGCCGGCAGCTGGAAGTAGGCCCGCGGGGTGAGCGCCTCGACGTGCTTCCAGTCCGGCATGTGGAAGACGCGCCGCGTCGGCTCCGCGGTGATTAGGCTCCAGGCGCGGCTCTCCTCGCTCTTCAGCTCGACGCGGAACGGACCGCCGGCCGGAAGGCGCAGCCGCGCGTACTGGAGCGGCTCGCCGGTGGCGGGGAGGCTCTTCGCGGCGAGCTCCTTTCCACCCCGGTCGAGCACGCGCACCGACCCGGGGGTGCGGCCGGTGTGCCGCAGCACGACCAGCTCCAGCGGCCTTTTCGCGTCGACCGCCTGCAGGTAGAGCGTGCTGCTCGGCGCCCGGTAGTAGTGCCGGTGCATCCCGTCTTCCACCGGACCGGTGGCCGGGATCTTCCACTCCGGGGGCGGCGCCAGCCCGAGCATCCGCACGTTCGGCAGGAAGCGGGTGGTGAAGATGCTGGTGCCGCCGATGTCGAGCGCGCGCCAGTCCAGGGTGCTCTCCCAGGTGCGCTGGGCGGTGAGGCGCACTTCCGGGTCGCCGGTGCGGGTGTAGAGCCACGCCAGCCCCTCCAGCGTGCGGCCGCCGTACTCCGGGTAGAAGCCGTGGATCCGGTCGACGATGCGCCGGACGCTCTCCGCGATCCGCTCGTCCCCGGTCACCTCGTAGTACTTCACGAAGCCGGAGAGGGTGACGCCGTAGAAGAAGCTGATCCGGTTGTCGTAGCGGATGTCGAAGCGGCCGAGGGAGTCCTGCCCCGCGAGGAGACGGTCGACGTTCGCCTTCATCGCCTGGAGGTAGCGATCGTCCCAGGTCGCCTCGTAGATCCCGGTCAGCGCGTAGAGCCCCCACCCGATCTGCCGCTCGTTGCCCTGAGAGCGGGGATTGGAGACCACCTGGATCAGCCAGTCGCCCAGGATGCGGGCGTTCTCCAGCCCCTCCGGGTCGCCGGTAAGCCAGGTGGAGGCGACCAGCCCGCGCAGGAAGACGTGCCCCAGCTCCGCCTCGGTCGTGGTGTGACGCGGGCTGTGCTTCCACTGCGGGCCCTGGTCGTGCTTCATGTCGATGTCGCCCTGGTGGCGCGCCTGGACCAACGCCGTATCGAGGTACTTGCGGGCCCCGGTGCGAGCGAACTGCATCAGGTGGTTGTACGGGACATCGTATTCCAGGTTCTGGTAGGCGTTCTCCCCTTTGTGCGGCCCCCCGAAGTAGTTGTCGCCGAAGTGGCGCATCCCGTAGGGGCGGCTCCGGTGCATCAGGTCCGCCGCCGCCTCCAGCTCCGTCTCGAACTGCGGGTAGTCGGAGAGGCTATACGGCGCCAGCACGCCGAGGCCGCGAGTGGCACAGTACCAGTCGGCCGGCGCGATGCCGAAGAGCGGCTCCTCCAGCCCGGCGAGCGCCTCCGCCCGCTCGGCGGCGGTGAGACCCGCGCCGAGCAGCAGCTCATGGGTCTTGGAGAGCCCCTGGTCCGCCTCGAACGGCTCGCTCACTTCCCAGAGGCCGACCTGCGCGCGCATGCCGGAGCAGGAGAGGGAGGTGGGAAACTGCTCCCAGAAGTGCCGCAGGGCGATCAGCGACTTGCGCTCGTTGCCGAAGCTCATCCACCCCTTGGCCCGGGTCTGAATGGTCACCCCGCCCCGCCCCCAGGTGTAGGCTTCCGAGGTCATCTGGGCTAGCGTGATACTGCTCGATTCCCACGTCACCTGTGCCGAGTGGATCTGCCGGTCGCCGCCCATCTCCACCGTCTGGCGCTCCCGTCGCTCGGGACCGAACTCGAGGGCATACCGGCGAAGGTGAAGCATCTTGCGGGGGCTCAGGTGCGTGAAGGTGTGGACCAGCCCAACCGTCTTCTCACCCGCCCGGGCATCCACCCGGCAGCGGTAGCGGAGCACCGGCTTCTGCTCGGCGTCGACCAGCCAGCCCTCCACGCGCACCCGCGCCCGGAGCGGCCCCTCGACCTCGACATTCACCTTCGAGGGCGGCTGCATCGTGAGCGGGATCTCGGCGCCCTTCTCATCCGTAGCGGCCACCTGCTCCAGCGGCCCATCGAGTACCTCACCGGCGCTCTCCAGGCGGAGCCAGCGGGTGCTCCCCGTGTCGATCGACACCTTTGCGGCGCCGGTGTCGATCTGCACGTTGCTCCCGTCGCGGGTGACGCGGACCGGAGAGGCGGGCTGCGGGCGCTCCCCGCGCCCATCCCAGCGGAGCATCACCGACGCGGAACCGTTCGCGGCCACCGTTGCCGGCACGTCGAGGAGCACCCAGCGCAGGCTGCCGTCGCGCCACCGGGCGAGCGGACGCGCCTGCAGCGGGGTGCCGGTGCGGAGCGCGCCTGCGTCCTTTACGATCCCTTCCGGGAGCGGGACCCCGAAGGTGGCGACCCCGCTGCGGGCGGTGCCCCGCGTGTCCGAGATCCGGATCGGGACCCCCTTCGCGTAGCGGGCGGCGACCTCCGCCGGGGACTCCACCTTCGGCGGGACCGGCTTCTCTCTCTCGGAGGGACCCTTCACCGCCGGGGCGATTCGCCGCGGCTCGGCAGCGTCGGCCGCGCAGCGGAAGCCGAGGGAGTCGTAGCGCCCGAACGGCTGCACGCGGGCGCGGATGGAAGCCTCCCGCATCCGGACCGGCGGGCTGTTGTAGAAATAGACCGCCCCGCTGCCGCGGATGGCGCGGTACTTCTCGCCGTAGTGGATCGAAGGGACCGGGTTTCCGGGGTAGGGCTGGTACCAGTCCGCGGTCCACTCCCAGGCGTTCCCCACCATGTCGAGCGCTCCGCACGGGCTCGCGCCGCCGGGGTAGCTGCCAACCGGTCGCAGCGGCTGCTCGCCCCGGTCGCCCTCCACGTTGGCCAGGGCGTCCGACCACTCGCTGCCCCACGGAAAGAGCCGCCCGTCCGCGCCGCGCGCCGCCTTCTCCCACTCCGCCTCCGTCGGCAGCCGCTTCCCGGCCCAGCGGGCGTAGGCGTTCGCGTCGTACCAGGAGACGTTCACCACCGGGTGCTGCAGCCGCTTCGGGTCCGGCTTCCCGCCGGGCCAGTCCGGCGGCGCCGGATGGCGCGTCGCGCGGATGAACCGCGCGTACTCCTCCACCGTCACTTCGGTGCGGTCGATGTAGAACGCGGGCAGGGTGACGGTGCGGACCGGCTTCTCGTCCGGGCTTCCGCTCTCAGAGCCGATCCGGAACGGCCCGGCCGGGACCAGGACCATCCCTTCGGTCGGGTCCGCGGCGCGGGCGGCGGCGGTGAGAAGCACGGCGGCGGCGAGCAGCGCGAAGGGCAGGGGACGGATACGCATCGGGTCTCCGGATCGTCACGGCGGCGTCACTGCTCTTCTACACCGCTATCTGCGTCGAGGCCTGCCGGGAAGCGGGCGGCGAGGAGAAAGACAAGCAAAACGCAGAACGAGCCCGCGCGGCGGCGGGCTCGTTCTGGTGAGTGGAGGTCCGGGAGAGCGGTTGTGAGCGTTTACCGATCAGTCTGATAGCCACCGGGCGGTTGAAACCGCGGCAACCACGGCACGAAGTCCCCCTGCGGGGACTGAGAAGGGCCTGGTTCGGGCGTCCAGAGGACGCGTGGCCGGAGGCCTTCTAGCGAGGTATTTCAATGCCTCGCGGCCCTACGGATGCTCCGCCGGCTACCAGCTATCCGGTAAACCTTCATTACCTCTCCAGCAGTTCCTGCGTCTCGTCGGACGGCTCGGACGGCTCATCCAGCTGGGGGCTGCTGCACGGCTCGCTCGGGGTGCCGGGTTGATCCGGCGGAGGCGGTACCGCTTCGCCGCCCTCGCCCACGGCGCCGGCGTCGGGGGCCTCGATCGTCTCTTCACCCTCCAGCGGCTCGTCCGTGGAGGTCTCTTCCGACTCGGAGACGCGGACGCGCACCGGGCTCTCCGAGGAGCGCCGGCCGCGGCGAGAGCGCCGGGAGTCGCCGGCGTAGGCCACGCGGCGGATCCGGGCGTCCGGCATGTCCTCCAGGTTCTGGGCTACTTCCCGCAGCGGACTGGCGGCGAGGTCCTGGCCGACGTAGATCGTCACATCAGAGCCGCGCTCGTCTGCCTTCTCCACGTGCCCGTTTATCCCGAGCGTTGCCAGCACGCGGCGCGCGGCGCCCTGCAGGTTGGTCCGCTGCACGGCCCGCGTTCGGGCAATCGGCTCCCCGTCCGCGCGGCCGCCGCGCCAGACCTGGAAGCCCTGGTGGCGCAGGATGCGGTACATCTGCTGATAGAGCTCCGGGTCGCCGCTGGCGTTCTTCAGCTCCACGCGCACGAGCTGGTTCATCGCCTCCTGGTTGCCGCGCACCAGCCAGTCGACCATCGCCTCGGTCTTCTCTTCGTCCGGCACCACGTAGGAGATGCCGTCGATGGTGGGGGTGTCGGCGACCGGAAGCTGCGCGGTCACCATGTTCTGGGTGTCGAGCTTGTAGAAGAGCGTGGCGAGCGCCATCTGCTGCGACGGGGTGAGATCGGTCTTCACGAACTTCTTGACCGCGCCGATCAGGCCGCTCGCCTTCGCCAGCACCGCGGGGCTCTTCAGCTCCGCCTTGAGGCACTGGATCGCCTGCTGCTGGCGGCGGATGCGGCCGAAGTCGCCCTCCACGTCCTTGCGGAAGCGCATGTAGCCGACGAGCTGCTCGCCGGTGAGGCGCTGCGGACCCGGTTTAAGGTCGATGAAGAGCTTGCCCCAGGTGTCCTCGTAGAACATTGGCACGCGCTCGCCGCGTCCGTTCAGCGCGCCCTCGACGTTCACGTCGACCCCGCCCAGCGCGTCGACGACCTGCTCGATCGCCTCCTGCTTGATCACCACGTGGTAGTCGACCTTGATCCCGAGGAACTCTTCCACCGCCTCGCGCGTGTACGGGATCCCGCCGATCATGTGGGCGGAGTTGATCTTGTCGTGGTAGCGCTTGCCCGGCAGGATCACGCGGGTGTCGCGCGGGATGGAGAGGATGCTCGCCGTCTGGCTCGCCAGGTCGAGCGTGGCCACCATCATCACGTCGGTGCGGGCGTTCTTCGTGGAGGGCATCCCGTTGTGCCGGATGTTCTTGCTGCGGACGATGTTCCGGTCGAGCCCCATGCAGAGCACCACGATCCGGTCCTGTCCGGGGAACTCCCGCCGGGGGTCCATCAGCGTGAACGCCGTGTTCGGCAGGTCGAACAGGACTTCGAACGGGTTCTTCTGCTCTTTGAACTGCGCCAGCACCGCCAGCCCCGCCCCCGCCCCGGCACACGCCAGGAGCAGGAAGAGGACGGCAGTGATTTTGAACGCGAGCCGCCACCGCGATCGCTGCGGCGGTGCTGCGGTGGCCTGCGGCCGGTTGGTGGTTTGTGCTCCGCGCACCGGTGGTGTATTCCTCTCCGGGCAGTCCCCCGCGGGCAGTCCCACGGAGTGACGAGCCGAAAGGGCGTTCCGCCCCTGACCGGCCCTAACCCCTTCTATCTTCGGCGCTCTCCGCGCCGCTGCTTCAACGCGATTCGGTCCCGAACCGGGACAGCATCCACGGTTTGGTGCCCGTTTGTCGCCGCTCAGTTCGGTGGCTTTCAGGCCGCCGCCCATTATAGCGTGTCTTCCGTCGCTCATGGTTCACCGAATGGACATTCCCCGCCGGCCGAAACACGAAAACTCAGCACCGCCGACGCGAACCGGCTGCAGGGAAGGCGCGCGGCACTGCGTCTATGGTGTAACCCCCGGGGAGCTTGCCTCGTCCAGGGAGTGCCGGTGTGAGCTGATCCACAAGACAGGCGGCCGCGGGTCGCGTCTAATGAGGTGTGCTCCGCGGGAGCGCGAGGAGCTGCGAAGTCAGGTGCCCGCCGGGCTATCGCCCGGGTGCCGGGATGTCTCTAACGAATGGGCTCGCTCCGGCCGGGAGCGCCGGGCGAGCCGCCGAGAGCGCGGGGGTTCTCCCCGGGAGTGAAAGCAGGACCGTATGCAGCAGGAGAGTCGCTACTACCGCTTCGATCCGATCACGGTGCGCGCCGCGGCCCGCGTGGTGCGGCTGGGAGACGCAGGCCGCCTGGGGCTGGCCGACGTGAAGCACTGCATCGCCGAGCTGGCCTGGATGGACGCGGACGGGCAGTCGCGCTGGACGCCGGCCCTCTTCCGCGCCTTGTACCACCGGGCGCGCCGCCACTCCGCGTTCGCCCGGGTCGGCGCGCCCCGCGGCTTCACCCTGCAGCGCCGGGCCTCCGACGCGCCGCAGCCGGCCGACGCGCGAATGCTGCGCTCGGATCGGCTCTAACGAGTTTTCGGTGCGGAAACGACGCGAGGCCCGGAGGAGCCGTCCTCCGGGCCTCGTCGTCTGTAGCCCCGCGGATCGCCTACGGGAGCGGACCGAAGGCGATCGTGTTGTCCGCTTCGTCCGACTCGTCGACCGTGCCGGCCGGGTCGAGCACGGCGATCACGTACTTCGCGCTCGGGTTGCCGCGCTTCTCCTTGAGGGCCACCTTCTTCAGCTTGATGGTGGTGGCTCCGCCCGCTTTGAGCCCCTTTTTGAAGCTGAACGCCTTCCCCAGCGGCAGCGCGCCCTCGATGCCCTGCGTGGTGGAGAGGAAGAAGACGACGGAGTACTTCCGCGCCTTCTCCGCGCCGGTGTTGCTCACCTGGAAGGTTCCGCTCAGGTAGAAGGTCCCCTTGCCCGGGCGGGATCCCGCCTGGTACTTGTAGCTGGGGTTCCTGGTCCAGGCTCCGGTGAGGTCCGGCTTGCCGGGGGCGGTGCCGCCGGTCACGGTGAACGAGTTGGCCAGAGTGGCGGTCTGACCGTCGGGATTCGAGAGCGTCACGCTGCGGGTGCCGGGCGCCGCATCCGCGGCCACGGTGATATTCGCCACCAGCGTCTGGCTCACGGTGCCGGGTGAGCCGTTCACGACGAGGCTGTCGGTGGTGATTCCCTCGCCAAAGCTGACGGTCGCATTCTGCTGGACATCTCCGGCGGTGATCTGCACCTCCAGCGTCTCGCCCTGCGCCGCCGAACTGGGTGAGACGCTGAAGAGGATCGGCGGGTCAGCGGGGGCATTGACGACCGTGCGCGTCTCCGCGGTGTTGTTCTCCAGCACGGAATCGTACTGCCCCGCCCCGGTGTCCAGCGAGACGGTGACGCTGTTTGCGAGGCCGGACGTGCTGCTCGTCGGCGTCACCACGATCGTGGCGGTGGCGGAGGCGCCGGCCGCCAGGTTCCCGACGTGCCAGTCCGCGCCATCGAAGCTCCCGTGGCTCGTAGTCCGGGACTTCGCGGTCAGCCCGAACGGAACTCCGCCCTCCACCAGCACACCGGTCGCCGTGTGGTCGCTGTGGTTCCGCACGGTAACGGTGTAGGTGAGGTCCGCGCCGACGGTGACCGGGTCCGGGCTGTCGGTCAGCGTGACGGAGAGATCTTTCTCCGTGACCGGGTCGAGGCGGTAATAGTCATAGACCGGCGTGCCGTCCGCCAGCTGTCCGCCGCGTCCCCAGGCCAGGATCTGCCCGTTGTCGTTGATATCGGAAACTCCGGAGAGGTTCCCCCCGTTGACAACCGCCTGGTTCAGGTCGACCATCTCGCCCGGATCGGAGTCGCCGTTCTGGTTCAGGTCGTACCAGGCGAAGGGGCGCATGCCGAAGTTGGGATTGAAGTACCAACCTACCACCACGCCGGGGTCGTTGATCTCGAACGCGCTGCCTTCGCCCAGCTCATCGAGGGTGCGCATCCCCTGTTGGGCATCCCAGATGACCGGGTGGGTGGGGCCGGCTCCGACTACCCGGCCCGAGCTGTTGACCTCATACAGGCTCAACCGACCGGCATCGCTCGAGGTGCCGATCGGCGTCGACACACCTTCGGTCCACAGCAAGTAGTCGGTGGTGCCCGCGAAAGCGTCCCAGCTCTTGAACAGGATCCGGCCGTTCTCACTGACCGAATCGGCCGCGGAGGGGTCCATCCCCGAAAAGAAGTCGAGCTGCCCGTCCCAGCGCGCCGCCAGGCTTCCCGCCCAGCCTACGATCACCCCGGCCGTACTCACGTCCGTGGCACCGTTATTGACCCCCAGCCCCACCACTTCGGACGGCTCCGCGGTGTCGTTGGAGTTGGCATCGTTCCAGGCGAAAGCGCCGAGCGCGTCGCCGTCCGGCTCTAGCGCTCCGGCGTAGGAGCCGACCACCGTGCCGGCGTCGTTGAAGCCGCCGACGGTACCGGCCATCGGGAGCGCGATGCGGGTGTCGGTGGCTAGGCCCTTCTGCACCGCCACCCGCTCGCCGTTTTGGGTCGAGAGGATGCCGGCGAAGTGTCCGTGGTTGTTCATCCGGACCGGCTCGAAGTTGTTGTGGCTCTGTCCCACGAAGCTCGCGAGATAGCGCACCGGGGTGGTGGAAGCGGGGCGGACGGGGCGCGGCTGCGTCCACGAGGGGCGCGCCGCGGCGGCCGTGACGAGCGCCGTGACGAGCGCCAGGAAGGCAAGCGCCGGGATGCCGGCAGGGAGTCGTTTCAAGGGTGACCTCACTCGGGGCGGAGAGGAACGAGGGTGTGGCGGGGAGAGAGCCGGGGAGCGGCGGACCAGTGTCGGGACGGCTCCTTTAGGGCCGTCCCGGCTTTTATTGGATTCCGTACGCGGCGCTTCCTGCTCGCGGCTCGGCGGCTATCCCACCAGCTCGCGGATCGGCGCGCCGCCATCCAGGAGGTAGACCGGCCGGCCGGTGCGGTCGACGAAGGTGTGGGCGTGGGGATCGATGCCGAGGTGGTGGTAAACGGTGGCGAGCACGTCCTGCGGGGTGAAGCCTTTGTCGACCGGGTACTCGCCCCGCTTGCTGCTGGTGCCGATTGCCTGGCCCATCTTCATCCGGCCGCCCGCGAAGAGCACGCTGAACGTATCGCCCCAGTGGTCGCGCCCTGCGTCGCGGTTGATCTTGGGGGTGCGGCCGAACTCGCCCATCGCGACCACGAGCACCTTCTCGGAGAGCCCGCGGTCGATGAGGTCTTCCACCAGGGCGGCGAGGGCGCGGTCGAGCGGCGGGATGAGCTGTTTGCCGCCCTCCTCCGTCTTGAGCTGCGGCGGGGTGCCGTGGTGGTCCCACGGGACGCAGTTGACGGTGACGAAGGTGACTCCCGCCTCCACCAGGCGGCGTGCCACCAGGGCGCTCTGCCCGAAGGTGTGCCGCCCGTACCGGTCCCGCAGCGCCTCCGGCTCCCGGGAGATGTCGAACGCCGTCCGCGCCTCCGGGCCGGCGACCATCTCGAACGCCCGCTGGTAGGCGCCGTCCCGCTCGCCGACCGCCGGATCGTTCTCGATCCGGAAGCGGTCGAACGTCTCCAGCAGCGCGCGCCGGCTCTCCAGCCGCCCCAGCGAGAGCCCCCGCGGCAGCGCCAGGTCGCGGACGGAGTATGACTTGTCGTTCGGGTCGGAGTTGACGATGAACGGGTTGTAGGCGCCGCCCGCGTAGGCGTGGTAGTGGAAGAAGTTATCGGTCCCGCCGCGGAGGTGGGGGACGGCGACGTACGGCGGCATTCCCGGCCGGTTGGTGCCTCGCAGGCGGGCGGTGACGCTTCCCATGGATGGGTTCCGCTGCGCGAGGCTGACGTCGTTGAAGTTCGGTCCCTCGAACCCGGTCAGCATCCAGTGGTTGCCCTTGGTGTGGTCGCCCGTTCCGTGGTGAACGGTCCGCACCACCGCCAGGCGGTCCGCGATCCGCGCCTGCTCCGGCATCAGCTCGCTGAACTGGATCCCGTCGACCTTCGTCCCGATCGCCCCGAACGGGCCCCGGTACTCCGCCGGCGCCTCGGGCTTGGGGTCCCACGTCTCGTGGTGGCCGGGCCCGCCGGAGAGCCACAGCAGGATCACCGCGGTGTCGCGCGCGCCCGCCGGAGCCGCCTGGGCCGCCCGCGCCCGCAGGAAGTCCGGCAGCAGCAATCCGCCGACTCCCAGCGTCCCCGCCTGCACGAAGCTGCGCCGCGTCAGCCCGTCGCAGTGCGCGCTCCCCGATCCCGAGATCCGGATCATCCCCGCTCCTGCTCCCTGCTCCGTAATTCGACCGGAGATATGGATGCGGCAAACTCGGCCGGGTTTCGCCTCACTTCGGCGGGGGTGGTTAGGGACCGCGGCGACCACCTTCGCCCCGGGACGCAGCCTCGAGTACCCGCACGATCCCGGGATTGCCTCGCCGCCTCGCGCAGGAAAGGGGGGTGTTCCCTCTCTTGCTTTGGTGAAGAGGGTCTGCGCCGCGGGATACCAGCAGCGCCACCACCTCGGAGTGCTGAAACTCTGCGGCCAGCAGGAGGGCGCTGTTCCCGAAGGCGTTCTCTGCTTCGAGGTCGGCGCCTTCGTCGAGCAGGAGTCGCACGACGTCGGTGTGTCCTAACCGCGCGGCGTGGATCAGCAGCGTTCCGCTGCCGTGCCGATCGCGAGTCTCCACACTCACCCCACGCTCGAGCAGGATGCGGACGGTCGCGGCGTCTCCATCATGCACGGCGTTGAGGATTCCGTCGCCAGGCGAAACCGTCGAGAGGACGAGCGCAAGGGGACTCCTTGTGGCGCGAAGCAGCCACACGAGAGACAGAGCGCAGACCATCACGACTGCGAAGAGGAGAGTCCGTCTACTCCACATCGAGGGTGAGCCATACCGGAGGTCGTGCCCGTCCGCTGGTCCGCGGCGAGCTCAATGCAGCTCGGCGAGGTAGGAGCCTACGACCTCGCCGGCCCGGAACTGCACCATGACGGACTCGCAAGTGTACTCGTCGTCGAATCCCAGCTCGAAGTCCACCGCCTCCGCCGCTCCATCCGAGATGGAAGCGAGTTGGTGGAGTACGGTGAGGTCGCTCACCTGCTGGCGCGCGGTCCTCTCCAGCTCGTCGAGGTGCTGGAGGACGCCGGGGAGACGCTGGAGCAGCTCGGGATTGGGCTGGCCGGCCACGTCCCGCGCCAGCACCTGCAGCTCACTCCCTTTCGCAGTGACCTCCCCCGACCAGATCTCAGAGCTCTTGACGAATTCGCCGAGTGGGGTCCGGACGGTCTGCCTGGGCTTGCGGTGCTCCCGAAAGGCAGACACCATTCCCCAGCCGAGCACGCAGCAGTAGACCACCAGGACCAGCAGCGGAATCGCGATGATGATCAACAGGATCAGCGCCGCCCATTCACTCCAATGCATTGACGGGTCCCCAGTCTTCCGACGCTGGGTGTCCCAGCGAGTGCGAGGCGGATGGTGTGTCCGGTTGGATTGTCGTCCGGGCTGCGGCGGCTCACCACCCAATTCCTTGCGGCTGACCCTCCGGTCCGCGGTCCGCGACCTCGGGCCGGGCTCTCGTGGGATCTCGCCTGAGATTCTCCGGGCAGAAGTGATTCCGGCCGGAGAGGCGAAGGCATCCGCTCGCCGGGGGTAGGGTACTAAACTCTAAAAGAGCGATCCCCGGCGCCGCGCCACGCTTTCGCCGCTCTTTTGGATAGAAAGGTATATTTGGCGGCAAGGCTCCGCCGCCGCGGACAGGCGAGCCGGTGCTGGCCCGCCACCCTTACGCCGCGGGCCATGGCGATCCGGTAAGACCCGGGTCTTCTGGACGCCCGGCCCCGCCAGAGCGTAAACCAGCTTTTCTAGACGTGGGAACCCATGCCAGACATCGAACACAAGATTGAGCGCATCTACCAGCAGGTCGTCCGGCGCAACCCGGGGGAGGTCGAGTTCCACCAGGCGGTTCGGGAGGTCATCGACTCGCTCGCGCCGGTGCTCCGCAAGCATCCGGAGTATGCCGAGCACAAGATCATCGAGCGGATCTGCGAGCCGGAGCGGCAGGTAATCTTCCGGGTGCCGTGGCAGGACGACCGGGGCGAGGTCCACATCAACCGCGGCTTCCGCGTGGAGTTCAACAACGCGCTCGGGCCGTACAAAGGCGGGCTGCGCTTCCACCCGTCGGTCTACCTCGGGATCGTGAAGTTCCTCGGCTTCGAGCAGATCTTCAAGAATGCCCTGACCGGGATGCCGATCGGCGGCGCGAAGGGCGGCTCCGACTTCAACCCCAAGGGCCGGTCCGACAACGAGGTGATGCGCTTCTGCCAGAGCTTCATGACGGAGCTCTACCGCCACCTGGGCGAGTACACGGACGTGCCGGCGGGCGACATCGGCGTGGGCGCGCGGGAGATCGGCTATCTCTTCGGGCAGTACAAGCGGATCACCAACCGCTATGAATCCGGAGTGCTGACCGGGAAGGGAACCCACTGGGGCGGTGCGCTGGTGCGCCGCGAGGCGACCGGGTTCGGGACCGTCTTCTTCGTGGAGGAGATGCTCAGGGCGCGCGGAGACCAGCTTGCCGGCAAGGTGTGCGTGGTTTCCGGCTCCGGCAACGTGGCGATCTATGCCATCGAGAAGCTGCAGCAGCTGGGCGCCCTGGTGGTGGCCTGCTCGGACTCGAGCGGGGTGGTGTACCACGAGCAAGGGATCAACCTTCAGACCCTGAAGCGCCTCAAAGAGGTGGAGCGCAAGCGGATCTCCGCCTACGTGGACGCGCACCCCGGCGCGCACTACTCGGCGGGTGGAAACCTCTGGGAGATCCCGTGTCAGGTAGCGCTTCCCTGCGCCACCCAGAACGAGATCAACGGCTCCGCGGCGCGCCAGTTGGTCCAGAATGGGTGCATCGCCGTCGGCGAGGGCGCGAACATGCCGACCACCTCAGAGGGCGTACAGGTCTTCCATGAGGCGGGGGTTGCCTTCGCGCCCGCCAAGGCGGCCAACGCGGGCGGCGTGGCGACCTCCGCCCTGGAGATGCAGCAGAATGCCAGCCGCGATGCCTGGAGCTTCGAGTTCACGGAGCGCCGGCTGCACGAGATCATGGTGGAGATCCACCGCTCCTGCTATGAGACGGCGGCGGAGTTCGGGTCTCCGGGGAACTACGTGCTGGGCGCGAACATCGTCGGCTTCACCCGCGTGGCGGAGGCGATGGTCGCCTTCGGGCTGATCTAGGTCGCTCGGCGGCGTCTCGCGGTGAGCGCGGTTGCGGCCGCGCTCCCCGCCCCCTTCACCTTCTGGCGTAAGCCCCGATGCGCGGCTTCGACCCCCCGCTGGTCCTCGATACGAACGTCTTCGTGGCCGCGGGATTCAACCCGCGGAGCGACTCCGCGCGAGTGCTGGAGGAGGTGCGCGCGGGGCGGCGGCGCATGGTCTGGAACGAGCAGACCCGGCGGGAGATCGAGAAGATCGTGCGGAAGATCCCGCCGCTCTCCCACGCGGTGCTGGAGGGCGTCTTCCGGGAGGAGGACCGCTGGGCGGGGGAGACCGACCCGGCGCGCTTCGACTTCGTCCCGGATCCGGACGACCGCAAGTTCGCGGCGCTGGCGGAGGCGAGCGGCGCCGTGCTGGTGACGATGGACTCCCATCTCCTTCAGGCACGCGAGCGGATCGCGACGCCGGTGGTCCGTCCGGGGGAGCTCTCCGCGGCTGTGGACGACACCGGGGACGCCGCCTGACGGTCTACCAGCCTGGGTAGTGTTTGGCACCCGAACAGGGACGGGTAATTCCGGCTGCGCCTGCGTGAGATGACGGCAAGTGTCAGGCGCGAAAGGAACAGCAATGGCCGGAACTCTCTACGCGTCCTTCGCAGACTACGACCACGCCGAGAAGGCGGTCGGGGCGCTACTGGACTATGGTGTCCGCGACGAAGACATCAGCCTGGTCTCCGGTGAGTCGCACGGGCGGACCTGGGCGGAGACCTACTCGGACCACGAGATGAATGACAGCGGTCACATCCGGATCCACCGGCGTGACCGCGACCACGACGGCAACCCGGTATCGGATGCCAAGGGCGGCATCAGCACCACTACCGGCGCGGACGCCGCCTCCGGTGCGGCGAAGGGGGCCGGGATCGGCCTCGGGGTCGGCGTGCTGGCGGCGCTCGGCGCGCTCTTCGTTCCGGGCGCCGGGCTCGTGGCCGGGCCGGCGGCGATCGCCTGGGCGACCGGTCTGGCGGCCGGCACCACGGCCGCCGGCGCGGTGGCGGGCGGCGTGACCGGTTACCTCAAGGACCAGGGCGTGCCGGAGCACGCGGCGATGGAGTATCACCGCACCCTGGAGCAGGGCGGCGTGCTGATCGGCATCCGCACCCCGTCCGGCGACGTCTCCGAGGAGACGGTCCGAGGCGTGCTGGACAAGTACGGCGCCAGCAACGTCGGCGTCTACGGCACGGAGGCGACCGGCGGCTACATGCACCGGGCCGCGTAGTACCTCGACTGAGTGGGGGAGTGGGAGCAAGGGGGAGTGGGAGCAAGCGCCTACGCGAGCGTTGCTCTCTTGGCCGAAGCAGCGGCCGTCCCGGCGAACCTTCGAGTAAGAGTAGGAGAACGAGTAGGAGTAGGAGTGCCCGTACCCGGAGGTTCGGATCTCCCACTCACCCACTCTCCCTTGCGCCCACTCAGTTCCAAGCCCCGCCCACTTCCAGGCTGGCAGGTTAGCAGGTTGGCTTCCGCGCGGCGGACCCAACTTGCAACCTGCTAACCTGCAACCTGCCAACCCACCTCCGGCTAGCCGGGACGGCGCTCCGGAGAGCGCGCCTCGTGGCGGCGCTTCACCTCCTCCGGGCTCTTCCCCTCGATGACGATCATCTGCACGTGGGAGGCGATCTCGCCACCCAGGATCACGATCATCGCGCCGAGCCACGCCCAGACCAGCAGCACGATCACGATCGAGAGGGAGCCGTAGACCAGGCTGTACCCGGCGAATTCCTGGACGTAGTAGCCGAAGAGCGGCCGCGCCAGCATGAAGAGCCCGGTGGCGGCGAGCGCGCCGGTGAGGGCCGACTTCCACTCCGTCCGGGTCCGCGGAACGAACCGGTAGATCAGGAAGAGCGCGGCCAGGAGCAGCACGGCGGGGACGGCGGCCGTTATTAAGCCGAAGGCGAATCCACGCTCCCCCGGGAGCGCGCCCAGGGCCCGTCCGAGCAGTCGCAGGAGCGGTCCGGACGCGAGGGCGAGCACGAAGAGGACGCCGAGCGTGAGCATCATCGCCAGCTCCATCAGGATCCGCTTGCCGAACCCGTAGGTCTCCTCCGTGTCGTAGGCGATGTTGAGCGCCAGGGTCAGCGCGCGGAAGACGCGGCTTCCGGTCCAGAGCAGCGCCAGGATCGAGAGGATGCTGGCCGGGCCGCGGTCCTCCATCAGGGCGCGGACCGTCTCTTCCACCAGCTCCCGTCCCTCCGGCAGGAACTCCCCCAGTAGGCCGGTGGCCTGCCCTACCGCCCACTGCGGATCGACGAAGTAGCTGGCGATCGACACGATCGCCAGGAGCATGGGGAAGATCGAGAGCAGCGCGTAGTAGGAGAGGGCGGCGGCCCAGTGGGGACCGTTGTCGGTCGCCAGGTCCTTGACGGAGTAATAGAGCACCTGAACGACCTGCCGCGCGATCTTACGCGGCGCGGTCCAGCGGTCCGGGCTCTGCTCCGGCGTCTCCGCGGACTGCCCGCTTGCCTGCTCACTCATACACGTTACGCTCTTCCCTGGCGGCCACGCCTTAGAGCTTCCACCGCTTTCGGGCGGAGGCCTGCGCGGAGAGGGTAAGCGCGGTAGCATGCCCCCGTTAGTTTGCCCGCTCCGGTGCGCCCGACTACACTGGCGCCGTGTCTCGCGTCACGCTTCCGTCCGCGGCGCTTCGCGGCCGGCTCAGGCGCGTCCGGCGGTAGAGACTTCCCGGGCGGAGGCGGTCTGCGAGAGCAGGCTCCGGAGCAGGGCGCGGAGCTGGTCCGGGTCGGCGGGCTTCACCAGGTGGTGATCGAAGCCGGAGCCAAGGGCGGTCTCGCGCTCCTCGCTGCGGCCGTAGCCGGTGAGGGCGATGAGCGGCAGGCGCGCGCCCATTCCCCGGAGCCGGCGAGCGACTTCGTAGCCGTCCATCTCCGGAAGGCCGACGTCGAGAATGGCGACGTCCGGAAGCTCGGCGGGATAGAGCTCCAGCGCCGCCGGGCCGTTCAGCGCCAGCGCCACGTCGTAGCCCCAGAGCTCCAGCATCTCGGCGAGCGTCTCCGCCGCGTCCGCGTTGTCCTCCACCAGCAGCACCTTGGGCCGCCCGGGCGGGCGAGCCGCGGCGGGAGCGGCAGCCGCGCCTGGCGGAGACGCGCCGCGCTGGCGGACCGGCGTGCCGGCCGGCAGCAGCGGCAGCCGCACGGTAAACTCGCTTCCCTGGCCGCGGCCTTCGCTCCGCGCAGAGATGGTGCCGCCGTGGAGCTCCACGAGCTGCCGGACCAGGGTGAGGCCGATCCCCAGGCCTCCGGAGCTGTGCGCGAGAGAGCGGTCGGCCTGGACGAAGAGGTCGAAAACCTTCGGAAGCGTCTCCGGGTCGATGCCGATTCCCGTGTCGCGTACCCGGAGCACCGCCGCTTCCCCCTCGGCCTCCAGGGTGACGTCGATTCGTCCCTCCGGGTCGGTGTACTTCGCCGCGTTCCCGAGCAGGTTGGCGAAGACCTGCTCCACGCGGTCCGCATCCACCCGCGCCGGGAGTGGCCGGTCGGAGACGCACAGGTTCAGGAGGTGGCGGCGGTCCCGGATCGCCGGCTGCGCCGCCTCGAGCGCCGCGCGGAGGGGGTCCCGCAGGTCGATCGTCTCCGGCCGCAGCTCCACCACCCCGCGCGTGATGCGGGACACGTCGAGCAGGTCTTCCACGAGCCGGCAGAGATGGCGGCTCTGCCGCCCGATCACGTCCAGGTAGCGCGGCGCGCCGGTCAGCCCCCCCGGCTGCTCCAGCACGTAGTGCGCGTTCGAGATCGCCGCGAGCGGGTTGCGGAGCTCGTGGGCGAGCGTGGCGAGGAACTCGTCCTTGCGGCGGTTGGCGTCCTCTTCCTGGCGCAGGAGCTGCTGCACCTGGTCCGCCAGCTCCCGCTGCGCCTTGAGCGCCTCGATGTAGGCGAAGTGGGCCCGGTAGACCAGGTAGAGGCACGGCAGGAGCGCCAGTGAGAGCGGACCGACCGCCTGGTAGGCGCCCCAGATCAACGCCGCCGCTCCGGCGGAGAGGAGGTACGCGGCGCCGGTCCAGAAAACGTGCTCCCGCCACACGACGAGTGGGGACACCTGCCGGTCGAGCCCGATCGCCGTGGCGACCCCGAGCGTATTCAGCAGGAAATAGACCGTGGTGAAGATCACCAGCCCCGCCAGCTTCTCCGCCGGTCCCTGGACCGACGTCCCGACCGCCGCGGTCCACACCAGCCCCGCCACGGCGCTGACCAGGCCGCAGTGCGCCAGGTTGAAGACGCGGCGGTAGAGCGGGGAGAACACGAGGCTCCAGCGCCAGCGGCCCTGCCGCCGCAGCACGTCGGAGGCGAGCGCCCCCACCACGGCGGCCAGCACCGCCACCTGGACGCCCTGCAGCAGCAGCGCCAGGCTGATCACCGCGAAGGCGAGGCTCTGCCGCCCTCCCTCCGTGGTGAGCTGGATCCGCCAGGTGCCCGCCGCGGCAGCCACCACCACCAGCGCTGCCGCCAGAGCCGGCTGGTCCGGCGGGGGCAGCAGCGTGAACACGGCGATCCACGCGGGAGCCAGCGCCCCCACGTGGATCGCGATGTACGCCCGCAGGCGGTTGGAGAGCGGTTGCGGTGCCATACTGTCAGCACACGGCGATCAGGGCCCCGGTGCCGTTGCCGAGTCTCCGGGATCGCCGATCACCTTCGGCTCATCGTCGGACCAGGTCGTCTGGTCGCCCCAGATCCGTTGATCGCCCCAGACCGAGTCGTCGCTCCAGGTCGGCTGGGTGGTCTTTACCTCGTCGTCGGACCAGGTGGTCTGGTCAATCGCGAACGCCTCGTCATCTCCCCAGGTGGTCTGCTCCGTCCAGGCGAGCTGGTGGTACTCGAAGGTCTTGCGTCCGAAGTAGCGCCGGCCGCCCCAGAAGATCTCGCGCCGCCACTGCACCACCTGCTTACCGATGCGGGACTGCTTGTCGAGCGACTTGTCGACCCAGCGCTCTCCGACCGGCGCGGAGGCGTCGATCTGCAGCGCCATCTCCACCGCGCCGAGCGCGTTCAGCGCACCCGCCCCCTGCGTCACCAGGGAGAGCCCGCCCTTCAGCTTGCGGCCGGAGGGATCCCGGAGGGAAAGCTCCTCGGCGGTGTACATCAAGATGCCCTTTACCGCGTTGGGAGCAAGTGCCGGATTTGCCTGGAGCACCAGCGCGGCGGTGGCCGCGACCTGCGGGGCGGCCATACTGGTGCCGGAGAGGACGTAGTAGTCGACCGTCGCCGGCGTGCTCGGGTCGAAGTCGAGCCGGTTGCCCGGATAGGCGACGTCCATCGTGGAGCCGGGCGCGCGCACGGAGACGATGCGGTTCCCCGGGGCGACCAGGTCCGGCTTCGCGACGTGGTCGATGAAGGTCGGACCGCGGCTGCTGTAGGTGCAGATGCCGTCGTCCCGGCGGCTCGCGGTGCCGAAGGTGTTGAGGGCGCCGACCGTCACCGCGGCCGGCTCGATCCCGGGGCAGGAGATGCCGCCGTAGCGCACCTTCCCGTCGCCGTCTTTGCCCTGGTTTCCGGCGGAGCAAACGACGACCACGCCCTGCTGCACCGCGCGCCGCACGGCGGAGCAGAGCGGATCGGTGGTGTAACTCTCCCCCGGACGCTGGCCCAGCGAGAGGTTGATCACGCGCAGCCCGAGCGAGGCGCGGTTCTGCAGGCACCAGTCGAGCCCCTGGATGATGGTGCTGGCGTAGCCGCTGCCCTGGCTGTCGAGCACCTTGACCGCCACCAGCTCCGCGTCCGGCGCCGCGCCGGAGACGAAGCCGCGGGAGCCGCTCCCGCTCCCCAGCACGATGCCGGCAACGTGGGTGCCGTGACCGTGGTCGTCGTACGGAGCCGGCTCACCGTTGACGAAGTCCTTCCACGCGGCGATCCGGCTCCCGGCGCCGCCGAAGGTATTCCACTCGTGCGAGCCGCCGTAGACGCCGGTATCGAGCACCGCCACCCGCACGCCGCCGCCGCGGTAGCCGGGGCTGGCCCAGACCTGGCTGGCGCCGGTGGTCTGCGTATCGAAGTCCCACTGCTTGTAGATCGGCCGGTCCGGCGAAACGTGCCGCACCAGGGCATCCCCCGCGAGGACGTCCAGGTTCGCCAGCGGGATCTGGAGAGCGGCGCCGTTGATGAGCGGCAGCTCCGTAAGCAGCGAGCCGCCGTAGAGCGCCGCCAGGGTGTGGCCGTTCACCCCCGGCTCGCTGAACTGCACGATCACGCGCTGGAGCGTGGGGGCATTCGGCGCCTCCTGAATCGTTTTCAGGAGGTCGTCGGCGATGCTCCCCGCCCACGCGGGAGAGCCGCCGAGCAGCGCAGCTAGGGTGCCGAGCAGGAGGAAGAAACGAAGAAGAGTTCTGGGCATCAGGGTTTTCGCTCCCGACCGAGTCCTAGCGCAGGGCACGCGAGACGCTCGCACGAGGGGACGGCGGAGAGGTGAGTCCGCCAGGCGTCGCCCGGTACTTGGGCGGAGTCCGATCGCTCGGTTCCCTGCTGCGGCTACCATACCCACATGGCCGGCCGGGCTACGCAAAATCGGCAAACAAGATTACCCGTCCGCAGACTCGGCGAACCGGAAGATCTGCCAGCGCCCCGGGGCGGAAACGGCCGTGCCCTCTGGATTTTGGGGAGGGCACGGCCGCTAGCGAGCCAGGTACGGGCGCGTTAGTGGCTGGCGGCGCTCTCGTAGGCCTCCGGCTTGTCGTGAATCGCCAGCCGGTCGATCAGGCTGGCACTGGCCTCGTTGAGCCCGGTCAGGTGGACCGTCGCTCCGTTGGCCCGCAGCTTCAGGACTACCTTGTCGATCGCCGCGACGACGGAGCCGTCCCAGATGTGCGCGTGGGTGAGGTCGATCTCGACCACCGGCACGCGCTCCGCGAAGTCGAACGCCTGCAGGAAGTCCTGCACGGTGACGAAGAAGAGCTGTCCCGCCACGCGGTAAGTCCGGCAGGTGCCGTCCGCGCTCAGCGTGCTGCCGATCGACATCATCTTCGCCAGCTTCCGCGCGAACATCACCGCGCTGAGCAGCACGCCCACGAGCACGCCCCTGGCGAGGTCGTGCGTCTGGACCACCGTGACGACCGTCGCCACCATCACGATCGTCTCGCCCCGCGGGACGGTGCGGATGTTCTTGAGCGAGCTCCAGTCGAAGGTGCCGATCGAGACCATGAACATCACCGCCACCAGGGCGCCCATCGGGATCCGGCGCACCCAGTCGCCGAGCACCACGATGAAGAAGAGGAGCAGCACGCCCGCGCAGAGCGACGAGAGCCGCGTACGCCCGCCGGATTTCACGTTGATCACCGACTGGCCGATCATGGCGCAGCCCGCCATGCCGCCGAAGAGGCCGGCGACGATGTTGGCGATGCCCTGCCCGCGCGACTCCCGGTTCTTATCGCTGGGGGTGTCGGTCAGGTCGTCTACCAGCGTGGCGGTGAGCAGCGACTCCAGGAGGCCGACCATCGCGAGCGTGACGGCGTACGGGAAGATGATCGAGAGCGTCTCCCAGTTCAGCGGCACCTGGGGCAGGCCGAAGGCAGGGAGCGCCGTCGGCAGCGTGCCCATGTCTCCCACGGTGCGCACGTCGAGCCGCAGGTAGATCGCCACCGCCGTGAGGACGATGATCGCCACCAGCGGAGACGGGACCGCGGTCGTGAGGCGCGGCAGCAGGTAGATGATGGCGAGGCCCGCGGCGACCATGGCGTACATCGGCCAGGTGGCGCCGGTGAACTGCGGGAACTGCGCCATGAAGATCAGGATCGCCAGTGCGTTGACGAAGCCGGTCATCACCGCCTTCGGCACGAACTTCATGTAGCGCCCCAGCTTCTGCCAGCCGAACAGGATCTGCAGGACGCCGCAGAGGATAGTCGCCGCGAAGAGATACTGCAGCCCGTGCTGCTTCACCAGGGTGATCATCAGCAGGGCCATCGCACCTGTCGCGGCGGAGATCATTCCCGGGCGGCCTCCCACGAACGAGGTGGTGACCGCAATGCAGAAGGCGGCGTAGAGCCCGACCTTGGGGTCGACCCCGGCGATGATGGAGAAGGCGATCGCCTCCGGAATGAGCGCGAGGGCGACGACGATGCCGGAGAGGATGTCGGGCCGGACGTTGGAAAGCCACTCCGTACGGAGAGTGCGGAGCAATACGGATACGTTCAAACGAGTGTCTCTCTGGCCGCCGCGGAGAACGGCGGAGCCGGTGGGTAACAGACGCGCGCGAGAGCGGGCCGGACGCGGCCGGCGGAGCGACGCAGCGCGTGAGAAGAGGGGAAGCGCCAGGGACCCGGTGAGGGTCGACGCTAGGTTGGCGTGGGCCGCCGACGTGCGGCGCGCAGAGGGAGGGAGCGCGCGCTCGCCGGGACGGCCCAGATCGGATCAGCGCTCGCGGCGCTGAATGGCGGGGGCAGGAACATCATCGGATTCGCCGGCTGCTCTACCAGAGCCAGGCAAACCCTCAGCTCGTCCACCACACCAGGCGGACCTGTTATAGCACACGGCCTACTCCGGGCGGAACCCCCGAACCTGCACGCTCTCCGCGGGGGGCCGCGATATGATTGCCGCAATGAGCCGAGTGGATCACGTGAACATCGTGGTGGCGGACCTGGAGCGCGCCGCCCGCTTCTACGAGCAGGTGCTGGGGCTCCGGCGCGGCTTCGGCCGGGTGCTGGAAGGGGAGTGGCTGGAGCGCTTGACCCGCCTGCCCGGCGCCCGCGCGCAGTGCCTCTTCATGGAGTCCGACGAGGGCGGCGCGCGCCTGGAGCTGCTCCAGTACCTCACCCCCACGGGGGAGCCGATCCCCGCCGCCAGTCTGCCGCACACCCCGGGACTGCGCCACCTCGCGTTCGTGGTCGACAGCCTGGAGGCGCTGGTCCAGCGGCTCCGCTCCGCCGGCGTGGAGCCGCTGAGCGAGCCGTGCGACGTCCCGTTCCAGGTCGGCAGCCTCGGCCGCAAGCGGCTGGTCTACTTCCACGACCCGGACGGCGCCCTCATCGAAGCGGCCGCGTACGAGGAAGTGGATCGAGTCCTGGGCTTCCGCCTCTGACGGGGACAGGGTCTAGGGTCTAGGGTATCAGTCTGTGCCGGGCTGATCGCGCCGTGCGTGCGCGACTACTCCTACCCCGCCGCTGCTGGGACCTCCCGGACATTCGACTGCGCTCCTGATCGGGTAGCGCGACCGCCCGGTCGCCTACACCCTAAACCCTAGACCCTAAACCCTCCCGAAAACTGCCCGCTCGTGGTACGATAGAACGGCCTTCCGCCCTTCGGGCCCGGCGGGCGGCCGTGGAGGGAGCTCGGCCCGCAGGAGATCGTAGTGAACGCACGCCGCGCAACCATCTGCGCCGTACTGGCGGTGGCGGGGCTGGTCGGGTTTGCCGTCCAGTCGTCCGCGCAGGTTAAGAAGGGGAAGACCCGGCCGCTGACCACCAAGCAGCTCATGAACTCGCTAGTCAAGCCGAGGACCACCGCCCTCGGAGAGGCCTTGAAGACCACTCCGGCCGATGACAAGGCCTGGGAAGCCGCCATCACCGAGGCGGCGCTGCTGAACGAGTCCGCGCACGTGATGATGGCGGACGACCGATGCCCGGACGAAACCTGGGCGAACGCCTGCAAGCTGATGGAGAAGAGCGCGCAGGAAGTGGTTGCCAAGCTGGAAGCGCGCGACCTCGCCGCGGCGCAGGCGGCCTATGCCGGCGTGACCAAGTCGTGCGGCGCGTGCCACGTAGCGCACAAGAAGTAACCGCCCGGACCGAGAGGGAGAGTGGGCGCAAGGGAGGGTGGGAGAAAGCGCCTACGGGAGCGTTGCTCTTTTGGCCGAAGCAGCGGCGGCCCGGCGAGCTTTCGAGAAAGAGAAGGAGAACGAGAAGGAGTAGGAGTGCCCGTACCGGGAGGTTCCGGATTCATCCCTAATCCTGCATCGTTCATCCCTCTCCCTCCCCACTCTCCCTTGCGCCCACTCCAACACATCAGCGGTACCTGGACACACCGCTAGTTGGCAGGTTGGCGGGGTTCCAGTAATCTCGCCGTGAAGCGGGTCCGGAAACCTGCCAACCTGTAACTTGCCTACCGGCGGCCTCCGGGCTGGGACCGGCACACTTACTCCCGCGCAAGCCCCCGTCAGAGCCTGCGCCTGGCGGTCCTGCCCCCGCATGCTCTACCTCGTCCTGCGGATCCTCGCTACCGTCTCGTTCGCGCACCTGATGCGGCTTTCGCAGGCCCGCACGCGCAGCCCGATGGCGGCGGCGGCGCTGAACTACGCGGTCGCGGCGGCCGGGTGTGGGGCCTGGCTCTGGCTGGCCGGGCGGGGCGCGCATCCGCAGACGCTGCTGCTCGGATCGCTGGCGGGGTTCACCTATGTGAGCTCGCTGGTTCTCATGCTCCCCGCGATGCGCGCGAGCGGCGTCTCCGTCACCGGCGCGATCCTGCAGCTCTCGCTCATGGCGCCGGTGCCGTACTCCATCTGGCGGTTCGCGGAGGTCCCGAACAGCTACCAGGCGGTCGGGATCCTGCTCACGCTGATCGCACTGCCGATCCTCAGCGCTTCGACGGCGGTCGGCGGGGCGGGGCGGATCCGGCTCAGCCCGCTCGTGCTGGTGCTCTTCGTCAGTGCCAGCGGCTCGCAGATCCTGATGAAGGAGTTCGCCGCCACCCGGCCGGAGGTGGACCGCCCGCTCTTCTCCACCGCGCTCTTCCTGGCGGCGACTCTCTTCACGCTGCTCTGGATGGCAGCCACGCGGGACACCGGGCGCACCGAGCCGGTGCAGGAAGGCGGGGTGCTGCTGAGCGAAGGGGTCCTCGGCACCGTGTTGGGACTGGTCAACGTGGCGCAGCTCCTCTTCCTGCTGCTCGCCTTGAGAGAGCTGCCGGCGGTGATCGTCTTCCCGGTCTCCGCGTCGCTCGGGGTGGCGGTCAACGTGCTCGCTTCCATGCTCGTCTGGCGGGAGCGGCCCTCGCCGGCGGCGTGGCTCGGGATCGTCCTGGCAGTGGCGGCCGTGGTCCTGCTGAACTTGAAGTAGCTAGCTCTTGTTACAGGTTTGGGATCCTATCCCGCGTTGGCAGGTCCGTTAGCCCGCAACCTGGCCCCTGACCCCTGAGGAAGTGAGGTGATCCGGATGCGACTGCGCTGGCTGCTGCTGCTCGGGGTGCTGCTCGCCGGGCTGACCGGCGCGGGGCTCGCCGCGGAGACGCCGGGCACCGGCCCGTGGGACCTGAAGACGCTGCGCAAGGCGCCGGCCCACGAGGAGATCCGCACCCGCCAGGAGACGGTGAAGAACGGCGACGGCACCGAGACGCTCCTCTCGATTTCGGAGGTCTACTACGCCGGGGAGCCGTGGCGGGGGCGTCCGACCCGGGTCTTCGCGTACTACGCGCGGCCGGCCGAGCCGGAGGAGAAGAAGCTCCCCGCGATGGTGCTGGTCCACGGCGGCGGGGGCACCGCCTTCGCGGAGTGGGCGCGGCTCTGGGCGGCCCGCGGCTACGCGGCGCTGGCGATGGACCTGGCGGGGAAGGGCCCGGACGGCAAGCCGCTTCCGGACGGCGGCCCGGACCAGACCGACGAGTGGAAGTTCCAGCGGCTGAAGGACGGGGTTCAGAACGCGTGGCCGTACCAGGCGGTCGCTGCCGTGATCCGCGGCGTCTCGCTCCTGCGCGCGCGGCCGGAGGTCGACCGCAGCCGCATCGGCATTACCGGCATCTCCTGGGGCGGCTACCTGACGAGCATCGTCATGAGCCTGGACGACCGCCTGAAGGCGGCGGTGCCGGTCTACGGCTGCGGCTACCTCCACGAGAACAGCGTCTGGGTGCCGATCCTGAACGCGCTGCCGGAGGACGAGCGGCGGACCTGGATCGCGAATTTCGACCCCGGCAGTTACCTGCCGCGCTGCAAGACGCCGGTCCTCTGGATGAACGGGACGAACGACTTCGCCTACCCGCTCGACAGCTACCAGAAGAGCTACCGGGCGGTCCGCGGTCCCCGGTGGCTCTGCGTCACCGTGAAGATGCCGCACAGCCACCCCGACGGCTGGGCACGCCCGGAGATCGGCATGTTCGCCGACATGCACCTCCGCCCCAAGACGCTGCCGTTTACCGTCTCCCCGGCCAGCCCTCCGGTGATCCGCGGCGAGAAGGTCTACACGGAGCTGGTCGGCGGCGCCACCATCCGCGACGGGCAGATCCACTGGACCACCGACCTCGACAAGCCGTGGCAGCAGCGAGACTGGAAGAGCGCCCGCGCCCGCACCCTGGGCCTGGACGGTGTGGAAGCGGAGCTGCCGAAAGAGCGCCCGTGCGTCTACTTCCTCACCCTCCGGGACCTCCACGGCGCCGTCACCAGCACGGAACACGCGATCCTGGAATAAGCGTGCGCCGAGCGTCTCCAACAGGGGGGCCAACCAGCTCGGTCCGAGAGGCATTCTGCTAATGTGGAACCGTGGTTTCTGCTCTACCTGGTGCTGTTCGCCCTTGGCGCAGTCGGAGTCGCGCTGCTGAGATCGGGAGTGTGCCTGCTGCTGGCGCGGGAGGACGGCCCCCTCCTCGAGAGGCTGCAGTGGCTCTTCCCTTTGCGGGGCCGCTGGCTGCGTTGGGGACTGGGGGCGCTGTTCCTGCTGCTCGGGGTGCCGCTGATTCCGGTGGTCTTGTTCTCGGTCGGGTTCTTCGGGGCGGTGGCAGTCGGCCTGAGCCCCTTCGTTTTCGCGGTGATGGTCGTCCGGAGCTCGGCGGCGGAGCTGCTGACGCTGCGGCGGAGCCGGGCGGAGCCGCACGTAAGGGAGCCAGGGCGCCTGGGCGCGATCCTGCTCCCGGCCACCCGCATCCTGGGAGCGGCGGTCGTGGCCGCAGCCTACGGTTGGGTCATCTGGAGCGGGGCGACCGGCCAGCCTCTATGAAGGGATGGAGACGGGGAGTGCGATGATCCGAGTCGGCGTGATGGAGAAGGTGCTGCGGGTGCCGCGGGAAGAGCTGTTCCGCACGGCGCGCGACCTCGGCTTCGACGGCGTGGAGCTGGAGCTGCGGGAGCCGCTGGAGCGGGTCCGAGCCCGCAGCGAGGAGGCGGGGGTGCCGGTCTGCAGCCTGATCTGCGACGGCGACGGGCTGGGGAGCGAGGAGACGGAGCAGCGGCTCATCGCGCGGGCGCGGCTGGAGGAGGCGGTCCGGGAGACGGCGTCGCTCGGCGCGCGAGGGATCATGCTCCCGGAGTTCTCGCTGACCGACCTGTCCGACACCGCGCGCGTACAGCGGTTCGGCGACGACGTGCGCGCCTGCCTGCCGCTGGCGGAAGAACAGGGCGTCACGATCGGCTGGGAGAACGCGCTCGACGCGGCGTCGACCCGCACCGTGCTGGAGTGGCTCGACTCCCCCGCATTCCGCTGCTACTACGACTTCGCCAACGGCGCCAGGCGGGGAGCCGACCCCGCCGCGGAGCTGCGGGAGCTGGAGGGGCTGGTCTACCAGGTCCACGCCAAGAACCTGAACAAGCAGCCGCTCGACGCGCCGGGAGTGGACCTGCGAGCGTGCCTGGCGGTGCTGCGGGAGCAGGGCTACCAGGGCTGGATCGTGCTGGAGACCGCCCCCGGCGAAGACGCCCGGGAAAGCGCCCGGCACAACCTGCGCTTCGTGCGGGGATGCCTCGTACACTCGGAAGGCGCTGCCTCGTGACGGGAGGGGCGTATTCCGTCTCGCGTATTCCGTAGCGGCTAGCTGGCCCCTTGCTACAGTGCGTCCTGCCGGGCGGGTCGCTGCGCCAGAAACGCGATCGTGCCGGACGAGAGGCGATCAAAGCTCCTCGCCCGGCACGATCTGAGGTTCAGCGGTGAAAGCGTACCGCTACGCAATACGCGATACGGAATAGAAGCTTACCGGCGGCGGGCGCGGCGGTCGTGCCGGCGGTAGTTGCGGCCGTCGCGGCGGCGCTCGTGGCGCTCGTTCACTTCGTTCTTCCAGCCGCGGTAGGCCAGGTAGGTGCCGGCGGCGCCGACGAGGGCGAGCGTGCCCTTCTTCTTCACCAAGCCGTAGGCGGTCAGGCCGCCGAGCGCGTAGGTGCCGAGCCGGTAGGCCTTCTCCTTGCTGCTCGCCTTGTTATGATCGGCGGCGGCCGGGGCGGCGCCCGCGAAGAGAATTCCTATGGCCATCACGGCCGCCAGGGCGCTGGAGTAGAGCCGCTTCATGTTCATCGTGGTCCTCACTATCTCCATCCCTCGCCGGGAGCGGGGAAATCGTTGTCCTGGCGAGAAGAACCCCACGGCGACAGGCAGGTTCCATCATTTTCTGGTGAGCTGCTCGGAGACCGTCCGGGTGCCTGGCCGCCGCTCGGAACCGTGGAAGCGCGATCGGCGTAAGATTACGTGGACATTTCCGCGCGGGCCGCAGTCCTCGGCCGCCGATGTCCCCCGCACCGCGGGTCCCTTCGCCGCCCACGCTGGCGGTTTGCTTCTCTGATTGGGCGGTCCACGCGCGCCGGCTGCCGGCGCCCGGCCGCGAGGAGATCCGTATTGGTCGAAGTCGACAACCTCACCAAGCGGTATGGCGACATGCTCGCCATCGACGGCGTCACGTTCGAGGCGCGCGAGGGAGAGATCCTGGCGTTCCTGGGGAAGAACGGCGCCGGTAAGACGACGACGATGCGCATCATGACCGGCTTCATGGCGCCGACCTCCGGCACCGTGCGCATCAACGGCGCCGACATCCGGGAGGACTCGGTGGAGGCGCGCCGCCAGATCGGCTACCTGCCGGAGACCGCCCCGCTCTACGACGACATGACGGTGCGCGGCTATCTCGCCTTCTGCGCCCGCCTGCGCGGCGTGCCGGGGGGAGCGGTGGAGAAGCGGGTGAGCGAGATCATGGAGGCGGTGCACATCGCCGGGCGCCGCGACTGGATCATCGGCAAGCTCTCCAAGGGGCTCCGCCGCCGCGTGGCGCTGGCGCAGGCGCTGGTCCACAACCCGAAGATCCTGATCCTGGACGAGCCGACCGAGGGCCTCGATCCGGAGCAGATCATCGAGATCCGCCACCTGATCCAGGGCCTCCGCGGCGACCACACCGTCATCCTGAGCACCCACATCCTCCACGAGGCGCAGATGCTGGCGGACCGGATCGTCATCATTCACCAGGGACGCCTGGTGGCGGTCGACACGGCGCAGAACCTCACCGCCACCGTGCAGAGCGTGCAGCGCCTGCGGCTGGAGGTGGCCGGCCCCGCCGAAGCGGTGCGCGCCCGCCTGGAGGCGATCTCCGGCGTGCAGCGGGTGGAGCACCTGGACGACGGCCGCTTCATCGTGGAGAGCGACCGGGACGTCGATCTGCGTGACCAGCTCGCCGCCACCGTGGTCGAAGCCGGCTGGGGCCTCCGCGCCCTCGACCGGATCGAGCCGACCCTGGAGGACATCTTCCTCCAGATCACGGGGGCGAAGCGCGAGCCAGTTGCCGCTTGATGTGCCGTGGCAGGGGCGGCGAGGGATTGAAATCCCTCGCTGGACGGCCTTCGGCCACGCGTCCTCCGGACGCCCGAACTGGGCCGTGTTAGTCCCCGGAGGGGGACCCCCGTACGGGGGTTAAAACTTCGTGCTGTTGTTGCCGCGGTTTCAACCGCCCGGTGGCGAGATACCGACCGATGAGATCGATCTACACCATAGCCGAGCGCGAGTTCCGCGCCTTCGTCACGTCCCCGGTGGGGTACGTGGTGATGCTTTTCTTCTTGCTGGTCACGGCGTCGTTCTTCATCGCGCCGCTGGAGGCGAACGTCGCCAGCCTGCGGTACGTGGTGGGGAACATGGTGATCTGGCTCGTCTTCCTGCTGCCGGCGCTCACGATGCGCCTGGTGGCGGAAGAGAAGAAGCAGGGCACCATCGAGCTGCTCATGACTTCCCCGATCACCGAGACGCAGGCGGTGCTGGGGAAGTTCTTCGGCGCGCTGGCGTTCTACGCCGTCATCCTCTTCAGCACGCTGCCCTACGTCTTCGTGCTGGGGTGGGTGCGGCAGCAGGGCGGGAGCGCGGTCTTCCCCACCTACACCGGCCTGCTCCTCACCGCGGCCACGCTCATCGCCCTCACCGTGGCGGTAGTCCGGGAGTCGCGGCCGCTCGGCTGGGCGGCGGCGTTCCTGGCGGTGGCGACGATCCTCTGCGCCGGCTTCTCGGCGAGCAAGATGGGCGAGTGGGGTCCGGCGGTGACCGGCTACCTCGGCCTCTTCCTGCTCGGCGCCGTCTTCCTGGCGATCGGACTGCTCACCTCCACGCTCACCAGCAACCAGATCGTGGCGTGGGTCTCCACCGCCGCGATCCTGCTGACGATGGTGGTGCTCCTGAGCTGGATCGTGCGCAACCTGGCGGGGGACGCGCCGAAGCTGGAGGCGAACGCGGGGATCGGCACGATCCTGATGCACGGGCTCGCCTGGGTCTGGCACAGCGTGCTGGTGGTGCTGCAGGGGCTCGACCTGCAGGCGTCGCTCGACAACTTCGCTCAGGGCGTGCTCGACCTGCGCGACTTCGTCCTTTACCTCTCGATCATCATCGCCGCGCTCTTCTTCTCCATCCGTGGCCTGACCACGACGCGCGCGGCTTAAGCGACCTGCCATGTCAGACACTACACCCACAACGACCCGGGCCGACCGCGCGGACCAGTGGATGACGCTGATCAGCGGCTGGCTGTCGCTGGTGCTGCTCATCTTCGGCTTCCATCGCTGGGTGGCGATGGGGGTGATCGATCCGTGGGCCCGCTACGCGCTCATCGGAGCCGCGGCGCTCTTCGTCACCTGGATCTGGGGCTTCGGACCGCAGATCTGGGCCCGGCTGCGCGGCTGGACCCGCGGCGGCGGCCTGAACACCTTCCTCATCGCGCTGGCGCTCATCGTGGCGCTGGTGGTGGTGAACGTGATCGTGCGTCGGCGGGTGGAAGTGCGGTGGGACCTCACCAAGAACCAGCGCTTCACCCTGGCGCCCCGCACCCGCGACATCCTGAAGAGCCTGCCGAAGCCGGTGGAGGTGACCGCCTTCCTGCCGCGCGGCGCCCGCAACGCGGACCGCGCGCGCGACCTGCTGAAGCAGTACGAGGACGCCTCGCCGAACTTCAAGTGGAAGCAGGTCGACCCCACCGCCCGGCCGGACCAGTACCTCGCGATGCAGCCGCTGCCGAAGCTGGGACCGGACCTCACCGGCGCGGTGCTGCAGCTCGACGGGAAGCGGCAGGATATTACCGAGTTTACGGAGCGGGACGTCACCAGCGCGATCCTGAAGATGACGCGGGACAGCTCCCGGCGGGTCGTCTTCCTGAAGGGACACGGCGAGGCGCTGCCGCCGGATGCCGGCGCGTCGAACCCCGCGCTGAGCACCCAGCTCCTTTCCGAAGAGCTGAAGACGCTGCAGTGGCAGGTGGAGACCGTCGACCTTTACGGAAAGGACGCCGCCGCGCTCGACCCGGCGAAGGACGCCGTGCTGGTGATCGCCGGCCCGGAGCGGCCGTTCACCGACGACGAGCAGAAGCGGCTGAACGACTACCTGAACAAGGGCGGCCGCGTGCTGCTCTTCCTGAGCGTGCGCGGACCCAGCCTGCAGGAGTTCCTGAAGCCGTGGGGGATCCGGACGCAGAACGACCTGGTGGTCGATCCCGCCACCGGCGCCATCGTGCATGACACCGGCCAGAGCCCGCACGCGGCGCTCCCGGCCAGCGCGCGGGCGATCTTCCTCTCCATGCGCAGTGTCCAGGCGGCCACCCCCGCGCCGGAAGGCGTGACGGTGACGGAGCTGATCCGCACGGAGCCGACCGCCATTCACGTGGAGAGCTTCGAGGCCGGGAAAACGAACCTGCAGCAGGCGATCCAGAACGCGCCGCAGAAGGCGGTCTCCGTCGCCGCGGTGGCGGAGAAGAAGCTCGGCACCGGGGATGACGCGAAGACCGGCCGCCTGGTGGTGGTGGGAGATACTACCTTCACCACGGACCAGGGCGTGCAGATGCTCGGCGCCTCCAACCGCGACCTGGCGGCGGGGCTGGTGAACTACCTGGGCGAGGAAGACGCGCTCGTCTCGATCCCGCCGAAGGACGAGAACACGGAGCAGGTCTTCGTCGACGCCGGCCAGCTCCGGATGATCCGGCTGCTCCACTACCTCGACTTCCCGCTGCTCGCGCTGCTCCTGGCGATCGGCGTCTACCTGAAGCGGAGGTAACGGAGACCGATGTCGCAGGCGAAGAAGAACAAGCCGCTGAAGGGCAAGGGCGGCCTGATCGCCGCTGCGGTGATCGTGCTCGCGGGTGTGGCGCTCTTCTGGAACGAGAAGGCGCCCGTCCGCGACCCGGACGCTCCGCCCCCGGTCTCCGACTACGCCGGCCTCACCTCCGCCGACGTGACGCGCGTGGAAGTGAAGCGCCCGGAGAGCCCGTTCACCCTGGTGAAGGCGGACGGCGGGTGGCGCTTCGAGGCGCCGGCGACCTATCGCGCCGACGGCGAGGCGGTGGAGAGCTGGCTCAAGGGCCTGCTGGAAGACGCGAGCGTGAGTCAGCAGGTGGAAGGCGCGTCGTCCGACCTCTCCCTCTACGGCCTCGACAAGCCGGCGGCGGAGGTGGTGCTCACGGCGAAGGACGGCAAGACCCGCACGCTCCAGATCGGCAAAGACCTGCCGACCGCGCCGGGGGCCGCGGGCGAGAACTTCTACGCGCGCACGGCGGAGAACGGCCGGGTCTTCATGCTCTCCTCCACCCAGGTGAACGACCTGAAGGGGAAGACCGTCGACTCGCTGCGGGACAAGCGGCTCCTCGCCTTGGGCGAGGAGGACGAGATCCAATCGATCACCCTCAGCCGCCCGCAGGGCAACGTGGAGCTGAAGCGCCAGGGTGAGGACTGGCAGCTCGCACAGCCGTTCCAGGCGAAGGCGGACGAGGTGCGCGTGAGCTCGTTCCTCGGCTCCCTCCGCAGCGCCTCCGCCGCCGACTTCGCGGACGACAACGCCGCCGACCTGGCGAAGTACGGGCTGGACCAGCCCCGTCTCACCGTGCAGGTGAGCGACAAGGGCGGGCAGCACGCGGTCCACTTCGGGCTGGAAGCAGGGGACAAGGTCTACGCGGTCCGCGAGGGTGAGCGCGAGGTGATGCGGGTCGCGAAGACCACCTTCTCCGGCCTCGACCAGCAGGTGGCCGACCTCCGCGACAAAGAGCTGATCACCCTCGGGCTCGACGACGTGACTGCCCTGGAGCTAAAGAACCGGCACGGCACCCTCCGCCTGGAGCGCTCCGGTGAAGACTGGAGTCGGGTAGACGGCACCAGCCGGACCCCCGCGGACACCGCCACCGTGCAGACGGTGATCGACAGCGTCCGCGCCGCGGCCCACCGGCACGTGGCGGAGGCGCCCGCGGACCTCTCGAAGTACGGCCTCACGGAGCCGGAGATCACGGTCACGCTGAACCCCGGCAAGCCGAGCTCGCAGGTCTTCAAGCTCGGCAAGAAGACGCCGGACGGCGGCTACTACGCGGCCGGCGTGCCGAACGCCGTCTTCGAAGTCCAGGAGTTCGTCTACACCGACCTGAACGTGAAACCGGACGCCCTCAAGAAGAAGTAGGGCGCGGAGGGCGAAAGATCGAACGGGAGAGCCGGGGAGCGGAGAGCCTCCCCCGGCTCTCGCCGTCTCTGTGCGGAATTCTCTTCGGAGAGCGGGAGCCGGCAGCGGGAAAGTCTGTGGAGTGCGGTGGCTTGCCACCGCTTGGTAGGGCTTCTGGTGACCTCCCGGGACCCTCGCAAAGCGGAATTGCCGGCCGAGTCTGCCGCGTCTCCCGATGCCCCGCTGGCGCCGTCTCAACAACCGTATTGGGTTTCCGAGAGAAGAGCCGCTTCTGGCGGACGAGCTGCAACCCGGGCACCTCCTGAGTCTCAAAGAGGACGTGTTCTACCGCGTGCAGCGGTAGCCTTGTTTTCGCGCCTTCCCACCGATAGTCCCGAGAGAGCCGAAGTTCTGATGATCCACGTGCCGATCCGACGCCACCTGCTCGCCGCCCTGATGCTCCTGGTCCCGTGCCTGGGGGCGGCGGCGCTGCACGCGCAGGAAGCGGCGGGTGCGGACAAGCTCGGGGCCGGCTTCTTCGAGCGCGAGGTGCGCCCCGTGCTGGAGAAGCGGTGTCTCGGCTGCCACGGGGTGGGGACGACGCTCGGCAAGCTCGATCTTCGCTCCCGCGAGGCGGCGCTGAAGGGGGGTACCCGCGGCGCCTCGCTGGTGCCGGGCAAGTCCGCGGATAGCCTGCTCTACCACCTGGTGACCGGCGAGCGCACGCCCCTGATGCCGCCCGGCGGCAAGCTTCCCGCGGCGGAGATCGCCGTCCTGAAGCAGTGGATCGATGGCGGCGCTCCGTGGGACGGAGAGGCGGTAAAGACGGCGGCGGAGCAGGTCTGGTGGTCGTTCCGGCCGCTGAGCATCCCGGTGGTTCCGAAGCTCAACTCTCCGTGGGTGAAGAACCCGATCGACGCCTTCGTGCTGGCGAAGTTGAAGGCGAACGGCCTCTCGCCCTCGCCGCCAGCCACGCGCCCGGCGCTGATCCGCCGCGCCTACCTCGACCTGATTGGCATTCCGCCGACACCGGAGGAAGTCGACGCCTTCGTTGCCGACACCGCGCCGGACGCCTACGAGAAGGTAGTCGACCGCCTCCTCGCCTCCCCGCACTACGGGGAGCGGTGGGGGCGGCACTGGCTCGACGTGGCGCGCTTCTCCGAGAGCTCCGGCTTCGAGGGGGACAAAGACCGCCCGCTGGCGTGGCGCTACCGCGACTACGTGATCCAGAGCTTCAATGAGGACAAGCCGTATCCCGAGTTCATCCGGGAGCAGCTGGCCGGAGACGAGGTGAAGCCGGGAGACCCGGCGGCGCTGGTCGCCACCGGCTACCTTGGCCTGGGCCAGGAAGACTTCGCGATGGTGAAGCTGCCGCAGACGCGGGCGGACGAGGTGGACGACCTGGTCTCCACCACCGGCTCCGCGGTGCTCGGCCTCACGATCGGGTGTGCCCGCTGTCACGACCACAAGTACGACCCGGTCTCGCAGGCGGACTACTTCCGGCTCTACGCCGTCTTCGCGCCGACGGAGCGACGCGAGGTGGAGATCCCCACCCCGGAGGAGAAGCGCGCGGCCGACGCCCGCAACGCCGAGCTCGACCGGGAGCTGGCGCCGCTGAAGGCGCAGGCGGAGCCGCTGCGGGCAAAGGGCGCCGAGGCGGCGAAAGCGGCGGGGCACGCGAACCCGAACGACGAGCAGATCCTCGCTGCGCTCCCCGAGGCGGAGCGCGCCGAGCTGACCCGCCTGAACGCGTCGATCAAGGAGATCGACGGCAAGCGCCCGCAGCTTCCGAAGGCGATGACCGTCACCGACGCGAAGCGCGAGTTCGAGCCGGTCAAGCTGCACGTCCGCGGCGACGCAAACGTGCTGGGGCCGGTGGTGGAGCCGGGCTTCCTCCACTCGCTGCCGGACGGAAAGACGGTGATCGGGCCCGAGGCGGCGACCGCCACCACCACCGGCCGCCGGCGCGCGCTGGCCGAGTGGCTGGCGAGCCCGAAGAACCCGCTCACCTACCGCGTCTGGATGAGCCGCGTCTGGCGGCACCACTTCGGACGGGGCATCGTGGAGAGCCCCAGCAACTTCGGCATCAACGGCGACCTGCCTACGCATCCGGAGCTGCTCGACTGGCTCGCGCGCAAGTTCATTTCCGGCGGCTACCGGCTGAAGCCGATCCACCGGTTGATCATGCTCTCTTCCACCTACCGGCAGGGGACGAAAGCCCGTCCCGACATGGAAGCGAAGGACGGGCATAACCGGTACCTCTGGCGGATGGAAGTGCGGCGCCTCGACGCGGAAGTAGTGCGGGACAGCATCCTGGCGGTGGCCGGCAGCCTGAACCGGGAGATGGGCGGACCGCCGGTCTACCCGCCGGTCGACCCGAGCCTGCGCGCCGACACCTTCCAGGGGATCAACTGGCCGGAAGGGGAAGACAGTCCCAAGACGTGGCGGCGCAGCGTCTACATCAAGGTGAAGCGCTCCCTGCCGTTCCCGCAGCTCGAAGTGTTCGACTGCCCGGACGTCTCCGCCTCGGTCGCCAAGCGGAACGTCACCACCACGCCGATCCAGGCGCTGACGCTGCTGAACGATCCGCTGGTCCACCGCCAGGCCGGCATGTTCGCGGAGCGGATCCGGAAAGAGGCGGGAGCGGACCCGGTGAAGCAGGTGGAGCGCGCCTACCGGCTGGCGGTCGGCCGCAAGCCGACGGCGCGAGAGCAGAGCCTGGCGGTACAGTTCCTGAAGCAGCAGCCGGAGAACGGTCTCCACGACTTCTGCCATGCGGTCCTGAACCTGAACGAGTTCGTCTACACGCCGTAGGGGACCGAGTGGGCGAATGGGCGAGTGGGCGAGTGGGCGAGTGCGCGACGCCGGCGCGCCCCGGAGGGGCGCTGGAAGTTAGCCGGGGTGCAAGCGCAGCGCAGCCCCCGGACTCAGGCCGGCCCAATAGATCCGCCCTGGAGGGGCGGCGGAACGCTGCGGAACGGGAGACACTGCGGTGCGGAGTGAACTCCGCGGGTTGGTTCCGCCGGCAGTCAACTGCCGGCGATCCAGGGCCGGGATTTCAGCGGGGCGAGAGGTCGGCACTTCGGTGCGGCCTCACCCCCGGCCCCTCTCCCGCGGGGAGAGGGGAGCTGTCGAAGGGGAGCAGGTCTGGACTCTGGGGGGTTAGGCCCCGCGAGCAAGCCGGCTCACTGAATTCCGTGATCGAGAACGAGTGATGCGATCCGAAGACCACTACAGCAAGGGCGGGCGGTACATGGCGCGGCGGCAGTTCCTGTCGCAGGCGGGCGGCGGGATTGGCGGGCTGGCGCTGGCGTCGCTGCTCGCGGCGGACAGCCGGCTGGCACACGCCGCTCCGGCCCCGGCCGCGGCGGCGAAAGCGGTGAACCCGCTCGCCCCGAAGGCGCCGCACTTCATGCCGCGGGCGAAGCGGGTGATCTCGGTCTTCCTCTTCGGCGGCCTGAGCCACATCGACAGCTTCGATCCGAAGGCGGAGCTGGACCGGCAGGACGGCGTCTCCGTGGCGGGACGGCCCGGCTTCGACACGATGGGCCGCAGCGCGCCCGGGAAGCTGATGAAGTCGCCGTGGAAGTTCCAGCAGTACGGCCAGTGCGGGATGCCGGTCTCGGAGCTGTTCCCGCACATCGCGGGCTGCGTGGACGACCTGGCGCTCATCCGCTCCATGAAGTCGGAGAGCAACAACCACGTCCCGGCGCTCTACCACATGCTCACCGGCGCCACCTTCAGCGGCCGGCCGGGGCTCGGCTCGTGGGTCACCTACGGGCTCGGGACGGAGAACCAGGACCTTCCGGCGTTCGTGGTGATGACCGATCCCCGCGCGCTGGTCGGCGGCGGGGCCTCCAACTGGAGCAGCGGCTTCCTGCCGTCCAACTACCAGGGGGTGCAGTTCCGCAGCGGCGGCCTGCCGGTGCTGAACCTCAAGCCGCCGGCCGGCATCTCCCCGCAGCGGCAGCGGCTGCAGCTCGACCTGCTCGGCAAGCTGAACGAGGAGTTCCTCCGCGAGAACCCGGGCGAGGATGAGCTGGCGGCGCGCATCCGCGCCTACGAGCTCGCCTACCGCATGCAGTCCGAGGCGACCGAGGCGGTCGACCTCAACCAGGAGACCGAGACCACGAAGTCGATGTACGGCCTCGACAAGCCGGAGACGGAGATCGTGGGGCGGCAGTGCCTCCTGGCGCGCCGCCTGGTGGAGCGCGGCGTGCGGATGGTGCAGATCTTCAGCGGGGGCGGGGTGTTCGACCAGAACTGGGACGCGCACAACGGCATCGTGAAGAACCACGAGATGCACTCGAAAGAAGTGGACCAGCCGGTCGCGGCCTTGCTGAAGGACCTGAAGCAGCGCGGCCTGATGGACGACACGCTGGTCGTCTTCCACACCGAGTTCGGCCGCATGCCGTTCACCGAGGGCAGCACCGGCCGCGACCACAACCCGCACGCCTTCGCCGTCTGGCTGGCCGGCGCGGGGGTGAAGGGCGGCACGATCTTCGGCGCGTCGGACGAGATCGGCTACAGGGTCGCCGAGCACCCGCAGACCGTCTACGATCTCAACGCCACGATCCTCCACCTCCTCGGCCTCAACCACGAGAAGCTGACCTACCACTACGGCGGCCGCGACATGCGCCTCACCGACGTTCACGGCCACGTGATCAAAGAAGTGCTGGCCTGATCGCAGGGTGTAGCGTTTAGGGGGTAGGGTGTAGGTCTGTGCCTGGCAGGTCCGCCATCCGGACACGGCCACTGCCTGCCGGCCTGTAGCCGTTCAAGGCCGTTAGCCTGCGGGCGCCTTCTCCTCTGGGTTTCTCGGCCCTGTCCGCCGGGAAGAATCGCACCGGTCTGCTGGCGCGCAGATGACTCGACGCGCCGCAGATGGGCGAGACAGCCCAGGAGGAGGAGAAGGATGTCTGACCTGAATTACGCGTCGCGGACGCAGGCTTACGATACGACGGACTACGACGAGACACGGAGCACCTCGTTCGACATCGTGTCGGCGGTCTTCAACGATAGCGACGATGCGAACCGCGCCGTCGACTGGCTGCGGGACAACGGCGTGCCGGAGCGGGCGATCTCCGTCGTCTCCCGCCGAGGCGACCAGTATGCCGCCACCGGCGACATGGCCGAGCACGCTGATGGCGAGGATACCGCGAAGGATACCGGAAAGGGAACGCTGATCGGCGCGGGTGTGGGCGCCGGCGTGGGCGCGCTCTTCGGCCTCGCCGCATTTGCCATCCCGGGTCTCGCCCCCTTCGTCGCCGCGGGTGCCCTGGCGGAAACGCTGGGTGCCGCGGGCGGTATGGCCGCCGCGGGCGCTATCGTGGGCGCCACCTCCGGCGCCCTGGCGGGCGCGTTCTCCGCGTGGGGTCTGAGCGAGGACGAGGCCCACTACTACGCGGGTGAGGTGGAGCGCGGCGGCGTGTACGTCGGCGTCGACCTGTCGCAGACCGCGCTGAGCCGCGAGTCGGTGACCGACGCCTTCCGCCGCTACAACGGCCGCTTCCACATGTAAGCGCGCCGCCGGCGTAACGGAATGGCTGACGGGGAGGGGAGCCGGTAACAGGGCTTCTCTCCCCGTCGTCGCGTACGAGCGGAGCGGCCGGTGGCGACAACGGGGCAGGATACACGGGCCTACTTGCCGGATATGGCTTGCAGCTAGCGCTGAAAGCACCCCGGTAGGGGGAGGGTCCGTGTTTACCGAGCAGAGTTTCCATTCCGGCGAGCTGACGCTCTCCTACGCCGCCGGCGCCCCTTCCGGACCACCCCTGGTGCTCCTGCATGGAGTCGTCCGCGGCTGGCAGGACTTCCTGCCGATCCTGCCCGCGCTGGCGGCCCGGTGGCGGATCTACGCGCTCGATTTCCGCGGCCACGGCGCTTCCGATCGCGCCGGGGCGGCGTACCGGGTGGCCGACTACGTCCAGGACGTGGTGGCGCTGCTCCGCGGCCCCGTGGAGGAGCCGGCGGTGATCTACGGCCACTCGCTCGGGGCGATGGTGGCGTGCGCCGCCGCCGCTTCGGTGCCGGAGCGGGTCCGCGCCGTGGTGCTGGAGGACCCCCCGTTCGAGACGATGGGCAGCCGCATCCAGTACACGCCGTTCCTGGCGCAGTTCATGGGAATGCGCCGGGCGCTGGCGCGGGGTCCGCGGCCGGTGCGGGAGCTCGCGGCGGAGCTGGCGGAGATCCGCCTTCCGCGCCCGGGCGGCGGGACGGTGCGGCTGGGCGACCTGCGGGACGCTCCCCAGCTCCGGTTCTCCGCACGCTGCCTGCAGCGGCTCGATCCCGCCGTGCTCGACCCGATCGTGGAGAGCCGCTGGCTGGACGGCTACGAGGTGGAGACGGTGATGCGCGGGCTGCGCTGCCCCTCGCTGCTGCTGGCGGGCGACCCCGATGCCGGGGGGATGCTTTCCAGCTTCGATTCCGACCGCCTGGTGGAGCTGGCGGCGGACTGCGTGCGGGTGGAGTTTCCGGGAGTGGGGCACCTGATCCACTGGTCGCAGCCGGAGCGGCTCCTGCTGCAGGTGCTGCCGTTTCTCGAGTCGCTGGAGCCGATTGGGGCATAGATGGTGGAGGTGGAGGGTCCTCCCGCCCCTCCAGGGCGGAGGAGATGGCGAGACTTGAATCCGGGGGTTGCGCTCCGCTTTACCCCCGGCTATCGTCTGCCGCCCCTCCAGGGCGGCCGGAGAGTGCGAATACGGTCTGGTGCGAAGTTGCTGCTGCAGGTTCGAAGGCTGAAGGGTTACAGGGTGGCGTGTCGAACGAAGGGGTTCAGGAATGGCCCCTGATCCCTGGCACCTGGTCCCTGCGCTGCCTGAAGGAGACGAGTGATGAAGACTGCGACGGGGGTGACGCTGATCTCCAACGGTCAGCTCGTGGACGGGACCGGCGCCCCGCCGGTGCCGGATGCGGCGCTCGTGATCCGGGACGGCCGCATCGAGTACGCGGGCCCCGCGGCGGGGTGTCCGGAGTTGCCGGCGGGCGCGCGGCAGATCGACGTCCGCGGCGGCACGATCATGCCCGGATTGGTGGAGGCGCACTTCCACCCGACCTACTTCAACGTGGCGGCGCTGGAAGACCTCGACATCAAGTACCCGGTGGAGTACGTCACGCTCCTCGCCGCCAACAACGCCCGCCTGGCGCTGGAGTGCGGCTACACGGCGGCGCGGAGCGGCGGGAGCCTGTTCAACATCGACGTCTGGCTGAAGAAGGGGATCGACGAAGGGGTCACGCTCGGCCCGCGCCTCTCGGCGAGCGGTCGCGAGATCTGCGGCGTCGGCGGGCTCATGGACTGGAACCCGGACTTTCGCAAGATCGGCATGGAGGGCCTGGTGCTCCTGGTGAACGGCCCGGACGAGGCGCGGGCCGCGGTGCGCAAGCTGGTGAAGGACGGCGTGGAGTGGGTGAAGACCTACCCGACCGGCGATGCCGCCGCCCCGGACACGAACGACCACCACACGCTCTGCATGACGTTCGAGGAGATGCACGCGGTGGTCCGCACCGCCCACAACCACCGGATGAAGGTGACCGGCCACTGCCGCGCCACGGAGGGGATCAAGAACGCGCTGCGGGCGGGGTACGACACCCTGGAGCACGGCACGTTTATGGACGACGAGGCGCTCGACCTGCTGCTGCAGCGGGACGTGCCGGTGGTGCCGGCGCTCCAGTTCGAGTACGCCAGCGTGGTCCACGGGCCGGAAGTCGGGATGCCGCAGGCGGTGATCGACGGCCACCAGGAGACGCTGGAAGGCGGCGCGGAGAGCGCCCGGAAGATTCTGAAGGCGGGCGGGCGCCTGGGGATGGGCGGCGACTACGGCTTCGCCTGGAACCCGCACGGCACCTACGCGAAGGAGCTGACCTTCTTCGTCCAGCACGTCGGCTTTTCCCCGCTGGAGGTGATCACCTGCGCCACGAAGACCGGCGCGGAGATCATGGACCGCGCGGACGAGCTCGGCACGCTGGAGCCGGGCAAGCTCGCCGACGTGCTGCTGGTCGACGGCGACCCGCTCGCGGAGATCAGCATCCTGGAGGACCGCTCGCGCTTCCTCGCGGTGATCCAGGGCGGCGAGATCAAGGCGGGCCGGATGGCGGCCCCGGCCGGAACGGGAGCCCTCGCGTGAAAGACCGGCTCGGACTCAAGCTGATCGGTCCGCTCGCTGCCACGGCCGCGGTCTGCGCGGGGCTGCAGGGCGGGGAGCGCCCCGCGGAAGGGGCGAGCGGGCCTTCCGCCGCGGAGTACCAGCAGGTGGAGGACGCCGCCGCGCGCGCCGCCCTGCCGAAGTACCGCGTCATCCCCGCCGCGGAGCCGCACGAGCTGACCCCGGCCGGGGATGGGTCCGACCTCCGCAATGGCAAGGACTGGACCCGCTCCCACGGCGGCGACGCCGGCACGCGCTACTCCACGCTGGCGCAGATCACGCGGGAGAACGTGAAAGAGCTGGAAGTCGCCTGGGTCTACCGCTCCGGGGACGGCGCCGGGAACATCCAGTGCAACCCGGTGATCGTCGACGGCGTGATGTACGCGCCGACGGTCGGCGAGCACGTGGTCGCCGTCAACGCGGAGACCGGCAAGGAGCTCTGGCGCTTCAAGCCGGGCGGGCAGCCGGCGTTCCGCGGCCTCACCTACTGGCGGGGTGAGGGCGGACACCCGAGCCGGATTCTGTTCAACGCCGGCGACGACCTCTGGGCGCTCGATGCGAAGACCGGAAAGCCGATCGAGAGCTTCGGCAGCGGCGGGAAGGCGCGGACGGGCCACTTCCGCGTGGCGCCGGCGGTCTACCGCAGCGTGATCGTCTTCGCCGGCTTCCACCGGGACGTCTTCGGCTACGATCTCCACACCGGCAAGCACCTGTGGACCTTCAACACGATCCCGAAGCCGGGAGAATTCGGCTACGACACCTGGGATCAGCCGGAAGAGGGCACGAACTGCTGGGGCGGCATCGCCCTCGACGGGAAGCGGGGCATCGTCTACGTCGCCACCAGCCCTCCGAAGCCGAACTTCGACGGCGCCGGCCACTGGGGTGACAACCTCTTCTCCAACTGCGTGCTCGCGCTGAACGCCGAAACCGGGAAGCGGCTCTGGCACTTCCAGGAGATCCGGCACGACATCTGGGACCTCGACATCCCCGCGCCGCCGGTGCTGGTGAGCGTGGAGCGGAACGGGAAGAAAGTCGACGCCGTCGCCACCGTCACCAAGATCGGGAACACGCTGCTGCTCGACCGCGTGACCGGCAAGCCGCTCTTCCCGTTCCGCCTGCGCCGCGCGCCGACCTCGAAGCTCCCCGGCGAGCGGACATCGCCCTACCAGCCGGACGTGGAGCTGCCGCAGCCGTTCGCCCGCCAGGAGTTCCGGAAGGAAGACGTCACCAACCTCTCCCCGGAGGCGCGGAAGTACATCAGCAGCAGACTGCGCACCGCCCGCTTCGGCTGGTTCGAGCCGTTCGAGGCGGGACGGCCGACCGTCTTCTACGGCGTCCACGGTGGCGGCGAGTGGACCGGCGCCTCGTTCGACCCGACCAGCGGCTATCTCTTCGTCAGCTCCAACGAGGTGCCGTGGATCATCACGGTGGTGCCGCAGACCCGCACCGTGCAGCGCGACCCGAACCGGCCGCCCACGCCGGGGGAGACGGTCTACCGGCAGTCGTGCGTCGGCTGCCACGGCGAGGCGCGGGAGGGGGTTGGCGTAGCGCCCCCGCTGCTGGCGCTCGACTACCGGATGAAAGACGCCGACGTGAGCCGGCTGCTGCAGACCGGCCGCAGCGGCACGCACCCGAAGATCGAGCTGGCGCCCGCCGCGGAGAAGTCGCTGCTCGACTACCTCTTCGACCGCGACCGGCCGCTCCCGGCGCTCCCGCCCGGCTCCCGCCCGGAGTACACCTTCCTCGGCTTCCACCGGCTGCTGGACGAGCAGGGCTATCCCGGCAGCAAGCCGCCGTGGGGCACGCTGAACGCGATTGACCTGAACACCGGCAAGATCGCGTGGAAAGTCCCGCTCGGAGAGCACGAGGAGCTGACCCGGCGTGGCATCCCGAAGACCGGCACCGAAAACTTCGGCGGCGCGCTCTCCACGGCGGGCGGCCTGGTCTTCTGCGCCGGCACGAAAGACCTCAAGATCCGCGCCTTCGACTCCGCCACGGGGCGGGAGCTCTGGGCGCGTAAGCTGCCGTTCGGGGGCTACGCGCCGCCCGCAAGTTATGAGGTGAACGGCCGCCAGTACGTGGTGATCCCCGCCACCGGCGGCGGCAAGCTGGGGGGAGAGCTGGGAGACGCCTACGTGGCTTTCGCCCTGCCGAATCGTTCCAAACAGAAGGACTCCCGATGAAACGTAGAGAGATGCTCGCGCTGCTCGGCGGCTCCGCGGCCGCGCTGTCGCTCCCGGGCTACGCGGCCCAGGAGGGCCGAAAGCTCTTCGCGGACGACAACCTGATGGCCTGGTGTATCGTCCCGTTCGACGCCAAAAAGCGCGGCCCGGAAGAGCGCGCGGAGATGATGGCGCGGCTCGGCTTCCGCCATTACGCCTATGACTGGCGCGCGGAGCACCTGCCCCAGCTCGACCGGGAGCTGGACGCGCTCCAGAAGCACCAGGTCGCACTCGACGCCTTCTGGTTCCCGTTCGGCGCGGAGCCGGAGAAGGAGGAGCACGTCCGGACGATCCTCGACTTCCTCCGTCGCCGGGGCGCGAAGCCCCAGCTCTGGCTCTCCACCGGTGTTGCCGAGGCCGAAGCGAGCCAGGCCCAGCGGATCGAGCTCGCCGCGCGGCCGATCGGCTGGGTGGCGGCCGAAGCGGAGAAGCTGGGCTGCAAGGTGGCGCTCTACAACCACGGCGGCTGGTACGGCGAGCCGGAGAACCAGATCGCCATCATCGAGCGGCTGCAGCGGCCGAACGTCGGCATCGTCTACAACTTCCACCACGGCCACCCGCACGTGGACCGCTTCGCCGAGCTGATGCCGAAGATGAAGCCGCACCTCCTGGCGCTGAACCTGAACGGCATGCGCAAGGACGGCCCGAAGATCTTGCCGATCGGCCAGGGCGACCGGGACGTAGAGCTGCTCCGCATCGTGAAGAAGAGCGGCTACACCGGCCCGATCGGGATCCTCGGCCACCGCGAGGAGCTCGACGCCGAAGAGGCGCTGCGCCTGAACCTGGACGGGCTGCGGAAGATCCGCGGGCAGGTGGAGTAGCTCGGATCGTCGCTTTCGAACGAACGCGAAGGCGCGAAGGGAAGGAAGAACGCGAAGGGGGATGAGGCGGACAAGACGAGCCTGGTTCGTAGCCCCGAAAGTTTTCGGGGCTACGCTCTGAGTAGCGCCGAGTTTACTCGCGCGCGGGCCGGCGAGTCGCGGCTACCCTGTGCGCGCCTCTGCGTCCGCTCGAATCGCACTGCCTGTCCAGCTCCCGGCGCATTCAAGAGGTAGGGGCGGGACGCCGGGCGGAGGGTGGTGTGAACAGGAAGATGCCGGGACGGCGGATGCGGGAGCTGCTGGTCGCGGCGGTGGTGTGTGCTGCGGCTGCTCTGGTTCTCCTGCAGCCGCTGCTCTGGCTGCGAGTGCAAGCGCGGGTCACCATGGATGGCCGGCCGGTCCCGTCCGCGGGTGTGTACCGGAAGTCGAACGGCGATCTCCTGATGCGCATCCGTGACGGTGGGAGGATCGAAGAGTACGTGCTGGTCCGGAACGTGGGGGTGGTGCTCTCGACCAGCCAGCTTGACTTCACCTACTTCAGTCGCTTCGCGATGTGCCGAAAGTACGAGCCCTCGGGGGTGGATATCGGCTGCGAACCTAAGACCGGCCTGGACGACCCGGAGCTGCGAGTCGCGAATGAGGGTGTCCAGTTCACCACGCCGAGATTCCGCCGTATCCGCATCGCCTTCTGACGCTTGCGACTTCACCCCGGGAGAAGGGCCGCGCGAGCGCGTCACTCCGGCAGTCTTTGGGGGATTGGCTTTCCTGACGCTCCCTTCGAGGACACGACCAGCCTGACTCCCAGCCCGCGAAGGCGGGCTTCGCTCTGAGTAGCGCCGAGTTCACTCGCGCGCGGGCCGGCGAGCTCACCCCCGCCCTCGTGTGAGCGCCGCCTTCTGACGCTTGCGACTTCGCCCCGGGAGAAGGGCCGCGCCAGGATACTGTTGGCGAAATCAGCGGGGCAGGAAAATCACCGGCGGCCAAGCACTCCGGCGAGATTCCCTGGCGGGGAAACGGTGGCAAGCCACCGCACTCCACAGACTGCACCGAGGCAGTCTCCCTCTCGACGAGAGGGAATCTCATCCGGGCTAGCCTGTGGAGTGCGAATGCTTGCTTTCGCGCCCCGCGCCAGCGGGGCCCCGGAGAAGCTTCCCGATTTCGCCAACAGTATCCGCCAGCGCGTCACTGCGGCAGTCTTCGCGAGGCGTGTCTTTCCGACGGGTCCCTTCGCGTCCTTCCCTTCCTTCGCGCCTTTTTACCCCCCGTACGGGCGGGCGCGTCAGTCCGGAATGCACTGCCGCCGATGTACGCTACAATTCCGCGTTCCGGATTAGAGCGCGGACGAGGGAGAGCAGTGGCATGAGTCGGGCACAGGTCGGGTTGATCGGATTGGCGGTGATGGGAGAGAACCTGGCTCTCAACATCGCGGACAAGGGCTTCCCCATTGCGGTCTTCAACCGCACCACCTCCAAGGTGGACGAGTTCCTCGCCCGCAACCCCCGGCCGGACCTGGTGGGCTGCCACTCGATCGAGGAGCTGGTCCAGGCGGTGGAGCGGCCGCGGCGGATCATCGTGATGGTGAAGGCGGGACCGGCGGTCGACCAGCAGATGGAGCTGCTCCGGCCCCACCTGGAGCCGGGCGACATGTTCATCGACGCCGGCAACTCCTGGTTCCTCGACACGGAGCGGCGCACGAAGGAGTACGCGGAGCACGGGCTCCAGTTCGTCGGCATGGGCGTCTCCGGCGGGGAAGAGGGCGCGCGCCGCGGCCCGAGCATGATGCCGGGCGGGAGCAAGGAGGCCTACGACGCCCTCGAGCCGATCCTGACGAAGGTGGCGGCCCAGGTGGACGACGGCCCCTGCGTGGCATACGTCGGCCCCGGCGGCTCCGGCCACTACGTGAAGATGGTCCACAACGGCATCGAGTATGCCGACATGCAGCTCATCGCGGAGGCGTACGACCTCCTCCGGCGGGTCGGCGGCCTCTCCGCCGCGGAGCTGCACGAGGTCTTCGCGGACTGGAACCAGGGCGAGCTGCAGAGCTACCTGATCGAGATCACCCGCGACATCTTCGCGCGGAACGACCCGGAGACGGGCCAGCCGCTGGTCGACGTGATCCTGGACACGGCCGGCCAGAAGGGCACCGGCAAGTGGACCAGCCAGAACGCGTTCGACATCGGCGCGGCGATCCCTACCATCAACGCGGCGGTCGAGGCGCGCATCCTCTCCTCCCTCAAGCAGGAGCGCGAGGCGGCCTCCAGCGTGCTCGCCGGTCCCGCCGCGCAGACCGCGCCGTTCGACAAGCAGACGCTGATCGACCTGGTGCGGCAGGCGCTCTACGCCGCCAAGATCTGCTCGTACGCGCAGGGGATGGCGCTGCTCCGCCAGGCGAGCGAAGAGTACGGCTACAACCTCGACCTCGCCGAGATGGCGCGCATCTGGAAGGGCGGCTGCATCATCCGCGCGCTGCTCCTCGACCGGATCAGCCAGGCCTACCGCCGCAACCCCTCGCTCCCGAACCTGCTGCTGGACGAAGGCTTCCGCGGCGACATCGAGAGCAGCCAGGAGGCATGGCGGGAGGTGGTCGCCCTCGGTAGCCGCCTCGGCATCCCGGTGATGGGCCTCAGCAGCGCCCTCGGCTACTACGACATGTACCGCACCGCCCGCCTGCCCGCGAACCTGATCCAGGCCCAGCGGGACTATTTCGGCGCGCACACCTACCAGCGGGTCGATAAGGAAGGCACCTTCCATACGGAGTGGGCGAGCTAAAGGGATGAAGGATGGGGGATGGGGGATGAATCCGAACCCTCCGTAAGCGGAAGCTCCTGCTCCTGCTCTTACTCTTACTCTTGCTCCTGCTCGCTGGCGACCTTGGGCTCCGGCGTGCTTCCGTGAGCTGGACGAGAAGGAAGCGATCCGTGGGGAGCGGCTCCATCGCGGGGCCGCTCCCTTCCTCGTTTCTGGCGGAGGAGTGTGGGCCGGGCTGTACAACTTCAAATGAGAGCCTCAGCCTAACCCAAGTTCCGCAGTTGGTGGTGGCAGATTACTGCCACCACCTTTTTTCGTGCCTGACTGGCGGTTGCGCTACGAGGTCTCCACCGAGTTACAGGCATGGCTGCCGCCGCATTGCCC
>JBKBRF010000043.1:0-59088 GCA_046292385.1 Armatimonadota bacterium | reverse complement strand
ATGGGGAAACGAAGGCGGCCGAGCTTTTCCCGCCCCTCCCGAACCGCGGACGGCGGCAAATCTCGCCTGCGCCGCCAGTGGTGTAACTTTACAGCGTGTGACACTTGCCACCGCTTCCCCGACAGGGGAATCTCGCCGGATGGCTCGGCCGCTAGTGACCTTCCCGGGCCCCTGATTTCGCCGCCGGTATCTGGGCCCAGGGGCGGTCACAAGGGGCGTCCTCCGGCACAGCCTGCGGCTGTCCCTCCGGACGCCGTTGGCTTCCGGCGGTGGGTGGAACCGGGTTTGTGCTGGCTGCTCAGTGCGGAACTCCATTTGTTGTGCAGTCTTAGTGTGAAGGTGCTCGGCGACCGGCAGGGAAGTGCCTGCTCGCCGGCCAATCTTCCCGCGGAGGAGAACCATGTCCCAGCCGCCCCAGGTCGATTTGAATGTGCTCTGGCGCTACGTGACCGACCAGATGAAGGCCCGCGTGAGCCTGCCCGCGCTGTGGCGGGCGCTCGAGGCAGCGCGTCCGCTGACGATCGAGAACGACGAGCTGGTGCTCGGGTACGTGGTTACCGAGATGCACCGCTCCGGGCTCCTGCTGGACAACCGGCACCGGAATCTGATCGAGCAGCTGATTCAGCACGCGGTGAAGCGCCCCCTGCGGATCCACGTCTTCCAGGGCGAGACGCTGGAAGACTGGGCGGTGCACAAGCAGAACCGCGAGGAAGCGGCGCGCCTGACCGCGCAGTCGCACCAGCAGCGGGTGCAGAAGGCGGAGCAGGGCAAGACCTGGGAGGCGGTGGCCGAGCAGGTGACCCGCAAGTTCAGCGAAACCCCGAACCGCTCCTTGCCGAGTATCCAGGGCCGACTCCTGGAAGAGCTCCTCGCCATGCTGGCCGAGGCCTACACGCGCCTGATGCCGGAGAAGCCGACCGAGCAGGACGAGCGCTCCTACTCCCGGGTGCTCGACCGCGTCGCGGAGCGCACCGGCACCTCCTCCGCGATCATCGGCTACCTCGTCCACCTGCGGGTGCGCGGCCTGCCGGGAGTGGGGGAGGCCGATGGTGGCGAGGGTTAGGGTGTCGGGGGATAGGCCGCGCCGACGCGCCCGGCTCTCCGCGGCGAAACCTACGCCAGCACCGGCTTGATGACGTGGCCGTGGACGTCGGTCAGGCGGCGCTGGGTGCCGTTGTGGTAGTAGGTCAGGCGGGTGTGGTCCATCCCCAGCAGGTGGAGCACCGTCGCGTGGAAGTCGTAGATGGTGCTCACGTCCTGCGCGGCTTTGTAGCCGAGCTCGTCCGTCGCGCCGTAGCTGGTGCCGCCCTTCACGCCGGCGCCCGCCATCCAGCAGGTGAAGCCCTCGGGGTTGTGGTCGCGGCCCTCGCTGCCGGTCTGGTGGGTCGGCATGCGGCCGAACTCGGTGCACCAGAGCAGCAGCGTGTCCTTCAGCATCCCGCGGTGCTTCAGGTCGAGCAGCAGCGCCGCCGTGGGCTGGTCCATGATCGGCGCGTGGCGCTCGTAGTCGGCCTTCAGCGTCTTGTGGGCATCCCAGTTGAGGAGACCGTCGACCTGTGACGCGGGCCCGCCGCAGTAGACCTGCACGAAGCGGACCCCCCGCTCCAGCAGACGCCGCGCCAGGATGCAGTTCTTGGCATACGCCGCCTTCAGCGGGTTCTCGCTGTCGGCGCCGTAGAGCTTGAGCGTGGCGCCCGACTCCTTCGCCAGGTCGGTCACCTCCGGCGCGCTGAGCTGCATCCGCGCCGCCAGCTCGTAGGCGCCGATGCGGGCGCTCAGGTCGCTGTGGCCGGGGTGGCGGCGCAGGTGCGCGGCGTTCAGGTTGGCGAGGAAGCTGCGGAGATCGCCCTCTTCTTTCGCGGTCGAGCCGGAGGGCGGCTTCAGGTTCGCGATCGGCTTCTCCGTGTTGAACGAGGTGCCCTGGAACGCCGCCGGGAGGAAGCCGCTGTTCCAGTTCGCCGGTCCGTTGGGCGGGTTGCCGCGCACGTCCGGGATCGCCACGAACGCCGGCAGGTTCTGCGTCTCCGTTCCCAGGCCGTAGGTCACCCACGCGCCCATGGAGGGGAAGCCCTCCAGGATGAAGCCGGTATTGATCTGGAGCATTGCCGGCCCGTGCGTGTTGCTCTTCGCCGTGAGGGAGTGGACGAAGGCGATGTCGTCGACGCACTGCGCCAGGTGCGGGAAGAGGTTGCTCACGTGCTTGCCGGACTGCCCGTGCTGCCGGAAGCCCCAGGGGCTCTTCATCAGGTTGCCGTTGCCGCCCTGGAAGGTGACGATCTTCTCGCCGGACATCGGCATCCCGTGCCGCTTCTCCAGTTCCGGCTTGTACTCGAAGGTGTCGAGGTGGCTCACCGCGCCGGGGCAGAGGATCTGCACCACCCGCTTCGCCTTCGCCGGGAAGTGAGAGCTGCGCGGCGCCAGCGGATCGTCGAGCTTCGCGGGCCCCGCGGCTGCTTCTTCCGCCAGCATGCACGCCAGCGCGATGCTGCCGAGCCCGGTGCCGATATCGCCCAGGAACTGCCGGCGGTCGAGCCAGCGGTCGTGGGTCAGGGGGCGAGGATCGTGGTGCTTCATGTCAGCTCTCAGTAGTAGAGAAACTCGTTGGCGTTGAGCAGGCCGCGGCAGAGGGTGTCGAGGCCGTGCTGCCGGGCGAGGGCGACGGCCGACTTCGACTCTTCCGCGGAGGGCGCGCGCCCGAAGACGATCTGGAATGCGCGGGCGACCTGCGCGCTCTCGGAAGCTCCGGCCTCTTTCCGCAGGCGCTCCGCCAGGAAGCCAGCCTGCTGCGTGAGGAACGGGCCGTTCAGCAGGCTCAGGGCCTGAAGCGCCGTCGTGGTGCTCACCCGGCGCGGGTTCTTCTGGCTGCTTTCGGGGCAGTCGAAGCTCCCGAGCAGGTCGTCCCGGATCCCGCGCGCCCGCTGGTGATAGACGCTCCGGCGCCACGTCTCCGGCCCGTGCTCCTCCAGGTCCTCGTAGATCGCCACGTTCACGACGTTGTACTTGAAGAGCCGGAAGCCGGGGCCGCCCATCTTCCGGTCCAGCTTGCCGGAGGCGGCGAGGACGCTGTCCCGCAGCGCCTCTGCGTCGAGGCGCCGCAGCGGCATCCGCCAGAGGTACTGGTTGCCGGCGTCGATCGCCTCCGCGCGCGGGTTGGCGGCGCTCGACTGCCGGTAGGTGTAGGTGGTCACCAGCATCTTGTGCAGCCGCTTCAGCTTCCAGCCGCCGTTCATCAGCTCCGTGGCGAGCCAGTCCAGCAGCTCCGGATGGGTCGGCTTCTCGCCGTTGTGGCCGAAGTCGCTCGGCGTCGCCACCAGGCCGCGGCCGAAGTGGTGGTGCCAGATCCGGTTGACCATCACCCGCGCGGTGAGCGGGTTCCGACGGTCGGTGAGCCAGCGGGCGAATTCCAGGCGCCGCTGCGGCTCGCTCTGCGGCGCCGCGGCGGGGGCGTCGTCTCCCACACTCACGCAGGAGAGGGGGCCGGGGCCGACCTCATCGCCGCGCTGCATCACGTCGCCGCGCTTGAGCAGGTAGATCGGGTCCGGCTCGCCGAAGGAGCCGACGTAGGCCATTCGCGGGCTGAACGACTCGAGCCGGTCCTCCAGCTCCTCCTGCCGCGCCAGCAGCTCCGAGCGCACGCGGGCCTGCTCCGGCCCGAGGGCCTTTACCTCCAGCTCGGGCTGCCGCTCCGCCTCCTGGGCGCGGTCGTCGCCGGTCGCGACCGTCTTCCAGCTCGCGCCGTCCTCGGAGACCTCGACGCGATACCCGGTGGGGCAGCGGTCGGTCAGGCGCCGGCCGGTGGAGCTGTCGCGGGCCCAGGCGACGCGGTCGATGCGGGCGGGCTCCTTCAGCTCGATCTGCGCCCAGCCCTTCCCGCGCTCGCTGCTGATCCAGCTCCAGTCGTTGCCGTACTTGCCGTCGTTGAGGTGATGGATCTGGTGGATCGCGGCGTTGGGGTAGAGCGAGGACGCCGCCGCCTTCCCGCCGCGCGACGCGAGGGCGAGGTTGCCGGGCAGGTCCGGGCCGAAGACCTCCAGCTCGTCCAGGCACGGCTCCATGCCGTCCCGGGTGGCGGTGACGGTGAAGCGGACGAAGCGGGCGCGGACCGGGGCGAAGCGCTCGGTGTTGTGGCGCGGGCTGGTGGGCGGGCGCCCCACCTCCGCGCCCCGCTGGCGGAGCAGCGCGGCGCGCCCTTCGTCCTGCAGGTCGAGCAGCCCGCCGAGGACGGCGCGGAGCTCCTGCCGCACGCCGTCCGCCTGCACCCGGCGCTCCCGGTCCTCCGCCGTCTCCGGAAGCGGGCGCTCGCCGTGCCGGACCCCGGCGAAGACGGCGGCGAGGCGATAGTAGTCGACCTGCGGGATCGGATCGAACTTGTGGTCGTGGCACTTGGCGCAGCCGACGGTGAGCCCGAGGAACGTCTCCGCGGTGGCGGAGACGATGTCATCCAGGTCGTTCGCGCGCTGCTGGCGCTTGCCTTCCTCGGTCGAGTTGCCGACCGTGTCGTGCACGCCGGCCACCAGGAAGCCGGTCGCCACCTCGCGGCGCGGGTCGCCCTTCGCCACCACGTCCGCGGCGAGCTGCTCGTGGATGAACCGGTCGTACGGAGTGTCCTGGTTGAGCGCGCGGATCACGTAGTCGCGATACGGCCAGGCGTTGGCGCGGAGGTGGTTCTGCTCGTAGCCGTGGCTGTCTCCGTAGCGGACCACGTCGAGCCAGTGCTGCGCCCAGCGCTCGCCGTAGGCAGGCGAGGCGAGGAGCCGTTCGACCACCTTCTCGTAGGCCTCGGGCGAGCGGTCGGCCAGGAACGCCGCCATCTCTTCCGGGGTGGGGGGCAGGCCGGTGAGATCGTAGCTGACCCGGCGGAGCAGCTCCCGCTTGCCGGCCGGGGCGGAGGGGGAGAGCCCCTTCTGCTCCAGCCCGGCGAAGACGAAGCGGTCGACGGTGTTCCGGGCGAGGCGATCGAACCGGGTCTTCCGCGGGGTGACGCGGCGGATCGGCTCCAGCGACCAGAGCGGCCGCTCCGACGGGAGCAGCGCCCGCAGCGGCTCCCGCGCGTACGGCGCGTCCGCCGCCACCCACGCCTTCAGCGCGGCGATCTCCGCGGCCGGGAGCTTGCCGGTGGGCGGCATCTTGCCGGAGACGACCGCCTTCACCAGCCGGCTGTCGTCCGCCTTCGCGGCACCCAGCTTCGCAGCCGTGAAGGCGGCGCGGGTGGAAAGATCGATGCCGCCCGCCTTCTTCTCCGCGTTATGGCAGGAGAGGCAGCGGTCCGCCAGCACTGTCGCCGCCCGCTCCGCCGCGGGGGCCGGCGCCGCCGCGCCCTGCCCGGTGAGACCGAGCAGGGCGGCAGCGGAGGCGAGGCCGAGCACCGCCAGCGTCGGCGCGAGACGGCGAGGAGATGAGGGACGGCGGTACGGCATCGATACTCTCCCGCGGAGGCGGCGCTACTTCTCCATCTCGTCCGCCCAGTGCAGCACGATGGAGGCGAAGTAGGTGGGGCTCAGGGCGGACGGGGTACCCGGTGTGACACCATAGCCGCCGTCGGGGTTGCGGCAGCGTCCCACGAGCTCCCGGACCGCCTTCAGGTTCGGCTTCTCTTTCGTCATGTAGAACGCGCGCATCACGGAATAGGTGCCCGGCAGGTCCGACTTCTCCACGCCCCAGCCGCCGTCCGGCCGCTGGGCGGCGTGGAGCGACTTCATCGCGGCGGCCTGGTCCTTCGGCTGCGCGCCGAGGCGGAGCAGCGTCACCACGGCGCGGGCGGTGTCGACCGGCGTCGCGCCGTAAGTGCCGTCCGGCCTGGCGGTCGCCTGGAACGCGTCGGCCCACTTCGAGGCGTCGGGTGACTTCACCCCCGCGGCATGCAGCGAGGCGGCGGCGATGTAGATCTCGTCCAGGCTCTTCGCGTTCTGCCCAAAGTAGGTGTGGACCCCCTTCAGCACTTCGGCGGGGAGCACCTCGCCGCCGTCGCCCAGGTCCCGCGCGAACTCCGCGGAGGCCATGACGCCCATCGCGGTGGAGCGAACGCTCACCGGCCCGCCCGGCGCGTCGGCGAAGCCGCCGGACTGGCGGTCCCAGCAGCCGAGCAGGAAGCCGATGCTCGGCACGTCCCGCGGATCCTCCAGCTTGTTGCCGAGGTAGTGGAGGGCGCGCAGCCCGGAGTTGGTGGCGCCGAGGGAAGACGGACCCGCTGCCGCGGCGGCGCGGAAGCCGCCATCTTTGTTGCGCAGGCCGAGCACGTACCTGGTGCTCGCCGCCTTCTGCTGCGGGGTGAGCGACGCCGCGTGCGCGGCCCCGGCGACGAGGGCGACGGCGAGAAGCGTGCGGAAGAATGCGGGAGCGGAACGGCGGGACATGGAAGATGGCTCCGGAGGGGATCAGAAGCGGCGCATGGAAACGCCCGCGGCAGATTCCCCGCCGCGGGCCGTGATTCCTACCTCAAGGACCGTTCCGGAGCCGCCCCGGCTACCGCCGTAGCTGCTCGAGCTGGGTGCGGTACCAGGCGACGGTCCGCTGGAGTCCTTCTCGCAGCGGGATCCGCGGCTCCCACCCGAGCTCTTCCCTCGCCTTCGTGATGTCCGGCCGGCGGCGGCTCGGATCGTCTTCGAAGAGCAGGGGCCGGTAGACGAGCGAGGAGTCGCTGCCGGTCACCGCGATCACCTCGCGGGCGAACTCGAGGATGGTGAACTCGCTGGGGTTGCCGATGTTGAACACCTCGCCCTTCGTCTCCGGCGTGAACATCGCCCGCTGGATCCCCTCGATCAGGTCCGAGACGTACTGAAAGCTGCGGGTCTGGCTGCCGGTGCCGTAGATGGTGATCGGCTCGCCCTGGAGCGCCTGGGTGATGAAGTTCGGCACCACGCGGCCGTCGTCGAGCTGGTTGCGCGGGCCGTAGGTGTTGAAGATGCGGATGATGCGGGCGTCGGTGTCATACTTCCGCACCCACTCCATCGTTGCCGCCTCCGCGAAGCGCTTCGACTCGTCGTAGCAGGCGCGCAGGCCGACCGGGTTGACGTTGCCCCAGTAGTCCTCTCGCTGCGGGTGGACCAGCGGATCGCCGTAAGCCTCGGAGGTGGAGGTGACCAGGTACTTCGCCCCGGTGCGCGTCGCCAGCTCCAGCATGTGCATCGTGCCGATCGAGTTGACCTTGAGCGTCTCGATCGAGTGGGTCCGGTATCCCACCGGGCTGGCGGGGCTGGCGAGGTGGAAGAGCGCGTCGAGCGAGTCCGAGCCGGGGCCGGAGTACGGCTCCACGATGTCGTGCTGCACGAAGGTGAAGCGCGGGTGGTCGCGCAGGTGCTCGATGTTGGCCGCGCTGCCGGTGAGGCAGTTGTCGACCGCGATCACCTCGTGGCCGCCCTCGATCAGTGCGTCGCACAGGTGCGACCCGATGAACCCGGCACCGCCGGTAACGAGTGTCTTCATTAGTTTCCCCGTCACTTCTATCACCCGCTTGCCGGACTTCCAACCTCTAACTTGCCCTGGCGGCGGCCTGGCGGGTCCGTATTGCCTCCTGGCGGGAGCGGCTTCTCCCCGAGGTTCCACCCCGCGCCCTCGCTAGATGGGAGGGCGAACTCTGCGGGGCAGGAGGAGCCCCGGCGGCCGACTACTCCGGCGAGTTTCCCCTGGCGGGGAAGCGGTGGCGAGCCACCGCACTCCACAGACTGCACCGTGGCCGTCTCCCTTTGGGCCACCGGAGCGGCCTTCCGGGTTCCAGAGTCCGCGGACTGAGTCTGTCTTAGCCTGCGGAGCCGCGCTTTGTGCGGGGGGCGCTGCGAACTCAGCGGCAGGGCTATGCCGATCCGTCCAGCTCGTCTGCCATCAGCCGGAACGCCTCGGCGTAGGACTGCGGGTTGCCGATGTCGAGCCGCTGTTCGCCGGAGGCGAGCCGGACGCCGAGGACGGTCTCGCCCTGCTGCGCGAGCCAGGTCATGGCGCGGGTGAGCTCGATCTCCCCGTTTTCGGCGCGGCCGCTCTCCCGGCACGCGCGGAAGATCTGTGGCGAGAAGACGTAGCGCGCGGTGATCGCCAGGTTGGAGGGGGCCTGCTCCGGCGACGGCTTCTCCACCACCCGGCGGATGCGGAACACCTCACCCGCCTCCCCCTGGGGTGACAGGATGCCGTAGCGCGAGATGCGGTCCGCCGGCACTTCCTGCGCGGCGACGGTGGCGGCGGCGCCGTGCTCCCGGTGGGCGGCGATCATCCGCGCCAGCAGGGAAGCCTCGCCCGCCGCGGGATCGCCCCCGCGGTGGATCACCGTGTCGCCCAGCGCGACCACGAACGGCTCGTCCCCCACGAACGCCTCGCCGTGCAGCATGGCGTGAGCCAGCCCGCCCTGCTGCTCCTGGTTGGCGAAGTAGACGTTCCGGGCGGGAATACGGGTGACCGGGTCCGGGGGCGAGGGGGTCTCCTCGCCGACCGCGAAGAGCGCCGTCTTGCGGCGGTTGAGCACCACGAGCAGCGTGTCGAGACCGGCAGCGTCGCACTCTTCGAGGACGTACTGGAGCACGACTTTCCCGCCGAGCGGGAGCATCTCTTTCGGCATCAGGTGGGTCAGCGGGCGCAGGCGCGTGCCGTGCCCGCCGGCGGGGATGATCGCCTTACGAATCTTCATGCTTACCTGGATAACGGAGCCGCCGCCTCATCAGCCCGGCGAGGCGGCATCCAGCGTCCGTTGCCCGGAGGGGAGCTCATTTCCTGCGCTGACATTCCGAACCAGTTCAGGAGATGGGGGGATGGAATTGGGGATTAGGGGGATGAGCTTCGCCAGGAGCACGAGGGCTTCGGACGGGGCTGCCGAAGGCGCTGATGTGCGGGAGCCGGTGTCATGCCGGGAAACACGCGGCCGCCCTCGAGCCCCACCCCAGTCACCCTGAACGCAGTGAAGGGTCTACGTCACCCCCTCGGTGCCGGAGCGGGAGGCCTGGCGCGCGGAGGGGAACCGACGGTAGAGTCCGCTTCACCCGCTTGCGTGTTCCGTCCCAGTCCGGCTGCCGAGATCCTTCCCTGTCGGTCAGGATGACTGGGGTGGAAGACGGGAGTGCCGCTCGTCCTCACCGGCAGTACCTGCGTGCTAACGCGTGGCTGCCGGGGTTTCGGTGCGATCCAGCCATTCCGGGAGGCGGATGGTGGCCGATTTCTCCCAGGCGGTGAGGTAGAGCGAGGCGAGGAAGCGGGTGGCGGCGGCGGCGCGCTCGCGGGTGAAGGCGCGGATCTCCGGGGAGGGGGGCCAGTCGCCGCGCTCGGGGGGGAGCTGCGCTTCCAAGGCGTAGACGCGGTCGACCTGCGCGCGGCTCGCCTCGAGCTCCCGGAGCACGAACGGCATCACCTCCGCCGCCGCCGCGGGCCGGACTCCCTTCGCCAGCTCTTTCGGGTTCAGGCCGAGCTTCTCCGGGAGCGAGTCGACGCGCGCGTGGATACCGGAGCGGGGCGACTTCCCCCCGGGCGGCACGCGGCCGTCGTGGTGGATGGTGGTGTGGAGCGGCATCTCCAGGTCGCCCGCGTAGTGGGCCAGGAAGCCGGCGTAGACCAGCGTCTTCGTGCGGATGTGCGGATTATCCGGCCAGCGGCGGTGCTCCGCGAATGCGACGGCGAGCCGCTCCGTCCACTCCGTCACCGCGTAGGGAAGCAGTCCCACTTCCTTCGGATCGAGCTTCGCCTCCGCGCAGAGCTTCAGGAACTGGTAGCGGGTCTCCGGGAGCGGTCGGCCCTGGAGCAGCTCGGCGTTGAAGAAGTGCTCCGGCGATTCCTGGTCGCTCACGTGCGGCGCGTCCCGGTTCTTCGCCACGTCCGGGTCCTCGGAGACGTGCGCCACCAGCGAGCCACCCTCGCGGAAGTAGGCCGGCATCGTCCGCGGCAGCGCGCGGACCGCCGCCCGGGCGAGGATCCCGTGGCCCTTCGGCCACCACGCGGCGGCGGGGAGGACCCACGTAAGGGCAGCGGCCAGCGCCAGGAGGACGGCTTGCTTCCTCATCCGATAACTCTCACGGTCGGCGGTAGGGCTCCGGCCTGAGCCCCGGAGCCCGTTCTCCGTTCGACGACCGTGACGATGCCGCCTCGTCCGCTATCGACCCGCCTCGCCGGGCAGGGCGTCGGGATCCGGATCGGCGCCGGCCGGCAGCGTGTAGGTTCGCGGACCATCGGACGGCAGCGCGTCCGGATTCGGGTCCGCCCCCGCCGGCAGGGCCCAGCCACCCGGATAAGTGGACGCCTGCCCGCTCGCGGCGGGGTTGATCGGCGTGTCTTCGAGTCCGGGGAGGCTCGCCGCAGCTGCGTAGGGTCGCTGCGGGGGCGGGGTGAACGCCGGCACGTTATTCGGGTTGCTCCCGCCGAGCTGCAGCCAGAGCACCACGACGAGCACCAGGATCGCGGCTGCTGCTCCCCCTACGGCTGCCGGCAGCGGCACCGAGGGGGAGCTGGGTGCCGGCCGCTTTCCCTGCGGAGGGCGGTCGCCGCCCTCGCCAAGCTTGATGCTGTAGGCCATCGATCGTTTTCCTTTCTGTCCGCTCCCAGGCCGGCGTGGTCGCAGCGCTCGCCGCCGCCCGGTCCGCGAGGGCGTCCACCACGAGCGTAAGCGACCCGGCTTAACAACGGATGGAGCCCGCCTTAACAGAGCCTTACGCGTGGAAATGGCGCCTCTCCGAAGGCGCAGGCGGTCTTCGTCGCTCCCGTTCCCCTGGGCCGCTCGAAGCGTTAGCGTTCCCTCACATTGGGGTATCCCTTCTAGTGAGGAGGCGCTCCGATGTTTTCACCGCTCCCGCAGGTCGCTCGCCGGGTCGTCCCGCTGGCACTGCTCGCCCTCACGTTCCTACTGCCGGGGGCTGCAGCCGGTCCCGATCCGCTGCCGTTCTACACCGTGACCCTGCTCGGCACGCTGGGCGGGGAGACGAGCGAGGCACTGAGTATCAACGAGCGGGGGCAGGTGGTCGGCAAGGCGGAGACTGCCGATGGCGAGACACACGCGTTTCTCTGGGAATACGGCGGGATACGGGACCTGGGCACCCTGCCTGGCGGTAGTTACAGCGAAGCGCGGGACATCAACCGGGTCGGGGACATCGTCGGGGTCAGCACGAATGCGGATGGATACCGTCGGGCGACCTACTGGAGCGGGGATGAGGTGATCGACGTGGGGACGTTGGGCGGGAACAACAGCTGGGCCAATGCCATCGACGATAACGGTGAGCTCGTCGGCGCCGCAGAGCGCGCACCCGACTCCGCTTCGACATACTGGCCGAACTACTGGGCCTTCCGCTCCCGGCTGCGTGGCGGGTATCCGGAATGGCGCATGGTGGCGCTGCCCCAACTACACCTGAATCCGCTCCGCGACGAGCGAGCCTTGTTCAGTGAGGCGTTCGAGATCCGGAACGGACTCGTTCTGGGCCATGTCTTCGTGAATCATCTCACCGACACTGGTTACTGGCCCTTGACCTGGAAGAACAACCAGCTCTGGATCGGGCGCTATGGTAAAGGGTGGTTCTGGCCACGGAGTATCAATCGTCGATCGCAGGTGGTGGGTCAGTTCAGTGGTCACTCGGACGAGACGTCAAGCTGGATTACGACTTTGAAGGGCATTCGGCTACCGTGGCCTCAACACGACATCCGGCCCCCGAGCGGTTCGGGGACGAGGGCGCACTACCCCGAGGCGCGGGGCATCAATGACGCCGGAACGGTGGTGGGCTCTCTTGTCCCTCGGGAGCCTCTGGAGGCGCCACCGGTTGCCGCGTTCATCTATCGCTCCCACCGCAGCACACTTCTCTCCCCACTGGTCCCGCGCCGGGACGGCTGGAAGATTGTCGCCGCGAATGCCATCAACGATCGCGGGCAGATCGTCGGGCAGGCGGAGCGGGAGGGGCGGCGCGTGGCGTGCCTGCTGACCCCGGTGCGGAGCGGCGGCGCCCGGTAGCGGCTCGCCCGCTCTCCCCTGCGCCGGCTCTCCCACTCAGCCCTGGAACCCGGCGCGTCGACGGGAGACCTGCTAGAATCCTCTCGCCGCGGGGGATGACGTCCGCGGGTTGGGAGAGATGGATGAGGTATCCGCTGCTGGCGCTCTCGGGCGTCGCCGTGCTGAGTGCCGCCGCGCTGGCGGCGCCCGCCCAGAAGGCGCCCGCGAAGAGCGCCCCGAAGAAGCCGCTGGTCCAGGCGATGCGCTTCACCCCGAAGGAGCTGGACCTGGCCCCCGGAGAGACTTACCCGGTCGAGCTGCTGGTCCCCAGCCCCACCGGCCGCGCCGTGAAAGGCGAGCTGAAGTACGAGCCGGGCGAGGGGGTCACCGTCAAGCCGGACGCGCGCTTCAAGAACTCGGTGCCCGGCTACGGCCTGAAGACCTACCCGAAGGTCACCGCTTCCCGCACCGCGGAGGGGGAGATCCCGGTCAAAGCGACCTTCGAGCCGGGCGGTGAGGCGACCCTCCTGGTGCGCGCCGCGCGCCCGGAGATCGAGGTGACGACCGGCGAGTTCAAGCTCACGGTGAAGGTGACGAACCCGTTCAAGACGCGCGTGATGAACGGCCGCGTGGAAGCGAGCAACCCGGACCGCTTCCTGCAGAACGTGACGGCGCGAGAGTTCAAGATCGGCCCCGGCAAGAGCCAGGAGCTGGTCTTCCCGCTGCCCGGCGCCGCGCCGGTGGAGGGCGACACCTACGACTTCACCTTCCAAGTAGAGACCTACCAGGGCTACCGCGCCACCGAAAAGATGGCGCTCTCGTTCCCCCCGCACAGCGACCCAAGGGCGCGGCAGGCACCGCGCTAGAGGGATGAACGATGAGGGATGAAGGATGAATCCGAACCCTGAACCGCCGCGCTCAGGCGCTGACGACGGCCAGGATTCGAGTCGCGGACGGCGGGACCTTCGAGTTCGAACGCGTGACTTCGCGCTGGCGGTGATCCGCTTCTACGGAACGCTCCCGCGGACCGCAGAAGCGCATGTCCTCGGGCGCCAGTTGCTCCGTGCCGGTACTTCGCCAGGGGCACTGTACCGCGAGGCCCATCGCGCCAAGTCGAACCCGGACTTCATCAGTAAGATGGAAGGCGCACTGCAAGAGCTTGATGAGACCCAGTACTGGCTGGAGCTACTCCAGGCTGCGGAGATTGCTCCAGCCAGCGCCGTGCAGCCTCTCTTGCGAGAAGCTGACGAGCTGATCGCGATCTTCGTTGCCAGCGTCAAGACCGCCAAGCTCCGCGGCTAATGCGTTCATCGTTCATCCCTCATCGTTCGTCCCTCTGCCACACCTGCAGGCCCGTCGTGTCGATCTTGGACGGGAGGACGGTCATTCCCAGCTCGGTGACGGCGCGGCGGACTTCGTGGTCGCGGTTCGGCTCGGCGAGGAGGGTGACGGTGCCGCCGCCGCCGGCTCCGTTCGCTTTGAAGCCCATGGCGCCGGCGGCGCGGCTCTTCTCGTAGAGCGCTTCGATCTCCGGGGTGGTGATGTCCGGGTGGAGCGCCTTCTGGGCTTCCCAGTTGGCGTTCATCGCCTCCGCGAAGGCGGTCAGGCTGCCGGAGAGCAGGGCCTGCTTGCCGTGGACGGCGCACTCGGCGAGGCGCTGGAAGAGGTGGCGGTTGCGATCCGCCTCGTACTCGGCGATCACCTTCTCGTGCATGGCGCTGGAGAAGTGGCTCTTGCCGGTGTAGACCAGCACGAAGCGGTCCTCCAGCTCGCAGAGGGTGCCGGGATCGAGCGGCACCGGCAGCACGCGGGCGTCGGGGTAGGTCACCTCCATGAAGTTGACCCCGCCGTAGGCGGAAGCGAGTTGGTCCTGCACGCCGCACTCCAGGCAGAGCTCTTCCGTCTCCAGCGCCTGCGATTCGCGCGCCAGCTCGTACGGCAGGAGCCCCCAGCGAAGCTGCGCGGCGAGCGCGGCGACGGTCGCCACGCCGAGCGCGGCGGAAGAGCCGAGGCCGCTGCCGGGCGGGGCGTCGGAGCGGACCAGCAGCCGCACGCCCTGCTTGATGCCGGCACCGTGCCGCTTGAGGGCCGCTTTGAAGAGGTCGAGGACGCTGTCGTACTCGATCTGCCGGATGTCCGCCAGGTGGGTCTGCTCCCCGGTATCGAAGCTCTCGATGCTGATCCCCGGCGTGGCGCCGACCTGCAGCGTGACGTGGGTGTAGAGCGCGGCGCAGAAGCTCAGGACGGCGCCGCTCGGCACCAGGCGGGTGTCGGTCCAGCCGCCGAGGTCGCAGAAGCGGACGGGGGCGCGAGCGCGGATGGTCTGCACGTCAATCTCTCCGGGTGACTCCTACTCTTACTCATACTCTTACTCGACGCATTTCGGCACGGGATGAGTCTCCCGGAACGAGTGAGAAGCCCTTCGTAAGCGCGAGTGGTGGGAGCGCTCCTCGGGAGGGGGGCCGGGCGAGCCGGTCACTCGGGCAGAATCGAGAGGTGCCGGCCGCGGTACGGTGGGCGGTGTCTACGAGTAACCAGTGGAGCCCGCGCCTGAGCACGCCGGCCCCGCTGCGGTGGGGCAGCGGGGCCGGAGACGAGGTTGGAGAAGAGCGAGCCGGGTCTCTACGCGGCGACGAGCTGCCGCTTGCGGACGGCCGCGAGGAACAGGCTCACCAGGTTCGGGTCCCACTGGGTGCCGGAGCCGGCTTCCAGGGCGGCCTGCGCCTCTTCCGGGGTGAGCGGCGGGCGGTACGGCCGCGGCGAGAGCATCGCGTCGTAGGCATCCGCGATCGACATGATCCGCGCGAGGAGCGGAATCTGCTCGCCCTGCAGGCCGTCCGGATAGCCGCGGCCGTCCCAGCGCTCCTGGTGGTGGCGAATGATCGGCAGTACCAGGTCCGCGCAGCGGAGCGGGCCGCAGATCCGCTCGCCGACTTCCGGGTGCAGCTTGATCTCGTTGTACTCTTCCGTGGTGAGGCGGCCGTTCTTCAACAGCACCTCTTCGCGGACCGCGATCTTGCCGATGTCGTGGAGCAGCGCGCCCTTGCGGAGAATCTCCAGGTCATCCTCGGTGAGCCCCAGTGCGCGGCCGAGGAGACAGGCGTGGTCGGCCAGGCGGGCGGAGTCGCTGCCGACGCTGGAGACCTTGCTCTCCAGCATCCGCGCCAGCCCGAAGATGACGCTTTCGGTCGTCTCCACCTGGTCGTTCAGGCGCTTCACCCGCACCAGCGACTTGACCCGGGCGAGCAGCTCCAGCTTGTGGACCGGCCGCGCGAGGAAGTCTTCGGCGCCCACCTCCAGCCCGCGGATCTTCTCGTCCTGCGCGGTGGGGTCGACCAGCATGATCACCGGGATGCCGCGAGTGGAGGGATGGGCCTTCACCCGCTCGCAGATCTGGTAAGCGTTCAGGCGGTGGATGCCGACGTCGAGCAGCGCGACCTCCGGATCGTCGCACCGGATCAGGCGCAGCGCGTCCTCACCGTCGGTGGCCCGGAGCACGGTGTGGCCCACCGCTTCCAGGTACTCCGCCATCTGGCGCGCCTGCTGCTCGTCTCGGTCCGCCAGCAGCACCCGCGCACCCGGTACCAGTCCCAGGTCCTCGCTCGTCATTACCGCCGTCTCCTCGCCTCTCCATCGAAACTCGGGGCTTGCGCTCACCAGCCCGGCAACCACCTTATCGGCATCGGAGCGGCCTCGCTGAAGGGGCACGAATGGAATCACAGCAACTTCGCCCGACTGGATGGACGGGTCTTTTCTTCCCGTTTCGCCGGTGCCGGCCCGGCCGCCGCTCGCCTTCAGCCGGCCGGGCGAATCTCGCTGCTCGGCGGCGCCGCCCTGGACCATTGCCGGGGGGCGGACGATGCATGAGGGCACCAGAGCTCCCTTGCTCCGGGTGGCTCTGGTGCCTCGGAAGGACGCAGCTGCCCATGTGTGAGGGCTAGACAGCAGAGGAAGCAGTGGGTGACGGCGGCACCGCGGGGCGGTCCTGCGTGGGCTTCTTCTTGCGCCGCTTGTACAGCCAGATGACGAAGCCGGTGAGGTAGAGGGAGCTCCCCAACAGCCCGGCCACCCCGTAGACGACCTTCAGAGGCAGCCCGGCAAAGTCCCCGAAGTGAAGCGGCTCCGACAGGTTGTAGGCCCAGGTCACCGGCCGAGCGCGCCGGGCGTCGTGGACTTCGATCGGCATGCCGGTGTGGGTATCCAGAAGGGCCCAGCTGGTGCCTCGCGCCGCGAAGTGACCGCGAAGGTTGCCGCGCAGCATCCAGTGACTCTTCTCGGCACGAGGCAGGGTGACGGAGGTTGCCTCGAAGCCGGGAAGCGCGACCTGCGCCTTCTGGACGGCTTCATCCACGGTGAGGCGTCCCTCCACGGTCTCCGGCGCCAGCTTCCGGTTGGCCGCTTCGGGTTTAGGGTGCAGCGCCTCACTCACGGGCGGAGAGAAGCGGGCGAGGTTCTCCAGGCCCAGCACGGCTCCCGTGAGACCGAAGACCAGGTTGAAGGCCAGGGTCACGATACCGACCAGCTTGTGCCAGTCCGAGAGGACGATCTTCGGCCCGTGCTTCCACCGAATCTGGCCGAAGACCATGTTCTTCATGAACGGCCCGTAGATCATGAAGCCGGTGATGGTAGAGATGAGCAGCGCCAGGCCCACCACCCCCACGAAGACCCGGCCCTGCCACTTGAAGTAGTAGAACCGCAGGTGCGTCTGGCGGATCACGTTCGCCAGGTTCTCTCCGGTCCGAGACCCCGTGATGGCCGCCGTGTACGGGTCGATGAATACCTCGCGAGACCGCTTCCCGTCCTTGATCGACAGGCTATGCACGTCCCCGGGCCCCGCGGCGAGATTGATCTGCCCCACCCGGCTCTCCGGGTAGGCTTCCCGCATCGTCGTGACGATCTGCTCCAGCGGCGCACGCGTGCCCGCCGGCTTTACCTGCTTGCCCGGAGTCATCGCGGCGTCGATTTCGTTCTTGAAGACCGCGAGCGTTCCCGTCAGGGAGACGAAGAAGATGAACAGGCCGGTAATGAGACCGGTCCACTTGTGCCAGAGATAGACCTGCCGCGTGCGAGGCGCCCTAAACATACTGCGGTGAGCTCCCCGGCATCTCCGCGGAAGCTGCGTCCGAAGAGATGCCGGCCTAACTGTCGGAGTGGGGGGTGGACTCCAGTGGTGTGTCCAGCTGCTTGTGAGGTGTTGGAGTGGGAGCAAGGGAGAGTGGGGGAGCTTGAGAAGCTGCTTCCGGGAGCAGCTCTCCCACTTTCCCTTGCCGGATCCCCTCCATCGCGGGACTGGCGGAGGCTAGTTGAAGTCGAACAGCTCGTCGGTGGACTGGTTGCCGTCGCTGTCGATATCGCCGATGGAGTGCTGGCGGCGCAGGGCGGCATTCGCCGCGGGGGCCGGGAAGAACTTCGGCTTCACCGCCTTCACGTGGCCGTCCATCCAGACCACGTTGCCGAAGCCGCTGTGCCGCGCGTGGAAAGTGGGCTCCTGCACGGCCAGGGGTCCGGCGGCGCCCGGGGGCACGTAGATGCCGAGACCCGCGGTAGGAGGGTAACCCCACGGCACCCGGTCCGTTGTCCCTCCATTGATGCGGACCGAGTCGAACATCATCACCGTGTCGCTGGGGCTCTGGATCATCGCCAGGGTCGCCGAGTAGAGACGGTCGCTGAAGGCGTAATCCGTCGGCCCGTACTGCGGCCGGGCGGGGAGGTTGAGCGAGCTGCAGCCAGCCACGTCGGCGTTCTTCATATAGGGGTAGTAGAACCCGTACTGCGGGTAGTAGCGGATCCCGGTCGCCGTGTCCCAGGCACCGAACCAGCGGATCGCCATCCTCCCCTCCGGCATCATCGCGTTGTAGCCGGCGCGCGGCGGAGCGACGGTCTCATCCCAGTCCTGCGTGTACATCAGCACCGCCAGGCCGAGCTGCTTCAGGTTGCTGGAGCAGGCTGCCTTCCGCGCTGCCTCGCGAGCCTGGGCGAAGACCGGAAAGAGGATCGCGGCGAGGATGGCGATGATCGCAATCACCACGAGGAGCTCGATCAGGGTGAAAGCGCGGTGTCGGAGTCGGAGCACGGGTTCAGTTCCTTCCAGAGACGTGGCGCCGGCGACGCCGAAGACATTTAACGGAAGCGGAGGTCTGCCGGACGGGGAAAAGGATCCACTCTGCAGCCGGGCCGCCGAACGCAGCAAAGAGCTAGGCGAACAAGATTTGTCACGCCTCATTGTAAGTTCAGGCGAGTGGCGTCGCCTTGTGTAGCTAGCTGCAACTCCACTGAAGATATCACGCCGAAATCCGGATTCCACAAGGAACGGATTAGTTTTTAGCTGAGACTAAAAGACGCAGGCTCTCGGAGCCCCCTCGCTTGGGGATGGGTGGCGAATGGCAGCGGTGTCGACGACCGCGCGCGACTCGCGGGTGGTGCTACTGACCAAGAAGGGCGGCCCCCCCATGTGGAGGCCGCCCTTCGTCAGGCTTCAAGAGAAACGGGCCGCGCGTGGAGAGCCCGCCCGTTATCACAGACCTAGACCCTAGACCCTGCGCGCTAGCGCTTGGGCCGGATCACGTCGATCCCAGGCAGGTAGGGGCGGAGCACCTCGGGGACGACGACGGTGCCGTCTTCCTGCTGGTAGGTCTCCAGGATTGGGATCAGGATGCGCGGGCTGGCGAGGGCGGTGTTGTTGAGCGTGCCGCAGAAGCGGAGCTTGTCGTCCGCGTCCCGGTAGCGCAGGTTCAGCCGCCGCGCCTGGAACTCGCCCAGTGTGGAGCAGGAGTGGGTCTCCGAGTAGGCGCCGCGGCTCGGCATCCAGGTCTCGATCTCGGTCTTGAGCGTCTGCCCCATCCCCAGCTCGCCGGTGCAGGCGCGGGCGACCCGGTGCGGCAGCTCCAGCGCCTGAAGCAGCGCCTCGACGTTGGCGACCAGCGCCTCGTGCTCCGCGCGCATCACGTCCGGGTCGTTCTCGCAGATCACCACCTGCTCCACCTTGTGGAACTGGTGGACCCGGTAGAAGCCGCGGGTATCCTTGCCGGCGGCGCCCGCCTCCCGGCGGAAGCAGGAGCTGTGGCCCACGTAGCGCTTCGGCAGCTCGTCCTTCGCCAGGATCTCGTCCATGTGGAACGAGACGAGCGGCACCTCCGACGTGCCGACCAGGTAGAGGCCGTCCTTCTCGATCGCGTACGCGTCTTCCCGGCCGAGGGGGAAGAAGCCGGTGCCGGTCATCGCCTCGTCGCGCACCAGCTCCGGCACGATCATCGGCGTGAGACCGCGGCCCCACAGGAACTCGATCGCCCACCGGACGAGCGCCATCTCCAGGAGCGCGCCCTCGTTCTTCAGGTAGTAGAAGCGGCTGCCGGAGACCTTGGAGCCGCGCTGGAAGTCGGCGAGGTCGAGTGAGAGCGCCAGGTCGACGTGGTCCTTCGGCTCGAAGCCGAGCTCGCGCGGCGTGCCCCACCGGCGCAATTCCACGTTGTCCTCTTCGGAGGCGCCGACCGGCACTTCGGGGTCGGGCAGGTTCGGCACCGTGAGCAGGAGCGCGGCGAGACGCTCCTCCAGCTCCTTCAGCTCCGGCTCGGACGCCGCCAGCCGCTCCCGCAGCACCTTCGCCTCTTCCAGCGCCGCCTCGCGCTCGGCGGGCGGGAGCTTGCCGATACTCTTGGAGACCCGGTTCCGCTCCCCGCGAAGCTCCTCCACCTCCACGCGCAGCTCGCGCAGGCGGGAGTCGGTCTGGAGCACCGCATCGATATCCGCCGGGATGCGCTTGTTCTGCGAAGCCTGGCGGAACAGGTCCGGGTTCTCTCGGAGCAGTCGGAGGTCGATCATCGTCGGATGGCTTTCAGGATCCCCAGTGGGTTGTTTTGTATTGCGTATTTCGTATTGCGTAGCGGACGGCTGCTACCTCGTTCCATGACGTCGTGCCGGGCGAACAGCTCTTTAAGGGCGCTTCGCCCGGCAGCAAGTCTTGTGAAGCGGAGAAGGCGCTCCGTTACGCAATACGCACTACGCAATACTAGGTTACTACCTATCGCCGCCCGTGGGAAGAACCCGCCTGTTCGTAGGGAGACCGACACCTTCGCTCGAACGTCGATGTCGGAGGTCTGCCATGCCCGCGCCGCGCCGCTCGATCCGCTCCGTCACCGCCTGGGCGGTGCTCACCACCTCGGTACTGCTGCTGCTACTTGCGACTGCCGGCGCCGGCTCGGCGGGGGAGGCTCGCATGCCGCTTTCGGGGACGCGACCGCTGGAGGCGCAGGGGGATCTGGCCGCGCAGATGGTGGACGGAATCCACCGGTTCCTCGACGCGCAGACGGAGTCGGCGCGCAGCTCTCGCGCGGCGCTCTGGAAGCGGGATCTCAGCTCGCCGGAGGCGTACGCCCGCTCCGTAGAGGGAAACCGGGAGCGGCTGCGGCGGTATCTCGGGGCGGTCGACCCGCTCCTGCCGGTGCCCGCCGAGGGCGACGAGCGGCTCGTGACCGGCCGCGTCTCGGACGATCCCGCGCTGTCCTACACCTGCCGCCGGCTGCGGTGGGAGGTGCTCCCCGGAATGGAGATCGAGGCGCTGGAGCTGGTCCCGCGCGGCCGGGCGGCGGCCGGCGTAGTGGCGGTGCCGGACTGCGACTGGACCCCGGAGATGCTGGTCGGCCTCGCGCCGGGAGTCGACCCCGCCGCCCAGTTCGCGCGGCGCCTGGCGGAGAGCGGCTGCCGCGTGCTGGTGCCGCTGCTGATCGACCGCTCCGACACCTTCTCCGGCAACCCGGAGATCCGGATGACGAACCAGCCGCACCGGGAGTTCGTCTACCGCGGCGCGTTCGAGATGGGGCGGCACGTCATCGGCTACGAAGTGGCGAAGCTGCTCTCCGGAGTCGACTACCTCCGCCGCCGCCTCGGCCCGGAAGCGCGCGTGGGGGTGAGCGGCTACGGCGAGGGCGGCCTCCTGGCGCTCTACGCCGCCGCGGTGGAGCCAAACGTCGATTCCGCCCTCGTGAGCGGCTACTTCGGTCCGCGGGAGGAGCTGTGGCGGGAGCCGATCTACCGCAACGTCTGGGCGCTGCTCCAGGAGCTCGGCGACGCGGAGATCGCCAGCCTGGTCGCGCCGCGCTCTCTGGTGGTGGAGGCGAGCGCACCCCCAGTGGTGGCGGGGCCGCCCCCGGCACGCGACGGTCGCTCCGGCGCGGCGCCGGGCGCCATCACGCCGCTGCCGCTGGAGAAGGTGCGGGCGGAGGTGGAGCGAGCCCGCGCCCTCACCGCCGCGCTGCGGCCCGCGCCGGTGATCGAGCTAACCGGCAGTGGGGAGGGCCTCCCCGGCAGCGCTTCGGCACTCACCGCCTTTCTGAAGACGCTCGCCCCGGAGGCCGGGCTGCGGCCCTCCGGCGCGGCGCCGCGAGACGAGCGCGTGGGATTCGATCCGCGCGAGCGACTGCGGCGGCAGGTGGCGCAGATGGTCGACTTCAACCAGGAGCTGCTGGAGAAGTCGGAGCGGGTGCGGGAGCGGTTCTTCTGGAGCCGGCTCGATCAGAAGTCGCCCGAAGGCTTGAAGATCTCGGCCGCGCCGCTGCGGGACTACTTCTGGGAAGAGGTGATCGGCCGCTTCCCCGCCGCCACGCTGCCGGCGAACCCCCGCTCTCGCCTGGTCTACGACGAGCCGAAGTACCGCGGCTACGAGGTGATGCTCGACGTCTGGCCGGAGGTCTACGCCTACGGCATCCTGCTGCTGCCGAAAGACCTGCGCCCGGGCGAGCGGCGGCCGGTGGTCGTCTGCCAGCACGGCCTGGAAGGTCGGCCGCAGGACGTGGCCGACGCGAAGGTCGACAACCTGGCGTACCACCGCTACGCGGCGCGGCTGGCGGAGCGGGGCTTCATCACCTTCTCGCCGCAGAACCCCTACATCGGGCAGGACCGCTTCCGGCTGCTGCAGCGCAAGCTGAACCCGCTGAAGAAGTCGCTCTTCTCCGTCATCACCGCGCAGCACGCCCGCATCCTGGAGTGGCTCCGGGAGCAGCCGTTCGTCGACTCGGAGCGGATCGGCTTCTACGGCCTCAGTTACGGCGGCAAGACGGCGATGCGCGTGCCGGCGCTCCTCGACGGCTACTGCCTCTCCATCTGCTCCGCGGACTTTAACGAGTGGATCTGGAAGAACGTCTCCACGCGGGACCGCTACAGCTACATGTTCACCGGCGAGTGGGAGATGGTGGAGTTCAATCTGGGGAACACGTTCAACTACGCCGAGATGAGCGCTCTGATCGCGCCACGGCCGTTCATGGTCGAGCGCGGCCACGACGACGGCGTGGCGCCGGACGAGCAGGTCGCCTACGAGTTCGCGAAGGTGCGCCGTCTCTACACCCGGGTGGGCATCCCGGAGCGGACGGAGATCGAGTTCTTCAACGGCCCGCACACCATCCACGGCGTCGGCACGTTCGACTTCCTCCACCGCCACCTGAACTGGCCTGCCCCACGATGATGGATGCGCAGTTGCTGCGCTGCCGGGCGGTTGAAACCGCGGCAACCACGGTATGAAGTTTTATCCCCCGGACGGGGGACCCCTTCGCGGACTCAGAAGGCCCGGTTATGGCGTCCGGAGGACGCGTGGCCGGGGGACGTCCAGCGAGGGAATTCATTACCTCGCGGCCCGATCGGGAGCTATGGCTTCGGGAGCAGGGCGCTTAGCTCCTGATACCACACGGCGGCGATCTTGGCATAGCCGGAGGCGTTCGGGTGGACGCCGTCCGCGAAGTCGCTGTCGAGCAGGTTGGCGCGAGTGTAGAGATCGACCAGCCGCACCTTCTGTCCCGCCGCGGCCCGAGCGTTCACGAGCGCCGGGAGGCGGGCGTTGAAGTCGACCACGTACTGCGGGTCCCGGATCAGGAAGTTGCCGGGAACGACGCGCGGCAGCGTGGCGAGCAGGACCTGTGCCTGCGGGCGGGCGGCGTGGATCGTGTCGAGAAGGGTCGCCATGCGGCCGGCGGCGACCTCCGGAGAGACCCCGGAGAGGTCGTTCGTGCCGGCGGTCAGCAGGATCACGTCCGGCTGGGCGGCGCTCAGCCAGCTCGTCACCCCGCCGCTCAGGTGCTCGATCGTCCAGCCGTTGTGTCCCTCGTGATCGCGATCGAAGTCGGCCAGGCCGCTCGCCTGAGTGCCGACGAAATCGGGGCTCCAACCCGCGGCGGTGAGCTGCTGCCAGAGGAGACGCCGGTAGCCGCCGGTGCCGAAGTCGCCGGCGGTGTAGACGCCGTAGGTGATCGAATCGCCGAGCGGCATCACGCGGGAGCCGGTGGGAGTGGGGACGGGCTCTTCCTCCGTGCCGTGCCCGCTGAAGATGGCGAGGCCGCAGAGCAGTGGGTCACCCTTGGTGGTCCGCAGGATCTCCAGGCTCAGGGCGCCGTCCGCGACGGTGGTGTTGTACGGACCGTAGCGGCGCCACGCGCCGAGCGGCAGGTCTCCGATGCCCCGGGCCTTCTCCTGGCCCTCCAGGCGCACGGTGGCGTCCCGGTAGCCGCTGCGGTAGTTCTCGACCATCCAGAGGTAGACGTGGTACTCGCCGCTCGGTAGGCTCTGCGCCAGGCTGAAGCCCTGGCCGTTGGCCGGGTTCGAGCGCCAGAAGCCGGTGCCGAGCAGGTGCGCCTCGTCCGCGGTCGCGGTGGGGGTCAGCGGCACGGAGTAGGTAAAAGGGGAGGCCCCCGTCACGGTGAGGCCGCTCCCGAGGGCCTGGCTGTGGGAGAGCCAGGCGCTGCCATCGACCGTCACGCCGTTCCCGTTCAGGTTGATCCCGCGCACGAACGTGCCGGAGGAGGGCGCCTGGACCGTCACAACCACCGGCGCGGAAGCGGTTTCGGCGCCGAGGTTCTCGACCGCCCGCGCGGTGAGCGTATACGTTCCCGCCTGCACGTTGAACCAGTCGAGGGCGTAGGGGCTGGTCGTGTCGGAGCCGATCAGGGTGGTGCCGCGGTAGAATTCGACCCGCGCCACGGAGCCGTCCGCATCCGCCGCGGCGGCGGCGAGCGGCAGGGTAGCGCCCGCGGCGAAGGTGGCGCCGGAGGTGGGGCTCGTCAGCGTCACCGTCGGCGGCATGTTCGGGGAGCCGCCACCGCCGATGCCGCCGAACAGCTCCAGGCCGCAGAGGAGCGGGTCCCCCTTGGTCGTCCGCAGGATCTCCAGGTCGAGCCGGCCGTCGCGGATTGCGGCGGGGTAGGGACCGCAGCGGCGGTAGGTGCCGTAGGCGAGCTCCCCCAGCCCGGCTGCGGCAAGCACTCCCTCGACCCGCGCTTCTACCGCGCGGTAGCTGCTCTGGTAGTTCTCCACCATCCAGAGGTAGAGCTGGTACTCGCCGTTCGCCAGCGGGTACGCCAGGCTGAAGCCCTGCCCGTTCGGCGGCGCCGAGCGCCACAGGCCGGTGCTGAGCGCGTGGTGCGTATCGGCGTCCGGCGTGGGAGAAAGCGGGATGCTGTAGCTCCAGGTGGAGGCGCTGGTGGTGGTTAGCCCGCGGGAGACCGCCTGCGCGTGCGAGAGCCAGGCATTGCCGCCCACGGTGACGGCGTTCCCGCTCAGGTTGATCCCCACGACGAAACCGCTGCTCGCACCGCCTACCTCCACCGTCACGGGGTCCGAGACGGCGACTGCGCCGGTGCGGTCGGTGGCGCGGGCGGTCAGGACCGCCGTGCCCGCCGGGATGTTGGCCCAGTCGCAGGTGTACGGGAGAGTGGTGTCGCTGCCGAGAAGCGAGCCGTCCTTCAGGAACTCGACGCGCTCGATTCCGACCCGGTCCTGATACTGATCGCACGCCTCCGCCTCCAGCGTTACAGTCTGCCCGGCGGAGTATTCGGTGCCGTCCGCCGGCGCGGTGAGGCGGACGATCGGCGGCAGCGTGCCGGTCTTGACGGTGATCCGAACGGGTGCCGAGGTAGTGACGGCGCCCGCGCTGTCGGTGGCCCGCGCCGTGAGCGTATACTCGCCCGCCTGCACCCGCGGCCAGTCGAAGAAGAAGGTGCTGCCGTTCAAGGTGCGTCCCGCACCGAGGAGGGTCGAGCCCTGGTAGAACGCGACGTCGCTCACCCCGCCGTCGGCGTCTTCCGCCGTGGCGGTGAGCGCGACGGTGTCGAACTGGGTGAGCTGCGCGCCATCCGCGGGTGCCGTGAGGGTCACGGTGGGCGGCGCGTTGGAGCCGGCCTCGCCGCACACCTCCAGACCGCAGAGCAGCGGATCGCCCTTCGTGTGGCGGAGAATCTCCAGGTCGAGTCGGCCGTCGGCGACGGTCGCCGCATAGGGGCCGCAGCGGCGGTAGCTGCCGAGGGGGAGCTCGCCGATTCCAGTCGCCGTGGCGGCGCCCTCCAGCCGGGCCTCCACGTCGCGATAGCTGCTCCGGTAGTTTTCGACGGTCCAGAGATAGACCTGGTAGCTCCCGTTCGGCAGCGGGTACGCCAGGCTAAAGCCCTGCCCGTTCGGCGGCGCGGCTCGCCACAGGCCGGTGCTCAGCATCTGCTGGGTCGCCGCGTCGGGCGTGGGGGAGAGGGTAGTGGAATAGCTCCACGCGGAGGCGCCGCTCGTGACCAGTCCCCGCGACGCTGCCTCTGCGTGAGAGAGCCAGGCGTTGCCGTCTATGGTGACCGCGCTTCCGCCCAGGTTGATCCCCACCACGAACCCAGGGGAGCCTGCGGCGGACACAGAGGGGGCCGCGGAGAGCCACAGGAGCAAGAAGCCGGCCAGGAGCCACAGGCAGGAAAGCGACCGCGAGACTCGCACCGCCGGCGAGCGGCCGGCGTTCGACTGGAAATACAACACGAGACGTCTCCCTCGGGTCCGGCACGGCCGCTTGCACGGCTAGGAGCGACCGGGCACCTTCCGGACAGCTGCCGGCGCCGGCAAGCTCCGCCGCGCGACCGTACCCGCGGCGTGGAGAGTAGATGCCGAGGCCTTACGGTCCGTGCATGCTCAACGGAGGGGACGTCAGAGCTCGGACCAGGCGATGATCCGGTAGTCGACGCACGATTGGTCTTCACCGGCGAGATCGCCGGCGGTAGGCGGCGTGTGGAACACGGTCGCGCCGTTCTCGACGGTGACGGCCCAGGCGACGACCGAGCCGCGCAGGGTGACTCCGGAGCGGACGGTGACCGCGCCGTAACCGATGCCTTCGGCGGTGCGGTCGCAGTGCAGGATGTCGGCGTGGAGCCCGTCCCCCGTGCCCGCGTCGTCGGAGCGCAGCTCCAGGTCTCCCTGGCTCGCCATGTAGAGCCGGAATCCGCCCGGCTGCGAGGGGTCGCTCAGCGTCACGCCCTGGGTCAGCGTGCTGTCCGGATCCCGGGCTCCCGCAGTGTCGATCCAGAAGACGACGCGCCGGCTGGAGCTGCCCGAGACCGGGGAGTTGTGGATGAAGATCCGGTCGCCCGTTCGCATCTCCACCTGGGTGAAGTAATAGTGACCCGGATAGAAGCGGGTCCCCTGGAAAACCCAGCTCGAGCTTCCGCCGCCCCCTCCCGAGCCGCCGCCTTTCTTGCCCTTTCCGCTTCCGCCGCCGCTGTCGCCGGTCGAGTCGGTGATCGTCCCGCCGCCGAGGATGCTGCGGCCCAGAACGTAAGGCGTGTCGGAAGAGCTCATCAGCACCGGCTCCTCGCGCGTCTCGCCCGTGCTCGAGTGCTGGTAGACCCAGTAGATTCCGCTCTTACCCTTGTTGGTGGCGGCGTTGTTGGAGTTGTGCTCCCGGTAGTAGGCGAGGCCGGTGCTGCCGCCGGAGCTGCGATCCGCAGCCGCGGCGGCGGTGGTCAGCGGGAATGGGAGCGTCCAGGCGCGCAGGGCGGGTGCGTTCGGCGAGGAGAAGGTGGGCTGTGCGGCCTTCACCAGAGAGGCGGCACTCCCGGCGAGCACTAGCGCTCCGTCTCTCACCACCACGTCCCGATTGCAGTCCGCCACGCCGTTCGCTCCCACCGCGCCGGTGACGGAGGCCGCGTTCGTGAAGGCCAGGGAGTGGCTGCGTTTCGCGGAGGTGTCGGTGGAGAGACCCAGGAGCGCGAACCGGCCGAAGAGGCTGACCGGCCGGGCGGTGATCTCGATCGTCCGCTGGAGCCCGCCCCCGGAGCCGCGGGCGCGCAGGACCACCTGGCCGGTAGCGGGGTCGCGGCTCACCAGCCCCACCCGGTAGCCGAACCCGGAGCCGGCGGGGTACTCCGCCCGGAGCCCCTGCGCCGCATCTTCGGACCAGGTAGGCGGGTCGAATCCGTGCCCCATCCGGTGGAGCGCCAGGTTGAGGCCGGCCTCCGCGGCCGCGAGCGCGAGCGCTCCGTTCACGCTGTCCTCGGAGGCGGAGATCCGCAGGTTGGAGGTCGGCAGCACCGAAGTGACGGCGAGCGCCATCACGGCCACCGCCACGATGGCGATCACCATGGAGGCGCCGCGAGTTCTCCGCCAGACGCGCTGCATGTGGATACCTGGAGGCGCGAGAGCGAGGGATACAGGGTGCGGCGCCCCGCAGAGTGCGCCACCCTATCCTATATACAGCAGGCGACCGGTCGCCGAACGGACCTGACAGGTTGCGCCCTGGCGCAGGTAGAATAGTGAGTCATGCGCGCACTCGGCATTGTGGTACTGCACTGGCTGCACCAGGTCGGACTCGCGGTGTGGCTGGGCGGCGCCGTGGTGCTGGGCGCCGTGGCAGCACCGTCGGTCTTCGGGATGGCGCGGGCGGCGGGCGACACCGCCACCGGCGATCCGCTCTGGGACTTCGCCGGGGTGGCGATGGGGGAGGCGTTCCGCCGCTTCAACTACGTCGTGATGGCGGCGGGCGGGGCGGCGCTGCTGGCCGGGATCGGATACGGGCTGCTCGCCCGGCTCTGCCGGAAGCGGGTTCTGGTGCGCGCGGCGCTCACGCTGGCGGCGCTCGGCATCGCGGCGTGGCTCACGTTCGTCTACTACCCGCAGCTGGTCACGGCGCGGGCCGCCGGGGATACCGCCACGTTCGATGCGTTCCACCGCACCTACTCGACCGCCTTCCAGGCGCAGATGGTGCTCCTGTTCGGCGTGATCGCGCTCACCGGCTGGATGCACCTGTTCCGGTCCCCCGGCGCTCGCGAAGCGCGCGCCGAATAGCGACGGTTTTCGCCCGGCTAACCGGGTCAAGGAGAGGCGCCGTGAGCGCAGTGGCAGCGCCGCCGGTAGAGCGGAAGATCGACCGCGAGTTCATCGAGGAGCTGGTCCGGATCTGCGGTGAGGACGGAGTCCTGACCGACAGGTCCGAGACGCTGCTCTACGAGTGCGACGCCTTCGTGATCCAGAAGCAGCACCCGGATATCGTGGTGCTGCCGACGAGCACGCAGCAGGTGGCGCGGGTGGTGCGTCTCTGCAGCGAGCGCGGCGTGCCGTTCCTGGGCCGCGGCGCCGGCACCGGCCTGGCGGGCGGGGCGCTGCCGATCCACGGCGGCGTGATCGTCGCGCTCACCCGGATGAAGCAGATCCTCGACGTCGACCTCCGCAACCGGCGCATCCGGGCGCAGGCCGGGGTGGTGAACCTGACGCTGAGCCGCGCCGTGGCGGGAGACGGCTACCAGTACGCGCCGGACCCGAGCAGCCAGATGGCCTGCACCATCGGCGGGAACGTGGCCAACAACTCCGGCGGGCCCCACACGCTGAAGTACGGCGTCACCGTGAACCACGTCCTCGGCGTGACGCTGGTGCTCCCGAGCGGCGAGGTGGTAGAGATCGGCGGCGCGGAGGAGGACCACCCGGGTTACGACCTGGCCGGGATCGTGGTCGGCTCCGAAGGCACCTTCGGCATCGTGACGGAGGTGACCGCGCGGCTGGTGCGGCTGCCGCAGACGGTGCGGACGATGCTCGCCGTCTTCGAGACGGTGGAAGACGCCACCAACACCGTCTCCGGCATCATCGCCGCCGGGATCGTGCCGGCCGCGCTGGAAATGATGGACGCCGTCATCATCCAGGCGGTCGAAGCCGCCTTCCAGTTCGGCTTCCCGCTCGACGCGGGCGCCTGCCTCATCATCGAGCTCGACGGCCTGGAGGCCGGGATCGACGCCCAGGCGGAAGCGGTCCGCGAGATCTGCCGCACTCACCGCGCCCGCGAGGTGCGGCTGGCGCGGGACGCCGCGGAGCGGGACTCGCTCTGGAAGGCCCGCAAGCGCGCCTTCGGGGCGGCCGGCCGCCTTGCGCCGAGCAACGTGACGCAGGACGGCGTGATCCCACGCACGAAGCTGCCGCAGGTGCTCCGGGAGATCGGGGAGATCATCGACCGGCACGGCCTGAAGGTGGCGAACGTCTTCCACGCCGGCGACGGCAACCTCCACCCGCTGATCCTGTTCGACGAGCGGGACCCGGCGCAGATGCGCGCGGTGGTGGAGGCGAGCGAGGAGATCATGCGGATGTGCGTCGCCTACGGCGGCAGCATCACCGGGGAGCACGGCATCGGCATCGAGAAGAGCGGCTACGTCACCTGCCAGTTCAGCGAGGTGGACCTCGACGTGATGCTGCGCCTGAAGGGGGTCTTCGACCCGAAGGGCCTCTGCAACCCGAGCAAGATGTTCCCCTCCGGCCACGGCTGCATGGAAGTGACGATGAAGAAGCGCCGCTCCGTGGCGCTGTGATCCGAATTCTGAAGAGAGTGGCGCGGATTGGGAGAGGCACCGGCAACCATCGCCCTGAAACGGCGATCGAAAGCAGTCATTCTGAGCCCCAAGCACGGCGGAAGGCCGGCTACTTCCGAAGAAACGGGATGGCCGCCCCATCGATGGCCGTCCGCCACTCCGATTAAGGCGCCGCCCCGCGAATTTGTCATTCTGAACGCAGTGAAGAATCTCGGCAGCTGTGTTGGTACGGAGTACGCAGAGGGGTGACGAGGTATCGGCCGGGCGAGGCGCTCCCGAACGTGCGGGCTCATCTTGTCCCCGCAGAGTTGAGTGACGTAGATCCTTCCCTCCGGTCAGGATGACGGGGGTGGGAGAGCGGATGCTGCCGTGTTTCGTACTCGCGCGACTGCAGGTTCGTCGAATGGCAATACGACAGTACACGACGTACATACTTGCTAGCCGAACGCGGAAGCTTTACGTTGGGATCACGAACGACCTGGAACGCCGGGTACTCGAGCACCGATCCGGAGAGGGTTCGGAGTTTACCCGCCGCTATCAGATCCATCGCTTGGTTTGGTTCGAACACTTTGACAGTCCCTCGACGGCCATCGAGGCGGAGAAGCGGATCAAGGGATGGACGCGGGTTCGGAAGGTCGCGCTGATCGAGAGCATGAATCCGAACTGGCGCGATCTGTACTCACCGGAGATCGAGACTGTAATTGACTGCGGTTGAACGCCGCGGAAGTTCGCTGCGGTACAAGGGCAGTTTCAGCGAACAGGTCATTTTGAAGGAAGTTGAAGAATCTCGGCAGCCGTGCTGGTTTCGGATGCGCATTCGGTTGACGAGGACGCGGGCTGGCGTAGATCTCCCGAACGGCACGTCTGTCGTTCTAGCGGGAGAAAAGATTACGTAAATCCTTCACTGCGTTCAGGATGACAGGGGTGGGGACCGCATGCTGCCGTGGTAGTTTGCCAGGGCACTGCCGGCCTGAACGCGGGTGAACGTTTTGGCGCTGCAACGCAAGAGTTAGTGTGACCCGTGCGAACCGGGTCACCAGGATCGGAAATACCTGACGATATGCCTGCACAATCGATGGACCAGCTCGTGTCGCTCTGCAAGCGGCGCGGCTTTATCTTCCCCGGCAGCGAGATCTACGGCGGCCTCCAGGGCACCTTCGACTACGGCCCCCTCGGCGTGGAGCTGAAGGAGAACCTGAAGCGGCTCTGGTGGCGCCGGAACGTCTGGGAGCGCGACGACATGGAGGGGCTCGATACCGCCCTCCTGATGAACAAGCTCGTCTGGCGCTACTCCGGGCACGAGGCGACCTTCGCGGACCAGATGGTCGACTGCAAGCTCTGCAAGGGCCGGTTCCGCGCGGATAGGCTCTGCGACGAGCACTGCCTGAAGCATCCGAAGCTGAAGCCGGGCGAGTGCGAGGGCGAGCTGACCGAGCCGCGCGCCTTCAACATGATGTTCAAGACGCAGGTCGGCCCGGTGCCGGACCCGGAGTCGTATGCCTACCTGCGGCCGGAGACGGCGCAGGGCATCTTCGTGAACTTCCGCAACGTGGTCGACTCGACCAACCGGAAGCTGCCGTTCGGCATCGCGCAGATGGGGAAGTCGTTCCGCAACGAGATCACGCCCCGGAACTTCCTCTTCCGCGTCCGAGAGTTCGAGCAGATGGAGATCGAGTACTTCGTTCGCCCCGGCGAGGACGAAGAGGTACACCAGCGCTGGATCGACGACCGGGTCGACTGGTGGGTGAACGAGGTCGGCCTGCCGCGGGAGAGCCTGCGGCTCTACGAGGTACCGAAGGAGGAGCTGGCGCACTACTCCAAGCGGACCGTCGACCTGATGTTCCACTACCCGATCGGCTGGGAGGAGCTGGAAGGCATCGCCAACCGCACCGATTACGACCTCGGCTCTCACTCCCGCCCGCAGGAGGGGCTCGGTCTCACCGCGGAGGTGGTCAAGAACGAGCACTCCACGGAGAAGCTCAACTTCTTCGACCAGCCGAACAACAAGCACGTGGTGCCGTTCGTGATCGAGCCGTCCGCCGGCGTGGACCGCGGCGTCCTCGCGGTGCTCAGCGCTGCCTACGACGAGGAGACGCTGCCGAACGGGGAGACCCGCGTGGTGCTGCGGCTCAAGCCGGCGCTGGCGCCGATCAAGGTCGCCGTGCTGCCGCTGAAGAAGAACGCGCCGGAGATCGTGGCCCTCGCCAAGCAGATCAAGAACATGGTGCAGTCGAGCGGCGCGCTCCGGGCGGTCTACGACGACTCGGCCGGCATCGGCAAGCTCTACCGCCGCCAGGACGAGATCGGCACGCCGTTCTGCGTGACGGTCGACTTCCAGTCGCTGCAGGACCAGACGGTGACGGTGCGGGACCGCGACACGATGCAGCAGGAGCGCATTCCGGTGGCGGACGTGCTCTCCTACGTGCAGGAGAGGATCCGCTAGTGAGTGACGCTCTGGCAGCGATCGTGGGCGCCGAGGGGCTCCTCACCGGCGCGGAGACCGCCTCTTTCGCGGTAAACGGCGCCGTGCCCCCGGTTGTGGTGCTTCCGCGCGACCGCGACCAGGTGGCCGCGGTGGTGAGCCATGCCCGCGAGAGCGGCCAGAGCATTGTGCCGTTCGGCGGCGGTACCCGGATCGAGCAGGGGCGTGCCCCGAGCCGTCTCGACCTGGTCCTTTGCACCCGGAAGCTGCACCGGGTGGTCGATTACCAGCCGGACGACATGACCGTAGCCGTCGAGGCGGGGGTCACGCTGAAGGACCTCCAGGAGGTGCTGGCGGAGCGGAGCCAGTTCCTGCCGCTGAACCCGGCGCTCCCGGGCGAGGCGACCGTTGGCGGGATCGTCGCTTCCGCGGCGAGCGGGCCATGGCGCGCCGGGTACGGCACCCCGCGCGACTGGGTGATCGGCTGCCGGGTGGTCGATTCCGAGGGCCGGCTGGTGCGGGGCGGCGGGCAGGTGGTGAAGAACGTCGCCGGCTACGACCTCCCGAAGCTCTACACCGGCTCCTTCGGGACGCTCGGCGTGCTGGTGGAGGTCACGTTCAAGGTCCTGCCTCGCCCGCCGGCCACCGGGTTCGCGCGAGTAGTTGGCCTTACCGCCGCGGGCGCGGAGACCGTCGCCGCGGCGGTGATGGACTCCGACCTGCAGCCGTCGGCCATGGAGCTCTACCAGCCGGAAGGCAGCCGCGACGGCAAAGAGTGGGCGCTGCTCCTCCAGTTCATGAGCAGCCCGGAAGCGGTGGAGTGGCAGCTCGGGCACCTGGAGCGGCTGGCGCAAGCCGGAGAGGTCGAGCGGCTCGAGGAGTCCGCCGGCGAGGCAGTGCTGGCGCACCTCCGCGATCTGCCCTCCCGGGGGTGGCTGAGGGCGCGGATCAGCACCCTCAGCTCCAGGGTGGCGAGTCTCGCCGCTGCGGCGGTCTCGCTCTCCCGGGAGCAGGGCTGGACCGCCGAGGTGGGGGGTCACGCGGCAACGGGGCAGGTGCTGGTCGTCTCGGGCGATGCGACTTCCGAGGCCGCCGTCGCGCTCCGCGAGCTGGCGCAGCGGGCGGAGGCGCGGTGCCTTTTTGAACGGCTCCCTGCGGACGCCCGCGAGATCGATCCGTGGGGGGAGCCGGGTCCGGATGCCGCGATCATGCGGGGGGTCAAAGCGGCGCTCGACCCGACGAACACGTTTAGCCCGGGCCGGTTTTACGGCGGAATCTAGTTAAGCCTTATGAAGACCAAGGAAGAGCTGCCGGTCATCCCGGGCCTGGATGCGGAGAAGCTGCTGGACTGCGTCCACTGCGGCATCTGCCTCTCCGCGTGCCCCACCTACGACGTGCTCGGCACGGAGGCGGACTCCCCCCGCGGCCGCATCTACCTGATGCGCGCGCTGGCGGAGGGCCGGGCGGAGCTGAACGAGACAGTGGTCGGCCACCTCGACACCTGCCTCGGCTGCCGCGCGTGCGAGACCGCCTGCCCCTCCGGCGTGCCGTACGCAGAGCTGCTGACGCCGGTCCGCGACGAGATCGAGCGCAAGTTCCCGCGCGCGGCCAAGGACCGCCGCGCCCGCAAGGTGCTGCTGGAGCTGCTTACCCACCCGGCGCGGCTCGCCCCCGCGATGTTCGGCGCGCGGGTGATGGGCGGGATCTTCGGGGAAGGCGGGCCGGTGGCGATGGTCAACCGGTTCCTCTTCGGCCCCAAGGCGCCGAACGTCCCGATTCCCCGCGAGGGCGGGCTCACCGTTAAGCCGCTGCTGGAGCTGACGCCGGCGAAGGGGGAGCGCCGCGGCCGGGTGGCGTTCCTCGCCGGCTGCGTGATGCAGGTGCTCTTCCAGCGGATCAACCACGCCACGCTGCGGGTGCTCTCCGAGAACGGGGTGGAGGTGATCGTCCCACGGCACGTCGCCGCCGGCCCCGGCGACGGCTGCTGCGGCGCGTTCCACCTCCACAACGGGTTCGTCGACGACGCCCGCATGCGCGCCCGCGCGCTGATCGAGGCGTACGAGCGGGAGCAGTTCGACGCCCTGGTGACCAACAGCGCCGGCTGCGGCTCCGGGATCAAGGAATACGTGGAGCTGTTCCACGGCGACCCGGAGTGGGAGCCGCGCGCCCGCGCGCTGGCGGCGAAGACCCGGGACATCAGCGAGTACCTGGCCGAGCTGGGGCTGGTGCCGCCGAAGGGCGAGCTGCGGAAGCGGGTTGCCTACCACGACGCCTGCCACCTGGCCCACGCGCAGAAGATCCGCTCCCAGCCGCGCCAGCTTCTCAGCGCCGTGCCCGGACTGGAGCTGGTGCCGATCCCGAACTCCGACTGGTGCTGCGGCAGCGCCGGGATCTACAACTTCCTCCAGCCGGAGCTCGCCGCCCAGCTCCAGGAGAAGAAGGTGAGTAACATCCTCTCGGTCGAGCCGGAGCTGGTAGTGATGGGGAACCCCGGCTGCCACTCCTGGATCGAGGCCGGCCTCCGCGCCCGCGGCAGCAAGATCCCGGTCAAGCACACCGTCGAGGTGCTGGACGAGGCGTACGGGGCCTGAACGATGGGGGATGAGGGATGAATCCCGAACCCTCCGTGAACGGGAGGTTCTGCTCCTACTCCTGCTCCTGCTCGCTGGCGACTTCCGGCTCTCCGGCGCGTCTCCGATAGATGGTTCCGGCGGTGGCCGTTCATCCGGCGGATGAGGGCTAAAACGGCAAGCGGCTGGGGAGAATGGACGACGATCCCCCTGGGTCGCTTGAATTCCGCGGGGTTGGGACCGACAAATTCACCGGAATAGAGCCGCAGCCGGGATTGCAAGCTTTCGGCTCTGGTGATACAACAGTGGTTGTCGGCCTGCATGGCCCACCCGTGATTGCGCGAGCAAGAAGCAAACCAAGATGGCTGAGCAGCTAGTCGCACCCGAACCCGCAGCAAGCCCGCGTCCTTCACGCGAAGCGGGCGACCCGTCGAATTCCGCGGCTACCGCCGCGAGCCACGACGCGCTGAAGGAAGCCATGCGCTGCCTCGGCACCTCCGGGCGGCGCCTGCGACGCGGAAACCCGGAGAGCACCGACGAGGTGCTCAACCTCCTGCGAGCAGCGGCCTGCCACATCCAGCGCTCGCTGCAGCCGGAAGCCTCCGCCAGCCCCGCCGGCGCCGAGTAGGTCCGGCTCCGGTCATCAGGGCCAGAGGAAGCGGCCTCCCAGCGCTCCGAGGCTGGTGAGGAGCAGCGCCATCAGGATCCCCAGGCCGACGGCGGTGCCGCGCGGCAGCGGGATCAGCGTGACCCGGCCCAGCCGCTCTTCGAGCTGACGCGCCAGCGCCTGCACCCCGCTCTCGCTTTCGCCCCGCCAGCGCTCCAGCGCCTCGGTCTGCGCCTCGCCGGCGCGGCTCACCTCCGCGCGCACCGCCTCCAGCTCGCGCCGCAGCTCGTCCATCCCGTTCCCCAGCGCCGTGGCCTGCTCGGAAACGGTGACCTGCAGCTCCGACTGCGCCCGGCTCAGCAGCTCCAGCTCCGCCCGGCAGGCGTGGAGGTCCTGCTCGACCGTGCCGACGCGGGTGTCGGCGGCTTCGAGCGCTTCCTGCCAGGGACTGGACTCCTGAAGGTAGGGGTCGACCGCGTTCTGCTGCATCACGCGCTTGGCGGCGAGCACCTGGTCCATCGCCTGGAGCAGGTGGCGCTGCTCGATCCGCTTCTCCTCATCCGCCTTGTCTTCCGCCGCGGCGATCTGCGCCGCCTTGAGCACGGCGTTCCGGATGTCGCCGCCGGCCACTTCGAACCGCTCCGCCAGCTCGCGCAGGTCGACGTCGCTCGCGAGGGGCGTCTTCTGCGGGTGGAACTGGACCTCCCAGATCCGCTCCCGCTCCGCCATTCCCGGAATTCGGAAGAGGATATGCGTGCGGATGCGGCGCTCGAAAGCGGGATCGAAGTTCGACGCCATGTTGGTGGCGAAGATCACCACCCCTTCATGCTCCTCCAGCTCCTTGAGGATGACGTTGACCGCCAGGTTCGCTTCCCGCTCGTAGCCGGCCTGGATGCTGGAGAAGCGGCGCGCGGCGATGCTGTCCGCCTCGTCGAAGAAGAGGACCGCTTCCTGGACCTTCGCCTCGCGGAAGATGGCGCGGATGTTCTTACCGGTCTCGCCCGCCCAGCAGCTCTCCAGCTCCGAGTAGCGCACCCGGAGGAGCTTGCGGCCGAGGGCATAGGCGATCGCCTCCGCGCAGATCGTCTTCCCCGTTCCCGGCGGGCCGGCGAAGTTGAAGGCGAGGCCGAGCCCGGTGGGGTGGCGCTCGCCCAGCCCCCAGTCCGAGAAGATCAGGCGGTGCTTTTCGATCTGCGTCAGCGCTTCGTAGAGCTGCTGCCGGGTCTCGTTCGGCAGAATCACGTCCGAGAAGCTGCGCCGCGGCGTAATCAGGTCCGCCAGGGTGGTCGGCTTTTTCTCCAGTCCCAGTATCTCACGCCACATCGGCTCCTCCGTTCTGCACCATACTACCCACGGTCCGCCGCGCATGTTCCATGGAGTCAACCACGAATCGCGGCGGATAGTTTCGGCCGGTGCCGCTGGGTGGTTCTCCTGGTATCTTAGCATCCGGCCGGGTCCGGTCTGCCGACGGGGTCTGTGGGGAGAGGGGATGGAGCTGGAACGTTCGCGTTGCCCGCGTACGCACGGGCGCTCGGAGCCGGGCGAGCTTCCGCGCCGGGCGGTCTTTCTCGATCGCGACGGCGTGCTGATCGAGGACACCGGCTACCCGGACGACCCGGACACGATCATTGTGCTGCCGGGCGTCGCCGAGGCGCTGCGGCACCTGCGTGCCGGTGGCTGGGCGCTGGTGGTGGTGAGCAACCAGTCCGGAGTCGCCCGGGGGAAGTTCGACGAGGAGCGCCTCCGCCGGATCCACCTGCGCCTGGAGGAGATCCTGGCGCGGGACGGCGCTCGTCTCGACGCGATCTACTACTGCCCTCACCACCCGCAGGCGGAGGTCGGGGATTACCGCGCTGACTGCGACCACCGCAAGCCGTCCCCCGGCATGCTGCGCTCCGCCGCAGCCGCGCTGGGGCTCGACCTGCCGGCGAGCTGGATGGTCGGCGACAAGCCGAGCGACGTCGAAGCCGGCCGCGCCGCCGGCTGCCGCACGGTTCTGATCGGTGAAGAGGAGCCAGGCGCCGATTTCGTGGCAGCGGACCTGCTGGCGGCGGCGCGGCGGATCCTGGCGGAAGACGAAGCCGGGCCGGACAGTGAATCCCGTGGGTAGTGTGCTGCCCGTCTGACCTGGATAGCACCGATTCTCCATCACCTCCGAAACCGGGGGCCTGAATGGCCGCGCCTCGCGCCTCACGCCTGCCAGTCCGGGCGGCACGCGAGCCCGGTCGCCGCCGGCGCCGTCCGCGCGCCCGCTGCCAGAGCGCGGAGCTCCGCGAGGCCGAGAGAGAGCGCCTGATCCGTAGACATCAATGGAGTTTCAGGCAGCGGAACGTCATCCTGGATGCTCTCCCTACACCGGCTCGCGATCCGTTCGAGAATGGGGGTTAAGAGCGGCAGGCGGGGCATCTCGTTCGAGTCGCGCACCGAGTCGGCAGCACGCAGAAGCTGGAGGCTCCCTGGCGCCTCGCCGAACGCTCCGAGTAGGTACGCGATCGACTCGAGAATGAAGACCTTCGCCGTCGGGTCGGCGCCCTCAACAGCTTCTTCCAGCGCGAGGACGCACTCATCCAGGTTGTCCTGCTTTAGCAGCCCGGCTGCATGTCGCGCGATGGCTCCGAAACCTACCGAGATCCGCCAGCCGTACTCGCAGCCGCACGCACGGAGATACTCCTGTGCCGACTGGCACCGCCATTCCGCCTCCGCGTAGCGTTCCTGGGCCAGCAGCAGCAGCGCCTGATTGCCGGCACTCGATCCACATCCAAATACGTCGCCGATTGACGTGAAGAGTGTGTAGGCGCGTTCTCCGCACCGTTCTGCTTCCGTGAACCGGCGCAGACAGCCCAACGCCAGGCACTGGATGTCCAGCGCCGCCGCCTGACCCCACTCATCCCCGAGCGTGAGAAAAAGGCGCCCCGCGTCTTCGGCTAGAGCCAGCGATTGCGGATAGGATCCGCGGAAGACGGCGAGGATCGCCTGGGTCACGCCGGCGTAAGCAGATCCGATCGCATCCTCGGAGCTCTGGCACAGGCCGCGACTCTCTTCCAGGGCAGGGACGGCAGTAGCATAGTCGCCGGCGCGGAATGCCAGGATTCCCAGCGTAAACAGAAGGCGTCCCCGAACCGCCTCGGAGACGCAGGGCGATGCGAGAGCCTCTCGCGTCAGGGCAATTCCGTCCCCCAGGTGCCCTCGCCGCCACCAGTATTTCCAGAGCGAGCAAGCGAGAAGCGCCGCCCGATCCGGGCAGTTCTTCAGCCCATAGACGAGCATGGCGCGGATATTGGGATACTCCCGTTCCAGCCGCCAGAGAAGCTCCAGGCCCTCCGCACCGTCGAGCCGCTGAGGCAAATCTCGGCAGTAGTCCAGAGACCAGTCGAGGAGACGATCGTAGAGTTGATCACGCACTTCGTTGGGAAGCTGACCCACCGCGAACTGGCGGAGAGGGTCGAGCATCTTGAAGCGGAGCTCCGCAACCTCTGCGTGCGGCTGGATGAGCGAGTGGGCCTGGAGTTGAGCGTGCACTTCCAGCAAGTCGGCTCGAGTGAGATCAGGTAGGATCCCTGCGGCCGTGTTCAGGGACCAATGACTCGGCAGGGCGGCCAGGTGGGTCCAGGCGCGAGCCAGCGATGCGGGCAGCAGGTTCAGGCTCCAGAGCAAAGATTGCGCGAGCGTATCGTGTCTCCATTCTGACTGCGCCTGCGCAGGGGGCATCCGTAGGTAGCCGGTGAAGTCGCTGCAGATCTCCTGGGGTGACATGGCCGAGCATCGAGCTGCCAGCACCTCGAGCATCAGGGGGATCCCCTCCGCGCGAATGCAGAGCTCGGCGCTCGCCTTTCTCTGGAGTCGAGTCAGCTTGATGCCCGGACGAGCCTGGTTAGCGCGATCGCAGAACAGCCGGAACGCTGCGCACGCATCCAGGTGCGCATCAGCAGTATTCTCTGGCGTCGCTAGAGGACCGAGCATCAGCACTCGTTCCGCGGGAAGCGACAGCCGGCGACGGGAAGATACGATGAAGCGGACGGACCGCACCTCCTGGAGCAGTGTCCAGACGATGTTTGCGCCCGACGGCATCAACTGCTCAAAATCGTCGAGCACGATCAGGGTGGGCCTGGCACTCAGCGCCCTGCGGAGAGCGACCATGATATCGAGCGCCACGGGACGGCACTCCGAGAGACGGTCGAGCATCAGCCCCGGCAGCGTGTGCGCGTCCGACACGCCGGAGCATCCCACGTACAGTAACCGCACGTTCGCGCCCTCGCTGCCACCCAGCTCCTCCAGGAACCTCGCCGCGAGCCGCGACTTGCCAATTCCTCCGATCCCGCAGAGGGTTAGCAGGCGACTCTCCGCGTCCCGCCACCACTGGCGTACCGCCTCGAGCTCCTCCGTGCGCCCCAGGAACGAAGTTCCGTAGGATGGGCGGCCCGTCATCGGACCGCTCCGCTCGAGGAGGCTCAAGCTTCCCGTTCCAGCTGCGGTTGGCGACAACCGCTCCAGTGCGGTGCGCCTCGATGCGACGAGCTCCATCGAGCGCTGTAAGGCCGGTGAGGGCTGGCGGTCCAGGGCACTCTTTAGCTGGGCGACGCACCGCTGGTAGACCTCCTCTGCCTCTTCTATCCGGCCGAGCAGCGCCAGCACGTGCATCAATTCCGCGCACGCATCCTCGCACAGCGGGTCCTCCTCATACCGTCGGCGGGCGAACGGAACCGCCAGATCGATCTTGCCGCTCGCGATAGAGAGCCGGACCAGCTCTCGCATCGCGGCATCCTGGCGAGCAGCGGCTTCCTCCTGCGCGGCGACCACCCAGTCGTCGTAAAGTCCAGCTAACAACGGTCCGGTGTACAGCGCGGCGGCTTCCGCCAGCGCGTCGGCGCGTGTCGCTGCATCCGGCCATTCGAGGAGAGAACGCCACGCCGCGACATCTACCCAGGTGTTGGCACGGTCAAGATAGAGCGTCTGGCGATCCCCGAGAAACACCCGACGCCCCGGGGACTCCAGCAGCTTTCGCAGCGAGGATAGGGCCACCCTCAGGCTGTGCCGGGCAGAGTCCGGAGCGCTCTCCGGCCAGAGCAGCTCCGCCAGGTATTCGCGCGAGTGCGGTTTGTCCGGATGGTAAGCCAGGTAGGCGAGCAGTGATGCCGTACGCGCGGTGCGGAACCGCAGCTCCGTGCGTCCTTCCACCTCTACCCGCAAGCCGCCAAACAGATACAGCCGCACCATTTCCAGACCTCCGCACGCCTGTTCGCCTTTGTGATTCTAACGCCTTCACTGGTGCGGAAACTGTGTGACGGTTCTGTGATGCTCGCTCGGAGAGACTTCAGGCAACGGCTTGGCCCGGACGCCGAGCCGTTCAACAACTGCAGGAGCTCCGGGAACAGCAGGTTATGGCGGCGGATCCCGGGGTCGCACGAAACAGACAGGCTTGCCCTGGAGAGGACTGTGGAGATGGCCTTACGGACTCCGTTTCACTCGCTTCTGCGCGGCGGAGCGCTCATGCTGAGCCTGGCTCTTACCGCCGGCGTGGGAGCCGCGCGGCAGGTGGAAGCTCGCGACGGCGCGCCGCCCCCTCCGCTTTCGGCTGCCTATGCCCCCGACGCGGTGCTGGTGGCTTTCCATCCGTCGGCGGCTCCCGCCGCCCGCCAGGGCGTCGTCTCCCGTTTCGGGTTGGAGGTCGATCCGTCCGGCCAGAGTCCCTACTTCGTCCGGCTGCGGTTTGGCGCCGGGCTGCGGGCGTCGGGTGCCGGGGTGCCGGCGCTGATTGCGGCGCTGCGGCGCAATCCCGCCGTCCGCGTGGCAGAGCCCTCCTACCTGCTCCGGACCTCGCTGGTCCCGAATGATCCCAACTTTTCCAGTCTTTGGGGGCTCCACAACGCTTCCGATACCGATATCGACGCTCCGGAGGCGTGGAACCGCACCACCGGGAGTGACCAGGTGGTGGTCGCGGTGATCGACAGCGGAGTCGACTACAACCACCCCGACTTGCGAGACAACATCCTCCGCGACGGAAGTAGTCGGGTGGTCGGATACGACTACGCGAACAACGACTCGGACCCGATGGACGATCACGGCCACGGCACCCACTGCGCCGGCACGATCGGCGCTCGGGGCAACAACAGCATCGGCGTGGTGGGAGTAGCCCATCGGGTGAAGATCATGCCGCTGAAGTTCCTCGACGCCTCCGGCAGCGGCTACACCGATACCGCCATCCAGTGCATCGACTTCGCCCGCACTCGCGGCGCCCGAATCATGAGCAATAGCTGGGGCGGCGGTGGCTACAGTCAGCTCCTGCTGGAAGCGATCCAGCGGGCCCGAGATGCCGGCATCCTCTTTGTCGCCGCGGCCGGCAACGGAGGCGACGACGGAGTTGGCGACTACAACGATTGGGAGCCTCACTATCCCGCCAACTACAACGCCTGGAGCGACAACGTGATCTCCGTCGCGGCGACTCAACGGGATGACGCGCTCTGCGATTTCTCAAATCGCGGTTTTGAGTCGGTAGACATCGCGGCTCCTGGAGAGAGCATTCTAAGCACCGCGCGGGGCGGAGGTTATACGTACATGAGCGGCACCTCCATGGCCACGCCGCACGTGGCGGGTGCGGCGGCACTGGTGCTCTCGGTCGAACCCCGCCTTACCGTCGGCGAGCTGAAGGAGCAGCTCCTGTCGAGCGTGGATTATCCCGATCCGTTATCCGGACAGGTACGCACCGGACGACTGAATGTGAACGGGGCGTTGACCGGGGGCGGTACGCCGCTGGGTGACACGTTCGAGCCGGACGACACGGCGGACACCGCGAGCATCCTCGGGATGGGTATAACGCAGCAGCACAGCTTTCATATCGGCGGCGACGAGGACTGGGCTTGGTTCCAGATCACGACGTCCATGTCGCTGGAGCTTGCCACCACGGGCACCACCGGAGACACGGTGCTGGAGCTGTACGGCCCGAACTCCAGCAGCCAGCTACTGGCGAGCAATGATGACTGGGGGGGCTCGCGCTTCTCCCGGATCGAGCTGCCGCGCCTCGCGCCAGGGAGCTACTACGTGCGAGTGCGGGAGTACTGGCGCGCACCCATGGAAGCGTACCGGCTGGATCTGACGCTCCAGCCGCTGGGTGACGCGTTCGAGCCGGACAACACGGCGGACACCGCGAGCATCCTCGAAAGCGGTCGGTCGCAGCTGCACAGCTTTCATGTCGCCGGCGACGAGGACTGGGCTCGGTTCACGGTGACCTCCCTTAGTTCGTTGCAGCTTGCCACCACCGGTCCCATCGGCGACACGGTGCTGGAGCTGTACGGCCCGGGCTCCAGCAGCCAACTGCTCGCGAGCAATGATGACTGGGGGGATTCGCGCTTCTCCCTGATCTCGATCCTGCAACTCGTGCCGGGAACCTACTACGTGCGGGTGCGGGAGCGCCACGGCTCGCCCATCGCAGAGTACGGGCTGCACCTGACGCTCCAGTGGCCGAGTGACGCGTTCGAGCCCGACGACACGGCCGACACGGCAAGCACCCTCCGGAGCGGCGAGAGGCAGCAGCACAGCTTCCATACGGGGCTAGACGAGGACTGGGCTCGGTTCACGGTGACCTACCCCAGTTCGCTGGAGCTTGCCACCACGGGCACCACGGGCGTCACGGTGCTGGAGCTGTACGGCCCGGACTCCAGTAGTCAACTGCTCGCGAGCGATAATGACTGGGGGGATTCGCCCTTCGCTCGGATCGAGCTGCCGCGCCTGGCGCCCGGGACCTACTACGTGCGAGTGCGGGAGTTCTGGAACTCACCCATGGAAGCGTACGCGCTGCACCTGACGCTTCAGTGGCTGGGCGACGCGTTCGAGCCCGATGACACGGCCGGCACCGCAAGCACCCTCCGGAGCGGCGAGAGGCAGCAGCACAGCTTCCATACGGAGCAAGACGAGGACTGGGCTCAGTTCACGGTGACCTCTCCCAACTCGCTGGAGCTTGCCACTAACAGCCGCACGGTGCTGGAGCTGTACGGGCCGGACTCCAGCAGCCAACTGCTCGCGCGCAACGATGAGTGGTGGAACGGATTCTACACCACGATCGAGCTGCCGCGCCTCGCGCCGGGGACCTACTACGTGCGAGTGCGGGATTTCCACGGCGTCCCCGTGGACGCGTACGAATTGAGTCTCGTGCTCGAGGAGCTGGGTCCACCCGCGCAAGAGGATGCCTTCGAGCCGGACGACGAGTGGTCGCAAGCGGCAGCGATCTCCGTGGGGCGGACGCAGAAGCGGAGCCTCCATCACCCGGAAGACGTAGACTGGGTCAAGCTCACGGTCAGGCGCCGTCAGCGGGTGATCATTGAGACGAGTGGGACCCAGGGCGACACGGTGCTGGAGCTGTACGGACCGAAGAAGGCTTCCCGCCGGCTCGCGTGGGATGATGACGGCGGTAGCAACGGCTTCTCGCGGATCAAACGCACCCTACCGCCGGGGAAGTACTGGATCCGGGTCTCTGCCTATGACTCCGGCTTCGAAGTCCCGGCTTACACGCTAAGCGTGCGGTAACGGATGACTGCCCGGAGCGCTCCGGTCAGGATGCGCTCCGGGTGGCTGCCACGCCTGCGGGTCCGCACCGGGAACCCGGATGTGAGCCCGCAGACGGGCGGGAGCGAGGACGTCCTCGTCGAAACCTGCCGGCGTCGCCCCGGTCCGTCCGCGTCTCGTCTCCCCTCTTCCCGCTATCTTCTTGGCAGCAGGTAGAACTCTTCGTCCGCGCGCTGGTCGCCGCGGCGGGGCTCCAGCCGCGCGAGCCACGGCTGCAGCAGCTCCACCGGTACCGCGTAGGCGACCCGGGAGACGCCGGTGTTGTCCGGCAGCTCGCGGCTGCAGAGGACGCCGATCACCTTACCGTCCCGCAGCCGGACCACCGGGCTGCCGCTGTCCCCCCGGTTCACCGAGGCGTGGAGCGCAAGGGCGGAGGTGCGGGCGCCGGCTCGGCCGACCAGCTCCACGCGTCCCGCGAGTTGTGCCGGGATGATGACCCGGCGGGCAGGGTCGGCATCCGCGTTGCGCGGTTGAGACGGACCGGCAACGATTCGGAGCTCTTCTCCGTTGATAAGATCGGAGGACGTTGCCGCCAGCTCCGCCGGCTTTAGATGGAGCTCCCGGGCCGCGAGCCGCACCGACGCCACGTCGTGCTCCGGGTGAAGCGCGACCGTCTGGGGTCGAAACGCGACTCCGTTCATCCAGACCCGGAACGACTCCGCGTCGTCGAGGGCGTGAGCAGCGGTGACCACCAGCCGGGGCGAGGCAAGGAATCCGGTCGCGGATGCGGTGGTGCCGGGGCGTTTGATCTTTAGCACCGCGATCTTGGTGCGGACTCGCTCGACGACCGCCTGCGCGCGAGAGGTCGGGTCGTCCACTCTGGCGGCCGGGAACGTCTGACTTAGTGCTTCCCAGGGGGCGGCGAGCCCTGCGGAGAGGGTGGCGGTTGCCAGGAAAAGGCGTGCGGCGCGCATAATGCTATCTCCATCCCCGCGGGCGTGCGGCCAACCTGTGATCGCGCCCGCGCACTCTAGCAGTAAAAAGTACCAAGCCTCCGCGGTCGCCGCTCCCGCCTCCGTCTCAGACGAGGGCTAGTAAGGACACCACGCATGCAACCGGCCGATGCTCGACCCCAGATCGAGCGCGTCATTTCAGAGGTCGAGACCGTTATCGTAGGGAAGCGCCCGGTCGTGGAGCGCGCGGTGCTGGCGCTCTTCGCGGGTGGTCACCTGTTGATCGAGGACGTCCCGGGCACGGGGAAGACGATGCTGGCGCGGGCGCTCGCCCGCAGTATCGACGCCACCTTCCGCCGCGTTCAGTTTACGCCGGACCTGCTCCCGGCGGACATCACCGGGTCTTCGATCTACAACCAGAAGTCGTCCGAATTCGAGTTCCTCGCCGGGCCGATCTTCGCCAACGTGGTGCTGGCGGACGAGGTGAACCGCGCCACGCCGAAGACGCAGTCGGCGCTGCTGGAGGCGATGGAAGAGGCGCAGGTGACGGCGGACGGCGTAACGCGTCCGCTGCCCCGGCCGTTCTTCGTGATCGCCACCCAGAACAGCGTGGAGTACCAGGGGACCTTTCCGCTCCCCGAGTCCCAGCTCGACCGCTTCGCGATGCGGCTCTCCATGGGCTATCCCGACCCCCAGTACGAGGTCACGATCCTGGACCGGCAGGCGCACGGCCACCCGATCGACTCGGTTCGCCCCGCCATCCACGCGGACGAGGTGGAGCGGCTTCGCGCGCTGATGCGCGAAGTGCGAGTCTCCGAAGCCGCGCGGGAGTACATCGTGGCGATCGCCACCGCCACCCGCACCTCCAACCACCTCGTCCTCGGCGCCAGCCTGCGCGGCTCGCTCGACCTGATGCACTGCGCGCAGGTGCTGGCGGTGCTGCGCGGTCGCAACCACGTGCTGCCGGACGACGTGAAGGAGCTGGTCGTGCCGGTGCTCGGTCACCGGGTGATCCTGCATCCGGACGCTCGCCTCCAGCGGTTAGACGCCGGCCGCGTGCTGGATGACCTCCTGCGTTCCGTCCCGATCCCGGTCACTCCCGCGGCCTGACCGCCTTCAGCTTCAGAAACGATCGGCGCGCACCGTGATTGAGCCTTTCCCATGACGTTTACCAAGCTGCTCACGGTCTACTCGGCCGCATTCGCGGTGGCGCTCGTGGCATGGGTGCTCAACATCGCCCACATGTACTGGATGGCGGGCGTGCTGCTGCTGCTGCCGCTCGCCGGCAAGCTGTTCGGCAAGCTGGAGCACCGGGGGGTGGAGCTCTTCCGGGAGATGCCGCAGACGGGGCACCTGGGCGACGTGGTCCGCGTGACGTTCCGCGCGGTAAACCGGATCGCCATCCCCAAGCTCCACCTCTGCGTCAGCGACCTGCTTCCGGAAGGGCTCGTCCCGATGGAGCCCTCGCCGGTGCCGGTGCACCTGCCCCCCAGCGGGCGCGACGAGGCGTCGTACGAGCTGCGGCTCCAGCGGCGAGGAGAGTTCCGGATCGAGCACGCCGTGCTGCTGAGCGCCGACCCGATGGGGCTCACCTTCGTCCGCACGGAGATCCCGCTGCGGTCCGAGATCCTGGTCTATCCGCGGTTCACCGACCTTCCGCCCCGGATGCTGCCCCCGAGCGTGACCGGCGGCCAGGCTCCGCTGGAGGCCTCCGGACGCCAGGGGGAAGGCGCCGGCTTCTTCGGCGTGCGGGAGTACCGCCCCGGCGACCCGCTGCGCCACGTGCACTGGCGCACGGCCGCCCGGTTTGGCCGGCTGGCGGTGGTGGAGTGGGAAGCGGAGGAGTCGACCGACGCTCTGATCGCGGTGGAGACTTCCGAAGCGGGAGACCGCGACCTGGGCCCGGCGCGCGGCCTCGATCTCGCCGCCGGGATGGCCGCCTCCCTCGCGGCGGCCGTCCTCACGGCCGGCGACGCGGTCCGGCTGCTGGTTCCCGGCACCACCGACCCGCGTCCCGCCCCGGTGCGGGGGATGGAGTCGCTTCCCGCCATTCTCGAGGCGCTGGCACGGATGCGGACTGCTCCGGAGCAATCGCTCGGCGCGATGCTGCGGGACTCCGCCGGGAACCTCACTCCCGGAACTCTCGTCTGCTGGATCACTGCCATTCCGGACCCCGCTCTCGGTATCCAGGTGCTCCAGCTCCGCGAGAGCGGCCTGCGCCCCGTGATCTACGCCCTCATTCCGGGTGCGGTCGATCCGGCCGGGGTGGAGGAGTGGAGCGCGGTGGCGGCCCGCCTCGAAAGCCACGGGATTCCCGTGGTGCGGGTCTCCGCGGACGACGAGGTGGCGCGCGGGCTGGTAAGCTGAGGCGGGAGGAAAGCCGTGTCGACCGTTGCAGTAAAGAACCCCGAGCTTCAGGACCGCCACGGATCCGCCTTGCCGCTCTACGTGGCGAGCCTCCTCGTCACCCTGGCGGGGATCGGCGCCGTCGGCATGACGCTCGGCTCCAGTTCATGGCTCTGGCTCTGGGCGAGCCTGGCGGCAGCGGGACACGCCGCCAGCTACGCGCTCCGGCGGATGAGCTTCAACTACGAGCTGGTCTTCATCCCGGTGATGCTCGTGGGATCGGCCGTAACGATTCAGCAGCTCATCTCCGGCGGACCCCTCGCCTCGCTGGACGGTCAGAGCGCGCTGTCGCTGCCTCCGGATCTGGCTACCGCGGTGCTGGTGAGCTGCCTGAGCGTGGTCCGCTGCTTCACGCTCCTCAAGAACGCGGCGCTGCTCTTCAGCCCGGTGCCCTCGATCACGATGCTGGCGCTCGCCGCCAGCTCGAACCCGAACCCGGAGATCCCGATCTTCTTCGTGATGACGGTGCTGGGCGCGCTCTTTCTCACCGGCTACGAGTCCCACCTCCAGCGCGCGCAAATGGCGCGCCGCAAGCCCGCGCCGGCGATCTTCCACCTGGGGGCGGCGTGGACCATCGTGCTCGTGCTGAGCGCCGTCGGGCTCGCGTTCCCGTTCCTGGTGCGACCGGTGCTGAGCCGCTACTCTCCGTACGGGCTCCCCGCGGCCGCGCGACTGCGCGGGCTGATGAACTTTACGCAGGCCAGCACCACCCAGGCGCCGATCGGCGCGGGTCCGATCTCCCTCAGCCCCAACCCGGTGTACGAAGTCTATGCTGCGGAAGGCGGCCGCCTGCGCACCGCGGTCTTCACGCGCTACACCGGCCGGAGCTGGAACACGGAGCAGCCGGAGAACGCTTCGGAGCTGCCGTCGGACCAGCAGGTGGAGGTGAGGTCGCCGGACCCGAGCACCGGAATCACCGCTTACAACCTCTTCGAGTTCCGCCTGGCGCCGGATCCGGACCAGGATTTTCCCGTGCCGGTGCGGCAGGTGCGGCAGCGGTTCCGCACCGTGGGGACGGCTTCCCAGGGAATTCCCGGCCTCGGCCGGATCCGGGAGCTGCGGTATCCGAAGTCGAACGTCTCGCTGCACATCTCCGGCGCGCTGAAAGGCACCGGCCACAACGTGCAGGGAAAGTTCTTCGAGGTGATCTCGGACGTGCCCGACCTGCCGCCGCAAGCGCTGGAGAGCGTGCCGTCTCTTCCGGTAGAGCGGCTCTCGGAAGTCGATCCGGAGACGCTGTCGCTGCCGCCGGGCACGTCCCGCGTCCAGGAGCTGGCCCAGAAGATCACGAGCGGCATCGACTCGCCGCACCTCCGGATCCAGGCGCTCATCCAGCACATCGAGAAGAGCTGCACCTATTCGCTCCAGGAGGAGTTCACTCCGATCGGCAAGGACGCGGTGGACCACTACCTGTTCGAGACCCGCAAGGGCGCGTGCGATCTCGCGGCGAGCGCGGTGGCGGTGATGTGCCGCTCCATCGGGATCCCGGCGCGGGTGGCGGTCGGTTATGTGGCGGATGAGCCGCTCGAGTCCGGCGGCGGGTTCCTGGTGCGCCAGGAAGACGCGCACATGTGGGTGGAGACCTACCACGCGGGCCTGGGCTGGGTGCCGTACGATCCCGCCCCACCGCTGCGAGACCTCAAGCAGACCCCGCTCCAGGCGGCGGCCGCCCTCGTCCGCGACTGGTTCTCCCAGATCGGGAGCGGCGGCTTCGATGCCGCGCTGCTGGTGCTGGCGGTCTCCGCGACGCTGGCGATGGCGATCCTGCACCTGTGGCGGCGGGTGCGCGCCCGGGTGGCGGGCCGGCGCCGCTGGGACCGCTCCCTCGCGGGCTCGCCCGCCGAAGCGGTGGCGGCGCGGTACGCCCTGGCGATGGAGCTGCTCGAGCGCCGCGGCTGGGGACGCGAGCCGTGGCAGACGCCCTCCGAGTACCTGGCCCGGCTGCGTTCCGACTGGCGGAGCTCGCCGGACGCGCTCGCCGCGATGGAGCAGCTCACCGCCTCGTTCGAGCTGGCCCACTACGGCGGCTCCGCGGGTGAGGAAGAGGTCCGCGCCGCCGCTTCCGCCCTGGAGGCGCTGCGGCGTTCGGTGCCGGAGCCCCCGGGGCGGAAGCCTGCGGTGGAGCCGGCCGGGAGCCCAGCCTGATGCCGCCGCGCAAGACCCCGAAGCGGACGGTCGCCTACCTCCTGTGGGGGCAGGAGGAGCTGCGGAAGAAAGAGGCGCTGGCGGCGCTCCTCGACGAGCTGGTGCCGCCGGAGGACCGCGATCTCGACGTCGAGTATATCGACGCGGGCAGCTCCGGCGTCTCCGGCGAGACGATCCTCCACGCGGCGCGGGACCGGGCGATGTTCTCGGAGCGGCGCGTGGTGGTGGTCACCAACGCGGGCAAGCTGAAGGGGGGCAAGCACCAGCGCACGCAGGAGGTTCTCGCCGACGGGTTGCGCGAGCTGCCGGACTACAGCACGGTGATCTTCGTCGCCTACGCGGAGGAGGGGGGCGGCCGCTCCCGCTCCGTCTTCGGCGAGAAGCTGATGGCCGCGCTGAAGGCGGTGGGGGAGGTCCGGCAGTTCACCCTGATGAAGCCGGAGGAGCTGGCGCAGCTCGCCGTCCGCGAGGCGGAGCTGCTGGGTAAGAAGCTGGCCCCGGCGGCCGCGGCCCAGTTGGCACAGCGGGTGGGTACCGATTCGCAGCGCTTGCTGCACGAGACGCGCAAGCTGGCGGCGTACGTCGGCGACCGCGCTACGATTAGCCCCGCGGACGTCAACCTGCTCGTCGCGGCGCCGCCGGACGACAACGTCTTCCACCTGCTCGACGCCACGATGGCCGGCAACCGGGCGCAGGCGCTCGACCTGCTCCGGCAGCTCCGCGAGAGCGACGTCGCCGCGCAGCAGGTGATGGCGATGCTGGCCCGCACGCTGCGCCAGGTGGCGCAGGCGGCGTTCCTGCGGGAGCGCGGCATTCTGCCTAAGGCGGAGGGAGACGAGGTGCCGCCGGAGGTGCTGGCGATGCTTCCGGAAGACGGCAGCCTTTACCGGGGCGGCTCCGCGTGGCTGCGGGGGCGGCTGTGGGAGCAGGCCGGGCGCATCTCCTGGGACCGCCTGCAGCAGGCGCTCGACCGTCTGGCCGTGGCGGACGCCGGCAGCAAGGGGTGGGAGCACGGCGTGGCCGACCCCGACCTGGCGCTGGAGATGCTGGTGATCTCCCTGAGCGACTCGGTCCGCAGCACGCCGCCCACGGTACCGCGGGCGGGGGGCTATGGCGGGTACGGCGGCAAGCGGCCGGCCTATTCACGCCCCCGCTGAAGCACCGGGGCGCTTGAACGCTCGCCGCGGGCTGGGTTATAATCGCCCTGTCGAACGAGCGGTTCGACGCGCCGGCCGTGCGAGCACTCGCCCGGCCGTCCGAGCTTTTTGGGGGCGACGGCGGTACGAAGAAGGGCCGCCCCGCGGGGCGGCCCGAAAGTGCTGGCGGATGCCGGGAGAGGATGGATGGGCGTCAGGCGGCCCGCAGGACCTTCCCAGCTTTCAGGCAGCGGGTGCAGACGCGGATGCGAGTCGGCTGCCCGCCGACCAAGATCTTGGCGCTCTGGAGGTTCGGCAGCCAGCGCCGCTTGGTGCGGGGGGCACGCCGGGCCCACGAGCCGGAGTGCGGGTGCCGAATGTTCTGACCGAACTGGGGACCTTTGTCGCAGATCGCGCAGCGGTTCGCCATAATAGTCTCTCCTCTCCCAGAAAAGCTGTTCTCGACCACGAATGGTAGCACACGTGCCTGCGGATTGCAACTCGGGCGGCCCGCGCCGCCGACCCCGTCCGGATCGCGGCGTACCGGCAAGGACTCCCCCATGCGCACGATAGGCTTGCTCGCCGTCCGGACCCCGAGCCTCCACCCGTCGGACAGCGTCGGCAAAGCCGCGGAGCTGCTGCGCGCCTCCACGGTAAAGGCGGTGCCGGTGGCGGCAGACGGCCGGCTGGTGGGGCTGGTGACGCCGGAGAGTATCTCGGAGCTCCTGGCCCAGCCGGAGCTGCCGCCGGATCGGGCGAGGGTGGGGGACCTCGCCTTCGAGAGCTACGTGGTGCTTCCGGAGGCGATGTCGGCCGCCGCCGCGCTGGAAGTCTTCCGCGCCAACGGTCTCCGCCACGCGCCGGTGCTCGATTCGCTGGGCGGAGTGATCGGCGTGGTTGGGGAAGCCGAGCTGGCGAGCGCCGTCTGCGGGCGGATCCGGCCGCCGATCATCGGCGGGATGGCGACCCCGTTCGGCGTCTACCTTACCGGCGGCGGCGTGCGCGGCGGGGTGGGCGACTTCGCCCTGATGTCGACCGGCATGTATCTCGGCCTGCTTTCGGTGGTCGCCGAGCTCGTCTCGGCCCAGCTGCTCTCGCCGGACGGCTGGCTCGACCGCTGGCTGACATCCGGTCCGACACTGGCTATGGTGCCGGTTCCGCTGCTGCAGATGCTGCTGATGTTCGGCATGTTCGGGCTGCTGTTCCGTCTCTCGTGGGTCACCGGCTTCCACGCGGCGGAGCACCAGGTGGTACACGCGATCGAGGCGGGGGACGACCTGCTGCCGGAGATCGTGCGGGCCAAGCCGCGAGTGCACCCTCGCTGCGGCACCAACCTGGTGGCCGGCGTGATGGTGGCGAGTACCGTCTGGTGGCTGAACCCCATTCTCGGCGACCTCGTGCCGGTGTTGACGCTGGTCGCGACCCTCTACTTCTGGCGGCGCCTGGGCGGCGTGCTGCAGCAGTACGTGACGACACGGCCGGCGACGCTCCGGCAGTTGGAGAACGGAATCGCGGCGGGACAGGAGCTGATGGAGAAGTACCAGGTCCAGCCGGGAGAGCGGTTGAGCTTCCCCCGCCGGGTCTGGAACATGGGCATCCTGCAGGTGTTCAGCGGCTTCGCGACTCTCTTCGCGCTGCTGGCACTGATCCAGTGGCTCGTGCCGCTGCCGTTCCGTCTGGTGGAGTTTTAGCCTCGCCGCCGGGCTTGCCGCGAGTCCCGACTCCCGGCGTGGGCGGATAGAACGATGTTGCTTCGGCTGCGGGCACGGCGCCCCGGCGGCAGTTCAGGACAGAGATTTCGGATATGTCGATACGCGAACAGTTGGTGGAAGCGGTGACCGGCGCCCTGGAGCGCTGCGCGGGCGAGGGTCTGCTGCGCAGGGAAGAGGCCCGAGTAGTTGAGTTGACGACTCCCGGCTCCGCGGCCCAGGGCGACTACTGCTGCGACGTGACGGCGCTGCTGGCCCGCGGCTCCGGCCGCTCGGCGGGAGAGGCGGCCCGCTGCGTGGCGGAGCGGCTGGAGCTGCCGGCCGGAGTCGCCGAGGTAGAAGCCTCCGCCTCGGGCACGCTCCTCTTCCGGCTGCAGCCGGAAGCGCTGGCGGGCATCCTGGAGGCGATCTCGTCGCAGGGCGGGGACTACGGGCGCAGCGGGCGTGGAGAGGGCGGCCGGGCCGTACACCTGGAGTTCGTCAGCGCCGACCCGACCGCGCCCCTGAACGCCAGCCACGGCCGCGGCGCGGTCTTCGGCGATGCCCTGGCCGGTGTGCTGGAGTGGGCCGGCCACCGCGTGACGCGGGAGTTCTACCTGAACGATGCCGGCAGCCAGGTGGAGCGCTTCGGCCGCGACCTGTTGACGCGCGCCCGGGACGTGAGCCCGTCCGGCTCCGGCGCTACGGAAGAGCAGCACCTGCAGCAGCTTGCCGCCGTAGTCCGCGAGCGGTTGGGCGCGTCGGAGGGGCAGAGCCCGGAGGAGCGCCTGCAGGCCGCGATCGACCTCGGCCGCGAGGCAATCCTGGAATCGCAGCGGGAGACGCTGGCGCGGCTGCGGGTGGAGTTCGACATCTGGCGCTCCGAGCGCGAGCTCCGGGCTTCCGGCAAGGTCGACGAAGTGCTCGCGCGGCTCCGGGCCGCGGGGCACGTGTACGATCAGGACGGCGCCGTCTGGCTGCGCACCACCACCTTCGGCGACGACGAGGACCGCCCCCTCGTCCGCAGCAATGGCCAGCCGACTTACTTCCTGGGCGACCTGGCCTACCACCTCGACAAGGCAGAGCGCGGGTCCGAGCTGCTGGTCGACATCTGGGGCCCGGAGCACGCCGCCTACGTGGGGCGGACCGCGGCGGGTCTCCAGGCGCTCGGCCTGCCCGCGGAGACGCTGCGGGTACTCATCCTGCAGCCGGTGCAGGTGCGCAGCTCCTCGCTTGGCGCGGAAGCGTCTCCTTCCTCGGGGAACAACGTGCTGCTCGATGAGGTCATAGAGCGTGTAGGCGTAGAGTGCGCGCGGTTCCTCTATCTCTCACGGCCCGCCGGAGCTGCGCTCTCGCTGCCGCTCGGCAGTGACGAAGCCATCCCAGACGCGGACGGCCTGCCGCGACTGCGGGCAGTGCTGGCGCGGCTCCGCGCCCTGGGAGCGCCAGTGGGAACTGGCGGCAGTGAGGTGCCGGCTGAGCCGGCGGCGCGGACTCTCCTTCGCAAGCTGGGCGAGCTTTCGGACGAGGTCCGGGCGGCCGCCGGGGAGCTCGAGCCGTATCGAGTGGCCCGGTACCTGCTGGAGACCGCGACAGCGGCCGACGCATTTCTCGGGAGTGTCGAGTCGGCCGGTCCCTCCCCGGGGCAGCGGCGGGTTGCGGAGGCAGCGGCGACCGTTCTGGCGAACGGGTTGGCGGTACTGGACATCCGGGCGCACGACTGAGCCCCGGAGCGTCTCGCATCGTCACCGGCCGGCGCGTGGATCCGCCGCGCTCTCCATCTCGCGGAAAGAAGACCCATGCAATCTCACCTCCTGCGTCGTACTCTCCAGCGCGCCCCCCGCGCCCTCCTCTTCCTGGCGCTCCTGGCCGCCTCGGCCCTCGGCGTGCTGGGTGGTGGAGCCGCCTTCGCGGAGAAGGGGATCACGGAGGGGGTCTTCGTCGACCGTGACGGTAAGCAGCACCCGTGGACGGTGGAGCGCAGCCACGCCCTCACCTGGGACGGCCAGCCCTACACCCCGGCGGGCGTAGTCTTCCGGTCCGAGTATCTGAAAGCGCCCTCCGCGGAGACGCTGCGGAAGGACCAGGAAGAGCTCGACCGGCTCAAGGCGGCCGGCGTGCGCGACCTCTGGGTCGATCCCCAGCGCGGCCTGCTGGAGAACGGCAACAGCGAGATCCAGGCGCTGATCGACGCGCTGGAGAGCCGCGGATTCCTGTACGGGTTGAAGGTCGGCGACCGCTCGCGCGAGCCGCTGATCGGCTTTGCTCCCGGAATCACACCGATCGCCATCCCGGCCTCCCAGCTCAAGCCGGCGCAGCAGGTCTCCTGGGAGGTCCGCACGCCCCGGGCGCGGCGGTCGATCTACGTGCTGGCGGAGGTGAACCCGCTCGACAAGGCGATCCACACCTACGACATCGCCACCGGCGAAGCAGTCGCGGAGGCGGGCGTGACGCCGGTGCGCGTCCAGCTTCGCAACTCCCGGCTGGTCGGCCGCAGCCGCGCGCAGCTCCTGGTGGTGCCGGAAGTCCAGGTGGAGCCGGAAGAGCTGGGCAGCTTCGGCGATCTCTGGAGCGCGACCGAGGGGTATGGAGAGCAGCTCAAGCAGCGCCTCTCTGAGTTGAAGCTCGGCCCCGGCCTGCGGTTCATCCTCGACCCGTTCGACGCCGGCGACGGCACGCTGGGCCAGGAGGAGGGCGTCTTCCCCACCAGCGACGAGTTCCGGGCCGCGTTCCAGGAGTGGCTCGAGCGCCGCTCCAACCTCCACGGGATCAACATCCGCTGGCGCACCACCGACCGCCGCATCCCCGGCGTGGAGGAAGCGGCGCGGCTGGTCCCGATGTGGGCGCGCAACGATCCGCCGGACGGCGACGGCTGGATGCTCGACCCGGCGGAAGGGGTGGCGTACCGCTGCAAGCCGCGGGAGAGCGCCATCTGGGACGACCTGGACCAGTTCCGCACCGAGACGCTCAAGCGCTGGATGAACCGGCTCACGGTGGCGGTGAAGCAGAGCGGCGCGAACGTGCCAATGCTCTTCTCCTGGAGCGCCTACCATCCGATCTTTACCAACTCGCCGTCGCCGTCCGGCTACGACGGCCTGGGCGGAAACCTTTACGGGAGCCCGGCCGACCTGGGGCCGGAAGCGGCGGCGTTCGCCCTCGCCCAGGCGGAAGAGGCGGACCGCAACACCTGGCTGATCGCCACGCGCCTGGCGGGACCGGTCGACGACAGCGACCGCCCGGCGCCGCTGGCCGACGCCGCCGCCGTGCGGAACGCCTGGACCTCCATCCGCGAAGCCGGCTTCCGCGGCGCCTACCTCGACCCGCAGCAGGTGCCGGACGCGCCGCGCCTGGCGGCGGAGCTCTCCTCCGCGCTCGCCGCGGACACAGCCAAGCTCGCGGAGACGCCGCGGGTCTGCTTCTATCCGCTGGCGATTTCCGGCTCCGAGCGCCTGAGCCGGCTGGCGAACGGGGTCTGGTGGCTGCCCTCCTCCGCGCCGGCCCGGTTCCTCCGCTACGGCGACTCGATCATGGCGTATGAGATCGTCCGTCCGCTCGGCGGAGACAGTGACATCCCGAGCGCCACCGTCTTCTGGTCGAACTCGGGCGAGCAGGAGCTGACCTTCTTCGTCGACAAGCTGACGCCGGTCGAGCTGCACGACACGCTGGGGAACAAGCTCAAGGCGAAGACCCGCAAGGAGACGATTAAGTTCACGCTCGGTTCGGAGCCGGTGCTCGTCTCCGGGATCGACGCCGGACGGCTCTTCCCGCTGGAGCTGGCGGGGGCGCAGCTCGAGGAGTTCGACGCGCTGCTGAGGAAGGCGGAGACACAGGGGATCGAGGTCAAGGCGATGCGGACGATCTACGACCAGTCCCGCAAGCAGCTCGCCCCCGGCAACGCGATGGGCACCTATCTCTCCACGAACCAGTACGTGGAGCGCCTGCGGCAGCTCCTGCAGCCCTACATCTGGATCGAGGCGGAGCGGCCCGCGGGGCACAACTTTAGCGGCGTCACCTTTGCCGGCGGGGCCAGCTCCAGTTTGGTGCTGCGCGTCAACCGCCCGGACGCGCCGCCGTCCGGCCTCTTCAAGGCGCGCTACGTCGTCGACATCTCTCGCGATGCCTCCTACGAGATCTGGGTGGCCGGCAAGGCGCCCGGAGAAAGCGGGGCCTCCCCGCTGATCTGGCAGATCGATGACGAGCCGGCGCAGGAGGTGCGCTCCGTGGCCCGGGCCGGGGAGGAGTATGCCCGCGGCCTCGCCTGGTTCTCTCTCGGCCGCCTTACCCTGAAGGCGGGCCGGCACGAGCTGCTGATCGCCATCGCCGAGAAGGCGGAGACCGGCAGCCGCCGCTACTTCGGCAGCCTGGACGCCATCGTCTTCTCCCGCGAGCCGTTCCGGCCTAACGGGGTGGAGAAGCCGGCGATCGTGGTCGCCCGCCGCCGCTCCGAGGAGAAGGACTCGGAGAAGAAGCGCGACACCGAAGAAAAGGGCGAGAAGAGCCAGAAGAGCGAAAAGGGGAGGCGGAAGGACGACACCCCCTGATGCCGGAGCGGATGTGGCGGCGCGGGCCGGACGGCGAGATCGTGCGGACGGAGCCGCGCGAAGAGTCGCCCCCGGCGCCGGATGAGGAGCCGCCGGGCGGCGCCGGGCGACCACTCCCGCGGCCCCGGCTCACCCTGGCGCTCCGGCTGGGAGTGCGGGATGCCTACGACTACCTCGGGACCGTGCTGCTCCAGAGCTTTCTCTGGTCGGCGGCACTCGGCTTCGGCAGCCTCGGCGCGGTGGCGCTGGGGCTGCAGCTCTTCCGCGGTCTTCCCGGGCCGCTCTCCCTCGCCTCGACGGTCCTGCTCGCCACGCTCGCGGCGGTCCTGATCGGGGGACCGCTCGCGGCCGGGATCTTCCGGTTCTGCCGCAACGCCGCCGCCCGGAGCGAGCCGGAGCTGTTCGACCTGGCATGGGGCGTGCGGCACGCGGCCGGCCGGAGCCTGGCCCTGGCCGGTCTCCAGGCCGGCGCCGCGCTGCTGCTGGCCGGCAACGCCGCGTTCTATTTGTCGTCGCGGCACCCCGTGGTGCTGGTGATCGGCGCTCTCTTCGCTTATCTGCTCGTCTTCTGGCTGCTGATGGCGTGCTACGCCTGGCCGCTGCTGGCGGAGCAGGAGATCTCCACCCGCGCCATCTTGAAGAAGTCGGCCCTCCTGGTGCTCGACAACCTGGTTTACACCCTCCTGCTCGGCGTCCTGCTGCTCGTCTTCACCGCAGTCTGCTGGGGCACGTTCATCGTCGGCGTCCTGCTCTGGGCGGGGGTCAGCGCTATGGTGCTCACGCAGGCGATGCGCGAGCTGCTGCGCCGCTACGGCGTGCTTCCGCCGGACCCGACCCTCGATCCGATGGCCGACGAGACTCACGAGCTCCGCGGCCACGGCCGCCACGAGTGAGCGAGTGCCCCGCATCGAGCCAGGGTAAGACCCGGCCGGGAGGCGCGCATGCAGACAGTGCAGAGGCTGGGAAGACTGCTCGCCGGGACCGGCGTGGCCGGAGCGCTGCTGCTCACCGGCGGCTGCGTGACGCGCATGGAGATGGCGCCGCGCCAGCCGTCCCCGCGGAACGCACCCGCGCCGCCGGAGCGCGATTCGTCCTCCAGCCGGCTGCGGCAGGACCAATCCGGCAGCGACCGCTCTTCGTCGTCAACCGGCGCTCAGCCCCAGAGCGAGCAGACCCGCAGGATCGAGCAGCGCATCCTTGAGGGCATCAACCAGCGGCGGCGGGAGGCGGGGCTCCAGCCGCTCGAGCCGGTGCCGCAGCTCTCGCAGATGGCGCGGCGCTACAGCCGCCAGATGGCGAGGGAGAGCTTCTACGGGCACGTCTCTCCGCAGGGGCAGGATCTGCAGGACCGCTTCCGGCAAGCGGGGCTCGGGTACAGCTATATCGGCGAAAACTTATACAAGTCGTGGCGGATCGACAACCCGGCCGAGACTGCCGTCCAGGGCTGGATGAAGAGCCCCGGGCACCGGCAGAACATCCTGCGCCCCCAGTTCACTCAAACCGGAATCGGAGTCTGGAGGGAAGGGGAGACGGTCTACGCCACGCAGGTGTTCCGCCGGCCGTGATCCGATCCGCGCCTTCCCGTTCGGATCAGACCTCCTGAGTCTCGTGGCGCCTGGCGGGCGCTCCCGGCACGATTGACCGGCGCCGGGCCTAAAGCCGGTCATCTCCCGATCCGATAACTCAGGGTGCGGGTGAAATGCGAGTCCCTCACTCGTGAGCTGGCAGGCACCGGCCTGGCGCGCTATCAAGTGCCGTGGGCCGTTCCGGCCGATCCCCGACTCGGAGTTGTAGTTGATGAATAAGGTCTCTCCCTGGCGCGCCGGTGTGCTGCTGCTCGCCGCTTCTGCCGTTTGCCTTCCGCTTGCCGCTCGCCCCCTCGACGCCGCCGCTTCCCGCCCGGCGGAGCGGGTGGAGCTGGAGGGCAAGAAGTTTGCCGCCATCGAGCTTCAGGTGGTCAAGCTGATCAACAAGGAGCGCAAGAAGAAGAAGCGCTCGGCGCTGAAGAACAACAACGCCATGGCGAAGATCTCCCGCCGGTACAGCAAGCAGATGAATGAGGAGAACTTCTTCTCCCACGTCAGCCCGGACGGCGAGGACATGACCGACCGCTTTGCGAATGCGGGCGTCGGCTGGTCGTGGATCGGCGAGAACCTCTACTGGACCACCAACCCGAACGACCTGGCGAAGAACGCGGTCCGTGCCTGGATGAACAGCCCGGTACACCGCGAGAACATCATGAACCGGAACTTCAGCGAGACCGGGGTGGGGATCCACCTGAAGGACGGGCGCTACATGTTCACGCAGGTCTTCCGCGCGCCGTAGCTCCTGCGCGGGAGCAGAGCATTTCGGAACGGGAGCGGCTGCGGCTGCTCCCGTTTGCGCTGTACCGGCTCGCGACTGCGACCGGCAGGTGAGCACTCCGGGCGACCGCGACTTCACGTCGAAAGAAGGGCCGCGCAAGGATACTGTTGGCGAAATCGGGAAGCTTCTCCGGTGCCCCGCTGGCGCGGGGCGCGAAAGCAAGCATTCGCACTCCACAGGCTAGCCCGGAAGAGATTCCCTCTCGTCGAAAGGGAGACTGCGTCGGGGAAGTCTGTGGAGTGCGGTGGCTTGTGTCACACGCTGTAAAGTTACGCCGCTGGTGGCGCAGGAAGGTTTTGCCGCATCGCTCGC
>JBKBRF010000042.1:0-59868 GCA_046292385.1 Armatimonadota bacterium | reverse complement strand
GGAGAGGGCTCGCCCGCGAGTACGACTATCTACCGGAAACCACGGAGGCGAAGATCCTGCTGGCGATGAGCCGGCTGATGCTCAACCGGCTAACTGTATGACCGACTACCGTACACCCTCTAAGGCTCCACCCGGCCCGGGCCCGCGGCAGTCCGAACGCGGCTCCCTATCCGTAGTCCTTCGTCAGCTCCTGAATGATCGTCCGGATCTGCTCCGGAACGAACGGTTTGGAAAGGACCGCCCGTACCTGCGGGTGCGTGGCCACCGCAGCTCCCTGCGCACCCCCGGTGAGCACGACCACGGGGACGCGCGACAGCGGCGGCTGTCGCGCGATCCGCCGCAGCATCTGCTCGCCGCCGAGACGCGGCAGCACGAGATCGAGGAGGATGAGCTGGGGCGGCGAGTGAGACGAGAGCCACTCCAGTGCCTCGACGCCGTCGGCTGCCGTCTCGGCTACGCAGCCGGCCGCCGCCACGATATGCCGCAGCACGAGCCGGGTGGTCCCATCGTCTTCGACGATCAGGACGGTGGCGACATGCGGCGGAGGCATCAGCGAGGTTCTCCCCCATCGGGCCCGACGCGGGCCCGGGCGCAGCCGCGGCGGAGGGCTCGGCCGGCCGTAGGGCCTCCGTGCGGCCTCGGACGGGGCCTGCACAGAAGGATCGCCTGCCGGGCTGCGCGCGAGCAGCCCGTTCAGGCCGCTCACATCCGGGGCACCTCCGGTCCGGACCTCGTCACTCGCGGCGGGGCGGCTCCGGCTCCGCGGCGCTCGTCGGGGCGGCGTCCGAGCTGCCGGGAGGCCGCTCTGCCAGCGCCTTGAGAGAGCGGCTTCCCAGGCGGAGGTAGTGGGCAAGCTGGAGGGGCAGGCGCGGGGACGCGTCGAAGTGCCGACCGCAGCGGACCGTCGCACTGACCGGGTTCGGCCACCGCTGACGGAGCTCGCTCAAGAGGCCGCGCGGACTACGCCAGGCTCGAAGCGACCGGCGCTCGGCGACGGGGCTGCCCCATTGACGCCGCACCGCCGGAACGAGCCAGGGCGGCAGGCGGCAGGCACCCGCGGCGGCGGCAGGCGCGGGAAGCTCGGCGCCGAGGAGCTGCTCCGCCAGGCCCACGGCCGCTCCCACGCAGTGGCCGGGATAGTCCTCGCGGAGGCAGTAATCCCAGTCCAGCTCTCCGCCAAACGCCTCCACGAGAGCGGCGACATCGCACAACCAGACGGGGCGCGTCAGGCCGTGACGGAACATGTGGACGGAGAGGAGGCGCAGGTGATCCTCCGGACCGGGACACCGGATCGGGCTCGAAGCCAGAGCCATGGTCCCCGAGCGGGATAGAAGCTCGTCCACTGGAGTCCCCTCGAGATCGGGGCAGAGCGACTTGACTTCCAGCGGATAACCCGCGGCGTCGAGCGGCTCGAGGGCCTCCATGGCCCGGGAGTAGTCCTCCGGGCGCACGCAGAGGTCCAGATCGCGGTAGGGGCGCAGTCCCGCCTCCGGATAGAGCTGCGCCACGGCCCACCCCTTGATCAGGAGCGGCTCCACTCCCGCGGCCCGCAGCCGCCGCAGCGTGTCCGCCAGTTGATGCTCCAGGACCGCTGCCTGGAGGGTGTGGAAAAGATAGCCCTCGCGGAGCGCCTGACCCGCGTCGGAGCCCGCCAGCTCCGAGCCGCGGATCCGCCACCACGCCAAGCTCGAGGCGGCGGTGTCGAGGAGCAGCGGCGCGAGCTCGGCCAGGCCCGTCGGAGAGACCGCGGGCGGCGGTGGATCCGCGCGCCAGGTGCCTCGCAGGAGCTCACCTATCTGCTCTCCGCGCCGATCCAGAGTTCCGGAATGCCAGGACATGCCGCCCCATCCCTATTCAAGACCGAGCAGAGTGGTGACGATCTCTTCGGCCTCGGGACGAGGTCCGCGGAGTGCCCGGGCCTGGGAGACGGCTCGCTCCAGGGTCGCCAGCGCGAACTCCGGCTGCCGCCGGACCGACACGGTGTTCGCCAGCAGGGCCAGGGCCGCGCGGCCGGCCGTAAGAGGACGCGGGCTCCAGCGAGCGCCGGGCCGATACCGGGTCACCACCACCAGTCCCACCGGCAGGGGTGCGTCACCCGTGCCGGCGCCGAGCGACTCGGCCGGACACCGGGTCCGAACCTCCGACGTCGCCACCCGCAGCGACAGCGGGCGCGGATAGGGATGCACGTAGCCGTCCCCGTCGAACACCGCGTATTCATCGGAATAATAGACGGCGCCGGCCCGGAGGAGTGCCGCCACCAGACTCGTCTTGCCGGTGAAGCTTCGCCCGGGAATGAGGATCGCCCGCCCACGCCAGGCAACCACCCCCGCATGCACGAACAGCCGCTCGCGAGCCAGGTCCGCCACGGTGAGCTGAATATCCGAGCCCAGCACCTCCAGCGCGAGGTCCCGGTTGGTGGACCGCACCAGGGGCCTGGAGCCGGCGTAGACGCGGTACGCGCGCGTTCGACCTTCGACCGACTGCGGGGCGCGGCTGCACGGCGCCCAACGGGAGCGGGTGACGGAATAGAGGCGGTCCACCCGGGCAGCGGAGCACCGCTCGTGTCCGGGAGGGAGCAGGTCTACCAGCCGGTCCAGGAACTCCGAATCGTCGGAGCGGATCGCAATCCGCACGCCATAGCTGACGAACCCAATGCAGCCCTGCCAGCGAGGGTGCGAGCTGGGCGCCAGAGCGCGGGGGGTCGGCGGGCGGGACGGCAAAGCCCGAATCTCCATGGGTGTCACTCCTAGCTCGGCCCGGGCTTTGCCGCCAGGCCCCCTACTTCTTAGGACCCTTGCCCTTGCCGTCGCTCTTGCCCTTGTCGGTGTGGCCCTTCTTCTTACCGTTGGATCCCGACGCGGCCTGCGCTTTGGTGGGAGCGACAATGCTGGCCGCGACCGGAAGGAGTGCCGCCACCATGCCGACCCTTCCCGTCATCCGGGCCACCTCACGACGGGAGTACCGCGCCGCCCCCTCGGGCCGGACCACGCGGTCCTGGAGCAGGTGCGCCTTCTCCAGGCTCTCGAGCGCTAACCAGACCATCTCCTCGGTTGCCGGAACCGCCAGGTCTTCCCCTAACCGTGCGGTAATCTCATCCACCCCCCGCTTTCCATCACAGCTGCGCCACACCAGCGCAGCACTGCGGTTGAGGCAGTGAGAAAGATGGCGCTCCGTGTCATACACGAGCACCTCATCTGACATCTCGCGGACGATCAAACCGTCTTCTCTCGCTCTTGGTACCATTGCGGGGATCTCCTGAGTTGGGGAGCTGGCGACATACCTCGCCAGTGCCCATCACCGCCGCCGGCCGAGGATGGAATCCATGCTCTGGCCGGTTCGGAGCGCGCCTCCAGAGAGGCCGGGTCTGCAGTGGGATGATGCGGACTCGCCTCCGCTGCGACCGCCGGACTTCGCACCGAGTGGAGAGAGCCGGCGGGCTGGTCGTGGAGGTTCCAGAGGCGCCTCACGGTACGGATACCCGGCAAGCGAAGCGCTGACGCACGGAATTGCGGCGGGCGAGATGACAAATCGGTGTCAATCCCGGCGGAGCCCGCGTCCGCTTGCACGTGGGGCGCCGGCCCTCGCACTTGTACCTGTGGAGCCCCAGCACCGGCCAGGACATCTCCCACGAGGTGAGACATCTCCAGGCCGTGCGCTGGAGTTGACCAGGAGCTGGCCCGGCCCGATGAATGTGAGGTGAGGTCCCGATTATCGGCTCGATATCCTCATTCGCATGCGGCAATTACTGCTGCCGCGGGGGAATCCATTAGCGGATCCCGTGGGGAATCGGAGCAGATTCTCCCAGAGACTCGGCATCACTCCTTTATACAGAATCATCGCGCTGCTTGATCAATTAACTACCAGAGCATCGTGCTCTCTACGCCAGCTCTCAGGCCGAAACTGACTTGAGAGTTCCAGCGTTTTTCTGCGTCGATTTCTGATCACTACTGCAGGCGGCATCGGTATTCCCTGATTCGAATCTGGAGCTTGAAGAGAGATTTAATCGTTGTTTCACCTTCCTGGGCAGGTGGTATCCTCGGAGAGCCTGCGGTGACTAGCCATGATAATTGCCCTCGGGCAAAGGCTATTCACCCTTGCCACGAACCAACCGGACGCGCCGCAGGAGGTCTCCAGTGCTTACCGACTCCGAATGCCGAAGTGTCAGCTCAACCCGGCCTCGTTCTGATCAGGAGCGCGCGGAGTACTCGAGAGTAGAGCGGGTGGCTTTGCCCACCCAGAAGTTCGGCACGTTGGTACGTCGAGGACCGGTAAACCGTCACTACGACAGGATGAAGCGGACTTTCGATCTGTTCATCGCCTTCGCAGCTATCGTGGCAATCCTGCCGCTGCTGATCACGATCGCCATGTTGATCCGTGCTTCCGGGCCCGGCCCTATTCTTTACAAGCAGCGCCGCCTGGGCCGCGGCGGACGGGAGTTCTGGTGCCTGAAGTTTCGGACCATGGTCGCGAATGCGGATGAAGTCCTCCGAAGCAACCCGAAGCTGTTCCAGGAATTCCAGGCTAATTTCAAGATCAAGGATGATCCGCGCATTACGCCTATCGGGCGTTTTCTTCGCCGGACCAGCCTGGATGAGCTGCCGCAGTTCTTCAACGTAATGGCCGGAGACATGAGCCTCATCGGGCCACGTCCGATCGTTCAGAACGAGCTCGAGAAGTACGGCCCCTATGCGGACCGCTTGCTGTCGGTTCTCCCCGGGCTGGGCGGAGTCTGGCAGACGTCCGGCCGCAGTGAGGTCGATTACTCTGAGCGCGTCGCGATGGACATGTTCTACATCGAGAACCGGAGCTTCTATCTCGACTTCAAGCTTTTACTCCTCACCGCCCTCGCGGTTCTGAAGCGCGACGGGGCGTGTTAGCCGCCTCGCTGCGGCATCTATCACCCGCTCATTATCTTCTGCCTCTGATGTGCCGTTTCATCGGAGGCTGGTGCAATTTATGGAACCTGTTCCTGTTAGCGCGGTGGCCGGCCCTACCCCCCATCTGGAGGTTCTGATCCGGCGGCGAGTAACCGTGCTCCTGGTCTTTCTGGCGGTCTTTTCGCTCGGCCTGGCGGTCACGCTGTCGAGCGCCCCGGTCTATCGCGCCTCCGTTCGCCTGACGGTCCCGGTTCCTCCCAGTCCGAAGAACCGGGACCTCTCCGGCCTCACGGGGAACCCGCTCGAGGTGCTGCTGGCGCCGGCGCGGCCGCCGAGCGTGGCGGCCCAGGCGGAGGCGATCTCGGACCCCGGTTTCCTGCGGCAGTCGATGCTGGCCGCCGGATTCGACCTCAACGACGGGACCCCGGAGCCTTCGGTGGAGGTGGAGGCGGAGGATGGCGCCGACGTGATGGCGATCGCGGTGGAGGGGCGCTCTCCGCGCCAGGCCGCAAAGCTGGCCAACGAGATCGCGCGGCGCCACCTGGAGCGGATGGCCAGGCTCCAGGGCGAGAGCATCGAGGCGGCGCTGGCGTTCGTTCAGAAGGAGCGGACCGAGGCCGCGAGGCAGGTGCAGCGAGCCCGCGGGCGGCTGCGGGGCTTCCGGCAGGTGCATCCGCTCGAGAGGCTCACGGCGGAGCAAGGACCGCGCGCCCAGCAGCGGGTCGAGGCCCGGACCCGCCTCTCCACAAGCCGAGCGGCGCTGCAGAGCGTCACAGCGGAGCTGAACAAGCTCCGGCGCCGCCTGGCCGCGGAGCCGCTCGACGCGTCGCGAGCGCATCAGCAGGCCAACCCCCAGCGGGCACTCCTGCTGCAGAAGCTCGGGGAGCTTCAGGTGGAGCGTCTGCAGCTCCTCCGGGATTTCCAGGAGAGCAGTCCGGAGGTGCAGGCGGTCACGGAGCAGATTCAGAGCTACCGGCGCCAGCTCGAGCGGGAGCCGGAGGCGGTGGTGGCCCGCACCTTCGCGCCCAATCCGGTGAGGACGGCGCTGGAGACCCGGCTGAACGAGCTGGAGCTGGCCCGCATCGAGCGGGAGGCGGCGTTCAACGCCGCCGTCTCCGAGGTTCGCAAGGAGGGAGGGCGCGGAGAGGAGATCGGCAGTCTCCAGCTCCAGGCCGACATCCTGGCGAAGGAGCGGGAGGCGGCGGAGTCGCGGTTCGCCCTCCTCTCCGAGCGTCTGCAGGAGCTGGAGATCCGGCGCGTGGCCCAGCCGTATGCGGCGCACGTCATCAGCGCGGCCGCGGTGCCGTCTGCGCCGATCTGGCCGAACAAGCCGCTGCTGCTGGTGATCTCCGCGAGCCTCGCCCTGGTGCTGGGGATCGGCGCCGGCTACCTGCGGGAGCATCTCGACGACCGCGTCCACTCCTCGCTCGAGATGGAGTCGGCCACCGCCCTGCCCGCGCTGGGGCAGGTACCGCTCTCGCGAGCCCCGCTCCTGCCGGCGCTTCCGGCCGGCTCCGAGCTGGACCACGCCTACCGCATGATCCGCTCCTGGATCAGCTTCTCCCACGCGGGGCTGAGCAGCCGGCGGCTGCAGATCACCAGCCCGTGTCCCGGCGAAGGCAAGACCACTACCAGCGTGAACCTCGCCGCTTCCCTCGCGAGCGACGGCAAGCCGGTGGTGCTGGTCGACGCCGACCTGCGGCGCTCCCGGGTGCATGAGGTGTTCGGACTACCGCTGGGGCCCGGGCTCGCGGAGCTGCTTCAGGACGAGTCTCTGGAGCCTCGGGACCTGCTCCGGCCGAGCGGCGTTCCTCACCTCTCCATCCTCACCGCCGGGCATGCCGCCGCCGATCCGGCGGAGCTGCTCTCCGGGCCGGCGCTGGACCGGGTGCTTGCCCAGCTCGATGAGATCGCCAGCATCACGCTGGTCGACACGCCGGCCTGCCTCCCGGTGGCCGATCCGCTGATCCTCGCCGGCCGCATGAGCGGGGTCGTCCTCGTGACCGGGGCAGCGCGCAGCCGGCGTGCCGACCTGGCTCGGGCTCGCGAGATCCTGAACGCCTCCGGCGCGACGGTGCTGGGCGCCATCCTGAACGGCGTTCGAGGCGGGCGCGGCCCGCACTACAGCGCCTACTACGGCCGATCGGAGCGCGGCGGCGGTGGAGGCGCGCAGAGCCTCCGTGCCGAGCTCGCCCCGCGCGAGCCGGAGCAGGAAGTGCCGGCGCAGCAGCTTCCGACCACCTGGTGAACGGCAGACGCTTCGGCAGATGTCTTGAGGAGCGACTTCCATGACGCCCCAAAAACTGATCTCTATTCTCACCCTCTTCGTCGCGGCCGTGCTGCCCGTGCTGCCCGTGCTGCCCGCGCGCGCGGAGGACCCGGCTCGGGCCTCCGAGCAGTACCGGCTTCAGCCCGGGGATGAGATCGCGGTCTCGGTCTTGCCGCGGACGGAATACGGCAGCACAGGTACGGTGCTTCCGGACGGGACCGTACAGCTGAAGAACCTCGGCCAGACGCGGGTGGTGGGGATGACGGTCTCCGAGCTGGAGAAGCACATCACCCGGGAGCTGGAAAAGGTCTTGAAGCGCCCGCGCGTCTCCGTCGCCGTCGTCAAGCTCGGGCGGCCGCCTCTCCTCCCGCAGATCACCGTGAGCGGAGGAGTCCAGAAGCCGGGCCCGCTCCCGCTGGAGACCGGGCTCCGCCTGCGGAAAGCGCTCGACCTGGCCGGCGGACCGCTCCCCACGGCTGACCTCAGCCGCGTTTCGGTGCTGCGCAAAGATCTCTCCCGTAAGGTCATCGACCTGGTCGAGGCCGGCAGTGTGGAAGACGATCGGCGGAACCTGCTGCTGGAAGACGGCGACTCGATCGAAGTGCCGCTGCAGGCGACGCTGCGCATCACCGTCACCGGAGCCGTGCAGAAGCCGGGTCCGCTCACCGAGGGGGAGCGCGGGCTGCGCGCGCATCAAGCGCTCGGACTGGCCGGCGGAGCCCTCCCGGACGCGGATCTGGCGAGCGTCACGATCACGCACGCCGACCTGACCCGGACTGTCGTGGATCTGTCCGATCTCGAGCGGCTGGCCGATCTGGCCCACAACCCCGTGCTCCGGGATGGGGACGCGGTACACGTGGCGCTCAAGTACCGCACCGGCTTCATCTGGATCGCGGGCGAAGTGCTCAACCCCGCTTCCTATCCATACAAGCCGGAGATGACGCTGGACGACCTGATCGTCGCCGCCGGCAAGCTCACGCTCATGGCCGACGTGCGCCGGATCGAGTTGAAGCGGCCGGGCGTCGCCCCGCGTACGGTCGACCTGGTCGCTCTGCGCGAGGACGGTGCCGCCGGCAAGGTCCTGCTCGCGCCCGGCGACTCCGTGCACGTGCCGCGCCAGGCCGACGCGGTCTTCCTGATCGGGGCCGTCCCCGTGCCCGGCCCGCGTCCGCTGGCCGAGGGCCAGACGATCCAGGAGTTCTTCACTGCCGGCCAGACCGAGACGCTCGCCGCGCTGGACGACAGCAAGGTCGACCTCAAGGGGGCCCAGTTGATCCGCCGCGGCCAGCCCACGCGGTCGGTCGACCTGAAGGCGGTCCTGAAAAACGAGTCTCACAAGCAGAACTACCGGCTCCAGAGCGGGGACGTGCTGTTTCTCCCTGCCAAGAACCTGAACGATCGGAAGCCGACCACCACCGACTACCTGCGCGCGCTGCCGTTCGTCGGCGGTCTCTTCGGCCTCTTCTAGCGTGCCCTTCTCACCGCTCTCTGTGACCCTCAGGAGAACGAGCCGCAATGGCCCCGCTTGATAACAGATCGTCTGCAGCTTGCTCGACCCTCGCGATGACTGACGGAAGCCCGCTCGGAATTGAGACGGGCGGGATCGCCCGCTCGAGCGCCGAGCCGGCTTCCGGAGGATTGGTCTCCCCGCTGATCCGGCAGCTCTGCCAGCAGTTGGAGAGCCGTGAGATCCGCTATTGCCATTGGAAGAGCAACTGGCGGGCCCAGCGCTGGGCCGGCGGTGAGGGGGATCTCGACCTGCTGGTGGGCCGGTCCGATTGGCTGCGCTTCACGGCTCTGCTTTCAGAGCTCGGCTTCAGGCAGGTCGTCTCACCGGGAGCGCTGGTGCCCGGTATTCAGCACTACTACGGGCTCGACGTCGCCACGGACCAGTTCGTGCACGTGCACGCTCACTCGCAGCTGGTGGTAGGGCACGACCTCTCCAAGAACTTCCACGTGCCGCTGGAGGAGGCGTTCGTCGCGTCGGCGCGGCCCCACGGGCTGCTCTGTCTCCCCGCCCCGGAGCTGGAGCTGATCCTCTACGTCGTGCGGATGGTGCTCAAGTACTCGGCAGTCGAGCTCTGGAGCCGCAAGGGGGGTCTCTCCGCCTCCGTCTATCAGGAGTATCTGTGGCTCGCGGAGCGGGCGGACCCGGACCAGGTCCTCCGGCTGCTGGATCGCCACCTCCCCGGCGTGGGGCCCGAGCTCTTCCGCGAGTGCGTCGACTCGCTGCATCCCCGGTGCTCCAATTGGGCCCGGCTGGCGATCCGGCAGCGGCTGATCCGGCGCCTCCAGGCTCACGCGCGTCAGCCGCTCCTTCTCGACTCCCTGGTGCGGTTCGGCCGCCGCCTGCAGAAGCTCGCGCGGAACCGACTGCCGCGGCGCGGCACCCGGAAGCTGCTGTCCAACGGCGGCGCCATGGTGGCCCTGCTGGGAGGGGACGGCGCCGGCAAGACTTCCGCGGCGGACGGGCTTCACCGGTGGATCTCGAAGACAGTGGCCACGCGCCGCATCCACCTCGGCAAGCCGCCGCGCTCGCTCTCCACGCAGGTGGTCGCGCTGCTCGCCCGCGGCACGCGGCTCCTCAACGAGCGGAAGCCCGCCGCTCCGGCGGATACCGGCGGGCTCGGTGCCGGGGACTACCTGCAGATGCTGCGGTACGTCTGCGTCGCGCGAGACCGGGTCCGTCTCTACACGGAGGCCCGCCGCTTCGCGACGGCGGGAGGGCTCGTGATCTGCGACCGGTTTCCCTGCCCCCAGATCAAGCAGATGGACGGTCCGAAGATCGCCCGGTTTCTCAACGGCCGTGCCGGGGGCCGGCTGGCCGGCTGGCTCGCGGATCGCGAGCGGAGTTACTACGCGCGGATGCTGGCGCCCGAGGTGGTGATCGCCCTGACCGTAGATCCGGAGACCGCCGTAGCGCGGAAGCCGCAGGAGGATCCGGAGCAGGTTCGCAGCCGCTCCCGGGAGTTCCGGTCGATCGACTGGGAAGGCCTGGGAGTGCCGCGGATCGACACGAGCCGGAGCGCGGAAGAAGTGCTGACGGAGCTCAAGGGTCTGCTCTGGGCGAGGATCTAACGACCGATGCCACCCCTGTCTACCATCGAGCGCCGGTTCCTGGTGCTGGAGCTGATCGGGCCTGCCGGAGCGGGCAAGAGCACGCTCATGGCCGCTGTCGGTCAGCGCGATCGCTCCATCGGGAGCCTGCGCGTGGAGCTGCAGCAGCACGGCCCGCTGGCGGTGCGCGGCTTCCTGCGGGCGCTGCCCTCGCTGACGCGGCCGCGGAGCATCCTGCGCGCCCTGCCGGGCCTGGAAGAGTGCCGCGCCGTGCTGCTGGACGAGGGGCCGGTGTTCCGGCTCACCCGCCAGCTGGTGCGAGGCCGGTCCTCCGGGCCGGCACTCTCCGGTCTGCTCGCCCGGAGGGCGCTCCACGCCTGGGCCGGCTCGGTCGACTTCCTGCTCTGGCTGGATGCGCCGGACTCGATCCTGATGGAGCGCATTCGAAGCCGCGGCAAAGCCCACGCCTTGAAAGACGCCTCGGACGCGGAGCTGGGCAAGTTCCTGGCGCGGTACCGGAACGCCTACGAGATCGTCGCGCGCGAGCTGCGCCGGCGCTGCGGCACGCCGCTGCTTCGCCTCGACTCCGGGTCTGCCACTCCGGAGCAGCTTGCGGACCAGGTGCTGAGCCTGCTGCCGTCCGAGGGAGGGTCTCGCTGATGCCGGCGCTGCAGGAAAAACCGGTCGAGCACCGTCCGGCGACAGAAGCGGAGGCAGCCGCGGCGCCGGCGCCGGAGCTTCCCGTCGTGGAGCGCGCCCGGACCCGGGTGGCGGGGCTGAATGCCGCGTCGGCGCTGCTCGACTACGGCTGTCGCGGCCTGGTAGGGCTGATCGTCACCCCGATCCTGGTGGCCGGCCTCGGCTCGTCGCTCTTCGGCGCGTGGCAGGTGCTCAACAAGCTGGTCAGCTACATGGCCGCGGCGGACGGACGGCCCACGCAGGCGCTGAAGTGGCTGATCGCGAACCAGCAGAGCCTCGACAATCCGGAGCAGAAGCGGCGGCAGATCGGCAGCGCGGTCGGCGTGTGGCTCCTCTTCCTACCGGTCACCCTGGCCGTGGGGGCCCTGCTGGTGTGGCTGGCGCCGTCGCTGGCGAAAGGGGCCGGATCTCTGCACCCGGTCATCCGGATCGCCTGTGCCCTCCTGGTGCTCGACTTCCTGTTCGGTGGCCTGGCGGCCGTGCCGGAGGCCACCCTGCGCGGGATGAACCTCGGCTACAAGCGGATGGGCATCCGCTCCATCCTCATCGTCCTGGGCGGTGTGCTCACGGTCGGAGCCGTCTATCTCGGCCTCGGGCTGCTCGGGGTGGTGGCGGTTCAGCTGCTCGTGACCGCGCTCACGGCAGGGGTGTTCTGGCAGCTCGTCCGGCGGTACGTGCCCTGGTTCGGCGTGGAGCGTCCCGACGGGGCGGAGATCCGGAGCTTCCTCGGCTTCAGCAGCTGGTACTTCTGCTGGACGCTGGTAAACAAACTGCTGCTCGCCAGCGACGTCGTGCTGCTGGGAGCCCTCACGACGGCGGCCAGCGTGACCACCTACGTGGTGAGCGGCTACGCCGCGACGATGGTGGTCGACGTGCTCACGCTGATGGTGGGCGCCGCGGCCCCCGGGCTGGGCGGCCTGGTCGGCCGAAAGGAGCACGCGGCCGTCACGGTGGTGCGGAGCGAGATGCTCGCGATCTCCTGGACGATCGTCACCGCCGCCGGCTTCACGATCCTCCTCTGGAACCGGTCGTTCCTCTCCCTCTGGGTCGGGCCGGCCCACTACGCCGGCTCCTGGGTCAACCTGCTCATCGTGCTGATGATGGCGCAGTTGACCTTTATCCGGAACGACACCTACGTCATCGATCTAACGCTCCAGCTCCGCGCCAAGGTGCTGCTGGGCGCCGCCGGGGTAGCCGCGTCGCTGGTACTGGCACTGCTGCTGGTGCCGCGCCTCGGCATTGCGGGGCTCTGCCTCGCCATGCTGCTGGGGCGGCTGGTCCTGACGTTCACCTACCCCGTCGTGGTGCACCGGAGTCTCGGGTGCGCGCACCGCCTCAACCCGGGCGGAGTGCTCCGGCCGCTCCTGATCGCCGCCTGCTTCTATGCCGGAGGCTGGTACTTCGGCCAGCAGTTGCTGGTTGTCAATTGGCTGGTCTGGGGCCTCGGCGCCGGAGCGACCTTCGCCGTGGTCCTGCTGGCGGCGCCGCTGCTGGGCCTCCCCTCCGGGCTGCGCGACAGTCTCCTTCAACGGGCCTGGAAGCTTACCCGGGTCCGTGCCGGCCTCGCGCCGCCGGGCTAATCGCTGGTCTTGCTACACGTCGCCTGGTCCGGGAGTAGTTCGCTCCACCGGCCGGGCGCGGAGGGATGGAGATGAAGAGATCCGCTCTACACAACCAGGTCCAGCAGTTGCTGCCGTCCTCGGGAGTCAGCCGCCGTGAAGTGATTCGCACCGGCCTGTTCACCGCGGCGGCGCTCTCGCTCGCCGATCTCCGGCACGCTCGACCCGGCTGGGCCCAGGCCGGCGAGTGCCTCTTCGCCATCATCGGTGATTACGGCTGGAGCGGCACCGCCGAGCGCGACGTGGCGAACCTGGTGAAGAGCTGGAGCCCGGAGCTCATCGTCACCGCGGGGGACAACAACTACGGGGACGCTGTCTACGCGAATGGCTCGGTCGAGACGATCGACAAGAACGTCGGCCAGTACTACCACGAGTACATTCACCCGTACCGGGGAAGCTACGGCGCGGGGGCCGACACGAACCGGTTCTTCCCCGCGGTTGCCGATAAGGAGTGGCACCCCACCCTCGGCTACCAGGCCCACCTGGATTACTTCACCCTGCCCCACAACGAGCGCTACTACGACTTCGTCTGGGGTCCGGTCCACTTCTTCATCCTGAACAGCGAGAAGCACGAGCCGGATGGAGCGAAGCATCCCTCGGTCCAGTCCGCCTGGCTGCAGCGCCAGCTCGCCGCTTCCACCGCTCCCTGGAAGATCGTGGTCTGCCACAACCCTCCGTACGCGACGCGGGGAGGGCTGGCGCGGATGCAGTGGCCGTTCAAGGAGTGGGGCGCCCACGCCGTCATCTCCGGCCAGCACCACGTCTACGAGCGGCTGGAGGTCGGAGGACTGACCTACGTCATCAACGGGCTCGGCGGCCGCAGCCGGGGCAACTTCGACGGCCTGCAGCCGGCAGCGGGGAGTCTCGTCCGGTACGGGGCGGACTACGGGGCGCAGCGCGTCACCGCGGCCAGCGATCGGATCACCTTCGAGTTCTTCAGCCGCGCCGGACAACTGGTCGACAGCTTCACCCTCTGGGGCGAGCTCCCCCTGGCGGCGCCCACCCAACTGCAGGCGAGCCCGACGGCCGGCACCCTCATCAATCTCACCTGGGTCGACCAGACGAGCGGCGAAGAGACGTTCGAGCTGGAGCGCTCCCGGGATGGGGCAAGCTTCTCTTTGATCGCGGTCCTGGGGGCGAACAGCACCAGTTTCGCGGACGAGACCGGGACCCCGGCCACGACCTTCTACTACCGGGTCCGCGCCGCCGCCGGCACTCGCTACTCCCAGTACTCCAACGTGGCGAGCGCCACGACACCGGCTTCCACGGGCGGCACCAACCTGCTCGCCAACAGCGAGCAGTTCGAGCGGTGGGTGATGCGGGAGGGCTGCACGGTCGTCCCGAACGTCGCGGCCGCTCCGAACCTGACGATGACCGCGGACCGGATCGACGACTCCCCCTCCACGGCCGGCTATCCCGCCATCTACGCGGACGTCACGGTCCCGACAACCGGACCCTATGTCTTCTCCTGCTACTTCCAGGCGGAATCGCTCCGACAGGCGACCGTCCGGATCGACAACCTGATCACGAAGCTGCGGCTGGTCGAGGCTCCCCTCACGCTCCCCACCGGATCCTGGGAGCGATTCACCGTCCCGCTCGGAGAGATCACGGCGGGACACAAGGTGCGGATCTACCTCTATCCCGGCCAGTACCGGCGGGAGGGAGGGTCGGTCCTCGCCTGGGGCGCGCAGCTCGAGCGCGGCTCCACCGCCGGGCCTTACCTCAGAAGCCTGTCCAGCCCGCCGCGCCGGCGCATGCCGCTGCGCCCTCGCCGGCGGCTCGTGAACCGCTGAAGCTCATCAGCCAGGAGGAGAAGACATGCAATCCGAACGCGATTTCCAGAACCTTGCCCCCCAGGCGGACGAAACGTGTCCGCATCCTGGTATGAGCCGGCGCGAGTTGATTCGGACCGGCCTGTTCACCGTAGCCAGCCTTTCGCTGGTAGACCTGCAGAGCGCCCGCCCGGCACACGCGCAGGCGAGCGAGTGTCACTTCGCCATCATCGGGGACTACGGCTGGAGCGGTACCGCCGAGCGCGACGTGGCGAACCTGGTGAAGAGCTGGAGCCCGGAGTTCATCGTCACCACGGGGGACAACAACTACGGGGACACCGTCTACGAGACCGCCTCGGTCGAGACGATCGACAAGAATATCGGGCAGTACTACCACGAGTTCATCCACCCGTACCTGGGCAGCTACGGGACGGGCGCGGAGACGAACCGCTTCTTCCCGGCCCTGGCGGACAAGGACTGGAACGCCGCGATCGGCTACCAGGCGTACCTCGACTACTTCACCCTGCCCCACAACGAGCGCTACTACGACTTCACCTGGGGTCCGGTTCACTTCTTCATGGTGAACAGCGAGCTCCATGACCCCGACGGATCCCGGCATCCGTCCGTGCAGTCCGCCTGGCTGCAGTCCCGGCTCGCCGCCTCCACCGCCCCCTGGAAGATCGTCGTGCTCCATCACCCGCCCTACGCCACCCGCGGCGGCTTTGTGCGACTGCAGTGGCCGTTCAAGGAGTGGGGCGCCGACGTGGTGCTCTCCGGACAGCACCACGTCTACGAGCGCCTGCTGGTCGACGGGCTCACCTACGTCATCAACGGCCTCGGAGGCCGGAGCCGCGGCGACTTCGTAGGGCTCGATCCGGCGGAGGGGAGTCTCGTCCGGTACGGGGCGGACTACGGGGCGCAGCGCGTCACCGCGGCGAGCGACCGGATCACGTTCGAGTTCTTCACCCGCGCCGGCGAGCTGATCGATAGCTTCACCCTCTGGAAAGAGGCGGCGCTGCCGGCGCCCGCCAACCTGGAGGCCGCGCCGGCGGCACCGGCCTCCGGCTACTTCCGCGGCATCAACCTGAACGGACCGGCGGTTACCATCGAAGGAAGGCAGTGGCTCTCCCACGCCGACGCGCTGGGCCAGGGGCTCTCCGTCACCGGGGCCGATAGCTGGAGCGGGAGCTACACCTTCGAGCTCTCACCGACGGCCGACGCCGATACTCGCACGATGCTGGAGAGCTGTATCTGGAAGCCGGGCGCCTTCCAGGTGCGCCAGGCGCTGGCGAACGGCGAGTACGACGTCTGCCTCTGGATGATCGAGAACTGGCGGCCCAATTACCGGAGCATGACCGCGACCGGCGAGGGAGCGACCCTGGCGAGCGGGATCGGCACCCTCCCGCTCGGAAGCTGGCGGAAGTACGGGCCCTTCCGAGTCTCCGTACAGGACGGGGCGCTGGATCTGCAAATCGCCCGCATCTACGGCGACGCGGTGCTTTTCGGCCTTTCGATCGAGAGCGCGAACGGCGGCTCACCGGAGACTTCCACGGCGATCCGGCTCTCCTGGACCGACCGCGCGGACGGCGAAGAGGGAGTCGAGATCGAGCGGTCCGCGGACGGGACTCGCTTCAGCGTGGTCGGCCTCGCCGGTCCGAACAGCACCGGCTTCACGGACGATCCGGAGGTCGAAGGCGCCACCTTCTTCTACCGGGTCCGCGCGTTCGTGGGAGACCGCTACTCCGACTACTCGAACGTGGCGCAGGTTACCACGCCCGGGACTCCGGCCAACGAGAACCTGCTGGCGTACAGCGAGCAGCTTGACCGGTGGGCGGTCCAGAACGCCTGCGCGGTGACCGCCAACGCCGGCGCCGATCCGAACGGCGGGGTGACGGCGGACCGGCTCGACGACTCTCTCTCCACGACCGGCTTTCCCGCGGTCTACACCGACGTGATGGTCCCCGAGAGCGGGCCGTACGTCTTCTCCTGCTACCTGCAGGCCGTCTCGCTGAGCCTGGCCACCGTCCGCATCGACAACCTGAACACGAAGGTGCGACTGGTGGAGGCGCCCTTCACCCTCTCCGGCTCGTGGCAGCGCTTCTCTGCCGTCCTGGCTGACGTGCCGGCGGGACACAAGCTGCGGATCTTCCTCTATCCCGGCCAGTACAAGCGGGACGGCGGCTCGATCCTGGCCTGGGGCGCGCAGCTCGAGCGCGGCTCCGTCCCGGGACCGTACCGGAAGAAGCCCGCTTAACCGCCGTTCGTGTCTCACCGCCGGCAGAACGCTCGCCGGCGGTGAGACACGGACCGCTCTCTCTGCAGAGAAGGACGCTGAATGATGAATCGCAAGCACCAGTCCCGGCCGGCTGCCCCCCCGCGGGAGCACCTTTCGCTAAACCGGCGTGACCTCATACGGACCAGCCTGATCACCGCGGCCGGCCTCTCGCTGGTAGAGCTTCAGAGCGCCCGGCCTGCGGCGGCGCAGGCGAGCGAGTGCCTCTTCGCCATCATCGGGGACTACGGTTGGAGCGGTACCGCCGAGCGGGATGTGGCGAGCCTGGTGAAGAGCTGGAGCCCGGAGCTCATCGCCACGCTGGGCGACAACAACTACGGCGACAAGACCTACTCGAATGGCGCCGCGCAGACGATCGACAAGAACGTCGGGCAGTACTACCAGGAGTACATCCATCCCTACCGGGGCAGCTACGGTGCGGGCGCGGAGACGAACCGGTTCTTTCCCGCGCTGGCGGACAAGGACTGGCACTCCTCCACGGGGTATACCGCCTACCTCGACTACTTCACGCTGCCGAACAACGAGCGCTACTACGACTTCACCTGGGGTCCCGTGCACTTCTTCATGCTGAACAGCGAGAAGCACGAGCCGGACGGCATCAAGAGCACCTCCGTACAGGCCAAATGGCTCCAGGCACGGCTGGCCGCCTCCACCGCGCCCTGGAAGCTCGTCGTCATCCATCACCCACCCTACGGAACCCGGGGAGGGTACTCGACGCTGCGCTGGCCGTTCAAGGAGTGGGGCGCCGACGCAGTGCTGTCCGGACAGCACCACATCTACGAGCGCCTGCTGGTCGACGGGCTGACCTACGTCATCAACGGGCTGGGCGGGCGAAGCCGGGGTAACTTCGACGGCCTGACTCCCGCCGCAGGGAGCCTGGTCCGCTACGGCGCGGACTATGGAGCCCAGCGGGTGACCGCGGCGGCGGATCGTATCACCTTCGAGTTCTTCACCCGCACCGGCGAGCTGATCGACAGCTTTACGCTGTGGGCGGAGTCGGCTCTGCCGGCGCCTGGAAGCCTGAGCGCGACGGTGGCGTCGGAGTCGCGGATCGACCTGGGCTGGTCCGACAACTCGGTCGACGAGGACGGCTTCATCGTCCAGCGCTCCGCCGACGGCGGCAGCTTCACCGCGCTGCCGGCGCTCCCGGCGAACACCACCGCCTACCAGGACACGGCGGTGACGGCCGGGGTGACCTACGCCTACGTGGTGCGCGCCTTCAAGGGCGATCAGCTCTCCGCGCCGTCTAACACCGCCTCGGCGAAGATTCACGTCCCGCCGGCCGCGCCGTCGGACCTGGCAGCGACCGCGACGGTCACCACGCGCATCAATCTCGCCTGGACCGACCACGCGAACAACGAGGAAGGCGTGGAGATCGAGCGCTCGACCGACGGCACGCAGTTCAGCGTCGTCGGCGTAGCGGGACCGGACAGCACCAGCTTTGTGGACGATCCGGGCGCCGCGAGCACCACCTTCTACTACCGGGTGCGCGCCTTCGCGGGAGACCTCTACTCCGACTACTCCAACGTCGCGAGCGCCACGACGCCGGACGTCGTCCCCGGAGAGAACCTGCTCGCTTTCAGTGAGCAGTTCGACCGGTGGACGACCCGTGAGGGATGCGTGGTCACGGCCGACGCCGCAGTCGACCCGAACGGCGCGCAGACCGCCGATCGAGTCGACGACGCCCCGGCCGCCAGCGGCTATCCCGCGGTCTACACCGACGTGACGGTCCCCGAAACCGGGCCGTACGTCTTCTCCTGCTACCTGCAGGCCGGCACCCTGAGCCTCGCCACCGTCCGCATCGACAACCTGAACACGAAGGTGCGGCTCGTCGAGACACCCTTCACCCTCTCCGCTGCGTGGCAGCGAATTGCGGCTGCCATCGGCGAGGTCACGGCCGGGCACAAGCTGCGGATCTACCTGTACCCGGGCCAGTACAAGCGGGAGGGCGGCTCGGCTCTCGCCTGGGGCGCCCAGCTCGAGCGCGGCTCCACCCCCGGGCTCTACCAGAAGAAGCCGCAGTGAGAGACACCGGGAGCCGGGCGGCGGCACCTGCAAGTCGCCGCCCGGCTCCCCCCAGCGCACCGCTCACCAGAAGCATCTAACTCCAACGCACTGCCAGAGAGCGCGAGCCCCAGATGGTACCACCGACTGCACGGGATCACCATAGTACCGGATCGAGCGTCATACCGGCCCGGCCGCTCCGAGTGCCGCCGCGCCCGGGGCCTGCCTCACCCGGGCGTGCCGCAGCCAGGCCGCTGCCGTACCTCACGCCTCCCCAAACGGAGTGCCGCGCGGCACCGCTCAACCCGCTGATCCCGCTGGCGTTCTACCTCTTCATCTTCTTGCTTCCGTTCGAAGCGGTGCTGCTTCCCGGCGGGCTGGAGCCCACGATGCTGGGGATCGGCCTCCTGTTCCTGGCGACGCTGCTGCAGCCGCGGGAGTGCTTCCGCAAGCCGCCGGCCGCCTTCTGGTTCTTCGCGGCGTACCTCTACGTCAGCCTCGTTCTAGGCGCCCTGCAGCCCCGGGAGCTCCGCGGCGAGATCATCCGCCTCTCGGTGGTCCACGTCCAGCTCACGCTCCTCTGCTGGGTGGCGTTCAACCTGATGCGCCGGGAGCGGATCGCCCGGACCGCACTGCTCCTCTTCGCCGCCGCCTGCACTCTCCTGGTGGTGATTCAGGGAGTGGAGATCGTCACCGGCGGGCTCACCAGCGGGTCGGGCCGCCTCACCGCGCTGGGGCTCCATCCGAACACCATGGCGCGGATCCTCGCCCTCGGGCTCCTCACCCTGACCAGCTTCGGCTACGCGCTCCGGCAGGCGTCCTCCTTCCTCCGCTGCGCAGCCCTGATCGGCTTCGTGCTGATGGGGGTCTCCCTCGTCAACACCGGCTCTCGGGGCGGGCTGCTCGCGCTGGCGGCGGGGCTCCTGGTCCTCGCGCTGAGCGCTGGAGATGCCCGCACCCGTGTCCGAATGCTGGCGGTCGTCCTCGTCGGGATGAGCTTCTTCGTCTGGCTCGCCTCCCGCTCCGAGGTCACCCGCGCGCGGTTCGAAGAGACTCTCGCCTCCGGCGAGATGGCGCGCCGGGAGCTGATCTACCCGACCGCCTGGCAGATGGTCACCGAGCGCCCGCTGATCGGCTGGGGGCCGGTGACCTGCAACTACGAGCTCGGCCGGCGCCTGCAGCATCCCGAAGAGGAGACGAAGAACGCGCACAATGCCGTGCTCTTCGTGCTCGTGGCAACCGGGCTGCTCGGCGCAGTACCTTTCTTGCTCGGCTCCGGGCTGTGCCTGGCCGCTGCCTGGAGGTCTCGCCGCGGGAGTTACGGTATGCTCCCGCTCGCAATGACCATTACCGTCTTCATCGCGAACATGAGCGGCGTCTGGATCTACAACAAGCTCCACTGGCTCGTGATGGCCTACGCCATGGCGAGCGGCGTTGGCCCTCTATTGGAGAGCACGCTGACGCCGCGCATCCACTGGCTGAAAGCCCGCGCCGTGCCTCCGCCTCCGGATGATCCCGGTCCCACCGCTCTCTGAGATTCTCCCGTCGACTCACCACGATACCGATCCGTCTCCACGACCGATCGGATGGGGATATACCATGCGCCTTGCAGTCTTTACCAATGTTTTCCCGGCCCGGGTCAGCACTTTCTTTGCACGCGACATGCGGGCCTTACTGGAGGCCGGAGTGGAGGTCGACATCTTCCCGATCTACCCGCTCGACCCGGAGCTGTGGCGATATGTCCCGGAAATCCTCGACGAATCCGCATTCCCTCGCAAGAAGGTTCACCACCTGAGCCTGGGAAAGTGCCTGGTTCCGCGCCCGCTCCCACTGCGAAGCGCCGGCCGGTTCCTCAAGGATAGCGAGGCTATTCTCGCCTCCGCCGCCCGCTTCGGGTTGGACTCCTTCGCCAAGAGCTCCTACATCCTTCCCAAAGCGTGGACCTGGGCGAAGGAATACGGCGGCCGATACGATCATGTGCTCGGCTATTGGGGGAACTACGCGGCTACCTGCGCCTATTTGTTCCACCGTCTTACAGCCCCGGAAAAGCCGTTTTCCATCTGGGTTCACGCCGGGACGGATCTTTACAAAGGCGGCGCCTATCTTCGTGAGAAGCTCCTCTATGCAGACAATATCGTCACCTGCTGCGACTTCAATATCGGGTTTCTCCAGAGCAACTACGCCGACATCTGGCAGGCGATCTCCGGGAAAGTACATGTCTGCGCACATGGACTCGATTTCGCCGAATTCCCGTTCACTCCGGACGGAAGAGAGCGCAACAAGATCCTCGCCGTGGGACGTCTTTCCAAGTGGAAAGGCTTCGATATTCTGCTGAAAGCTGCCGGAGAACTGAAGAGCCGGAAGATCGAATTCGAGCTGGAGTTTATCGGCGACGGAGAGGACGCCCCGGCGTTAAAAGCGCTCGCTTCCAGCCTCGGGATCAAGCGCCAGGTGAAGTTTCACGGCTGGCAGCCCTTCCGCGAAGTACGCCGGGCGATGGAGAAGGCCACGCTCCTGGTGCACCCTTCCAGCGAGCTCGGGGACGGGGTACCGAATGTGATCAAAGAGGCGGTTGCGCTGGGGACCCCGGTGATCGCCTCGGACGTGGCGGGGATCGCCGAACTGCTGGACAGCGGTCGCTGCGGCTTTCTCGTCACCCCTAAGGACGTTCACGAGCTTTCGGAAAAGATCGAGACGCTGCTCGCGGACGCCTCACTCCGGCGGGAGTTCGCGCAAGCGGCGCGCGGGCGCGCCGAGCAGCGGTTCGATCTCTGGAGAAACGGCCGCACCCTGGCGGAGCGTTTGAAATCGACGACCCGTATCGCCCACTAACCGCTCTCCGCCTGCTTACTCCCGAGCACTACCATGATGCGCTTTCGCTACTGCCTCATCGATGAATGGCCGCCCCTCGTCTGGCTGGCGTGCTGCAGGCAGGATGATCGTACCGTCACGGTGCTGCATGGGCCGCGCGTCGAGGTCCAGGAGCACTGGTTCTGCGAGGGGATCTGGGACGGCGACTTCGGCGACGGGAAGCTCGACCGGACCGACCTGGTCTTCGGCTCCGGAGGCTGCATTCGCGACTCGCAGGTGACGTTCGTCTCTTCCGGGGCCACCGTCGACCGCCTGCAGTCGCTGGAGCGCGGAGACCAGGTCTGGGTCTCGAACTCGCTGGTCTGCCTGCTGGCGGTGACGGAGATCCCGCTGGATCCCACCTATCCCGGCTACCCGGAGTTCTTCGGCTCGATCGTGAGCGGCCTCGTCCAGTACCAGCGCCATCTGGAAGCAGCCCGGGGAACGATCCAACTCACCTACTTTCACAATCTCGCCTGGGACGGCTTCACGCTGCACGAGGTCGAGAAACCCACTCCGCCGCGGGACTTCGGGTCGTTCGAGCGGTATCGAAGCTTCCTGGACCGTGCCCTGGGGAAGATCCTGGAGAACGCGGCGGACCCGGCGCGCCGCTTCCCCTACGGTCTCCTCGGCACGCTTTCGTCCGGATACGACTCCTCCACCGTGACCGCTCTCGCCCGAGAGCACGGGCTTCGGGAGGTGATCTCGTTCAGCGAAGCGAGAGGGGGCGCCGCCGATGACGGCGCTCGCATCGCGGAGATCCTCGGCGTCGATCTGACCCTGATCCCCCGCCACTCGTGGAGGCAGAGCCGGCTGGCGGAAATTCCATTTCTCGCTGCGGACGCCAAGGGCGAGGATGTCTACTTCACGGGGGCCGAGTCACTGCTGCACGGCCGGGTCCTCCTGACCGGCTTCCACGGCGACAAGATGTGGGGCAAACAAGTGCCGTGCCTCGATTCCTACATCGTACGCGCGGACCAATCCGGACTTTCACTCACCGAGTACCGCTTGTGGGCCGGCTTCATTCACTTTCCGGTGCCGTTCATGGGGGTCCGGGAGATCCGCAAAGTCAACGAGATCAGTCACGCGCCCGAGATGCGGAGCTGGGATGTTCCGGGCGACTACAGCCGTCCGATCTGCCGGCGCATCGTCGAAGAAGCCGGCGTGCCGAGAGAGCTGTTCGGCGTCTCCAAAAAGGCCGCGTCCGTCTTGCTGGGAACGGGAGACAGCCGCCTTTCGGAGCGGGGTCAGAGCGACTATCGCGACTGGCTGCGACTGCACTCGGACGCCCTTGCCGCCAGGCGGCGGGTCCCCACCCATCTCTCCGGAGATCTGCTGGCGCGCATGTATGCGCCGTACCGGACCGGCATGAGGGTGGCGCGCAAGATCGCCCGGTCCGCGCCGAAGAGTCTGCGTCCGCGCGCGGCGCAGCTGCTGTCGCATCTGGAAGGCCCGGAGTACCGGCTGAATCTCTTCAGATATGCGTACCCGTGGGCCGTCGAGCAGGCCAAGGATCGCTACCGAACCCTCTACGTTCAGCAGTGGTAGACGCGTGAAGGACGCCCGCGAACGAGTTTCCCATCGAGCTTTCTTTGACTCTCCAGTGCTTCCCCCCGCAGCGACGAGCGCTGCGGGTTAGCCCTGAGGTGTATCGCGATGATGATTACGTTTTCCGGAGTGGACGGAGCCGGAAAGTCAACCCTGATCGAAGCGCTCAAGTCCGCCCTCGAAGCACAGAATCAGCGCGTCACCGTGTTTCACATGAACGAGGATATCGGTCTCTATGCGAGCATTCGCGCTCTCCGCGACCGCGCGAAACGCCTTTCTCGCGCGTTCCGTCCGCGCGGCTCGGCGAGCTCGAATGAGCGCACCCCCGAGCGGCGATCGACCGCTCCCAGGCCGATCGGCCGGAACGTCGTCAGCAAAGTGGTGTGGAACAAGTCGCTCCGGCGCTGGGTAGACCTGCTGGACCTGCTCGTCTTCTACTACCACCGTTACTCGATCGAGCGGGTACAGAAGCGGGTCCTGATCATGGACCGGTACTTCTACGATCGCCTGGTCGACCTGGCGGACGGCCACCGCTGGACCTACGCCCGGTGGTTCTTGAAGGTGGTACCGACTCCGGATGTGCCGGTTTTCGTCGACGCCGATCCACGCGACGCCTTTGCCCGAAAGGGTGAGTTCGACCTGGACAACCTGCGCCGCCGCCAGGCTGCGTATCGCTGCGTCTTCGGCTGGGTGGACCGGGCCGTGATCCTCACCAATGAGGACCTGAAGGCATCGATCTCGCAGCTTCAGGAGCTGGTGGTCGAGAGGAGAGCCGGATGAGCTCTCACACGGTAGCATCGGCACACCTGGCTCTCCGGCTCCTGCTGGATCCGGCGTTCACTCCGGATCCACCGGAAGTGCAGGACCAGGAGCGGCTCTGCAAGGTGGCGCAGGCCGGTCACGTGTTTCTACGCGTCGCCGAGCAGCTCGCCGCGCGCGGCATCCCGCTCGCCCCGGCGGTGAGCGAGGCCGCCGGGCAGGAGCGGCGGCGGGTGCAGGCGGCGGTCCAGGCGATCCGGCAGATCCAGCGAGTCTGCGCGGAGCGCGACGTAGCGTGTGTGTTTCTCAAGTCGTTCAAGCACTACCCCGACATGGGCGGCGATATCGATCTGCTGGTCGGCAGCCGGTCCCGCACCATCGACCGCCATCTCGAGCGAGAGCTCGGCTTCCGGAAAGAGACGCGCGGCTTTGCCCATGCCGTCGCCGGCTCGGCCACCTATGAGCTGGCGGCCTGCCCCACTCCGCTGGAGATCTTTCACGGACGCCTGGGCGTGGCGGGGGAGTGCGCTGCGTACGCCGCTCAGGTGACGCGGAACCGCCGCCAGGTGAGCCTCGCGGGCGCTCGCTTCTGGGTGCCGTCGCGAGAAGACCAGCTCCTGCTCCAGGCGCTGGGGCTGGTCTGGGTCCGCTCGTCGGTCCGGCTCTCCGACCTCGTGAGCGCCGTCGACGTCCTGCGGGAGCGGAATCTCGATTGGGACTATCTCCTCGGTGCCGCGCGGCGTCTCGGTATCCTGACGGCACTCTCCTGCTGTGCGGGATACGCGGAGCAGGTCCACCAGCGCCTCTTCGACCGGCCGCTCCTGCCGCCCGACGTGGCGCCGCGCCTGGATCACGATCGCTGGCGGTGGCCGAGCTTCGCGCGGGACGGCTTTTCGCTGCCGGTACGACGCCTGGTGGTGCCGCTCTACGCAGCCCGGCTGGGGGCGGCGATCCGTGGGGGAGACGGGGCCGGCTTTGCCCGCCTCTCGCTGGTGCCGGCGCTCGGGCTGGCGGCGCTCCTCCGCCGGGGTGGGCGGGTCACGCGGCGGCTGCGACCGGCACGGCCCGCCAGTGGGGCCGATCCGCTGGCTCGCTCCGCGGCGGCAGCGTCTGCCGGGGCAGTTCCGGCCCGTGGCGGAGAGCCCGGGCCCGGCGGCAGTGGACACTCCAGGAGAGAAGCATGAGCAGTTGGCTGTTCCAGGTCTACAACAGTCTGCCTCCGTGGGCGCGCTCGACCGCCGCCAGCGTGCGCGGAGCCTACCTGCGCTCCTGGCGCTACGGCCACGACTCGGACCGCCTGGTGGAAGAAGCGCACGAGCGCGAGCGGTGGAGCGAGGAGCAGTGGCACGCCTGGCGGGAGGAGCGGCTGGCGTACGTGCTGCACCGCGCCGCGACCCGGGTGCCGTATTACCGCGAGCAGTGGACCCGGAGGCGCGCTCACGGGGACCGGTCGTCCTGGGAGGCGCTGGAGAACTGGCCGGTGCTGGAGAAGGAGGCCCTGCGCGAGCGGCCGGAGGCGTTCGTGGCGGACGACTGCGATCGCGGCCGGATGTTCCACCTGCAGACCAGCGGGACGACCGGAAAGCCGATCCATCTCTGGCGGAGCCGGGAGACGGTGCGGGCACTCTACGCCCTCTCCGCGGCGCGAGCTCGCGGCTGGCATGGGGCCCGCCGGGGAGACCGGTACGCCATGCTCGGTGGCCAAATGGTGGTGCCGCTGGCCCAGCGAAAGCCGCCGTTCTGGGTCTGGAACGCGTCGCTGGGACAGCTCTACATGTCCACCTTCCACCTGGCCCCGGACCTTATCCCGTTCTACCTGGAGGCGCTGGTCCGGTACCGGATCAGCCACTTCTACGGCTACACCTCATCCTTGCACGCGCTCGCGCTCGAGGTGCTGCGGTTGGGACGGCGTGACCTGCGGATGACGGTCGCCATCACCAACGCCGAGCCGCTCTCCGAGGAGCAGCGGCGGGTGATCTCCGAGGCGTTCCAGTGCCGGGTGTGCGAGACCTACGGCATGGGGGAGCTGACGGCGGCCGCGAGCGAGTGCGAAGCGGGACACCTGCACCAGTGGCCCGAAGTCGGCTGGGTGGAGCGGCTGGAGGGCGTGGCTCCGGCTCCGCCCGGAGAGAGCGGCGACCTGGTCGGGACCGGTCTGCTCAACGCGGACATGCCGCTGATCCGCTACCGGATCGGGGACCGGGGCCATCCGGTCGAGCCCGGACCCCCCTGCGCCTGCGGCCGCGGCCTGCCGCTCTTCGGGCGCATCGAGGGGCGCAACAGCGACCTGCTGATCACTCGCGACGGCCGAAAGGTGTTCTGGCTCAATCCGGTCTTCTACGGCCTACCGCTCCGTCAGAGCCAGATCATCCAGGAGAGCCTGGACCGGATCCGCGTCCGGTACGTTCCGGCCGACGGCTTCGACGACGCGTCCGCGCGGACGCTGGTCGAGCGGCTGCAAGCAAGGGTCGGGGAGGTGGCGGTCAGCCTGGAGGAGATGGCGGACATTCCCCGCGGACCGAATGGGAAGTTCCAGCCTGTGATCTGTCTGCTCTCCCCCGAGGAGCGGACCCACGCGCGGCCCGAAGCTGTAGGCGGGCAGCCAACAGTGAGCCACTGATCCCGCCGAGGGCGGCAATTCATCCGGAGAGACGGCGATGATTGGTCCCGTACTGCTCAAACGGGCCCTGAAGCACACTGCGGGCCAGGCGAGCCTGGCGATCAGCCGGCTCGCAAGACCCGGCGACCCCCGCCTCGGCGCCGCGCAGGAGGCGTGCATCTTCTACTACCACCGCATTGCCCCGCTGGAATTCGTTGACCCGGGTACGGACGACCGGAACGTCACGCCCGCCATCTTCGAGCGTCAGATCGCCGGCCTCGCAGCGGAGGCGGAGGTGGTGCCCCTGAGGGAGGTGCCGCCGCGCTGCGCCGGGCGGCGCAGCAGCCGAAAACCGCTCGTCAGCCTGACCTTCGATGACGGCTACGTCAACTTTTTCAGCCACGCGCTGCCGATCCTCCGGCGTTACCAGATGCCGGCGACACTTTTCCTGGTGACCGACGCCATCGGCAGCTCCGCTCCGTTTTCGTTCGATGCCTGGGCGCGGAAGAACCGGCACCGCACGCCGGCGGACGCCTGGCGGCCGATGACCTGGGACGAGGTGGAGCAGTGCGTCGCGTCTGGCCTGATCACGATCGGCGCCCACTCCCATCGGCACCTGAAAGGACCGGAGTGTACCCGGGAAGAGCTGGTCGAGGAGGTCGAGCGATCCCGGGAGATCCTGACGGCGCGGTTCGGTGAGGTGAACGCCTACGCCTACCCGTATGGCAGCTCGCGTCACGGCTACGTCTCCGACGACTACGTGGCCGCGGTGCGCGGCGCCGGGTTCGAGATGGCGGTGACCACCGATCTCGATCTCGCGAGACGGGACAGCGACCCGTACCGCCTGCCGCGACTGGAGGTGTTCGCCCTCGACAGTCCCGAGATGCTCCGGGCGAAGGCGCTCGGCTCGTTCGGGCCGCTCCGTCTGACCGACCGGCTGCGAAAGGCTAAGCGCGCCGTATGAGGAATGAGAAACCAATCCTGGTCCTGGACGGCCACACGAACCACGCCCTCGCGTGCGTCCGCTCCCTCGGGCGCGCCGGGTTCCCGATGCTGGTCGCCAGCACCCGCTGGCGGCCGCTGGCCGCCTGGTCCCGCTACTGTCGCGACGCCTTCCTGCTAAGTGGTGAGACGGTGCAGTCGTTCTCCGCCCTGCGCTTCTGGGCGCGAGGCTGGGGAGCGCAGATCGTCCTGCCGCTCACCGAGCGAGCCTGCGTCCTCTGCAACCTGGAGCGCGACGCCTGGGAGGCGGCCGGGATCCGGGTGGGCTGCGGACCGCCGGAGATGCTGCAGCGCGCCTTCGACAAGGCCCTCACCTTCGAGGCGGCGGCGCAGTGTGAGGTCCGCGCTCCGCTGACGGTCGCTCCCACCTCCCTCGCCGAAGCGCATGCCGCGGTGGAGCAGCTCGGCTTCCCCTGCGTGGTGAAGCCCCGGTTCAGCCACGCCTGGGACGGCGCTGCCTTCGCCCCCAACCGGAGCTGTGCCTATCCCAGCAGCCGGGAGCAGTTGGAGGCGGCGGTCCTCTCCCGGGTGCAGGGCGAGTGCTGGCCGCTGCTCCAGCAGTACGTTCCTGGAGACGGCAAGGGAGTCTTCGCGCTCTGCGACCAGGGCCGCGTCGTGGCGTGGTTCGCCCATCAACGCCTCCGAGATACGCGGCCCACCGGCTCCGGGAGCAGTCTTCGGCGGTCGATCGTGCTGGACCCTCGCCTCCGCGAGCCGGCGCAGCGGCTCCTCTCCGCGCTGAGCTGGCACGGCCCGGCCATGGTGGAGTTCCGGGACGACGGCGTCCAGCCGCCGTGCCTGATGGAGGTGAACGGCCGGTTCTGGACCTCCCTGCAGCTCGCCGTCGACTCCGGGGTCGACTTTCCAGCGCAGTGGGTAGCCGTCCTGCGAGGAGAGAGCCCGGGCGAGCCCGCGGCGTACGAGGACGGGGTCATCCTCCGCTGGCTGTGGGGCGACATGAAACGGCTCCTCTGTATCCTCACCGGGCCCCCGGCCGGCTTTACCGGCCCCTATCCGACGCGGATCGAGGGGTTCCGGGAGATCTTCGGCCGGCAGCCGGCGGGAACGCGCCTGGAGATGTGGCGAAGGGACGACCCGTGGCCGGCGCTGGGTGAATGGCTAGAAGGGCTGCGGGATCTAGTCGATCAGCCCCGGAAGACGCACCGCCCGGGCGAGCATTCCGCCAGCCAGCGCTCCGGCAGCCACCGGCTGCCGATCTCGGACCGCAAACCCGAAGCGTAGGAGCTCCGATGCGCATTCTCATCATCTCGCAAATCTATCCGCCCGAGATGGGTGCGGCCGCCAATCGCATGTACCCGATCGTCCGGCAGTTGGTCGCGGCGGGTCACGAAGTCCGGGTCGCCACCGGCATGCCGAACTATCCGGCGGGCGTAGTCTTTCCACAGTACCAGCGGAAGCGCACCGCTCGGGAGGAGCGGGACGGAGCGCTCGTGCTTCGGACTGCCTACTACACCGCGCCCCGCAACCGCTCTCAATGGTCGCAGCTCCGCAGCTACCTCAGCTTCATCCCGGCGGTGCTGCACAGCGGGCTCCGGGCGGGACGGGCCGACCTGATCCTCGTTACCTCCCCACCGCTCTTTCCCGCGGCGGCGGCGCTGGCCCTGGCCCGCCTCTGGCGAGCGAAGCTGGTCTTCGACGCCCGCGACCTCTGGCCGGATGAGCTGATTACCTACGGCGGAGCGAGTGAGACCTCGCTGCCGGTCCGGCTCATCCGCACCCTGGAACGCGCCGTCTACCGGCGCGCCGACTGCGTCTGCGGCACCACCCCCTCGATCGTCGAGACCGTCATCGAGCGGGGCGTCCCGGCCGAGCGCGCCTTCCTGCTTCCGAACGGAGCCGATCTGGAGACCTTCTCCCCGCAGCCGCGCCGGAACCCGGTGGCGGAGGAGTACCCGTTCGGCGACCGCTTCGTCGTGGTCTATTCGGGGCTGCTCGGCATCAAGCATGGGCTGGAGGCCTTCCTGGAAGCGGCCCGGAAGCTGCGGCACGAGAAGGAGATCCTCTTCTTCATCCTCGGGAACGGGGCCCGGAAGGAGGCGCTGGAGGAAGAAGTCCGGCAATCCGGGCTCGACAACGTGCTCTTCGGCGGCGAGCGCAGCGTGGCCGACGTTCCGTACCTGCTCGCGCGGGCAGATCTCTGCTTCGCCGCGGTACGGCCGGAGCCGTACCCCAAGAAGGTCGTCTCGGTCAAGGTCTTCGAGTATCTCGCCTGTGAGCGCGCCGTCGTCGGCGCCCTGAGCGGAGAGAGCGCCCGCATCCTGCAGGAGTCGCGAGGGGGTCTCGTGGTTCCGCCGGGTGACGCGGAGGGGATCGCGGAGGCGATTCTCACCCTCTATCGCGATCCGGAGAAACGACGGGAGATGGGCCGGCTGGGCCGGCAGTACGTGGAAGAGCACTATTCCCGCTCGCACTGGGCCACGCGGCTGGAGGCGAAGCTGCGGAGCCTCTGCGGCCCGCCGCAGCCGCCGCAAGCTCAATCCGACTCTTTGCCGTCCGAAGCCTGAAGCGGGCGCACCACGAACGCGTTGAACTCCGGCCCCGTGTGCTCCGCGCTCATGTGGCGGAGCTTGCCGGGAATCGGCGCCGCCGCCGTGAGCCGCGTGGGAAGCTTGACTTTGCTGCCGTCGAAGACCCCCGTCGCCACCGGCGCGCCGTAGTAGCTCTGGGCGTCCAGCACCTCGAAGCTCTGGCCCGGCTTCAGTCCCAGGCCGGACACGTCGACCTCCACCGTCGCCTGCCGGCTCCAGTTGTAGACCGCCACGTGTCCCCGTCCCGGCTCATACAGGTTCGGCCGCACGAAGACCTCCGTCCCGCTCGGATAGCTCGCCTGGAATTGGCTGCCGGCGTCCACGGGATGGAGGGACGTCCACCCGGAGAAGTCCCGGTACGCGCCGTTCACCATAAACGGGCTATCATTGCCGCCGAAGTAGTGGTTCCGGTCCCAGCGCAGTGTGCTAGCGGGGAAATCCTGCTCCCAGCCGACCAGCCGGTTGGGGCTGAGCACCCGGTTCTCCGTAAACTGCAGCGATTTCCAGTTCTTCACCCGCACCGCTCCAAATCCGAGGGTGCCGGTCACGAAGTAGTTCCCGCTGATGACCGCGTCTTCGTTGCTCCCGGTCTCGAACCCGAACCGGTTGCACGAGCCTTCCTGCTCCCGCACGTCGTAGGTGTAGTTCCGCAGCACCTTCAGGTTCCGGATCGGGTTCTCTCGGCTCGTCGCGTGGAGGTTGTCGATGTGCGCGTCGAAGCAGATGTTCCCTTCCACGTGGAAGCCGTTGACGAACCGATCGGTCCACTCGCTGTACACCTTCACTCCGGAGCGGAAGTTCCGGAAGGCGATGATGTCCCGGATGTACCGCGTCACGCTCGGATTGGAGTTGGGTACGTTGGCGTAAACCGCTCCGCCCCGGATCATCCCGCCCTTACTCGGATCGTAGTGGCCGTTGCCCCACATCAGGCAGCCGTAGACCTCCACGTCCTTGTGGAAGCTCAGCGCCGTGCGCCCGGTGTTGTTGATCACCAGGTTGATCGCCTTCTGCCCGTCCGCTTCCATCTTCAGGCCGATCGGACGGTAGCTCTCCGTGGTGTTGCGCTCCAGGCTGGTGTTGGTGATCTCAAAGCCCCAGAACCAGACGTACGCCCCGCGGGCAAAGAGCCCGCCGTCGAGCGTCGCCCGCTCGCGCGGATACTGGCGCACGATGATCGGGGCGGAGGCGGTGCCGGCCAGGCGGCAGTCGATCACCGTAGAGCCGCCGGTGCCGTAGCGGCCGCCGCGAAGCCAGACGGTGCTGCCGGGCTTGATGGCGGAGGCGGGCGCGAAGGCAGTCTTAATGTCCCACGGCCGCGCGAGGCTGCCGTCGCCGCTGGAGCTGCCGTTCGGCGCCACGTAGAACTCCTTGCCCCCTTTGGGGAGAAGCGGGACCGGAGCGCCTCCGGGGACCGCCGGCTGCGTGCGGGCGCCACTTCCCGGGAAGGCCAGGCCGGCTCCCAGGGCCAGCGCGACTCCCAGCATCGCTCGGACCATGAGCTGGAGTCGACGGGCGGAAACGCTCTCTCCGGGGGACGACATGGCAAGGCCTCCTGGGATGGGGTAATCCGGGCTAGTAATAAGGACGGGTCCGGCGGCAAGGATGCCGCCGGACCCGCGATTGCCCTCCAGGAGGAGTTGGTTCAGCCCTACTGGATGGGGCGGACGACGAAGGCGTTGAACTCCGAGCTGGTGTGGCGGAGATCGATGTGATTGATCGTCCCCCAGATCGGCGTCGTCTCCGTCAGCTCCAGCGGCAGCGTGATCTTGCTGCCGTCGAACACCCCCGTGGCCACCGGCGCGCCGTAGTAGTTCTGCGCGTCCAGCACCTCGAAGCTCTGCCCCGGCTTCAGTCCCAGGCCGGACACGTCGACCTCTACGGTCGACTGCCGGCTCCAGTTGTAGACCGCTACGTGCCCTCGCCCTGCTTCATACAGGTTCGGCCGCACGAAGACCTCCGTCCCGGTCGGATGCGAGCGGTCGTGCCGGCTGTTCGCATCGACCCGGGCCAGCGACTGCCAGCCGGGGAAGTCCCGCGAGCTGCCATTCATCGAGAAAGGCGCACTACCGCCGCCGAAGTAGCGGTTGCGGTCCCAGAGCAGCGAGAGCGGGCTGAAGTCCTGCTCCCAGTACATCAGGTTCCGCGAGCTGATCACCTGGTTGTCGGTGAACTGCAGCGACCGCCAGTTCTTGAGCCGCAGCGCCCCGAAGCCGAGGGTGCCGGTCACGAAGTAGTTCCCGCTGATGATCGCGTCTTCGTTGTAGCCGGTCTCGTAGCCGAACCGGTTGCCGGAGCCCTCGCGGTCTCGCTGATCGTAGGTGTAGTTCCGCAGCACCTTCAGGTTCTTCATCGGGTTCTGGCGGCTCGTCGCGTGGATGTTGTCGATGTGCGCGTCGAAGCAGATGTTCCCCTCGATGTGGAAGCCGTTGACGAACCGGTCGCTCCACTCACTGTACACCTTCACTCCGGAGCGGAAGTTCCGGAAGGCGATGATATCCCGGATGTACCGCGTCACGCTCGGGTCGGAGTTGGGCACGTTGGCGTAAACCGCCCCGCCCCGGATCATCCCGCCCTTGCTCGGATCGTAGTGGCCGTTGCCCCACATGAGACAACCGTAGACCTCCACGTCCTTGTGGAAGCTAAGCGCCGTGCGCCCGGTGTTGTTGATCACCAGGTTGATCGCCTTCTGCCCGTCCGCTTCCATCTTCAGGCCGATCGGCCGGTAGCTCTCCGTCGTGTTGCGCTCCAGGCTGGTGTTGGTGATCTCAAAGCCCCAGAACCAGACGTACGCCCCGCGGGCAAAGAGCCCGCCGTCGAGCGTCGCCCGCTCGCGCGGATACTGGCGCACGATGATCGGGGCGGAGGCGGTGCCGGCCAGGCGGCAGTCGATCACCGTAGAGCCGCCGGTGCCGTAGCGACCGCCGCGGAGCCAGACGGTGCTGCCGGGCTTGATGGCGGAGGCGGGCGCGAAGGCGGTCTTGATATCCCACGGCCGCGCCAGGCTGCCGTCGCCGCTGGAGCTGCCGTTCGGTGCCACGTAGAAGTGGCTGCCGCTGGTCGGCGGCGGCGGGGAGGCGGGCACGCTCACGCTCACCGCGGCGGAAGCGCCGCTCACGTTGCCGCTCTTATCGACCGCCTTCACCCGGTAGTAGTAGGTCGCGCCCGCCGAGACGCTGCCGTCCTGGTAGGCGGGCGTGCTTGGGCTCGCGAGCGGTGAGAGCGAAGTAGCGCTGGTCCCACGCTCCAGGCGGTAGCCGGCGAGGTCACTCTCCGTGTTGGCGGTCCACTTGAGCGCCACCGCGGAGCCGGTCCAGCTCGCCGTCAGGCCGGTGGGGGCCGCGGGCGGAGTGGTGTCGCTCGGCGTGGAGCCCGGAACGGTCACGCTCACCGTGGCGGAGGCCCCGCTCACGTTACCCGCAGCGTCGACCGCCTTTATCCGGTAGTAGTAGGTGGCGCCGGCCGAGACGCTGCTGTCCTGGTAGGCCGCCGCGCTGGGGCTGGCGATCTGCGAGAGCGAAGTGGAGCTGGTCCCGCGCTCCACGCGGTAGCCGGCGAGATCCGCCTCGGAGTTGGCGGTCCACTTGAGCGCCACCGCGGAGCCGGTCCAGCTCGCCGTCAGGCCGCTCGGCGCGGCGGGCGGGGTGGTGTCGCCGGGGGTCTCGCCGCCGGCGGGGGTCTTCTGATAGGCGCCGGGCGAAGTGCCGCCCTCGAGCTGGGCGCCCCAGGCGAAGACGCCCCCGGAGCCTCTCCCCACCTTTCCGGGGTAGATGTAGGCCCGCAGTCGATCTCCGGTCCCCGCGGAGCCGCCGCTGATCGACAGCCGCTGCCAGGAGTCCGAGAGGTCGAACGTCGTCCGCGCCAGGTCCTGCTTCGTCTCCAGGTTGTGCAGGCGCAGCGTCACCTGGCGCTGCTCGCCCGCCTTCACGTAGCACGAGAAGACGTAACTGCCGTCCGACTCCGCCCGGGTGTTGACGGCGATGTAGGGGTAGCCCGAAGCGGGGTTGTCGTTGACCTTCTCAGCGCTGGGGGTGCCGTTCGGCGCGGCGGTCACGTTCGGCGCCACCGTCGCGCCGTCACGGGCTTCCCAGGTCTCCAGCGCCTCGCTGTTCGGGATCAGATTGGCGCCGGTCGCGGCGGCGCCCGTCATGAGCGCGCCGACCACCACCAGCATCAGGGCATACCCGCCGGAACGACGGGGGTAACTGGCTCTCGCGGAGGAGGGCCTGGGTGTGCTGTCACTCGCTCTACGACAGAGCGTGGGCCACGCTGAGCGCGTTCCCTTTTCCATTGTTTGCCTTTCCCTTGGCTCGTTGACTTCCACGGGTGCGTCCGGCCGATCTGAGCCTCGCCGAGCGAATGGCGTTGATCGGGTTTGTGCCGACGATCCGCGGATTTGGTGCGGAAGCCCCGTGGGGTCATCCTCTGGATGTGCAAGACCGGAGTAGAGCTCGCTCCTGGGTTATGCGTGCCAGGCTCAACGGTGCCGGAATGTTCCGGCTCGCTGAGATCGAGCTGATGCCGCAGTTCGGAGTGCGGAGCTACGCCGGCGCTCTTTAGCCACTTCCGCGCAGCCGGGAGGCCGGCGGAGGCGGCGTCTGCCGGGCTCCTGGAGAGCCCGGGGCAGCCAGGTCACCCGTGGGTGCGTCGCTGCCAATCGGTGATCCCCTCGGCAGTGGGCTCGCCCCGATCCTCAATGGCCCGGCAGAGCTGAGTGCAGATGCCGGGCCGGGCCGTAGCAAGCCAACTAGAGGGTGTTACCTGGGTCATGGACCGACCGGATCTGACGAATGTTCCCTTGCTATCGACAAGAAACTCTTTTTCTTGCTCAGCAGCGGCGGCGAGCGGGCTCCGGTTCGGCAATAGGGACGCTACCTCGGCGTCATCTGGGCAGGCCCTCCAGCCCGCCTGTTCGGGCTGGAGGGGAGCGGACTGGCGACAGCTCTTGCCGCCAGCCCGCCGTGCGCCGCAAAGGCGCAGCGCGTGAGGCTTACTGGATGGGGCGGACGACGAAGGCGTTGAACTCCGAGCTGGTGTGGCGGAGATCGATGTGATTGATCGTCCCCCAGATCGGCGTCGTCTCCGTCAGCTCCAGCGGCAGCGTGATCTTGCTGCCGTCGAACACCCCCGTGGCCACCGGCGCGCCGTAGTAGTTCTGCGCGTCCAGCACCTCGAAGCTCTGCCCCGGCTTCAGCCCCAGGCCGGACACGTCGACCTCTACGGTCGACTGCCGGCTCCAGTTGTAGACCGCCACGTGCCCTCGCCCCGGCTCGTACAGGTTCGGCCGCACGAACACTTCCATCCCGGTCGGGTAGGAGCTCTGATGACGGCTGCTGCCGTCCACCCGCATCAGCGACTGCCACCCGGAGAAGCTCCGGTACGAGCCGTTCGCCAGGAACGGACTGCTGCTGCCGCCGAAGTAGCTGTTGCGGTCCCACACGGCGGAGAGCGGCGTAAAGTCCTGTTCCCAGCCGGCGAGCCGGTTCGAGCTGATCACCTGGTTATCGGTGAACTGCAGCGACTTCCAGTTCTTCACCCGCAGCGCCCCGAAGCCGAGGGTCCCGGTCACGAAGCGGTTGCCGCTGATGATCGCGTCCTCGTTGTAGCCGGTCTCGTAGCCGAACCGGTTGCACGAGCCTTCCTGGTCTCGCGCGTCGTAGGTGTAGTTCCGCAGCACCTTCAGGTTCCGGATCGGAGTGGCCCGGCTGGAGGCGTGGATGTTGTCGATGTGCGCGTCGAAGCAGATGTTCCCTTCCACGTGGAAGCCGTTGACGAACCGATCGGTCCACTCGCTGTACACCTTCACCCCGGAGCGGAAGTTCCGGAAGGCGATGATGTCCCGGATGTACCGCGTCACGCTCGGATTGGAGTTGGGTACGTTGGCGTAAACCGCTCCGCCCCGGATCATCCCGCCCTTACTCGGATCGTAGTGGCCGTTGCCCCACATCAGGCAGCCGTAGACCTCCACGTCCTTGTGGAAGCTCAGCGCCGTGCGCCCGGTGTTGTTGATCACCAGGTTGATCGCCTTCTGCCCGTCCGCTTCCATCTTCAGGCCGATCGGACGGTAGCTCTCCGTGGTGTTGCGCTCCAGGCTGGTGTTGGTGATCTCAAAGCCCCAGAACCAGACGTACGCCCCGCGGGCAAAGAGCCCGCCGTCGAGCGTCGCCCGCTCGCGCGGATACTGGCGCACGATGATCGGGGCGGAGGCGGTGCCGGCCAGGCGGCAGTCGATCACCGTAGAGCCGCCGGTGCCGTAGCGACCGCCGCGGAGCCAGACGGTGCTGCCGGGCTTGATGGCGGAGGCGGGCGCGAAGGCGGTCTTGATATCCCACGGCCGCGCCAGGCTGCCGTCGCCGCTGGAGCTGCCGTTCGGTGCCACGTAGAAGTGGCTGCCGCTGGTCGGCGGCGGCGGGGAGGCGGGCACGCTCACGCTCACCGCGGCGGAAGCGCCGCTCACGTTGCCGCTCTTATCGACCGCCTTCACCCGGTAGTAGTAGGTCGCGCCCGCCGAGACGCTGCCGTCCTGGTAGGCGGGCGTGCTTGGGCTCGCGAGCGGTGAGAGCGAAGTAGCGCTGGTCCCACGCTCCAGGCGGTAGCCGGCGAGGTCACTCTCCGTGTTGGCGGTCCACTTGAGCGCCACCGCGGAGCCGGTCCAGCTCGCCGTCAGGCCGGTGGGGGCCGCGGGCGGAGTGGTGTCGCTCGGCGTGGAGCCCGGAACGGTCACGCTCACCGTGGCGGAGGCCCCGCTCACGTTACCCGCAGCGTCGACCGCCTTTATCCGGTAGTAGTAGGTGGCGCCGGCCGAGACGCTGCTGTCCTGGTAGGCCGCCGCGCTGGGGCTGGCGATCTGCGACAGGGAAGTGGAGCTGGTCCCGCGCTCCACGCGGTAGCCGGCGAGATCCGCCTCGGAGTTGGCGGTCCACTTGAGCGCCACCGCGGAGCCGGTCCAGCTCGCCGTCAGGCCGGTAGGGGCCGCGGGCGGGGTAGTATCGCCGGGGGTCCCGCCGCCGGCGGGGGTCTTCTGGTACGCCCCCGGAGTGGTGCCCTGTTCGAGCTGCGCGCCCCAGGCGAAGACGCCCCCGGAGCCCCCGCCCAGGCTGCCGGGATAGATGTAGGCGCGCAGCCGGTCTCCCGCGGAGACGGCGCTGCCCGTGATGGCGAAGCGCTGCCACCCGCTCGAAAGCGTGAAGGTAGTCCGGGCCAGGTCCTGCTTCGTGTTCAGGTTGTGCAGCCGCAGCACCACCTGCTTCTGCTCACTGGCCTTGAAATAACACGAGAAAACGTGGCTCCCCGCCGCTTGCGCATTCACGTTCAGGCCGATATAGGGGTATCCGGAGGAGCCGTCCTGCACCCGATCCGCGACCGTGCTGCCGTCTGGGGCCGCCGTAGTATTGGGGGTCACCGCCGCGCCGTCGCGCGCCTCCCAGGTCTCCAACTGGTCACTGTTCGGGATCAGGTTGGCGCCGGTCGCGGCAGCGCCGGTCATGAGTCCGCCGACTACCACCAGCATCAGGGCATACGCGCCCCCGCGAGGGGTGCGGCGGCCCAGGCCACCGGCGGGCCGGGACGTTCGGTCGTCCGCTCCGCGAGAGAGCGTGGGCCACACCGGGTGTGTTCCCATCTTCATTGGTCATCTTTCCTTTGGCTTATTTGGCTCATTGACTTCCGCGGAGGCGCGCAGCCCGACTTAGAGCCGCGCCCGGCGGTTGGCTTGATGGTGGCGGGTGCAGCTGCTCTGCAGATCATTCGTACGGACGACAACAGGGGGTCAGCCTTTTGTTGGGGATCGTAACCCGTGGGACAGTCTCCGCGAGCGGGGGGCGCGGGGACGGGTGGCGCCACTCTGCCGAATGCGCGGCTTCCCGCAGATGAGAGCCAGGTAGCCAGGGGAACGACCGGATCCGCACCCGGTCCCCGACCCGCCTGAAGCGGCGGCGAGGCGACGAGATGGCCTGGACCTGGCTCCGGGCAGCGGTCGGGGCAACCTGCTGGGGCCGCGGTGGGCGGCAGCCGGAGAGTCCACCGAAAGGTTGAAAGCCCCGAGGGCCGGCTTCCGTTCGGGAGAACGCGAAACGAGCGATAGGAGATGGGCCGGGCGTGGACCGTCCGGTCGGATTCTGCCGGGTTGTCACCACGGCAGGCCGGACTCGCGCGAAAGGCTGGCGACATCAGAATGCCGCCAGCCTCACTGCTCGTCTCTATGCGGTTGTAGCTCCGGCTACGGGAGCGGACGCACTACGAAGGCGTTGAACTCCGAGCTGGTATGGCGAAGACCGATGTGAGTGATCGTCCCCCAGATCGGCGTCGTCTCCGTCAGCTCCAGCGGCAGCGTGATCTTGCTGCCGTCGAACACCCCCGTGGCCACCGGCGCGCCGAAGTAGTTCTGCGCGTCCAGTACCTCGAAGCTCTGCCCCGGCTTCAGTCCCAGGCCGGACACGTCGACCTCCACCGTCGCCTGCCGGCTCCAGTTGTAGACCGCTACGTGCCCTCGCCCTGCTTCATACAGGTTCGGCCGCACGAAGACCTCCGTCCCGGTCGGATGCGAGCGGTCGTGCCGGCTGTTCGCATCGACCCGGGCCAGCGACTGCCAGCCGGGGAAGTCCCGCGAGCTGCCATTCATCAAGAAAGGCGTGCTGTCGCCGCCGAAGTAGCGGTTGCGGTCCCAGAGCAGCGAGAGCGGGCTGAAGTCCTGCTCCCACCCCGCCACCTCGTTGGGGCTGATCACGTGGTTGTCGGTGAACTGCAGCGAGCGCCAGTTCTTGATCCGCAGCGCGCCGACGTTGAGCGTTCCGGTCACGAAGCGGTTGCCGCTGATGATCGCGTCTTCGTTGTAGCCGGTCTCGTAGCCGAACCGGTTGCCGGAGCCTTCCTGGTTCCTCTCATCGTAGGTGTAGTTCCGCAGGACCCGCAGCCGCTGGACCGGGTTGGCGCGGCTCGTCACGTGAAGGTTGTCGATGTGCGCGTCGAAGCAGAGGTTCCCTTCGAGGTGGAAGCCGTTGACATACCGGTCCGCCGTCTCGCTGTAGATCTTGATGCCGGAGCGGAAGTTTCGGAAGGCGATGATGTCCCGGATGTACCGGGTGACGTTCGGATCGGAGCTCGGCACGTTGCCGTAGACCGCCCCACCCCGGATCATGCCCTCTTTGCTCGGATCGTAGTGGCCGTTGCCCCACATCAGGCAGCCGTAGACCTCCACGTCCTTGTGAAAGCTCAGCGCCGTGCGCCCGGTGTTGTTGATCACCAGGTTGATCGCCTTCTGCCCGTCCGCATCCATCCGCAGCCCGATCGGCCGGTAGCTCTCCGTCGTATTGCGCTCCAGGCTGGTGTTGGTGATCTCGAAGCCCCAGAACCAGACGTAACCACGCTTGGCGTAAATGCCGCCGTCCACGGTGGCGCGCTCGCGCGGATACTGCCGCACGATGATCGGGGCGGAAGCGGTGCCGGCCAGGCGGCATTCGAAGACGGTGGAGCCGCCGGTGCCGTAGCGGCCGCCGCGGAGCCAGACGGTGCTGCCGGGCTTGATGGCGGAGGCGGGCGCGAAGGCGGTCTTGAGGTCCCACGGCCGCGCCAGGCTGCCGTCCCCGCTGGAGCTGCCGTTCGGCGCCACGTAGAAGTGGCTGCCGCTGGTCGGCGGGGGCGGGGAGGCGGGCACGCTGACGCTCACCGCGGCGGAAGCGCCGCTCACGTTGCCGCTCTTATCGACCGCCTTCACCCGGTAGTAGTAGGTCGCGCCCGCCGACACGCTGCCGTCCTGGTAGGCGGGCGTGCTCGGGCTCGCGAGCGGTGAGAGCGAAGTAGCGCTAGTGCCGCGCTCCAGGCGGTAACCGGCGAGATCACTCTCGGAGTTGGCGGTCCACTTGAGCGCCACCGCGGAGCCGGTCCAGCTCGCCGTCAGACCGCTCGGCACCGCGGGCGGGGTGGTGTCGAGGAGGGTGGAACCGGGAATGGTCACGCTCACCAGGGAAGACGACCCGCTCACATTCCCGGCGGCGTCGACCGCCTGCACCCGGTAGGAATACGTGCTCGCGGGGAGCACGCTGCCATCCTGGTATGCGGGCTGGACAGGCGTGGCGACCGGCGAGAAGGCAGTGGTGGAGTTGACGCCCCGCTCTACGTGGTAGCCGGCGAGGTCGGTTTCGGTATTCGCGTTCCACGTGAGCTGGACTACGGTACCGGTCCAGGTGGCGGTCAGGCCACTCGGCGCGGCGGGCGGGGTGGTATCGCCGGGGGTCTCGCCGCCGGCCGGGGTCTTCTGGTAGGCGCCGGGCGAAGTGCCCGCCTCGAGCTGCGCGCCCCAGGCGAAGACGCCGCCGGAGCCCGATCCGAGTTTTCCGGGATAGAGAAAGACGCGGAGCCGATCTCCCACGGAAACGCCGCTTCCCGAGACTGCAAAGCGCTGCCAGCCACTGGAAAGGTTGAAAGTAGTCCGGGCCAGGTCGAGCTTCGTGTCCAGGTTGTGCAGCCGCAGCGTAACCTGGTTCTGCTCGCCCGCCTTCAGATAGCACGAGAAGACGTGGCCCCCCGCCGCCTGGGCGCTTACGCTCAGGCCGACGTACGGGTATCCGGAGGGGCCGTCTTGAATACGGTCCGCGGTCACGTTGCCGTCCGGCGCCGCGGTTACGTTCGGGGCCACGGCGGCCCCGTCGCGCGCCTCCCAGGTCTCCAGCTCCTCACTGTTGGGGAGCAGGTTGGCGCCGGTCGCGGCGGCACCCGTCATTACCACTCCGACCAGGAGCACCATCATTCCGCGGCCGAAGCTGCGGGGTGCTCTCTGCGCCCACTGTGCCGCGCCCGGCAGCAAGATAGTCCAGGCACGGCGCGCTCCTGAGTACATCAGTCACTTCCTCTAACCCGGAGAATATAAGAGATGCAGCAATCTCCCCCGGCAGGCGCGGAACTAGCCGCGCGGCCGGAGAGGCAGGAGCCCGAAGAGTTTCGAGCCTGCCCGGGTCGAACCGGGTGTGGCGCCGTGGGATGCTTCCCGCGCCGGGTAAGAGCGCCGACGGAAGTGACACGCAATGGGCGCGCGTGCCTGCAGAGCCCGGGGTCCTCGCACGCAGGAGCTGCCTCCGCCTGCGAGTTGGCGACTTCAGCTTTGACGGGAAGGACGCTCTGAAAGTTCCCTTGCTACGAGGCAGGGGGACGAAGGTACCTGTTTCGGCGGCGGAGGTGGGGGCGCGAGGACCGCGAGCAGGGCTCCGTGGAGAGGGAGACACACGAGACCGGGTGTTCAGCGGCGCTCTAACGGCTGATGCTCCACTGGTGTGTCGCTGGAATAAGCCGCGCGGTCTGCCTGCGGGGGCTCCTCCGCCGCTAGTCCGAGACGCAAGCCGCAGACGAGGCCCGCGATGAAGCCCACGCCGCCGGCAGCCAGCGCCGCGAGCGGCCACCACTGCCGATGCGCCGCGGCGTAGACGGCCGCGGCCACGATCCCGAGCGTCGCGAGGTAGGCCCCGAAGATCGCGACGCGAGGAGAGATAGTTCGCACTCGCTGCATCCGCCTGGGAAAAAGTATCCAACTCCGGGTTTCAGTTCGCTGCGAGAGGTGGACTCGCCTCTCTGACGTGCCTGGGAATGAAGCCATGGTGATCGAGCACCCGTGTCGCGACCTTTGCAGTAGCGAGGTGCCGCTCGATCCCGAAACGCGCAAAGAGCTAAGCGCCGACCCCCGGCATCGAAAACCGGTCCTGCCACCTCACGCGAGGTGGGGACCGTCCAGCCTCAACCCCGCGGTAAGAGCTGCAGCGCAGCGAAGGGCTCCGCTCCGGCACGATGCTGGAGCCTGGCGAGGGAGCGACAGCCCGGCGAGCCGCTCTCGCCGGGCTGGAGAAACAAAAAAGGTTTCTTGCGCCGGCTCGACGAGCATCCTGAGCGAGATCCTGCGGAAACCGCCCACGCGAGGGAGCAGCGGCCCGGCAGCGAGCGGGTCCACGACCGGGTCACACTTCCGCTCCGCCGCGCGAGGGCGCGCCCCCGACCTCCGCTGTTCGGCAGCACCGATGCTGTCGCAGCAGCCGCTCTCCACCACGAGACATGCCGGAGCTTTCCTGCCAGTTGGATCGGTCACTCGTCTCGACCGCGCGAGGGAGGAGCCCCGTCCCGGCGGCCGGGCCGCACCGCCCGCACGGCTCCGGCGCGGCCCTCTGGGCGCGCGGCGCAGTACCACCCGGCCCCTCCGGCCCGTCCGCCGAGCGGGAAGCGCTTTACGCCGAGTTTCAGCCGCTGGTGCGCCGCCTGCTCCGGCAGTACGGCGATAACCGGGACGCCCGTGAGGACCTCGTGGGAGAGATCTACTGCCGCTTCTGTGAGCTGTACGACGCCTACGATCCGGCGCGAGGCGTTCCGCGGCGCCTCTATCTCGTCCGCACGCTCTCCGCTTCGGTCTACACCTACTCCCGCAGACAGTGGCGCAACAAGCAGCGCGAGCTCCTGGTGGATGGGGACACCGAGCTCCCGGAAACCGCGCTCGACCTGACCCACGCCTGGGACCACAAGCTGCTGCTCGACTCGGTGCTGTGCTCCGTCCCCGCCGCCCTCGCACGTCTCCCGCCGCGGCAGCGGCAGGTGGTGTTCTGGCGCTACTACGAATCTCGCAGCTTCAACGAGATCGCGGACACGCTGCAGATCCGCCCGGCCACCGCTCGCTCGCTCCTGCGCCACGCGCTCCGGAACCTGCGGCGCATGATCGCTCCCACCGAGGATTAGACTCCGGTCGTTCAGGAGCGCCGGCGGCAGGACTCCGGCCGGCGCCCACGCAACTCTCCCTGGAGCACGGGACCGGGCGGAGGGCGAGGGGATGCGGGGGACGCGGCGGGAGCTGATCTTCGGAGCGGGAGCGGCGCTGGTCGGCGCGGCGCGCGGCGCGCGGGCGGAAGACCACCCGCTGGCGAGCTTCGACCGCGAGATGGAGCGCTTCATGCAGGAGCGCGGCGTCCCCGGCGGCTCCCTGGCGGTGGTGAAAGACGGCCGCCTGGTCTACGCCCGGGGATACGGCTGGGCGGACCGGGAGAAGCGGGAGCCGGTGCAGCCGGACTCGCTCTTCCGCATCGCCAGCATCTCCAAGCCGGTGACCGGCGCCGCCGTGATGAAGCTGGTCGGCGAGGGGCGCCTGAACCTCGACACCCGCGCCTTCGACCTCGTCCGTCTTCCCGCCGTGGTGCCGAAGGGGAAGTCGGCCGATCCCCGCGTGCGCTCCGTCACGGTACGTCAGCTGCTCCACCACACCGGCGGCTGGGACCGGGATAAGAGCTACGACCCGATGTTCCGGGCGCTCCAGATCGCACGGGAGGTCGGCGTGGAGGCCCCCGCCGGCGCGGACGCGGTGATCCGCTACATGCTCGGCCAGCCGCTCGACTTCGACCCGGGCACGCGCTACGCCTACTCCAACTTCGGCTACTGCGTGCTGGGACGGGTGGTGGAGGCGGTGACCCGGATGTCGTACGAGGAGTACGTGCGCCGGGAGGTGCTCGCGCCGCTCGGCATCACCCGCATGCGGATCGGCGCCACCCGGGAGCGGGGCCGGGCCCCGGGCGAAGTGCGCTACTACATGCCGGACGGGGAGAAGTTCCGCAGCGTTTTCCCGGACGTGCAGGGAGCGGTGGACTGGCCCTACGGCGGCTTCTACCTGGAGGCGATGGACTCCCACGGCGGCTGGATCGCCTCCGCGGTCGACCTGGTCCGCTTCATGGAAGGGGTCGACGGCCGCCGCCCCAGCCGCGTGCTGAGCTCCACGACGATCCGGGAGATGTACGCCCGTCCCGCCGCGCCGGTCTGGCGGAAAGAGGACGGAAGCCCGACCGATACCTATTACGGCTGCGGATGGTCGGTGCGCCCGGTCGGCCTGGACGGTGAGAAGAGCGGCCGCGCCAACTACTGGCACATGGGCAGCCTGCCCGGCACCAACACGCTCCTGGTGCGGCGCTGGGACGGCCTCACCTGGGCCGCGCTCTTCAACCTGCGCTCCCGGGACGAGAAGCTGCCGGACAGCGCCATCGACGGCGCCCTCCACCGCGCCGCCGCCGACGTGACGGAATGGCCCTCCAAGGACCTCTTCCCCCGCTTCCGCTGAGCCGCGGCCGCCGCGGCTACGTGACCAGCACCAGGATGCCGGAGGCGATCAGGACCAGGCACCAGAGCAGGTCAAGATTGAGCCAGGCCCGGCGCAGGATCGCCACCCCCAGCTTCTCGTAGACCAGCAGCGCGATCAACCCGGCCACCACCAGGTGCGCGGCGGTGTGCACCCCCACCGCCGCCAGCCACTCCCCGGGAGTATCCCAGGTGGAAGAGAGGTGCCCCGCGTGTCCCGCGTGCCCGGCGTGCGGGTGCTCGTGACGGGCCCCGCCTCTCCCCAGGAACACCGGCAGCAGCATCAGCCCGGCTCCGTGCGCGGAGGCCATCACGAACGACCAGAGCACCAGGTCCCGGAAGCCGACCCGCATCCCGACCCACGACGGGTGGCGGGAGCGGACCAGGCGGTAGATTCCAAAGCCGCACAGCAGCGCCGCCGCGCCGATCTTGAGCGCCAGGGGCGGCACGGCGGCCCGGAGCAGCAGGAACAGGCCCGCGACCACCGCCACGGAGAGGGCGTGCCCCAGGGCGATCGGCGGAAGCGCGCGCAGCACGGCGTTGCGCTTTCCCTCCTGCAGCCCCAGGGCCACCGCGAAGAGCCAGCCCATCCCCGGATTGAGGCCGTGGTAAGCGCCGAGCAGGATCAGCGCCAGCCACGGCCAGGTCGCGGCGTCGAGCAGCATGACGGCTCCCTCGCTCGAGCGCTACGGATAGCAGTAGGAGTCGGACGAGGCATCCCCGCCTTCGAGGCGAATCTGGTGCATCCGGTACTCGTCTCCCTGCAAGAAGAACCGCGGGTCCAGCTCCAGCCCGCCGTTCGGCCCCGCATCGCACTTCACCATCCAGCTCTCCAGCCCGCCGTGGTAGAACTGGCGGTCCCACGCCCAGTAGAGCGAGTTGGTGAAGTAGACCCGCCGGCCGTCCCGGCTCACCTCCACCATCTGCGGCCCCCCGGTGAGCCGCTTCTCCGGCTGGCTCGGATGCGGCGTGCCCCGGACGATCCCGCCGATGCGCACCGAGCCGGTCTGCCTCGGGTTGAACGGGTCGGAGACGTCGTACTGCTGCAGCTCTCCGGTGCCCCAGCAGGAGACGTAGAGGAACCGGTCGTCCAGGGAGAGGTCGATGTCGCCCACCAGCGGCGGCACCGCCTTGAAGTCTTTCAGGATCGGCGGGAGCGCGTCCGGGTCGGCCGGCTCCGCCGGGATCTCGATCACCTTGCGGATCGCCCAGCCGCCGCCGTCCCGGTGCCACAGCCAGACCGAAGCGGAGAGATCCTTCAGCGAGATCGCCGCGTTGACGAAGCCGTAGCTCCGGGTCGGATCGTGCGCGGGGCGGAGCTCCAGCGCGAGCTGCTGCTCCGCGCCCAGGTCGAGCGCCTGCACGTGGCGGCGCTTCTTGAGATCCCAGAGGTGGATGTAACGGCCGTATTCGCCCTTCACCAGCAGCTCCGGCAGCAGGCCGTCCTCGATCATCCGCGGCGTGCCCCACTCGCTGGTCACCAGCCAGTCCTGCGCCAGATTCCACCAGAAGTCGTACGAGAGGTACTGGGGACCCCGGTCCAGCTCCCACCGGCCGAGCACTTCGAAGGTGAAGTGGTCCAGCAGGAAGATGCCGCCGGGCCCGTTGCCGTCCGTGCTTCCCAGCGCGCTGATGTAGATCCCCTCCGGTCCGCAGTGGATCGTGTGCAGCCGGGAGTAGCCGGTGCGCGCCATCACCTCCTCCGGCTCGATCACCTTCACGATCTGCGGCCGGCGCGGGTCGGGCTTGGTGTCGATGATATGGAGCCGGGAGGAGCGGATGCCGGGGACGAGCAGATACCGCCGCTCGACGTGGGGATGCGGCGCGTAGGGACAGAGCGCCGAGCTGCAGGCATTCCAGCCGAAGTGGTGCAGCTCGTCGCGAAGGTTCGGCATCTCCACCTGCCCCACCCGCTGCCCGAACGTCGGCGAGGCGGGATCGACGTCGACCACCAGCAGTGCGTCGGGGCGATCGTCCTGCGCGCCGTCCGCCAGGGCTCCCGGGTTCAAGCCCGCCACGAACGCCAGCTTCTCCGGCGGCGCCTCCATCGCCAGCCGGGGTGAAGGATAGAAGGTCGGGTCCGGTTTCAAGAGTGCCATCCAGCGCCCTCCGGTCACCTGAATCGGTTCGCACGTTGAGGGTACCCGCCCGGGAGGCCGCAAATCTCAGATTTGGGCACCCGCCGGGTGCGGCGGGACGGGGTGGAGCCTCCGCTTCGCCGGCGGCCCGGCTGTCCGGCATCCGGCCGCTCTCCAGCCCCACAAGCTGGATGCACTACACTTCAGGGTGTTAGAACACTCCGGCACGGCTAGAATCCTCCCGATGGGCCCGCGAGCGGAAACGAGAAGCCGAGATGAAAGTCGTACCTACCGTCCTCCTCCTGCTGGCGCTGGGCGCCGCCCCGGTCCAGCAGGTCGCCTGCTCCCAGGGAGCCGCCCCTCCGCCTCGGGCCGCCGCGCGCCCGCCCGGAGAGGGGGCGCCGCTCTTCGCTGACCTGGGCGACCTGAAGCACCCGGTCACCACGCGCTCCGCGCAGGCGCAGCGCTACTTCGACCAGGGTCTCATCCTGATGTACGGCTTCAACCACAAGGAGGCGATCCGCTCCTTCCGGGAAGCCGCGCGGCTCGACCCCAGCTGTGCCATGGCCTACTGGGGCATGGCGATCGCGCGGGGGCCGAACATCAATCAGCCGATGCCGGACGAGCACGTCGCCGACGCGTGGAACGACCTCCAGAAGGCCCGGGAGCGGATGCCCCGCGCCTCGGAGCGGGAGCGCGCCTACATCGAGGCGCTCTCGAAGCGGTACCGGCCGGAGCCGGTGGCGGACCGGAGCGCGCTCGACCGCGCTTACGCGGAGGCGATGCGCGAGGTGGCGCGGCGCTACCCGGAAGACCTCGACGCCTCCGTGCTCTTCGCGGAAGCGGTGATGGATACGATGCCGTGGGACTACTGGACGCCGGACAAGAAGCCAAAGCCGGAGACGGCAGAGATCCTCACGGTGCTGGAGCGGGTCCGCGCCGTCGATCCGCGGCACCCGGGCGCCAACCACTTCTACATCCACGCGGTGGAGGCGGGACCCGATCCGAAGCGCGCCCTGCCCGCGGCGGATCTCCTCCTCGACTTCGCGCCGGGGGCGGGGCACCTGGTCCACATGCCGGCGCACATCTACCTGCGCGTCGGCCTCTACCACGAAGCCTCACTGGCGAATGAGCGCGCCATCAAGGCGGACGAGTCATACCTGGCCCAGTGCCGCGCGCAGGGCTACTACCCGCTGGTCTACTACCCGCACAACCAGCACTTCTTCTCCTACTCCACGATGATGGAGGGCCGTTCGGCAGACTGCCTCCGCCACACCCGCGAGCTCGCCTCCCGGGTCACCCCGGCGCACGTGGAAGCCGGCCGCCTGCACCCGATGGTCCTCTTCGCGCTGGTCCGCTTCAACCGCTGGAACGACGTGCTGAAGGAGCCGCAGCCGGAGCCGAGGGACCTGTTCCTCCGCGGCATCTCCCACTACGCCCGGGGCCTGGCGCGAGTGGGCCTCGGCCAGCGCCCGGAGGCGGAGCGAGAGGCGGCGCGACTGGCGCAGATCGTGGACGGCGACGCGGCGAAGGCGCTCGAGCAGCCCGGCTTCTTCGGCTACACACAGCTCCGGATCGCGCACGGGATCCTGGACGGAGAGCTGGCCGGCATGCGCGGCCAGCACGACGAGCGGGTGCGGCAGCTCACGCAGGCGGTGGAGCTTCAGGACCGGCTCCCTTACATGGAGCCGCCCTACTGGTACTACCCGGTCCGGCACTCCCTGGGAGCCGCCCTGCTGGAGAGCGGGCGCGCCGCGGAAGCGGAGGCGGTCTACCGTCAGGATCTGAAGGAGAATCCGGCCAACGGGTGGTCGCTCTTCGGCCTGGAGCAGAGCCTGCGGGCGCAGGGAAAGAACGAGGCCGCGGACGAAGTACGCCAGGCGTTCGACCAGGCCTGGCTGCGCAGTGACGTGAAGCTCCGCAGCTCCGCCCGCGTCGCCCCGTAATCACGCCGGAAGCCGCTCAGCCGTTCTTGAGCCAGGCACCGACCTCCTGGCGCGCCTGCGTGCGGGCGACCAGCTCCCGCAGGCGCTCGGAGGCGGTCTCGATCTCCAGCGCCGGCGCCTCGCTCGCGGTAGCGCTCAGGTGCCGCGCCAGGCGCGCCAGAAGGTCGGCGCGGAACGACGAAAGCTCCGCCAGCACCGCCGTCACCGTCTCGCGCGTCTCCCGTCCTGCGGCGGTCTCGGCGACCTCCGGCTCCGCGGAGAGCCGGGCGAGGATCTCGTCGCCCTCGCGCTGAAGGCCGGGGATGCGGTCGAGCCAGGCGCGCGCCTTCGCTACGTCCGGCGTGCGGGAGAGGAACACCTCCAGCCGATCGGCCCAGCGGACCGCGTCGATCCGGAGCAGCGCCGCCCGCTCCTCCGCCACCGCCTGGCGGTTCCGCTCCAGCGCCTCCTCCAGATCGAGCGCCGCCCACCGTGCCCGGATCTGGTCCGACTCGGACAGGCTCAGGTCGCGCAGATCCTTCAGGGTCAGCTCCATCTGGTCCGCTTCCTCGTGCAGCTCGTCCAGCCGCTCCAGGCGCGCCTCCTCCTCCTCGGAGAGGCCGTCCCGCTCCCGGATGCAGCCGGGGAGCAGGCCGGACCGGGCCAGGGCCACCCAGACCGCGAGCATCAGCACCGCAATGCCGACCAGCCGGGCGCCGCCGCCCCCCAGGATGCGCGCGAGACGCGGCACGATCAGGAGCGCGAAGCCGAGCAGCGTCGCCCAGGCCAGGAGGGTATAACCGTTGATCTTGGGACCGCGGGGCATGGAAGCTCCCTCTCTAAAGGCCTCTAAAGGCTAAAGGCAGAAGGTTTACCCCCCGAACGGGGGGCTAAAGGTTCACCCCCCGAACGGGGGGCTAAAGTCCGAACCCTCCGCGGATGGGGGACCCTGCTCCTGCTCCTACTCTTGCTCCTGCTCGCTGGCGACCTACGCCATTCCGGCACGTCCTCGCCCGGTAGGTCGATGCCCGGGCGTCGCTCCCGGGAAGCCCTCCCGCCCTCCGGAGTGCAGAGAGAGCTAGATCGCCGGAGGTTGACCTCCGGCGAAGCCAATCCGCGGAGTTCACTCCGCACCGCTTTAGCCCTCCCGCCCCTCCAGGGCGCCGTGAGGGACGGATCGCCGGAGGTTGACCTCCGGCGGAGCCAGTCCGCGGAGTTCACTCCGCACCGCAGCGTCTCCCGGACACGCGGAGTTCTCCCGCCCCTCCAGGGCGGGTGTATCGGGCCCGCATGAATCCGGGGGCTGCGCTGCGCTTGCACCCCGGCTATCGTCTCGCGCCCCTCCGGGGCGCCGCCCCCGCCATGCCCGCCGCGCTCCGTCTCTCCGTCTCTCCGTCTCTCCGTCTCTCCGTCTCTCCGTCTCTCCGTCTCTCCGTCTCTCCGTCTCTCCGTCCCCGAAGGTCTCTCCGTGGGTCGGGTTAGCCGCCGACCTCCATGCTCTGGAGGTGCGCGCCGTGCCGGCTCAGCTTGATCAGCAGCTTCCCTTCGTCCGTGGCTACGGTCAGCACGTAGGTGCCCGGGCCGCCGGGGGAGACGCTGATCTCGTCGACCGCCTGCCCCTTCAGCGCCTGGAGTGCGGCGTTGACTGCCTCCGTCGATTCCCGCACGCCGCGCCCGGCGGGAGTGCGGTGATAGACGCGCTGCGCCGCCATCTCCCCGTGCGCGGTGTGGACCGCGCGGATGCGGCCGCTCTCCAGCCCCACCGCCAGCAGGTTCTGCAGCGGCTCGTACAGCTCTTCCGGAATGTCTTGCTTCTGGTCCAGCGCCGTCAGCAGCTCTCCGTACGCCACCCGCAGCTCCGGAGAGCGGATCTGGTCCAGCGCCTGCGTCACCTCCGCCAGCAGCAGTGCGCGCTCTTCCTCGTTCACTTTCATGCGTTTCAGCTTCCTGTTGAGCTTCCGCCCCCGCCGCTCGCCTGGCGGCGCTCCGCCAGCGCGGCGCGGAGGCGACCCGATAGATCGATCATTCCCACCAGCAGCCTGTACAGCGGCAGCGGCAGTCGGCGGCGATAGTGAGTCGCGTAAAAGCGCTTCAATCCCTCGTGCGACATCCGGATCGCCTGCGGGCGCACCTGCCGCGTGCTGGCGCCCCCCACGTGCACCACCCGCACCCGCGGATCGTACAGGATCTCCCAGCCCGCCTGCTTCAGCCGGTAGCAGAGATCGACGTCGTTGAAGAAGAGCGGGAACTGCTCGTCGAAGAACCCGACCTGGTCCAGCGCCTCCCGGCGGAGCATGAAGGCGGAGGCCATCGGCTGGTCGACCGACGTGGCGCGGTCGGGCGGCAGGTCGCCGACCCGGTAGGCGCCGAGCGCCGACCCGGGAAAGAGGCGCGCCAGGCCGGTCAGCTCGCCGACCAGCGCCGCCGGGGACGGAAAGCCGCGCACGGAAGGCTGGATGCGGCCGTCCGGGTAGACCAGCGCGGGGGAAACGGCGCCGGCGCCGGGGTGTTCCGCCAGGTCCCGCACCAGCGACGGCAGGGCTTCCGGCGGCACCACCGTATCCGGGTTGAGCAGCAGCACCGCCCGCCCGGAAGCGAGCGCCAGCCCCTGGTTGTTCCCCGCCGCGTAGTTCCGGTTCTCCGTGTTCGCGATCAGCCGGACTTCCGGAAACTCGCTCGCCACCATCGCGGCGCTCCCGTCCGCGGAGGCGTTGTCGACCACGATCACTTCGGTCTCGAGCCCGGAGTGCGGCCGCGCCGCCCACAGCGAGGCGAGGCAGTCCCGCAGCAGCTCCCGGGTGTTCCAGTTTACGATGACGACGGATAGATCCAAGAACGCAGCTCCGCCAGCCTGCGGATGACACCGTCCGGCGCCACCGGGTCGAAGTAGTCCGCCGGGCGCCCCGGGGTGAGGATTCCGAGCGTCCGCATCCCGGCGCTCTTTCCGCCGGTCACGTCCATGCGGTGGTCGCCGACCATCACCGCGCGGTCCGGCTCGGCACCGAGCCGCTCCAGCGCCAGCAGCAGGTGGGCCGGGTCCGGCTTCACGCGGGGCGTATCGGCGCGGGTCAGCAGTACTTCATACGGCAGCGGCAGCCCGGCAAGCACGCGCTCCACCGCTTTCCGGCTGTTCCGCGTGACGATCCCGACCCCGATCCCGCGCGACCGGAGCCAATCGAGCGTCTCCGCCGCGCCTTCCGCCGCGTACGCTCCCTCGCACGCCGCCAGCTCGATCTCCTCCAGCGCCGCCTCCGCCCCGGACCGGAACGGCTCCGGCCGCTCCAGCGCGGCGCAGGCCGCCTGAATCGCCGAGAGCACGTCGAGCTCCGCGTACGGGGCGGGGTCCAGCCCGTGCCCGGAAACCAGCTCCAGCACCGTCCGCTTCATCGCGGGGAAGTCGATATGGGTGTGGACCAGCGTCCCGTCCAGGTCGAACAGGACGGCGCGGACGCTCGCGAAGGACATCAGGGAACCCGGCGCACCGAACAGGGGAGCTACCACCGTAGGGTGAGTCTATCGTATTGCGTAGCGCGTATTGCGTAGCGACGGGCTTGGAGCTCTTTCCAGGATGTCGTGCCGGGCGGAGCGCTTTTCAGCCTTTCGCCCGCACGACGTGTCGGGAAGCGGAGCTCCCTTCAGCCTTTCACCCGCACAACGTGTCCGGAAGCAGAGCTCCCTTCAGCCTTCGCCCGGCACGACGCGTTGGAAAGAGGGACAGGCGCTCCGCTACGCAATACGCGATACGCACTACTAGAGCATCTGCCCCAGCGTCAGCGTACCGTAGATCCCCACGTAGGCGACGATCGCGATCCGCAGCAGGCGCACCACGAACTGCTGATGGCGGCGGCGCAGCGCCTCCAGGATGACCAGGGCGGGGATGAACGACGCCGACTTCGCCAGCATGAACGGCAGCAGGCCCGCCTCGGCGGCGGGGCGGAGCAGCGGGTTCGCCTCCGTCGCGAGGCCGTGGTGAAAGAGCCAGGCGGAGCTGAGCATGTCGAGAGCGCAGATGGCGAACAGGACCATCGCCTCGGCGCAGACCGGCAGGCCGGGGGCGGCGGCAGCCGACCAAACTCGGGGGCGGGCGGCAGCATACCTGCCGCGGGCGGCGCTCTGCATCTCTGGCTCCCTCCGGGCGGCACTCTCGGGGAGCGCCGGGTCACTCGTTCGGCAACGGCCCGCCGGCTCCCGGCCGGCTGCCTTTGCCGGGTGTTACCCGGTGGTCGCTCGCGCTAATCGCGGGCGGAGCCGCGCAGCAGGGCGATCGCGAGGAGCGCTCCCAGGAGCATCAGGAGCGCCCCGAACCAGAACGGATACTCGTGCCGCAGCCCGAAGAGCCAGCCGCCGGCGATCGGCCCCGCCAAGCGCGCCAGGCTGGAGAAGCCCTGGGTCACCCCGAAGGTGCTGCCCTGCTCCGTGGCAGCGGCCGCGCGGGAGATGAGCGCGTGGATGCCCGGCGCATTCAACGCCTGCCCCAGCCCCACCGCCAGGAGCGCCCAGTGCAGTCCGGCGACCGACCCCACGCTCGCCAGCAGTAGGAGCCCCACCCCCAACAGCACCGTGCCGAGGACGATCAGCGGGCGCTCTCCCACCCGCTGGGCGAGGCGGCCGGTGACTCCGCCCTGCACTACCGCCACCACCAGGCCCAGGTAGGCGAAGACGTAGCCGGTGCGGGCTTCGTTGAAGGCGAACCGCTCCTGCGCGAGCCGGGCGAGGGTCGGCTCGAGCTGGCTCCACGCCAGCGTGGTGAGGAGGAAGAGCAGGATCGGGATCCCGGTGCCCGGAGCGGTCAGCGCGGCGGCCATGCGCGCCAGGCGCGGCGGCTGCGGCCCGGCAGACGCAATCCCGCGGCGGCTGCGGGGCAGCGACTCGCGCAGCAGCGCCCCGGCCAGGCAGAGGTCGAGCAGCGAGAACGCCGCCGCCACCAGGCCCACCGCGATCTGCGGGTCGGCGTCGATCTCTCCCGCCAGGTGAGCGGTGATGCCGGCGATCGCGGGACCGAAGACGAAGCCGAGTCCGAAGGCGGCGCCGACGATCCCCATCCCCTTCGCCCGGTCCTCCGGCGCGGTGGTGTCCGCCACGTAGGCCTGCGCGGTGGCGATGTTCGCCGCCATCGCCCCGGCGATGGCGCGGGAGATGAAGAGCACCTCCAGCGTGGAGGCAAAGGTGAAGAGGACGTAGGAAATCACCGACCCGCCGATGCTGAAGAGCAGCACCGGACGGCGTCCCACCCGGTCCGAGAGCCCTCCCCAGAACGGCGCGAAGACGAACTGCGCCAGCGAGTAGGTCGCCATCAGCAGCCCGATCTGCCACTCGGACGCCCCGTGCGCCGCGGCGAACCGCGGCAGCAGCGGCAGCACGATTCCGAACCCGACCAGGTCGAGGAAGATCGTGAGGAATATCGTACCGAGGACGCGCCGATCCATTCCCAGTTAGCTTCTCTTCACGCGGCGTTCAGGGGGTAGCAGGTTGCAGGATTACAGGTTGCAGGTCAGCCTTACCGGCAGGCGGAGGCTCGGAACCTGCGAACCTGCCAACCTGCAACTCTCTATGGCGTAGGATAGTCGTGCGGGACGAACGGAAGGCTGGTGACCACCAGGGTAGAGGGACCCTGCGGCGTATCGACGGTGAGCCGGGTGCCCGTCTCCTGATGCTCCCGGCGAAGGTAGCCGAGCGCGATGGGGCGGTCGAGGCGCAGCGAGTGGAGCGCGGTGGTGACCCGCCCAACCGGCTTACCCTCCGCCCGGATCTCGGCGCCGCGCTCGGGCAGCGCGCCCTCCACGTGGAAGCCGGCGAGCAGGTTGTTCACGTGTCCCCGCGCGTGGATCCGGGCGATGATCTCCTGGCCGACGTAGCAGCCCTTCTCGTAGCTGACCGCGTGCTCCAGGCGCGCCTCCGGCGGCACGGTCGAGCCGTCCAGCTCCGCGCCCCACCAGGGGAGACCCGCTTCCGTGCGGCGGATGTTGATCGCTTCCCACCCTACCGAGAAGACGGCGTAGTCCGGCCGCCGGGTGGAGAGCGCCGCCCAGAGCGAGGGCGCGCCATGGGCGGGCACCCAGAGATCGAACGCGTCCTCCCCGCAGTGGCTCACGCGGTTGACGTAGAGCGGCTCGTCCCGGTAAGTGATCTCCTTCATCTCCCACGGACGCAGCTCCGCTACTTCGTCGCCGACCACCGAGATCACGGCGCAGCAGGCCTGCGGGCCCTGGAGAGAGAGCAGCGCGTGGGAAGCGGTGAGGTCCTCGATCTCCGCGCGCTCCATGATCAGGTAGCGGTCCAGGTACGGGATCAGCGGCTCCGCCGGCTCGGCGGGGAAGTCGGCCAGCAGCGCGTCCGGCAGGGCGAAGAGGCGGAGGTCACTCACCATCCGCCCTTTCGGGCTCAGCACCGCGGCGTAGGCGCCGTGGCCGTCCGGCAGGCCGTTCACGTCCTGCGTCACCTGCCCATGCAGCCAGGTGCGGCGGTCGCGGCCGGTGACCCGCAGCTTGCCCCGGAACGAGAAGTCGACCAGCGCCACGCCTTCCTGCAGCGCTTCGTACTCCTCCTGAACGGAGGAGTAGTAGGCGGGAATCTCCCAACCCTGGTGCTCCATCCACTGCGCGCCGCGCGCTTCGTGCAGCGAGGCGAGAGGCGTCCGGTTCATCGCGCTCCTCCTGCGGGCGGGACTTGAGAGGCACGGGCTCTCTGGAGCCGGTGCCAGCATACTCTATCATCCCCCGCCGGCCGGTTGAACCGAACGGGGCGCGCGCCGCAGGACTCGCGCCGGAGCCCGGCCGAACTCTGAGGCGCGTCACGACCACGGAGCCGCCGCGATGAAGAACTCTCTCCTGATCCTGTCCGTCTCGCTCCTGGCGCTGGGCTCCGCCTCCGCGCAGCGGCGGGAACGACCGGCGCCGCCCGCCACGCTCGGGCTGGAGCGGGGCACCCACACGCTGGAGACGCCGGACTACACCCTGGTCCTCGGAAACGAGGCGGGCGTCGCGGTCAGCCTGCTCCCGGAGGGCGGCGGCGGGTTCGACTTTCTCCCGGCGGACCGCCTGGCGGTGCGCTCCGGCGACGGCTCCGTGCACCTGGGCGATCTTAGCTTCCGCGCGCGGCGGGCCGGGGAGAGTGAGTGGAAGAGCTTCTCCACCTACGCGCGCCGCCGTCCGGTCGCGCGGCTAAGCGCCACGCCCGCGGCGGTGACCGACGACCTCGCCGGCACGCTGCCGGCCGGGACGCCGCTGAAGGTGGTCCGCTCCTGGGAGAACGTGAAGGGGCGGCTGCGGCTCACGTTCCGCGTCTCCAACCCGGGCGACGCGCCGGTAGAGATCGGGGCGCTCGGCCTGCCGATGCCGTTCAACAACATCATCACCGATCGCCGCCTGGAAGAGGCGCACGCGAAGTGCTCCTTTACCGACCCATACATCGGCGGAGACGCCGGCTTCCTGCGCGTGACGCGGCTGGATGGGGTCGGCCCCACGCTGGTCGTCACGCCGGTCGGCACGACGCCGCTGGAGGCGTGGCGGCTGGTGAACGAGCCGATGCGGCCGAACCAGGTGTTCGAGGGGATGATGGAGTGGACCGTCCACACCCGCGCCTTCGCGGACAACGAGTGGAAGGGCGTGGAACAGTGGGTGGAGCCCACCGCGGCGGTGCTGAAGCCGGGCGAGACGCGCGCCTACGGGGTCCAACTCACCCCTGCGCCGGGCATCCGGCAGATCGAGGAGACGCTCGTTAGCCTGGGGCGGCCGGTCGCGGTAGGGCTTTCCGGCTACGTGCTGCCGATGGACCAGCAGGGGCGCCTGTTCCTGAAGTACGGGAAGGCGGTCCGCAGCCTGGCGGTGGAGCCGGCCGGCGCGCTGGAGTGGAGCCCCAACCGGGAGGGCCGGAACGGCTGGAAAGGCTACACGCTCCGGGGCCGCCACTGGGGCCGCGCGCGGCTCACGGTGACGTACGGCGACGGCACCCGGCAGGTGGTGAGCTACTACGTGATCAAGCCGTCCGCCGAGGCGGTGGCCGACCTTGGCCGCTTCCTCACCACCAGGGCGTGGTTCACCGACGAGAGCGACCCGTTCGGCCGCGCGCCCTCGGCGATCTCCTACGACCGCGAAGCGGACCGGCAGGTCCGGCAGGACTCGCGCGTCTGGATCGCCGGCCTGGGGGACGAGGGCGGCTCCGGCAACTGGCTGGCGCTGGCGATGAAACAGTTCGGCCGGCCGGACCGCGAGGAGGTGGCGAAGCTCGAGTCGTTCGTGCAGCGGGTGCTCTGGGGCAACCTGCAGTTCAAGGACGGCCCGAAAGCCTATGGGGTGCGGAAGAGCGTCTTCTTCTACGACCCCAAGATCCTGCCCGACTTCCCCTACGATCCGAAGCTCAACTGGGAAAGCTGGACTTCCTGGAGCAAGCAGGCGACCGACGACATCGGCCGCGGCTACAACTATCCGCACGTGGTGGCGGCGTACTGGTCGCTCTACCGGGTCGCCCGCAACCACCCCGAGCTGACCCAGAGCCCGTGGGAGTGGTACCTGAACCAGGCCTACCGCACCACCGAGCTCCTGACCAGCCGCGACGCGCGGGGCCGGGACCGGGTCGGCTACTGGCGCCTGGGGCTGATGGACGGGAGCGTCTTCACCGCGCTGCTGGACGATCTGAAGCGGGAGGGCTGGACGGAGCAGGCCGCGCTGATCGAGGCGCGCATGCGGGAGCGCGCCGACCGCTGGAAGGTGGAGCCGTACCCGTTCGGGAGCGAGATGGCGTGGGACTCCACCGGCCAGGAAGAGGTCTATGCCTGGTGCAAGCGGTTCGGATACGAGGAGAAGGCGCAGGTGACGCTCAACTCGATCCTCGCCTACGATCCGACGGTCCCGCACTGGGGCTACAACGGCAACGCCCGCCGCTACTGGGACTTTCTCTACGGCGGAAAGCTGAGCCGGATCGAGCGGCAGCTCCACCACTACGGCTCCGGCCTCAATGCCATCCCGCTGCTCACGGAGTACCGGCAGCATCCGGACGACCTCTACCTGCTGCGGGTCGGCTACGGCGGCACGATGGGCGCCCTCTCCAACATCGATCGGGACGGATTCGCCTCCGCCGCGTTCCACTCGTTTCCCTCGACGCTGAAGTGGGACGCCTACTCCGGCGACTACGGCCCCAACTTCTTCGGCCACTCGTTCAACATCGGGACTTACGTCGTCGAGACGAGAGACTTCGGCTGGCAGGCGTTCGGCGGCGAGCTCTCCCGGAAGCGCGGCTGGATCACCGTCCGGCCGCAGGACTCGTTCCGGAAACGCGTCTATCTCGCCCCCGCAGGCCTCTTCCTGACGCTCGACGCCGGCACTTTCGAGACGGTCGCCTACCACCCGAAGACGCGGGCGGTCCGCGTCACCCTCACCCCCGCCTCTCCCGGGACCCCGCGAGCCCGCCTCCGCTGGGAGACGACCGCTCCGGAGAAGCCCGCCTACGCGCTGGAGGGCGACTACCGGCAAGACGCGGGTGCCAACACGATCCGCCTTACCGCGGAGCCGGCGAGCCTGACGCTGAAGCCGGTCTCCAAACCTGCGTAAGAAGGGCGGAGTGCCGAGGACGGAGTGCGAAAAGTCGAACCGCCGGAGCGGGAGATCCTGCCGCTTGCCGCGCACGCCGCTCCAGTTGGGCCTGACTTCTGAGACGGCCATTGGCAGTGTCTTCAGCGCGTGCTCCGCTGCCCGCTAGCGGCTCGCCGCCTGATCCCCGAACTCGCGTCCCACCTGGAAACTCATCCGCTTGCGGGAGTATTCCGGGAGAACGGTGACGGCTCCGCTTACCTGATCGGCAGACAGAACCGGGGGACGGATCGGAAAGATCCATCCCCCGGTGATCTCCGTCAGGCGATTGTTCCGCCTCCCAGTTGGGCGCTACTTCTTGCCCTTGCCCTTACCGGAGTCGGACACCGGCTCACCCACCGGGACAAAGCCCGGAGGCACCGACCCGTGGTCTTCCACGTAGTGGTGCGCGGCCTCGGCCTGGGCCTTCACCCTCGCGATGTCCGCAGCACTCTGGCTCTTCGGCACATAGTAGGTGCAGCCGTGGGTCGCCACGTTTCCGGCGCCGTCGGTCGCCACTACCACTACCAGGTAAACCCGGCCGTCGCCATGCGCGTCGCGCTCCGCCCGCAGCTTCAGCGGCAGCTGGTCCGGAGTGAACCGGTGCCCCGGCTCGGCGTCCGGCCCGAAATTGTCGTTGTTGCCGGCGAAGTCGTCCTCGTCGCTGAACACCAGGATCTCGACCTGCGGGTTCGGATCGTTGTCGTCGGTGACCGTCACGTTGAACGGCAGCGTAACCATCTTGTGGTTCGGCGGCCAGATCATCAGATCGCAGCCGGAAACTTCGATGGTCGGAGGCTCGTCGATCTCCTGCCGCGGCACCCGACGGGCAATCAGCGTGGTTGCTCGACCATGCGGATCCATGTCAGCGACGGACCACTCCACTCCAAAGCTCACGAAGTAGCTGTGCGCCCAGTTGCCGTTAACCATCGCGTTCGTCAATCCGATCGCGGCACCTGCAGGGGTCACCTGGAACTCACCCTCGTGTTGGTGATGAGAAATGGCCTCGGAGATGACGAGCGGCACGAAACCGTAACGATTGTACTGCACTCCTTGATACGCAGTCCCTACATCTCCGCGATTACCGCTCTCGTTCAGCACGACCAGACCGCCACCGGCATCCACGTATGTTTCCAGCTCGAACTTCCGCGCGACGAGGAGATCTACCTCTTCCTGCCTCAGCCAGCCGCCAACGTCGGAGCCCACGATGATCGCATCGTAGTTGTAGAAGTTGACGTTAGCGACGTCCAGTGTCCCCTCTTGGCCTCCCGCGGAAGCCACGTCGAACCCGGTGAAGCCGGCAGCGGTGATCCCGAGCACCGTATCCTTCTGATTGCCACCAGGATTGATGCGACTGGTCACTACCAGGATGCGCGGATTCGGCTTGCCCTCCGTTACGTAGTCCACCGCCACGTTGAGAATACCCCGGGCAGCAATAGGATCCGGGCCGTTCGGGTTGGAATGATAGTCGGGATCGTGACCCGTCACGAACAGCCCACCGGCATACGCGGGCTGCACACCTCCGAACAAGACAATCGCGTTCACGGCTGCTACCGCGAGCAGTTTCTTTAGCATTTCTTTAGTCTCCGAGCGGTGGGGATCCCGTCCCCAATTGTCCTGAGTGAACCGAGCTCAGGAAGAAGCCGGAACTAGCGCGTTCGCCTGATCGATCTCGGCATTCTCCCGGCGCTCCGGGATCTCTCTCGCAGCGCCGGTTGAATATACCGAAACCATTTCATTTCAAACGCCCCCCTGACGATTATTTGCGCGATACTCTCTCGATCTCGTGGTTATTTGGTCGAGAGGCTTTCACTTAATTAATTAGAGAATAGGGCCTCGTATCCACGATTAATTAGCGCCCGATAACCCGAACAATTACCCCCTGAATGTGCGGGCTCCTACCGCAAGAACGCCCCTCGGGTCGGCGTGTCTTCGCGTGAAACCCAAGGCCCCTCTTGGGCGCAGCCCTGGCGGGTCTTCGCGCGAGGGGCAACGGCTCGGGAACTCGGCCTCCCGGCGATTGGTCGCTTGGTGCCCCAAGGAGAGGAAGGGTATGGCGTGGAGCGGGACAGGGCGGGGGTGCGATGCATTTTGGGCAGCCCTGAGCCGCAAGGACGGCGAGGCAGGGGCGTCTCTCGATCTGGTGCACCCGACCGCCTGAGAACGAGGGTCCTACGTCCACGCAGGCCGAAGGCCCTGGAGTGCGGGAGCTTGTGTCACACGCTGTAAAGTTACGCCGCTGGTGGCGCAGGAAGGTTTTGCCGCATCGCTCGCTTGCGCGAAGGAGGCCGGGGATGCGCTACCTGCAGGCCCACGATCCGCT
>JBKBRF010000041.1:56642-61205 GCA_046292385.1 Armatimonadota bacterium | reverse complement strand
CGGCTGCCGAGATCCTTCACTCCGTTCAGGATGACTGGGGTGGAGGACGGTAGGGCCGCTCTTCCTCACCGGCAGAACCTACGCTGCGCTCCGTGCGCCCCAACCTTACAGCGTGCGACACTCGCCACCGCTTCCCCGCCAGGGGAAGCTCGCCGGAGTGCTCGGCCCCCGGTGATCCACCTGTCCCGCTGATTTCGCCAACAGCATCTGGCGAGGAGTGGTCGCTTGAGCCGCCCGGAGCGGCCCGTGAACCGTCGCAACGAAGAAGCCGTCGCAGGCGGACGCGGAGCGCAGCTACAGGGGGAGCAGGCCCGGAGCGGCCTGTTAGCCCGAAGGTTTACCACCCGTACGGGTGGGCGTGAAAGGGCCGCGGGAAGGCCAACGCACGCGGGAGGGCCGCTCCGAGCGGTGAGGGCGTGGGGTGGATCCTCGGGGAGATCACGGGCCTCGCCAGGCACTTCTCTCCCCGGGTTCCGCCTGGTTGGTTGCGGCAAAAGCGACGTTCCGGAATCTGGAATCGAGAGATCGGCGTAATGCCCGCCGCCAACCGTGAAATGCAGCGATACCCGGGCGCTGCACGGGCCCGAATGCGGCAGCCAGATTGCGCCCCCGCGAGTACGCAACCGGCGGATGGTAATCACGCCGGCTCGTCGAGAAGGGTGCAGACCTGCTCGATCGGACCGAGAATCATCGGGATGTCCTCGCGGAGCCACTTGAGCCAGTAGGCGCGGCGTTTCTCCACGCTCTCCGCATCGTCCTCGCGGCCGGCGACGAGGATCGACCCCCACTAGTGGGCTTCCCACGCGCCCCATTCCGGGGCCTCCTCGTCATACTCGGTCATGAAGCTTGGATCGCCAATGAGGTCGTAAGCGCCGTCCTCATCTTCATAAGCCGCTTCCTCATCTGAGCCGGCGCAGGTCAATGCCGCCACCGCGAGGGCCGGGCAAGCTGCGGCGAGCCCAAATTCGTGGACGCGTGTAAGGAAGTAGCCGATCTCATTCTCTCCGTCGTACTCGAGAACGTCCTCGTAATCGGCCGTCCCCAGGATTACCGCCCGACAATGGCAAAGATCTCGATCCGGCAGGTTCCGAAACTCCGGCTCCACCCGCTCACGGATCGCATCCCACATCGGCATGGCTCTCCTGGCGATGACGTGGGAGAGGATCTGCCGTCTGAGCAGTGCGTCCGGATCGGTCTGGCGGAGGTGGTACCAGAGCCGGATTCGCCAGGCCCAGGCCAGCCGACCTTCCGGCGGGCCTTCGACGTACGCTTCCGCCGCTTTGAGCAACTGCTCCAGTTGAGGGTCCATCCGGAAGTCCCTATGCCGTGCGGTCTCGGCTCCAGGCCAAGCGCTGTTGTTTCCTACCATTTGGGATGCGACCAGGCTCCGGTCCTCGTTCGAGGTGGAAGCGAGACGGCGAGGGGTTAGGGCCCCGGCTCGGCCGGGGATCGGGAGGCGGGCCGGTGCTCGCCCTTCCTTGCTCGGGGGAGAGTGCGTCCGCTATAATGGGCGCGCACTTTTTCCGCTCCATGCACCCGCAGTCGTGCCCACGCAAGAGGTGACTCCCATTTCCCGCGTACTTCGAATCGGTATCCCCAAGGGGAGCCTGCAGGATTCCACGCTGGCGCTCTTCCGCCGCGCCGGCTACACCTTCACCGTCAGCAGCCGATCCTACTACCCCCAGGTCGACGACCCGGAGATCGAGCCGGTGCTGCTCCGCGCCCAGGAGATTCCGCGCTACGTGGCGGAGGGGATCCTGGACGCCGGCCTCACCGGGTGGGACAACGTGGTGGAGTGCGGCGTCGACGTGGTCGACGTGGCGGAGCTGGTCTACTCCAAGGCGACCTCCCGCCCGTATCGCTGGGTGCTGGCGGTCCCGGAAGACTCGGAGATCAGGACCGTCCAGGACCTGCAGGGGAAGCGGATCGCCACGGAGCTGGTGAACGTGACCCGGCGCTACCTGGAACAGCATGGGGTGTCCGCGTCCGTAGAGTTCAGTTGGGGCGCCACGGAGGTGAAGGTCCCGCACCTGGTCGACGCGATCGTCGAGGGGACGGAGACCGGCAGCACCCTCCGCGCGCACCGGCTGCGGATCGTCGACACGCTGCTGGAGAGCACTCCGCGCTGGATTGCGAACCGGGAGGCGAGCCAGGACGTCTGGAAACGGGAGAAGATGGAGAACATCGTGCTTCTCCTGCGGGGCGCGCTCGACGCGGAAGGGCTGGTCGGGCTGAAGATGAACGTTCCCCGGGCGGTGCTCCAGCAGGTGCTCGACCTGCTCCCGGCGATGAAGCGGCCTACCGTCTCCCCGCTGGCAGATGAAGAGTGGGTGGCGCTGGAGACGATCCTGCCGGAGCGGGAAGCGCGGGACCTGCTGCCGAAGCTGAAGCGCACCGGCGCCGAAGGCTTCGTGGAGTACCCGCTCCTGAAAGTGATTCCCTGAAGCGAGCGGGTTTCTGTTGCAGGTTAACAGGTTGCAAGTTCCAGGTTAGCTCTGCGAAAGCGGGTTCTTAACCTGCAACCTGCTAACCTGACAACCCGCACCCGTGGGAGGCGGCGATGTTGAAGTGCGAGACGTGCCACACCCCGAATTTCGACGGTGACCGGTTCTGCCGCCAGTGCGGGATCAGCCTGTCCCCGCCGGCCGCGAGCGGCGACCCCCGCCTCCTGGCGGACGGGGAAACCGAGCGGCTGCTGCGCCAGGCGTTCTCGTTGCTGGACCAGAACGCGGACGAAGACGCGCTGGCCCAGGTGCACGCCGTGCTGGCGATGGAGCCGGACTGCGCTCCCGCCCACTCCGCGCTCTCCGTGATCCTGGAGCGGCAAGGTAAGACTAAGGAAGCGCGCCAGGCGCTGGAGCGGGCGGTCGAGCTCGATCCCGACTGCGAGGCCGACCGGGAGCGGCTGGAAGCGCTGAGCCCCCGCCGCAGCGGGGCGCCGCTCACCCCGGTGCAGCTCGGCCTCGCCTGCGCGGTCCCCTCCGCGGTGCTGGTGCTGGGCGTGGGGCTCACGCTGGCGCGGGGGCTGCAGGCAGCCCCGCCGGAGCGAGCGGGAGAGGATCGTCTGGCGCCCATCTCGGCCGTGAGCCCCGGCAATACTCCCGGTCCGGTGGCCGAGACGCCGCCCGCCGCACTGGCGGCGAATACGCCGGCAGCCTCGGAGCCCGCCGCCAACGTTCCCTCCGGCAGCGTGGCGTTCGGGGCGGCCCCGGCAGTTCCGCCTCCGGTATCTACGCGCAGCTCCATCCCGTTCGGCGCTGGGCTCGCCGGCGGCGAGCGCGGCAGCTTCCCGCGGCTGCCGGCGCCCGGGGAGACGCGTCCGGCCGAGACCCGAGAGGTAACCCGGATCGGGCTGCCAGAGGTGATCCACCAGCCGCGCCGCCCCGCGGGGGAAGGGCTGCCGCCCGCCGGCATTGGCGAAGTAGTGCCGCTGCATGCGCCGCCGCCGGCGCCGCAGCCGTACACCCAGGGCGGCGGCGCTCCCGTGGCGAGCGGTCCCGCCGTGCCCGTTCCCGGGCCGCAGGGACCCGCCGTGGGCGCCCCGGAGCAGATTTCCGAAAAACCGGTGGCGCGGAGGGAACTCCCCGAGCCGGAAACCGGGTTCATTAAGATAGGACCCGCGGGAAGCGCCCGCCGGCGCCCACCGCAGCCGCCGGAGTCTTCCCGGAGCGAGGCGGCAGACCGGCGGACCCAGGGCCCTTCGATCTCGATCCAGATCCAGCGCCCGGCGTCGCCCGGCCCCGATCCGGGAGACGGGTCGAAGCGCTAGTGAAGGGGTCGAGGCGGGGAAGGCTTCCCGGTCCGCGTGAGATTTCGCAGGAGACGCGAGCGAATGCCATTCAATCTACAGCTTCCGGAGTTGATCGTGATCATGGCGATCGCGCTCATCGTCTTCGGACCCAAGAAGCTGCCGGAGATCGGGAAGAGCCTGGGCGGGGCGCTCCGCCAGTTCAACAAGGCTCGGAACGACTTCATGGAGTCGATCAACTCTGAGGTGGATCGGGACGAGCCGGAGCACACGGTCGCCGCGTCGACCGCGGTGGCCGATACCGGCAGCGCCGCGCTTCCCGCTCCCGCCGGGCGGCGCCTGGAGTATCCCGAGCCGCTCGATACCGATGATGCCGACGCCCTGCCTTACGGCAGCGCTTTCCAGGCGGAGGAAGGCGATTCCCAGCCTTCGTTCCGCACCACCCAGCCGGAGGGAGATCCGGTGACGTTCGCCTCGGCGGAGCCCCGCCTGGCCGCGCAGGGCGCGGGAGAGGGAAAGGACTAGACCGAAATGCTGCCTGTTAAGCCACTCGAGCTGCTGCTCATCGTCGGCATCATTCTGCTCCTCTTCGGCGCCAAGAAGCTTCCGGAGCTGGCCAAGGGCATGGGCCAGGGCCTGAAAGAGTTCAAGAGCGCGGTGAAGGAAGAGCGCGAAGAGGCGAAGAGCCTCGACGAGGCCGAGAGCAAGGCGTAAGCGAGCGCGCCAGTTGTGCTGGAGCGGGGGGGGGGGGGGGGGGGGGGGGGGGGGGGGGGGGGGGGGGGGAGGGGGGGGGGGGGGGGGGGGGGGGGGGGGGG
>JBKBRF010000041.1:0-56632 GCA_046292385.1 Armatimonadota bacterium | reverse complement strand
GAGAGCGGCAGGCGAGGACCTCCGGCCGCGCTTCGAACCCGGACGAGAGATGCCGTTCCCTGGAGCCTGCCTGACCGGCGGCCGGGAGCGGAGAGGAAACACCCGAGAAGATGGGACTCCAGCCGTTAGAGATACTGCTCATTCTCGGTATCGTGCTGCTCCTCTTCGGGGCGAAGAAGCTCCCGGAGCTGGCCAAGGGTATGGGCCAGGGCCTGAAAGAGTTCAAGAAGGCCGTTAAGGAAGAGCCGGAAGAGCCGAAGCAGCTCGAGGACGCCGAGACGAAGGCGTAGTCTGCCGCCGGGCGCCGGTACCGGTTCAGTGCCGGGGAGATCGACATGGCCCATTTGCCCGAGATTCTCATTATTGCCATCGTCCTCCTCGTGCTCTTCGGCGGCGCCAGGCTTCCCCAGCTCGCCCGCGGGCTGGGGGAAGGGATCCGGAATTTCAAACAGGCCGTTCGCGAGGAACCAGAGACCGGCGCTACTCCGTCAAAAGAGGAGTAATCGCAACTTCAGCAGGAGAGATCCCCGCTTCTGTTGAAAGTTCCCTGGGACCACGGCCCCCGCGTGCGGCTCCGGCGCATACCGGACTCCCATGTCGCCGTGCCCGCCCTCACACCAGGCGGGCGGCGGGCCTCGTTCCCCATCGCTTTTGCAGGGCAGCTATTCCCTTCTGTCCGCCCTGCTGCTGGAGGCTAGGATGACAAACCGGGCCTATTCGGCCGCCCTGATTACCGCGGGTCTGGCCATTGCCGCCGCGCCGGCCTATGCGCAGCGCGCGGACGCCGTTAGCTTCGAACTGGACGTGCTTCCCGTTCTGCAGAAGCAGTGCCAGAGCTGCCACGGCGCCCAGCCCAAGGGCGGTCTGAAGCTGGACAGCTTCCAGAACCTGATGAAGGGCGGCGCCAAGGGGGCGATCGTCGTTCCCGGTGACCCTGCCAAGAGCAAGCTGATCCAGGTGATCCAGGCCACCACCGGCCTCCGCATGCCGCCCACCGGCGACCGCGTTGCCCGCGCAGACGTGGAGAAGCTGAAGAAGTGGGTGGAGCAGGGCGCGCTGCAAGACGGCGCCATGGAGACCGATGCCCAGGCGCAGAAGTCGCTCCAGATCCTGTTCCCCCAGGACGGCGGTGAGGTGCGGGAGAAGGTGAAGATCGGCGTGCCGATGGACGCCATCCCGCCGGAGGGCTTCATCGCGGTCTACGTGGACGGCCAGTTCCGCGCCGCCCTCGCTCCGCCTTCTCCGGAAGAGGTGGCGGAGAAGAAGATGAAGCCGGACGCCGCCGTCACCTACACCTGGGACAGCCAGGAAGCGCTGACCGATGACAACGCGCTCTCCAAGCAGCTCCGCATCGCGCAGGACGGCCCGCACCTCATCGAGGTGAAGAGCTTCAGCAGCGACGGGCGCATGCTGGAGCGCAGCGCCGTGCAGGTGAACCTGAAGAACAGCATCGCGCCGAACGCCAACCAGCGCCTGAAGCTCTGGTACAACGGCGCGTCGGTGGGGCAGAGCTTCGCCGTGGATCAGAACGTCAACATGGAGCTCACCGCAGTGCAGGGCGGCGTACGGCGCGCCGGAGCCGGCAATACTGCTACCGCTCCCGGCCCCGAGAAGCTGAGCCACGAGGAAACGGCGCGGTACCTGGTCTCCATGGAAGACGTCGCCCCCGGTTACTCGGGCTTCTGGCGTCAGCGCCTCGATTCCCCGCTCGCCGTGGTGGTGAATAACCTGAAGAACGTGGTGCGGGTGGATGCCAGCTCTCGCCACTATGGTATCAACCGGCGCGGCCAGGTCCAGCTTCCCAACGCCCAGATGGAGCGAGACAAGCAGGAGCCGGTCTTCAACCCGATCGATCTCCCGGGCACGCTGCACCCGGTGAACCAGCCGTTCGTGACCAACCTGCGGCTCCACCTCGGCTCCTACATTCCGGGGACGTTCAAGATCGACCGTCTCCAGGCGGAGTTCGCCGGGATGGAGTGGCGGGACGGCGAGCGCTGCGCCAAGATCCGGCTCACCTACAACGCGGGGAAGGGCAAGCTCGATATTCGGAGCCTGGGTCTCAGCGGAGTCGACTTCGAAGTGCAGCAGGGGACCAGCACGATCTGGTTCTCCGAGGCAAGCAGTCGCGTGATTGAGGCGAAGCACGAGATCAACGGCACCGCGATGGTGGACGTCGCGCAGCTCGGCGGTGGCGGCGGTGGCGTTGGCGGTCCCGGCGGCGACCTCGCCCCTGGCGGCGGCTTCGGCTCTCCGTACCCCGGTGGGGCTTCGGGCGGCGGCTCTCCGTACCCGGGTTCGTCTTCCGGCGGCAGCTCGCCCTACGGCGCCGGCCGCAGCGGTCCTTCCGGTGGCTATCCTGGCTCCGGCGGCGGGTATCCGGCCTCCGGCGGCGGCAGCTCCCCCTACGGTGCCGGTCGCAGCGGCCCCTCCGGCGGCTATCCCGGCTCCGGTGGCGGCTACCCCGGCTCTGGCGGCGGCTATCCCGGCTCGGGTGGCGGCTATCCCGGCTCCGGCGGCGGTTACCCCGGTTCCGGTGGTGGTTACCCTGGCTCCGGCGGCGGCTACCCTGGAATCGGTGGCGGCGATACCGGTATTGCCCCGCCGACCACCAAGCGGTATCAGGTGAAGCTGACCGTGACCACCGAGGTGGTAAAGCCGGGCCAGTTGACCGCGAAGAACTAGCTCGCGAGACGACTACTGAAGCACGGGTGGCGGCGGGAGCGTTCCCGCCGCCACTTCGCGTGTGTGACAGGACGCGTCGCCAGCCCCGGACGTTAAGAGCCTATCCGGACAGGCTCTAAGGCCTTCTGCCGAAAGCCGGCGCTGCGGCGCCGGGACGCGGGGGTGCTGTCTCGCAAGAAAAGCCGGCACCGGGGAACTCTTCCGGGCCTGAGACTCGCCTTTTATTCCTGGCGGCTCCTGTACCCCTCGCTGCCTTGACGGAGTATCTCTAGAACCATGGCCGTGGAAGCCCACGAAGATTTCAAAGAGATGGAGCTCTGGGAACACCTCCAGGAGCTCCGAGTCCGACTCATCCGGTCCGTGGTCTACGTGCTGATCGGTCTTGGTGCCGCGTGGGTGATCTACCCGTGGCTCCAGGATCTGTTCTTCCGACCGATGCGGCCGTTCCTGGGCGACAACAACCGCCTCTACTTCGACTCCTTCATGGGGCCGTTCATGCTCCAGCTCCAGGTCTCGCTGGTGGCGGGTCTGGTGCTGGCGATCCCGGGCGTAACGCTAGAGGCATGGGGCTTCATCGCCCCGGGGCTCACCCGCACCGAGCGGAAGGCGTGCTACGTCGTCTTCCCGCTCTCCATTCTCTTCTTCTTCCTGGGAGTGGCGTGCGGCTACGCGCTGATGTCGGTCACCATCGGCTACTTCATGGGTTACCTGGACACCTCGCAGTTCGTGCTGCTCCAGAACCCGCAGAAGTACCTCACCTTCATGGTCAAGATGGTGGTGGCGTTCGGAGTCTGCTTCCAGATGCCGGTGATCCTGAGCTTCCTGGGCTGGATCGGCCTGGTGACCAGTGACTTCCTGAAGGCGCAGTGGCGGTTCGCCGTGGTCGGCTGCTTCGCGGTGGCGGCGATCGCTACCCCGGGCGGCGACCCGATGACGATGATCATCATGGCGGCTCCGCTGGCGATCCTCTACGTGACCAGCATCTACCTGGTCGGATTGGTAGAGAAGATCCGCGAGCGCCGGGAGCGCGAAGAGGCGGTGCTGTAGCGCGCTCCTGCTCCGCTCTCGTCTTCGAGACGTACGACGGCCCTGCCGGTTCACTCCGGCAGGGCCGTCGTGTGTCTGGAGGGAACTCCCGTGCGCACCTCCTCGTGAACTATCTGCACTCTCCGGCCCAGAGCGGCTGCCGAGATCCTTTACGGAAGTCGTCAAGAAACTCCCCGCGCGCGCCAGCCCCACCGGATCGGCGTCAGCCCAGACTGGGCACGGCTCCGCCCCCGAGGGTCATCCTGACCGCAGGGAAGGATCTACGTCACGCAACCCTTGGGGGACACGATGAGCCCCCACGTTCGGGAGTGCCTCGCCAGGCCGCGTCCTCGTCACCCCGGTGCGTATCCCGGACCAATACGGCTGCCGAGATTCTTCACTGCGTTCAGAATGACGAAATCGGGGAGCGGTGCCTGGATCGGAGGGGAGGTGATCGATGGCGCGACCGTCCCGTTTCTTCGGGGGGTGGCCGGCCTTTGCCGTGCCAGAGGCTCAGAATGACAGATCCGGGAGCGGTGCCTCTACCGCAAAGGGGGGACGGAAGCGTCCTGCTCGCGCTCCTCCCACCCGTTCCTTCAGAAGTGGCTGGGCCTTCCGCAGTGCCTGGAGCTGCTGGAAGACCTTGCCCGCCCAGACGCGTGTTCAACTTTTCACGGTGAAAGCTGAACACCTACCTCGGCGCGCGCGGAGTTCACCAGAACCCAATGCTCCATAGGGAGGCCGACGCCGGGTTTGAGGCCGACAATGATACCAGCCTGCTCCCCAGCCGCCGGTGCGTAGCTGCAGTCCACCGCCGCTCGGGAGCGCTCGTAGATCTGTCGCCGCATGTCTTCCCCCGGCAGCCGCCGCGCCCTGGGCCTCTTCCTCATCCTGCTCCTCGCCTCCGGGTTCGCACTCTGGCGGGTGGCGCAGGTGCGCGTGCAGGGCATGCTTCGCAACCTGGGTCCGCTGCTGGTGGCGCAGGCGGAGGCGCAGCTCGGGCGGGAGATCGAGGTACGCCGGATCGTGACCGACCAGCCGGGCCTGGTGCTCCTGGAAGGGGTCGAGGTCGCGCGCGGCGCGGATGCGGCCGCCTCCGGCCGCTTCGCGGCGGCCGACCGCATCACGGTGCGCTACAATCCCGCCCTGATCGCCCTGGGGACGGTGCTCTCGCCGAAGTCGGTTGGTTTCGCCCAGGCGGAGGTGCGCGCGGAGGGGCTCCGCGTGTGGCAGGCGGCGCCCGGCGATGCGCCGCTTTTCGCCCGCGCCCGGCAGGCGGAGACATCGATCGACCTCGGTCCGCTCCTCCGGCGGGAGGGCGATCCGCTGGCGACGGTCGCGGCGGTGGAGCTCACGGATACCGAGGTGTGGCTGGAGCGGCTGCGGAACGGCCGCTGGAACTTCGAGAAGATCCTGCCGCGCCGTCCGAACGCGAAGCCGACGGCGTTCCGCGGCGAGCTTCGCTTCCACCGCTCGCGGGTGCATCTGACGAACCGCCGGACCGCCTCGCTTCCCGGTGTCGCTCGCGACCTGGCGACGGGCGAGGCGACCCTGCGCTGGGCCGACTTCCCCCGGATCCAGTTCAGCGGGGAGGGGCGGGTGGCCGGCGCTCGCGGTGGGCCGGTGCGCGGCTCGGGACACCTGCACGCGAAGACGAAGGAGTGGTTCACTACCCTTTCCGGCAGCTCTCGCGACTTCCGCTACTGGTACCGCTATTTCGTCCCGGTGCGAGACGACTTCCGGATCCATCAGGCGGTAGGGTCGGCGGAGGTGACGGCCTGGGGCCGCGGACCGGGAAAGGGGAAGCCGCAGGTCCACCTCGATCTCCGGCTGCGGAGCGCATCCGGCGCCATCAAGGGGTTGGGAGCCCCCGTCGATCGCTTCACCGGCCGGCTCCAGGTTACCGGCGAAACGGTGCAGGTGGACGGGCAGGCCGTGGCGGCCGGAATCTCCGCGCGGGTCACCGGAGACGTGGTCGGTGGAGAGCAGCCGGCCCTGCGCCTGAATCTCCGGTCCCAATCGGCCCGGCTTAGCTCCCTGAAGCGGCTCCTACCCAGGCTGGAGCTACCGGCCCCACTCCAGGTGCCCCGCCCCGGGAAGCTGAACGTACGGGTAGAGCGCGAGGGTACCGAGCGCCTGCGCCTGCAGGGGACGCTCGAGGCTCCCGAGGTGCGCTACCGCGATCTCTACGCCGCGGGAGTGCGCGCCCGCTTTACCGGTGCCTCGGACCATGCCGGCGAGATGGCGGCGAGCGGCCGGTTTACCGCCGAGAGGGGCCGCTTCCGCGAATACGCCGGCGCGGAGGCGGCGGGAACGTTCCGATTCCGACGCGGTCTCCTGCACGCGGAGGGAACGCTCCGGGCGCTCGGGGGCCGGGTCACCGCCCGCGGCTGGATCGACCAGTCGACGGCGCCGGCGCGGTTCTACGCCTCCGGCACCGTGACCGGGATCGACCTGGCCCGGCTGCCGCGAGAGGACGCGGAGCAGCGGCTGGAGGGTCGAGCCTCCGCCGAGTTCGTGGCGCGCGGAACGGAGGCCGCCCCCGTGGTGAGCGCCTACGTCACCGGAGGCCCGCTGGCAGTGAACGAGCTGCGGCTGGAGGGCGCTAGCGCCCGGGTCCGGTGGACGGGCGAGGGGGTAGCGGTGCGCTACGCCACGGCGCTCTACCGCGGGGCCCAGCTTTCCGGTTGGGGCCGGTGGCAGCCGGAGGGGGAGCTGGACTTCCACCTGCAGGCGCGGGACCTGGAGCTGGCGGATCTCCTGACCGGCGAGCTCGCGGGGCGGATCTCCGGCCAGGCCTTCGCCACCGTGCGGGTGACCGGCACGGTGGAAAAGCCGGCGCTGGATGGCTCGCTGCAGGTTTTCGAGCCGCGCTTCGACGGACGCGAGGCGGATTATCTAAGCGCGCGGTTCGCTGGTCTCGCCGCGGATCGGGTTGAGCTGCGGCAAGTCGAGCTCCGTCGGGACGATCTCCGGGCCGATTCGGAGCGTCTGGTCCTCACGCGGACCGCCGTGGACCAGCCGTGGCAAGTGGAAGGGGAGGCGGTGCTCGCCGGTCTATCGGTGGCACGGGCCCTGCAGCTCGCCGGCGTGGACCCCGCGCGAATGGCCGAACATCCGGTGGGCGGCGACCTGGAGCCGGTTCGGCTCTCCGTCCGGGGACCGGTGGATGCGCTCGCGGTTCAGTTCCAGGTCGCCTCGCCGCGGCTTGTAGCCCAGGGTATCGACCTGGGGAGGGTCGAGCTTGTCGGGCGGGTGGATACGACAGCCCGGCGCCTGGAGATCACGAAAGGCAACGCGCGATCGGAGGAGCTGAGTGCCTCGATCGAGGGCACCGTGAGCCTGCCCGAGCCGGTGGATGGAAAGCTCGAAGCGCAGGATGCGGCGATCGACCTCCGGATCGAGGGTCGCGACCTCGACCTGCTGCGGCTGGCGCGACGCTACGCCCCGGAGCTTCTGGAGCAGGCGCGTCCCTCCGGCACGCTGCGGCTGGCTCGGGTGCGGGCGAGCGGGACGGTCGGCGCTCCGGAGATCGTCGCCGACCTCACCCTCGCGGGCACCCGTCTAAACGAGGAGCCGGTCGGGGCGAATCCGTTCCGGGTAGCGGGGCGACCCGGCGCCGCGCGGGTGCACGTCGCCCGCCTCCGCCTGGCGGGGGGCGAGGTGGAGCTCCCCTATGCGGCCCTCCTGCTGGCCAAATCGGTTGACGCAGGCCAGAGCGCCCACCAACCGCTGATTCAGCGCCTCGCCTTCACGGCGCGCGTCTCCGGGGTCCGGATCGCCGCCGTCCGCGAGCTGGTGGAGGCGAGCGCCGCCTATCGCTCCGCGGATGGGGCCGAGCTCCGCAGCTCGCTGGAGCAGCTCCCTACCGGCCTGGACGGGCGCGTCTCGCTCCAGCTCGATCTGCCGCTGGAAGGCGGGATCGAGAATCGATCGCTCTCGGAGATCAGCCGGCACCTCGCCGCCCGCGCGGGAGCGGCGCGTTTGCAAGCGAGCGCCAGCGTGCCGGATCTGGTGCTCCGCCCCGGAGCGGACGCCGGCACCCTCAACGCCCGCGTCAACTACACCCCCGGCCGGTTCAAGGTGGAGCAGCTTCGGTGGCAGCAGGCGGGCACCGGCACGTTCACCGTCACCGGCGAGCGACTGACGGAGGAGGACGGGGCACCCAGTACCCTGCGTTTCTCCGGCACGGCGGAGGAGGTTCAGCTCCACACGCTGGCGGAGCTCGGCATCCCGGGCCTGAAAGAGCGGCTGGCGCGGCTCGAGCCGCTGGACGGCGTGCTCACTTTCCAGGCTGAGCTGACCGGGACGCGGGAGCAGCCTGATCTAGTTTTCGGGGGTAAAGTTGCACACCCGGTGCTGGGTGGGCTTCCGTTCGACAGTATCGAGGTGGAGGGTGGACGGTACAGCGGGGCCCGCTCCGAGCTGAGCATCGGCTCGGCGGTGCTCACCAGCCGGGCGGAGGATTCGCCGGCGGAAGCGCGGCTCGCGATCGGGGGAACGGTCCCGCTCACCTGGCCCGAGCTGAGCATTCCGGAAGACCGCCCCCGGAAGATCCGGGTGGAGTTGCCGGAGATGCCGCTCTCGGCGTTTACCCGGCTGGCGAACCGGGCTGACGAGCGCGCCCACGAGGTGGGTGCCGCGGAAGCGGAGCGGGTCCGGCCGATCACGGCGCTGCTGCGGCGCGTGGCGGCGGTAGAGGGAGTGGTGCGCGGCGACGTGACCCTGGGCGGCAGTGCCCGCGTGCCGAACAACAACGGCGAGCTCTTCGTGGCGGCGGAGCGGTTGGCGGTCGGCAGCCTCCAGACCGAAGTGAAGGCGCTCCGGGCGCGGCTCCAGCTGGAGGGGGACCGCCTGCGGGTGGCGGAGCTCTCCGCGGAGAGCAGCCGGGGCGGACGGCTCACCGGCAGCGGCACCGTGCGCCTGGGAGCCGGGCCGGACGAGAGCGGGGCGATGCTCGACCTGGCGCTGCGGATCGACGGTGTGCGGTTCGTCGAGCGGAAGCTCGGCACGGTCGCCGCGGCGCTGGAAGGCACCCGCGCCGAAGGCACCCTCCAGAGTGTGGAGCCGACCCAACCCGAGGCTCCGGCTCCGATCACCATCCGCGGCCCCTGGGACAACCCCACCATCGCGGGCGGCGTGCGAGTCGACGACGCGAGCCTGCTGCTCGCGCTCCGCTCGTTGCCGCCGCGAGAGTCGGAGCCGCTGCCGTTCAATCCCAGGCTCGACCTGCGCATCTTCGCGGGGGAGAACGTGCGGCTGCGAAACGCGCAGGTGCGCTTCAACCTGGCCGATTCGCTCCACGCCCAGGGAACCCTGCTCAACCCGCTGGTCCAGGGGGATCTGCGCGTGATCCGCGGCTCGATTACCCTGCCCGGAATGCGCCTCCGCAACGTCGAGGGACTGCTGCGGATCAGCTACGACGCGCGGGAGCGGGACTTCGACGTGCCCGCGCCGCCGCCGGTCTATGTCGATATCTCCGGCAGCACCACCCTGCGCGTGCTCCGGACCACCGCCCTCGACTCGAGATATTACGACGCCACGTTTCGCATCCAGGGAACGCCGCTCGGCCAGGCCACGGCCGCGAGCGACCTGGAGACCAGCCCGATCCGCAGGCCCGGGTCGCTCTCCTTCGGCGACGAGGGAGGTCTCCAGCTCAGCGTGCGAACGGAGCCCCCGCTGCCCGGAGGGGAAATTGAGGCATTAATTCGACAGCAGCTTGGGGTGGAAGGATTTGAGGCCAGTGGGTCAAATGTAGTAGAGACCCTGGGGGGGCAGCTCGAACAGGCCTTCTCCGCCAGCGTAGGCTCCGCCGTAACCGGGCGGATCGAGGAAGCTCTACAGTCTGCGCTCGGGCTGGATGTTTTCGCTCTGGATCTTGGGGTGTCCCAGCCGCTCCGCGTGCGCCTCGGGAAGAGGCTGTTCGGACCGCTTTACGGCACCGTTACGCAGGAATTCGGCGTCGGCAACACGTCGCAGCGCCAGTTCGAGCTGTACTACCGTTTAAGTCCGCAGCTCCGAATCGGGTACCGCCAGGAGGAACCGTTCGACCGCCAGGTGCTGTTCTTCAGCGGTACCTTCTCCTTCTGACCGGGGCAACGCGGCCCCAGCTTCCAAATGGGTGCTGCAGAACGAAGCAATAATCAAGCGGCGGGGGACTGTGTGGGCGCTGGAGGTGACGCTGTGCTGGCGCCGCCCGGGGTCCGCGCGGAGCCCCGCGAAATAACGGACGAGGCAGAGACGACCGCGGTTCCGGAGGATGAGGATCGGCTGCTTAGCTTCGAGCAGATCGTCGAGAAGTACGAGCGCAAGATCTTCAATCTCGTACTGCGTCAGATCGGCGACCGGGAGGAAGCCGAGGACCTGACGCAGGAGACCTTCGTAAACGCCTTCAAGAGCTTCCCCACGTTTCGCGGTGATTGCAAGATTCACACCTGGCTGTGCCAGATCGCGCTGAATCAATGCAAGAACCGCTTCCGTCAGCGCGACCGCCGGCGGACCGTGGAAGGCCCCTCGCTCGACGCGCCGACCCACGCGGACGAGGAGTTCCGGCCTCTGGAGATCCCGGACTGGGACCAGTCGCCCCAGGACGTGCTGATCCGCAACGAGACGTACCGCTACGTGCTTCGCGCCATCGCGTCGCTACCCGACGACTACCGCGAAGTGATTATCTTATGTGACCTGCAGCACCTGCCCTACCAGGACATCGCGCAGGCCACCGGCTTGAGCCTGGAAGCCGTCAAGACACGCATCCACCGCGGCCGCCTGATGCTGCGCCGCAAGGTGGAGGCGTACTTGCGCAGCTAGCTTTCCGTATGCCGCGCCTGGCCAATCAGGCTATAGTTGCGCGTGCGTCTGGGGAGCGAGCCCTTAACAACCAACTAAGTGAATCGGACCCGGTCCTCGGGAGCGATGGACGCCTGGCTAACTAGAAGGAGGAGCGCGTCACATGAGCGTGATCAAGCGCGGTGCGCGCAGTTGGGGTATCTTTCTCTTTACACTGGCCGTGATGCTGCTCGCGGCGGTGCCGGCCCTCGCGCAGGCGCGGCGGGTGACGGAAGTCGAAATCCGCGGTAACCAGCGCATCAACGAGCAGGCGATCCGGGCCGTCATCAGCACCAGGGTCGGAGACGAGTTCTCGATCGAGCGTGCCGAGCGCGACCGGGTGCTTATCGAGCAGATGGGCTGGTTCCAGTCGGTGGCGATGGTGCCGAGCCCGGTGGGGAACACCGGCGTCAAGGTGTCCTTCCTCGTCACCGAGAACCCGGTGATCACGCAGCTCAACATCACCGGCAACACCCTCTACACCGAGGAGCAGGTTCTGAACGCGATCCGAACGCGCGCCGGCACCGCGGAGGCGCCGCAGGTGTTCAACCGCGTGCAGTGGCGCGAGGACGTTCAGAACATCGTCCGGCTCTATTCGGACAAGGGCTTCGTGGCGCGCGTGACGGACAACACCGAGCCGGGCGCGCCGGGCTACGAAGAGTTCCGGGACCAGGGTATTCTGCGGGCCGAGATCCACGAGGTGAAGGTCGCCAACGTCAGGATCCAGTGGCCCACCCGGGAGATCAAAGACAAGGAAGGCAACGTCGTCCGCACGGAGGAGACGCACAAGACGCGCACCTACGTGGTGATGCGAGAGCTCTCCCTGAAGCCGGGCGAGGCCTACACGCGCACCAAGCTGGAGGGCGACTATCGCCGCCTGAGCGCGCTGGGCTATTTCGAGGCGATCGACCCCGAAGTGACGCCGGGCGAGGAGCTCGACACCGTCAACGTCACCTGGAAGCTGAGCGAGAAGCGGACCGGCCAGGTTTCCTTCGGTGCCGGGTACAGCCCGCGCCAGCGCCTCATCGGCCGCGCCGAGCTGGCGGATCAGAACTTCCGCGGCAAGGGACAGAGCGTCAGCATCTCCGGCGAGATCGGCTCCTGGGGCGGCGACGGCCGGCCGAGCATCGAGCTCCAGTTCCACGAGCCGTGGCTCACTTCCACCCGCACCTCGATGACGGTGAGCCTGTACGACAAGCTGATCTGGCGCTTCTCCCGGCAGCTCACCAACTTCGATGACCGGGACCGCTACTTCGAGCGGCGCCTGGGCGGGCAGATCAGCTTCGGCAGACCGTTCCAGCTCCCCGTGACCGTCGGATTCCGCTATGATGACGTCAACACCGGCGAGCTGCCGAACCGACAGCTCGACTTCCCGCGCCAGGACGGCACCGTGGTGGCCGGGTTCGTGCAGCGGGTCTGGAACACGCGCGACTACCCGAACAACCCCACGCAAGGCCAGTTCGTCCGGGCCACGGCGGAGGTCGGTCACGCCACGCTGGACGAGTCGAATGCCGACTCGTTCGACAGCGCGATCTTTAACAAGCTGATCTTCGACTACCGCCGGTACGTCGCGCTGAAGAAGCTGAAGGCCGTGACGGAGCCGCAGCGCGAGCAGGAGGCCCAGAAGACTCCGGTGCTGGCGTTCCGCTTCCTGGCGGGGACGGTGATCGGCGAGGTGCCGTTCTTCGAGCAGTACTTCATGGGCGGCGCGGAGACGCTGCGGGGCTACCTGGAAGACCGCTTCTGGGGGAACCACATGTATCTCGCCAGCGTAGAGTACCGTCGGCCGATCATGAATCGTATTACGGGTGTGCTCTTCATCGACGTCGGCGACGCGTTCGGCTCGCAGAGCGAGTTCCGCTTCAACCGGCGTCAGCTGCGGACGGACTTCGCCCAGCACGACGGGATCCGTCCGTTCGCTGCGATTGGGATCGGGCTCCGGGTAGCTACCCCCATCGGGCCTATCCGCCTCGACTTCGGCTACGGCGAAGAAGGCGGCCGGACCCACTTTAGCATCGGACACGCGTTCTAGCGCTTCTCCCCGACCCGGCGGAACTGTGCCGGTTATCGGAAAGCATGGCGAGAGCGAGTGGGGCAACACGGACACCCCTCGCTCTTTCCGGCTTTCCGGTTCCGGCAGACCGTGCGGCGCGAGAACACGGCCGGCAATCCGCCGAAGCGGCGGGATGGTTCGAGGAGGTTGTGAGATGGCAATCAGAGATTGGGCCGGAGGAGTAGTGGCCGGTCTGCTGGCGGTGGGAATCGCCGGCGCCGTCGTGGCGCCCGGCATGGCGGTGGCGCAGGGCAAGGGCCAGAAAGGCGCCACGGCAGTCGGGTTCGTCGATCTAAACCAGATCACGGACCAGATCAAGACGACCGCGGAGTGGCAGGTCTCCGTTAAGAAGTTCGAGGACACCAAGGCCAAGCTGCGCAGTGAGATCGAGGGCCTTACCAAGCTCCGCTACCTGACCAAGGCCGAGCGGGAAGAGCTGGATACCCTCCGCGCCAAGCCCAAGCCGACCGAGCAGGAGAAGTCGCGGATCGGGGCGCTGGAGACCAAGAGCAACACGCTGGACCAGGAGTACAACGGCCTGGTGCAGACGGAGAAGCACACGGCGGAGCAGAAGTCCCGCTTTGACGAGCTCCACAAGCTGCGGGAAGACAGCCTGGCCTCGCTCCAGGTCGAGACTGAGAAGCGCGCCACCGTCCTCCAGCAGATGGAAGTCGAAGTCCTGGACGGAATGCAGAAGAAGGTCCTGGACTACGTGAAGGACGTGGCCGAGAAGAAGGACATCGAGGTGGTGATGGACCGCCAGGCCGTGCTGCACGGCGGGGCCGATCTCACCAACGAAGTGCTCAAGAAGATGGGCGCTCCCGTCAAGTAAGCGGAAGCGGACCTCCAGGTGAGATCGGAACTCGCTGGATCGAGGCAGAGCCCCACGCGAACGCACAGGTCGTCCGCGTGGGGCTCTGCCCTTCTTCTAGGCGGCGCCGTCCTGCTGGGCGGCTGCGGCCTCTCCGCGCCTCCCCGGACCGAGCCCGCGCCCCCTCCGCCGGAGCCGGTGCGCGTCCGCCTCGCCGCGTACGTTCCGCTGCATCCGGCGGCGTCCCATCTCGCGGAGCTCGACGCCCAGGTCGCGCGCCTGGGGGAGAAGACCCGGATGGAGCGCGTGGCGCCGGTTCCGCCCCCCAGCTCCGCCCGCCTTCCGGAGCCGACCCCTCCGGGCGAGCGGCCGGTGCGGGTGGAGCCGCCCGAAGGCCGCGCGGAAGCGGAGATCCGGCACGATTTCGCGCTGCGCGAAGAGGCGGAGCCGGATCGGGCAGCCGAGTGGCTTGCCGAAGAGCTGGACCGCCTGCGGCGGGAGGTCGCTTCCGCCCGCGCGGAGACCGAGGCGGCCCACGAGGAGCCGGTCGACCTGGAGCAGGCCGTACGCGAGGCAGAACAGCTTTCCCGGCTTCGCCAGCGCCTGCGGGGACTGGAGGAGAAGCCCGGAGACGGCCTGCTCTACCGCCCGGAAGTCCTCCGGCAGCGGCGGGAGGAGGCGCTGGCGCTGCGCCGGGAGCTGGCAATCCTGGAGAACAACCGGCGCCTGCGGCTCGAGAAAGCCCTGCAGGTGAAGCCGCAGAGCGCCGCGGCGACCCCCCAGGTTCCCCCGGAGCGGATCCGGGAGGCGGAGCGGAAGCGAGATATACTCCGCGCGGAAGCGCGCCGGCGGCTGGCGGAGCTGGAGCGCCAGGCGCTGGAACGGGCGCGGAAGGTGCCCCCCAGCCCGCAGCCGGCCCCCGCGGAAGTACCGGCACTGGCAGCCGAGCCGGAGCCGGATGCCCGGGCGGCCATGACTGCCCTGACGGAGCAGCCCGGCCGGCTCCCCGGAAAACTGTCCGACGCGCCGTGGCGCGGCGCGCGGCAGCGGCTTCGGGAGCGGCGCGAGCTGCTGCGGGCGCGCATTCTGGACGACTTACGGGCGGCCGCGGCCGCCGCCGCCCGGCAGCAGGGATACGTGCTGCAGACCGAAGCATCGACGGGAAGCAAGGAGCGAGACGTGACGGATGAGCTGAGGCCGTGGGTACAGCGCGTGTTGACCGCGCCGGCGCGGAGCGCGGCCCGATGAGCGAAGCGGTGCGAACCCTGACGCTCCAGGAGATTGCGGAGGTGGTCGGCGGCACGGTCGAGGGCGACGCGTCGCTCCCGATCCTCGGGGCCACCAACCTGACCGACGCGCTGCCGGGCACCATTGCCCGCGTGGAGCACTCACGCTTCCTCGCCGCCGCGGAGGAATCGGCCGCCGCTGCGCTGCTGCTCCCGCCGTCGCTCGGGCCGGTCACCAAACCGTGCATCCGCGTGGAGAACCCGCGGATGGCGTTCATCCGGTGCCTGGAGCTGTTCGACCGGGAAGAGCAGCCGCCCGCCGGGATTCATCCGACCGCGGTAATCGGCGAAGGCGCGGAGATCGATCCGACCGCGCACGTCGGCGCCTACGCTACGCTGGGCGCCGGAGTCCGCGTGGCGGAGGGGGCGGTGATCCACCCGCACGTGGTGGTGGGGGACCGCTGCGAGATCGGCCCGCGCTCCGTGCTCTTCCCGCAGGTGGTGCTCTATCCCCGCACTGTGCTGGGGGCCCGGGTGCGGATCCACGCCTCCGCCGTCATCGGCGCGGACGGCTACGGCTACGAGTGGAGCGGCAAGCACCACCAGAAGAAGCCGCACAACGGCCGCGTCCGGATCGAAGACGACGTGGAGATCGGCGCGCATACGGCGGTCGATCGCGCTACCACCGGGGAAACGGTGATCGGGGCGGGGACCAAGATCGACAACCTGGTTCAGGTGGCGCACAACGTCCGCACCGGCGCCCACTGCCTTATCGTCTCGCAGGTGGGCATCGCCGGCAGTGCCGTGCTGGGGAACGGCGTCGTCATCGGCGGCCAGGCGGGGGTAAACCCGCACGTGAAGGTCGGTGACGGCTCGCAGGTCGGCGGCCAGTCCGGCGTCTGGAGCACCATTCCGGCCGGCTCCAAGGTCTCCGGCAATCCCGCGCGCGCCCACCGGGAAGAGGTGCGCATCCAGGCCTCCCTCGCGCAGCTGCCGGAGCTGCTGCGGCGAGTGAAGGCGCTGGAGCGGCAGCTCGCCGCAGTGACCGGGGACGAGGCAGCGGACGGCGGGGAGTAGCGGAGTTTCGCTGTTCGATCAGCGGGGGCGGCACCTCGGCGCGGCCTAACCCCCCAAGCCCTCCCCCGTTCGGGGGACAAGCCTTCCCTGAAGCGGAAGGGGGAGCAAGTTGGCTCTACACCGATAGCTCCCCTCTCCTCTCAGGAGAGGGGCCGGGGGTGAGGCCCTGTGAGCGGTAGCCTTCCACGATACCTCGAGCCGGGGTGTCTGCGGCGATGGGGAGTCGGTGTCCGTACCCGAGGCGGCGGGTAGAATACCGCCAGAATCTTCATGGCAGGTGGTAGTCGAATGGCGGTAGGGAACGGTCGGGTCCGGAAGTGCGTGGAGCGGTCGTGCGCGTGGCTGCCGCCGGGCCTGGTGCAGCGCCTGCAGACGGAGCTGCCGGACACCGATATCCTGGTGCGCGAGCCGATGTCCGGCCACACCAGCTTTCGCATCGGCGGTCCGGCCGACGTGCTGCTGCTGCCGCACTCTATCGCCGACCTCTCCCGAGTCGTCTCGCTCGCCCGCGAGCTGGATCTCGGGTTCACGACGATCGGCAACGGCAGCAACCTGCTGGTGAAAGACGGCGGGCTCCGCGGCCTGGTGCTCAAGGTGGCCGAGAACCTGGCGGAGATCCGGTTCGAAGGCACCCGCGCCTACGCGCAGTCGGGAGCGCGGCTGGGGACCGTCTCGCAGCAGGCGGCGCTCCACGGCCTGGCCGGCCTGGAGTTCTCCGTCGGCATCCCGGGCACCATCGGCGGCGGCGTCATGATGAACGCCGGCGCCTACGGAGGCGAGCTGAAGGAGGTCGTTACCCGGGTGACCGTGGTGGACGAGCAGGGCGAGCTGCGCGACCTCTACCCGGACGAGCTCGACTTCGGCTACCGCCGCAGCGTGCTGCAGACGAAGCCGTGGATCGTGGCGGAGATCGAGATGGAGCTGCGGCCGGAGGACCCGGAGCGGATCCTCGCCCTCATGTCGCACAACAACTATCTCCGCGAGAGCAAGCAGCCGCTCGCGTTTCCGAGCGCCGGCTCGATCTTCAAGCGCCCGCCGGGGAAGTTCGTCGGCCCGATGGTGGAGCAGCTCGGCCTGAAGGGCTACACCATCGGCGGCGCGCAGGTCTCCGAGAAGCACTCCGGCTTCATCATCAACCGCGGCGAAGCGCGCGCCGCCGACGTGCTGGCGCTGATCCAGCACGTGCGGGAGCAGGTCCAGGGCCGCTTCGACGTCTGGCTGGAGACGGAGGTCCGCATCATCGGCGAGGAGACCACGCCGGAGGTGGGGGAGACGCTGCCCGGCGGTTGAAACCGCGGCAACCACGGCACGAAGTCCGCCCTCGCGGACTGAGAGGGCCCGGTTTGGGCGTCCGGAGGACGCTTGGCCGGAGGCCGTTCAGCGAGGGAATTCATTCCCTCGCGCCCCGGCGGCGAGCCCCGCCTCCCGATAACGAGGACAACCCTACACTCGCGCGACTTCCGATCGCAGCGCTACCGGCTCTTCGGGGAGATACTCCGGCGGAAGGAGCGCGGCGACCCCCTCGTACGTTTTCTGGGTCAATAGCTCGAGCCGTTGTTTCCGGGAGAGGGATCCGTCAATGCTCTCGGGGTGGATCGGGGGGCCGAACCGGACGGTGACGCCGCCCCGAGCGTAGCGGGGGAGGGCGGGGTTCTCGCCGCCCATCGGCCAGACGCGATCGGTCCCGGTGATCGCCATCGGGACGATCGGCACGTTGTTCCGGATCGCCAGCAGCGCCGCGCCGCCTTCGAACGGGCTCAGGCGGCCGGTCAGGGTGGTACCGCCCTCCGGGAAGATGCAGAGGAGGTCGCCGTCCTGCAGGTGCCGCTCGGCGCGGCGCAGCGATTCCCGGTCCATGCGGTCCCGGTCGACCGGAAACGCGCCGTAGAGCGGGATCAGCTTTCCTAGCACCGGGACCCGGAAGAGGAACTCGTTCGCCATGAACCAGAGGCGGCGGCGGATGACCGCGCGGATCGCCGGCGGATCCCCCCAGCTCAGGTGATTCCCGGCCAGGATGGCGCCTCCGCTCTCCGGGACGTGCTCCAGTCCGGAGACCGTGAAGCCGCCGAAGAGGCGATAGACTCCCCGCAGGATGACCGAGGTAGCTCGCACCAGGGCGAGCGGCTGACGTTGGGTCATGGCTTCGGCGGAGCAGGAGACGGCTCCTGATCCAACCGCGACTGGAGCTTCTTCTCGTAGCAGTCCGGGCAATTGTAGAGCGGGCGGGCGTTGGCGCGGTTGTAGCCGGAGTCAACCACCACGCGCTTGACCACCTCGGTGGTCTTGCCGCACGTATCACACGTCAGCGTCTTCTCTTCGGACATCCGGGGTCTCTTTTCTACCTCTGATTACTTGCGCGGCGCGGTGAGCGCCTCGGCCGCGGTGGCGGCGACAAGCTGCTTCTGGACGGCGGCGGCGGCGCCGGTCCCGCCCTTCTTCTGCAGTAGTTTTACCAGGTTCTCCACCGGCCGCAGCGGCGTCTCCCCTTCGAAGTACATCACAATCCGGTCCGGAAGCACCTGGAGGCGCCGGCTCACGCGCAGCAGCTCCTTCGACTCCTCGCGATCGACGCGGCGCGCCATCCAGAGGACGATGCTGCCCTTGTCGGTGTCGATTCGCGCCACGCCGGCCGGGATGCACTCGATCCGAAGCCGCATGATGGAGAGCATGTTCCAGACCTGCTTCGGGGGATCCCCGAACCGATCTTCCAGCTCCGCCTGCACCTGGTCTACGTCTTCCAGGGTGCGGCAGGCGGCGATCTTCTTGTAGAAGGCGATCCGCAGTCCGTCGGTGGGGATGTAGTCGGCCGGGATCAGCGCGCTCAGCGGCAGCGTGACGCTCGGGAGCAGCTTCTCTTCCACCGGCTCTCCCTGCAGCTCCTTCACCGCCTCTTCGATCATCTGGCAGAAGAGGTCGAAGCCGACGGCGACCATGTTCCCGTGCTGCTCCCCGCCCAGCACGTTGCCGGCCCCGCGGATCTCCAGGTCCCGCATGGCGATGTTGAAGCCGGCGCCGAGGTCGGTGAACTCCCGGATGGCGCCCAGGCGGCGCTCCGCGGTCTCGGTCAGCTCCTTGAACGGCTTGTAGAGCAGGTAGCAGTAGGCCTGGTGCGACGAGCGCCCCACGCGCCCGCGGAGCTGGTGGAGCTGCGAAAGGCCGAAGTGGTCCGCGTTGTTGACCAGGATCGTGTTCGCGTTCGGTACGTCGAGCCCGCTCTCGATGATCGTGGTGCAGACGAGGATGTCGTACTCGCCCTCGTAGAAGGAGAGCATCACCTCCTCCAGCTCGGAGTCTTTCATCTGCCCGTGGCCCACGCGGATGCGAGCCTGCGGCACCAACCGCTGCAGGCGGTCGGCTTCCCGGAAGATCGTCTCCACGCGGTTGTGGACGTAGTAGACCTGGCCCTGGCGGTCGAGCTCCCGCAGGATCGCCTCCCGCACCACGCTGTCGTCCCACTCCATGCAGTAAGTCCGCACGGCGAGGCGTCCTTCCGGCGGCTCCTCGATGACGCTCATGTCCCGGATGCCGGAGAGCGCCATGTTGAGCGTCCGCGGGATCGGCGTGGCGGTGAGGGTGAGCACGTCGACCGAGGTCCGCAGCTGCTTGAGCCGCTCCTTGTGGGCGACCCCGAACCGCTGCTCTTCGTCGACGATCAACAGTCCGAGGTCCTGGAACTTGATGTCCTTGGAGAGGAGCCGGTGGGTGCCGACGGCGATATCGACGGCTCCGTCGGAGATCCCCTGGACCGTGTTCTTGATCTCGCCGCGGCTGCGGAAGCGGGAGAGCAGCTCCACCTTGACGGGGAAGGCAGCGAGCCGTTCCGTGAAGGTGTTGAAGTGCTGCTGGGCCAGGACCGTGGTCGGCACCAGCACCGCCACCTGCTTCCCGTCCTGCACCGCCTTGAAGGCGGCGCGGATGGCGACCTCCGTCTTGCCGTAGCCGACGTCGCCGCAGACCAGGCGGTCCATCGGCCGCGGCTGCTCCATGTCCTTCTTGGTCTGGCGGATCGCCTGGAGCTGGTCCCGCGTCTCCCGGTAGGGGAACGCGGCTTCCATCTCATCCTGCCAGACGGTATCGTCCCCGAAGCCGTGCCCCTTCGCTTCCTTGCGGGCGGCGTAGAGCTTGAGCAGCTCCTTCGCCATCTCCTGGACCCGCGCCTTGACCTTGCTCTTGGTGCGCTGCCACTCCGCGCCGCCCAGGCGGTGGACCGTCGCCGTGGTGCCGTCCCCGCCGATGTACTTCTGCACTCGGTCGAGCTGCTCGCTCGGGACGAAGAGCTTGTCCGGGTCCTGGTAGTCGATCCGCAGGAACTCCCGGTCGAGCCCGTTCACGGTGCGCTTCACCAGGCCGCGGAACCGGCCGATGCCGTGGGAGACGTGGACTACCAGGTCGCCCTCCTTCAGCTCCAGGAGGGACATGATCGGACGGCTGTCTTTGAACCGCTGCTGCCGCAGGTCCGGCCGCGCCCGGCGGCGCGCCGCGCCGTGCCCGAACACCTCGGCGTCCGAGAGCACCACCAGCTTGACGCCCGGCAGCCGGAAGCCGCCGGTAAGCCGGCCGTGGTAGACCAGGACCGGCGCCGGACGCCCGGGAGCGGTCTTGACCGCCTTCACCGCCCGGGGATCGTCCGCCAGGGTGACCGGGATCTCTTGCTCCGTAATCAGCTCCACCACCCGGTGGGCCTGGTCGCTGCCGATCGCTACCAGGTGGCCCGTGCCGAGCCAGGTGCGGAGCCGGTTCGCCAGCTCGGCGGCATCGCCGTGGACCGCGTCGACCACGCCGGAGGAGAGCGCGGCGCGCTCGCACTGGTCGAGGACCTTGCGCATCCACGGGATCGACTGCGCCAGGAGGGTCAGGACCACCAGCCGGAACGCCTCCGCGCGGCGGATCAGCTCGTCCAGGTCGATCGAGGAGGCTGCCGGACGCAGGTGCTCCGGCAGGACCCGGTCGGACTGCTGCGCCTCTCCCGCGCGGCGGCGCTCCCGCTCCTGGGCGTCGAGCAGGGCGGAGCGGAGGTGGTTCGGCTCGTCGAGGATCAGCACCGAGCCGGGCGGCACGTGCTCCAACAGCGTCCAGGTCTCCCGCACGCTGCCGGCCGGCGCGATATTCTCCGCCGCGGCGAGCAGCGCCACGCGGTCGAGCGGATCGGCGCTGCGCTGCGTCTCCGGGTCGAACTCCCGCAGGCTCTCGATCTCATCCCCGAAGAGCTCCACGCGGATGGGGGCGGGGTGGGTCGCCGGCCAGGCGTCGATCAGGCCGCCGCGGACGGCGAACTGCCCCGGCACTTCCACCAGCGGGGCGCGCTCGTAGCCGAGCTCTCCCAGGCGGTGCGCCAGCTCCGTCAGGTTCACCGCCTCGCCGCGGGTGAGGAGCACCCGGTTCTCCGCTACCGCGCCGATCGTCTCCCGCACCGCGGCCTGCACCGGCGCGACCACCAGCCGCAGCCGCTTCTCCGCGAGCGCTTCCAGCACCCCCAGCCGAGTCCGCGCCAGCGCCTGGCGCTCCGGAGTGGCGGAGCTGGCGAGCACCTTGCCTTCCGGGACCGCGTCCTCCAGGTCGGCTTCACTCGCCGCGTAGAGGCCCACCTGCTCCGCCGACAGCCCCAGCGCCGCCGCGTCGAGCGCCATCCGCTCCGCGGCTTCCTCGCCGGCGGTGATCAGCACCACCACCCGATCGAGATCCCGCGCCAGCGCCGCGGCGAGGTAGACCTTGGAGACGCCGGCGAGCCCCTCGATCCAGACGGGCGCGCGGTCGGTCTTGAGCGACTCGGCGCACCGCGCGTACTCGGGCGACTCGTGAAGGCGGCGGAGGACAGGTTCCGGGATCATCGTTCAGGTACAACACGCGAGGGGCACCTACGTAGGTAGGTGCCCTGTCACTATTCAAACGTCGGTCGGATTGCTTCTAACGGACTTGAATGGGAGCAAAGGAGAGTGGGGGAATGAGAGACCCGGCTTCCGTGAGAGCTCTCTCTAGCTCGCCCGCTCTCCCACTCACCCGTTCTGTTCCATGGCGACCGCTATTTTACCACGCCGGAGCGGGGGTGACGCCGGGCTCAGGCGTCGTCGCGGTTCCGCCGCTCGCGGCGCTTCTTCAGCGCGGCGGCCAGCAGCACCCCGCCCAGGACCGCCCCACCGGCCGCGGCCGCGGCGACCTTGACCGCCTTCGGGTCCATCCCCGGCAGCACCACGGTGCCGTCGCCGTACTCCTTGAACATCCGGCCCCACCTGGTGTTGAGCGCGGAGAGGACGCGGTCGCGGCCCTTGGCGGGGTACCAGTAGACGTTGTGGTAGAAGTTGCTGGCGAAGTACGACCACGGCACGAGAGGGGAGCGGAGCAGCGGCCCTTCCAGCGGCTTGAGGGGGCCATGGTAGATCAGCTTCTGGCCTTTGCTGGCGAAGGTGTCTTCCTGCACGAAGTTCCAGGCCGGCTCTTCCCGGATGTCGTAGCCGACGATCTCGATCTGTTCCGGGTCGCCCACGCCGAAGCCGCGCTCGTGCGCCAGCCGGATGAACGGCAGGCTCATCGGATCGAAGCCCTGCAGCTTCGCCGAGATCGCGTCGATCGCCACCTGGTCCGCGGAGGCGAGGATGATGTCCTTCTCGTGCCAGCGCATCGCCCGCGGCCCGGGTCCGTCGCCGGCGAAGGTGCCGTCCATCACCGCGAAGAGGCCGGAGTGGATGTCCTGCTGGATCTGGAGCAGGTCGACGAGCGTCTCGTGGATGACGCTGTGGGTCCAGTGGCGCTTCCGGTGGAGCAGGCCGCCGAACGCGTTCTTCATCGCGCCGGTGATGGTGGTGAAGACGTGGGTCTTGACGGTGGGGAACTGGATGATGTTCCGGTCCAGGAAGATTTCCGGGATCTCCACCCCTTCCGGGAAGATCTTATCCAGTACCAGGAACGGCTGCTTCGGCTCGTACTTCACCCACTTGTACGGCTCTTCGTAGAGGTGCACGTTCTCCACGCCGTGCTTGTCCACGACGTACTTGTGCTTGTTGTTCACCTCGCCGACGTAGGCGTCGACCACCACCGTGTCATTGTGGGCGCCGATCAGACGCTGGTAGCCGTCCGCCTTCAGCTTCAGGATCGCCCCTTCGAGCTGCCACGGCGCCGTGGAGCAAGCGGGATACCAGGTGTCCCAGGAGATGTTGATCTTGAGGAGGGTGTCCTTGTCCTGGGGGAGCGCCTCCCGGTAACCCGCCAGATCCATCAGGTGGGCGTAGTCTTCGAGCACCGTCTCCGGGCGGGTCTTGAGCACGGCCACCTTTCCCCGGCCGGGGAAGCTCCGCGGGTCAATCATCTCTGGGTCCTCGCTTGAAGGGATGGAAACCGAGGCTATTCTAACGCCCCGCCCCAGATCATTCAACGCACGCGGCGGCCGCGGGGGTTCCTTCCGAACCTGTTTAACCACAGAGCGCACAGAGCGCACAGAGGGGGCGCCGAGGACGTAACCAGAGGGGTGGGGCCTGCGCCGCTTCACGAGTCCCTGCTGCGACACCGGTCCGGTCCTTGTCACCGCAGAGGACGCGGAGAGCGCAGAGGGGACGCAGAGGATGAGGTAGAGGTTTGGGCCTCCGTCGCCTCCCGAGTCCCGGATAACGGTCCCGGAGTTTCTCCTTCAGGTTCCCCTCTCTGCGTCCTTTGCGGTCTCCGCGGTGAATTCCCGTTCCGGTTCCTCTCCGTGTCCTCGGTGTGCTCTGTGGTGAATATCCCGCTCCTGCTCCCGATCCCGCCACGGAGTTGACCTGTCGCCTGCTCGCGGAGGGGCCGACTATCCGAATCGGCGTGATTGGCCGCTGCCGGGCTCTTCTGGTAGGCTGGTAGCACTCGTCTGTTTGCAGGTTCAGCTAACGGTTATGGAAACGACCACCCGACCCCGCGCGCGGCGCACGCGCAGCAAGACCTCCTCGCCGCCTCCCCGGCCGTTTTCCGCGCCCACGGCGGTGGGGAGGGGGGAGCCGGAGCGCAGCATCACGGCGGACCTCCTGGCGATCGGCATGGGGCTCGTCGGGGCGCTGCTGGCGATCTCGCTCTGGAAGCCGGGTAGCGCCGGAGTGGTCGGCACGTTCCTGGTCCACTTCGTCCGGCTCTGGATGGGTCACTGCGTCTGGGTGGCGCCGCTCCTGTTCCTGGGCACGGCGCTGGGGATGGCGCTCGACTACCGGCGCGCCACCAACCTGCAGATGGTGCTGGGCGTGACCGGCCTGCTGGCGCTCCTGTTCGGCTGGATGCACCTGATCTCCAGTGAACACGCGAGTATGTGGGCGACCACCGGCGCGCGGTTCGCCGCGATCCTGGGCCGCGCCCACGAGGCGGAGCTGGTGCAGCGGGCCGACGGGGGCCTCTTCGGCGCCCTCGTGATGTTCCTGATGACCCCGCTCGGCCGGTGGGGGAGCTACATCACGCTGCTGGCGGTGGGCTTCGCCTCCGTGCTGCTCATCACGGAGCTGACCCTGCGGACCATTTTCGAGCGCGTCCACGAGCGCTCCGTGATCGCCGCGGAGGGCGCGCGCCGGAGTGCCGGCGCGATGCGGGAAAAGGCGCGGGACGTGGCCGCCTCGCTGCCGGCACTCCCGATGCCGCGGCGGCAGTCGCTCTTCCTCGACCTGCGGGACGACGAGGACGATGAGGAGGGAGAAGAAGACGAGGAGCCGGAAGCCGCGGCGCCCGCCCGCCGGGTCCGGGAGCCGGAGCGGAGCCGGCCGCTGCGCCGCACCACCGAGCGGGACGAGGAGAGCCGGCCCGCCCGCAAGGAGAAGGAGCCGGAGCTGCTCGCGCTCCCGTTCGCGGAGGCCGCCATCGCCTCGGCGCCGGTGGAGGAGCCGGTGCCCGACACCGCGCCCGCGCCGCGGCCGAAGGTTTCCCGGGCCGGCCGTGCCTCCCGCGGCGAGGAAACGGTGGTCGCTCGTGCTGCCTCCGAGAGCACTCCCGACTTCGTGATGCCGCCGCTCGACCTGCTCGATCCGCCGCACCCGCGCCCCAAGCGGGCCGGCGAGGAAGCGGAGGCGAACATCTCGACCCTGGAGAACACGCTCGCCCAGTTCCGCATCGACGCCCAGGTGGTGGAGATCGCCGACGGCCCCTCCGTCACGCGCTACGAGATCCGGCTGGGGGAGGGGATCCGGGTCAAGAAGATCCTCGACCTGGCGGACAACATCGCGATGTCGCTGGCGGCGATGTCGGTGCGCGTGGAAGCGCCGATCCCGGGCAAGGCGGCGATCGGCATCGAGGTCCCGAAGAAGATCCCCTCCGTCGTGACGCTGAAGGAGTGCCTCGAGTCGGATGAGTGCAACGACCTGAAGTCACGCGTCGGCTTCGTGCTGGGTAAGGACGTCGGCGGCAACGTGCGCTGCGCCGACCTGGCGAAGATGCCGCACCTGCTGGTGGCGGGCGCCACCAACTCCGGAAAGAGCGTCTGTCTCAACGTGCTGATCGCCAGCATGCTCTTCCGCGCCAAGCCGGAAGAGCTGAAGATGATTATGATCGACCCGAAGCGGGTCGAGCTGACGCTCTACGACGGCATCCCGCACCTGATCCACCCGGTGGTGAAGGACGTGAAGCAGGCGGCCGGCATCCTGCGCTGGGTGCTGAAGGAGATGGACCGCCGGTACGATCTCTTCGCCCACGTGATGACGCGGAACATCGAGAACTACAACGAGAAGATGGCGAAGGAGCCGGAGAAGCGGCTGCCGTTCCTCGTGGTGGTGATCGACGAGCTGGCCGACCTGATGATGCAGCAGGGGCCCGAGGTGGAGCAGGCGATCTGCCGGCTGGCCCAGCTCGCCCGCGCCACCGGCATCCACCTGGTGATCGCCACGCAGCGGCCGTCGGTCGACGTCATCACCGGCCTGATCAAGGCGAACGTCCCCTCCCGCATCTCCTTCTCCGTCAGCTCGCAGATCGACAGCCGCACGATCCTTGACACCAAGGGCGCGGAGAACCTGATCGGCCGGGGCGACATGCTCTTCAAGCCGATCGACGCCTCCAAGCCGATCCGCATCCAGGGCGCCTTCCTGCGCGAGGAAGAGGTCGAGGCGCTCGTCACCTACCTGAAGAAGCAGGGCCGCCCGGAGTACGTGGCGGAGGCGTTGTCGGTCGACCACGGCGCCTACGGCGTCTCGAGCCCGGAGGAGTCCGAAGACGAGCTGTTCGAGCCGGCCGCTCGCTTCGTGGTCACGACCGGGCACGCCTCCACCTCGATGATCCAGCGCAAGTTCAAGATCGGCTACACGCGCGCGGCGCGGCTGGTCGACATGATGGAGGCCCGCTGCATCGTCGGCGCCCTCGACGGCGCCAAGCCGCGCGAGATCCTGATGAGCCGCACCTCGCTGGACGAGATGTTCCAGGGCATCCGGGAGTCGCCGTTCCGGGTCGACCGCGGCAGCGGCGATGATGACGAGGACGAAGAGGAGCTCGCCCCCCTCGCCGACCTGGACGACGAAGAGGAGCCGGGCGAGGAAGAAGACGAGCGCGACCCGTTCGTCGACGACTAGGCGCAGCCGCGCGAGAGACAGGCCCGCTGGATCGTGGTACGATTCTCCCGGAGGAGTAACCGAGATGAGAACCGTGGAGCTCGACGAGCAGCAGGAAGCCCGCCTGGCGGAGGCCGCCGAGGTGAGCGGGATCCCGGAGGCGGAGCTGATCCGCCGTGCCATAGAGGAGCACTGCGACCGTCTGCTCGGCCCCAGCATTGCGGAGCGCTGGGCGGATGTAATCGGCAGCGTCGCTGGCGATGGAAGCGGCTACTCTCGGGATACGGGAAAGGAATTCGCCGAGATCCTCGAGCGGAAGTACGCTCGGAAGCGAGATTCGTCGCCCTCCCCAGATTGAGAATGCCTCCCCCGTCTATCGCTACCGCGATCTGACAGCCTGACGCCGAACTCCCGCTATTCCGCGGGGCACCTAACTCCCGGAGACGAGCCGGTCTCCCGAGAGGAGCCCCGTGATGAGCTCGCCCGCACCTCCTTCGGCTGGAGCCGCCTGGCTCCGTCGCTCCGTGCTGCTTTTCGGAATACTGGCAGCGCTCCCGGCCATCCCGAGCGATGCGGCCACGCCGCGCCGGTACGAGCTGGAGCAGCGGAAAATCAGCGACGCCGAGACCCGTCTTCGGCTCTACAACCGTCGGACCGGCCGCACGGTTTGGACCCGCACTATCGCCCAGGTGGAGCAGATCGCGTGGTCGAAGGACGGCACCGCCCTCGCCGTCGTCGACGACCGCGCGGGGGTCTGGAACCGTTCGGGATACTTCCGATTGATCTACTGGCGGGTGGGGGAGCGGGTCCAGGTGCGGGACGATCTCCGGCCGCTCGAGCGGTTCGAAGGCCTGATCGACTTGGAGTGGTCCCCGGACAACCGGCGCCTGCTACTCCTCGGCGGACTCTCGATGGGTGCTCTGATGGTGGGGACCGGCGATCTCTGGTGCTTCGACACGCGGGCGGACCGCTCCTCAATGCTCGCAGGGGATCACGACATCGCTGCGGCCGAGTGGCTTTCATCCACGGGCGTCCGTGTCCGCACCCGAGTATTGTTGACTAACGAGGACGCGGCGACCGCGCTGAAAGAGGGCACCCGGATCCTCGACGTCCGCTATCCTGTCAAACCAGACCCGCGCTCCAACTATCACGACGGACGCTGAGCACCACCGCCCGAATGGCGGTCCATCGTCCTCGGTCAGGCGCTGCCGCGGTCGATGAAGTCGGCGAGGTCCCGCAGCGTGCCGGTCCGCACGAGCCGGAGCCAGGTGTCGGGGTCGGCTTCCGGAAGTCGAAGCCCGCCCTGGTCGGCCAGTTCCTCGCAGAACATCGTCAGCTCCACCTGGTCGAGCGAGTCGACCGCCCCGTCTTCCGCATCATCTGCCTCGCCCCAGCCGAGGAGCGTACGCAGCGGGGTTTCCGGCGCGATCTCGCGCTCGTCCATCCCCAGCACCCGCGCGAAGTGGCGCCGCAGGCGGTTGAACGTATCCATCCAGTACCTCTCGTGTACCGGTGCCGGGATCACCGGCGACCATTGGGTTCCTGCCTCGCAGCCGGCGGCATCACTCGGGACTCTCCTCCGCCCCCGCAGCGGGACGGGGAAGAGCGCTCTCCTCCACCTTGCCCGGGTCGCGCCCCACCCAGGGCAGGGAGACGGCCTCCGCCGGTTGGGACGAGGGAATCGGGAGCGCGGGCGGCGACTTCACGTAGACGCTTTCCGGCGCTTCGTCGTAGAGTCGCTGACCCGAGACGACGACGGTGAGATGGGTGACCCCTGGCGCGAGCACGGGGCCTACGCGCGCCCGCATCCGAGCGTGCCATTTCTCGCCGGAACGGTGATCGAGCAGCAGCGGGACATCACACGCGTCCGATGCCCCGCCGCACTCGAAGCGGCCGCCGACCCGGATCAGCCAGTGACCCCATGGCATCACCCGGAATTCCAGCAACGCCTCCAGGTCGCCGCTGATCCGGACTACCCGGCAGGATCGGCTGCGTTTCACCACTGTCGCATGGAGGGTCCGGTTCCGGTAGGCATCCTCCGCGCGGCGGCGGGCCAGGTTGGGATTGCGTGCCATCACCCCCAGTTTCCAGAGGGAGGGGCACGCCTCCTACGCCGGGGTGCCTGCACGGCCGGCGATGCGGCGCGTAACCCGAGCGGGAGTCCCCCCGTCTGCATCTCGGACGCTGCGTATGGGTGGATTGGTGAAAGGAACCGATAGCCGTGATTCGCTGGGTGTTTCGGGCGGTGCTGGGCGCACTGGCGGTGGGGTGTCTCTTGGGGGGTCTGCAGCTTCAGCGGGCTCCCGCCAATCCGCTGCCGCCGCTCGCGGCCGAGACTGGCCGTGTGACCTACCGCTTCCAGGGACCGGGAGGGGCGGGGAGCTCTGTTTTCGCCTGGACGGAGCGCGGCGCGCGGTATCGCCAGGAACTGGGCTCGGCAAGCGCGCCGGAGACGGTGGTGGGGCACGGCGCCGACTTCTGGATGCTGCATCCCCACACGAAGACCGCGCAGCACGCGCGACTCAAGCCGGGCGACCTCTGGATGAATGCCGACTCGATGCCGCACGTGACGCCCGCCACCGGGGCCGGAATTCCGGTGGGGCAGGGGACCGTGCTCGGCCGGCCGTGCGAGATCCGGCAGCTCCACACGATCCGCGTCTGGTTCTGGGAAGGCATCCCGCTGCGGATGGAGCGCGCTCCGGACAGCAAGCTGCCGCCGGTCTCGCTCGTGGCGACTCGCGTCGAAACGCCGCTCACACTCTCCGGGGAGCAGTTCCAGATCCCGCCGGGCTATACCGCCACCGAGCTCCCCAACCAGCCGCGCTCGCTACCATGGACCCGAGTCGCCACCGCCGGCCTGGGGGTATTGCTGCTGCTCATCGGGGGTGCCGCATGCGCGGTGGAGCTTGCGTTCTCTCGTCAGCGATCGCGGGAGGCCGCCCAGGCGTCACACTCAAGATGAGCCAACGAGCTGTGCCCGAGACGAGGCTTCGTGGCCTGTCCCACCGCTGCGCAAGAGGTGGGACAGCACCTTCCGAGGAAGGGTGTGACGCCGCGATCCCCCGCTCAATCGCGGATGACTGGCTGTGCCCCCAAGCGCGGCAGAAGCTGGAGAGACTTTGCGTGACACCCGGTGAGTTCTGGAGTGAGACCGTCCCGCTGACTGCCCTGCAGGAGGCGGTGGCACGGAACCCGGAGAGCGCGGAGCTGCGTGCGGAGTTGGGCCACGCGCTGCTTAGCGATGGCCGTAACGACGAGGCCCTGGTCGAGTTCCAGACAGCGATCCGGTTGGCGGACCCGGCGGACTCGCGTCAACTGGGGCACCTGCATCTCTTCGTCGGCGAGGTGCTGGCGGCCCGGGGGGACCGCGACGCCGCCATCGCCGCATTCGAGGCAGCGCTGCACCACCGCCCCGGGCACGTGACGGCGCACTGGATGCTCGGTGTCCTGCTGAACGCGCGGGGTGAACGCGCGGCGGCCCGAGGTCACTGGCGGCAGGTGATCGAGGCTCACGAGAGCGGCGAGGTGCCGGAGCTCTATCAGGTCACCGAGGCGCGCCGCCTGCTTGAAGAGCACCCGGAAGACTGACCGAAGCGCGGCGGCCTCTCGAGTCCGTTTCAATCGAAGCGCTCATCTGCCACGGCTGTTCAGAAACCGCGTCAGAGCCGCCGGGTCGAACGGCTTCGTGAGCCCGAAGTCGGCCCCCGCGGAGCAGGCCTGTGCCACGATCTCGCCGTCGCATGCGTCGCCGAGCATCGCGATCGGCAGCGCTGCGGGAGGATAGAGCCTCCGGATCCGTCGGAGCAGCGCCAGGCCATCGGCCAGCTCCGGAAGGTCCAGGTCGATAACCAGCAGGTCCGGCACGGCGTCGCCCAGGCGCTCCAGTGCCGCTTGCGGGTCGCTCGCGATGGCGACTGAATGCCCTGCCCGCTCCAGGCTCACCTGGACGATGCGGCCGACGAATCCGGTCGACACCACCAGCACCCGTCGCTGGGATTCGTCGGGTAGACCTGCCGCCGAGGCAATCCGGGTGCGCATCCGAGCTTCTCGACTGGTGTCAGGTCAGTTCACCGATTGCGCGACGCCGGCCTCTTCCAGCAGGGGAGGGATCTCGCGGCGGTCCGCCGTCGCAGCGCACTGGTTAAGGCCGGCGGGAGACGGCGGATTCGGGCGCGCAGCGATAGATTACAGATGCCAGCGGTACTTCGTGTGAGGTGGGGGCAATCGTATGGAAATCGAAGCCATTCTCAAGGAGCTGGATGACTTCGGAGGAGAGGGACCGCTTCCGGAGGAAGCGCTTCTCGCCGCTGTGGAGCGGAGGGAAGAGATCACGCCGCACCTGCTCGCCGGTCTCGACGACGTGATCTTGCGGGTGGCGTCAACCCAGCCGGACTTCTGGCTGCACCAATGGTCGCTCTATCTGCTGGCGCAGTTCCGGGAAACCCGCGCCTACCCGCTGATAGTCCGGCTGGCGCAGCAGCCCTCCGAGCAGCTCGAGGCGGCCCTCGGGGAGACGTTGACCGAGGACCTGGGTCGCATTCTAGCCTCGGTGTACGACGGCGACGTCAGGCCGCTGCAGCAACTGGCGGAGAACCCCCGCGCCGATGAGTATGCCCGGTCCGCCGCGCTCCAGGCGCTGGTGGCGCTGGTGGTAGCGGGAGAGAAAACCCGGGAGGAGGTGCTGGAGTACTTCCGCCATCTCTTCCACACCGCCCGGGCGCCGCGGCACTCGGTCTTCTGGGGATCGCTGGTGCTGCACTCGTGCGACCTCTACCCGGACCTCGTGCTTCCCGAGATCCGGGCGGCCTACAAGCAGAAGCAGGTCGACGAGTTCTTCATCTCGCCCGCCGACGTGGACGAGCTCTATGCCCGGGGAAAGGAAGCGACCCTGGCCGCCACGGCGGTGGATCCGCAGTACCGCCTGGTCAAAGATGTCATCGCCGAGACGGAGTGGTGGTCCTGCTTCCAGCCGGACCGTCCGACGGATGGGGGAATTCAGTCCGAGCTCGGCCTCGAGAAATACGCCCCCGCGCCGGCCGCCGTCGATGCGCCTACCGTACCCGCGCTCCCCGGCCATGAGTGGGAGGACGACCCGTACGCGCCGCGGCGTCCCGAGGTCGTGGGGCCGAAGCCTGGCCGGAACGACCCGTGCCCGTGCGGCAGCGGGCTGAAGTACAAGAAGTGCTGCCTGAAGAAGTGAGGGCAAGCCCCCGGGCGCCGGGGGCCGCTCTCCGGCGCCTGGTCGGCTGTTCCGTCGATGAGGACGCGGGGGTATAATGGGGGGCGCAAACAAAGATTCGCCCACCGCCGATGACTCCCGACCTTCAGCACCAGCTCGCCCAGCTCCCGGATAAGCCCGGCTGCTATCTCTTCAAAGATGCGGCCGGAGAGGTGCTGTACGTCGGCAAGGCGGAGGTGCTGCGGAACCGGGTGCGTTCCTACTTCCAGGAGAGCGCCGCGCACTCCAGCCGCATCCGGATCATGGTCTCGCGGGTGGCGAGCCTGGAGACGGTGGTGACGGACAGTGCCGTGGAGGCGCTCCTGCTGGAGTGCAACCTGATCAAGCGGCACCGGCCGCCGTTCAACGTGCGGCTGCGGGACGACAAGCACTACCCGTACATCTGCCTGAAGATGGACGAGCCGTTTCCCCGCCCGATCGTGGTGCGCCGGGCGCGGCGGGACGGCAACCGCTACTTTGGTCCGTACACCAACTCCTACGCCATGCGGCAGGCGCTGCGGGTGATCAAGTCGGTCTTCCGCCTGCGGAGCTGCTCCCGCAAGATCGAGGAGGGCGACCGGCAGAAGGTCTGCCTCGACTACCATCTGGGGCTCTGCTCCGCGCCGTGCGCCAGCCTGGTGGAGAGAGTGGAGTACCTGCGGGCGGTCGACGAGGTCGCGCAGTTCCTGGAAGGCCGCGCGGACGTGGCGCTCCGAAAGCTGGAAGCGGAGATGGAGCGCGCCGCGGAGGAGCTGAACTTCGAGGCGGCGGCGCGGGCGCGAGACCAGATCCGTGCCATCCAGCAGGTCGTGGAGCGGCAGAAGGTGCTCTCTACCGATCTGGAAGACCAGGACGTGGTAGCGCTGGTGAGCGACTCCGTGCAGACCTGCGCCTGCGTACTGCAGGTGCGCGGCGGCCGGCTGCAGGGGCAGGAGCGCGTTTTTCTGGAAGGCGCCCACGCGGACGAGTTGGGCGAGGCGCTGCGGCAGTTCGTGGAGCAGTACTACACCCGCGCGGGGAAGAGCCCCCGGCAGGTGCTCCTGAGCCATCCGGTGGAGCAGCAGGAGGTGCTGGCGGAATGGCTGCGCGGCCTCCGCGGCGGCAAGGTGGAGGTGCTGGTGCCGCAGCGCGGCGAGAAGCGCCGCCTGGTGGAGCTGGCGGAGACGAACGCGCGGCAGCTTCTGCAGGAGCGAAAGACACAGATTGCCTCCGACCAGGGCAAGGCCGACGAGGCGATGCTGGTGCTGCAGGAAGCGCTGGAGCTGCCCTCGCTCCCGTACCGGATCGAGTGCTACGACATCAGCAACACGCAGGGCACCGAATCGGTCGGCGCGATGGTGGTGTTCGAGGCGGGGCAGCCGAAGAAGTCGGACTACCGAAAGTTCAAGATCAAGACGGTAGAGGGCCCCAACGACTTCGCCAGCATGCAAGAGGTGTTGAAGCGGCGGCTGGAGCGCGGAATCTCCGGGGACGGCAAGTTCGCGGAGATGCCGGACCTGATCGTGATTGATGGCGGCAAAGGACAATTGGGCGCCGCGCTGGAAGTGGAGCGCGAGGTAGGAGTCGAGATTCCCACGGTCGGCCTGGCCAAGCGGTTCGAAGAGGTGTTCGTCCCGGGCCGCAGCGAGTCGGTCCTGCTGCCGCGGAACAGCCAGGCGCTCTTCCTGCTGCAGCGGATCCGGGACGAGGCGCACCGCTTCGGTCTCACCTACCACCGCAAGCTGCGGAGCAAGCGCCAGACGCGCAGCGCGCTCGACGCGATTCCGGGCATCGGCGACCGGCGGCGGCAGGCGTTGTTGAAACACTTTGGCAGCGTCGATAAGATGAAACAAGCTAGCATCGACGATCTGGCCGGGGCGCCGGGCATGACGCGGCCGGTCGCCGAGCGGCTTTTCGAGGCGCTGCGGGCGTAGTCCGGGATCGGCGTGGGAAACGGGTGGACGAGAATTACTGCCGTCGAGAGCACGATCTCCTACGCTCTCCGTCGCTCCGTCTCTCCGTCGAAACCGTTAGAGGTGCAGACCGGACGTACTGTGAAGATGCGGGGCAGGCGGTAGGCCTGCCCTGTTGCGCGCGGGGACACCATTCCGATGCAGATCCTGCTGCGGTGGGCGATAACGGCGGCGGCACTTTACCTGACCGTCTGGCTCCTGAGCGCGCTCGGGCTGGCGGAGATCGGGAAGGGGCCGTGGTACGGCTGGTTCCTCGCAGTGGTGGTGATGGCGCTGGTCAACGCGCTGATCCGCCCGATCCTCCGGCTGCTCACCGCGCCCCTGAACTGCCTGACGTTCGGGATCGTGGGGGTCCTGATCAACGCCCTGATGTTCTGGCTGGTGCCGGTCATCATGGCTCAACTCGCGATGCCGGTGTTCGACACCGGCTTCCTCGGCGCGCTGCTCGGGGCCATCGTGGTCGGTCTCCTGGGCGGGCTGCTGAACAAGCTCATCATCCGCGACAACGAAGAAGAAGACTGAGCTCGCCGTGCGCTTCATCATCATCACCGGCATCTCCGGCTCCGGGAAGTCCCAGGCGCTGAGGATCTTCGAAGACCTCGGCTATTACTGCGTCGATAACATCCCGCCGGCGCTCCTGCCGCAGCTCGCCGAGCTCGGCACCGCCGGCGCGCCCGGGATCGCGGCGGTGGTCGACGTCCGCGCCGGCCGCGAGCTGGAGAAGCTGCAGCCCGCCCTGAACGCGCTGGAGCAGCTGGAGGTCCGGCCCACCATCCTCTTTCTGGAAGCGTCCGACCCGGTGCTGGTGAACCGGTTCAAAGAGACCCGCCGGAAGCACCCGCTGCTGCTGGAGGTAGGGGGCATCCTGCCGTCGATCCAGAAGGAGCGGGAGCTGCTGACCGATCTGAAGGACCGCGCCGACAAGGTGATCGATACGAGCGACCACACCCCACGCTCGCTCTCCCAGCTGCTGACGGAGCTGTTCGGAGACGAGACTCGCGTGGGGACCGGGCTGGTGATCACCATCGTCTCCTTCGGCTTCAAACACGGTCTGCCGCTCGACGCCGATCTGGTCTTCGACGTCCGCTTCCTGGCCAACCCGCATTACGTGCGGGAGCTGCGCTGGCAGGACGGCCGGCAGACGGAGGTGGCGGAGTACATCCGGCAGGACCCGCTGACGCGTCCGTTCCTGGATCGGCTCTCTGAGCTCGTCGACTTCTCCATCCCGCCCTACATGGCGGAAGGGAAGGCGTACCTGACGATTGCGATCGGGTGTACCGGCGGCCGGCATCGCTCCGTGATGGTGGCGGAAGACCTGGCCGGGTTCCTGCGGGGCCGGGGGTACGAGCCGCTGGTGCAGCACCGCGACATCAAGAAGTAGCGTTCTCTCCCCGGCGGGGCGCATACGGGAGCGCCCCGCCGGGAAGATCCCAGGTCGAAGTCCGCTCGGGTCTGAAGAGGTCCGGGTTGCGAGAGGCGGACGGTGTGTCCGCCTCCCACCGCTCATGTCGATCCAGAGCAACGAGCAACAGCGCCGCGCCGACGCGGCGGAACGAAACGGCCGCGCGCGCTCCGATCGCGCCGCCGCGCCGCCGCCGCGCCGCGGCGGGGCGCTGGAAAGCTTCGGACACGCCTTCAAGTGGCTCCGCATCGGCATGCGGGTGAAGCGCTGGCTGCTGGTGGCGCTGATCGGCATCGCCGTGCTCGTGGCGGGTGTCGACCTGATGTTCCTGCTGCAGCTCGCCGACCTGGGCGACCGCCTGCAGCAGTGGCTCTGGGACACGCTCCGCATCAACATCGCGGACAACGCCTTCAGCTCGCTCACCTACCAGGTGATCCTGGGCCTCCCGACCGCCATGTTGGGGCTGCTGGTCTTCCTGTACGGGGTGAGCAACATCCTCACCTCGATCACCTCTGCCGTCGCCCCCAGCTCGGAAGGGCCGATCGTCGACGTGATCTGGCGGCGCCGGCAGCTGGCTCACGGCGCGCGCATCGTGGTGATCGGCGGCGGTACCGGCCTCTCCACGCTCCTGCGCGGCCTCAAGGAGTACACCAGCAACATCACCGCCATCGTCACCGTGACGGACGATGGCGGCAGCAGCGGCCGCCTCCAGCGGGAGTTCAACATGCTCCCCCCGGGAGATATCCGGAACTGCCTGGTGGCGCTGGCAGACGCCGAGCCGCTGATGCAGGAGCTGTTCCAGTACCGCTTCCAGGCGGGGGAGCGCTCCGGCCTGGAGGGCCACTCCTTCGGAAACATCCTGATCGCGGCGATGCTGCACATCACCGGAGACTTCGAGGAAGCGGTCCGGCAGACGAGCCGCGTTCTCGCCATCCGCGGCCGCGTGCTGCCGTCCACCGTGCGCCAGGTGCGCCTGATGGCGGAGCTGGACGACGGCACCCTCCTGGAAGGGGAGACGAACATCGCCCGGGCGGGTGCCCGGATCAAGCAGATGATGCTGAGCGATCCGGACGCCGAGCCGCTGGACGAGGCGATCGAGGCGATCAACACGGCGGACGCCATCGTGATCGGTCCCGGCAGCGTCTACACCAGCGTGGTGCCGAACTTCCTGGTCCAGGGCGTGGCGGAGGCGGTGGCGAACAGCCGCGCGGCCAAGATGTACGTCTGCAACGTGATGACGCAGCCCGGCGAGACCGACCGCTTTACCGCCGCCGACCACGTGAAGGCGGTCCTGCGTCACGCCGGCATGCCGATCTTCGACTACGTGCTGGTGAACGTGGAGGAGCCGAACGACGAGCTCCGGGAGCGGTACGCCCGCTCCGGCTCCGACTGGGTGCTCCCGGACGTGGACGAGATCAAGAAGCTGGGGCTGCGCTCCATCAACGGCGACTTCATGAGCCAGAGCAACGTCGTCCGCCACAACTCGGACCGCCTTGCGGAGGCGATCGTCCGCGTCGCCAACAGCCGCATGCGCCCGCTCTCCTTCTTCTGGGCTTTCGACCTCCGCAACCGCCGCTGACTCCGGGTACGAAGGCCGGCCTTTCAGTACAGAATCGAGGGCAGGAACGCTCCCCGCGGCTCGTTGTAGAGACCGACTGACATCAGGGTCATCGTCTGGACCACCTGCAGGCCGTTTTCCAGGCACCAGCGGAACAGCTCACCGTTCCGCGTGGGAAGCAGCAGGCCCGGACCGAAGTACTCCGGAGCCGCTCCGATCAGCGCCTGTACCTCACGGTTCGATTCCCCGACCGTGTGCCCGAGGAAGCCGATGCCGGTGGTGTAGCCGGTGACCCGCCCTCCGTATTCGACCACCGCGGCCGTTCCGTGGCGGATGGCATCCCGTACCTCGCCGGAGCGGTGGTGTCCATGGACCCGCGTGCAGAGGTCGTTGCAGGCGTCGAGGTCGTCAGCGCTCGCCGCGCGTACCCGGTACCCGGGGAGCTCCTGCCGGATAACGGGTCCCTGCAGGTTCACCAGCGGTTCACGAACGTCGAAGCCGAGCTTGGCGTACAGGCTGAGCGAGCGCCCGTGATAGGCCGCCTGCAGCAGCCGGACTCCGGGTCGGCCCGCCTCCCGCGCTCGCTCCAGCACGTGCTCCATCAGGAGGCGGCCCACCCCGGAGTTTTGGGTGGTGGGGTCGATCGTGATCGGTCCGAGGCCGGCGATGGGGGAGCGTTCATCCAGAAAGTTGCTGCCGATCACCCGGCCCTCTTCCTCGGCGACCACTCCGTAGAACTCCGGGTGCTGGAGCATTCCGCGCAGCACGTGCTCCGCCACCTCCACCGACGGGAAGTCCGGCGGAAAGCTGTGGCGCGTGGCGATGTTCTGGAATGCCGCGTAGCAGATGCGCGCGCACTCCCCCAGATCCTCTTGCGCTGCCGGCCTAAGTGTGACGTTCATCTCGCCCTCCTGCCGCGGGTTCGTCGATCGAAGCTGTCGCTCCATCCTATCCGCCCGACCTTGCGTGAAGCAGTGATCTACGCCACACCCGCGGCGACTCCACGTGTCCCTGCTGCGTCCGGCATCCCCTCCCGCCGGTGAGAGGGAGATAGAATTAACCGGTCCCCCACAGACGATCGGAGTGAAATCCCTTGAGCCAGGAACCGACCCCTTCCATTACCGAGCCGGAAGACGCGCTCCCTGCCGTCACTCTGGAAGAGCTGCCGGAGCGCCTCCGCGCCGCCGCCCAGGCAGCGGGGTGGAGCTCGCTGATGCCGGTGCAGGCACACGGCATTCCGTATGTCCTCGCGGGGCGGGACATGATCGTCCAGGCGCGCACCGGCAGCGGCAAGACCGGCGCCTTCCTCCTCCCGATGCTGGAGCAGCTCGACGCGAGTGTGCCGGACTGCCAGGCGCTGGTGCTGGTGCCGACCCGCGAGCTGGCCCGGCAGGTGGAGCAGGACGCGCGCACGCTCTGCGCGGAGGCCGGCTTCAAGACCGCGGTGCTCTACGGGGGAGTGGGATACGGACAGCAGATCGAGGCGCTGAAGCAAGGGGCGCAGATCGTGATCGGCACCCCGGGCCGAACGCTCGACATGATCCTGAAGCGGGCGCTCTCGATCCCGAAGCTGCGGATGCTCGTCTACGACGAGGCCGACCGGATGCTCTCCATGGGCTTCTATCCGGACATGAAGCGGCTGGAGCGGCTGCTGCCCGCGGGGCGGATCCAGCGCTGCATGTTCTCCGCCACCTTCCCCGCTTACGTGCTCCGCACCGCTCGCGAGTTCATCCCGGATCCGGACTTCCTGAGCCTGACGCACGGCCAGGAGCATGTCACCGACATCGACCACCAGTATGTCGAGGTGCCGGGGATGGACAAAGACCGGACGCTGGTCCGGCTGATCGAGATCGACAACCCGGCTTCGGCCATCATCTTCTGCAACACCAAGGCGAAGGTCCACTACATCACGGTGGTGCTCCAGCGCTTCGGCTACGACGCGGACGAGCTGAGCGCGGACCTCTCCCAGCAGGACCGGGAGAAGGTGCTGGCGCGAGTGCGGCAGGGGAGCCTGCGGTTCCTCGTGGCCACCGACGTTGCCGCGCGCGGGCTCGACGTGCCGGAGCTCTCTCACGTGTTCCAGTACGAGCCGCCGGAGGACCCGGAGCTCTACATCCACCGCGCCGGCCGCACCGGGCGGGCGGGCGCCTCCGGGATCTGCGTGACGCTCGTTACCGGCATGGAGCGGCTGAACCTGAAGGAGATCTCCAAGCGCTTCGGTGTGGAGATCACCGAGCGGCCGCTGCCGACCGATGAAGACGTAGAGGCGGTGGTGACGGAGCGGCTCACCGCGCTGCTGGAAGCCCGCCTTCGCGACCGCGACCGGCTCCAGACGGAGCGCAGCCGTCGCTTCGTAGGGCTGGGGCGCAGCCTGGCGGAGAACGAGGACGAGTCCGCGCTGATCGCGATGCTGCTGGACGAGTACTACCAGCAGAGCCTGCACTCTCCGCCGGTCCAGCCGGCCGCCCCGGCCCCCCAGGCCCCGAGCGGCGGCTCGTCCTCCGGGCGCCGCCGCCGCCGTTCCCGCGGGTAGCGGCGCTCGTTACAGTCTGCCTCCCGAGCGCGCTCTGCGGCTGCCCGGGAGGAGCTGCGTGCCCGGCAAGCGAACGAGCACTTGAATCCTCATTGTGCGGACGGTCTTTGTTCTGCCGGTTTGAGGGCGGAGAGACTCGATGCGGCTGATGAGGGGGCTTCTTTTCGTGTTCGGCGCGGTGCTGCTCGCCGGGGCCTCCGGGGCGGCGCCCGGACACGAGGCCGACCTCACCATCGTTCAGGTGGAGCCGTCCCCGGCCGAGGCGCGCGTCCGACGACCGGTGACCCTGCGCATCTCGTTCGGTAACCGGGGCCCGGAGGCGGCGACGGCGCTCCAGCTCCGGGTCTCCTTCTCGCCGACTTTCGCCCTCCTCCGCACCCGCGTGCTGCTGCCGGACGGCACCGAGCATCCGGACGCCGGTGCGGCCGTCCAGCTCGACCCGTATCGACACGTGCGGGCGAACGTTCCGCGGCTGGAGCCCGGAACGACGCTGACCCTGGAGGTGATCGCGCGGCCGCGAGAGGTGGGGGAGTTTACCGTCAGCGGCACCCTCACCTCCGATCAGGTGGAGCCGACGCCCCAGGATAGCGAGTTTTCGACCCAGATCCGCGTTGGCGGCAAGCTTCCGAAGGCGCGGCTGGGCGGGTTCGGACTTTCCGCGCGGCCGGATGGCCCGCCGCTGCAACAGCTCGAGGTGGGGCCGGGGCAGCTGGTTTACAGCTCGGTCTGGCTGGCGGAGCCGGTGAAGGCGGACACCGAGGTAGAGCTGTTCCTTCCGCCGTACACCCAGTCGGCGGTCTTGCTTCAGATTCCGGCCGGCTCCCGCTACCCGCTCGCCGCGGGCAAGCACCATTTCGACCGCCGCTTCCGCGCGCCGTACGTGGCGGAGTCGGCCCGTGTCGCGGTGATGGCATCGATCGTCCACGCCCCCGCCGGCAGTGCCGGACAGCACCTGACGGCCGACCTCGTGGTGAGCCGGGATCCCTTACCGGTGCTCGCGACGGGGCCCGGCGGTGGCCTGCCGTACCTGCGGACGATGAACCTGGTGGAAGGACCGGCGCTGCCGCCGTTCCTCGGGGCGGAGCGCCGGTACCGCGGCGGGCTGCGAGTGGCAGTGGGGGACCTCGGCTACAGCCCGCAGGCGGAGCTCGTCGCCGGGACCGGACCGGGCACACCGTCCGAGGTGATCATCTTCGACATCTATCGGCAGAGGCCGATCGAGCGCTTCAACCCGTTCGAGCCGGAGTTCCATGGCGGCGTCTACGTGGCGATAGGAAACGTGGACGGGGCGCACGTCCCGGATATCATCGTCTCCACGGGACCGGGTGGGCCGCCTCGCGTCCGTGTCCGGCGCGTTACCCAGATGGCGCCGATCGAGCTCTTCCCGTTCGAGACGACGTTCCTGGGAGGCGTGACCGTGGCCTCCGCGGACCTTGACGCCGACGGGGTGGATGAGATCGTTTGCGGAATGGCGACCGCCGGTGGCGCCGTGAGCGTCTTCTCCGGCGAAGACCCGCAGGAGCGGCACCGGTTCTTTCCCTACGGCGTCGGCCACCAGGCAGGGGTCTACGTGGCGGCCGGAGACGTGGACGGCGATGGGAGGGCGGAGATCATCACCACCTCCGCGGCGGCATCCGGTCCCGCCCGGGTCTTCGACGGCACTTCGGGCGAGCTTCTCTTCGAGCTGGCGGCGGCGAAAGAGTACCGCCGCGGCGCTGCGGTGGCTGCCGGCGATCTGGACCGCGACGGCCGCGCGGAGATCGTGCTCGGCCCGGCCCCGGGCTCGAAGGGAGCCGTCCAGGTTCTCTCCACCGGGTCGGGGCGGCGCGCGCGGGTGTTCCCGTACGGCAGGAGCTTCCGCCGGGGGGTCTACGTCGCCGCCGGCGGCTAAGGGTTAGTCAGGGAGTGCTACCGGATTCCCGTCCCGAAGGCTTTCGGGACTACAGAGAGCAAAGCCCCGAAACCTTTCGGGGCTCAGACCTGCCGATCCGAAGAGCCGGCGTTACCTACTTCCTATCCCTCACTCAGCGACGTGGAGATCCACCGTTGGCAGCGCCCTGCCGAGACCTCGCGAGGGCGCTGCGTCACGGGGGTAGGCCTATTCGCGCGGCGGACGGCGCGCATGCTATACTTCGCCTGTCCTGAAGCGAGTATTCCTGCGAATGCGACGATCGACCTGTTGTTGAATACAGGATCCCCGCCGGCGCCTTTAGAGGCGCCGACACCGTCGCTATACGCCTGATACTCTGTATCCCAGGACTATTTTTGTGCCTGTGGGGCCGCTGCCCCGAAGCGAGGACCCGATGCCGCTGCACATCTACAACACCCTGACGCGCCAGAAGGAGCCGTTCGTCCCCCTCGTGGAGGGGCGGGTGAACATGTACGTCTGCGGCCCCACGGTCTACGACTTCCCGCACATCGGACACGCCAAGACCTACATCTCGTTCGACGTGGTGACCCGCTACCTCCGGCATAGCGGCTACGACGTGCTCTACGTCCAGAACATCACCGACGTGGGGCATCTCACGGACGACTCGGATACGGGCGAGAGCAAGATCGAGAAGCGCGCCCGCGAGCGGCGGGTGGAGCCGATGGCGCTGGTGGAGACCTACACGCGCGAGTACTTCGCGGCGATGGACCGGCTCAACTGCCTGCGGCCGGACATCTCGCCGCGCGCCTCCGGCCACATCCCGGAGATGCAGCAGATGATCCAGGAGCTACTGGAGAAGGGGCACGCGTACGAGTCGGGCGGCAACGTCTACTTCGACGTCGAGTCGTTCCCGGAGTACGGCAAGCTCTCCCGCCGCCGCCTGGACGAGCAGGAGGGGAGCGGGCGGGTGGAGGCGGGCGCCGGCAAGCGGAACCCGGCCGACTTCGCGCTCTGGAAGAACGCCGAGGGGACCGGCCACCTGATGAACTGGCCCAGCCCCTGGAGCTACGGCTTCCCCGGCTGGCACATCGAGTGCTCCGCGATGGCGGCGAAGTACCTGGGCGAGACGATCGACATCCACGGTGCCGGGGTGGACAACATCTTCCCGCACAACGAGGATGAGGTGGCGCAGTCCGAGTGCGCGCACGACCAGCCGTTCGTCCGCTACTGGATGCACAACGGGACGGTGATGGTCGGCGGCGAGAAGATGTCGAAGAGCAAGGGCAACTTCAAGACCGTCTCCAAAGAGCTGGAGAAGTTCGGCGCCGCGGTGCTGCGCTACTGGGTGGTGAGTCACCACTACCGCAGCCCGGTCGACTACACGGAGGAGAGCGTACGCGACGCGGGCCGGGCGCTGGAGCGGCTGCAGATCGCGCTCCAGAACGCCGACCGGTACCTTGAGCTTCCGGAAGGCGGCACCGACAGCGGGGCCGCCGCGGAGCTGACGCGCCAGGTGGAGCTCCATCGCGACCAGTTCACGGAGGCGATGGACGACGACTTCAACACGCCCGCCGCGGTGGCGACCTTCTTCGGCCTGGCTACGGAGATCAACCGCGTAGCGGCGACGGCAGAGGCACGCTCGGCGGAGGGCACGGCCGCGGTGCAGACGGCCCGGGACGCGCTGGTGGAGCTGATGAGCGTGCTCGGGCTGGAGATCGCCTTCGGCGAGACGCAGGCCGCGGACGACCTCACCGGCCCGCTGGTGGAGATGCTCCTGGAGGCGCGCCAGGCGCTGCGCGGGCACAAGGACTACGCCCGGGCGGACGAGATCCGCGGCCGGCTGGCGGAGCTGGGGATCACCGTGGAAGACCGCCCCGGCGGCTCCACCTGGCGGCGCGGCAGTCGGGGTTAAAGTCTGAAAGGGAGAGTGGGAGAGTGGGCGAACTTGAGAAGCTGCTCACGGAAGTGGGTCTCCCATTCTCCCACTCTCCCTTGCTCCCACTCCAGGTCTTCCAGGGTAGGTAGTAATGCTCGGCTCGTCTCGGATCTGGTGGAGCGCGGGGGGAATCTTCGGAGCGAGCGGCCTGGCCGCGGCGTTCCTCATCACGGCGTCGGCGCCTGCCACGCCGGAAAGCCGCGTCTCTCCCGGCATCACGCTGGCCGGCGTCCCGCTGGAGGGCTCCTCCCGCGCGGACGTGGAGCGGGTGGCGACCGAGCTCCGCAAGCGCTGGGTGCTGCACCCGGTGCGGATCCGCTGCGGAAAGCAGCGGGAGACCACGACCCTGGCCCGCCTCGGCGCGCAGGTAGACGTCCCCGCCGCCGTGGAAGCGGTCTTTGCCCGCTCCGCCGCGGAGACCGGCCTGCTCCAGCGCCTCTACTCCCGCTTCAGCGGACCGGAGACGGTGGTCGTGCCGCTGCCGGTCGGCTTCACCCGGGAAGGGGTGGCGAGGGGAGTGGCGGATCTCTCCGGGCGCGCCGGCACCCTGCCGCGGAATGCGCGCCTGAAGCGAGACGGCGGAGGCTTCCGCATTGTCCCCTCCGAGCCGGGACGCGAGATCGACGCCGGGCAGCTCGCCGTGGAGCTGGCGGAGCGGGTCTCCTCCGCCGACCTCCAAGAAGAAGTAGCCAAGGGGGTGAGGGACGAGATCCCCCGCGGCCGCTGGCTGCGCTCGCGCGCGCCGCTCGGGATCGAAGCGTCGCTGCGCGAGGCGCCCGCCCGCATCACCCGGGAGCACCTGGGCGAGATCACCGCCCGCCTCGCCTCCTTCGAGACCTCGCTCGGGAGCAGCAGCCGCAACCGGACCCACAACGTCGACCTGGCGGCACGCTCCATTGACGGCACGGTCCTGCTGCCGGGAGATACCTTCTCTTACAACGAGATCGTGGGCCCCCGCGTGGCGAGCGCCGGCTTCCGCGAAGCGCCCCAGATCGTGCGGGGAGAGCTGCAGCCGGGCACCGGCGGCGGGATCTGCCAGGTGAGCAGCACCCTCTACAACGCGGTGCTGCTGGCCGACCTCAAGGTGGTGCGCCGGCAGCACCACGCGGTCCCCGTGGCGTACGTTCCGCCCGGCCGGGACGCGACCGTGGTCGACGGCGTGATCGACTTCCGCTTCCAGAACCCGCTGCCGCACCCGGTGGCGCTCGACGTGCGGGTGGTGGGGCGGAAGGTGGTTACCGCGATCTACGGCCATCCGGACGACCGCGTGGAGGTAGAGCTCACCTCCGGCCCCGTCACGCGCGTGCCGGCCGGGGCGCGCACCCTCTCCGACTCCCGCCTGCCGCGCGGGCAGCGAGTGGTGCAGCGGCGCGCGGTGGATGGCCGTCGGGTTACCATCAGCCGAGTGGTCCGCCGGCAGGGCGCCGAGGTGCGGCGGGAGGTGGTGACGCGGGACTATTATCGTCCCTTCCCCGCGGAGATCCGCGTCGGCACTCGCGCGCCGCTTCCCCAGGCGCCCCCGGCGGGCGGGTCCCAGCCCGCGGAGGCGGCGACCGTTCCGGCGGCGGAGGCGGTGGAGTGAACGTCCTGGTCCTCGGCGGCACCGGCTTCCTCAGCTCCGTCGTGGTGACCGAGCTGCAGTCCGCCGGCCACGAGGTGACGATCCTGACCCGCGGCAGCCGTCCCGCTCCGGCCGGGGCGGAGGCGCTGGTGGGGGACCGGCGGGACGTAGAGCAGTTTCTGCGGCAGGTGGAGGGGCGGGCATTCGACGCGGTGGTCGACTGCATCTGCTACACCGCGCATGACGCGGAGCTGGCGCTGCGCGCCTTCAGCGGGCGGGTGCGCCACTTCCTGATGATCAGCACCGACTTCGTGTACGGCCCGCGCCGCACCCTGCCGATTGCCGAGCACACCTACACCCGCGCCATGAGCCAGTACGGCCGGGACAAGGCTGCCGCGGAAGAGGTCTTCCTCCACGCGTGGCGCACCGAAGGCTTCCCCGCCACGCTGCTGCGTCCCCCGCACATCATGGGCGCCGGCGGCCACCTCGGCACCGGCTCCCTCCACGGCCGTGACCCGATGCTGCTCGACCGGCTGGACCAGGGCGCGCCGGTGGTGCTGCTGGAGGGGGGAGCGCTGCTGATCCAGCCGGTGGTACACCGAGACGTCGGCCGCGCCTGCGCCGCCGCCCTGGGGAAGGAAGCGACGCTGGGACAGGCGTACAACGTCGCCGGCCCCGACGCCGTGACCACCCGCGAGTACTACGACCTGGTCGCCGCCACCCTCGGCGTCACGGGAGTGGAGTACCTCTCGCTCCCGTCGGAGCTCTTCGTCCGCGCGTTCCCGGACCGCGCCCCCTTCGCCCACCACCGCACCTACGACGTGAGCAGGCTCCGCGCGGAGACCGGCTACGCGCCGGAGACCGGGATCCAGCACGCCGTCTTCGAAATGGTCGACTGGCTCCAGGCCCGCGATGCCGCGCAGCCTTACGTCGAAACCGAACGTGACACGAACGTCGCCGCCCTCTGCCGCGCCTTCGGGGACGAGATGGTGAAGGTGCTTCGGGCGTAAGCCTGGTCTGCCGCGCGGGGAGTGGCTGCGGGTCGGCGTATCTCGTATTGCGTATTCCGCAGCGGTCTGCCGCGGCCGTTCTCCGGTGCATCGTGCCGGGCGGGGCGCCTTTCGTGCTGTTCATTCGGTGGCGGTCCCATGCTTCTCGAAGTTGGCGTGCGGAGGGGAACCGGCAGCGGAGTCCGCGTCACTTGTCTGCTTACTCCGGGACCCACACGGCTGCCGAGATCCTTCACTGCGTTCTCAAGAGAATCCCGCCGCGAGCCAGCGCCATCGGAGCGGCGTCATCCCAACGTGAGCACGGCTCCGCCCCCGATGGTCATCCTGACCGCAGGGAAGGATCTACGTCACTCAACTCTCTGGGGACACGATGAGCCCCCACGTTCGGGAGCGCCTCGCCAGGCCGAGCCCTCGTCACCCGGATGCGTGCTCCGGTCCAGGACGGCTGCCGAGATTCTTCACTGCGTTCAGAATGACGAATTCGCGGAGCGGTGCCTCGATCGGAGTACGGCACGGCTATGGATGGCGAGACCATAGCGTTACTCCGAGTGTTCCCCGGACCCTCGGCGGAGAGAGGAGCCCCTGATGGCACTGGTCTACCCCGGCGTGCGCTGCGCCATCTGTAAAGCGGAAGTCGATCTCGGCACTGACTTCTTCGCCACCAGCGGGGTCTTCTTTCCGCCGGAGCACCGGCTCTACCCGTTTTGCGACGCCGCCATCCACTGGGAGTGCTACGAGCCCTGGCCGGACCGGGAAGAGTTCGCCCGGCAGTACTTTCAGATGTGGCTGGAAGGGAACGAGACGAATCCGTATTGGGGCATCGCGCTCCGGACAGAAACGTTCTTCGTCTCCTTGAACCCAGATCCGGAAGTTGACGCCATAAAGATCCACCTGGCGGAGTCCGGTTACTCCGTCCGCGTATCGCTGACGAAATGGCAAGCATGGCTCGAGGATCCGGACACCGCCCTCGCCGGACTGCGGCCACTGGTCCGGCACGAGCTGATGGCGGCGTGGCCGCTCCTCCGCAGAGAGGTGCCCGACCGCGACACTCTGATCGGTCGAGTGGATTGGCATGCCAAACGGAAGGTGTTGGAGCAGCAGCGCGAGCAATCAGTGCTGGCGGAGCGAGAGCGCTTGAGAAAGCCTCGGCTGCACAACAAGGCGTGCCGGGCCGTGCTGCGGGAGCGACCGGTCTGCCCTTACTGTAACAATGAGGGGGAGATTCGGTACGTGGACAAGGCGCCGCAGGAGAAGTCGTACTTCATCTGCCAGCAGTGCGGCCGGTCATTCGGCCCGGCCGAGGTGGCGGCATACCGGGTCGCAAGACTGCCGATCGAGAGCGATGGATAGTCGCCGACGAGTGAGTTTTGGCTGCGGCGGGGCGGGTCGGCGGGGGGCTGATATGGAATGTGATCGGACGGTCCACACCGAGCGACTGGCTCTCCGAGATTTCCGCAGCCTCGAGCGGCGTGCCGCGGCAGAGTACTGCGCGGATCCCGAGGTGGGGGAGTGCCCGGCCGAAGTCACCCCGTACAGCCCGCTGGAGGTGCGGCTGCGGGGCCAACAGGCGGCGCAGGTGGTGTACGTCCCGGAACTGCCGAGGGTGACCTTCGCCATCTACCTCGCGCCCGATGATCAGATCATTGGACGAGGCGCTGCTCGGCTTTCTGGTGAAGAGGGATTACCGGGGCCGCGGGTACGCGACGGAGGCCGCTCGCGCGGTGGTGGACTACGGCTTCGAGCAGCTGGGACTGGCACGGATTTTGGCTGGCTGCGATCCGGAGAACGAGGCCTCCAGACGGGTGCTGGAGAAGATCGGAATGCGGACGGTGGGTCTGCGGCGGGGCTTTCCGGGCAGCTTGCCCGGCTCGGCCGCCCTGGTGTTTACCGTGAGAAGCTGAAGGCGGTCTGGCAGGAGACGGAGTCCGCCCGGTGATCGCCGACGCGCGATTCACCCGGTAGACACATGCCCGAGCGGAGAGGAGCAGCGGTGCGATACCGGATCATGTTCCATACCGGGCCGGAGTTGAACCTGCGCACGCCGGTCCGCTCGGGCAAGCTGGCCCTGACGGCCGAGGAGCTTCGGATCGATAGTCCGCGAGGCGCGATCACCATTCCGGTTGTCTCGCTACGGCGGGTAGAGATGAGCCGTCTCCCAGGGCTGGGTCGCGTGCTGAAGGTCACTTGCGCGGACCGCACCCTCTGGCTCGCGGTGATCCGTTTCAGCCTCGGCTCCTACTTCGTGCTGGGCAACTACTTAAAGACCGGGGAGTTGTGCGAGAGACTCCAGGCGGTCGTCGCCAGCGCCTGACCTGTGGCTGCGAGCTACCTCACCCCCACCAGCTCCTCTAGGGAATACGCGCTACTGCAGCCACTCGCCAGCCGCTCCCGCCTCGCCGCCTCGGCACGCGTTCCCACCGGCAATCGCCACTCCCGAAGCAGGAAAACGCGTTAAAGTGATGAGGGCAGCGGAGCCCCTGAGGAGGCTGGGGAGTTGTCGGACCGTTTGGAAGCGCTGCTGCGCGAGGTGTTGATCGAGCTGGGGGAAGACCCCGACCGCGAGGGGCTGCTGCGCACGCCCGCGCGGGCGGCCGCGGCGCTGCGGGACTTCACCCGCGGTTACCGGCAGGACGTAGAAACCCTGCTCAACCGCGCGGTCTTCACCGAAGAATACGACGACATGGTGATCGTGCGGAACATCGAGCTGTACAGCTTGTGTGAGCACCATCTGGTCCCGTTCTACGGCGTGGCACACGTCGGCTACATCCCGCAGGGGAAGATCATCGGCTTGAGCAAGATCGCCCGGCTGGTGGAGATGTTCTCCCGGCGGCTGCAGGTGCAGGAGCGGCTGACCCACGAGATCGCGCACGCGCTCTTTGGGGCGATCTCGCCGCGCGGCGTGGCGGTGGTGGTCGAAGCGAAGCACCTCTGCATGATGGCCCGCGGCGTGGAGAAGCAGCATTCCAGCATGGTCACCAGCTCGGTGCTCGGCTCCTTCCGCACCGACCGCGCCACCCGGGACGAGTTCATGGCGCTGGTTCGGGGACGGGGTGCCAACGGGAGCGGGTAGGGCGCAGCGTCGGCGGCAAGCCTTCGCTCCGGTGGAGTGCTGCGTATTGCGTATTCCGTATTGCGTAGCGAGGGGTATGGCTCTCCTGGCGGCGAGTGACTGCCGGGCGATGTGTCTCAGGCTAGTGTTTCAAGAGCCCTGCGCCCGGCAGGACGTTCTCGGAACGAGCGCCAGGCGCCCCGCTACGCAATACGGAATACGCAATACGAGTGAGATACGCAATACGAGACAGAGCGCCAGGAGTGCCAGGCTCTTCGCCAGGCTAATACGCGCAATACGGAATACGAGTCGATGAGTGAGCTGAGGGTGCTTCAGAACGAGGTTCGGATCGGGAGCCCGGTTTCGGCGTCCGGTCCGCCGCGGCCGGAGTGGCTCCGGGTGCGGGCGCCGGGCGGTCCGAACTACCGGAACCTGAAAGGGCTGGTGGAGGACCTTCGCCTCCACACCGTCTGCGAGAGCGCGCGGTGTCCCAATATCGGCGACTGCTGGGAGCGCCGCTCCGCCACCTTCATGATCCTCGGCGACATCTGCACCCGGGCCTGCGGCTTCTGCGCCATCAAGACCGGCCGGCCGGAAAAGCTGGACCGCGAAGAGCCGGAGCGCGTGGCGGAGGCGGTGGAGCACCTGGGGCTCCGCTTCGCGGTGATCACCTCCGTGAACCGGGACGAGCTGGACGACGGCGGCGCCGAGATCTTCGCGGAGACGATCCGCGCCATCCGGCGGCGCTGCCCGGACACCGGCATCGAGGTGCTGATCCCGGACTTCGAGGGGAACTGGGACGCGCTGAAGGTGGTGGTCGACGCCCGGCCGGACATCCTGAACCACAACATCGAGAGCATCGAGCGGCTCTACAAGCTGGTGCGGCCGCAGGCGAAGTACTGGCGCTCCCTGGAGCTGCTCCGCCGGGTGAAGGAGATGGACCCGGCGATGATCACCAAGAGCGGCATGATGCTGGGAGTGGGGGAGGAGCTGGACGAGACCCGCGTCGCCATGCAGCACCTGCGGGAGGTCGACTGCGACGTCCTCACCCTGGGCCAGTACCTGCGGCCCTCGCTCAAGCACATCCCGGTGATCCGCTACGTTTCGCCGGAGGAGTTCGCGCAGCTCAAGCAAGAGGGGCTGGAGATCGGCTTCAAGCACGTGGAGAGCGGCCCGCTGGTGCGGAGCTCCTACCACGCCGACGAGCAGGTCCCGCGCTGACCGGTTCGTCGGGAAGTACTGCCGCATTCGCACCTGCGACTGAAGTCGAGGCTGCAGAGAGCGAAGCCCCGAAAGCTTTCGGGGCTGAGACCTGCCGGTCCGAATAGCTGGGGTTACGTCCTGCCCGGAGAGAGGTGGCATGACAGCTCCATGACTCCCCGGCGGAAGTCAAGGCGCCCTGTCAGCGGAGGCGCGGAGCAGCGATCGTAACTCGCAGATGTGGCGCTCTGCCAGCATCCGGGCGGTTGCGCCGTCGGAGTCTCTCGCCCGGGGATCGGCGCCGCGTTCCAGCAGGTCGCGGACGATCTGCGTGTGGCCCTCGGCCGCGGCGGCGAGGAGCGCCGTGGTCCCGGTGCAGTCCACCAGGTTCGGATCGGCGCCTCCGTCGAGCAGGAGGCGAGCGTTCATCTGCTGGGCCCCTTCCGGTGCTTCCACGTCGCCGGCTTCGAATATCGCGCGATACCTGTGCATCTGCCATAACGCCCGCCAAGGCCGGAAGCGCCAGCAGGCAGACGGAAATCGCGCGGTGAGTAAACCCCTCGCTATCCGCGTCAGCGAAGGAGAAGCGCGACGCCGCTTGCGGCGGCAATGGCGAGAATCAGGATGTTGGCCGCCAGGCGGACGCCCCCTTGCATGAGTTCGGGGCCGAACCGGACCAGCCGATTCCACATCAGCAGTGCAAGTCCCGCCAGGATGAGCCCGCCGAGAGGATTCACCATTCCGATGGCGGCGGGGACGGCCAGGCATACTGTGAGCACGGCAACACCCCCGAGCGCCTTTATCAACTCCATAGGGTAGCTTTTCATCTGCAGGCGAAACCCGCCATAGGATCACCCCAAGCCGCCAATCGCTCTGCTGGACCGGGGAAGACGGAAGTTGACGTAGCTCAGTTCTCGCCGCCAAGTTCCGAGAACGTATCGAACACGCGTTGCGAGAAGACCTTGAACAGTCTACCTCTCCCCGAGAGGCCCTGTTTCATCTTCTCGGGATCATGGCCCGCGCCAAACGAGAACCACGTGCCGATGGCAGTTTCGCGATCTTCGCCAGTGATGCGCACAGCCTCGTCCAACCGTTCTTCAATGCGCTGGACCTTCAGGTCGTGGTCCTTCTCCAGGATGTCCACCCAGCGTTCCCAGACGGCGGGGGCGAGAATCTGCTTAACCAACTTCCTGCGGCGGTCTTCGTTCGGCTGCTGCGGGTTGGAACGGTGCTTGGACATCGGGATGCTCGATACGGGCTACGCACGGAGGTTGTGTTCATCGACGGGGACCGGCGCCCACCTTTGCCCAGTCTCGTACGCTCCAGGAGCCTCCGTGTCAAGAGCAAGCCCTGCGGGTGCTGTCGCACTTCTTGACACGCAGAGCCCCTCCGCTGAAGCTTCCAGCGACCAAAGGCGGGCGCTCGGGTAGGTGGGTAGCGACAGAAGCACGGCGTTTACGTTCTATACGGTGTTACAGCACCGGGGTTAATCTGTCAGGCACGTAGCAGTAGTGCTTCCAGAGACGTGGTTGTTTACATAGCGGACGCTGGTGGAGCCAGAAAGCATAATATCGATTATCGGAAGTTATTGACGGGCAAGAACAAAGCCTGTGACGTTGGATGGCCGCCGTAGCTCGTCAACGCGAGGGGTGCTGGAGAGAAGCTTTCATGTGACTTATCTTAAGGAAGAAGGTGAAGTGCTAAACAACGTGGAAACCATTGATGGGATCGCGCCCATGCTGGCCGGTCGTGCGTGTTCCTGCAGACGGCAACTGGCACTTCAGCCGGAAAGCCTACGTAGCGGATGGAGATCAGGATGGACGCATACTCGTTAGCCGATGACTTTGTGGAGCCCAGCCTCTCGACCTCAGTCTCTTCAAGCGACGCTCTTGTCGCAGGGAATACCGCATTTGGGCTCTGGCTTGCACCGGGACAAAGAGTCTGGATCGCGCTCTCGACTTTCGCGCCCGGTGTGTTTATCCAAGCAGGGTTCACGGTCGGAAACCAGCCGCATACGTGGCAGCCACCAGTCGTTGGGCCGGGCCAGAGCTTCCAATGGTTAAACAATCAGGGGCAGAATGCGCAGTTCTTCGCAAATTCCTGGTTTGGTAATCCGAGCCAGCCACTCGCACCAACTCTGGTACAATTGAGTGCTAATCTTTGGACTGCTACCTTTTCATTTCCCAACAGGCCGCCCGGCGCTGCGATCACGGTATTGAGGATTCTCTGAAAGGTTAGAGTGGTATCCGCGTGAGTTAGCACGCGGATACCGGATCAGTAATCGCATCCCTTCGAAGGAGAAGTCAAATGGTCCAGAAAGAACCGGTTTACGAAGTCACGAAAGTTGAACTCGCACTGCGGCGAACTAATCCACCCACCCTCGACATCCGCGCGAAAGGCCGGGTCCGGACGCTGAACTGGAGCGATCCAGAACTCGCCCGGCGAATCTACATCACTCCTCCTGCGGACGGAATACAGGAGTTCGACTTTGTAGCAGCACCCCCCACAGGCCCGACCGGACCGACGGTGAGTCCAGTGGATGCCGTCGCGGAGATGCTGGATCTACCCTCCTGGCTGGTGGGCGTACGCGTCATCGCGGAAACCAACTCCCACGAGGTGCCGCTGCCAGAGGCGTCTTAACCTGAGATAACCAGCAACTTCCGCCGTTATACAGCGATCATGGCAGGCCGAATCGAGGTCCGCAGCCGGGGCAGGTAGACAACTCCCCTACCTACCCGGCGTCGCGGACTAGTCCGGGCTGACATACGAGCCCGGAATGGGTCGGTGCCAGAAACCGCGAAAGGAGCGCCGCTCCCTGGGCGCTCCTCGTGAGAGGGGCATGCCGCCGGTCGGGACGTTCTCCGTTCCGGCCGCGGCACGCGGTGTTCGGTTGAGGCTGCGGCCGCGCGTCAGGCGGCGAGCCGAGCTTCGCGCAGCGCGAAGCTCATCGCTTCGGTTTCCGCTTCCAGCTCCGTGGCCAGCTCTTCGGAGACGGCGCGCGCCGCTTCCTCCGGCGCCGGCACGCGGCCGGGCTGCTCCTGGCGCTCGCGGAAGCGCTGATAGTCTTCGCAGAGCACGCGGACCACGTCCGCCGGCTCGTCCGCGATCGTCATGTACTCCATGTCGCGCGGGTTGATCAGGCCTTCCGCCAGCGGAGCTTCGCGCATCCACTGCATCAGGCCGCCCCAGTACTCCTCACCCAGGAGCACCACCGGGCGCGGCTCCACCGTGTTCAGCTGCAGGAGCTGCCACACATACATCAGCTCCAGCAGCGTGCCGATGCCGCCCGGCGCCACCACCACGGCGTGCGAGAGGCGGATGAACTCGTCCAGCCGGCTGGAGAAGCGCTTGTGAGAGCTCTTGATATCCAGGTGCCGGTTGGCAGGCTCTACCAGCGTCGGCAGGTCCAGCGGCAGGCCATACGAGGTGGAGCGCCGCCGCTTGGAGGCCAGCACTCCCCGATTCGCCGCGGCCATCAGGCCGGGCCCGCCGCCGGTCACCACGTCGATCCCCTGCTCGGAGAGGAGCTGGGCGATGTGGAAGACCCGGTGGTAAAGCGGATCCTTCGGCTGGATGCGCGCCGAGCCGAAGATGCAGACGCGGTAGTTCGTGTTTTCGAGCTGGCGCAGCTCGGCGTCCAGGCGTACGTATTCTTCAATCGTTTGCCGCAGACGCTCCCGCGCTTCCTTGAGCGACAGCGTCGTTCTTGCTTCCATTTTCGTTCCTTTACTGCGTGTTCTTTCTTCTTCCGACCCCGGCCGGCTAGCCCGCCGGCATGCTTCATGAACGCCGGTCCCGGCCTGCCGGTTGCGCCTCAAGCGGCGGGGCCTTCCCTTCATACGACCCGGAGGGCCCGTGGCGGGTTCCCTCCGGGTGCCCAGTCTACCCGGCGTGCCAGGCGTACAAACAACAAAGCGGCAGGGCTGCTGCCCTACCGCTCCGTTATGCTCCGCTGGCTGCGGCGCGCGCTCGGCTACTTCTTCGGAATACCGAGCTTCTCCAGCGTCGCCGCCAGGTCTTTGCCGTGGTTCTGGACCTTGACCGCCTTGTCGATCTCCCGGATGATCCCCTGGTCGTCGATCACGTAGGTCCAGCGGTTGGCAAACCCCCGCTCTTCGTTGAGGACGCCCAGCGCCTTCGCGTAGCCCTTGTCCGGGTCGCTCAACAGCGGAAAGTTGTACTTGTTGTTCTCGGCGAAGGTCTTGTTGTCCGCCACCGGGTCGGTGCTGGCACCAAAGAACTGGACTTTGAACTTCGAAAGTGAGCTCATCTCATCACGGAGAGAGTTACATTCGAGCGTTCAGCCACCGGTCGACGCTTTGGGATACCACGCGAGCACCACGGCCGACTTCCCCTTGAACTGGCTGAGGGTGTAGGTCTTCCCGTCACTCCCCACCAGCTTGAAGTCCGGCGCCTTGTCCCCCACCTTCGGCCCGGCCGCCTCCTGGGCCACGCCGGCCGCACCGGTCGCTGCCAGCGCCAGGGCTGCCGCGAAACCGGAAAGCCATTTCATCGGTCGCCTCCGATCCTGCATAGAAGTTCGCCGGCCTGCGCTGCCGGCTCGATAGAGAGTTCCTGTGCCCGCGGGCCGATCCCTCCCCATCAAAGCACTACCGTGCGCCGGCGCCCAGGTCACCCGATGCGCAGGCAAGGGGGGACATGTTTCGCTGCGGTACAGCGTGGAACAATCGAGGCGGAGAGGAGGGCCCTCAGCGGCCCACGTTTCCCTTGGGAGGCGGTATGAGGAGATCTGACTCAATCAACTGGATCCAGCGGCTCCAGGACCACTTCTACGGGGCGGTCGACCGTTTCGATGCCTGGAGCCAGCCGTTCGTGAGCCGGCTTTCAGGCCGGATCGACTCGCTGCAAGCATGGTGGGGCAGCCGCCGGCGAGCCCTATAGCCAGCTAACCGGGTCCCGCTGGAGGTGGGCCGATGGCGGCCGACCCTCCGGCGGGACGGTGGCCGTCTCCCCCTTCGTCCCCTACCGCCATCTTTACCGTCCCCGTCCCGGCCGCCGCGCTCCCGAGCGGTCGACGGCCGGACCCCCGAAAGTTTACTATCCTGAGTGGGTATGCTATGATTACCGGCGCCGGTCGCCCACCCCACGGCCGTCCGCCTTTTGGTCTAACACCCCGTGCGGCCCAGCAGGACCTGTCCCGCGTCCCAACCCTGGCGACGGGAGTCTCGGGTCCGTACGGAAGGAGCGTCTTCACTATGGAAACCCAGACCCAGGCTTCGCTGCCGCGCCTGAATGAGCCGGCTCCCGACTTCAAGGCCCTGAGCACGCAGGGCGAGATCTCCCTGTCCCAGTTCAAGGGCAAGTGGGTGGTGCTCTTCTCCCACCCCGCGGACTTCACCCCGGTCTGCACCACCGAGTTCGTCGAGTTCGCCCGCCGGGCCGACGTGTTCGAGAAGATGAACGTCCAGCTCGTCGGCCTCAGCATCGATAGCATCTACGCCCACATCGCGTGGATCCGGAACATCGAGCAGAACTTCGGCGTGCAGATCAAGTTCCCGGTCATCGCGGACCTCGATATGAAGGTCGCGCAGGCCTACGGGATGGTCCACCCGGGTGCCGCCAGCACCGCCACGGTGCGCTGCGTCTTCATCATCGATGATCGCGGCATCGTCCGCGCGATGATCTACTACCCGCTGACGAACGGCCGGAACATCGACGAGATCGTCCGCCTGATCCAGGCGCTGCAGGCGCACGAGGAGCACAAGATCGCCACCCCGGCCAACTGGCAGCCGGGCGAGAAGGTGATCGTGCCGCCGCCCACCACGCAGGAAGGCGCCGAGAAGCGGGTGCAGGAAGGCTACGAAGCGAAGGACTGGTACTTCGCGAAGAAGGAAGTCCCCGCCAAGTAACTCGGCGCGGGACATCTCCAGAAACAGCACCGGCCTCCGGAAGGGATCACTCCCCCGGAGGCCGGTTCGCGTTTTGTTAGTGGTAGGGGCTGGACGATCGCTGTCGTCAGGCCGCTCGGCGGCGGGCTTGCAGGATGTACCCGCGGGTGACGAGCAGCTCCTCCGGATAGCTTGCCAGCTCTTCTCGCAGCTCCGGGGTGAGCAGCTCCAGCCCCTCCGGCGCGAAGTCCGGATCGAGGCCGGCGATCCGGTGGCGCCGGTCGTGGCGGAGCACCCGGATCTCGTCAAAGCGGGAGGCGAACGCCTGCTCCACCTGCTCCGGGCGCACGCGGTTGAGCGCCGGATGCGCCGGACCACCCCGCAGGTGCCCCCACGGATTGGACCGGCTCTCCGCCGCCCCCAGGTAGTGGCCGTGGAGTGAGTAGAAGCTGTGCCACTCCAGGTCGACCCACCCCCCGGGACGCACCACGCGCGCCATTTCCGCGGCGAACGTCTCCAGCGGCAGCGGCAGCTCCTGGAGCACGGCGTTGGAGATGAGGCAGTCGAAGTGCCCGTCCGGGAACGGGATGCGGTCACCCGGGTAGCGGCGGACGTCGACTTCCTCGTGGCGCAGCCGCTGCCGGGTGAGCGTCTCCAGATGGCGGTAGTAGGCCCCCACCCGGGAGCGATCCGCCGCTGCGACGGCGACGTGGCCGGGATGCCGCCAGCCACCGCCCGTGAGCGCACTCCACCAGTGGTCTCGGCAGGTCGGGGCCACGTCGAGCGCCACCACTTCGCGCACGTGCGGCTGGAACAGCAGCGACATGGTGTAGGTGAACCCGCAGCCGAAGTCGAGCAGCCGGCTTCGGGAGAGACTCAGCCCTGGCAGGGCGGCCAGGCGCCGCAGCAGCGGCTGGAACACCACCTGGTAGTCGTGAGCGGCGTCGTCGCGAGCATGGCTCGAAAGATCGGTGACCCGCTTCAACTGTCGCGCCAGACGGGTCGGAAAAGGTACTCGAGGCGACTGGGCGAGCATCGGATTACCTCCGCCGGAATCAGGACGGCGAGGGCGCCGCCCGGGGCCGGGGGCGAAACCCGGTCACCGGTTTCCTATCCCCAGCTCCCGCGCAGAGGAAACCCTTGTTCAGCGAGCGAGCCGGTTCGGAGGGACAGAGGGACCTTCGGGGGCGGAGAGACGGAGTGGACTTACCCCCTGAGGGCGGACAGTCAGTACCCCTGGTTTAAGTGAGCGGGCTTTCGCCCTCGAACTCGGCCGGGGGCCGATAGCCGAGCGCCGAATGGAGGCGCCGGCGATTATAGAT
>JBKBRF010000040.1:0-62940 GCA_046292385.1 Armatimonadota bacterium | reverse complement strand
CGCCGGAACGGAGCCGGCGGCGAAGAACCCGTGATGTCTTCGGCGCCGTCGGCTCCGTGGGGCTACGTACGGGAGCTACCCTCGAACTTTCCGCTTGACGCGAAGCATAGAATCTCCAAATGCTGGGGCGGGGAGGGACTCCGCTCTCGATCAGAAGTCATCCAACACACGCACGCGATCCGTCGGGAAACTGCAGATCGTGCGATAGAGCGAGGGAGGCGCTTCTTCCTGAAACCAGCGCGCGGAGCACCAGCGGTACTGCTCCGCGTTCTGCGTCAGGCCGTGCTTCACCGGGTTCTGGTGCACGTATTGCAGCCGGGCGAAGTAGGATCGCTGGTAAGTGATGCGACTGTCCCAGTACTGGTGCCACACCTTTCGCTGCGGCGTCTCGTCCTGGAGATTGAGCTCTCGCGCGGTGGTCGAGTGGAGTTGCTGCAGGAACTTGCGGAGCCTGGTTGCATCTCCAGGTAGCTCCGCCACGAAGTGATAGTGATTGGAAAAAATCGCCCAGGCTTGCAGGCGGAGCTCGAATTCCAGGGCGAGCTGAAAGAAGGCATCGTGGAGCAGGTCCAGCCGCTCTGGCCCGCTGAAAAACGGCACCTTCCGATACGTGCCTGCGGTGACCATATAGGCTCCGGATTCATCCAGGCAGTGTGCCGGGGCATGGTGCCAACGGGCCATCTCTCGACCTCCAGTGACTCGGCCTGTACTACGACCTCGCCAGCTCGTCTCCCTTCCGGGGAAGGATTTGGAGTGCGGGAGCTTGCTCCCGCTTTCGGCTGCCGAGATGAGACCTGGCTCTCGCTCGCCGGCTAGCTGCAGCTCAAGACCGAGGCAAGTAGCGTCGTCGGGAGGCTCCTCAAAGGGGAAGCAAGCTTCCGCACTCCATAGGCCGCACCGATTGATTGGGATCGCTCGTCCGCCGGGGAGCCGCGATCGACGTCTCCCGATCGGGTCCGCCGGCCGACAATAGCGCGGGGGCGGAATCCGAGTCGCTGACTCGCCGTCGGGGTTGATAGAACTGGGGGGCGCCGGCCGAACTCAGCCGCCGGTTCCGGGCACTACGCAGAGCGAAGAGTCGTAAAGCCTGGAGGACCGCGCGAGCGCTGCCCGCGCTTCGCGACCGCCGCGATTTGCCCGCCCGGGTCCCGGGCCCCGCCCTTCGGTCAACCGTTTCCCGATCCGCCATGGACCCGCAGCCGGCCGGCACTTCCGTTCCCGATCTCGAGCCGAAGGCGCAGCTTCAGTCGCGCCGGTTCGCCCTCTGCTTCGTCTCCTGCTTCCTGCTGGGGGTGGGGCTCTTCGCCGGCCTCAACTGGGCGGTCAACCCGTGGGGACTCTACTCGCCGAAGTACCTGCCGCCCCGGGTGGCGGACGACGCCGGCACCAAGTGCGAGCTGCTCCGGGCGCGGCAGCCGGCCCCGCAGCAGCTGGTCCTCGGCTCTTCGCGCGTGATGCGGTTCGAGCCCCGCTACCTGCAGGCGCGGACCGGGCTCCCGACCTTCAACGCCGCAGTGGCGGCGGGCGGGCCGGTCGACGCCCTGGCGATGCTCCGGTACAGCCGCGAGGTGGCGGGGGCGCCGGTCCGGCGGGTGCTGATCGGGCTCGACATGCTCTCTTTCTTCGGCCGGCGCGGCAATTACGCGCGGCTGAAGCGGCATCCGCAGCTCGGCCGGTTCGTGGCGCGCCGGCCGGACGACACCGACAAGACGAGCGACGCGGCCCTGCTGCTGAGCCCGGCACAGGCGTATGACTCGTTCCTTTCCCTCCGCAACGCCTTCTTCCCGAGTCACGCCGCGGGGGCGGCCGAAGGCCCCGAAGACCAGGGCGCGGCGCCGCGCGGGTTCGAGCCGGACGGCTTTCGCGGGCGCTACACCGACGTGGAGAAGGTGCTGCCGCCGCGCGCCTTCGCACGGTACGTGGAGCCGGCGCTGGCGCGGGCGCCGTTCAACCCGCAGGAGGACCTCCCGAACCCGGTGGTGCTGGCGGAGCTCGACGCCCTGCTCGACTACCTGAAGACCCACCGGATCGAGGCGGAGCTCTTCACCACTCCCGCCCCTACTCCGATGCGGAAGCACTGGAAGGAGACCGGCTACCTGGCGCGGGAACAGGAGCTGGTGCGGGAGATCGGCGCGCGCGTGGGGCGCCGCGGGCTGCGCTTCCACGACTTCTCCGCGGTCGGCACCTTCGCGGGGCATGAGGGCGGCTGGTACGACCCGGTCCACCCGATGACGGTCAACTCCCGGCGGCTGGTCGACAAGCTCTTCCCGGCCCCCGCCGGCGGGACGGCGGTCGACGACGCCGCGGTGAAGCTGGGCCTGCTCCGCCGGCTCCGGCCGCTGCCGCAGCAGCTCATCCTCGGCTCGTCCCGGGTGATGCGGTTCGAGCCCCGCTACCTGCAGGCGCGCACCGGCCTGCGTACCTTCAACGCGGCGGTAGCGGCGGGCGGGCCGATCGACGCCCTGGCGCTCTACCGCTACGCCGCGGAGGAGCTGGGAGCGCCGATCAAGCGGGTGCTGATCGGGGTCGACGTGCTCTCTTTCTTCGGCCAGCGGGGCAACTACCGGCGGCTGGTCTACAGCTCCGCGCTGGGGCACCTGATCCCGCCGCGAGAGGGGGTGGAGGTGCCGCCGCCCCCGCTGCCCGCCCCCGGAGCCCGCCCGGCCCCCGCTGCCGCGCCGCGCTTCGAGCGGGACGGCTACCGCGGCCGGTATGGGGAGCCGGACACCGCGGGCAAGCTGTTTCTCGACCCGTTCCACCCGGAGCTGGAGACGATCGAGCTGAACCCGCCGGAGCGGGAGCCGAACCCGCACGTGGCGCGGGAGCTGGAGGCGCTGCTGGAGCTGCTGCGGGAGCGGCGGGTGAAGGCGACCCTCTTCCTCACGCCGGCACCGGCCGCCGTGCGGGAGCGCTGGCAAGTCACCGGCTTCGCCGGCCGGTATGCGGAGGTCGCGGCGCTGGTCGCGGCGCTCTCCCGCCGCCACGGCGCGGAGTTCTTCGATCTCACCGATACCGAGAGCTTCGACGGGCTGGAAGGGGGCTGGTACGATCCGATGCACCCGACCGTCGCCAACACCCGCCGGATGCTGAACTACCTGGTTTCGCCGCACCTCCTGAACGCCCGTGCTCTTTAACAGCTACATCTTTCTTTTCGTCTTCCTGCCGGTGGTGCTGGCGGTCTGGTGGCTCCCGCTCCGCACCGCCTGGCGCCTCGCGTTCCTCTGCGGCGCCAGCTACGTCTTCTACAGCTACTTCGACTGGCGCTTCTCGTTCCTGATGCTGGGGACGACGGTGGTCGACTACCTGGCCGGGCACGCGATCTGCCGGACGGAGCACCCCGGCCGCAAGAAGCTCTGGCTCGTGCTCTCCCTGCTCTACAACCTGGGGATGCTCGGGTTCTTCAAGTACTACGACTTCTTCGCCCTCTCCGTGAACGCGGCCGCCGCCCGCCTGGGGATCGGCGGGGTCGAGCTGCAGGTCCTGCACCTGATCCTGCCGATCGGGATCTCGTTCTACATGTTCGAGTCGGTGACGTACACCATCGACATCTACAAGGGACTGGCCCGGCCGGCGAACTCGTTCCTCCACTACGCGCTCTTCATCTGCATCTTCCCGAAGCTGATCGCCGGGCCGATCATCCGCTACACCGACGTGGAGGAGCAGTACCGCACGCTGCGGACCCGGATCGACTGGGAGCTGATGCAGCGGGGCATCTGGTTCTTTGTCTACGGACTGGTCAAGAAGCTGCTGCTCGCCGACCTGATCGCGGCGCGCATCGACCCGATGTTTGCCCACGTCGACCAGCTCGGCCTCAATACCGGGTGGGCCGCCCTGCTCGGCTACAGCTTTCAGATCTACTTCGACTTCTCCGCGTACAGCGACATGGCGGTCGGGCTCGGCTTCATGCTCGGCTTCCGCTTCCCGCAGAACTTCAACCGCCCCTACCTCGCCACCAACGTCTCCGACTTCTGGAACCGCTGGCACATCACCCTCTCCCGCTGGCTGCGGGACTACCTCTTCATCCCGCTGGGCGGCTCCCGCGCCGGGTTGGGCCGCACCCTGCTCAACCTGATGATCACGATGTTCCTGGGCGGCCTCTGGCACGGCGCGAACTGGACCTTCGTGATCTGGGGCGTCTTCCACGGAGGCCTGCTCGCCCTCTTCCACCTGGCCCGCCACGCCCTGGGCGAGCGGGCGCCGCGGATCCCGGTCTGGCTGAGCCGCCCGTTCGTCTTCCTCCTCGTCACCCTCGGCTGGCTGCCGTTCAAGAACGCGACGCTGGACGAGACGATCCGCCACGGGGAGGCGCTGGTCGGGCTCCACGGCTACGCGGGCGCCTACCCGCTCGCCGGCCTCGGCGAGCTCTGGACGCTCATCGCGGTCGCCGCTGTCTGGGTGGCGGTGGTGCCGGAGATCTGGGACTGGAAGCCCGCGCCGAAGCGCCGGTGGGCGGTCGCCCTCGCCGGCCTCACCCTCGCCTGCGTGGCGCGCCTCGGCTCCGAGAGCCCGTTCCTCTACTTCCAGTTCTGAGCCGGAATCGCACCCCGGCCTCGCGTCCGCTGACCACCTGCCCGCGAGCCCGTATCAGCTGTAGCTGCGGGTCCGGATGCGTGCTATAGGGTGATTCAGCTCACGCCGCCCGGTCTTCGGAGGCGCTGCAGGAAAGACTGAGTTCGCGACTCCCGGCAATCTAAAGAAACTCTTGCCCGGCGGGCGGCTCCTGTCTATGCATGTCGAAAGCGGCGGCTCGACCCGCGACCTCCGCCCGCCAGCGACCGAACTTTCTCGGCTTCCTAACCGATGGCGCTGACACCCCTGACCTCACCCGTGGAATCCCCGGAAGGCGACTCCTTCCGGCTGCTCTTCAACGCCCATCCGGAGCCGATGTGGGTGTACGATCTGGAGACGCTGCGGTTCCTTGCCGTCAATGACGCGGCGGTAGACAGCTACGGGTACTCCCGGGATGAGTTCCTCCGGATGACGATCCTGGAGATCCGCCCCGAATCCGAGCATTCGCGCCTGCTGGCCGACGTAGCCCGGGAGCGCGAGAGCCACTCCCGCTCCGGGATCTGGCTCCACCGGACCCGGACCGGGCGAGTCTTCGACGCAGAGATCACCTCCAGGCCGCTCACCTTCCGCGGGCGTCCGGCCGCCCTGCTGGTGGCGCGGGATGCCAGCGACCAGCGGCGGATGGAGCGCGAGCTGGAGCAGGTGGTCTCCGGCGCGCTCTGCCTGCTCTTCCACGCGGAGGTCCAGGAGACAGACCGCGGCCTGGTGTGGGAGTTCTCCGTCACCGATGAGGAAGCCGCGGAGCGCGTGCTCCCGGTGCAGCGGGAGCCGGGCCAGAGCTACTTTCAGGCCTGGTACGCCAGCTGGGACGAGGAAGACCGGCGGCGGATGGACGAGCAGGCGCGCACCGCCATCCGGGCGGGGCAGAGCTACCACCAGGAGTTCCGCTGCCGCCGCCGGGACGGCGCGTGGCGGTGGCTCTCCCAGGACGTGCACGTGGAGCCGGTGGGGCCGCGGCGCTGGCGGGCCGTGGGCGTCTGCACCGACATCACGCCGCGCAAGGAGATGGAGGAGCAGCTCCGCCAGAGCGAGGCGCGCTTCCGGGCCATGTTCCAGCAGGCGGGGGTCGGCATCGCCCTGATCGACCTGGATGGCCGCTACCTGCTGGCGAACCCCCGCTTCTGCCGGATTCTCGGCTACTCCCGCGAGGAGCTGCACGGCATGAGATTCCAGGAGCTTACCCATCCGGAGCACCTGGAGGACGACGTGGAAGCCCTGCGGCGGTTGAAGGCGGGCGAGATCCGCACGTACAGCACGGAGAAGCGGTACCTCCGCAAAGACGGCAGGGAAGTATGGGCCAACGTCAGTATCGCCCTGATCTACGGCGAAGGGGGGCGCCCCAGCTACCTGAACGCGGTGGTGGAAGACATTACCGAGCGCAAGCTCGCGCAGGAGCAGCTCCGCCGGCTCACCCTGGAGCTGGAGACCCGGGTGCGGGAGCGGACCGCGGAGCTCCAGGCGGTAAACCAGGAGCTGGAGGCGTTCTGCTACTCCGTCTCCCACGACCTGCGCACCCCGCTGCGGAGCATCGAAGGCTTCAGCCGGGCAATCCTGGAAGACTTTGAGGACCAGCTCGATGAGCTCGGGCAGGACCACCTGCGGCGGGTGATGGCGGCGAGCCACCGGATGTCGGAGCTGATCGACGACCTGTTGTCGCTCTCCCGCGTCACCCGCGCGGAGATGCGCCGCGAGACGGTGTCGCTGAGCCAGGTCGCGCGCGACGTGCTGGCCGACCTGCAGCGGGCGGAGCCGGACCGCAGGGCCGAGCTCGTGGTAGCGCCGGACGTGACCGCCGTCGGAGACCCGCGACTGCTGCGGGTGGTGCTGGAGAACCTGCTCGGCAACGCGTGGAAGTTCACCTCTCGCCGGGAAGAGGCGCGCATTGAGTTCGGCAGTCTCTCCGGTGCCGGCGGCGAGCGCGTCTACTTCGTGCGGGACAACGGCGCCGGGTTCGACATGGCGTACGCGGACAAACTCTTCAGCCCGTTCCAGCGTCTCCACTCCCCAAAGGAGTTCACCGGCTCCGGAATCGGGCTCGCCACCGTCCAGCGCGTCATCACCCGCCACGGCGGCCGCGTCTGGGCGGAGGGGAGCGTGGGGGAAGGCGCGGAGTTTTACTTCACCCTCGCGGCGGGAACGGCGGGATTCGCGCCTGGGTAAGGAGTGGGCAGGTGATCTTACTGGTGGAAGACAATCCGGACGACGTGGCGCTCACGCTCCGCGCCTTCCGGAAGAACAACATCCTGAACGACGTAGTCGTGGCGGAGGACGGCGTGGAGGCGCTCGACTACCTCTTCGGCACCGGGAAGCACGCCGGCCGGGACACGAGCGCGCAGCCGCAGATCATCCTGCTCGACCTCAAGCTGCCGAAGCTGGACGGGCTGGAAGTGCTGCGCCAGATCCGCGCCGATCCCCGCACCCGGCTGCTGCCGGTGGTGATCCTCACCTCCTCCCGGGAGGAGCAGGACCTGGTCTCCGGCTACAGCCTGGGCGCGAACAGCTACATCCGCAAGCCGGTCGACTTTGCCCAGTTCACCGAGGCCGTGCGCCAGCTCGGGCTGTACTGGCTGGTGCTGAACGAGCCGGCGCCGCCCCAGGCGTAAGCGGAGGGGAGGAGACCGATGCCCAGACCACTGCGGGTGTTGATCGTCGAAGACCGCGAAGATGACGCGCTGCTCCTGCTGCGCGCGCTGCGCCAGGGCGACTATGTCCCGGCCTGGAAGCGGGTGGAGACCGCCGCGGAGATGCGGGCGGCGATCGCCGAGGAAGAGTGGGATGTCGTCCTCTCCGACTTCTCCCTGCCGGCGTTCAACGCGCTCGACGCGCTGGAGGTGCTGCACGCCAGCGGAAAGGACCTCCCGTTCATCATCGTCTCCGGCACCATCGGTGAGGAGACGGCGGTGACCGCCCTCAAGTCGGGCGCGCACGACTTCCTGGTGAAGTCCAACCTGGCCCGCCTGATCCCCGCGGTGGAGCGGGCGCGCGAAGATGCCGCGGTGCGCACTTCCCGGAGGCAGGCGGAGGCGGCGCTGCGCATGCAGGCGCGGCAGCAGGCGGCGGTGGCGGAGCTGGGGCAGCGCGCGCTGGCGACCACCGACCTGGAGAGCCTCGGCCAGGAGGCCACCCGGCGGGTCGCGGAGGTACTGCAGGTGGAGTACGCCGCGATCCTGGAGTTCCGGCCGGAGGAGAAGGCGCTCCTGGTGACCGGCGGCACCGGCTGGAAGGCCGGGTTCGTTGGCAGCACGCGCATTCCGGCGAACGAGTGGACCGTGGCCGGGCGCGCCCTGCTCACCGGCCAGCCGATCATCGCGCCCGACCTGGAGCACGACACCCGCTTCCGGCTCCCGCCCCAGCGGCGGGAGTATGGAGTGATGAGCGCGCTGGCGGTGAGCATCCCCATGCCGAACCAGCCGTTCGGAGCGCTCGGAACCTACACTACCCGGCCGCGGGAGTTCTCCCAGGACGACGCGCACTTCCTGGAGGCGGTGGCGCACGTCCTCGCCACCGCCATCCAGCGCCAGCGATCGGAAGAGCAGCTCCGCCAGGCGCAGAAGATGGAGGCGGTCGGGCTCCTGGCGGGAGGCGTGGCGCACGACTTCAACAACCTGATCGCCGTCATCACCGGCTACAGCGAGCTGCTGCTCATGCGCCCGGACCTCTCCGAGGGAGACCGGCAGGTGCTGGAGGAGATCTACCACGCGGGCGAGCGCGCGGCCGGGCTCACACGGCAGCTCCTGGCGTTCAGCCGCCGCCAGGTGCTCCATCCGCGGGTGATCGACCTGAACGAGATCATCCCCCGCTGCGGCAAGATGCTGCGCCGGCTGATCGGCGAGGATATCGAGCTGGCGGTGATCTCCAGCGCGGGGCCGGCTCACGTCAAGGTCGATCCGGGCCACATCGAGCAGGTGCTGGTCAACCTGGTGGTCAATGCCCGGGACGCGATGCCGCAGGGCGGCCGGATCACCGTCACCATCGAGCGGGTCAGCGCCTCCCGGGCGGGAGGGCCGGAAGGTTCCGCGGACTGGGTGGCGCTCTCCGTCAGCGATACCGGCTGCGGGATGGACGAGACGACCCAGCGGCGGATCTTCGAGCCGTTCTTCAGCACCAAGGCGTCGGGACACGGCACCGGGCTCGGCCTCCCCACCGCCCAGGGGATCGTGCAGCAGAGCGGCGGCCGCATCGAGATGGAGAGCGCCCCCGGCGCCGGCACCACCTTCCGGATCTTGCTGCCGCACTCCGCCCTTACCCCGGCGGCGATCAGCCTGGAGAGGAGCCTCGGCGCGCTTCCCCGCGGCACGGAGACGATCCTGGTTGTGGAGGACGAGCCGAGACTGAGCCAGCTCCTCTGCAGCACGCTGCGCAGCGCCGGCTACCAGGTGCTGGAGGCCGCGTCCGGCGACGAAGCGCTGCGGACCGCGAGCGGGTACCCCGGAAAGATCGACCTGCTGCTCACCGACGTGGTGATGCCCGGCATGAGCGGCCGCGAGGTGGCGGAACGGCTGGCGGCGGAGCGTCCAGAGCTGCGCGTCGCCTTTATGTCCGGCTATACGGACGACGTGGTCGTGCGGCACGGCGTGGCCGTGGGCCGGGCGGTCCTGATCCAGAAGCCGTTCACCCCGCGCCAGCTCGCGGAGAAGCTCCGAGCGGTCCTGGACACCCCGGCGCCGGCCGACCGCCCACCGCGGAGCTAACGAGGATCAAGCCCCGCGGATCTGCTTTACCAGCTCGATCAACATCCCCGCCGTGGAGACGACCAGGATCACGCCGGAGCAGACCCACAGCGCCGCGTCGGAGAGCTTTCCGGGGGCGATCCGCTTGTCCAGCAGCCGATAGCGGAGCCAGATGGTCCCGAAGGCGATCACCGGCGTGAGCAATCCGCCGGCGATGGCGGTCAGGATCAGCACCGTCTGCGGCTTGCCGTGCCAGGCGAAAGTGAGGCTCTGGACCAGCGGCACCAGCACGGTGAAGATCCGGATCCACTTCATGCGGTTGTGGAAGTCGGCGAAGTCGACCAGCTTGAAGACGCCCAGGATATCCGCGTAGATGCGGGCGGTGCCGGCGAGACCGCAGAACAGGGTGGAGTAGAGGACGAAAAAGCCGCCGAGCAGGAAGAGCGCGGAGGCCCAGGCGCCGAGGGAGCCGGTGTAGATGTTCCGGATGGTCACGATCATCTGGCTGTCTTCCGGCACCAGCCCGCCCCGATGGAGCACGCCGGCGCCGAGCCAGAAGAAGGCGACGGTCCCGAGCGTGAAGACGGCGGTAGCGAGCCAGACGTCGATCTGCATCACCCGCACCCAGCCCTTCGCCCGCCGCTCCCAGTCCGCATCCAGGGTGCGCGGCCCGGTGTAGCGCGCGTAGCCCTTCTCCACGCACCAGTAGGTGTAGGACATCAGCTCCCCACCGCCCACGCCGGTCCCCGCAAAGGTGGCGATGGCGGTGGCGAGCACCGCGGGAGCGATGATCGGGGCGAGCTGGATCCGCAAGCCGTTCAGCGCGTCGGTCCACGGCACCGCCTGGTCGGTGAACTGCAGCGCCAGCGCTCCCAGGATCGTGATCGCGCTGAACGACATCACCATGAAGGTGGAGGCCCGCTCCACGAACCGGTAGCGACCGTAGAGGAGCAGCGAGACATTGATCCCCGCGAGGATGAAGCCCCAGACGTGCTGCGGCAGGCCGGCGCCGGGGAACGCCACCGCCAGCACCTGGCCGGTGCTGCCGAGAATGGCGCCCCCGTTGATGAGGCCCGGGATCTGCCAGAGCACGAAGAGCCACAGGAACCAGCCGGCCCGGAGCCGCGGCCCGGGCAGCCGGTTGAACGCCTCCAGGCAGGTGTCGCCGGATGAGATCGTGTAGCGGCCCAGCTCCGCCTGCACGATCGTCTTGGCCACGCAGCAGAGCAGGATGAACCAGAGGCCCGCCAGGCCGGCGAGCGCCCCGAAGCGGGTGGTGAGGATCAGCTCGCCGGAGCCGACGATGCTGCCGATCAGCACGAAGCTGGGCCCGAGGAACCGGAGCGACGGGAGAAATCCCTTCGGCGGCTCCCGGATATCGTCCGCGGTGCGCGCGTACGGATTGACGGCCTGCGGGGACGTGGAAGACATGCGGCAACTCCGACGCAGTGCGACTCTGGCGACAAGGCTCCCCCCGCCGTTCGACGGAGGAGAGGATATGTCCTGTTGCTACGGTGCGGAACCGCCGCCCGGACCGAAATGTCGTGACCACTGTCACATTCGCCGGGTGGCTGTGCCTGGAGCCGATGCCAAACAGGCTACGACCGCGGGAGGGGTTCCTCCCGAATCGGAATACGGAACGCCGGGATGACCCGGCCGTCCACGTCGCTGAACCCGTACTCCTGGGCGAGGTCGCCTACAGTCAGCGTGCAGCCGGACTTTTCCAGCACGCGCGGATCCCCGGCAAGAGCAGCGACGGCACGGCCCAGGTACTGGGGGGACTCGGTAGAGGCGAGCTCCGGGACCGACTGCCACGTCTCCTCCGTCGCACCGAGGTGGCGCAGGACCGCCTCGGTGCGCATCCACCCCGGGGAGAGGGCAACCACCGCGATCCCGTGGGGACGCAGCTCGACCGCCGCACCATGTGCCAGTCGATTCACCGCGGCCTTCGCGACGTCATAAGGCAGGTTGCTGAGGTACTTACTCCGGTCCCAGAAGGTAGTGTGGACGACGAGCCCCCGCCCCTGGATGATCATGAGCGGGGCTGCGAGACGAAGAGCGGAGAAGTGAGCCCGCACGCCGGCCGCGAACATGCGGTCCCACCGCCAGAGCGGCTGCTCCCAGAAGGGAGCGGTGAAGCTCACCTCCGCGTAGCCTTCGTAGCCGCCCCACACGTTGTTGACCAACAGGTCGAGTCGACCCTGTTCTTCCCGCACCCGGCAAAAAAGCGCCTCCACCTCCGCATCCGTCGTATGGTCGCACCGCACGGGGATCCCCACTCCGCCCGCGGCGCTCACCCACTCCGCGGTTTCCTCAATCGTCCCCGTTCCGTCGGCGCCCCGGGCTCCCTCCCGCGAGGTTCGCCCCGTCACGTAGACGGTGGCACCTTCCTCTCCCAGCACGCGGGCGATTCCCCGCCCTCCGCCACGGCTTGCGCCGGTAACGATTGCCACCCGGCCTTTCAAGCGCTGCATTTCCGCCTCCTTACCCGTGCTTGCCTGCACGTTGCGGCGAGTATAACTGGAGGTTCTTGACACCCTGTGTCATATTTGCTTTGGCCATCGGGGCGGCAGACGAAAGGGAAGCGGAATGCGGGCGGACCGATTACTCTCCATCCTCATGCTCCTGCAGGTGGAAGCACGGATTACTGCCCGGGAGCTGGCGGAGCGGCTGGAGGTTTCCGAGCGGACGATCTATCGCGACATGGAGGCCCTGACCACAGCCGGTGTTCCCGTGGCGGCGGAACGCGGCTCCGGTGGCGGCTGGTTTTTGCTGGAGCCCTACCGCACCGACCTGACAGGGCTCAATACTGCGGAGATCCGAACGCTATTCCTGACGCGCCCGATCCATCTGTTGGAGGGCCTGGGTCTGGGCGGTGCCTCGGAAGGAGCGCTGATAAAGCTGCTGGCGGCACTCCCTTCACAGGCCCGTCGGCAGGCGGAGCGGGTCCGCGAGCGGATTCACATCGACGGCACGAGCTGGCACCCGCGCGCGGAAGAGCTGCCGACCTTCCCGCTCCTGCAAGAGGCGGTCTGGAGCGACCGGCGGCTCAAGTTCGTCTACGCGCGCCAGGACGGCACGGCGACCGAGCTGACGGGAGACCCGCTCGGCCTGGTGGCCAAGGGCAGCGTGTGGTACCTGGTCGCCGGTAACGGCGGCGAGCCGCGGACCTATCGCGTCGCCCGAATCCGAGAAGCAGAGCTTCTCCACGAGGCTGCTGTCCGCCCGGAGGGTTTCGATCTTGCAGGGTATTGGCGCGAGGCGACCGCCCGGTTCAAGGCGACGCTGCCGTGCTACGAGGTGCGAGCGCGGGTGGCGCCGGACGGCCTGGGGCGCCTGCGCCGCCGCTGCCGGAGACTCGCGGCGCACGATCCCGATCCGGACGGCTGGATCCCGTTAACCCTGCATTTCGACGTGGAAGAGGAAGCCTGCGAGCTGCTGTTGGGATACGGGGCGAGCCTGGAGGTGCTGCAGCCGCTCGCGCTGATCGACAGGCTGATGCGGCGCGCGTCCGAAGTCGTGAAGCTCTACGCCCCAACGCCGGACAGGCTGCCGTGACTGATCGTAGGCGCCGGCTCCGGCTGCGCGATGAGGCGCCGCCGGGGTCCGCTTGCTGTCTCTCTGCCGAGTTGGAAATCAGCCTGACTGCGGCAGGTTTCGAGGGGCCGGCTCCCTTCGGTATATTGGTGGCAACCCGAACGGGCAGGGGGGAGCCCGTGCCGGTTTTCCCGCGGCGGTGAAGCGGCCGCTGCAAGCGCCCCCAAACGGGGTAAAAGGGGCTGGGAAAGGAGCCACGATGCGACTGATTTTCACCGGGAAATCGACATCAATCACGGACCGCGAGCGGGAGTACGCGGAGAAGAAGTTCGAACGGCTGTCCCGCTACTTCAACAGCGTGCGCGAGGCGCACCTGACGCACAGCGTGCAGCGCAACTGGCAGATCGTGGAGGTCCAGGTCGATCTCAACGGAATGATCGTCCGCGCGGAGGAGCGGACGCCGGATATCTTCGCCTCGATCGACGCGGTGGCGGAGAAGCTGGAGCAGCAGGTCAAGCGGCTCAAGGGCAAGCTGAGGAACCACAAGGGGAAGGCCGACGCGCCAACCGTGGCGGCCACCCTGGCGGAGCTGCCGACGGAAGAGGAGACGGAGGAGGCGCCCACCCCGCCCGCCGTGGTCAGGCGGAAGCGCTTTGCGATAAAACCCATGACCGTGGACGAGGCGTCGCTGCAGCTCGATCTCCTCAACCACGACTTCTTCCTCTTCCTCAATGACGAGACAGGCGAAGTGAACGCCCTCTACCGCCGCCGGGATGGGGGCCTGGGTCTGCTCGAAGTAGAAACATAAGGTCCCTCCCGTGAGCGCTCTGCACCCTCCGGGCGGGCACTGCACTGATCAAGATTAGGAGACTTGCAGATGCGTGTAGCCGTACTCACCGGAGGGGGCGACTGCCCTGGGCTGAACCCCGCCATTCGCGGCGCCGTGATGCGCGGACTCGATCATGGCTTCGAGTTCGTCGGTCTGGAGCTGGGGTGGCGGGGTCTTGTCGAGGGCATCACCACCGATCTCTCTCTGGAGCGCGTCGAGGGGATCATTCGCGAGGGAGGCACCATCCTCGGCTCTTCCCGCACCAATCCGTTCCGCAAGGGCGCCGAGGATGACCTGGAGCGCTGCCTGCAGACCTGGAAGGACCTCCGGCTCGACGCGCTGATTGCGCTCGGCGGCGAGGACACCCTCGGGGTCGCCAACAAGTTCTGGAAGCACCACGGGCTCCACGTCGTCGGCGTGCCGAAGACGATGGACAACGACCTGAACTCCACCGACTTCACCTTCGGGTTCGACACGGCGGCCGGCGTGGCGCTCGACGCCGCGGACCGCCTGCTCGACACCGCCCGCAGCCACCGCCGCATCCTGGTGCTGGAGGTGATGGGCCGGCACGCCGGCTGGGTGGCGCTCCACGTAGGCATCGCCGCCGGCGCGGACTGGATCACCCTGCCGGAGACGCCGCTCGACCTCGACGCCATGATCTCCGCCCTGCGCCGCAAGCGAGAGCGCGGCAAGCAGTTCGGGCTGGTGGTCTGCTCCGAAGGGACCGAGATCAGCGCCCACGACACGGAAGAGCTGGCGGTCGACGCCTTCGGGCACGTCGCCCTCGCCAACCGGGAAGTCGGTGAGACGGTCGCCTCCGAGATCGAGAAGGCGCTCGGTATCGAGACCCGCTCCGTGACCCTGGGGCACGTGCAGCGCGGCGGCCCCCCGACCCTCTTCGACCGCGTCCTCGGCTCCCGCGTCGGCATCAAGGCCGCGGACATGGTGAACGAGGGCGACTGGGGCAAGATGGCCGCCCTGCAGGGCACGCAGGTGGTGGCGGCCGACCTGGAAGAGGCGGTCGGCACGCTGAAGACGGTGCCGGCGGAGCTCTGGCAAGAGACGCTGTCGCTGATCAACAAGTAGCATCCAGGGTCTAGGGTTCAGGGTCCAGGGGCCGGGGGTTCGCCCCCGGCCCTCCGCATAGGTCCGGTTGGTCCGGAGGGCTGTCTCGATGCCGACTGCCGTCTGCCTGGGAGAGGCGCTGACCGACTTCGTGGCGGATGCCGCGGACGTGTCGCTGATCGACTGCCCCGGCTTCCGCAAGGCGCCGGGCGGCGCTCCCGCCAACGTGGCGGCCGGTCTGGCGCGGCTGGGGATCGACACCGCCTTTCTCGGCAAGGTAGGAAACGATCCGTTCGGCCGCTTCCTCGCGCGCTCCTATGCGGAGGCGGGGGTCGACACCCGGTTCATGCAGTTCGACCCGGAGCACCGCACCGGCCTCGCCTTCGTCTCCCTGCTGGCCAGCGGCGAGCGGGACTTCGTCTTCTTCCGCAACCCGAGCGCCGACATGCTCTACCGCGCCGAGGAGGTGCCGGACGCGGCGCTGGAAGGATGCCGGGCGTACCACTACGGCTCGATCTCCCTGATCCAGGAGCCGAGCCGCTCCGCCACGCTGGAGACGCTGCGCCGCGCGCGGGAGCGAGGCGCGCTGATCAGCTACGATCCGAACCTGCGCGCGCCGCTCTGGCCCGACCTGAAGGCCGCCCGCCGCGAGATCCTGGCCGCCCTGCCGCCGGCCGACGTGGTGAAGGTGAGCGAGGAGGAAGCGGAGTTCCTCTTCGGCCCGGCCCCCGTGGACGCGCACCTCGACCGGCTGCTGGAGGCCGGACCCCGCCTGGCGGCGATCACCCGCGGGAGCGCGGGGAGCGTGCTGGCCACGCGGACGGCTCGCGCAGAGGTGCCGGGGTTCGCCGTGACAGCGGTCGACTCCACCGGCGCCGGCGACGGCTTCGTCGCCGGGCTCCTCGCCGGCCTGCTCCGGAGGGGCGGAGCCGCGGCGCTTCCGGAGCTGGATGCGGAGACGGTGCGAGAGATCGGGCGGCTCGCCAACGCGGTGGGCGCGCTCGCCTGCACCCGCAAGGGCGCCATCCCGGCCCTGCCCACGCGAGAAGCCGTCGCGGCGTTCCTCGCCGCACAGCCAGGCGCGTGAACCCGCGACCGCCTCAGCTCCGTATACTCAGGTAGCACGGATCACAGGTTACCTCCACTTCGAGGCCGGAGAGAGCATGGAACGACGGAGAAGCGGCAGGCCGGGACGCGCGCTGGGTTACGTGGTGATCGGCATCCTGGGCGCCGTGGTGGGCGGGGCGATCGGCGGCGTCGCCGCGTACCAGGGCGCGGCCGCCCTCCCCATCCCCGGCGTGCGCCGGGCGCCGCTGCAGCCCTACCGCGAGGTGGTGGACCGCGGCCAGCCGGTGGCGCTCGGCGAGACGGTGGTGCAGGTCGTCAAGAAGGTCGGCCCCGCCGTCATCAGCATTGACACGCTCTCTCGCGTCGGCAACCGCGGCTTTCCCGGCTTCGGCGGCGACGCCCTCCGTGAGGGGCAGGGCTCCGGCTTCATCATCAACGGCCGGGAACGGCTGGCGGTCTCCAACAACCACGTGGTGGAAAACGCGCAGCGGATCCGCGTGACCCTCGGCGACAAGCGCACCTTCGGCGCCACGGTGGTCGGCACCGACCCGATCGGCGACATCGCCCTGCTCCGTCTCGACGGCAACGGCACCCTGCCGGAGATCCAGTTCGGCGACTCGGACCAGCTCGAGATCGGGCAGGTGACGGTGGCGATCGGCAACCCGCTGGGGCTGGCGAACACCGTCACCCAGGGCGTGCTGAGCGCCATCGGGCGGCGGCTCCCGGAGGGCCGGATGCAGGGCATCCCGCTGGAGGACCTGATCCAGACCGACGCCGCCATCAACCCCGGAAACAGCGGCGGCCCGCTGCTCGACGCTTACGGCCGCGTGATCGGGATGAACACCGCCATCCTCTCCCAGGCACAGGGGATCGGCTTCGCCGTCGCCGCCAACCGGATCAAGCGGAGCGTGGAAGACCTGCTGCAGCACGGCCGCGTCATCCGTCCGTGGCTCGGTATCTCGATGGTCGCCACCGCCGAGCTCCCGCGGGAACAGGCGGTGCAGATGGGCATCACTCGCGCCGACACGAACGGCATCGTCATCATGGAGGTGCTGCAGGGCGCCCCCGCGGCCGCCGCCGGACTGGAGCTGGGCGACCTGATCACCCACGTGCAGGACCAGCGCATCGAGACCCCGGAAGACGTGCGCTCCGCCATCACCGCCCTGCGCCCCGGCGACCGTGTCACACTGAAAGGCTTCCGCGGTGACGCGGCGAAGACGTGGACGGTGACCCTGGGAGAGATGCCGGCGATGGATCAGCTGCGGCGATAGCTCTGCCGGTGAGGAGGAGCGGCCCTACCCTCCTCCACTCCAGTCGTCCCGAGCCGCAGGCACGGCCGAGGGCCGACCACCGCCCGAAGAAACGGGATGGTCCCCATCGATCACCGTCCTCCCCTGCGATCCAGGCACCTTTCACCGAATTTGTCATTCTGAACGCAGTGAAGAATCTCGGCAGCCGTGTTGGTCCGGAGTACGCACCGGGGTGACGAGGACGCGGCCTGGCGAGGCGCTCCCGAACGACGGGGCTCATCGTTCCCCCGGAGAGCCGAGTAACGTAGATCCTTCACTGCGTTCAGGATGACCATCGGGGGCGGAGTCGTGCTCACGCTGGGCTGACGCCGATCCGATGGGACCGGCTCGCGGCGGGAGTTTCTGTCTCCTTGCTCGAATGGCCTTTGAGTAGGAGAACGAGAACGAGTAGGAGATCAAATTCGGGGATTGGGAAGGACCCCCACTCCCCCATCTCGGATAAGAGAGTGGAAATCTCGCGGATTGTGGGTAGGCTAGCTCAACCGTGCTCTCGGCTGCCGATCGCCCGCGCTCCGCCCGTCGCGCGTCGTCTATCCGAGGAGGCCGCATGCGCCCGCTGCTGGCCCTGGTCCCGTTAACCTGTGTCGCCTGGCCCCTCGCCTGCCTGGCGGTGGAGGGAAGCGCGCGTCCGGCCGCTTCTCCGGCGTTTGAGAAGACCGTCCGACCGTTCGTGGCGAAGTACTGCACCTCCTGTCACAGCGAGGCGGCGAAGACGGCGGACGTGAACCTGGAGGCATTCCGCACGCCGAGGCAGGTGCTGGCCGATCCGCACACCTGGGAGAAGGTGCTGCAGAAGCTGCAGACCCGGGAGATGCCGCCGAAAGGCGCACCGCAGCCCTCCGCCGCGGAGATCAAGGTGGTAACCGGGTGGGTCGAGGGCGAGTTCGCCCGCGCGGAGCGGGAGGCTCCGCCGAATCCCGGCCGTGTCACCGCGCGGCGGCTCAACCGCGCGGAGTACAACAACACGGTGCGGGACCTGCTGGGGGTCGAGTTCCGCCCGGCCGACGACTTCCCGCAAGACGACTCCGGCTACGGCTTCGACAACATCGGGGACGTGCTCTCCCTCTCGCCGGTCTTGATGGAGAAGTACCTCGCCGCCGCGGAGAAGGTGGCCCGGACCGCCGTGTTCGGACCGGAGACGATGAAGCCGACGCTGGTCCGCCACCAGCCGCCGTTCCGGGAGTACCAGTACAACTCCGACATCCCGAAGGAGTACGACGAGACCGGCCTCACGCTGCCAAACGCGCTGCACGTGACCCACCGCTTTCCGGTCGACGGCGAGTACACCTTCCGGGTCGCGCTGAGCGGCGAGCGGCCCTCCGGCTCCGAGCCGCTCCACCTGGCGCTCTGGCTCGACGGCCAGCGGGTCTCGGAGACGACCTACGACCCCGAGGGCAAGGCCTCGTTCGCCATCGATCGGCAGGACCTGGCGGGGCAGTCGACCGACTTCCGCGTGCGGGCGCGGACGGGAGAGCGCTGGGTGGCGATCACGGTGCTGCGCAACTTCGAGGGGCTGCCGGCGCGCTATGGCGGCCCGAACCCGTCGAAGCGGCCCGAGCCGCCGCCGCCGATGCCGCCCGCCCGGTTCTTCGAGCCGCCGCCCAACGCCACGCCGGAGCAGATCGAGGAGTTTCGGCAGCGGCGGGAGCGGTTCCTGGCGCGGCAGCGCGACCGGACGCCGCCGCGAGTCCCGACCAACGCCACGCGCATCCGGCTGGTAGAGATCTCCGGCCCCTACCAGCAGGAGACCGGCCCCTCGCTGGAGAGTCGCCTGAAGCTCTACGCCTGCGGGCACCTGGACGGCAAGCACGCGGAAGGCTGCGACCGCACGATCCTGCGGAGCCTGGCCCGGCGCGCGTTCCGGCGGCCGGTCGCCGAGGCGGAGCTGGAGCGGTACCTGGGGCTGGCCCGCATGGCGCGGGAGCAGGGCGACTCGTTCGAGGAAGGGCTCTGCGTGGCGATCCAGGGCCTCCTCGTCTCGCCGCACTTCCTCTTCCGGATCGAGCGGGATCACGGACCCGAGGGCACCGCCGAGCCGCGGCCAGTGGGGCAGCACGAGCTGGCGAGCCGCCTCTCCTACTTCGTCTGGAGCAGCATGCCGGACGACACGCTGCTGCGCTGCGCCGACGCCGGGCTGCTCCGCAAGCCGCAGGTGCTGGAGGCGCAGGTGCGCCGGATGCTGCGCGACCCCCGCTCCCGCGCGCTGGTGGAGAACTTCGGCGGGCAGTGGCTGGAGCTGCGGAAGCTGGAATCAGCGAAGCCGGACCCGGAGCGGTTCCCCGAGTGGGACGACTACCTGAAGCTCTCGGCCCGGCGGGAGACGGAGCTCTTCCTGGAAGAGCTGGTGCGGAAGGACGGAAGCATCCTGGAGCTGCTCGACGCCGACTACACCTTCCTGAACGAGCGGCTGGCCCGGTTCTACGGGATCGACGGCGTGCGCGGGCCGCAGTTCCGCCGCGTGGAGCTGGCCGATTCGCCGCGCGGCGGCGTGCTGACCCACGCGAGCGTGCTGACCGTCTCCTCCTACTCCACCCGCACCTCGCCGGTGCTGCGCGGGCGGTGGATCCTGGAGAATATCCTGAACGCGCCGCCGCCCCCGCCGCCGCCCGGCGTGCCGGCGCTGGACGAGGCGAAGCTGGGCGAGGAGGCCTCCCTCCGGGAGCAGCTGGAGGTGCACCGCACCAACCCCACCTGCGCCTCCTGCCACAGCCGGATGGACCCGCTCGGCTTCGCGCTGGAGAACTTCAACGCGATCGGCGCCTGGCGGGAGAAGGACGGCAAGTTCCCGGTCGACTCCTCCGGCAAGCTGCCGGACGGGCGGGAGTTCCAGGGCGCGGCGGAGCTGAAGAAGGTGCTGATGGAAGACCGCGACGCGTTCGCCCGCGGACTCTCCGAGAAGCTGCTGACCTACGCCCTGGGACGGGGCCTGGAGCGGTACGACCAGCGGACGGTCCGCGCTATCGCGGCGCGCCTGCCGGAGCGGGACTACCGGTTCTCCGCGCTGGTGCTGGAGATCGCGCGCAGCCTGCCGTTCCAGATGACGCTCGACAGCGTGAAGAGTGAGCGAGAAGATCGAGAGCAGAGGGCGCAAGCCCAGGGAGGTGGAGCGAGATGAGATTCGTCACCCGCAAGCGGCTCTCCCGGCGCACGGTGCTGCGCGGGATGGGCGCCGCCGTCGCGCTGCCGATGCTCGACGCCATGGCGCCGGCCCTGGCGGCCGCGCCCGCGCGCCAGGCGCCGGTGCGCCTCGCCTTCGTCTACGTGCCGAACGGCATCATCATGGAGGACTGGACCCCCGAGAAGGTCGGCAAAGGCTACGACCTGCCGCGCATCCTCAAGCCGCTCGCCGGCCTCCAGAGCGAGCTCTCGGTCCTCTCCGGCCTGAACGACCACAACGGCAACGCGCTGGGCGACGGACCGGGCGACCACGCCCGCGCGGGCGCCTCGTTCCTCTCCGGGGTCCACTGCAAGAAGACCGCCGGCGCCGACATCCAGGCGGGGATCTCCGCGGACCAGGTCGCCGCGCAGCTGCTCGGCGCGCAGACCCGGCTCCCCTCCATCGAGCTCGGCTGCGAAGACGCGCGCACCGTCGGCAACTGCGACTCCGGCTATAGCTGCGCCTACACCAACAGCATCTCCTGGCGCACGCCGACCACCCCGATGCCCCCGGAGATGAACCCGCGGCTCGTCTTCGAGCGGCTCTTCGGGACGGTCGATCCCAATCTCGACCCGGAGACCCGAGCCCGCCGCGCGAAGTACCGCCAGAGCATCCTCGACCTGGTGCAGGACGACACCTCGAAGCTGGTCGGCAAGCTCGGGCCGGCCGACCGCCGCAAGATCGACGAGTACCTCACGGCGGTGCGCGAGATCGAGAAGCGGATCGCCGCGGCGGAGCAGGACGACCGGGAGATCAACCCGGGCCTGGAGAAGCCGGCCGGCATCCCGATCGCGTTCGTCGACTACCTGAAGCTGATGTACGACCTGCAGGTGGTCGCCTTCCAGACCGACACCACCCGCGTCTCCACGCTGATGGTCGGCCGCGAGGGCAGCCTCCGCGTCTACCCGGAGATCGGCGTGCCGGACCCGCACCACCCGCTCACCCACCACCGGAACATCCCGGAGTGGATCGAGAAGGTGACGAAGATCAACTGCCTCCACACGGAGCTTTTCGCCTACTTCCTCGACCGGCTGAAGTCGACCCCGGACGGCGACGGCACCCTCCTCGACCACTCCCTGGTGCTCTACGGCAGCGGCCTCGGCGACGGCAACCGCCACACCCACGAACAGCTCCCGATCCTGCTCGCCGGCCGCGGCGGCGGCAGTATCCAGCCGGGACGGCACCTGGTCTACAAAGAGGGCACGCCGATCACCAACCTCTACCTCACGATGCTGGAGCGCGCCGGCGTCCGCGCCGACCGGATCGGCGACAGCACCGGCAAGCTGGAGCAGCTCAGCGAGCTGTAAACGCGAGGCTGGGGAACGAAATGCAACCAAAGCCTGCCCGTGGTCAGGGGCAGGCCTTGCGTGCTCAGGATGCGTCACCGAAGCGGTAGAGGCCACCCGGGAATTTTGCCAGCAACCCGACCCAGTCACTCTGAACGAAGTGAAGAGTCTCGGCAGCCGTCCTGGAACGGGATACGCAGGCGGGTGACGAGGTGTCTATTTCCGGTAGCGGGCAGAACGCGAGGGCCAGCGAGGCATTGAAATACCTCGCTGGACGGCCTGCGGCCAAGCGTCCTCCGGACGCCCGAACTCGGCCCTGCTCAGTCCCCGAAGGGGGACTTCGTGCTGTAGTTGCCGCGGTTTCAACCGCCCGGACATCGCCGCAGGTTCAGGAACTCCGCACGGGAGCTAGCGCGGGATCGGTCAGCCGCGCTGAGGCGTCTCCTTCAGCGGCACTTCCTTCCCGCCCAGCACCGCCTCCAGCGCGGCGGCCGCCGGCTCTTCCTGCTCCCGCCGGAACTGGCCCCGGTAGCGGAGGACGCGCTTCGCGTCGATCACCAGGGTGGTGGTCGTGGCGTGGACGCCGAAGAGGTCGACCGTCTTGCCGCCGCCGTCGAGCAGGATCGGCAGCGTGAGACCGGTCTTCTCCGCGAAGGCGGAGACGCGCTCCGGGGTCTCCCCCGCGCTGGCGTCGATCAGCACCACCGCCGCCTGCTCTCGCTGCTGTCCGGCAAACTGGTCCAGCTGCTTCTCCACCCCGCGGCAGCTGTGGCAGAACGAGCACCAGTAAGTGAGGCTTACGACTCCGGTGGGCGACTTCTTCTGCAGCTCGCTCAGCTTGAGCTTCGCGCCGGAGAGGTCGGTCACGGTAAAATCCGGGACCCGCTGCCCCACCTTCACCTGCGGCGCCTTCGCGGGGCGGTCGGCGTGCGCACCGTGGCCGTGGGGCTTGTGGTGCTGCGCCGGGGCGGCTCCAACGAGGGCCGCCGCGACGAGCGGGATCAAAGCGAGGGAGGCAGGAGTACGCATGAAGAGAATCCTCGGAGAACCTGGACGCCATCGTTAGGATAGCCCGCACCGCTGCAATGGACCGGTGATGAGTGGTCCGGCCGAGGGGTCCTGGTGTGGCCGCGCCTCTGGCCGGGGATGATTCCCCGCAGGGAGGTAACTCGTATGGCAACCTACGGACTACTGTGGCGGTTCACGACCGATCCGGACGGCGCCGGCATGATCGAAGGCCCGATCTCCGAGGCGCGCCGGCCGCTCCAGCTCACCCTGGACGAGGAAGACGCGCTGGAGCTGGAGACGAAGCTGGAGGGGCTGCGGCCGGACGAGCAGGACGACTTGATCAAGGGCTTCTACGCCCACCGCGTCCACGAGACGGAGAAAGTCTGACACCAGGCGGCTGCAGGCGCACGGCGGCGTTAAGCCAGAAACCTGCGGCGTCCCATGGACGCCCCTTGTGACGACCCCTGGGCGCAGGGGTCGTCGCTCGACGGCGGGCGATTCAGCCCGTGAACCGAGCGAATGGTGAGATCCCGTTTGCGGCGCGGGAAGAGCTAAACGGAGCGCACTCCCGGAGCGGCCTGCTAGCGGAGGCGAAGCCGGAGCGTGAAAAGGCCGCGGAGGGCACTTCATCGCGGGAGGGCTGGAGCGGCCGACTAGGGCGCGGGGTCGGGAGGACGTTCTCGACGCGGCTCTTCGGGAGGAACACCGAGGCGCGCGTGAGGAGCGGCTAGCGCTGCGCGCCCCGTTGAACGCGCAGAGGGGGAGCAGCCGAAGCTGCTCCCCCTCCGGCACGTCAGGAGAGACTTACTTCGTGAAGACCAGGGCGTACTTCGCCGGATCCTTCTCGAACTGGGACTTCGTCTCGGCGTTCTGGAACAGGTAGAGCTGGCCCTTGTACTCCATCTTCGGGCTGCTGGCGGTCGCCGTGAACGTCTTGTTGGAGACGACGTCGTTCAGCGACTTCAACACCGCCGGGGAGTTGGCGAGGCCGTCCGCGCAGCCGGGGCAGCAGACATACCAGACGCCGTTGTTGATCACGCGGCGCAGACCGGCGTCGGCCGCCTCGATGTCGCTGTTCTGCACCGGGCACTTGCCGAGATCACCTTTGACGAACTTCTCCGGGGTCTTGGCGAACGCCTTGGGGCAGTTCTCACAGCAGAAGTAGACCGCCTTCCCCTGGATACTGCTCCGCGGGGTCTTCTCGGTGATCTCGATCTCCTTACCGGAGACGGCGCACTTGCCCTTTTCCGCGGCGGCGCCGACGACAGTGGAGGCTGCGGCCAGAGACAGCAGGGCGGCAGCCATGGGGACGAGGAGTCTCGGTTTCATAGTGTTAACTTCCCGGCGTCCAGGCGAGATTCCTGGCTCTGCTCGGCTCGGAGAGATTCTATCTTCATTTCTGATCAGCCGGGACGACCACCGACTCCGCCCCACGCGCTCCGGGTAACCCCGGCGCCGGCTCGCCGGCGGTGGGAGCGAAAGAGATTCTCCCCCGGCGCAGGTGAGCCGGCGTTGATAGGGGAACATCTGTTTGGTATACTGTTCGCGTAAACCGGAGCTTCTCGTGCGAACACGGGACTTGGATTGAGGAGAGATGACATGGAGCTCACGAGAGAAGTGATGGAGGCGCTCGGCGCGCCGTTCCCGGAAGACGAGATCGACTTTCTCCCCCGCGCCACCTCGGGCGGAAAGGCGCTCGGCCTGCCGTACATCGACGCGCGAGACGTGATGCGGCGGCTCGATGCCGTGGTGGGGCCCGGAAACTGGAGCTACGACTTCGAGCTGGTGGCGCCGGACGGCAAGTTCGTAAAGGGGAAGCTCACGGTCTGCGGGGTGACCAAGTGCGATGCCGGCGAGGCCTCGACGGAAGATGAGGTGCTCAAGTCGGCGGTGTCGGACGCGCTGAAGCGGTGCGCGGTCCACTTCGGCATCGGGCGGTATCTCTACTACCTGCCGAAGGTCTGGGCGCCGTTCGATTCCCAGCGGCGGCAATTTACGGAGCGGCCGCGCATCTCGCCGGCCGCCATCGAGCGCGCCCTGGCGATCTGCGGCGTGGCGAGCCGGCCCCAGGCCCTGGACGCCCGCCCCGCGGAGCGCTCTGGCGAGCGACCGACCAGCGTCGCGTCCCGTCCGCCGGCTCCCCGCCCGCCCGCTCCGCCCGTGACGGACGAGGCCGCCGAGGAGCGGAAGGCGAGCCGTCCCGCGCCGGCTCCGGCCGCCGCTGCACCCACCGCGCCCGCGGCTCCGGCACCGGACGCGGAGGGCGAGAAGCGCTCTATCTGGACCGCCGGCGCCGCGGGCGCGGCGCGCGCGGAGCGTCCCGCTCCCGAGTCGAGCGGGGATCGCGCCGCCGCGCGCGGAGACGCTTCCGCGGACACTCCGGAGGCGATGAACTGCAGCGCGGCGGGCTGCGGCAAAGCGCTGACCAAAGGCCAGCACAACATGAGCGTGCGCGCCTTCGGACGGCCGCTCTGCCCGGCCTGCCAGAAAGAGGCAGCCCGCGCCGGCGCCTGAGCCTCACCTGCCGGAGTGGCCGGCGCCGCCACTCCGGCCGACCTTAACCGAGGCGCCTCCCGCCGTGGAGGCGCCTTTTCCCTCCTTCCTCGCCTGGAAGGAAGGCTTGCTTTCCCCTGTATCCCGGTGTGACGGCCCCTGCCGCCGGCACCGGCCTGTCCCCTCGTTCGTGGAGGTTCCAGCCGTGCAGGCTACCATGTGGCGGATCACCGAAGGCCATGCCGCCGTCTATACGTGCGACCGGGCGACGTTGAAGTCGCTCCTCGGCTACGCGCGCTTTCCTCATCAGAAGGCCTCGGACGCGATCACCTACGAGCGAGACGGCGGGAAGATTTACGCCTGGCAGTTCATCATCCCGATGTCGCTCTGGAACGGCGTAGTGCGCCTGCTGGGCCGCGCCAACATCGAGGTGCTGCCCAATGACGGTCCCCTCGAGGCGGCCGACCTGACCCCGGACCCGGTGGTGGAGACGCCCGCGCCGAAAGCTCCCCCGGCGGCGCGCCCCCGCCCTGCCCGCGCCGCCGCCGCGCCCGCCCGAACGCCGGCCGCGAAGTCGAAGCCGGCCGCGAAGCCCGCCCCGGCCCCGGCTGCAGCGGATCAGGCAAAGTCCACCCGTGCCAGGGCCGGCCGCAAGACCGCGGCCCCTGCCTCTACGCCGAAAGCGACGGCACCCGCCGCGGAGACGACGAAGAAGCCGGCCGCGCGACGGCAGGCCGCAGCCCCGGTGAAGACGACGGCTCCACGCGAGACAACGCAGCCCACCGCCGCGGAGCGGGCCGCCCGAGCGAAGAAGCAGCCGGCCAAAGCGGCCCCACAGCTCGCGCTGACGTTGGAGCGAGAGGCGCCGGCCGAGAAGCGGAGCCGGCGCGCCGCGCTGCAGAACGTCTCGCCTCCCCCGCCGCAGAAGCCGCCCCGGAACGCAATGGAGCCGCCGGTCGCGTCCGGCCGGGAGAAGGCTGCTCCGCCGGCCAGCCCCCCACCCCGGTCACGGAAGAAGCCGGAGCCTGCTCCGGAGGCGCCGGTCAAGGCGGCGGCAGCAACGCCCGCGGGGCCGACTCCGTCCATCCGGCGCGCGGCCGCAACGCGGAGTGCCGACCCACCCACGGTGAAGGCGGCGCCGGCAGTGAAAGCGGCTCCCGCCCGCGCGCTGGCGGTGCCCTCCGCCGCGCGCCCGCGTGCGGCGCGGGCACCACTGGCGGCTACGGCGGCCGGAAAGGGCGGCAAGGAGCGCGGCGGATAACCGGAAAGGAGGGAAACGCGCACTCGCTCACCCAAGTGTCCCCTGACTCTGTCAGGGGGACCGCGTGCTCCTCACTTCCCGCCTCATGCTCCCGGTGTCGCTCCTCGCGCTGACGCTCGCGGCCTCCGGCTGCGCGCCGGCGCCGCCCACCGTCATCGAGCGCGGCGCGGTCTCCCCGCCGCCTGCCGAGACGCCGCCGGAGCTCTCCGCGAGCCTTCGCCCGCCCCCGGAGGAGACCCTTCGTCAGGAGATGTCGAAGTGGCAGGCGCTCGACCGCGAGTGGCAGGCGCGGCAGCGGGAGAGTGCGGCACAGGGAGCTGCGAGCGCGCCCGCCGCCGAGCCGCTCGCGCCGCCGCCGCGGATGACCCTGGCGCCCTCCGGCCCCGCGCCGCTCTCCGGCGGAGCTCCGATCCCGGCTTCGGCGCCCGGTCCGGCGTGCCCGCTCGCGCAGGTCGCCTATGCGCCTCCAGAGATGGTGGAGAGAGTCCTCTCGGCGATCGGAAGACCGCTGCCCGGCGGCGACGGTGACTGGCGGGATTACGGCCTCCCGGACGGCGTGCGCGTCAGCGTCGGCTACTTCGGCGGACGCGCCCTCGCCTTCAGCGTGCAGCTTCCCCCGCAGAGTGGCACGCTCGACCCCGAAAGCTGTCTCTACGCCGGACTCGGCATCCGCGCGGCCGCCCTCACGCGCACCGAGAGCGCCCCCGACCGCCAGGCCTGGACTGGAGTGCTGGATCGACTCACGCTCCGCTCCGCCCGTGCCGTGAAGCAAGGCGACCGCTACTCCCTCGCCCAGGCCTCCCTCGAGCTCCCCGGCGCCGCGCCCGTCAGCCCATCGCAGCCCCCCGCCCGGCCGCCGTCCGGCCCTACCGGTAATCAGGCTCCCCCCGGAGTCGCCGCCGTGCAGTGCCAGGGCGTCACCAGAGAAGGCCGCCGCTGTCGCCGCACCACCACCAGCCCCATCGGGCTCTGCTACCAGCACGGCGGGTAAAACGGACTGAGTGGGGGAATGGGGGGTAGGAGTTTGGCTCTTGGCCGAAGGCCGCCTCCACTCGAGGTGCGGCAGCCAAACTCAACGAGCGCGGAGGTATTGCCGCAGGCAGCAACGGAGAGTTCCCTCTGTGCCCCCCCTGGCGAGATTGGATTGGCGAAACCAGCGGGGCAGGAGGATCACCGGCGGCCAAGCACTCCGGCGAGATTCCCTGGCGGGGAAACGGTGGCAAGCCACCGCACTCCACAGACTGCACCGAGGCAGTCTCCCTCTCGGCGAGAGGGAATCTCTTCCGGGCTAGCCTGTGGAGTGCGAATGCTTGCTTTCGCGCCCCGCGCCAGCGGGGCACCGGAGCAGCTTCCCGATTTCGCCAACAGTATCTGGCGAGGCGTCTTCGCTTGAGTCGAACGGACCGGCCCGTGAGTCGCCGCAGCGAAGAAGCCGCAGCCCACGAACGCGGAGCGCAGGCTACCGGGGAGCACGCCCGTAGCAGCCCGCTAGCGGAGGTTCACCCCCCGAACGGGGGGCGAAGGCGGAGCGTGAAAGGCTTGTCCCCCGAACGGGGGAGCAGCGGAGGGCCACCCCCGCGGGAGGGCCACTCCGTTCGGGGAGGGCACGAGGTGGACCTCCGGTGAGATGTCGCCAGCGAAAAACGGTCGATAGAGAACCGCATTGCAGCGACGGAAGTCACGCACGCCCGACGAGCGGCCACGCAAACCAGTCTAATAGACCCAAACCCCCACCCGCAGCGTCCCTGACCCGAGGTCCAGCGCCGACCCCGTCCGGTTCTGCAGCACCACCCGCACCTGGTCGGCCGCCGAGACATGCGCGGAGAGCAGCACGTCGGCGCCCCCCAGGCTGCTGAGTCCCGCCCCAGCAATACTTCCGGGCACCGCGCCCGGGACCGAGACGACGGTTGCCGCGACTGCTCCGTCCGCCAGGCTCGGCGGGTCCCAGGTGGTCGCGGCAGAGAGGTGCTGCGCGATCGGAGCGCCCCCGCCTACGACCATGCTGCCGTCGCTCCCGGTATCGAGGGTGGCCCGCAGCACGTCGGCGCCGTCTCCGTAGACGAGCGCCCGCCGTCCCTGGCCCACCGTCACTCCCGCGCCCGCGGCAGTCCGCACCGTCAGCGTAAAGGCGCCGGTGGTGCCGTTCCGGACCAGCCACCGCTTCCCGGTCCAGGCGGGTACGATCACGGCGATGTTCGCGGTCAGCGTGCCGGTCAGCTCCAGCACCTCCGCCTCGGCCTCCGCGGCAGAGAGGGCCACGTCCGCCCCTCCGCCCACGCTCTTCGCCAGCCTGCTGGCAAGCCGCGCCTCCAGCGCATCCGCACGCCGGTTCAGCTCCTCGGCGCTCACCACGTCGAGGTCGGCGTAGTCGTTCTTCAAGCCCAACACCGGGGTGCCCATCTAGATCTCCATGCTGCTCCGAGATTAGCCTACGTAAGAGGGCGATAGCTCTGCACTCCGGCGCGGCCTATCCCCCCGAGCAGGCTGGCCTGACACAGATAGCTCCCCTCTCCTCGCAGGAGAGGGGCCGGGCGTGAGGCCGCGTGAGAAGTAGCTCTCACCCGTCCCTCGCGGGTGCTCGGAGCGGCATCGGCAACCGTGGTGAGAAGGGTTCGTATCGGTCCCGCTCCTACCCCGTCTGCCGCACCCGCAGCCCTTCGCCCAGGCGCGTCAGCCCGAGCAGCCCGTAGCCGCGCCACCCTCCGCCGCTGTCCGTCCCGCCCGCCGCCTGGATCGCCTCCGGCCGTCCCGCGGCGGTCACCCGGGCGGCGGAGGTGTCGACCAGCCCGGCGCGGCGGACCGCTTCCCGCTGTATACTCCCGAACGGGTTCTCCACGTCTCGCCTCCCTTCCCGCGGCTACGGAGCAAGCCGCCGCAGCCCGGCAATCGTCTCCGGGCCGTGCCCGGACTCCGGGTCGAGATCGACCCGGTGCCGCAGCGTCAGCACCACCAGCTCGGCGCCGTCCGCGAAGCCGGCCGCTCCCGCGCCGTAGAGCGCCACCGCGTCGCGCCGCTCCACTCCCGGATCGAGCGGCAGCGCGACCTCCGTCTCGCTGCGCACTCCGAAGAGGTCGTACGCCAGCGCCTGCGCGCGGGAGAGGACGAGGCCGGGGGAAGTGGAGCCGGGGATCTCTTCCTGCAGCACCTCCCGCCACGGGCAGAAGTGCGCGGACGCTTCCCCGCCTTCCGCCGCGCCGTCGCGAGCCCACCCCACCATCGCGCCGCCCCGCTCGCCGCGGCCGGTCACCAGCACCGCCGTCGCCCAGCGGTTGTAGTCGAGCTCCACCGAGAGCGAGTCGATCAGCTCCTGCGCCGCGGCGGGGTCGGTGACCCGGTAGCTGCGCGTCACCGGTCCGAAGTAGCTCCGGGGCACGCTGGAGATCGTTCCGTCGCGCCGCGCGTACGGCTCCAGGTGTGCGTAGCCAAAGATCCGCTCCAGCGTCTCCCACTTCCGCTCGCCCGGTCGCGGCAGCTCCGCGGGCTCTTCCGGGGAGCCCGGCGGCAGCGCGAAGCGATCGCCCAGGCCGTCCCACAGGCGGTAGGAGGCGTTCAGCCCCTCCGAGGCCAGCACCGCGTCGGCCGCCGCGTTCAGCGTTAGCCCGCCCAGCGGGCGCGCCTCCAGCATCGTCCACTCGCTGTGCTTGAAGCGGGCGGTCGCGTTCTCCGCTCGGAAGGTGACGCGGCTCGCGCCGTAGCCGTCCGCCTCGATCCGGACCCGGTCGATGTAGCCGGTAAAGACGGTCCACCACTGCTCCTCGCCGTCCTCGCGCCAGCCCATGCGGATCTGGACCTTCCGCCGCCGGTACTCGCCGGAAAAGCTCTCGCCCGGCGGCAGGCGGATCTGCCACGCGGCGCTCCCGGCGTGCAGCTCCAGCGGCTCGTCCACCTCGCACCAGCGCAGGCGCTCGTCCCACGGGGTGGTGTAGGCGCCGGTTCCCGGCTGCACTTCCGGGGCGTAGCGGAGCTGCACCGCATAGACCACCGGCGCGCGCTGCACGGGGAACGGCACCGCGGCGCGGCTCTCCGGCGTCAGTGTCACCGCATACCGGGCGATCCCCGCGGCCGGGGTCGAGAGATCCCCGAGGCCGATCGTCGTCGCCCCCGGGGCGTCGGAGCGCGCTTCCAGCACCGGCACGACCGCGGCACGCGCGGTGAGCGTGTTCCGCTCCGGACTGGTGTAGACCCCGGACGAGTAGGCGAGCTGATGCAGCCCGAAGAGCGAGACGCCCCCGCGGCCGCGCACCGCCACGCTGCCTGCCGGGATCGAGACCGGCACGCCGTCCGGATAGCCGGACCAGGTGTAGCGTCGGCCGCCGTCCACGGAGACGCCGACCTGCCCCCGCAGGCAGCGGACGAAGAGCACGACCGTCTCCGGCGACGGGTCGAAGCCGCCGGACCGCGCCGGCCGCGGGAGCTCGGCGGCGAGCTGCCAGGCACTCCCCGCCCGCCGCAGCAGGAACCCGCCTTCCTCGTCATACCGGATCGCCCAGGCCCCGCCGCCCAACTCCACCTGCACGTAAGGCGGCAGCGCCGCCGCGTCCCAATCCGGAGGGGGGTGGGGGAGCAGCAGCTCCACAGCACAATCGGGATCCTCCGGAAGATCGAACAGCGAGGTGGCGCTCCACTCCACTCCCGGCGAGGCGTCGTATTGAACCAGCCGGTACACACGTGGCGAGCCGAGAGCCGGCCGGCGCTCTTCCCAGGCGCCGCCCGCAACGCGGTATTGGCTTGCGCGCGTGTCCTGCAGCGCCAGCCGCGCCCGGCAGGTGAGGCCGATCTCCGGCAGGTACTCCAGCCGCGGACGCCCCGCCGTGTCGAAGTCGGAGGAGCCGTAGCGGCAGCTCTCCGCCAGGATGTCGCACCAGGCGAAGCCGCTCGTCACCACGCGCGGGTCGCCCTCCGCCACGTCGTAGAGCCGGATCGAGAGCAGCGGCGTCCGCCGCGAGCCCGTTGCCATCACTCCATGCTCCACGCTGCTTCGCCGGTCCGGGAGACGCGGCGGCTCCGCACGAATCGCAGGCGCTGGCCCGGTCCCACCACCAGCCCTTCCCAGACTCCGTCCACCCGCTGCGTCACCTTCATCGGGAAGCCTCGCGGATCGAGCGCCAGCGGAGCTGTGGAGCCGCCGGTCGCCCCGGAGGCCCGCCACATCGGCGGATCGCCCGGCTCCAGGCTATAGCAGCGCCAGGTGAGCCGTCGATCGGTACTGCTCACCGTGAAGGAGCTGAGTGCCACGCGCAGGCCGAGCCGCTCGTCGATCCACTCCCGCGCCGACGGAGAATCGCTGGCGCGGTCGACCTCCCGAACTACCGTCGGCGGCGCGTCCAGGCGCAGGTCGTCCAGCCGGAAGTTGCTGCCGAGCGCGTGCATGCCGCCCCAGCGCGACCGCTGCAGCTTGGCGCACCGCGCCAGCGTCGTCCCGTCGCTCGCGTTTGGAAACCACGTCTCACTCCAACTCCAGGCGCCTTCCTCATCCGCCTCTCCCACCACCAGGCACAGAGCCACGTACTGCACCAGGTAGAAGTATTCCTGGGGAAAGAGGAGCACGATCCGCCCTTCCGCCGTATAGCCGTGGGCGAAACTGACCGTCGTGCCGGTGCCGACCGCCGGATACCCCGGCTGCGGCGGTCCGTAGGTCGGCACGAACGGAAATGGGGTCCACGGCACCTCCGCGGGCTCCCCCCACGTGCGACCGCCGTCACGGCTCACCCGGCGGTAGATCCGGGTGCCGTGGAGCGTGTAGAACAGGTCCAGGACCTCTCCGCCGGGGCTCCCCAGCGACACCCCGTAGACTCCCGCCGGCTCCACCGTCTGCACCTCGCCGGGCTCCGGCGGCTCCGCGTCACTCCAGCGGCAGACCAGCAGGCGGCAGCGATCGCCGTCCGCTGCCAGCGCCGCCGTCACGAGCGCGCCGTCCCGCAGACGATGGAAGTCGCCGGCCACCCACGTGCCGCCCGGGGGGAGGTCCGCGGGGAGAGAAAGGTAGGTCGCCATCAGCTCCTCGCCCGGGAGTAACCCTGCCGCGCCAGCTCGTCCAGGCGGCGGTCGATCTCCGCGTGGATCCGCCGGCGCGTCTGCGGATCGTTGAAGTCCGGCTGGCCGATCACCGTCACCGGCACCGTGACGCGTGCTTCGCCGCGGTGGCCGGGGAGCGCAGCGGCCGAAGCGGCGGCATTCCGCTCGATCCGGGCCAGCGCCGCCGCCGCGGACCGCAGCCCGGGACCGTCGAACAGCCCCACCGACCCGCCGCCCACGACCCGGGCGAAGCCGCCGCGGCCTGCTCCCAGCGCCTCGAAGACGCTCCGCTTCACCCCGGCCGCCTCGGTCAGGCGGCGCAGCCGGCCCAGCTCATCCTCTCCCCGCGAGGCGCTCATCAGCGACCGGTACTGTTCCAGCAGCGCCGGCACCAGCATGCGCCGACGGTCGACGGGCGAGAGCAGCGGGTCCGCGGAAAGCTCCGCCCGCGCCAGCCTCACCCGCGCCGCCGCCAGCAGGCGCTCCAGCCGCTCGCCGCCCTCCCCGGCCGGGCTGCCTTGCGCCAGCCGGTCCAGCGCGGGCCGGCTCACCGTCTCGGCGCGGGAGACGAACCGCTCCAGCACCTGCTCCACCCGGTCCAGGCGCGCGCTCTCCTGCTCCTCCACGGAGAGGGTCGCCTGCAGTGTCGCGATCGTCGGCACCTATCTCCCTCCCACCGCGGCCGATCGCCGCTCCCGCTCGTACTCCGCCCAGCGCTCCGCATGCTCCGCCTCCAGCGCCGCGTGCAGCCAGAACGCCTCCCGGCCCAGCAGCTCCCACGGAGCCGCTCCCAGGTACCGCGCCGCCCGGAGCAGTCGGTACCACGCCGGGCACTCACCCCGCGTGCCGCCGCTTACCAGGAACTGGCGGAGGCGGCGGCACGCGGCGGCTTTGGGAGCGCGTCCTCCAGCACCGACTCCAGCACGCGGCGCAGGATCGGCAGCGGCACCCGCCGCAGCGCCTCCGCCTGCACCGGCACCGGAGTCGCGCCATCCGAGAGGTCCCAATCGCAGAGCAGCGCCGCCACCGCCTCCTCCACCCGCATCCCGCTCTCCAGCGAGTCGAGCAGCGCCACCGTCACCGCCCCCGGCCGGTAGCCGACGCAGAGCGCCTGCTCCCCAAACTCCACCCGCACCTCCGCCCGCTCCACCTGCAGCAGCCCCAGCTCCGGCATCCACGCCTCCAGAACACAGAAAAGCCCGCACCACCTCAGCAGCGCGAGCGAAAGCGGCCACCCGCAGTGTCCAATGAACACAGCCCCCACGGAGCCCGGAGGCGCTGCGCAAGCAGCGCCGGAGGGTTCCCTTTGTGACGGTCCCTGGCGAGGGGCCGTCGCTTGAGCCGCCGGGAGCGGCCCGTGAATCGCAGCCCCGAAGCAGCCGCAGCCCGCGGACGCGGAGCGCAGCAAAGCGGAGAGCACGCCCGGAGCAGTCCGCTAGCCCGCAGGGCGTGAAAGGACTGCGGGAGGGCCAAACACGCGGGAGGGCCGCTCCCGGCGGTGAGGGCGCGGGGTGGAACCCCGGTGAGATCCCGTCCCCGAAGTGCGGTACAGACCAACCGAAGCAGACGGAAGCACCCCGAAGAGAACCCGCTCTCGAAGAGCGCGAGCACCCATAGAGACGGTCTAAAACCCGGTCACTCCCGAAGTCACCGAAACCTTCATCACCCCACCCGTCCCGTTGAACGCCGCGTCGTAAGTCGGCTCCAGCGTATAGACGCTCCCGAACAACTCGTCCCGGTCCCCGCGGTCACACTCCACGAAGCGGAACGGCATCTCGATGCGGAGCTGGTAGGCGGTCCCGGGCGACACCTCCGGCCCGTTCGCCTCGATCCGAAGCAGCCGGCTCTCCGCCGAGCGCAGCGTCGCCATAAAGCCCGCGGAGACCGCGTCGTGCTCCAGCGCCAGGCGCACCCGCGTCTCCGGCGCCAGCTCCACCTCGCGGGTGAAGCTCTCCTCGCCGGAGCCGCCGGCGAAGAAGCCGGGCTTCCACTTGTTCCGGGAGAGCAGCTCGCACTCCAGCACGCGCGTCAGGTCGGCCAGGTCGCCGCCATTCATCGCCGTGCCCACCCGCACCTTCCAGTCGCCGGGCCCGATCAGCACCGTGCCGACCGGCGCCGCGTTGGGCGTCAGCGCGGCCCCCTCCGCCAGCTCCCGGCCGAACATCTCCCCGGTCACCGCCACTTCGGTGCCGGTGAAGCGAAGCTGCAGCGTCCGCACGATCCCGTAGTCGAACTGCTCGGCCCGGGCGGAGGTGCCCGCCTGCACCGTCAGCGTCCGGACCGTGTCCGGCCCGAACGGATCCGGCACGAAGGTCGCCGTCGACCCGCCGAAGACCGGCGTGCAGAGATGCGCCGCCAGCAGGTAGACCAGCTCGTTGTAGCCCGCCTCCCCCTCCAGCCGCGCCTCCGTGTGCTCCCGCCCCGCCTCCGCCGCCACCCCGTACTTGCTCCCGATCCCCCGCCGGTGCCGCACCGCCACCACCGGCCGCGGCTCGATCCGCGTCAGCATCAACCGGTGCCCGCACGCCACCGCCGTGCCCGGCACCGCCTCCACCCCGATCTGACTCCGCTCCAGAACCGAAGCCCGCTCCGCCATCCCTCACTCCTTCACAAATGCGTTCCAACCATCGCGCTCAGACATCTGCCCCGACAGCGCCAGAAACCCATGGCGCCCGAAGGCGAAGCCGGAGGGTGCCCCCTGTGACCACCCCTGGAGCTTCAGGGGTGGTCGCTCGAAGGCGCCCGCTTCAGCCCGTGAACCCAACCTCTGCCGTGATGCAGCGCAGTGGCGCGGCAAGAGCGCGCCGGTGAGCACGCCCGGACCAGCCCGCTAGCGGAGCCGCAGGCGCAGCGTGAAAGGGCTGTGGAAGGGCCAGAGTCGCGGGAGGGCTGAAGCGGGCGACAAGGGCGCGGGGTCGGACCCGCGGAGCCAACGCTGCGCCTCGACAGGAAGGTAGTGCAGGCCTTCGACAACTGCTCGAAACGTCAAGCACACCCCCTCACCCGACTCGCTGCGCAAAGATCCGGTACCGGCCTCCCACGTGGAAGTACCGCCTCCCCTCTACCGTCTCCACCCGCCGCACCGGATCCACCCGCCCCGCTCCCCGCACCCGGTAGGTCTCGCTCCCCAGCGACACGCTCTCCTCGAGGGTCGAGAGGCAGGCGTCCACCGCCCCCGCTGCCGGGTCCAGCTCCGCGAAGCCACCCGCGGCGCCGACCACCTCCACCGCGTACACCGTCCGGGAGCAGACGGTCTCGCCGCCGCCGACCGCGGGCCGGTCGGCCCCGCCCACACGCTGGAAAACCACGTACGGCTGCACCGCCCCCTGGGGAGCCGCGCCCGCGTAGATCCGGTTCCCAACGGCCTCGCTCACGTCTGCGTCCGCCGTCAGCACTGACGTCACCGCCCGGTCCACCGCCTGAAGCTCACTCGCCATACTCTCTCATACTCGATATTCCATCACTCATACTAGAAGGCACGTGTGTAGCGAGCTCCTTCAGATCGGAGTTCGGAAATGATCCCTGGCACCTGACCTCTGACCCCTACTCAGTTCCCGACTACCGCACCCGCTGCAGCTCCACCCGCAGCTCCACCGCCTCGCTGCGTGGGGCGCTCGTCTCCGTCACCTCGTACTCCAGGCCGCCGATGCGGAGCCGATCCTCCGGAGTGACGTCGGCATCGTGCGCGCACAGCCAGCGCCAGTGCGTCACCGCCAGCAGGCCGCCGGCTTCGGACCGCTCCCGGGGCGGGCGGAGGTGCCGCGGCGTCAGCCGTCCGGAGATCGTCGCAATCTCCGCCCACGCTCCGGTGGCTCCCCCCTGGCCGTCTGCCGCCGCCGTTCGGCGGAGCAGCACCGCGGTATCCGTAAAGCTCTGCGCCACGGTGGCGCGCAGCGCCGTCAACTCGTCTGCTGAAACCATCTCTAGCTCTGCCTCCGCGCCCGGCCCGCCAGCCAGCGCTTCAGGCGGGCGGCGACTTCCCACCGGGACACCGGCTCCACTCCGGCCCCCAGCGCCGCAGCGACCTGCGCTGGCAGCAGTCCGCGCCGGGCGAGGGCGCTCCGCAGCGCGCCCAGCTCCGCTGCCGTCATCCTCTGCTCCCGGCTACGCATCTTCGCTCCATAGCACCGCGCCGGCGTAGGCCGCGTCGGCTTCCAGGGCCGCCAGCACCGCGTCGTCGCACACCAGCTCCACCACCACCACCGCGTTCGGCTCTGGAGGGAGCGCGCCGCCGTCCTGGCCCGTCACGTCAGACCACGTCCGCGGCGGGTAAACGTCTATCACGCGGGGGCGGCGGGGATCGCCGGTGCTCTCGCCGCTGCCCACCCATTCGGTCAGCACCTCGGCCCGCTTCATGGACGCACCTCGAATTGGTCGAATTGCTGCCCCACCTGCTCTCCGTAGAGCCCGAAGCGCACCGCTGTCTGGAGGTGCGTGGCGGACGCATACTGGATCGGGTTTCCACCGTTCAGCGTCGCGCTGATCGTCAGTCCGGCGCAGACCGCCTCGAGCTGGTAGTCGGTGCCCCCGGAGAGCGCGATCGCCCGCTGGGCCCGCACCACAAAGCTCCCCGCGTTCACCTCGTGCAGCGTCATGCCGGCGCCCGTGACGTACAGGAGCCAGTAGTTGCTCGGGTCCTGGAAGCGCAGCACCAGCCCCTGCGACAGCGCGCCGCCGCTGTTGACGGTCAGCCTCACGGCGACGTTCGCCCGTCCGGCGGACGCCGTCGCCACCATCCGCCCCGAGCCGAGCGAGCCCAATCGCGCCCGGTTCGCCGCCAGCGCGGCCCCGCCCTGGTGGACCGTCCAGCCCGACCCGATCTCCATCGGATGTGCCGCCAGCGCGGTGCCGTCCGGCCCCGTGAACGTATCCCGCAGGAGCAAACCGCCTCCCGGCGCCCGCGGTCCCAGCCCCAGCGGTGCCGCCACGCTCCGGGTCAGCAGCGTTCCCAGGGGCCGCATCAGCGCCCCCACTGGTACTGGAGGTCCGCGGTGGCGGCCTCCTCGATCACCTTCACCACCGTGCCGGAGCCGATCGGGATCAGCACCGGCGGATCTCCCGCGCGGAGCTGGAAGCCCGCCGAGGCGGTGGGGGTGGTGCCGTCCAGCGTGTAGCGCACGTTCTGGCCCAGCGCCTGGATCAGCAGGCGGCTCGCGCCCGCGGGCGGGGCTAGCGTCTGTGCCGCCGAGATGGCGAGGCCGTCGCTGTGGGCGCCCACCGGAGCCAGCGGCACCTGGATCGGCAGCGGGGCCAGCTCGGAGGCGTTGACCCACTCGGAAGTCGCGCTCTTGAACCAGCGCGTGAACATACTCATCCTACGTCGCTCCTCGTCTGGACCGCCGTCCGCGGCCGTGCCCGGCGGCGATAGAGTGCCGCCAGCTCCTGCATCGCCCGCGCCTGCTGGCCCCTCTCGAACCGCTGGTCGGAGCTGGCGAAGTCGTACTCCCGCTTCACCCGCGCCGCCCACGCCTCCAGCACCTCCGCCGCCGCCCTCGCGAGGTCGAAAGTGCGGCCCGTCAGCGTCACCGGCCGTGCCGGCTCCGTCTCGAAGCGCCAGCGACCGGCGCGGCAGTCGGAGATCGCCGGTATGAGCACCTGATATGTTGCGTCATACAGCTCCGGTCCCTCTTCCCAGTCGCCCGTGGGCGCCGAAAACGAGAGATACGCTGCCCCGCCGCCGGCAGCCCGCGTCTCCTCCGGCGCAAGCGGGAGGTACCGCGCCTCCTCCCGGCAGCCGTCGGCCACATCCTGCAGCTCGTCATCGCTCCATGCCTGCCCCGCGCCCGCCGGGTCTCCGATGAGCCCGCGCAGGCGCGAAAGCAGGGGAGCCATCGTGCTCCGCGCCACCGTCAGGCCTTCGGGAGCCGGTAGCAGCGGATTGTCGCGCCGATCGTCCCGGAGGCGGGCGTGAACGCGACCTGTAGCGCGCCGCCGGCTCCGACGAAGCGGGCGCTCTCGAACGGGCCGTACAGCGCGGTGGCGCCCGCGGCCAGCGCCGAGGGCACGTAGTCCCCCAGCCCGGCCCGGAACGCCGGCGGGTTCGCGCCCGCCTTCACCGCCACCTGCAGCGCCGCCGCGCCCTGCGTGTTCGTCACCTCCAGCACCACCCGGTCACTCTCCCCGGCCACCGGCGCCGAAAGTGTCACCGTTCCCGTCCCCGTATCGAGCACGTCCCCCACCGGCCGCGCCGCAGCCCCGTTCGCCACCAGATCCGTCACCGCAATCGCACTGGCATTTGCCATAGGAACTCCTCTTTAGTCGCTACAACCTAAACTTCAGAAACTCGCATCCGGGGCAACGCAACCCAGGTCCGCCGGAGCGAAGCGTAGGCGGACACCCTGTGGCCACCCGGGGTACCCGCTTGCGGGTCGCGGGGTGGCAGCTCGACGGCTCTCGCCGCAGCCCGTGAACAACGTCATCGAAATCGGTAAGAGCCTCCTGGCGCGGGAAGAGCATGCCGGGGTGAACACCCGGAGCAGCCCGCTAGCGGAGGCGGAGCCGGAGCGTGAAAGGGCCGCGGAGGGCCTCTGACGCGGGAGGGCTGCGACGAGAGACTAGGGCTCGGGGCGGTCCCTCGGGATGAAGTCTGCTCCGGACAGATGGGGTTGGGCCGGGCGGGTGCGAATCCACCCGGCTCAACCCCTCGCAGACCGAAGACTTAGGCCGGCTGATCCGCCGTCAACACCGCCAGCCCCACCGGCCGCACCACCTTCACGCCGTACAGGTGCAGCCCCTTCACCGCGTCCGCGAACCGCCGCTCCGGCCGGAACGCCTCCACCTTGCGGATCTGCTCCGCGAAGCTCCAGGCGAGCGGGTGCCCCGCCACGATCCGGAACTTCGCTCCCGTGGTGTTCGGCACGTTGTTGGAGACCAGGAGCCGGAACCCCGCCGCGCGGCCCACCTCGCCGTTGGCCAGGTTCTCCCGGTTCTCGGCGGTGCCGTAGGAGACGAAGCGGTCGTCCTTCAGCAGCAGCCCTTCGTACCACGGCGGCACCACGCACCAGCGGCCCCACCGCGGCACGTTCGCCTCGTCCAGCTTCACCTTCAGGTCGACGAGGTACTCGTAGGCCCGGCCGCCGGTGCCCAGGTCGGTCTTCGGCGCCGCCGTGCTGCCGATCAGGTTGGCGGCGGCCGCCTCCAGGTACTTGCCGGCGATGAACTGGTCGGCCGTATCCGCCAGCGCGTAGCCCGCCTCCCGCATCGCCCCGTCCATCACGGAAGGCTTCTGCTGCGCCCGGTCCACGTCGTCGATCTGGAAGTTGAACATCTTCGCCTGCGTGATCTGCAGGATCGTCTCCGCGTCGCTCAGCGTCTCCGGCGTGTCATGGTCGCTGTTGCGCGTGTAGTCGGAGACCGTCACCGGACCCACCGCGTTGATCCGCACCGTGTCGCCCGCTTCCACGATCTCGCCCTCGTAGTCGCGGTTGATCACCCCTTCCTGGCCGTACACCAGGTTCTTGTGCAGGTTGGCCAGCAGCCGCGCCGACCAGACCTCCGGAATGAAATTCGTAAGCGCCATCCGTCTCCTCTCACAGCCGGCGCCGCTCCCGGCACCGGACCCCGTCCCCCATCACCCCGTCACAACCCCGTCACGCCACCTGGCGAGCCGTCCCGCCCGGCCCCGGAAGCGCGGAGACACCGGGGCCGCTGGACCACAATCGAGAGGCGGTCCAAGCCCGAACTCTCCGCTTCCCCCTCCGGTTCCCCTCTCCGCGTCCCCTCAGCGACCTCTGCGGTGAAATCAAGGTCCGGACCGTGGCCGCTGCACCGCAAACGTAAAGCAAACCAGGCCCAACCCGCTGCCTCCCCTCTCCGCGTCCCCTCTGCGCCCTCAGCGACCTCTGCGGTGAATCCTGGTTCGGACCGGGGTCGCTGTACCGTGCCGGGAGGCGAGCCAGGCCCATTCTTCTTGGCGAGCTTGGCGTTCTTGGCGGTAAGCCCGGTTCGGATCCTGGTTCCGGTTCTCTCCGCGCTCCCCGCGTCTCTGCGGTGAATCCAGGTTCGAAATCCAGCTACCGCCCCGCCAGCACCCCCCGCACGTCCTCCCAGCGCGCGTTGATCTCCGCCGGGCTCATCTTCCGCACCGCCTCCAGCGAGAGCGCGCTGCTGCGTCCGCCCGGCGGGTTCGCCGCCGACGACTGCCCGCCCGCGCTCACCAGCCGCGCCAGCGACTGCGCGTCCGCCTCCAGCTCCGCCTCGCTCGCCCCCACTAGCCGGCCGGCCAGCTCCGCCGGCAGCCGGTGCCGTGCCGCTGCCGCGCTCCGCAGCGCCTCCTGCTCCCGCGCCGCCAGCTCGGAGCGCGCCGCCTCCAGCTCCTGGTCCCGCTCCCGCAGCAGCGCATCGACCTCCGCCTGGCTGAACCGCCGCTCACCCTCGGGAGCGCCGTGACCCTCCTGCGCCTGCCCCTGCTCCTCGTCCATCCCGCCTCCTCGTCCGGAAGTCTCCGCAGGGAGACTTCGTGCCGTTGTTGCCGCGGTTTCAACCGCCCGGTTGTGGATCCACTCCCACTCAGCCCGACCTCCGCGCCTCCGCCTCCGGATCGAAGCCGAGCCGCGCCAGCAGCGTCTCCCGGCTCACCCCCAGCTCCGCATAGAGCCGGGCCGTCTCCGCCTCGCCGCGGGGGTCCCGCGGGAGCACCTCCGGCCAGTAGACCCGCACGCGGTGGTTCGTGCCGAAGCCGCCCAGCTCCAGCAGCCGCCGGCTCACCTCCTGCAGCAACTCGCCGTAGAGGAGCCGCTTCGTCTCCGTCAGCTCCACCAGCGGACCGTACAGGATTTGCAGCGCCAGGCCGGAAAGCTGGCCCAGGTCCTCCACCTTGCCGGTCGCCACTTCCGGCACGCGCGCCAACTCGTGCAGGGTTCCCCGCAGTTCCCGGAACAGCTCCAGGCTGCTCGCCAGGTCGCTCTTCATCTCCAGGTTCTGCAGCTCGCTCGAGGGGTCGGGCAGCACGATCGTCTCGTCCACCCCGATCGACAGCTCGCTCGCCTGGAAGCCCTTTCCCCACGTCTTCGGATGCGCGTGGAGCCGCAGGATGCGGGCGACGTTGCTCGCCACGAAGTTGATCGCCTGGTTGATCCGCAGCAGGTCCTCTTCCAGGTCGGAGAGCCCCCACCACTCGTTTGGGCACGGGAGGTTCTGGCAGCCGAAGAGCGGCGGCCACGCAAAGGGCCACACCTCCGGCGGCCCCCGGTCCACCCATGCCGCGTCGTCCCCGCGGCTCTCCTGGTCCGTAATCAGCCAGCGGTCGCCGTCCCGCTCCAGCACCTGCCGGAACGCCACCGGCCGCGCCGTCTTCGGATCGACCCCGTGCCAGTGGAGGTGATACGCCGTCACCTCCTCGAAGTCGTCCGCTTCCCACCGCACTGAGACGTGCGCCGGGTCCGGCACCACCACCCGCGGAAACTCCGCGCCCGGCTGCCGCCGCACCCGGAGGAAGGCGTGACCGCAAACGCCGCCGTTCACCGCCAGGCGGTGCAGCGTCGTCATCTTCCGGTTCGCCTCCCAGCAGCGCGCCAGCCACCGGTCCGCCTCCCCATCCCCGTCGCCGTCGACTTCCAGCCGCGGCTCCCCGCGAAAGAGGAACCCCGCCCCCTTGTCCACGATGAGCCGCGCAAAGTTGAGCCGGATGTTGTCCTCACCCCGCGGATCGGACCGCGTCGGCCGCAGCGGATCCGGCCACTCCCCGTGATACCGCCGCCACCCCCGCTCGATCCGAGCCTGCCGCTCCCGCTCCGCCGCCGCAAACTGATCCAGCATCACCGCACTCATCAAAGCCATAGCCCTCTCAAAACTTGAGCAGCCAGAAACCCAAGAGCACCGGAGCGGGAGCGACGGTGCTCACCTGTGACCCTCCCCGGAGGGGGAGGGTCGCTCGAAGGCCCTCGGACCAGCCCGTGAACGCCAACTCCGAAACAAACGCCCGCAAATGGCGCGGGCAGAGCCTGACGAAGTGAGCTCCCGGAGCGGCCTGCTAACGGAGCGAAGCGGAGGGTGAAAAGGCCGCGGAGGGCCAAGTCGCGGGAGGGCTGGTCCGAGGGACAAGGGCGCAGGGGGAACCCCCGAACTGGTAGCCTTCATCGCCAAGCAAGCGAAAGCCAACGGCACGGAGAATCTCCGAAACGGTGACCTCTACCTACAAGCACAGCAAGCCACCGGAAGGCAGAGTCCCGGGACCGAAAGGCACCCCTACCCAAACCAAACCCCTACCAGATCCCACAAGCCCTCTGCGCCTCCCCCTCCCAGCCAGCCGGTTGAACGCCCCGCTGCTCGCGTCCACCTGGTCGTCATGCTCCCCCAGCGGAAACGCCGCCAGCTCCTCCCGGTAGGGCGAATTCCACGCCCCCTCCACCAGCCGCACCCGGCCCGCCTCCACCTGCGCCGCGAACGGATCCGCGCGGCTCTGCTTGTCGCCGGTCGCCCGCTCGGTCCGGCACGGAAAGCCCTCCAGTAGCCGCACGCTCGCCTGTGCGCTCTCCTTGCCGCCGCTACCCGGCTCCTGCTCCACCCAGATCCGCACCCGGCTGCCGGCCCGCGCCGCGTCCCGCTCGGCCGCCTGGCGCATCCGCCGGTCCCGCTCGGCCGGACCCCACCGGCCGCGGACCACGTCCTCCACGTAGTAGAGCCCGTCCCCGTCCTTCGCCAGCAGCACTCCGGCCGTGTAGTCGCCGTCGCCCTCGGTCGAGGCCTTGTCCCAGTAGCGCACCCGCTCCGCCTCGGCGGGGGCCGCGGCGACCACCTGGAGCCGGTCGACCTTGAAGAAGCCGCCGGAGCGCGGCCGCGGACGCTGCTGGTAGAGCGCGTTCCACGCGTAGCTTCCCAGCGCCCGCCGCACCCGCTCCAGCTTCTCCCGCGGGCGGCGCTCCGGGCAGAGTGCCTCTCCCGGAGCTCGCCAGTCCGGCTCCAGCGTGCAGTGCGGCGGCACCTCCGGCGGCGTCTCTTCCTTCAGCGCTTCCAGCGAGACCACGTGCCAGCGCTCCGGCTCCTCCTCGTCCCGGTCCCGCGCCAGCAGACGCCCCGAAAGATCGTCCGGATGCCAGCGCGTCTGCACCACCACCAGCGCTCCGTCCGGATCGCCGCTCTCGCCGACCGGCTCCTCGCGGGTATAGAAGACGGAGCCGTACCACTCCCACTGCTTCTCCCGGAAGTGGGGCGAGCCCACCTCGGCCGCGTTCTTTACCGGATCGTCGATCACGCCGAGGTGCCAGCCCTTGCCGGTGATCGGTCCGCCTACGCCGGCGGCCCACATCCCGCCGCCCGCGCCGGTCTCCCAGTGCCGCGCCGCGGCCGCGCCCGGATCCAGCCGGCCGCCGCCCCGGAGGTAGTAGTCCTTCGCGGACCGGGAAAGCGTGTGCGCCAGCTCCGCGCCATAGCTGCAGAGCCCCACCCAGCGCTCCGGGAACCGGAGCAGGTAGTAGGCGGGAAAGAGGCGGGAGACCGTCTCGCTCTTCCCATGGCGCGGCGGCATAAAGACCATCAGCCGCTTGACCTCGCCGTCCGCGAGGCGCTGCAGCACCGCCGCCAACGCGTCGCAGTGGCGGTACCACCGGTACCGCGGCCACACCGCCTGTACGAACTCCCGAAAGGTGGGCGGACCGGCCGCCTTCCGGCGCCGGCGCCCGGTCCCCTTCGCTTCAGCCATTCCACCTCATGGCCACGCCGCGCCGAGAGCCGCTGCCGTTTTGGCTTCGCACACGCCGGTGTCGAGCGGCTCCTGGAACTGCAGCAGCGCCCGCAGGCTCTGCGGCCCGAAGTCGCCGTCCACCGCCCCACGGTAGAAGCCGCGCCTGCGCAGCGCCTCCTGCACCCGGCGTGTTCGTGGCCCCCGGCTCCCGAACCGCACCCGCTCCGCTCCGGCGAGACCACCCGCCGCCAGCTCCCGCAGCTCGCTTCCCGGGATCAGGAGATAAGGGTAGACGTCCTGTGCCTCCCGCGTCGCCTCCTGGTGGAACCGGCGCCACGGACCGCTCAGCGGGCGGCCGACCACCACCTGGCAGCCGGCGCTTGCGTAGTACTCGGAGTCCAGCCCATCACACCAGGCGGCGTGCAGGTTGTCGCCCACGCACGCAATCTCCACCCGGTCCGCCGCCGTGTAGTGGTGGTCGTTCACGGTGCGGCGCAGCGGCCGCGGCAGCGTCTGCCGAAAAGCCGGGTGCGCCCCCGCCGTCCCCGCCCGGTGCGTTCCCCGGCGGTAATCCACGAACCAGCCCGACATCAGCTGGTTAGCGCCCCGGCCGTTCCGCCGCCGCGCCGCCTCCACGTAGCGCCGGTGGGGCACCGTGGAGCCCGCGAACGCCGCCACTCGCCGCTCCGCCGGCTTCCACTGCAGCACCGTGCAGCGGGGATGCAGGTGGTCCACCGCCGCGCTCCGCAGCTCCAGCGTCTCCCCCCACTCGGTCGCCGTCCCCTCTACCGGCAGCGCGCCGCGCACCCCCACGAACACCACGCCGCGCTCCGGCAGCCGAAACTCGTTCAGCGCGCAGAGCCGCTCCAGATCCGCATGCCCCACCCGGAACCGGACCGACGAAGCCTCACCCAACTACCCCTCCACACCATCCTGAGTCCCCGAAGGAGGACTTCGTGCCGCTTTTGCCGCGGTTTCAACCGCCCGGGACCAGGAGCCGGCCTCTCAAGCCCAGCCTCTCCCCGTCCCGCTGTCTCTCCGTCCCTCTTTCAGCGAAGCGTCAGCCGCCCCACCAGCTCCGCCGCCACGCGGCCGGCCGCGCGCCCGCTCCGGTCGGCCCGCAGCAGCGCGGCGATCCGCTCCAGCGTCCCCGCCAGCTCCTCGCGGCCTTCCGGTCCCAGCGCCCGGAACTGGTCCCGCAGCCCCTCTTCCACCTCGTCCGCCGCCGCGCGCGTCACCACCGTCCGCAGGATCTCCCACACGTTCCCCCGCAGCAGCTCGACCATCCGTCCGCCAAAGATCCGCCAGATCCCCATCACCACCCTCCGATCGCCCGCGCCCAGCGCACCACCTGTCCGAACCAGGGGTGCGGCCCCAGCGTCAGCACCAACAGCCCGGCCATCACCAGCCGGGGCAGGCAGACCGTCACCCGCACCGAAAGCGGCCCCCGGGAGACGGAGATCAACTGCCCCGGCTTCGGCGGCACCAGCGAGACGCTCACGCAGACCCGGCACCACCCGTTCCGCTCGCCCCCCGCCCGCCCCACCGCCCCCGCTCTCCCCTCACCAGCTCCCGCCGGCGCCGCCACCCCCATCCCCTCCGCCATCCGCCACCCCAGAAAGCCAGAACCGCCCCCGGCAGTGCACCGGCGGGCGGGTCGTTATCACGCCCACAGGTTAACAGTCCTCAAACACCGAACGCATACTCCGGGCACTCGGCCGGCAAACCATCCGAACGAGGCTCCTGCCCCCAACGTCAAAACACTCATCATCGAGATAGCGGCTCACCTAAAGCAGGTCGCCTCGCGTGAAAGAGAACCTGAGGCCACCGCAGCGGAGCGAAGGGGGCCACCTGTGGTCACCCCCGGTGGGGGGGTGGCAGCTCGAAGGCTCTCGGTCCAGCCCGTGAACCAGGCCGCTGGTGAGATCGAGCTCCAGAACGCGGGCAGAGCATGTCGCAGCGCACGCCTGGAGCGGCCCGCTAGCGGAGCCGAAGGCGGAGCGTGAAAGGGCAGCGGAAGGCCCTGCTCGCGGGAGGGCTGGACCGAGAGACAAGGGCTCGGGGGAAACCCTCGAGCTAGAGTACGCCTCCGAAAAACGGAAAGAGCGCGAGGAGCCATCCTACCCGAAGCCGTACCGAAGGAGAACTCGCGGCTAAAACCCATTCAACCGATAAGAAGCTACCGGAGAACAAACCCATGTCCACTCCCAATAAAACCCGCCGCCACCTCCTCCAGGCCCTGACCGTAGGCGCCGCCGCCTTCACCACCCGCGGTCTCTTCGCCGAAGAGCTCACCCGCACCCCCGCGCAAACCGAAGGCCCCTTCTACCCGAACAAGCTCCCCCTCGATACCGACAACGACCTCATCATCATCAACAACGGGATCACCCCGGCCGTGGGACAGATCACCCACCTCACCGGCCGCATCCTCGACTCCCGCGGCGAGCCGGTCCGCAATGCCCTCGTCGAGATCTGGCAGGTCGACAACAACGCCTGCTACCTCCACACGGAGAGCCCGGGGCGGGAGAAGGCGGACCGCCACTTCCAGGGCTACGGACGGTTCCTCACCGGCTCCACCGGCGAGTACTACTTCCGCACCATCAAGCCGGTCCCGTATCCCGGCCGCACCCCGCACATCCACGTCAAGGTCGGCTCGCGCGGCAAAGAGCTGCTCACCACCCAGTGCTACGTCCGGGGCGAGCCGCTCAACGAGCGCGACGGCATCTACCGCTCGCTGCGCGATCCGAAGGCGCGCGAAGCCCTGACGGTCGCCTTCAACCCGATCCAGGGCTCCCGTACCGGCGAGCTCGCCGCCCGCTTCGACGTCGTCCTCGGCCACACCCCCGAGGCCTGATCCGCGCGGCATTACCACGGTTTCGAGCCTCACGGCCGCCTCGAGGAGCTTCCTCGGGGCGGCCGTCGGTTTTAGGAGCGGCAGGAAGAGAGAAGTATTGACCGGTGATGGCTCCCGAGAGCCGGAAGCCGGTCTCGGCGTCACCACGATGCGTTGTCAGCGTTTAACTCAGCGATCCTGCCGCGCGCGCCTACCACCCGCACCGCCATGTCTTCCACGCACTCCGCGCCGTCTTCCGCCAGCCCGGATCCTACGCTGCGCGTCCCGGAGGTTCCCGTGCCCGAGCGAGGCCTCACCGCGTGGCTGCGGCATGGCGGCACGCCGGAGGAGGCCAGTCACGTTCACGACGCCGCAAAGCCGTGGTACCTGGTGCTCTGGCTCACCGGGGTCGACTACTTCTCCACCCTCGGCTACCAGCCCGGCATCGCGCTCCTGGCGGCGGGTGCCCTGTCGCCGTTCGCGACCGCGCTACTGGTGCTCTTCACCCTTTTCGGCGCGCTGCCGGTCTACTACCAGGTGGCCGGCCGCTCGTACGTAGGGCAGGGCTCGATCGCGATGCTGGAGCGCGTCCTCCGGGGCTGGCGGAGCAAGCTGGTGATCCTGGTGATGCTCGGCTTCGCCAGCACCGCCTTCATCTTCACGGTCACCCTCTCGTCGGCGGACGCGGCGCTGCACATCGTGGAGAACCCGCTCGTGGAGCCTTACTTCCACGGCGGCGGGCAGCTCTGGGTGACGCTGCTCCTGATCTCTCTGCTCACCGCCGTCTTTCTCAAGGGCTTCAGCGAGGCGATCGGGCTCGCGATCGCGGTGGGGCTCCCGTACATCCTGCTGAACTTCCTGGTGGTCGGCCGCGGCCTTTATGAGATCGCTACCCACCCGGAAGCACTCCCCCACTGGGCCGGCGCCGTCACCCGGGCCGGCGATCCGGTCGCTCTGCTGCTGCTCTCCGCCACCGCCTTCCCCAAGCTGGCCCTCGGTCTGAGCGGCTTCGAGACCGGCGTAGCCGTCATGCCGCTGGTGAGAGGGGACGACAAGGACGGCCGCCGGCCCAAGCCGGAGGGCGTGATCCGGAACAGTCGCAAGCTGCTCGCCGCGGCCGCGATCGTGATGAGCGTGCTGCTGATCGGCACCAGCGTGGTGACCGCCATGCTGGTGCCGGAGTCTGCCTACCGCAGCGGAGAGGCGTCCGGACGCGTGCTCGCCTACCTGACGCACCGGCTGATGGGGCCGGTAGTCGGGACCGCATACGACATCTCGACGATCCTCATCCTCTGGTTCGCCGGCGCCTCCGCCATCACCGGCATGCTCAACCTGATCCCGCGCTACCTGCCGCGACTCGGCATGGCGCCGCGGTGGGTCGCCTATGCCCGGCCGCTCGTGCTGGTGCTCTTCGCGGCGGAAGTGCTGGTTACGCTCGCGTTCCGCGCGGAAGTGGAGGCGCAAGCGGGAGCCTACGCCACCGGCGTGCTCGCGCTGATGCTCTCCGCCTCCGTAGCGGTTAGCCTCGCCCTCCGGCACGAAAGCGGGCAGAACCCGTCGCTCCGGCGCCTGAGCTTCTACTTCTGGCTCGTGACAGCCGGCTTCATCTACGCCATTGCAGACAACGTCTGGCACCGGCCGGACGGCGTCATCATCGCCGGGCTCTTTATCGCCGCGATCATCGTGCTCAGCGCTGCCTCTCGCTACCACCGCGCCACGGAGCTTCGCGTGGAGCGGGTGGTGCTGGAGGGCCCGGAGTCGGCACAGCTCTGGGCCGCCATCCAGAACAAGAAGATCAATCTGGTCCCGCTCAAGCGGTTCGACCCGGAAGCGACCGCCCGCAAGGCAGAAGAGATTCGCGAGCACTACCGGATCGCCGGCCCGCTCGCCTTCCTCCACGTCAACCTCGCCGATGACCGCAGCGACTTCTCCCCCGCCCTGCGCGTGCGCGTCTCGCGCAACGGTGAGGACTACTGCATCGAGGTCGACGGTGCCGTCGCGATCGCCAATGCCATCGCCTACCTCAGCGAGCTCCTCGACCCGATCAGCATCTTCCTCGGCCTCACCCGGCGCAACACCGTGGCCCAGGCGATCCGTTACCTCCTCTGGGGCGAAGGCGAAACCGGCATCCGCGTCTATGAAGTCCTCCTCCGCCACTGGGAGCGGACCCCCGAGGACGACGTCCGCCCCCGCATCTACCTCATGAGCGAAGGCTCCGAAGAAGAGCTAGCCGCCTCCACCTAGAGCCACACCGCCTCCGCGGCAGCACCGGCTTCCGTCAGAAATAATCCCACGGGAGCCCGGAGGCGCTGCCGCCGGCAGCGGCAGAGGGCTCCATTTGTGAGCCCCCTGGCGAGGGGGCTCGCTTGAGCCGACCGGAGCGGCCCGTGCATCGCCGCAACGAAGAAGCCGCAATCCACGAACGCGGAGCTCAGCACTGCGGAGAGCACACCCGGAGCAGTCCGCTAGCCCGAAGGGCATGAAAGGACTGCGGGAGGGCCACTCACGCGGGAGGGCCGCTCCGGTCGGTGAGGGCGCGGGTGGACCCCCGTTGAGATCACCAATCCGTATAGGAGGGACCAGCCAACCCACTCCGTAACCCTACGATAGGCGCAACGAACCTACTCACCCCCTCTGTCCTGGAGTCCCCCCATGTCCCCGCTCGCTCGTTCTGCCTCCGGCGTCGCTCTCCTCGCCGCGTGTCTCGCGCTCGTCTCGGCGCCGCGTCCTGCGTCGGGTCAGCACGCTCCCGCCCCGGACCTGCTCGCCATGGCTGCCTCCAGCGAGCTTCGGGACGCGGTAGAGCGGTTCGTCACCGACCGCAACGCCCTGAACCGCCGCTACGACGCCCCCTTCTCCGCGGAAACGCGGGGCCGTCTCGGAGCCTTCTACGAGGAGTGGTGGGATCGACTCCAGTCAGCCGATTTCGAGCGCCTCTCGCCGGAAGGCCGGATCGATCACGTGCTCATGCGGCACCAGGTGCGCTACGAGCGGAGCCTGCTCCAGCGGGAAGAGGCGCAGCTCAAGGAGATGGAGGAGCTGCTCCCGTTCGCCCCGGCCATCGTCAAGCTGCAGGAGTCCCGGCGGCGCCGGGAGGCGGTCGACCCTCGCGCCGCCGCGGAGGCGCTGGTCGCGGCAGCCCGCGCAGTCGATGAGGCCCGCGCTGCCCTCGCCTCCGGCCGGCGGGGGCCCCGCGTCACTCCCGCCGTCGCCGTGCGGGCGGCCGACGCCGCCGAGAGCCTCCGCGGGACCCTCGACCGCTGGTACCGCTACTTCGCCGGCTACGACCCGCTCTTCTCCTGGTGGGTCGAGGAGCCGCAGAAGCGCCTCAACGCCAGCCTCTTCGCCTACGCCAAGCTGCTGCGGGAGCGGCTCGCCGGCTACCGGGAGGGGGCCGACCCGCCGATCGTCGGCGACCCGATCGGCGAGGCCGGACTCAAGGCCGATCTGGAGCACGAGATGATCCCCTACACCCCGAAGGAGCTGATCGCGCTCGCGGAGCGGGAGCTCGCCTGGTGTCACGCGGAGCTGCGGAAGGCCGCGCGGGAGATGGGCTACGGCGACGACTGGCACGCCGCGCTGGAGAAAGTGAAGACCCTCCACGTCGAGCCGGGCCAGCAGAGCGAGCTGGTGCGGGAGCTCGCGGATGAGGCGGTCCGGTTCGTGGAAGAGCGGGACCTGGTGACGGTTCCGCCGCTCGCCAAAGAGGTCTGGCGGATGGAGATGCTCTCACCGGAAGCGCAGAAGGTGAGCCCGTTCTTCCTGGGCGGAGAGGTGGTGCGCGTCTCGTATCCCACCCATACCATGGCCCACGAAGACAAGCTGATGAGCATGCGCGGAAACAACCGCCACTTCTCCCGCGCCACGGTCCAGCACGAGCTGATCCCCGGCCATCACCTGCAGCAGTTCATGAACGCGCGCTACAACACCCACCGGCAGGCGTTCTACACCCCCTTCTGGGTGGAAGGCTGGGCGCTCTACTGGGAGATGCTGCTCTGGGACCTCGGCTTCCCGAAGTCACCGGAAGACAAGATCGGCATGCTCTTCTGGCGCAGCCATCGCGCCGCGCGCATCATCTTCTCCCTCAAGTTCCACCTGGGGCAGATGAGTCCGCAAGAGGCAATCGACTTCCTCGTCGAGCGCGTCGGTCACGAGCGCGCCAACGCCACGGCGGAGGTGCGGCGCTCCTTCGCCGGTGCCTACTCCCCGCTCTACCAGGCCGCCTACATGCTCGGCGGGCTCCAGTTCCGCGCCCTGCACGGGGAGCTGGTCGGCTCCGGCCGCATGAGCAACCGGGAGTTCCACGACACTATCCTGAAGGGCGGGCACATGCCCGTAGAGCTGGTCCGCGCCCGCCTCGCCAGGCTGCCGCTCACCAAAGGCCACGAGGCCAGCTGGCGCTTCGCCGGCGACCTCCGCCGGAACTGACCGGCTGAATAGCCCGAAGGGATCCGATCCGTCACGGTCAAGGGGTGACGATTAGCGATAGACACCGGGCGACGAGGGAGCGTCCGGAGGACGCGTGGCCGCAGGCCGACCAGCGAGGTATTTCAATGCCTCGCGACCGTCGCGAACAACGCCCATCCAACTTCAAAGACCTGAGGCACGACATGAAGATCAATCGCAGGACGTGGCTGGGCGGCGCCGCCGCGCTGGGAATGGCGGCATTCGGAGCCCCGTCGCTCGCAGCCGAAGAGCGGAACGAGATCGAGTTCGGGAAGGTGGACGGCGAGAGCCTCACCCTCGACGCGTACGTCCCCGAAGGCAAGGGGCCGTTCCCCACGGCGATCCTCGTGCACGGCGGCGGCTTCATCAACGGCACCAAGCGCAGCTACATCACCCCGATCTTCGAGCCGCTCTCCCGCGCCGGCTTCGCCTGGTTCACCATCAACTACCGCCTGGCGCCGCAGCACCGCTACCCTGCTTGCGTGGAGGATGTCGAGCGGGCGGTCCGCTGGGTAAAGCAGCACGCCGCCGAGTACCACGCCGACCCGCGGCGGATCGCGCTGATCGGAGAATCGGCGGGCGGGCACCTCGTCTCGATGGTCGGGGCGCGGGGCCGGGGAGAGACCGCCGTGGCCGCGGTGGTACCGTTCTACGCCCCTCACGACCTCGAGTACCAGGCGCGGGAGAAAGGCGGGCTCGGCCGGTCGCTCTCGGCGCTCTTCGGCCTCACGGAGTTGGACGACGCCGCGCGGAAGACCCTCCGGGACGGCTCCCCCAGCAGCTACGTCCGCAAGGGAATGCCGCCCTACCTGCTGATCCACGGTACCGAGGACGAGCAGGTCCCGTACGCCCAGTCCACGCGCTTTCAGGAGCAGATGAAGGCGGCGGGCAACACCTGCGATCTCTACACCATCCCGAACGGCCGCCACGGCATGGGAGGCTGGGATAGCTTCCACCCGCAGTACAAGCAGGCAATGACCGACTGGCTCCGCCGCACCCTCGGCTAGAGGCGGGTCGGAGAGTGGGAGAAGGAGAGAGTGGGGGAGTGGGAGAGCCGCTCCCGCCAGTAGTGCCTCAAGCTCTCCCACTCTCCCTTGCGCCCACTCAGTCCATTATCCGCGGGCCCGCCGGTGGAAGATCTCCCCCGGAGCCTCCCGATCCGAGGGAGTCGGGGTCGCCACCCAACCGAAGTAAGCGGCGATCAGGGCCGCGGCGGCATGGAGCCAGACGTCATTACCGTGAATCGGTACCAGGCCGAACAGGGTGCTCGTAGCCGGGATGAGCCCCAGCACCGTAAGCAGGCCGTAGAAGACCGCCATACTCTTGCCATACGTACGGCTCGCCTCGAGAGTCCGCGCCGCGACGATCCCCCAGATCCCGATGGCGATGTGCACCAGGTTGTGCAGCAGGTTGACCGGGAACAGCCCCAACAGCATCCCGTGGTTCGCGTCTACCCGCAGGTCAGCCAGGTGCGCGGCGGGCTGAACGAGACCTGGGATAAACCCCAGGATCCCTACCAGCAAGAAGACGATCCCGTAGACCAGTGAGAAGGTCCGTATCATCGGTAGTCCCCTTCCTCAGCCGGGCTACACGCGCCCGGCGGTTCGCTTGCCGTCAATCGGGCGCGACTCGCTCCAGCGCCTTCACCGCTGGGCCGTGGAGGACGCTTCCCTCCGCGGCGAAGCGCGAGCCGTGGCAGGGACAGTCCCAGCTCTTCTCGGCCGGGTTCCAGTTGAGCACGCATCCCATGTGCGTGCAGTACGGCTTGAAGCAGTGGAGAGTGCCGCCGGCGTCGCGGTAGGCCGCCACCTTTTCGCCGTCCAGCTCCTCGACCGCCCCCTCTCCGGGCGCGAGGGAGATCGCTTCCCGCCGCGCCAGCCGGTCTCCCACGAAGTGCCGGGCGACGTCGGCGTTCTCCCGCACGAACGAGGAGAGAGACTCCCGGTTCACCCGGTTCGGGTCGTACAGCTCCGCCCACCGGTTCTCTTTCCCGGTAATCAGGTCGCGCAGCAGCATGCCCGCCACCGTACCGCCGGTCATGCCCCAGCCGGCGAACCCGGTCGCCACGTACAGGTGCTCGTTGCCGGGCGCGGCCCGGCCGATATACGGAACCCCGTCCAGCGTCCAGTTGTCCTGCGTCGACCACCGGTATTCCACGGACGCCACCGGGAACCGCTCCCGCGCCCACTCTTCCACCCGGCGGTAGCGCGCGATGGTGTCGCCGCCCTGCCCCGCCTTGTGCTTCTCGCCGCCGATCAGCAGCAGCTCTCCCTGCGGCCCAGGGTGCGGTCGCAGCGAGAAGAAGGTGTCTTCCCCCAGGAACATCCCCTCCGGCACCGGCCCGTCCAGCCGCACCGCCAGCACGTAAGAGCGGTAGGGAGCGAGCCGGGAAAAGTAGAGCGCCCGGTCGATGCTGGGGAAGTGCGTGGCGATAATCACCTCCCGCGCGGAGAGCGTACCGCGGTCGGTCTCCACCGTACACGGCTCGCCTTCCGTCAGGTCGAGCGCCCGCGTCTGCTCGAAGATCCGCCCGCCGGCTTCGCGGATGCCCTCCGCCAGGGCCAGCAGGTACTTCCGCGGGTGGAACCGTGCCTGCCCGGTGAGTCGCACCGCCGCGGCAGTCGGGAATGGCAGCGGCGCCTGGTGCGTAAAGGCGGCCGGGAGACCCACCCGCAGCGCCGCCTCCACCTCGGCCTCGACTTTCCCGATCTGGTCCGGCGCGCAGACGCAGGTGTAGGCGTCGGTGCGGCGGAAGTCGCAGTCGATCCCCTGTTGTTGGACCCGGCTCTCTACCAGGTCGATCGCCGCCTGGTTCGCCTCCGCGTAGGCTCGTGCCCGGTCTTCTCCGAAGCTGCGAATCAGCCGGTCGTAGACCAGCCCATGCAGCGAGGTAAGCTTCGCGGTGGTGTGGCCGGTCACTCCCTCCACGATCCGCCTGGCCTCGATCACCGCGACCGACTTGCCCGCCTCCACCAGCAGTGCCGCGGCGGTCAATCCGGCGATCCCGCCGCCCAGGACGGCAACGTCGACCGTGAGGCCCGGCGCCAGCGGGGGAAGATGCGTCTCCGGCGTGGTAGCCAGCCAGAGGCTGGTCGGTGCTCCGGGTAGGTCGGTTTCGGCTGCCTGCATACGCTCCCGCGCCTCCGTGCCGCGGTTTCCCCACCAGCGGGTGATCGGCACATCCCGCATTTACCCGGGGCGTGGAAGGCAGAAACAGTAGCCGGGGTTTGCTAGCGGCGGCTTCGCTCCGCGGCCAGCAGCTTTCGCTGGTTGCGGACCCGGGCGGGCGTGATTCGCTCCCGAGGTCCGGTGGGGGTGAAGTCGAGCGCTTCTACCCCGAGCCCCCGGAGGACCGCCGCCTCGACCGGAGAGTAGCGGCTGCGAGCGCGGCGGAAGCTCATCGGCCGCTTCAGCGCGAGCGGCGGGTTCGTCAAGAACCGCGGTCTCCCGGAATGGTTCGGCGACGCGGCGTGCAGCATGAACGGGTGCATCAGCACCACGTCGCCCACGCGGCCGGTCACCTCCACGAAGTCCCGGCACTCCGCCATCAGGCGGCGGACCTCCAGCCGCGCCGGCCGCACCCCCTCCGGCCGCTCCGCCAGGTAGCGCGCCACCACCGGCACCGAGTCCCGCGCCAGAAACGTCCCGCCCCCCTTCGGCTGGAGATCCGACCAGAGCATCAGCGTCAGCAGCCCCGCTTCCGGGCTATCGAGGAAGTGGCGGAAGTAGTCGCCGTCCTTATGCCACGCCGCGGCATCCGGCGCCGGCGCCCGCCACGGCCTCCCGGCCCCCAGCCGGAAGTTGATGATGAAGCCGTCGCTCACGTGACACGGGCGCACCCGCTCCTCCCCGCCCAGCAGCTCGCAGGCGGCGCGCCAGAGCCGGGGAGAAAACTCCCGCAGGTCCCGCCGCTCCACCCCCGGCATGTGGATCCGGCTCGCCGGCCACGTTGCGGGATCGTCCGCCCGGCACCCGAGCCGGGCCATCGCCCGCGCCGTCCACGCCTCCGCCAGCTCCCGCGGAAAGCAATCGTGCAGCACCACGTACCCGAACCGGAGGAACTGCTCCACCTGCTCGCAAGAGAGCACCGCGGCAGCGGGGTCGACAACGGAAAGACTCATACTCTCCCCGTCGGCAGATCCCCCGCCGCACCGGAGCGCGAGAGGCTCCACGCTGCGGCCTCACTCTACCGCCGCTGGCCGCGGCAGACGGAAGGCACCGAACCGACGCACCGCCCTGCGCCCCGTCAGCCGGCGCTCCCCACAGGTGCCCGGTCCTGACGATCCGAAACGCGTATCTCCCAGGTCAACGTCGCAGGATTCCACGCGGCGGCGAGCTCGCGCCCCTCCCATGCCGCCGTGAGTAAGGGCCACAGGAATCGAGTCAGAAGCGCGGTTACCGTTGAAAGCTCGGCGCCCTCGCCGGCAAGACGGCTCCGCCGCACGAAGGCACGCCATTGGGCCTGCTTGTCGGAAGAGTCGTAGAACTCGCGGCTGAGCCCCGTTGGTAGCTGTGAAGGAATCTCCGTGTTCCGCCGCTGGAAAGTCGCCACGACTGCCTTCTGGAGCAGCAACCCATCGAAGCTGAACTCCTGCGCCAGAAACCACAGGTCGTAGTAGTCCTTCATCCTGCTGTTGGCGATGCCCAGCATCACCATCGCCTGCAGCTTCTCGGCGATGACGGTTTCCCGGGGGTAGGTCCGCAGGCGGGGTGGGGGGAGCGGAAGCAGCGTGGGTAGCTCCACTTCTTCCGCAGCCGGGGTGATCGCGTCTCCAAAGCCGAAGTCGATCTGCACGGGGATGACGGCATTGCCCAGATTGGCCTGTAGCACGATGGCCGCTCCCTGGTATTCCTGGTCCTGACGGGCAGGCGCCCCCCTCACGCTGGCTGGATCGAAGCTGATCCCATCATCCTCCGGAACCTCTTGCCGGCAGATCTCCTGAAACACGGTGACCAGCTCCGCGACTACGGGACTCCCGAAGCCCAGGAAGTCCACGTCGCGCGTCGGCCGGTGGCTTTCACCGGTCCAGATCTCAAAGAGCTTGGCGCCCTTGAGAATGAACCGTTCTCGATACGGCGTAAGGCTCAAACGATATAGCAGCCGTTCCGCGGCGTACCGCATGAGCACATACTGGTTCTCCTCTCCGCGCTCTCGCGCGGCGTTGAGAAGACGCGCCCGAACGGAAGCGGAAACGTCCCGCGGCTTCTTCTGCGTCATGCCAGGGCCTCCAGGTAGGGGCGCATCACCCCGGCGGCGCGGAGGAGCTGGGCACACCGCCAGAGCTCATCTACGGTCGCGCGGCGCTCCCGGAGGCAGGCCTGCAGTGCCTCCAGCGCCACGTCGAGCCCAACCTTGTTCCGATGCCGGAAGCAATCGACCACCGTCTTCGGGACCGAGTAGACCCGGATCACGCCAGCCGTGGTCCGGTGCTCCTCCACGCCCTCGCTGAGAGCCCGGCCCGAGAAGCGGACCACACGTAGAGGCGGATAGTCACTCTTAGGTGTCCAGTGCTTGGGCGGCAGGGCAACCCAGACCTCGAAAGGGCTCTGGGTGCCGAGTTGGTGGTACTGGAGTGCAGATAGCAGACAAATCACGCCTTTGGGGACACGCGCGCAGACCTCAGCCAGCGACTGGTGCGAGCTCGCCGGCTGGTCAGCAACCCGGTAGATGCCCCGCGCCACCCGTTCCAGCCTCCCCTGCCGTTCAAGCTGGGCTAGCATCGTGTGGGGGAGGCCGCTGGCTATGAGGTCGCGTGGCCGTATCGTGCCAAGCTGACGCGCTAGTTGGAGCACCCGCTCCGTAGTAGGGACTGACATCGTACTACAAAATCTAGGAGATCAGGCCGAGTATACCGAGGTTTTGTAGTACGTTCCACTGGTCTCCCATATCAGAGCCCCGGCCAGCGTATTCCCCGGCCAAGCTCGACCGGCAGTGACTGGCACCACGCCCCACCGAAGCTCGCTCTCTGCCGCAGCGTCAATCTTTCTTCCCCACAGCGGCGCCCGCCCTACTTCCGAGAGGCCGCTTCTCTAAGAAACGCTGTTTACTCTTCCGGACTGCCGGGTATGGACGACGGAGGCCGCAGAGTCGCTGCTCCCGGAGCAGCGCGCTCCCGCAGGCCGCTGTCGCTTGTCAGGCATCTCCAGAACTGGCGCCCCCGATGGAACTCCTCGACCCGTCCTCTTCGCTCCGGCCCTCCCCGGTAGGTCTCTCGAGCTCGGATCACTACCGCACGCAGATCGTCCGCACCCCGGCGGAGTGGCAGGCCCTGGAGCCGGAGTGGCGAGAGCTGCACGCCGCGAGCACGGCGGGCGAGCCGGCGCTGAGCTGGGAGTGGCTCTCCGGCTGGTGGCGGCACTACGGTCCCGCCTACGCGCGGGAGGACGCACTGCGGGTGGTGCTGGTCCGGCGGGGGAGTGAGCTGGTCGGCGCGCTGCCGCTCTACCTGCAGCGCTCCTATCCGATGGCGCCCCGGCGGCTGCTGTTTCTTTCCACGGGGGAGCTGGAGCGGGAGGAGACCTGCCCGGACTACCTCGACCTCCTCACGCGCCCGGGGCACGAGGAAGCGGCTTCCCGGGAAGTCTGGTCCACGCTGCAGGGGGTGACGATCGGACCATGGGACGAGTTGGCGCTGCGCGGCGCAGCGGCCGACTCCCTCCTGCTCTCCGGCGCCGCGCGCCACATGATCACCGGCTGCGCCGTGGAGACGGAGCCGGTCTCCCAGTGCGTGATCGCCGACCTGTCCGGCGGCTTCGACGCCTACCTTCAGGGCCGCTCCGGCAGCTTTCGGAAGCAGGCGCGGCGGCTCTTGCGCGCGGCGGAGAAAGAAGGGCTGGAGCTCTCCGTCGCCTCCGGAGCGGCGGAGACCCGCCGGTACTTCGGGGAGCTGGTGGCGCTGCACCAGCGGCGGTGGACGGCGGCCGGCAAGCCGGGCGTCTTCTCCGCGCCGCGGTTTCTGGAGTTCCACTCGGAGCTGGCGGTCCGGCTGGGCGGCGCGCGGCGCGCGCTGCTCGCGCGCCTGGGGCGTGGCGACGAGGCACTCGGCGTTATCTACGGCTTCCTGGCCCACGGCCGGTTCGAGTTCTACCAGTGCGGCATCCACGCCCAGGCGGTCGGGCAGCTCGAGAGCCCCGGCCTCGCGCTGCAGCTCCTGCTCATGCAGTGGCTGGCGGAACAGGGCGTGCGGGAGTGGGACTTCCTCCGCGGCTCGGCGGGGTACAAGTCGCGCTTCGCGTCTCGTGAGCGAGAGTTGGTGGAGCTGACGGTGCGGCGGCACACCATGCGCAACACGGCGGCCCGGGGTGCGCGGCTGAGTGGGCGAGGGGTACGGAAACTGCTCCGGAGCTTCCACGGCGGCGTGGTTACCGGCCCAGCAGGATCTCCATGATCTGCATCATCGGGACCACGATCAGGTACCCGAGCAGCCCCCGCCCGAACATGATCAGCCCGAGCAGCATCAACATCCCGAACCGCTCCATGAAGCGGCTATACTCGTAGGCCTGGCGGTCCGGCAGAAAGGTGACCAGGATCTTGGAGCCGTCGAGCGGGGCGATCGGGATCAGGTTGAAGAGCATCAGGCTCAGGTTCACCATCACGAACACCAGCAGCAGCGTCGCGGCCTCACCGTCGACGAGCCCGAACCGCAGCGGCAGCGCGAAGAGGATGGCGAGCAGCAAGTTGGAGAACGGCCCCCACGCGGCGATCTTGCACATATCCCACCGCGGGTTGTTCAGCACGTGGGGGTTCACCATCACCGGCTTGCCCCAGCCGAGACCGAAGCCCGTCAGGGCGCTGACCACGCAAAAGAAAGCGCCGAACGGATCGAAGTGATCCCACGGCATGATCGAGAGCCGCCCGTCCCGCCGCGGACCGTCGTCCCCATTGCTCACCGCCGAGAGCGCGTGCGCGAACTCGTGCACCGGAATCGCGATGACCAGCGCGAAGATCACGTAGATTGAATACTGCAGGTCCCCTGTCATCTCGCTCTCCCGTCCTCATCCAGCAGCCTGCAGGCGTACGCCAGCTCCGCTTCCCGTCCGCTCAGCTCCCCGTTCCGTTTCGCGTCGAGCGTCGCCCGCAGCGCGGCGCCGAGTGCCGGGCCGGCGCGATAGCCGAGCGCCTTCAGGTCTTCACCCGTGATCTCCAGCTTAGTATGCCGCCATTCGGCGACAAACCGATGGAGCGTGGCCCGCGCTGCCTCGTGCGCTCCGGCCAGCCCGGCGCGCAGCAGTACCAGCGCCTCCGGCGGCAGCGGCTCCAGCGCGCGGGTCACCTCCGCGGCGGAGGCGTGCGGCGGGAGCAGCCGCTCCCGCTCCTGCAGCGTCGCCAGGGCCGTGCGCAGCTTCCGCTGCGCCGCCGGCTTCACCGCCAGCCGCTCCTGCGCCAGCACCGACGCACCCTCCGGCCCCAGCGCGGCGAGCAGCGCCGCCAGGTAGACGAGCCGCGCCTCTACCGGCTCCGCAGCCGTGTCCTGCCACCACTCCAGCGCCCCCGGCAGTGCCTGCAGCAGCGGCTCCTCCAGTCGCAGCTCCGGGTGGAGCCAGGCCAGGACCCCCAGCTCCTGCAGTCGCGCCAGCACTCCCAGGCGCCGCGCCTCCCGGAAGCTGAGGTACAGCTCCCGCCGCAGCCGGTCCGCGCTGATGCGGCCGATCGCGCCGGAGCGGACCGCCTCCCGCGCCAGCGCCTCCGTGTGGCCATCCATCCGGAAGTGGAACCGCTCCTCGAAGCGAGCGGCCCGGAAGAGCCGGGTCGGATCCTCGTGAAAGCTTAACGCGTGGAGGACCCGGAGTCGGCGCCGGTCCAGGTCCGCGCGGCCGCCGAACGGGTCGAGCAGTTCTCCGAATCGCTCCGGACGCAGCGCCACCGCGAGCGCGTTGATCGTGAAGTCGCGGCGGCGGAGGTCGTCGACCACGGAGGAGCGCTCCACGTCCGGCAGCGCGCCGGGATGCGCATACGACTCGGTGCGGGCGGTGGCGAAGTCGACCGGAAAGCCGTCCGGCAGCCGCACCTTGGCGGTACCGAAGCGCTCCTCCACCGTCAGCGCCCCCTCCGCCGCCTCCGCGAACGCCTGCGCCAGCGGCAGCGCGTCCGGCTCGACCAGGATATCGACGTCGAGGTTGCGGACGTCGAGGATCAGGTCGCGCACGAAGCCGCCGACGACGTACGCCTCGCACTCTTGCCGCTGCGCCGCCGTGCCGACTTTCTCCAGCAGCCGCTGCACCCGCGCGGGCAGCCGCTCCCGGAGAAGCTGAGCCACCGGCTCCTCCCCGTGCGGGGGAGAGCCGGCGAGGTAGCGGGGCCCGTGCCGCGCGCGGAGCAGATCGGTGCGCGTGACGATCCCGACCACCGTCGCCCCTCGCAGCACCGGCAGGCGGCCGATGCCGTCCTGGAGCATGATCCGCTCCAGCTCGGAAAGGGGGGTCTCCGGCGAGACGGAGCGCACCTCCCGGGTCATGAAGCCGCGGACGGGCGCGTGCTCCAGCCGGTGGTGCCGCGCCTTATCGACGTCCCGCCGCGTCACGACGCCCTGCATGCGCCCGCCTTCCATCACCAGCAGCCCGGAGTGGCCGTAGCGGATCATCCGCCGCCGCGCCTCGTCGACCGTATCCTCCGGCGAGACGGAGCGGACCGGATAGGCCATCAGCTCCCGCGCCACCGGCTCCGGCGTCACGTGGCGCGCCACCGCCTCCTGCAGCCGCGCCATCACGCTCTCCGCCGCTTCCCCACGGAACCGCGCGGAGGCGGCCCGCGCGTGACCGCCGCCGCCCAGCTCTCGCAGCGTGCCGCCGACGTCCACCGCGTCCGACCGGCTCCGGCCGATCAGGTGGACCCGGTCCTGCGACTGCAGCAGGATGAAGACCGCCTCCGTCTCCTCCGCGTCGAGCAGCCGGTGCGCCAGCACCGCCGCGTCTTCCACGTGCGGTCCGGGCGGAGCCCAGGCAAAGCCGAGCGCGGCGCCGCGTATCTCCCGCACCTGGAGGTTGGCGAGCAGCGTAAGCAGCAGCTCCCGCTGTGCCGGGGTGAGCAGGCGGCGGGTGAACTGCGCCACCACGTCCAGATCGCCCCCCAGCCGCACCAGCCAGGCCGCCGCCTCCAGGTCTTCCGGGGTGGTACCCGCGTAGGAGAGCGAGCCGGTATCCTCGTAGATTCCCAGGAGCAGCGCCGTCGCCTCCACCGGGGTCGGCGTGATCTCCCGGTCCCGCAGCGCGTGCGCGATGATGCTCGAGACGGCGCCCCAGCGCTCGCGCCGGCTCAGCACCGGCTGGAAGTCGAGCTGTGTCTCCAGGTGGTGGTCGTAGAGATGCACCGCCACGCCGGGCAGGTCGAGCCACTCCGCCGCCGGCCCCAGCCGCCCGCGGGAGGAGGTGTCGACCACGATCACCCGCGTGATCGCCTCCGCGTCGATCTCCGCCGGCGTGCGCGGCGCCAGCACCTCCCGGTGGAGCGTCAGGAAGTCGCGCACCGGGGGGCTCTCGCCGCCGGGCAGCACCATCGTGGCCCCGGGATAGAGGCGCGCGGCTCCGACCAGCCCGCCCAGGCTGTCGAAATCGGCGTTGACGTGACAGACGGCTACGTCCATGCAGGCAGGGGCCAGGTTTCAGGAGCCAGGGACCGGTCTCGAGCCTGCCCCAGGATTGCCCGCCGCTTGACGAGACGCCAGGCGGCTCGGCCTCTGCAGGGTACCACCCGAGAGGGGAGGACGGCAACACCCTCCGCGGGCGCTTACCGCAGGCGCCGGCTCCGCGCCACGTATCCGCCGATCACGATCCCCATCGGCGGCAGCATGGAGAGCAGCGGATGCACCAGCGAGGCCCAGGCAGGAAATGGAGTGCCGATGTACGGGGGCAGGGACCCACCCTGGCTAAGCAGCATCCGCTCGATGGCGAATCCACCCACAGCATTAAGCATCAGCCCGATGGCGTAGCCGATGAGCCCGCCCTGGATGAACGCGATGCCGAGGCTGTCGGTGCGGTTCAGCTCCCAGCGCTTCTCCTCGGCGGTCGACTCCGGCGGCGCGGGCAAGGGCGCGAGCTCGTCGACCAGCGGCACGCGGCAGTCGGCGCACTGGTCGAAGCCGGGGCGGTACTCGATGCGGCAGTCCGGGCAGAACATCGGCACTCCTCTCCAGGGCACGGCTCCTGCCCGCCGGATGGGCCAGTGCAGCGTGGGTCGAAATACGTAACGCTTTCGTCCCTGGGAAGGGTTCGGGCTCCCGCAAGGTGTTGCCTGCTCGCCTCTTTTCGCGCAGGGGAAGGCATGTTACCATTAGCTGTGCCCCAGGCCGCGCACGCCGCCGCCGGGCACCTGCCTCCGTAGCTCAGGGGATAGAGCGCCTCCGTCCTAAGGAGGGCGTCGGGAGTTCGAATCTCTCCGGGGGCGTGTTAGCTAACAATCTGTGCCTGGGGTGAGTGGGTGAGCCGGTTTTCCAGCCTTCAGTGAAAGGTTGAAGATGGCTAAAGACACCCTCCCCCGGGGGAAATCCCACCCGCTCCCTAGAGGGAAGAACCCTCCTCCCCCTTCGCAGTCCCCCTTCAGCAAGCCCTAGATGAGTGGGTAGATAGCCTAAAGGCACAGGGATGCAGCCGGAAAACGCTTGAGGACCGGGTCGGGTTTGGCAGAAGGCTTGCTTGGTGGTTCAAGCATGCAGCAGAGCTAGCCCAAGTTCCGCAGTTTGTAAGAAAGATTCAGCCTCGCGGTGGCTGCGAAGCATCAAGCGAGGCTGAATCTTTCCACTACACTTCGTACATCGGCATGGTTTCTGGCAGGTGCAAG
>JBKBRF010000039.1:0-65680 GCA_046292385.1 Armatimonadota bacterium | reverse complement strand
CGCTTCCAGCGTGCGGACCTCCGGCCCTGATTCCGGCTGTAAAGCGAGTACCCGCCCTGCAGCCGGCAAAACATACTCTGCGCCCCGGGGCGCACCAACTTTACAGCGTGTGACACTTGCTACCGCTTTCGCCGCCGATCTCGTCTTCCGCCTGCCGCTACCTGCGAAAGCTTGTCCCCCGAACGGGGGGCTTGCTTTCGCTCGCAAGAACCTCCCGTGGGCGGAAGGCTCCTCAAAGCGGAAGCAAGCTTCCGCACTCCAAAGGCCGGACCGATGCGTGCTTCCCACCCCACGTAAGGCCGCACCCCCACCACTCGTCAACCAGACTCCCTGAAAGCAGATTCAGCGCACTTCGTAGACCACCGCTTCCGCGGCACCAGTGCCGGTGCGGTAGACTTCCGCCAGAAACGGCTCGCTCGCGAGCGGGCGCTGCGGGGAGAGCGGCCTTTGCTTTTCCGCCAGCGCCTCCGCGAACTCCCGCTCGTAGCGGCTCTCGACTACGTGGGTGATCCGGTTCTCGCGGAGAAACTGCTCCCGCTGCTCGCTGCCGGCGGTGCCCCAGTAGAACTCGAAAGCCGGGTCGAGCTTGGGGCCGAACCGGGGGGTCTCCGCCCAATGGCCGGCGAAGACGGCGCGGCCGCTCCAGGTCGGCGCGAAGACTCCGTAGAACGGCGCCGTGAGCACTCCCGCCGTGCGCGGGGTGTTCTCGCCAATCCACTCCAGCGAGCGGACGAAGCTGTCCTGCCAGTAGACCGGGTGGATGCCGGTGCTGGTGACCTGCTCCTGGAGCGCCACCTGGACGTCGCGCACCGGGTAGAGCACGCTGCTGGGGGAGAGCACCGCGATGATGCCGGCCGCCGCAACGCCCGCGAGGACTCCCTGTCGCCGCTCGCCGCCGCCACCGCCGAGCCGGGCCGCCGCCCGGCGCGCCAGCTCCGCCACCGCGAATCCGGCGAGGATTGCCAGCGGCACGTGGATCCCCATGATCATCTTCCGCTGGAATGCCAGCGGCAGGTACGCCGCGATGAGCGCGCCGAAGATCCAGGCGGGCAGCAGCAGCCCGCGGGCACGCTCTCCGGCTCCCGAGCCCTGCCAGTAGCGGCGGAAGCCCCAGGCCGCGAGCGGCACCACCAGCCCGAAGCCGAAGAGGTAAAGCCAGAGGCCCCTGGACCAGGTGGCGGCGTCCGCGCGCTGCCGGAAGACCGGCTCCGTCTTGTAGAGCCACGCCATGTGCGCCACGCTGGGTGAGGCGACGGCCGCCGCCAGCAGCGCGTGCCCCAACTCCCGCGTGGGGACCTGGCCCGTAGAGCGCCAGCGCGCCAGCAGGTAGAGGCCCCAGGCGAGCGTGAGGTGGATGACGTCGTACGAGTGGATGTTGCCGAGCACCAGCCCGCAGAGGCCGGCGCCGATCGCCCACGGCCAGCCGCGCCGCTCCGCCAGCAGCAGGAAGAGGATGACGCCCAGCATCAGCGAGAGCGAGACGGCGAAGAGGCCGTTGGAGTAGAGCGAGCTGAAGGTGATCGCCTCCGGCTGCCAGACGTCGACCGGCTCCCACTGGCGCGGGTGGTTCGTCCAGACCACCCAGCCGACTCCGGACGAGAGCGCCACGGTCCAGAAGCAGCAGCGCCGCGTGAACTGGTCCGCCGTGAAGAGCGCCGCCAGGCGATAGGAGAGCACCAGCGTGACCACGCCGAAGACGAGCCGCCCGAGCTGGTTGGTGGTGGGAACGTCGAGCCCGGTGAGCCGCGATACCCAGCCGAGGACCAGGTAATAGAAGTGGAAGTAGGCGCCGGACTGCGGCTCCGTCGTGAACATGTTGCGGAAGAAGACCGCCCCGTCCCGCCCCTGCTTGAGCCAGGCGTAGTAGACGCCGTGATCGTCCGAGTTCTGCAGCACCCACGGGTAGACGCCGTCGAGCGGCAGGTACCACCACATGATCAGGTGCGGGATGCAGGTCGCCAGCATCACGACCACGCCCCACCCCACCGCGTACGAAAGCTCCCGCTTATCCACTGTCAACGCTTCTCATACTCCCGAGGGTGTAGCGTCTAGGGTGTAGCGTGTAGGTCTGTGAGGACCCTTGTCGCCACCCGAGAAGCGCTACTCCGCCCCACTTCTCCCACTCGCCCTTGCGCCCACTCTCCCACTCAGTTCAAAGCCCCGCGCGTGGGCGCACGCTGATCTTCAGCTCCTCGCCGTCTCGCTGCACGCGCACCGCTACCGGGGTGCCGGCGCGGGTGCGGGCGACCGCTTCCAGGGTGTCGGTGACCGAGTCGGTCCAGGAGCCGTCGATCTCCAGCAGCACGTCTCCCTCGCGCAGCCCCGCCGCGGCGGAGGCGCCGCCCTCGTAGACGCGCTTGATCCGCACGCCCCGCGCCGGCTCCCCCTCCGCGCCCTCGGCGGGGGCGGGGAGCGCCTCCACTTCCAGGCCCCACTGCGCGGCCGGGGTGAGCAGCCGCTCCGTGGGACGGCGAGAGCCGATGGTGGAGGTCAGGTCGGAGACGACGTCGCCGCCCGCGTAGCGAGTGGGCGCGAAGGTGACCCGCGCCGCTTCGTAGTCGATCGTCGTCCGGAAGCGGGCGAAGAACGAGAAGCCAACGATGCCGTCGATCGGCCCTTCGACCTGGGAGAGCATGTCGATCACCGGGTGGTCGAGCAGCAGGATCGGGAGGTCCTTCACCTCGCAGGCACCGACCTTGAACGACGCGGCCTGCGACTGTCCGCGCATCCCCAGCAGGGCGGGCTTCTTCGCGGCGGCGGCGGTGAGCAGCCCCACCTTCTGGGCGGCGCGGGCGGTGATGAAGGTGACGGGCGAGCCGGTATCCATCACCAGCCGGAACGGGCCCTTGCCGTTCACCCGGACGCCGACCGTAAAGTGGCCGGTCCGCATGATCCGCATCGGCACGGTGACCGTCTTCGGCGCGGCGGGTGCCGGCGCGGACCAGGCCGGGGATCCGGCTGCCAGCGCGCCGGCCAGGAGCAGCGGAGTGAGCGCGCGGTGCATCAGAAGCCTCCCCCGGCCGCGGTAACCGGCACCTTCAACGTCTTGCCCTTGCGACTGAGGGTGAAGTACGCCTTCTGCCCGGCCTTGAGCGAGGAAAGGGCGGCGTGGACCTCCTGCCCCTTCGTCACGCGCCGCGCCTTCCCGCCCACCGTCACCGCCTGGATGCGGTCGCCTCGCAGGAGCCCCGCCTTCCGCGCGGGCGAGTCCGGAAGCGTGGCCCGCACCAGCGCCGGCGCGGCCATTCCAGCCAGCTCCAGGCCCAGGAAGCCGCGGGCCACCACCTTCGGCTCCGGCCGCTTCCCCAGCAGTGCCGCGGCGATCTGGGTGAGGCCCTCCATTCCCTTCAGCTCTTCCGGCACGTCGATCGGCTTGTCCGGGGAAAGCTCCTCCAGCGAGGGGAGCGGCTGCGGCTGGTAGCCGACCTCCGTCCAGCGCATCGTCGGCTGGTCCGGATCGATCTCCATCCGGTAGCGAGCAAGGAAGTGGTAGCCGAACACCCCGTCGATCCGCATGCCGGCCAGGCCCATGGAGTTCATGCCGCGGAACTGGTAGAGGTCTTCCGCCCGGGCCAGCACCTTCTCCGCGCGGAGGCCGCCCTCCACGTCGAGCGCCGCGATCTCGCCCCAGCCGTCCGGGCCGGCGGCGAGCCCGCACCGCTTCGCCGCCTCCTTGGTGATGAAGATGGCCGGCGCGCCGGTGTCGACGATGAAGTGGAACGGCCCCTTCCCGTTCACCCGAGCCCGCACCAGCAGGTGCTTGGTGTCGGTGATCCGGTACGGGATGCGGTAAGATGGCCGCGAAGGAGCTGGGGCTTTCTCCTGCGCGGCGGCGAGGACCGGCGACACGAGCAGCGCGGAGAGCACCGCGCCGGCGGCGAGTCTCCGCGGGGTTATCCACGACATGAGGCGGCTCCGTGAATCTACGAGTGGGAGAGTGGGCGAGAGGGCGAGCTTGAGAAGCTGCTCACGGGAGCGGCTCTCCCACTCCAGAGCGAAAGAAGTATAGCTGGACGAATTGCAAGTTGGGTTCCGCCGGGCGCGGAACCTCCGCCTTACACTACGTAAAGAGCGGGTCGTCAGTCTCGCGTTTGTCCGAGCAGGTTGGGACTGAGCGACGGAGCACGGGAGAGCGAAGGCATGCCGGGTGGGTTCGACAAGATCGGGGTGTTCGTGGCGGGCGGTCCGGCCGCCGGGATCAACGCCGTCATCAAGGGGATCGTGCAGGAGGCGGACAACGCCGGCGTGCGGGTGATGGGCTTCCTGAACGGCGCGAAGGGGCTGGTCGACGGACGCTTCGTCCACCTCACGCGGGAGCGGGTGGAAGACGTCCATATCCTGGGCGGCAGCATCATCGGGACCTCGCGCTACCGGATCGACGACCGGGGCGAAGACCTGGCCCGGATCTGCGGGCACCTCCAGCGGGAGGGGATCGACGGCCTGATCTCGATCGGCGGTGAGGGCACCCTGCAGCTCGCCGATCGCCTTCGCCAGACCGGCCTGCGGGTGGTCCACGTGCCGAAGACGATCGACAACGACATCGCGGGCGTGGAGCAGAGCTTCGGTTACGACACCGCGGTCCACGAAGCCGCGCGCATGCTCACCGCGATCAAGCTCGACGCGGAGGCCTCCGGCCACTGGTTCGTGGTGGAGATCATGGGCCGCTACGCCGGGCACCTGGCGCTGGAGGCGGGGCTCGCCGCCGGCTGCACCCGCGTGCTGATCCCCGAAGAGGGATCGATCGACGTCGGCGAGCTGGCGGAGCTGGTCCGCACCCGCGCCGCCTCCGGCCTGAACTGGGGCGTGGTGCTCGTCGCCGAATCGGCGCACTTCGGCGACGGCCACCTCACGCGGTACGGCCGCCTCGGCGGCATCTCCGATGCCCTGGCGGAGCGCCTCGAGCGAGCCTGCGCCGAAAGCTCGCCGGTGGCGGTACGCACCAGCAACCTCGGCTACTTCCTGCGCTGCGCGGAGCCGACCGGCTTCGACCGCTCCTACGCCGCCAAGCTGGGCCAGGGCGCCACGCGCTTCATTCTCGATCCGGAGCGGACCGGCCACATGGTGACGGTCGAGGGCGACACGTTCCGCGCGGTGCCGATGGAAGAGGTGGCCGGCAAGGTGAAGCTGGTTGACCTGGACGGGGTCCGCTACCGCGCGCTTCAGGCCGCCGCCGCCTACGAATCGGCGCGCGCCGACCTCGACGCGCAGCAGCGCACCTGGGAGGCGGCCCCCCACTCGATCGGGTGGCTCGACCGCAACACCAGCATGGAGACGCTCTCCTCCGTGGCGATGCGGCTGGGAGTCGGCACCGACGACCTGCTCAAGGTGCTGGAAGACCTCTCCGACGCCGCCACCGGCAGCGCCGGCCCCGCCCTCGCCTGCCCCACCCCGCGGAACAGCTAAAACAGAGCGTTACTTCGGGCGCGAGCTCAATCCGGAGAGAACCAGTAGTCCTTCATCTCATTGAGGAATGCTTCGGTGATCGGGCAGCCGGACTCTGACCCGATGACAGAATCGATGCCGCACCAGGGGCAAATCGCCGTCTCGCCCTCATCGGTCCATTCCTCGATTGCGACCGGAGAGAAGATTCGGCAGCAGTAGAAGCACCCGCACCAATCACTGGCCAATACCGCCGTTCGGTGCAGACTGGAATGCCGATGCGCGTGGATAGGGTCGAGGGTTGGCATCCAGTTAGTTCTCTGCGGAGTCTACCTCTCCACCCCGGAGCGGCAAAGCGGATCAGCACTTCCCGGGTGCACCATAAGGTGCGGTGCCGCCAGCAAGGCATCTCGAAGGGAGCACCTCGACGACAGGCAGCAGCATCCGCCGGAGTGGTGCATCCTGCAAGTAGTGACAGGCTCTGAGGCTCCCGAGGGGGCGCGAGGCGGTGCTGTCACGCGCTTTCGTCGAGCCGAGCACGCCGGATGGAGTCGACTTCACCCCGCAAGAAGGGCCGCGCAAGCGCGTCACTCCGGCAGTACCGCCCGGCTACGCCCTTGAGTCGAGCGGACGCTCCGTCCCGGATGGCTGCCGTCGGAGCGGCAGGCCTCTCGTCCCTTTGCGGAGTGACGAGCTTGCTCGGCCTCCCTCTCGCGCTGATTCCTGCTTTAGCAAAGAGGTGAGTACTTCCCGGATGCTACACTTTGCGCCAGGCGAAAACTCTCATAGTGGTTGTCGGCGTAGACTGGAAGCAGGCGCTGGCGCGCCGCTTTGGCTGTCACTCGATATAGAGCCGAGGTTTCCATCGGGCCAGGGCGGGCTGGATCAAATCTAGAGCGAGGTCTGGATTTGGCTACTTCAACTCTCCGGGTGCGACGCGGAGGAGAGTGTACGGCTGGAGCGCGAGGGCGTAGACCGACTTATCCCGCCCCTGGCACACGCCCAGGATGACGTGGCGCGTGGTCAGGATCCCTTCGGGCGTGGTGAAGACGCCGCCGTGGTACGGGAGCGGCTTGCCGGAGGCGTCGGTCAGCTCCGTGTAGTCCTTGTTTCGGATCGAGACCGGGCCGTGATCCCGCGGGACCTTGTCGCCGCGGCGGTAGCTGACCAGGTGGTGCTGGCGGATGCCGGAAGGGCCGGGCCGCGTCAGCGCCACCCACACCTCTCCCGTGGGACCAACACACATGGCGCGGCAGTCGGTGTCCTTCACGCCCGGGATCAGCTCGCCCAGGCTGCGGCCGCGCAGGGTGTCGCCGTTCCCCTCCAGGGAGTAGGCGTAGAGCTGGTTCGTGCTCATGGGCACGGAGTAGAGCGTCTTGCCGTCCGGCGAGATGTCCCAGTTAATCGGATGGCTCTCCGCGTCGGCGAGGTGCGACTCCGGCGTGGGCGGCTGCCCATCGATCGTCTGCTTCAGGCGCTCCAGCTTGCCGGTGGAGGGGTCGTACCGGGCGACGTCGCCGCCGGCGATCGGATGGTAGGCGCGCCCGCGGTGGTCGACCACGATGAACGCGTAGATGTGGTGCGTGTCGAGCAGGTCGCGGTACTTGCCGGTCTTCAGGTCGAGCACCAGGAAATGCGCGCTCTCCAGCGGGTCGGGACGGCGGTCAGAGCAGGTGGAGATGTAGGCGACCCCGCGCGCCTCGTCCGGGGTGATGCTGCTGATCCCCTGGTGCGGCACCGGGATCGGGTAGACGCGCGTGGTCCGGGTCGCCGGGTCGTAGACCATCGGGTAGCCGCCGGGGTAGTCGGTCCACTTCTCGCCCGGCTTCGGGTAGCCCTGCTTGGTGCCGAAGTAGATCTTGCCGCTCGCGCCGACGTTGTTGCGCGTGTGGATCTTCGACTGTGCCGCGAAGCCCCGGGCGGTCGTGCCGATCGCCTGGTGGGCGTCGACCACCTTCTCCATCTTTCCGGTCCGTGGATCGAACTCGACCAGCCAGGAGTTGACGCCGTCCGCGTGCGTGCCGATGTAGAGCCGCCGGTTCTTGCCTTCGATGATGGAGAAGTAGCCCTCCCCCTCCGGCGCGGTTTCCTTGGGGATCGCGTAGGCGGTCGCGGGCAGCCACTCGCTCTTCTGGAGGGCTTCCGCGGAGGCCGCGGCGAGCAGACCGACGAGCAGCGCGGCGCAGAGTCTTCGAAGCATCGGCTCTTCTCCTGGCGGCGGGCGCCGCCGGTCTCGGGGTCCCCGGGGAGCCCGATTCTTAAGAGCGCGCGCCGGTCAGAGAGTTCCGGCCATCACCGCGCGACAGCACTTTCTGGGGCAGGAGAGCTTTTCTTGACGAGAGCACCATCTCACCGGGGTTCCACCCCGCGCCCTCACCGGACGGAGCGGCCCTCCCGCGTGTTTGGCCCTCCGCTGCCCTTTCACGCTCCGGCTGCGCCTCCGCTAGCGGGCGCTGCGGGCGTGCGCCTCGCTCGGCTGCGCCCCGCGTCCGAAGACGGCGGCTGTCCCGTTGCTGCGATTCACGGGCCGCTCCGTCCGGCTCAAGCGAAGACCCCTCGCCAGGGGTCTTCACAAATGGTGCCCTCCAGCCCCGCCTCCGGCGGAGCCTCCAGGCACCCAAGGCCTGCTCCCGACGAGGAGTCGACGCGACTGGCGACGATCGAGCGTGAGGCGCTGAGCGCAGGTAGCAAGCGAGCCTGCCCAGCGCCGCAGCGTCTCGAGAGCCGTGACCGGCTCCAGGAAGGTTCGGGTGGGCGGTTGCAGGTCAACCGGGAGGCGCGGAACAATGGCTCACAGGGGCCGGTCGAACAGCTACTTGCCGCTTCTCCAGGCCGGTCGCCCGCCGGCGGGAGGTACCTGGATGAACATTTCCTCGGAGGGATGGGGCTGGCTCGCCGCCTCGATCCCGCTCGCGCTCCTGGCAGATTTCGCGGTGTTCCGGCTCGGGCTGGAGCTTCTGAAGCCGCGCTCCACGCAGCTCTTCTGGGCGACGCGCGCGGGTAAGCTCGCCGGCTTCGCGGTGTGGGTCGCCTACGTGAACGGCTTCTGGTGGCCGCGCTACGTCGCGGATCCGGGGCTGGCGTCGACGCTCCGGATCGCGGAGATCGCCGTCGGGGCGGTGCTCCTGGTACTGGCGGTGGTGACCCTCCCGCGCGGCGCGGGACTGCGGAGGACCGGCCATGAGTGAGACCCTCGTCATCGGCGTGGGCGGTGTCGGAGTCGAAGTCGCCCGGCGGCTGCGGGAGCGGCTCGGCGCGGCGGCGCTGGAGGCGGGCGGCGGCGAGGTCCGCTTCCTGCTGCTCGATACCGACCGCACCGCCGCGGAGGCGTCCGGCGGGGAGACGGTAGTGCTCACCGCCACGGCGGCGCTCCTCGACGCGGCCTACCGGGCGCCGGAGCGGTTCCACGCGGAATGGGTGGAGCGAGACGTGCTCCGGGGCGCCGGGAACGTAGAGCAGGGCGCGCGCGGCTCGCGGATGCTGGGCCGCTTCCTCTTCCTGCTGCCGGAGAACCGGGACCTCGTGGCGAGCCGCCTGGGCCAGTGGCTTGCCGACACCGCGGGAGCGGCGTCCCGGCGGGTCTTCGTGGTGGCGGGGGCCGGAGGCGGCACCGGGGGAGCGGTCGCGGCGGACCTCGGCTACCTGCTGCGCCAGAGTGCCGGGCAGACACCGGTCGAGAGCCGGGCGATCCTGCTGGTCCCGCCGCACACGGAGGCGGACGCCGGACGCAACGCCTTCGCGGCGCTAACGGAGCTTCACTACTACGCCGACCCGCGGACCCTCTACTCCGCGCACCTTTCCGGCGAAGAGCCGTACTCCACCCGGGAAGCGCCGTTCCAGCGGGTATCGCTGCTCACCTCGCTCGACGCCGAGGGGAACCTGATCCCGCTCTCCGAGCAGCAGGACCGCGCCTCGATCTACCTGCTCACCGCCTGCGGGGCGGACGCCGGCACCTGGGCGCGGGAGCGGGAGAGCCGCGAGGGGGCGGTGGCGCCGGTCGATCCGGACGGCAACCCGCAGCGCTTCGGCACCTTCGGCACGGAGTGGGTGGAGTATCCGGAGGAGCGGCTGGTCCGCGCGGTCTACCGCAACCTGGTGCGGCGATCGGTCGCCTCCTGGCTGCACGGCGAGCACCCGCCGCACCTGCAGGAGCTGCATGGGAGCGTCCCGCTCACCGATCCCCAGGCGCTGGCGGAGCGGGTCACCGGGCAGCTCGCCGCCGCGCGCGACGGCAGCGGCGAGGGGGTGCTGCGCCCGGTGCGCACGCGCCTGCCGTGGATCCACCGCGCGCCGGTCTCCCAGTGGCAGGGCATGGACGCGGAGCTGGAGGAGGCGCTGCGGGAGGCGGTCGGCACTCCTCCGGCTTCCGGGCGCCCGGGGAAGGGCCCGGCGGCCGACCGCACCCGCGAGCTGACGGAGCAGGCGCTGGACGAGCTGCGCCGCCGCTCTGCGGAGTGGATGGAGCGGGAGGAGCAGAGCCTCGACCGCACCGGCCGCGTCCTCCTGGAAGCGGCCGCGGAGCTGCGCACCGTGAGCGACCCCGCGGGCGAGTGGCAGGCGGCGCGGGACGCGATCGCCGCCTCCCGGCTGCGGCTCATCACGGCGGTCGGTGCCGCCCGGCGGGACCCGTTCCTGATCCCGTGGCGGGGAACGGCGCTGCGGGCGCTGGCGAAAGACTACGAGCGCGTCGCCGCCGCTTCCGTGGCGCACACGCTGCGGATGGAGTCGCTCCCGTTCCTCCGCGAGCTGCGGGCGAGCGTGGAGGCGCCGCTCCGCATCTGGGGCGAGCGCGCCAGGGCGGTCGCCTCCCGGCTGGGGGCGTTCTCCTCCGCCTGGGCGGACCAGGAATCGTCGCTGCTGGAATGGCTGCGGCGAGAGGAAGAAGAGGGACGCCTCGCGCTCGGCCTGCTGCGGCTGCCGGGCCGGGAGACGCCGTTCGTGGCGCACAGCGGCTGGCGGCTGCCGTTCTGCCGCCCGGAAGACGAGCGGGACGCGCTCCGGGAGCTGCGGAAGGGCTGGGTGGAGTGGCTGGTCCGCCGCGAGGACGGCCTGCTCGCCATGCCGGGACGGTCGCTCCTCGACGCCGCGCCGGCCGAGCGGGACGCCGCGGCGCCCGCGTGGCTCGCCGCCGGCTCGGCGGCCCCCGCGGCGGGGCCGGAGCGCGCGGCCGGCGAGCTGCTGCAGCGGATCGACCTGGACCTCTTCCGGCGCCTGGAGGACCGCCTGCGCGGCTGGCTCTCCGCGAGCGCCTTCCAGCGGCTGGCGGAGCAGTACCGGGACCCGATGGAGCTGGAGTACCGGCTGCGGACGCTGGTGAACGGCGCCGCCGCGCTCCCCGGCCTGGAGCCACCGCACGCGCGCCCCGCGGGGATGGCCTCGGAGTATGAGCTCGTCTTCTTCAGCGACGCCAAGGCGAACGAAGTGCCGAAGGCGCTGGCGCTGGTGGTGGAGGGGGCCGGCGCCGAGCGCTCGATCCGCCTCGCCGGCTCCCGGGCTCCGCAGTATCTCACCGCGCTGGCGGAGCATCCCGGCTTCTCCCTGGCACGCTGCCCCGCCTTCATCCAGCTTGCGGAGGCGTTCGAGGGACCCGCGCTGCGGGAGGTCGGCACCGCCTTCAGCCGGGCCGACCTCCCCTGGTACGCCGCCGGCCTCGTCTCCCGCACGCGCCTGCGGGACGCGTCCGACGCCCTGTTTCTCGGGCTCGCGTTCGGCTACCTGCACACGGTGGAGGGCGTGATCCCCCTCCCGCCCAGCCTGGTACCGGCGGACGAGCTGGGCCGCCGCATGCCGCTTCCCGCCGAGTGGGACCGCGCCGTCCGGCAGCTCGCGGGCGACCTCCCCGCACTGCAGGCAGCCTCGCAAGCAGCCGACCGGACGGTGCAGTCGCGCGGCGTCGAGTGGTGCGCGCTCCAGATCGAGCGGGCAGTCCGCGGCGAAGGCGCGTCCCGCGTCACCTTCCCCGGCGTCGATCCCTCCGCCCGCGAGCGCGCGCTGCGCCTGGCAGCGGTCGCCGCCGCGGCGCGCTACGACGAGCTGCTGGAAGAGTACGCCCGCACCCCCGCCGCGCAGGAGACGGAGTGGCTGCGCCGCGGAGAGACCTACCTCTGCCCCGAGTGCGAGAATGTCCTCGGCGCGCAGGCGGAGGCGCTGCCGGGGCTCTGCGGCAACTGCCGCACGCCGTTGCTCCCGGCACGGCTGGTCGGCGCCGCCCCCACCGACGGCTTCCGGCGAATTCCGAACCCGTATGTGGTCGGCACCCCGCTGGAAAGCGGCGCGCCGGTCTTCGTCGGGCGGGAAGACATCATCCAGAACGTCCGGGAGCGGCTAATCCGTCCGGCGCAGCGGACGATCCTGATCCTGATCGGCGAGCGCCGGAGCGGTAAGACCTCCGCGCTGAAGCAGCTCCAGTACCGCCTCACGGGCGACCTGACCCCGCTCTTCATCGACCTCCAGGGCCTCACCGCCACCGACCTCCCCGGCTTCGTCTGGTGGCTGGCGTGGCGGATGAAAGACGCGCTGGCGGAGCGCGGGGTCAACGTGGAGCTCCCGGGCTTCGCGGAGTTCAGCCAGAGCCCGCCCGACTACCAGTTCGAGACGGTCATTCTGCCGGAGGTGCGGCGGAAGCTGGGCGGCGGGCGCGTGCTCTTGATGCTGGACGAGTTCGAAGTGCTCGCCCAGCGCGTGATGAAGGGGACCTTCGACTCCCGCGCCTTCGACTACCTGCGGCACCTGATGCAGCACTCGGAGGGGATCGAGTTCCTCTTCTCCGGCACGCACATCCTGCGGCAGTTCGCGGCGAACTACGTCACCTTCCTGTTCAACATCGGCGTCTTCCTGAACGTCGACTTCCTCCGCCCGCAGGATGCCGTGGCGCTGGTGGAGGAGCCGGTCCGCTCCGCGGGCGTCACCTACGACGAAGAGGCGCTGCAGGCGGTGCTGGAGCTGGCCGGCGCGCACCCCTACTTCACGCAGATGTTCGGCTTCCACCTGGTGGAGCGGCTGAACCGGCTCCGGAAGCGGAACGTGACGCGGGACGACGTGGAGGCGGAGAGTGGACCCGTCATCGCCGCGGCGGGCGCGCACCTGGACCACGTCTGGGGCCAGCTCGAGGCGCCCGAGCGACTGCTGATCTCCTTCTTCGCCGAGCAGTGCCCGCGCGGCGAGACGCGGTGGGAAGACGACCTCCTGCAGTCGGCGGCACAGGACGACCCGAGCCTGCGACCCTACGTCTTCCGCGCCGCGGTGGAGAAGCTGAACGCCGTGGGGCTGCTCCGGCTGGAGGAGACGGAGCGGGAAGGCCGCCGCGGCCGCATGCTCGGCCTCACGGCGGAGGTCTACCGCCAGTGGCTCCAGACCGCGCACCCCTACCACCGCCTCCGAGAGGAGGGACTGGCCTGGGGATAAGCCTGCCGCGGAAACAGGTCGCTCCGCCGGTGCTCGCGAACGGCTAACCGGCCGCCCGGATTCTGCGGCCGGCGGAGTGACCGTTGATCCCCCGCGCCTCCCTCGACATCGAGTGGACCGACCTTCTCGCGGCAACCGGCTACTCCGTCCTGCCCGGCGGTGAGCCGGAGGTCCGGGAGCGGCTGGAGGCGCGCTGGTCGCCGGCGGGAGATGCCGTCGCGTGCCTGTCGGTCCGCAGCGGCTTCGACCTCACGCTCCAGGCGCTCGCCCTCCCGACCGGCAGCGAAGTGCTCACGTCGGCGCTCACCATCCCGAACATGGTACGCCTGATGGAATGGCATGGGCTCGTGCCGGTGCCGCTCGACCTCGATCCGGCCACCCTCTCCATCGAGGCCGCCGCCATCGATCGGGCGGTGACACCCTGCACCCGGGCAGTTCTGGCCGCGCCGCTCTTCGGCTGCCGCGAGCCGCTGGATGCCGTCGCGGAAGCTGCGCGCAGACACTCGCTGCTGCTGCTGGAAGACTGCGCCCAGGCGTACGACGGCTCGGGCTACCGCGGGCACCCGGAAGCCGATGTCAGCATGTTCAGCTTCGGCCCGATCAAGCCGTCGACTGCCCTGGGTGGAGCCCTGCTCCGGTTCCGAGATGGGGAGCTGCGAAAGCGGGTGATCGCCCTCCAGAGTGGTTACCCGCTCCAGTCACGGCGCGCGTATCTCGCGCGGATCGCACGCTTCGCCGTGCTGAAGGGCCTCGCCGAGCCGCGGCGCTTCTCCCTCTTCACCGCGGCCTGCCGGGCAGCAAAGATCGATTACGATCGTCTCCTCCGTGAGGCAGTGCGGGGCTTCTCCGGTCCCGATCTGGTGGCCCGCCTCCGCCGGCGACCCTGCGCCCCGCTGCTCCGGCTGCTCGACCGCCGCATCCGGTCCGGCGCTCACCTTCGGATCCAGGAAAGGGAGCGGTTTACGCGGGAGGTCCGGGCCGCGCTTCCGGAGGTCAGCTTCCCCGGATCGCAGGCCGGGCACCGCGCTCCGTGGCTGCTGCCGATCGAGTCGGATGAACCCGATGCGCTGGTCCACCTCCTCCGGAAACACGGCTTCGACGCCACCCGGGGAGCCTCCAGCCTGATCGAAGTACCGGCACCGGCGGACCGTCCCGAGTTGCATCCCGCTCGAGCGGCGGCACTGCTGCGCCGCCTGGTCTACCTCCCAATGTACCCGCGGATGACCGCCAGGGACATCGCGCGACTGATCGAGCTGATCATCGGGGCAGGCCTTGCCGAGGGGCGGAGAGAGTGAAGCACACCGACGCGGTGTCGCCGACTCTCTCCGTCCCTCCGTCCCTCTGTCGCTCTGTCTCTCCGTCTACTCTTCCGGCGCCTCGATGCAGGGGACCCGCAGGTCAACCTTCTTCCCGCCGCGGAGCACCTGCACCGTGACGGTCTCCCCCACCTCGTGGTTCAGACGGAAGTAGGTGTGGAACTGGCGCATCGTCATGCTCGGGAGCGACTTCCCGTTCACCTCCACCACGAGGTCGCCGTTCTGCAGCCCGCCGCGCGACTTCTCCCAGACCGGGCCGGGGAACATGAAGTTCGCCTCGATCGCCAGGCGGTCCGGCGCGATGCCGTGCGGGCGCTTCTGCTCGTCGGTCAGCGGCCGGCCCCAGAAGCCCATCGTCGGCGAAATCCCGCCCTGGGAGGCGCGCCAGCTGATGTCAGTGCGCCGCCAGCCGCGCGGCAGCTCCAGCTTCGCGGCTGGCAGCTTCTGCTCGCCGCGGGTCACCTCCAGCGTAATCGAGCCCGGGTCCGGGACCGGATTCAGCGCGAACTGAAGGTCCGCCCCCGTGATGACCCGCGCGCCATTAGCCCGAGCGATCCGGTCGCCCGCCCTGAGCCCCGCAGTCTCCGCGGGGGAGCCGGGAAGGACCGCCTTCACCACGTTGTTCCGGTCCGGGTCGAGCGTGAGGCCGACGTTCTCCGGATGCGGGTACTGGAACAGCATCTCCTTACGGAACTTGCCCTCCAGCTTCAGCGTGTCGATCCGGGCGTTATTGGCGTAGTGGCAGTGGTAGCACGCCTCGCTCGCCTGCTTCGTGCGGGCGAACGCGGGGATGTCCGCGATCGTGAGCGGCGCCTGCTTCGCGGGCGGTGCGGCTGTCGTGCCGGACCGGTGCACCGCCAGCACGTCCTTCATCGCCTGTTTCAGCCCGGCGATCGACATCAGCTCCGGCGAGTGGTCGGCGTTCTGCGTGCCGAAGCGGGAGTAGGTCACCCCGTCGGCGTTCATCATCAGCACCGCGAACGTCAGGTCGTAGTCGAACTGGAAGCGGTTCAGGTCGACGCCCTTGAAGTTGACGACGCGCGCGGGAACGAATTCGGTGAGCAGTTTGGAGAGCTCGGGGTCTTGAGGACTCACCACCTGTGAGTCAAGCGTCTTGCAAGACGTTCAACGCTCTCACCGGAAGACGAGGAAGATCGGCTTACCGGACTGCCGCGCCTGCGCGCGGGCTGCTTCGAAGTCGGACAGCCAGCTCGGCGCGCTCTGCGCGACCGCGGCCACCGGCTGGCGGGCGACGGCGCCGGCCACCAGTCCGGTGACGCCGAGCGCGGCAAGGGCGGAGGCTTTCCAGGAATTCACGCGGGGTACTCCTTGAGGATCTTGATTCACGGCCGGGCGGTTGAAACCGCAGCAACAACGGCACAAAGTCCCCCTTCGGGGACTCGATAGGGCCTGGTCGGTCGTTTGGATGACCATGTAAGGGTCGGCGATGCCGCGAGCACTGCGACCCGTTGAGCGTCCTATTTGACCCCATTCCGGGCCGGGTGCTTCAGGAAAAGGGGGCGCTCTGCCACATTCCGGCGTCTCCCGGCCAACGGTTCTCATTTCCAGGATCGAGAACGGCTTCCACCGCATCACCGTTGAACACCACCAGAAAGCCTTCCGGGAGCGCCAGAGCCGGAAGCAGTGAGGGGCGGAGCCGGAGCAACTCGTAGACGCGGCACGCTGTCAGGGCCTCGGTAGTCGGAGGAGTGGTGTCATCGGCCGGCCCGACGTACCAGCCGGAATCCCCGGGAGCCGAGGCTTGTCTCTCGGCATAGATCCGACACTCTGACAAGGCGCCTCGCTTGAATACAACCTTTTCATCGAAGCGCAGCGACCCCGCCTCAATCCCAAGCTGCCGGAGGAATTGGGTCTGGAGAGTGACGACCTCCAGAGTACAGCTCACGTCATCCCGAAACGCACGCAGCGCATCGCCATCGAAATCCGGCTCGCAGATCGCAAGCAGGTCTCCGTCGGGCCACAGCATCAACAACGACCACCCGAACTGGATCGTGACACCAGGAGAAAGACCGTTCTCCGTATGCGCAAACGTCGCGGCCGAGTCCAGAACGCCCTGTGCCTGCCGCAAGAGATGGTCGTCGCACCGCACCCGAAGCACGGTGGAGCCGATGGTCTTGAAGAGTTCCGCCACAGGACCAACTTCCTTCGCGTGTGGTTCTGCTAAACGCCGATGGTGCGCCCTTCCTGAGGCGTCCGGAGGGGCAGCCGCAGGCTGCACCGGAGGACGGCAATTGTGACTGCCCCCGGGCGCCGGGGGCAGTCGCTCGACGGCGGCCGATTCAGCCCGTGAACCCGGCCAATGTGGCAGTAGAACGCAATGGCGCGGGAAGAGCGAACCGAAGCGCACTCCTGCAGCGGCCTGCTAGCCCGAAGGGCGTGAAAAGGCCGCGGAGGGCACACGTCGCGGGAGGGCTGAATCGGCCGACTAGGGCGCGGGGGCGGACACACGAGATCGACGCTGCTTGCCGCCGAGCGGCAGAACCTACTGGGAAGGCGCGCATCCACCTCGCGCCACACTACGCACGGCGAGCCAGCTCAAGCTCAGGGACTACCGCCGGGCGGCATGCTCATGCCGCCGCGGAATCAACGCCTCCAGATCCTGATCCAGCACGAAAATCGAGATCTGCTCCCCCGTCTTGGTGCTCACGTCGTTGTGGATGCTGTTCACGCGGCAGCCGGTGTGCGCCACGATGATCGCCTCCAGGTCCCGGCGCGCGATCTCGTGCATCTGCTGGTGGAACTGCTTGATCAGGCTCTGGCCGTGAGGGTTGCCGATGAGCTGGCGCTCCGCGGGGGTGAGCACTTCCTGCATCCGCACGATCACCATGTCGTGGATGACGTAGGTGTGCGCCTGGGTGGGGCCGCGGCCGGTGCGCTCCCGCTGGAGCTTCACCATCGCGTCGCTGATCTCGGCTTCGATCTGGCCCTTGGTCTTGCAAAGAGGCATGGGGGAGTCTCCCGGACCGAGGAGAGGAGGAAAGAGGTGCGGCAAAGCCCGGGAACCCCCGCGCGGGCGCGCGAGAGCTCCCGGGCTGCCGATCGATCAGTGCGAGCTGCCGTTCCGGGAGGCGCCGTTGGCGCCCACCGGCACCGCTGCGGGCTCCTCCGCCTTCACTTCCCAGGTGTCGGCGTCCATAAAGGTCTTCAGCAGGTCGCCCGGCCCCCGCTTCTCCCGGGCGGCGGCGTTCTGCGCCAGCACCAGGTCGGCGAAGGTCGGCTTCTGCACGCTCCGGAAGATGCCGACCGGCACCGGGAAGTGCGGCGGGCCCATCCGGCTCAGCATCCACGCCAGGGTCGGGTCGTCGGAGTGGGCGTCGTGCACCAGCAGGTCGTCCTCGGTGATACCGTCGCCGAGCTGGACCACCTCCGGCGTGAGGCCGTTCAGGCGGATGCCCCGGTCGCGGTTCTTCCCGAACACCATCGGCTTGCCATGCTCCAGGTAGAGCACGTTCTCGTCGCGGTTCTCACCGTCGGTCACGTGCTCCCACGCCTGGTGGTTGAAGATGATGCAGTTCTGGTAGATCTCGACGAACGAGGTGCCCCGGTGCTCCGCGGCCGCCTTCAGCGTCTCCTGCATGTGCTTGGCGAAGATGTCGACCGTCCGCGCGATGAAGGTGCCTTCCGCGCCGAGCGCCATGCTGATCGGGTTGAACGACTGCTCCACCGAGCCCATGGGGGACGACTTGGTCTTGTGGCCCGGCAGGGAGGTCGGCGAGTACTGCCCCTTGGTGAGCCCGTAGATCCGGTTGTTGAACAGCAGGATGTTCAGGTTCACGTTGCGGCGGAGGCAGTGCACCAGGTGGTTGCCGCCGATGGAGAGGCCGTCGCCGTCGCCCGTCACCACCCAGATCTGCAGCTCCGGGTTGGTCAGGTTGAGGCCGGTCGCCAGCGTGGGGGCGCGGCCGTGGATGGTGTGCATCCCGTACGTGTTCATGTAGTACGGGAAGCGGCTCGAGCAGCCGATGCCGGAGATGAAGACGATCTTCTCCCGCGGGATGCCCAGCTCCGGCAGGAACCGCTGCATGCCCGCCAGGATCGAGTAGTCCCCGCATCCCGGGCACCAGCGCACTTCCTGGTCCGAGGTAAAGTCCTTCCGCGTCAGCTTCGGCGCGGGGGTTGCCTGTTCGCTCATCAATACTCTCCAACAGGTGGGGGAGCGCCGCTCCCCCGACACCTTACTGCGCGGACGGGCCGCCGGGAAGCAGCTCCTCGATCTTGCGGAGCACTTCGCTGATCTTGAACGGCTGGCCCTCGACCTTATTGAGCTGCTCGCACTTCATGCCGAAGCGGCCGTTGATCAACAGGGCGAGCTGGCCCAGGTTCAGCTCCGCCACCAGTACCTTCTGGTAACGGGTAAGCAGCGTGGCGAGGTTGCGCGGGAACGGGTTCAGGTAGCGCACGTGGGCGTGAGCCACCGCGTAGCCCTTCTGGTGCGCGGCGGCGACCGCCGAGCGCAGGGCGCCGTAGGTGCTCCCCCAGCCCAGCACCAGCAGATCGCCTTCTTCCGGGCCGAAGACCGGCTGGTCCGGGATGGCGTTCTGCAGCCGCTGGACCTTCTCCGCGCGGAGCCGCACCATGTGGTCGTGGTCGAACGGGGTGTACGACACGTTGCCGGTCACGTCCCGCTTCTCCAGGCCGCCGATGCGGTGCTCCAGGCCCGGCGTGCCCGGCAGCGCCCACGGCCGGCCGAGCGTCACCTCGTCGCGCAGGTACGGCGCGAAATGCTCCGCATCCGTGCGGTGCTCCACCTCGATCGCCGGCAGGTCGGCCGGGTCCGGGATGCGCCACGGCTCGGAGCTGTTCGCCAGGTAGCCGTCCGAGAGGTAGACCAGCGGCGTCATCGCGCGGGTCGCCAGCCGGAACGCCTCGATCGCCATGGTGAAACAGTCGGAAGGCGAGCACGGCGCCACCACCGGCATCGGGCTCTCGCCGTTGCGGCCGAAGAGCACCTGCAGGAGGTCGGACTGCTCCGTCTTGGTCGGCAAGCCGGTACTCGGGCCGCCGCGCTGCACGTCGGCGATCACCAGCGGCAGCTCCATCACCACCGCCAGGTTCATCGCCTCGCTCTTGAGACAGATGCCGGGGCCGCTGGTGCCGGTGAGCGCGAACGCCCCGCCGAACGCCGCGCCGAGCGTGGCGCCGATCGCCGCGATCTCGTCTTCCGCCTGGAAGGTGCGGACGTCGTAGTTCTTCATCGCCGCCAACTGGTGCAGGATGTCCGAAGCCGGCGTGATCGGGTAGCTGCCGTAGAAGAGCGGCATTCCGGCCTGGTGCGCGGCGGTGACGAAGCCGAGCGCTGCCGCCTCGTTGCCGGTGATCTTGCGGTAGATGCCGGGCGGGCTGTCGAACTTGGCGATGCGGTAGCGGGTGCGGAAGACCTCGGTCGTCTCGCCGTAGTTGTACCCCGCCTTCAACGCCCGCGTATTCGCCTCGGCCACCTCCGGCTTGCGGCCGAACTTATCGGTGATCCACTGGAGGGTGGTCTCCAGGCTGCGGTCGTACATCCAGAAGGTGAGACCGAGCGCGAAGAAGTTCTTGCAGCGGTCCTTCTCTTTGTTGCCGAGGCCCTCGATGCCGTCCAGCGCGTTGCGGTTCATCGTGGTGAGCGGCACCTCGATGACGCGGAAGCCCTTCAGGCTCTCGTCTTCCAGCGGGCTCACGGCGTAGCCGGCCTTCTTCAGGTTGCCGCTGGTGAACTCGTCTTTGTTCACGATGATGGTGCCGCCCGGCTCCACGTCGGCCAGGTTCGCCTTCAGCGCGGCGGGGTTCATCGCCACCAGCACCTGGGGGGAGTCGCCCGGGGTGTGAATGTCGCTGCTGGCGATATTCACCTGGAAGCCGGAGACGCCGGCCAGCGTGCCGGCGGGGGCGCGGATCTCGGCGGGGAAGTCCGGAAGCGTGCTCACGTCGTTGCCGAGCACGGCGGAAGTATTGGTGAACTGGGTGCCGGTAAGCTGCATCCCGTCGCCGGAGTCGCCGGCGAAGCGAATTGCGACTGACTCGAGCTCCTCCAGGAGCTCCTGTTCACGGATGCCGTCAGTCACGACCGAGAGGTCGGTCATAGCACTTCATCTCCTGCAAAGAACGGCGCGGGCGCAGGTCCGCGCCTCTCGCGAACCGGAACCCCTCCTGATTAGTGTCGGCACCGGGGAGGGATGGGACACAGCGGAGACAGATCCCGCATCTCGAAGGCAGTGGAGCCGGGCAGCAACGGCGGGGACTCCGCCTGTCCGGACACGCATCGTTCACTTATATCGCGCGCCGGGCGCCTGCTCACCCAGCCTGCGGGCCTACCATGATCTTTCAGCAGATTGGAATTCCCGCCCGGCCCTATTTTAGGCAGGGTTGGCGGGGAAAGTCGAGCGGCGCGTCCTTCTTTGCCGGACGATGCCGCGCTCGCTCGCGGCGCGGCGCGGACTGGAACGCGATACCATGCCTCCAACACGCCCCTCAGCAGAACTGCCCGGCAGGCTCCAGTGCCGAAACCGGCGGAAGTGTAGTTGACGATGGAAGACGAAGAGCTCCTTACCGCGTGGGCAGCCGATCCGGAGCGGATCGATCCGGACGACTACCCGCCGAACTCCCCGTTCGTCAAGCAGATGACGTGGGCCCCGTGCGACGCCTGCGGGATTCAGGTCCACGTACCGGTGACCCAGTTCATCTACCAGGGAATCGTCTGCCCCCGCTGCGGCGAGTCGCTGCTTCCCCCGCCGGAAGAGCCGGAGGAGTGGACCCGCCGCGTGCTCCGCGAGGAAGACGAGCTCTCCGAACAGCTCTAGCGCAGGTTAAAGGCAGAAGGCTAAAGGCTAAAGCTCTGGAGATGGAGTGCTGCGACGGGCCGCCTCCGCCTGCCCGGACCCGCATCAACTCGCAACCTGGCAACCTGAAACAGATAAGAAGATGCGCAACGAATACACGCGTCAGACCCGCTGGGGACACGACCCGGAGCCGGTAGACGAAGACGTGGTGCCGCCCGGCAGCATCTACGTGAAGCAGGTGGCGTGGGTCCCCTGCAACGACTGCGATCTGCAGGTCCACTCCGCCCTTACGCAGTCGGTCGCCGGCGGCGTCACCTGCCCGGACTGCGGCGCCCGCCTCACCTCTCCCCGCGTCCTCGGCAACCCGGACGTCGCCGCGTCCCGCATCGCGGAGGTAGAGGAGATCCTGCGGGACAGCCTGGATAGGGGGTAGCGTTTAGGGGGTAGCGTGTAGGTCTGTGCTCGCGGATTCGCCGTGCGGGTGCTGTGTCACTCATACGCCGGGTACTCATGGATCGCCGGGGGTTGGCCCCCGGCGGAACCAACCCGCGGAGTTTTCTCCGCACCGCTTTCGGTCGGCCTGGGGCGAACTTCCGAGAACCCGCCGGAGAGCCGGAGGTCGCCAGCGAGCAGGAGCAAGAGTAAGAGCAGGAGCACGACCTCCCGCTCACGGCTGGTCTGGATTCATCCCTCATCCCTCATCCCTCATCCCTCAAGACATGGCACTCCCCTCCCATCCTTCGGACCGTCTGCCGGTTGGGCTTTGCGTTTACGGGCTCACCTACGCCTGTGGGCTCGCCTGGGCGGAGACGCCGCGCGCCAACTGCCGGCCGCTGACGGCGCGCGAAGTGATCGACCGCGCCGCCGAGGACCGGCTCTCCTGGGTGGAGCTGCCGCCGCGTCTGCTGGGAGACACCTCCGCCCCGGCGCTGCACGCGCTGCGGGGGTACGCGGAGGAGCGAGGCATCCGGTTCGTCGTGGCGGGCGGCTGCGTTCCGGACGGCGACCTCCTGACTGAGCTGCGGATCGCCGCGGAGCTGGGCGCGCCGACGCTCCGGTGCATGCTCAGCCGCGTCCTCTGCGGGGACCGGCGCGCGGTGGAAGGCGGGTGGAGCGCCTACATGGAGCGGTGCGCCCGGGACCTGGGACGCGTGCTGCCGGAGGCGGAGCGGCTGGGGATCGCCATCGCGGTGGAGAACCACCAGGACGCCGACTCGGCCGACCTCCTTGCGCTCTGCCAGCTCTTCGAGAGCGAGTACCTGGGGGTGACCCTCGATACCGGCAACCCGCTCTCGGTGATGGAAGAGCCGCTCGAGTTCGCCCGCCGGCTTGCCCCCTACCTGCGCCACGCGCACCTGAAGGACTACCGGATCCACCACGCCCCGAACGGCTACCGCCTGGTCCGCTGCGCCATGGGCGAGGGGGTGATCCCGTTCCCCGCGCTCTTCGAGCTGTTCGACGCGCAGGCCTGGCCGATCACCCGCAACATCGAGATGGCGGCGCTCAACGCCCGCCTGATCCCGATCTTCGAGCCGGGCTGGTGGGACCACCTCGGCGGCCGCGACGCCAGGCAGGCGATGCGCCCGCTGCAGATCGTCTGGAACCACCTGCGCCCGATGGACGAAGACTGGCGCACCCCCTTCGAGCGAGAGTCGCCGGAAGAGCTCGCCGAGTACGAGTGGGAGCAGCACCGGAAGACGGTTGAGTACCTTCGGCTGATGTTTGCGACCTGAAGAGGGACCGAGCGCCGCGGTCGGCGGTACGCGGTCCCGGAGGAGGAGTGGTTCTGGCGCGACCTGAAGACCCGCCTGGAAGACCGGCGTGCACCGCATCCCCACGTGGTAGCCGGCTGCTCGGCGGAGGAGATTGCCCGGGTCGAGGCGGTGCTGGGCCTCCGGCTCCCCCCTGCCTACCGCGGCTTTCTCGCCGTGATGGGCAAGGCGGCGGGTCCGCTCTACCTCGGGGACACGTTCCTATACCCGACCGAGATCGACGTGCGCGAGGACGCCGCCCTCCTGGCGGAGCGGCACGGCTGGACCCTGCCGGAAGATGCCGTGGTCTTCGCCATGCACGGCGGCTGGGAATTCGACTTCATTCGCGCCTCGGAAGGCGACGACCCGCCCGTTTACCACTACGTCGAAGGCGAGCCCGGTCCTCTGCGTGTGTGCGACCACTTCACGGAGTGCATCAGTAGGGCCGTCGAGGAGCAGCGGGAGCGGGGCTGGCGGTAACTGGCATCCCGTGTTTGCAGCCGGCCGCATCGTATGCGTCTGCCGCAGCGACTTCAGCCGCGAACGTCCAGATAGCACCGGTGATAGGAATGCGGCCGTTCTCGCCCTCCCGCCCCAGTCATCCTGAACGCAGTGAAGGATCTACGTAACTCGGTTCTCCGGGGGAACGATGAGCCCCTTCGTTCGGGAGCGCCTCGACAGGCTGATGCCTCGTCACCCCGGTGCGTACTCCGGACCAACACGGCTGCCGAGATTCTTCACTGCGTTCAGAATGACAAATTCGGTGAAAGGTGCCTTGATCGCAGGGGAGGACGGTGATCGGTGGGGCGACCATCCCGTTTCTTCGGGCGGTGGTCGGCCCTCGGCCGTGCCAGAGGCTCCGAATGACTATTTCGTAAGGCCGGAACCTACCTCGGCCGATGGGATCTCGACCCCCGCCAAACCCCGTGTGGGGATAGCGTGCCTCTGCATCCACGTCAAGCCGCGTGGCGCTGGGGCTGGGTCGCCTCGCCGCTGGACGGGGATTCGCTCCGTGTCTCGGCGCCATCGGTCTCGCCTTCCACGTTCTCCACGACCGAGTGCAGGTAGTAGTGGTCGTCCTGCACCTCGTCTTCCGCGCGGAGGTGCTCCTCGCGCGTTTCGTCCTCCGCGCGCTGCAGCTCTTCCAGAGGCCGAAGCTCCAGCTCGGAGCGGAGCTTGGGGACGAGGTGGACCACCACCCGCTGCGCGCTCGCGGCCAGCGGCACCGCCACGAGCATGCCGGTGATGCCCCAGACCTCGTAACCGATCAGGAAGGCAATGATCGTGAGCGTCGGGTGCAGGCCCACCTGCTTGCCCAGTACCTTTGGCGTTACGACCTGGTCGAAGACCCCCAGGTAGAGCACCACGAAGAGTCCGCCCGCGATCGCCGCCTGCGTGGGACTGCCGTTCATCAGGGTGGAGGCGACGATCAGCGCCAGTGTCACGATCGAGCCGATGACCGGGATCGCATAGAGCAGGCCCGCCACGAGGCCCATCAGGCCCCAGTACGGGTTGCCGAGCGCATAGAGCATGATCGCCACCGCTACGCCCAGCAGAGCGCAGACCAGCGCGAGGCCGCGCAGATAGCTCCCCAGCACCGCCGTCACCTCCGCGACGACGGTCTGGGCGAAGGAGCGGTGCCGCGGCGGGATCACCAGCATGCCCTTGGCGTAGATGCGGTGGAAGTCGTTCAAGATGTAGAACGCCAGCACCGGCACCACCAGGAACCACATCAGGTTCGGCGCCCAGAGCAGGAACCACTCCGAGCTGCGCTCCAGCAGCCCGGATACGCGAACCGTCACCGCTCGCGCCGTATCGATCAGCGCGTCCCGCAGCACGGGGTGAGCATCCAGGCGGTAGGCGAGGCTGCGGGTCGCCGGCACCAGGTCCGGCTTCTCCGGGTTTGGAAACGCCTGGCCCAAACGCTCCGCGATCTCCCCCGCCTGCTGGCTGACCGCCGGTGAGAGGACCAGGATCGTCACCACCGCGCCGGCGATGAAGAAGAGGAAGACGATGGTAGTCGCCAGCCCCCGCGGCGCCCCGCGGTTCTCCAGGCGGTCGACCGTCGGGTCGAGCACCATCGCGATCGCCAGCGCCACCCCAACCGGGAACCAGATGGCGCGCGCGGCCCACGCGAGCCAGAGCGCAACCAGGGCGAGCACGCCGTAGAAGATCCAGCGTGCCCAGGGAATCGGTCTCGCCACCAGCCGCACGGAGCTAACCCGCTTGCTCCGGGGCGCAGACCGCGTCCCGCCTGCCGCGGCGCCCGCCGGAGTTCAGCGGGTCATACCCGGCGCCGGCACCGCTCAAACGGGAAGCCCCCGCCCGCTCGACGAAGGAGCGGACGGGCGCTTCCCGTTTGCCGCAACTTGCAACGCGCTGGAGTGGATGCCGCATAGGTTACAGGTTTGCAGGTTGCAGGTTGCAAGTTCCGAACCCGTGCCCGATAGCTTGAGTTTAGTGGTGCATCCAGGAAGTGATCACCCCTGGTGAAAGCAGGGATCGGCCCGTCTTGCGGGGTGAAGTCGATGCGGGGTGGAGGTGGCAAGGGCGAGCGGGAGAGGTCAGTTGCAGGTTAGCAAGTTGGCACGTCGCAGGTTTAGCTCCCCGATGGGTGGGGTTCGGAACCTGGAACCTGCAAACCTGGAACCTGCTAACCGCCGCGAGGGAGCGGCTCTCCCACTCCCCCACTCTCCCGTGCGCCCACTCAGTTCCGGAAAAGCCCGCTTCATCCCTCATCGCTCATCCCTACGAAGACGTGCCGGAAACACCCGGTCGCCAGAGAGCAGGAGCCAGAGTAGGAGCAGGATCTCCCGTGTGCTGAGGGTTCGGCTTTAGCCTTTAGCCTTCTGCCTTTAGCCTTTAGCCTTCTGCCTTTAGCCTTTAGAACCACTCTCCCACTCCCCCACTAACCGGGCGTTAGTCCGGTACCTGCCAGCGCGGGGGGTGCATCAGGTAATCGTGGTCAGGGTCGAAGAGGACGCTCAGGACCTTGCCGCGGACCGGAATGCGGAGCTCGCTGCGGGGGCCGCCGAGCTGCACGGTGTGCCGGCTCGTCTCGTTGCCTACCTGGAGCACGAGGTCCAGCTTCGCCCGGTAGGCGGGCTCTTCCTGGGTGACGGTCAGGAGCAGCTGGTGCCGGTGCGACGCGTCCTGCACCGTCTCGAAGCGGTAGTGGAGCTGCATGCCGCCGGTGCGGCCGAGCCACTGCTCGAAGAACCAGTCGAGCTCCTGCCCGCTCTGCTGCTCCGCCACCCGCTGGAAGTCGTCGATCTTCGCCCGGCCGAAGCGGTGGTCGTCCGCGAAGGCGCGGAGGGTGCGGAAGAAGGCGGCGTCCCCGATCTCATGGCGCAGCGTATGCAGCACCACGGCGCCCTTCTCGTAGAGCACGGCTTCCTTCGCGCCGACCGGCTGGTACGGGTCGGTCTCCCGGATCGCCTGCTCCCCCTCCGCGGCGCTCTCTCGGAAGAAAGTGCTCGCGGCCAGCCCCAACCGCCTGGTGAGGACACGCGGGTTGCCCGCGGCGGAGGCGGCGTACATCCAGGCGCAGTAGTTGGAGAACGCCTCCGTGAGCCAGGCCGCTCCCAGGCCCTGCGGGAAGACCGAGTTCCCCCACCACTGGTGCGCAATCTCGTGCGCCAGGAACTCCCGGTCGAGGCGCCGCATCCGGAAGCTGTGGTCGACCAGCATCACGAACGACGTGGTGCCGTAGCCGCCGGGGAAGCGCGGGATCTCCACCACCGCCAGCTTCTCGTACGGATACGGGCCGAGCAGCCGCTCGTAGTAGCGGACGATCGAGGCGGCCTCTTTCAGGAAGGCGGGGGCGCGGTCGGCATGCTCCGGGAAGGTGTAGCAGGTCACCGGCACCGGCTTGCCGCCGGCCACGGGCGCGGCGGCAAGCGTCTCCCGGCGCTCGTAGCGGGCCGCCGCCAGCGAAACCATGGAGGCGAGGCGGTCGGTCTCCCAGTGGTAGAGGACCGACTTCCCCTCCGGCCGGCGCGACTTGAGGGTGCCGACCGAGACGACGGAGTAGCCGCTCGGCACCCGCGCCCGCACCCGTACCGGCGCGCGGAAGTCGAGCTCGCCGGTGGCGGGATACCACCGGGACTCGGAGAGGAAGTAGACGCCCTTCTCCCCGATCAGCCCCAGCCCGCCGGCAATGGCGGCGCGCTCCCCTTTGCGCCCATAGCGGACCGTCACCACCGCCTCCCGCCCCGGCTCCAGGGCGCGCGCGGGGGTGACCGCCAGGAGGTCGTTCACCTTCCGGAACCGGGCCGCGGCGCCGTCGACCGTCACCGCCTGGGGCTGGAACTCCGGGCCGAGGCTGAAGTCGAGCACCGGCACGGTACCGCCCCGGGAGCGGACGCGGATCGTGGCGGTGGCGGCGAGCCGGTGCTCCGCCGGCACGATCTCCGTATCGAGCGCGTAGTGGACGATCTCGAAGGGGCTCTGCTTGTGGGGGACCGGCTCCGGCTTGCTTCCGGGCGTGCCGCGGGCCGGCTGCGGCGCGGGCTGCGGCGGGGCGTTGGCTCCCGCGCCGGAGCCGGCCGGCGCGGGCGGCACGGCGATCTCCGCCGCCCGCTGCTGCTCGCGCGGCTGCACCGGCCGCTGCTCCCGCACCTCCGCCAGCTCCCGCTGCGCCTGCGGGTGCCCCGGCTGCAGCGCGAGAGAGCGCTCGAAGTGCCGCTGCGCCTCGGCCAGGTTCCCCCGCTGGCGCTCGTCGATTCCGGCGATGTAGTGGCGCTGGGCCGCTTCCGCCACCTGACGCCTCGCCGTGTGGCGGTAGCTGGCGAACGAAAGCGCGGCCGCCGCCGCCACCGAGGCGAGGACCGCCCAGAGATTCCAGCGGCGGGCCAGCGGCGGCGCGAGCCGGAGGGTGTAGACCAGCACGGCGGCCCAGACCGCGATATTCAGCGCAAGCAGTGCAGGATTCATGGGAAGAACGCCACCCGCAGCCGACATGCTGAGACGGCAGGCAGCCGGGCGGGGTTTGTCCCGCCCGCGGCAGGGGCAATACGGGCACGGCGTGCCGCTCCGCTTGCGGGCTTACCGCGGGCAGGCTGTGTTGCCGTTGGTACAGGCTTGTGATACCCTGTCAAGAGTTTCTCAACCTGCGGAAGCAGCCGTTGCTCCCTAGACTAAAAGGGAAGCATCCCCTGGGCGGTCAATTTAGCCGCGGAGCATGGTACTTCCGCCCCACGAGCTGAGTCCCCGCTCCCGGCCCGCACCGGCATCAGGTTCGCTCTCGACAGCGGATTCCCTACGCTCGCAGCAGCGGTTATCGCAGTCCCAGCTTTACCAAAACGGCCCGACGACTCCTGAGACGGAATGAGAAGGACCCAATTTCAAGTCGAGCCACCTGCCGTGCGCGCGGCTGCCGCCACTGAGTCTTCGTCGCTCACCACCGCTGTCCTCCAGACGCTAGAAGCCGGCAAGACGAGTCTGCTCGACCTGCAGAAGCCGGATGGCCACTGGGTGGGCGAGCTGGAAGGCGACACGATTCTGGAGTCGGAGTACGCCCTCCTCCGCTACTTCATGGGCTGCCTGGACGACGATCGTCTCCGGAAACTGGCGGCCTACATCTACCAGTCGCGGCGGCCGGAAGGCGCCTGGAGCCTCTACCCGGGGGGGCCGGTGGAGGTGAGCTCCTCCGTCAAGGCCTACCTGGTGCTCCGTCTCGCCGGGTTTCCCGCCAACCATCCGGAGATGGTACGCGCGCGCGAGGTGATCCGGGAGCACGGGGGCGTTACCGCCTGCAACACGTTCACCAAGATCTACCTCTCGATCTTCGGGCAGTACGATTGGGACGGAACGCCGGTGGTCCCGCCGGAGCTGATCCTCCTTCCCAACTGGTTCTACCTGAACCTCTACGAGCTCTCGTCCTGGTCCCGGACCATCATCGTCCCGCTTGCCATCCTCTCCGCTTACCGGCCGCACTGCCCGCTGCCGGTCCATATCGACGAGCTCTTCGTCGGGGAGCGCCACGGCAAGCACCTCCGCCTCCCCTGGAACCGCCGGAAGCCGATCTGCTGGCGCAACTTCTTCCTGGCGATCGACCGGACGATGCACTTCTTCGAGGGCGTCAAGGTCCTCCCGTGGCGCAAGAAGGCGATCCAGGAGTGCGAGCGCTGGATGGTGGCGCGCTTCCGCAAGAGCGGCGGCCTCGGCGCCATCTTCCCGCCGATCGTGAACGCGCTGATGGCGATGCGCTGCCTCGGCTACCCGGACGACCATCCGGAAGTGCGAGGCCAGTGGCGAGAGATCGAGGCGTTCGAGATCGAGGAGAACGATACCCTCCGCCTGCAGCCGTGCGTCTCCCCGGTGTGGGACACGGCGCTCTGCGCCCTGTCGCTCTCCGCCGCGGGCGTGCCGCCGGATGACCCCGCCCTGGTGGAGGCCGGGAAGTGGCTGCTGGAGAAGCGGGTGCGAGAGAAGGGCGACTGGGCGGTCAAGCGCCCGGACGCCCCCGTGGCGGCCTGGGCCTTCGAGTACGCAAACGAGTTCTATCCGGACATCGACGATACCGCCGCCGTGCTGATGGCGCTGGCCGGGATCCGGCTGCCCAGCGAAGAGGAAGCGGAGAAGGGCGAGATCTGCCGCCAGGCGATCGAGTGGACCTGGGCGATGCAGGGCAGCGACGGCGGTTGGGCCGCGTTCGACGTGGACAACAACCGGATGATCTTCACCGAGATCCCGTTCTCGGACCACAACGCGATGCTCGATCCGAGCACCGCCGACATCACCGGGCGCGTGCTGGAGATGCTCGGGCGCTACGGGTACGACACCGGCGACCCGAGAGTCGCGAAGGCAATCGCGTTCCTGCGCAAAGAGCAGGAGCCGGACGGCGCCTGGTTCGGCCGCTGGGGCGTGAACTACCTTTACGGCACGTGGCAGGTCCTCAAGGGCCTCTCGGCCGTCGGCGAGGAGATGAGCCAGCCGTACATCCAGGCGGGCGCCGCGTGGCTGCGCTCCCGGCAGAACGAGGACGGCGGCTGGGGCGAGACCTGCGCCACCTACGACGATCCGAGCCTGCGCGGCACCGGCCCCAGCACCGCCTCGCAGACCGCGTGGGCGCTGATGGGCCTGATGGCGACCGGCGACGTGACGAGCGAGTGCGTGCAGCGCGGAGTCGACTACCTGGTTCGCACGCAGGAAGCCGACGGATCATGGGACGAGCCGTACTTTACCGGTACCGGCTTTCCCAAAGTCTTCTACTTGAAGTATCACTACTACAGCCGCTACTTCCCCGTGTTCGCGCTGGGAATGTACGCGCGGCAGCTCGAGCTACTCCAGGCCTGACCTGGAGCCGCAGTTTAGGAACAGGCGCCGGATGCGATTCCCGCTTCACATCACCACGGATACGATCCAGCACCAGGTCCGGCAGGGCCTGAAGGGGAGCAAGCGGTACCCCCTGGTGCTGATGCTGGAGCCGCTCTACACCTGCAATCTCGCCTGCCTCGGCTGCACCACGGAGCGCCACACCGGCAAGCTGCGAGACCGCATCCCGGTGGAGAAGTGCCTCCAGGCGGTGGAGGAGAGCGGCGCCCCCACCGTCTCCATCTGCGGCGGGGAGCCGACCGTCTACCCCCAGCTGAAGGAGCTGATGGAGGGGATCATCGCGCGCAAGCGCCACATCTACCTCTGCACCAACGCGCTCCTGCTCGATACCAAGCTCTTCGGAGTGGTGCCGCCGCACAAGCGGATCTCGATCAACGTCCACCTGGACGGCCTGAAGAAGACGCACGACTACGTCTGCGACCGCGAAGGCGTCTTCGACAAGGCGATCGAGATGATCCGGCTCGGCAAGAAGCTCGGCTACCACATGGTGACGAACACCACCGTGTTCAAAGAGACCGACATCGACGAGGTGGAGGAGCTCGCGAAGCAGCTCGCCGACATCGGCATCGACGGGATGCTCATCTCCCCCGGCTACGAGTACGAGTCGGTGGATCGGGACATGTTCCTGGAGCGGCGGGAGACCGAGGAGAAGTTCCGGCGGGTGCTGGACCTCAGCCAGAAGTACCGCCTGCAGTCGACCCCGATGTTCCTGGAGTTCGCCGCCGGCCTGCGGGAGCTCCCCTGCTCCCCCTGGAGCACCGTCACCTACACGCCGATGGGATGGAAGGGCCCCTGCTACCTGATCGGCCAGAAGTACTACGAGACGTGGGACGAGTTCTGGAACGGCGTGAACTGGGAGTACTGGGAGAGCCGCAAAGACGTGCGCTGCCGCAACTGCAAGATGCACTCCGGCTTCGAGGCCTCCGCCGTCCGCGCCGCCGGCAAGAGCCCCAAAGAGCTCGTCCGCCTCGCCGCCTGGAACTTCCTTGGGTAAAGGCTAAAGTGAAAAGGCAAAAGGCTAAAGTTCCGAACCTCCGCATCCGAAGAGCGTGGTTCCCACTTTAGCCTTTTGCCTTTAGCCTTTTGACTTTAAGAAATGTCTGTATTCGTAACCGGCGGCACCGGGTTTGTGGGGAGTCGGCTCGTCCGCAAGCTGCTCGACCGCGGCGAGCAGGTGCGCTGCCTGGCGCGGAAGACAAGCCCCCCGGGAAACCTGGATGGGCTACCGGTGGAGCGCGTGGTGGGAGACCTCCAGGACGCGTCGTCCCTCTCCGCTGCCGTGAAGGGGTGCCACACTGTCTTCCACGTGGCGGCGGACTACCGTCTCTGGTGTAAGGATCCCCAGGAGCTCTACAGGAACAACGTCGACGGCACCCGCATCCTGTTGGAGGCGGCGGAGCGGGCCGGCTGCCGGCGGATCGTCTACTGCAGCAGCGTCGGCGCCCTCGGGATCCCGAAAGACGGCACCCCCGGCACCGAGACGACGCCGGTGAAGCTGGAAGAAGTGGTCGGCCACTACAAGCGCTCGAAGTTTCTGGCGGAGCGTGAGGCGGAGAAGGCGGCCGCGCGCGGGGTGCCGGTGGTGATCGTCAATCCCAGCACGCCGATCGGGCCGAACGACATCAAGCCGACCGAGACCGGCAAGATCATCACCCGCTTCCTGAACCGGCAGATGCCGCTCTACCTCGATACCGGGCTGAACCTGATCGACGTGGACGACGTGGCGGAGGGACACCTCCTCGCGGCGGAGAAGGGTCGGGTGGGTGAGAAGTACATCCTGGGCAACCGGAACATGACGCTCCAGGAGATCCTGGAGACGCTCTCCGCGCTGACCGGCCTGCCCGCACCCCGTGCTAAAATGCCGTACGGGGCGGCGCTGGGGATCGCGCGCGTGAACGAGCTCTTCATGGGCACGCTGCTCCGCCGGGAGCCGGGCGTGCCGGTAGAGGGCGTCCTGATGGCCCGCAAGCGCATGTTTTTCGACGGCAGCAAGGCGGTCCGGGAGCTGGGCCTGCCGCGGTCCCCGGTGGAGGGGGCGCTGGAGCGCGCCGTCTCCTGGTTCTGCGAGCACGGCTACGCCCCTCCCCCGCCGAAGCTGCGCGGGGCTTCCATCTAGCTCCGAGAGAGGATGAGGCACGGACACCATGAAGGTTTTCCTCGCTAAGGAAGTCGGCTTCTGCTTCGGTGTGAAGCGGGCAATCAACATGACCCGCCAGGCGCTCGCCGAGCAGAACCACGTCTCGATCCTGGGCGACGTGGTCCACAACCGCACCGTCACCTCGGAGCTGGAGCAGCTCGGGCTGCGGAAGGTGGACGACCTGGACGACGTGAAGGGCGGCACGATGGTGATCCGCGCCCACGGCATGCCGCAGCTCCGGATCCTGGAAGCGCACGACCGCGGCCTCAACATCGTCGATGCCACCTGCCCCATCGTCACCCAGGCGCAGGACGCCGCCCTGGAGCTGGAGCGCCGCGGCTGCACCGTGTTCATCATCGGCGACCGGAATCACGCCGAGATCAAGGGCATCATGGGCAACCTGCAGAGCCCCGCCATCGTGATCGACAGCGTGGACGAGCTGCGGGAGCTGAGCCTGGACAAGCGACTCCTGCGGAAGATCGGCGTCATCTTCCAGACCACGCATTCGTTCGAGTTGTGCGCGCCGATCGTGAACGAGCTGCTCTGCATGGCGAAAGAGGTGCAGGTGATCAACACGATCTGCCGCCCCGTCCGCAATCGCCAGATGGACGCCGTGGAGCTGGCGCAGCGGGTCGACGTGATGGTCGTGGTCGGCAGCTCCACCAGCGCCAACACGATCGAGCTGAAGCACCTCTGCCAGAAGTATAACGCCAACACGATCCACGTGGAGACGGTCGACAGCCTCGACCGCACGAAGTTCGAGGGGGTGGAAGAGGTGGGCATCGCCTCCGGCCTCTCCACGCCGCCGGAGACGGTGGAAGCGATCCGCAAGCAGCTCATGCTGTGGGACCAGGAAGCCGCCGCGGAGCCGGTCCTGGCGTAGGGAGCTAACCGCCAAGAGCGCCAAGATAGCCAAGCCAGAACAGAACGGGAACCGCCGGGTAGGATCGTCCCAAGCGGTCCCCGTTCTGGTTTTTTTCTTTGTGCTCTTGGCGTTCTTGGCGGTTAAGAGCTCCGCTACTTCCCTGCCGGCACGATCCAGATGTTGCGGAAGCGGATCTTGTTGCCGTGGTCCTGCAGCAGGAGCGGGCCGGGCTTCGAGAGGTCGTCCGTCGGGAGGCCGGCGGTGGTGACCTGCGCGTCGAACTCCACGTTGTTGTGGATGAGCTGGCCGTTGTGGAAGACGGTGATGCGGCCCTTCTCGGTCTGCTTCCCGTCGACGAGGCGCGGCGCCCGGTAGGCGATATCGTACGCCTGCCAGTGCGCCGGCTTCTTGGAAGCGTTCCGCAGCGGCACGGCGACCTTGTAGATGCCGCCCGCTTCATTGTCCCGCGGCGGCTGCCCGTAGGAGTCGAGGACCTGCACCTCAATGCGGCCCTGGTTGTAGACGCCGCTGTTGGAGCGGGCCTGACCCTGCGCGTCGGCCATTAGCGGCAGCCAGAACTCCAGGTGGAGCTGGTAGTCGGTAAAGGTATCGCGGGTGTGGATGTCTCCGGTGCCCGGCGCCACCTCCGCGTAGCCGTTCTCCACCTTCCAGCCGGCGCGCCCGCCGCCGTTGCGCGCGACCCACTTGTCGAGGCTCGCGCCGTCGAAGAGCACGATCGCGCCCTTCGGGGCGGGGATCATCGGCCAGTCTTCGTCGTCCGAAAGGAACTCCTGCGCCGCCGCCGGCCGCGCGGCGATTCCGAGGGCCGGGGCGCCCAGCGCCAGTCCGGCGACCAACAGGTTTCGTCTATCCATGCGTAGCTACTCCGCTTTGTGATGGGTGGACCCCACGGTCCCATGGATCGTTCTTCGCTCCCGCGCAGAATTCCGCCTGCACCGCGCGTATACCAGAGTAGAGAGGAGCTAGCCCTGCCGCCATGCTCGTGTTGCAGCAGTTCAAGACCGGTCCGGAGCCGTGCGCCTACCTGCCGGAGCAGTCCGCCACCCTCGAGTACTCCTACACGCCGATCCTCACCCCGCAGGAGTACGAAGACGCGATGAACCGCGGCTGCCGCAAGTTCGGGCCGCTCCTCTTCCGCCCGGTCTGCGCAGCCTGCACCGCCTGCCGCCCGATCCGCATCCCGGTGGCGGCCTTCTCCCCGGACCGCAGCCAGCGTCGCGCCTGGAAGGCAAACGCCGACCTGACGGTGCGCCTGGGACGGCCGGTGGTCGACGACGCGCGCCTGGAGCTCTTCAACCGCTACCACGAAGCCCGCGCGGAGACGCACGGGTGGCGCCCGCACGACCGCGACGCGGAGGAGTATGCCTTCAGCTTCGTGGAGAACCCGCTGCCCGCAGTGGAGATCTCGCTGTGGGAGGAGGACCGGCTCCGCGCCATCGTCATCACGGAGCTGACGCCGAACGTCGTCTCCGGGGTCTACCACTATCACGATCCCGACCTGGCGCGGCGGAGCCTGGGCACCTTCTGCATGCTCCAGACGCTCGAGCTGGCGCGCCGGCTGGAGAAGCCGTGGGCCTACTTCGGCTTCTACGTAGAGGGCTGCGGCAGCCTCGCCTACAAAGCGCGCTTCCGTCCGTGCGAGGTGATGGGAGTGGATGGGGTCTGGCGGCCTTTCGTGGAGCCGTAGCTCAATGGATCCGCTCGCCGCACTCGTCTACGTTTAGAGCGATGCCCTACCGTAACGGACGTCCCCCCAGCCCTTGTCTCCCGGACCAGCCCTCCCGCGAGCAGGGCCTTCCGCTGCCCTTTCACGCTCCGGCTTCGCCTCCGCTAGCGGGCTGCTCCAGGCGTGCTTCCCGATCCGCCCCACCCGCGCCCGGTATAGCTGCGCTAGACCGAGGCTGTGTTCACGGGCTGGTCCGGGAGCCGTCGAGCTGCCACCCCCTCTGGGGTGGCCACAGTATGCCCGCCTACGCTCCGCTCCGGCGGGCTTTGGAAGAGACTCGGAGGGCGTGGACACCCCGCCGATAGCACGGAGGCTGATCAGTCCTCTTCCGAGACAGGTTCTCCGGCGAGGCGGCGCTGGAGCTTCTCCAGGACTTCGGGCAGGGCGCGGGAGATGGCGGAGTTGGGAACTACCAGGGTGGCGCCGGCGTCGCGGCCGGCCTGCAGGAGGTCGCGCTCCACGTGGCCGGCGTAGCCGATCACCGGCGTCTCCGCGGTCGCCGGCTCGGCGCGAAGGTCGCGGATCAGGTCGGCGCCGGGGTAGCGGGTGGAGGCGAGATTCACCAGCACCAGCTCCGGCGCCTCCGCGGCGATCCGGGCGGCTGATCCGGGGCCGCCGGAGAGAGTGCGGGTGCGGTAGCCGCAGCGCTTGAGGGCCGGCTCCGCCATCATGGCGAACATCAGGTTGTCGTCCGCGATGATCGCGAGCGGGGCTTCGGTGCTCATTGGGGCTGCTTCTCCTATCCGGGCCGGGTCATGTCGTACTCGTCCATGTCGACGCGGATGAAGCGCGCCAGGAACGGGTGCGCCCGCTCCAGCTCCCGGTAGACCTCCTGCGCGATACGGCGGTACGACGGGTGCCCCTGGCGCGCGGAGCGGAGGCTGATGAAGTGGTGCAGCTCCCGCAGGTTCCAGGTGAAGAGCACCCGCTTGCGGTAGGCGAGCGGGACCAGGTACTGCGCCTCGTCCGGGTGGGCCGCCGCCAGCTGCTCAAACGCCTCCGCCGCGCTGGTCATCGCCTGGTGGAACTGGTCCGCAAAGCCATACCGCTCCAGCAGCTCCGGCACGTCGTACCCGTGCTCGCAGGTCAGCCGCTGCGTGGTCTGCGTGGCCATCCGGTGCCGTTGGATATCCCGGAACGCGCCGTAGTCGACCAGGATGTCGCAGGTGAAGTAGAGATGCTCCAGCGAGCGGAGCGGCGGGTCGGTGTAGCCGTGCTTCGCGTCGCCGTAGGTGCGGCGGCGGCGGAGGTACTCCTCGATCACCCGCTCGTGCGCCGCGCGGTCGAGGGCCTGCACCCGCTCCCACACCTCCGCGTACGACTCCCCGGTGAACTCGTACAGGATCGCCGCGGCGAGACGCGCTTCGGCCTCCGTGGGCGACTGCACCAGCTCCACGCTCTTCTGCGACTCCCGGCGCGGCTGTGGCGGCAGCAGCTCCGCGGCGAGCGCTTCCATCGCCACCGGCGTCTCGGCGCGGTAGTCGCTGCGGCGGGCGTACTTGATCAGCGTGGGGATCACCTTGGTCGCCTCCACGCGGATCCGCTCCCCGGCTTCCTGCACCTCCGCCAGCGGGTGGGAGAGCATCTTGGAGATCAGGTGCTCCAGCGTGCGGGCGTTCGCCGTAAGGCCGATGTTGGTGTGCGTGGCAGCCGGCAGCAGGTAGCGCAGCGCGTCACACGCCTGCGCCTGGCACGAGTTCCGGAAGCCGCGCTCCGTCTTGAACTCGCTCCGGTCGGCCGTCTCCATCACCCGCTCCGTCACCTGCGGCAGGAGCGTCTCGTAGACGTCGAACAGGTGCTCCATGCACTCCCGGTAGACGGATGCCGCCTGCCCCTCCAGCTCCGGCGCGGGGTAGTAGGCCCGCGGGAACGGGACATAGCGGGTCGACTTCTCCGTGTACGCGGCCAGCCGGGCGTCCTCGATCACCTTGCTGGCGACGATCGAGACCTCCTCGATCGCCACGTGCGCGACGGCATGCTCCGCGACGGAGGCGTGGCCGTAGCCGACCACCCACTTCTCGTGGAACTCCTTCGCCTTCTGCCGCGCGACGGCGAGCGCTTCCTCGTCGTCCGCCTCCGCGGCGGCGGGCGCTACCGCCAGGTCCTGGTCCTGCAGCAGCCGCAGCAGGTTGGCGCGGAGGTCGTGCAGGCTGCGGGAGTAGTAGGCGAAGAGGACGGCGACCACCTCTTCCGGCAGGTTCTTCAGCACGAAGACCGGCGAGTCGAGCGACGTCACGTACGGGGCGAGGAGCGCGCGCTCCTCCGGGGAAAGCGATGAACCCATCAGACAAACAGCTCCGCTACGCGGCACGAGAAGTCCGGCAGCACCTCTTCCGCCTCTAAAGTCTCTTCCGGTCCCAGGATCCGGAGCTGGTTGGGCGGGGAGAGCTCCACCACCCGCTCCGCCTCCGGATCGAGCACCCAGACGAGCAGCGCGCCCGCCCCCAGGTACCGCTGTCCCTTCTGCAGCAGCGCCGTCATTGACTGCGTGTCGCCCAGGATCTCCACCGCCACCTCCGGCGCTCCATCGAGCCATCCCGCGCGGCCACGGCCGGAGGGCCGCCGCTCCTCCCGATAGACCGCTACGTCCGGTCCGAGGAGCGTCGCTGGTTCTTCGCCGAGCCTGGTGCCCGGATCGCCGGCGGCTACGCGCCACCCGGAGTGAGTGCGTGCCCAGCCGGTGAGCAGAAAGGTCGCGTTCCCCACCACCTCGCCGTGGCGGTAGCTGTTGCGTGTCACCGGAGCCCACACTCCTTCCACCACCTCGCCGGCTTCGGTGTCGGGGTCCAGGCGCGCCGCTTCGTCCAGCGTGATCTCACGCAGCCGGGCTGCCGCTTCCGCCACGTCAGGCCTCCTCTGTGATCAGGCGCCGGTACGCTGCCTCGTCGAATCCGTAGACCACCTCCGCCCCCTTCACCAGGAGCGGGCGGCGGATCAGGTTCGGGTGCTCCGCCATCAGCCGCAGCGCCTCCTCCCGGGACGGCGGGCTCTGCCTCATTCCCCGCTCCCGGTACAGCTCGTTCCGCGGGTTGAGGAACGGGAGGTAATCGCGGTCGCCGACGAGCGCCCGCACCTCGTCCTCGTAGAGCGGCGACTTCGACATGTCCCGCTCCGTCAGCTCCACCCCTTGCTCGCGCAGGAAACTCCTGGCGTTCCGGCACGTGGTTCAGGTCGACTTGTAATAGAAGGTGATCATCTCGAGTGAGGTCCGGGCGCTTCAGGCGTTCGGGTTCGGGGCCATGCCGACCAGCAGCGTCAGCCGCTCCGCGGAGTCGTTCCGCACGCCGTGCGGCTCCCCTTCCGGCGCGAAGACCGCGTGGCCGGGACCGAGGACGCGCTCCTCGCCGTCGACCAAAAACGTCCCCTCGCCCTGGAGCACGTAGTAGAACTTCGCCGCCCCGGCATGCTCGTGCGGCTTCTGCTCCTGCCCCGGCTCCAGGCAGTAGACGTCCAGGAACATCTGCGGCGCGTCGAACAGGTTGATCTTGTTCAGCTTCTCCGGGCGGAACTGGAAGCGGTCGGCTACGTGGATGAAAGGCATTTGTCCAGGGGTTAGGGGATAGGGTTTAGGGTGTAGGGGAACACCATATCGGTAGACAGGGAGCGTCTCGCGACGAGATTGAGTTGCTTCGGGAGAGGGTTCGCGCCTATACCCTAGACCCTGGCCCCTAGACCCTCGATCGGCGCTAGCCGATCGGTTGTCTTCCGCGGTAGCCGGCTTCCAACTCGTGCCAGTAGTCGACCGTCTCCTCGCCGAGGTGCCAGCAGAGGAAGACCTCGCGGCCGTCTCGCCAGGCGGGGAAGTCGACGAGGCCGCGGTCCACCTCTTTGACCTGCACTCCCAGCTCCGCCACCGCCTGCAGCCGGGCATTAAGCTGCTGGAGCGAGCTCAGGTAGGCGTTGCCTTCCTTCCCGCCGCCGTTCATCTCCGCCATCCGGAGCACCGGCATCGCCGCTTCGGAGTCGACCACCAGGTGATCCCGGGCTTCCTTGATCTCCTGGAGCAGCGTGCGCAGCTCCGGCAGGAGGGCGTTTGCCTCCTCGACGGTGAAGTGCTTTTCGAAATGGGGCATGGCGTCGGGTCTCGGCTCCGCGGCGTCTCCTCATTGTAGCCCAACGCCGCCCCGAAGGGCCGAGCCCCTCCCTGGCCCCGTCGCCCCTCCGAGGACTGTTCTCCATGACCCGAGACGAAGCGCTGTCCCTGCTGCACGAGTACACCGAGAGCGAGAGCCTGAGGAAGCACGCCTACGCCGTGGAAGCCTCCCTGCGCGCCTATGCCCGCAAGCTGGGCGAGGACGAGCAGAAGTGGGCGCTGACCGGCCTGCTGCACGACTTCGACTACGAGCGCTGGCCGGAGCCGCCCGCGCACACCCAGGAAGGCGCGAAGATCTTGCGGAAGCGCGGCGTGGACGAGGAGGTCGTGGAGGCGATCCTCTCCCACGCGGAGTGGAACGAGATCCCGCGCGACACCCCGCTGAAGAAGGCGCTCTTCGCCGTCGACGAGCTCTCCGGCTTCATCACCGCCGTCGCCTACGTCCGCCCCTCCCGGAGCCTCTCCGAGGTTGACGTAAAGTCGGTCCGCAAGAAGATGAAAGACAAGGCGTTCGCGCGGGCGGTCCGCCGCGAAGACATCACCGAAGGCGCCGCGCTCCTGGGCGTGGAGGTCGACGAGCACATCGCCACCTGCATCGCGGCGCTCCAAGAGATCCACGAAGAGCTGGGGCTCTGAGGGTCTTTCAGGGGATGGGGAGAGGTGGGAACGGGGATAGTGGGGATGGGACAGCCGATCGAGCCTGAGTCTGTAGGCTTGCTGCGGCGCCGCGCCGGAAGCTAGGGATGTCACCTGGTCCACGCAAGGATCTTGGTCCGGCGGTTCTGAGCCCGCGCAGGCGGGCTTCGCTATCTGTAGCCTCGACTTCAGTCCGAGGCGGGAACCCGGCAGTACTTCGTGTCTACTCGTTATCTTCCGGCTCCAGCAGGTCACGCTGGCTGACGCCGGGGGTGCCGGAGGAGACGTCTCGCGCGGTCATGCCGAACGGGAAGCGGTACTCGGGGAAGACCCAGAGGTGGTAGTGGTTGGCGGTGTCGACCAGGCGGCTCTCGGCGGGGTAAAGCTCCACCCCCTCCGTCTCCGGCCCGACCAGCTCGTTCTTGATCCGCTGGAAGTCGCGCCAGTCGTGACGCGGCTCGCCGTCCAGGCTGCGGATCGTCAGGTGTACGCAGGGGCCGAACAGCGAGACCTCCCGGCGGCGCAGCACCACCTGGTAGCGGTTGTTCTGCCAGAGCGTGCCTTCTACCCCATCCGGGTCGACCACCCGACCCGGCACGTGCACGAACGGCGTCCACGCTTGCATTTCACCCGCTCCCCGGAAGACGGTTGACCCGCGGGAATCCGGCCCCGCAGCCGCCCCAATTCGACACGGCGATCGTGATCTCGCCGTACAGTCAGCCACCCTTCCCCTCCCGCCCTCCCGCCCTCCCGAAATCCGGCTCTTTGAACCACGGCAATTAATCAAGTGATTAATTAATCCTGTTCAGGCGGTAGCATACGGTGGGGGACGTGGAATGGCGCGGACGGTGACACCGGAGGGGGTGGCGAGTGCGCGGGAGCGGATCTTCCGGGCGGCGGAGCAGCTCTTCGCGGAGAAGGGATACGACGGCACCGCCATCGTGGAGATCACCGAGCTGGCGGGGGTCAATCGCGGGCTGCCGTTCTACTACTGGAAGGACAAACGCGCCCTCTATGCGGCGGTCGTGGAAGGCGGCCTCGGCCTCTTCATCCGCATGGCGGAGGAGACGATCTCCGGGCTCGGTACGGCGTCGGAGCGGCTGGCGGCGTTCGCGCGCGGGCACCTCCGCCTGCTCTGGCACCAGCCGCTGCCGATGCGGGTGGTCGACCGCTGCCTCCTGGACGGCCACGTGGAGGAGCTGGGACTCGGCACGCTTTTCCGGGAGACGGTGGCGCGGCTGGAGCAGCTCTTCCAGCGGGCGGCGGACGACGGTGAGCTCCGGGCGGTCGACCCGGAGCTGGCGGCGCGGGTGCTGCTGGGGCCGGGCTTCATCTTTTCCATGTGGCGGCAGTTCGAGGGGGAGCGCTTCAGCGAGGAGCGCCTGGCGGCGTTCATCTCGGACTTCCTGATCCACGCGTTCAAACGGGCAGAGTGAGGAGTGCGAGACGTGGACGCGACGATTGAGCGGGAGACGCTGCGGGACGGGTCGGTGCGGCTGCGGGAGGGCGACTGCTCGCTGGTCTTCACGCGGCTGCGGCCGGGGGTGGTGCTCCTGACGGTGTACGGGCACGACACCGGCCGGTTCGGGTCTGCCCCGTTTGCGGAGCTACAGGGCGCCGTCGACCGCTTCCGGGCGCCGATCGAGCTGTTCGTCGATACCCGCCAGGCGACGCGGGTCGACCCAAAGGTTTCGGATGCCTGGACCGCGTGGTTCGTGGAAAACCGCGGCTCGCTGAAGCGGGTGAGTCTGCTGGTCGGCTCGAAGGGGCTGGAGCTGACCGTCTCCCTGGTGAAGCACTTCTCCCACACCGGCGGGCTGATGACGATCTACACCGACCTGGAGCAGTTCGAGGAAGCAATTGGCCGCGCGGTGCCGGGCTTTGTAAAGCTGCCGTCCCAGCGGGTGGCGGAGGAGGAGCCCTCCCGCTGCCGACGGGAGGTGCTGGAGGACGGCTCCGTCCGCATCGCCGGCCCGAGCTGCTCCTTCCACTTCCGCGAGCTGGGACCGAGCGCCGTCGGGGTCTCGATCTCGGGGCACGACACCGGCGAGCTGGGCCCGATCCCGCTGGACGAGCTGCAGGCGCGGGTGGCGGAGTGCCGGCAGCCGGCGGAGCTGTTCATCGACACGACCGAAGCAGTGAGCGCGGCGGCGTCCGTCTCGGAGGACTGGACCGCCTGGTTCCTCGCCCGGCGAGACTCGCTGCGGCGGGTGCACGTGCTCACCGGCTCGCGGCTCCTCCACCTGAGCCTGTGCATCGCGAGCGAGCTTTCCGGCACGGGTGGGCTGCTGGTGCTCCACACCGAAGCGGACCGGTTCCGCGCCGCCCAGGAGCGGGCGATCTCCGGAACCGCGGGCCGCTTCCCCGGTTGAGATGCCGCGCTACGAAACAGGGGTGCCGGAAACCCGGTCGACCCGGCGCTCCCGGCACCCCTCGAAACGGTGCCTGCTACCTGCTGAAGGCTTACTCGTCGGTGACGCAGCCCTCGGAAGCGCTCTTCACCAGCTTGAGGTACTTGTGGAGCGCGCCGCGGGTCGCCTTGTACGGCGGCTTCTGCCACGCGGACCGGCGAGCCTGCAGCTCTTCGTCCGGCACCTGCACGTCAATCGAGTTGTTCACCGCGTCGATGACCACCGTATCACCGTCCTGCACCAGCCCAATCGGTCCACCCTCGATCGCCTCCGGCGTGACGTGACCGATGATGAACCCGTGGCTGCCGCCGCTGAAGCGACCGTCGGTGATCAGCGCCACGTCGTTCAGGATTCCGTAGCCGGCGAGGGCGCTGGTGGGGGTGAGCATCTCCGGCATGCCGGGGCCACCCTTGGGGCCCTCGTAGCGGATGATGATCACGTCGCCCTTGTGAATCCGCTTCTGCTCCAGCCCGCGCAGCATGTCCTCTTCGGAGTCGAAGACGCGCGCGGGGCCGGAGAAGCTGAGGCCTTCCTTGCCGGTGATCTTGGCGACCGCGCCCTCCGGTGCCAGGTTGCCGCGCAGGATCCGGATGTGGCCGTCCTTCTTGATCGGGTTGTCCCAGCCGTGGACGATCGGCTGCCGGCCCGGGCCGTCGCCGAACGGCTCCAGCTTCGGCAGGTCGCGGACGTTCTCCGCCAGCGTCTTGCCGGTGATCGTCATCTGGCCGCCGTCGATGAGGCCCCGCTCGATCAGCATCGCGATCACCGCCGGCAGGCCGCCGTAGCGGTGCAGGTCTTCCATCACGAACTTGCCGGAGGGGCGGAAGTCGGCCAGGAGCGGCGTCTCGTCGCTCACCCGCTGCCAGTCCTCGATCGTGATGTCGAGGTCGAACGCGCGGGCCATCGCGATCGAGTGGAGCACCGCGTTGGTGCTGCCGCCGAGGACGATGGTGAGCCGCATCGCGTTGATGAACGACTGCCGCGTCACGAGGTCGCGCGGCTTCAGGTCGAGCTCCAGCAGCTTCAGCATCGCCGCGCCTGCCCGCACGCACTCCTCGATCTTGCCCGCATCGTCCGCGGGCAGCGAGGCGGAGTACGGGAGCGAGAGCCCCATGCACTCGATGAACGACGACATCGTGTTGGCGGTGTACATCCCGCCGCAGGCGCCCTGTCCGGGACAGCTCTTGCCGACGATCAGCCGCCGCTCTTCCTCCGAGATCGCTCCTGCCAGGCTCTGGCCGTACGACTGGAACGCGGAGACGACGTCGAGCTTCTCTTCGGTGCCGCGGATCTTGGCGCAGCCGGCGCGGATGGTGCCGCCGTAGACCATGATCGACGGCCGGTTGAGGCGCCCCATCGCGATCACCGTCCCCGGCATGTTCTTGTCGCAGCCGGGAATGGCGATCAGGCCGTCGTACCACTGCGCGCCCATGATCGTCTCGATCGAGTCGGCGATCAGGTCGCGCGACTGGAGCGAGTACGACATCCCCTCCGTGCCCATCGAGATGCCGTCCGAGACGCCGACCGTGTGGAACCGCATCCCCACGCCGCCCGCCGCCTCCACGCCGCGGTCGACGTGGTTCGCCAGGTCGGCGAGGTGCATGTTGCACGGGTTGCCCTCGTACCAGACAGCGCCAATCCCGACCTGCGGCTTGTTCAGATCTGCGGGCGAGAGGCCGGTCGCGATCAGCATCGCCTGGCTCGCGCCCTGCGAGGCGGGCTGGGTGATGCGGGAGGAGTACTTGTTGAGCTGCGGAGTGTTGCTCATCGTGGAGTCAGCCTGACAGAGAGATCCCGGCGCCTCGGGCCGCGCCGGGGACACGGCACGCCGGAAAAGGAGCGGGCCTCAGCGCCCGCGCAGGAGAAGTGTACCCCGTCGAACGCCGGGTGGGTCCTTGGGCCGAACGATACGACGAATCGACGGCGCTCCGACTCCTGCGTCCACATTACCAGGATGAGACCACCGAGAGCCCGGCGTCGGGAGGCTACCCCAGGCAGCATGTCGCCGCACATCGCGGCGCCGCGGCACTCCCCATCGCCGCCAATTCGCGCTCAAGCCGCGGTCTGCCGGCCGAAGTACGCTTGGGTCTCCGGCTTGAACCAGTAGATGAGCAGGATCACCGCGAGCGGCAGCGTGCAGCCGCTGAGCCCCAGGCAGATGACGAGGATGTGGTAGACCCAGGTCCCCGGGGTGGGCGGGAGCAGCAGCGCCACCAGCACCGGAACCGAGAAGAGAAAACCAATTCCGAATGCCAGACCGGCCATCTGCGTGACTCGCGCCTGGTGCTGCTCTCGAAAACCATCGAGCGCCTGGCTGATTGCCGGGTCGGGCGGCAGTCCGCCGGCGCTAAACGAGTCCCAGGGCTGCGGTTCGGCCGCCATCGCGAGTGCCGCCAGCCCCGGAGCGGCGATCAGCCACAGAAACAGCAGCAGTCCGTAGAAGCGCCGGGACCATCGAACCACTTCGGGAGGCGAGTTGCTCGCTCGAGAGGTCATCGAGTCCATGCGCGGGTCTCCGGAGCTGCTGAATGGAAGCACGTCCACGTTCCACACCCTTCTGGACGACACCTTTGGTAACGGTGGGTGTCCGAGAACCGTTACGGAAACCGCGCGATGCCGCATGACGGAAGGCCGCCCCCCTGGGGGGGGGAGAAGCGGATGGTCGCGCCATCGATATCCATTCGGCACTTCGATCGAGGCACCGCTCCGCGCATCTGTCATTCTGAACGCAGTGAAGAATCTCGGCAGCCGTGTTGGTCCGGAGCACGCATTCCCGTGACGAGGGATCGGCCTGGCAGGGCGCTCCCGAACGCAGGGCTCGTCGTGCTCCCGGAGGCTTGAGTGACGTAGATCCTTCCCTCCGGTCAGGATGACCCCCGGGGGCGGAGCCGTGCACACGCTGGGCTGACGCCGGTCCGTTGGGGGCCTGCTGCCGGCGGGCTTCTCTTGAGAACGAAACTGAAGGATCTCGGCAGCCGGACTGGGCCGGGACACCCCAGCCGCCTGATGAGGGCTATTCCGCCGGGTACCGTCCGCACGCCAGGCCTCCCGCTCCGGTGTGGATGGCGCGACGTAGATCCTTTCCTTCAGGATGACGGGGGTGGAGAATCGAGCGGGGCCGAGCGTTTCCCGCCTCTTCGCGAGAGCCGGACGGCGGCTAATCGCTCGGGGCGGTGAGGCGTGCCGCTCCCTGGGACCGGCACGAGGTGGAAGACGCCCCCGGCAGGATTCGAACCTGCGGCCAATTGCTTAGAAGGCAACTGCTCTATCCCCTGAGCTACGGGGGCGGGCGGCGCGACCGGAAGGTCGCGATCACGACCATTCTACCAGCCGGTTCTTCGGATTGGAAGGCAGTCAGAGGGATGAAGCGGGAGGGATGAAGGCTAGGGATGAGGGATGAATTCCGAACCACCGTACAGGCACTCCCACTCCTCCGCGCGATCTTTACCTTCCTCGAACACCGTTTCGGATTGGAGATACACCAGCGCGTGGGTTGCGGCTTACGCTTGACAGGCGGGCGGCGCGGAGATAATCTATCCCGGGAAAGCTACAAAAGCCGACTGATTTAGTCAAGTATGCCGGGCTGCCAGCCAGCCGGCAGACGCGTAGAGCCAGGAAGTAGATGAGCACCGAAGGCAGTTCGATGGCGGACCGCATCGCCGCCCGCAAGCGGGAGCGACCGCTCACCCAGGAAGAGGTGCTGCGGCGCAACTCCGTGGAGCGGATCAAGGCGGACAAGCACCCGTACGACGTGCTGAACGATGTCCCCCGCTTCATCGAGATGGCGTACGAGGACATCCCGGAGGAAGATATCCTCCGGCTCCAGTGGTACGGCCTCTACCACGACAAGCCGAAGGTCGGCTACTTCATGATGCGCGTGAAGATCCCGAACGGGATCCTCACCCCCGCGCAGCTCCGCACCATCGGCAACATCAGCCAGAAGTACGGCCAGAACTCCGGCGAGCTGACCACGCGCCAGTGCGTGCAGATCCACTTCATCCGGCTCTCCGCCATTCCCAGCATCTTCGCGGAGTTGGCGGAAGCGGGCCTCACCACCGCCGGCGGCTGCGGCGATAACCTGCGGAACGTGACCGGCTGCCCGGTGGCGGGGATCGATCCGGACGAGCGGTTCGACCCCACCCCCACGGTCCGGGAGATCGCGGCGTTCTTCTACGGCAACCGGGAGTACGGCAACCTGCCGCGGAAGCACAAGTACACCGTCTCCTGCTGCCCCTCGCACTGCAACGCGCCGGAGATCCACGACATCGCGCTGGTCGGCACCCTCCAGGGCGGCCGCGAGGGCTACGCGTTCTGGATCGGCGGCGGGCTCTCCAGCGTGCCGCGCATCGGGAAGAACCTCGGCGTCTTCGTGCCGAAGGAAGAAGGCCTGGAGGTGGCGCGGGGGCTGACCGACGTCTGGCGGGCGGACCTCCGCTACCGGATGTCGCGGGCGAAGGCGCGCTTCAAGTTCATGGTCGACGATGACGGCCCCGAGGTGATCCGGGAGCGGCTGGAGGCGCACCTCGGCCGCAAGCTGGAGGACCTGGAGGAGAACCCGCAGCCGGCGCAGCGCAACAGCCACATGGGCGTGCGGGTGCAGAAGCCGGGCGCGGACGGCCGCACCGACCTCCGCTACGTCGGCTTCCCGGTCTTCCCGGGGCTGATGACCGGCGAGCAGATGTGTCAGGTGGCGGACCTGCTGGAGGGGATCTCCTCCGGCGCCGCCGACTTCCGCATCACCCGGGAGCAGAACTTCATCCTGACCCACGTGCCGGAGGCGGAAGTCGACTCGGTGATCCGCCAGGTGGCCGCGCTCGGCTTCCCGAGCGACGTGAACCCGGTCCGCGGCACCAGCATCGGCTGCACCGGCGACCCGCAGTGCAATTTCGCGGTGGGTCCCACCAAGCCGAAGCTGGTGGAGATCGTGACCCACCTGGAGAACCGCTTCGGCGACCAGATCTCCGACCTGCGGATCTACCTGGACGGCTGCCCCCACGCGTGCGGCCAGCACTGGGTGGGCGACCTGGGGTTCCAGGGGACCACGCGCAACTCCGAGACCGGGAAGATCACCTCGTACGACATCATCGTCCGCGGCAAGCTCGGCCCCGGGGCGGAGATCGGACGTCCCCTGCTCCGCCGCGTGCCGAGCGCGCTGGTGAACGGCTACGTGGAGCGGCTGATCGGGGCGTGGGTGGACCGCCGCGAGGAAGCGGAAGGGCTGCCGGAGTTCCTGCGCCGCCTGCCGGACGAAGAGATCCTTTCGATCGCCGCCGGAGAGCCGGCCGCCGCACAAGCTTGACCTGCCGGCGTGATCCGACCACGGAAGCGGAGTGACTGCCCCGTTCCGGATCCGTCGCGGTATCACGGAGACTAGACCGATGATCGCGGAGAACGAGCGCGAACTACTGGACGACCTGGAAGCCGGCGAGCTGGCGGTCGAGTACGAAGCCCGAGAGCCGGAAGAGGTGCTGGAGTGGGCGATGAACCGCTTCGGCGAGGACCGGTTCGCCATCATCACCAGCTTCCAGGCGGACGGGGCGGTGCTGATCGACATGGCGCACCAGCTCAACCCGAAGGTGCGGGTGATCACCATCGACACCGGCCGCCTGCCGCAAGAGCAGTTCGAGATCATCGAGGCGTTCCGCAAGCGGTACGGCATGCAGATCGAGGTGCTCTTCCCGGACGCCGCCGGCGTGGAGAACATGGTGAAGAAGCACGGCGTCAACCTCTTCTACCAGGCGATCGAGAAGCGGCTCCTCTGCTGCCACGTGCGCAAGATCCTGCCGCTGAACCGGGCGCTGAAGACGGTCGACTGCTGGGCCACCGGCCTCCGCCGCGACCAGTGGGCGACGCGCGCCAACATCAAGAAGATCGAGATCGATCACGACCACGGCGGCGTGGTGAAGCTGAGCCCGCTGGCGGACTGGACCGAAGAGGACGTCTGGAACTACATCAAGGAGTACGACGTCCCCACCCACCCGCTCTACTCCAAGGGCTACAGCAGCATTAGCTGCGCCCCGTGCACCCGCCCGGTGCCGGAAGGCGCGCACCCCCGCAGCGGACGCTGGTGGTGGGAAGAGAACGCGCCGAAGGAGTGCGGGATGCACTGCTCCATCGAGACCGGCGGCTTCGAGCACGAAGTCGACGCGATCCTCGGCAAGGATGGAGACCGCTCGGGCAACCACCTGGTCCACCTCCAGACCAGCTAACGCAAGACGAGAACGAGTGCGGAGAGACGGGAGCGTTTACGAGCGCCCCGTCTCTTTTCGTCTACGCCGGGCCCTGAGGGCGGCCGCGTGGGAATGTTGAAGGCTTGCAAGAAAGCCGAGCTCGGCCAGGCGTCCGCCGGGCCGCGAGGCATTGAAATACCTCGCTTTACGGCCTGCGGCCAAGCCTCCTCCGGACGCCCAAACCGGGCCTACGCACTCCCCGCAGGCGGTCCCCCATCCGGGGGATAGATCTTCCTGCCGTGGTTGCCGCGGTTTCAACCGCCCGGCCCCCTCTGTCCCTCTGTCCCTCTGTCCCTCTGTCCCTCTGTCCCTCTGTCCCCGAACAGCCGCATGGTATGCTTGCCTCAGGGGCGCTCTAGCCCGGGAGAAGCAGCCAGTGGCGGACGGAATCCGGATCAACGACGCGGCGATCGAGATCAGCTCGGAGGGGGTGGAGGCCCTGACCCGGCGCGAGGGCGCGGACCTCCGCGTGACGCGGCTGGACCTCTCCATCTCGCCGGAGGCGCTCAACACGCTGCTGGCCGGCTTCGCGCCGGCAGGGGAGCCCGCCCCGTCCGCGGAGGTGGGCGACGGGCGGCTCCAGGTGACGGGCAGCAAAGACGGGAAGCGGATGAGCCTCGATCTCCAGCTCGGAGCCGTCCGCATCGAGTTGACGCCGGAGGGGATCCGGCTGGTCGGCGGCGGCGCATGAGCGCGCGAGCGCTGATGCTGGAGAGCTTTCAGGGCGAGGTCGACCCCGCCGCGGCGGCGGAGCGCACGCTGCGCCTGCGGGTAGAGCGGGCCGCGCTGCGCCTCTCCGAGACGGCCGTGCAGGCGCTCCTCCCGCCCGGCACGCCGCTGGAGCTCCAGCGCCTTCGACCCGGCGTCGCCTCGTTCCGGCACTCTCTCGGGACGGTGGAGGCACGACCGGTCATCTCCCCCTCCGGGGCGCTCCTGATCGAGGTCACCGGGGTCCGGGCCGCCGGCATCCTGCCGGTCCCGCTGCCGTTCGTCCACGCCGCCATTCGCCAGGCGCTCCCCACCCGCCCCGGCCTGCGCCTCGGCCCGGGAGGCAACCCGGAGATCGAGCTTCGAGAGCTCCTCGGCCCCCTCGGCGTGGAGCTCCCGCCCCTGCGCTCCGCCCAGGCCCTCGACGGCGAGCTCCGCCTGGAGTGGTAGCGGCCACGGTGCTTCCGGAAGCGGGGGTCCTCCCCAAGCGGAATCGCCCAAACCAACGAGCGCGACTCTCCGCCCCAGGTGCCGAGCAGGAGCAAGAACAGGACCTCCCGCTCACCGGTGGTCTGGATTCATCCCTCATCCTTCATCCCTCGAAGGCCGTTACCACGCCTCCGGGTTCCAGAGCCCGTCGGTGTCGCGGACCGTCTGCCGCAGCTCCTCAATCGTCCGCTTCAGGCGTTCCGGGTCGAGACCCCGCGCGAGGAGGGCAGCATTCAACATGATTCGCCCGTTGGTGCGCTCGTAGCTGAACGACATCCCGAGGAGGCGGTCGTTCGTCGCGAGCAGGTTCAGCAGCGGCGCCGCGCGCAGGGCGGTGAGGTCCGGGATCGAGGCGAGGTGGGCCATGCAGACCAGCCACTCCCCGCTCTTGCTGAAGCCGAGGTCAATGGCGTAGGTGTAGCCGTCCTCCTCCACCTGCAGACGCTGGTACGGCGCCTGCGCTACCGGCTCGAAGCCGAGCGACTTCAGCGTCGCGCCGAGAGATGCCGGCGTGATCGCCTCCACCGGCTTCGGCGCGGGTTTGACGGCCGGCGCCGGTTTTGGGGTTGCCGGCTTCGCCGCGGGCTTCTTCGGCTGCGGCTTCTTCGCCGGAGCGGCAGCGCTCGCGACCGCCAGCAGAGCGGCGGCGAGGAGCACGGCAGAGAGGCGGAGGGTGCAAGTGATCATGGCGGTTCCGGGTGCCGCGGGGACGGGAGCGGCGCACGGCATGACGTTTGTGAATCGGCCGCCCGATCTCCTTGCAGCCGGGCTCCGGGGACCTTGCCCGCCGTCGAGCGCACGCTTTTCCGCTAAGATGCAACTAACTCCCCGGGGTGAACGGCAGTCCGCCGCCAGCCGACCATCTATCTAAAGCAAGCGGTCCGCCGACCGCAGAACCACGAGTTAGGAAGCGGAACCCTGTAGTGTCGAGAGCGAACGAACGATCCCGGCGCCAGCGAGCGACCACCACCCGGCCCGTAGTGCGCGCCGCCACCCTGGCGGCCCTGCTAGCTCCCCAGGCCATCTCCGCCCCGGGAGCGGTCTACCAGAACCCGGTCTCCGACGACAACTGCCCGGACCCGGCAGTAATGCGGACGCGGGACGGCTACTACCTGTACCACACCTCCGGCAATCGGGCGGACGCCTTCCCGATCCTCCACTCGCGCGACCTGCTGAACTGGACTCCGAAGGGCTTCATCTTCCCGAAGGGGCAGCGGCCGACCTGGACCCGAAGCGACTACTGGGCGCCGGAGGTCCACCGCGTGGGCCGCGGCTACGTGGCCTACTACACCGCGCGCGACCAGACCGGCCGCCTCTGCGTCGGCGCCGCCAGCGCTCCCATGCCCGTGGGACCGTGGACCGACCGCGGCGCCCCGCTGGTGCGAGACGAGCGCGTGGGGATGATCGACTCCCACTTCTTCCAGGACCGCGACGGCCGACGCTATCTCTACTGGAAGCTAGACGGGAACGACCTGCGCCCGAAGGAGCGGACCCCCGTCTTCGTGCAGGAGCTGGCGCCGGACGGCCTCTCGCTGGTCGGTCCGAAGCGCGAGGTGCTGACGAACGACCTGGAGTGGGAAGGCGACCTGGTGGAAGGACCCTGGGTGGTGCGCCGGGGCCGCTACTATTACCTCTTCTACAGCGGTAACGCCTTCTGGAACGAGAGCTACGCGGTCGGCGTGGCGCGCTCCACCTCCCCGCTCGGTCCGTTCGTCAAGCGGCGCGAGACGGTGCTGCGCCGAGATGAGAACTGGCTCGGCCCGGGCCACGGCAGCGTGGTGAAAGGCCCGAACGGGCACGACTACTTCGTCTACCACGCCTGGCAGCGCGGTCGGGTCGGCGGACGCAACCCGCGGATGCTGCTGATCGACCGCATCCACTGGGAGAACGGCTGGCCGCGCATCAACGACGGCTCCCCCAGCAACACGGAGCAGCCGGTACCGTAGGCCGCCTTCTGCGGGCCTCAGTAGACCAGCAGAGTGCCCTGCGGGAAGTCCCCCACCCACCCGCAGGGCCAGTGCCCCTCCGAAAACCAGTGCCACTGGCTCGCCAGCTCCGGCGGCACGGGCTGCCCCAGGAAGCAGCACAGCGCCACCAGGCCCGCAGTCCACGCGGCGTGCCACACCGCCTGCGTCGGCGCGTGGAAGCAGTCTTGCTCCGGATCGTACGGCACCCGGGAAGCTGCGTAGTCTTTGCCGGTGAGGATGGGCGGCCCTACCGTTCTGCACCCCGGTCATCCTGAGCCGCAGGCACGGCCCACGGCCGTCCACCGCCCGAAGAAACGGGAGGGTCGCCCATCGATCACCGTCCTCCACTCCGAACAAGGTACCTTTCACCAGATTTGTCATTCTGAGCCGCAGGCACGGCGCAGGCCGGCCACCCCTGAAGAAACGGGAGGGTCGCCCCACCGAGCACGGTCCTCCACTCCAATCAAGGTGCCTTTCACCGAATTTGTCATTCTGAACGCAGTGAAGAATCTCGGCAGCCGTGTTGGTCCGGAGCACGCATCCGCGTGACGAGGACGCGGCCCGACGGGGCGCTCCCGAACGTGGGGGCTCATTGTGCCCCCCAAGAGTTGAGTGACGTAGATCCTCCCCTGCGTTCAGGATGACCACCGGGGGCGGAGCTGTGCTCACGCTGGGTTGACGCCGCTCCGATGGGGCCGGCTCGCGGCGGGAGTTTCTTGAGAACGCAGTGAAGAATCTCGGCAGCCGTGCTGGCCCGGGGCACGCAGACGGGTGAGGCGGACTCTGCCGCCGGTGCCCTTCTGCGCGCGAGGCTCCCGCTCCGGCGCGAATGGGGCGACGTAGACCGTTCACTTCTTTCAGGGTGACTGGGATGGAAATCCGCGGGTGGCCGAGGGTTTCCGCCTCTCCTGGACGCCGGGCTGCGCTTCAGCTCGCCTGCGCCGCCAGCGGCGTCACTTTACAGCGTGTGACACCCGCCGCCGCTTTCTTCGCCGAGTCGGAAACCGCTCCGCTGGCATCTGCGAAAGCACTCTGCTGGGGCGGACGGCTCCGCAAAGCGGCAGCAAGCTGCCGCACTCCACAGACTTCACCGAAGCCGTCTCCCTTCCGACGCAAGGGAAATCCCACCCGGTCCGGCCTGTGGAGTGCGAGAGCTTGCTCTCACCCCCGCGTCAGCGGGGGTGCGCCGTAAACTGCCACTCCGGCCCACGGCCTGGTGCAAGGACTCGGGATGAAACCCCGGTGAGATTGCCGCTACGGTCAGGCGAGCCCCACCACACAGGAACAACCACCCCTGAAGGGCGAACCGTTCTACTGAGCACCCTAGGCAACCCCCCGTGACCCGCAAGCCCAGGCTCGGAGAGTACCGCCACATCCCGGACGGAGGCGCCGCCCCCGGCGCGGCCCGCAACCGGCCGACGCGCAAACGGCGGCGGTTTCCGTACGTCGGCATTGTGCTGGTCGTGAACGGCCTCCTCGGCACGCTCACCCTCGCCGGCCTCTCGCTGCTGATCCGCGCCCTGGGGCTGACCGCCTACCTGCCGCAGCGGATCGACAAGCAGCCCTCGCCCCCCGCCCCCTCGCTCGACAACGTGATCTTCAACCTGGGGCTGCCGGAGACGATCCTGCTCTGCGCGCTGATCGGCGGCTTCGTGTGGCGCTTCGTCTGGAACGTGCGGCTGCCGGACGACGTGCAGCAGCAGGGCCCCCGCGCCACCCTGGGGCCGCTCCTCCAGGCCGGCGTCACGTACGGGCTGATCGCCGGCATCCTGGCGCTCCCGCTCGGCTCCTACGCGCACTTCCTCCGCGCCGCGCCGGCCGACATTCCGTGGGCAGTCCGCCCCTTCTTCGGCGTGCTCGACACGCTGGTCCGCGTCCCGAGCGCCCTGATGACGAACATTCCCCTCGTGGCGCTGGGGCTGGGGCTGCTGCTGGGGCTCGTCACCGCGCCGATCGTCGCCCTGCTCTGGCCGCACTTCCCGGAAGAGCCACTCTGGAAGTAGGGCGCCGATCGTTCCAAGCACACATCCGCTTGGGTTGGATGCTTGGAACGATCGGCGAGACCGGATCCTGACGCGGGTTAAAGAACCTCGCGGACTGCTGCGGCGAATACCGGCGCCAGGGCTCGCAGATCCTCCACCTCGCGGAAGTAGACCCGGCTGGCGCCGATCCAGGTCGGAGGCTCGTCGACCTCTACACCGGGTGCCAACTCCCGCACGCGCTCCACGGGCAGGCGGAAGCCGAGCATCTTTTTGTTGTCCTTGCCCTGCACCACGAAGCGCACGAACCATCCGGTGGTCTTTGCGTAGAGCAGCGAAAAATACCGCTGCGTATCCTGATAGCGGAGCTGCCCCGGATCCGGAACCTGGTCGGCCAGCATCTCCGCGATGAGCTGGTACGCCGCCATTTCCTCTTCGGTGGTAATTACCCGCGGTCCCAGATCCTCCTCAGCCACTGCTGGTGGCTCGACGATCGGCTCCACCATCGTCATGGCCGGCGCAAAGCTCTGCCCCACGATCTCCAGAATGGCGCCGGAGATCGACTCCTTCACCAGGGGCCGGAAGCGGTCGACCACCTTCTGCGTGATGCGGCCCTCGACCAGGTTCGCAGTACCCACGGCGAAGCGGATCAGGTCATCGGACGGATCCCGGAGCAGTGTCTTGAACTGAGACTTCAGCGCCGACAGGAAAACCAGATCCTCCGCATAGCCGACCAGAGCCTCCGCGTTGAAGACTTCTTTCCGGAACCGCTCCAGGGTGGCGATATCGGCGTCGGTAAAATCCTCGAAGTCGAACTCGAAGAACGGCTTCTTGTCGAGGATGTTCCGCTCCTGGAGGTCGGTGAAGAAGCGGAACTGGACGCCGTTGGTGATGATCGCGAACTTCACATCGGGGGTGGAGTTGAAGTACTTGGCGAGTTGCGGGTCGTAGTTGGCAAGCACCTCGTTGGGGCCCTTGGCCTCGATGAAGACCGCGAGCTTCTTGGCGATGAGCAGGGCGTAATCGATCTTCTCTGTCTGCTTTGCCCAACCTGCCCGATACTCCGGGATCACTTCAGCGGGATTGTAGATGTCAAAGCCCAGAAGAGCGATGAACGGGAGGATGAGGGCCTGCTTCGTGGCTTCCTCGGTGGCCACGTGCGCACGTCGTTCGGCGATCTGGTTACTGAGGGTTCGGACGGAATCCGCGAATGCCATCGGTGTACTCCTGGGATGTGTGCAGACGGTTCGGGAGCGGGGGTGGCGCTAACGAAGGATCGAAGCTCGAACGTGCTCGATGCTGAGTTCTTCGGGGGCTGCCGAGCGAGCTTGCGCCTACTCTTAATTTATCCCGCCTAACATCGAAGCACCTTCTGCACAGCGCCAATCCTCACGAGTGCCGCCAATAGGAACGGACGCCCGCTGGCGAACCGCCTCGTCAACCGTGACCCAGGCGGGATGCCAAACCAGAAAACCGAAAACACCCATCCCGCGTGGGATGGGTGCCTGGTATGGGCGGTAATGGATTTGAACCAATGACCTCTTCGGTGTCAACGAAGCGCTCTACCCCTGAGCTAACCGCCCTCTTCAGTTGAAAGCGCGGGGCACACCGCCTCGCGCGCTTGATTGTAGCGCACCGGGGCCCTGCCTGTAAAGCCCCCGGTGACGCTTCTGCCCGTAGAGCGGGGCTCAGTATGAGAGCTGCAGGCGGGTGAGGATCAGCTCTTCTCGGTCGTGGGGGCCGGTGCGGAACAGGATCGGGCCGTTGAAGTGGGTGCGCTCGTAGTTGACCTGGAGCTTGAGCGCGGTGGTGAGATACCAGTTGAGGCCGAAGGTCCAGGAGGTGGCCCGGCGCGCGGAGGTCAGCGGGTCGGCGAAGCCGAGGCGGAAGGCGTCCGGATCGATCCGGAGGTCCGAGTAGCGGAGCGCCACCTCCAGCGCGCCCCACTGGCCGCGGGAGGGGTCGAACGGCCTGCGCGGCACCACGCTGCGGAAGCCGGCGTTCTCGCCGGTCAGCACGTAGGAGCCTTGCAGGAACCAGCCGCGGTTGTTGAAGGCGCGGACGACTCCGTTGCGGCCGACCGTCTCCCGGTTGAGGTACGCCTCCCCCATCAGGCCGAGCTGGCGGTAGTAGTGGTAGAACTGCGGCGCCAGGCGGCGGACCGTGCCGTCGTAGGTCGTGCCGGGCTGGTAGACGAAGAACGGCTCGCGCGCGTCGGTGCGGTAGGTGACGGCGAACGGCTCGTCGCGATGGCCGTAGGTCGCGGCGAGTCCCACTCCCAGCCCTTCCAGAAAGCTGCCCTTCTGGTCCAGGAACGGCCGCGCGAAGATCCGCCCGGCGAAGTCTTTGTCCCGCCCCGGGTCGCCGTAGACGTTGCCGCCGTCCGGCGCCCCGTTCAGCACCGCCGCCGCGTAGGAGAAGCGTCCCTTGAGCGTGTCTCCGTGGACCATGAATCCGGTGTCGCGGTTCGGGGCCAGGTTCTGGGCAATCGAGCGCTCGATGAATAGCAGGTCCGAGGCGGACTGCAGCCGCTCCAGGCTGAACGGGGTCTTGAAGAGCCCCGCCCGGAGCTGCAGCTCCGGCGTCCGGCGCACGTCGACGTAGGCATCCAGCACGGAGAGCCGGTTCTCATCGAAGATCGGTTGAATCTGGAACTCGGCCCAGCGGTCGACCTGTCCGGAAAAGATCGTCCGGATCCGGCGGCTCAGGAACGACTCGCTGCCGGTTCGCCCTCCCTCCGAAGGGAAGATCCGCGCGTCGGTGTGGAGCAGCCCGCGCAGGCGCAGCCGCGTCCCGTCCTCGCGACCCGGCACGGTGAAGCCGTCTGCCCGGGCGGGCTTCGGCGGCTCGGCGGGCGGCGGGGAGGGCGGGGCGGGCTTCCGCAGCTCCTCCACCGTCTGCTCCAGCCTCTTGATCAGCTCGCTCTGCCGCCGGACCGTCTCCTCCAGCTCTCGCAGCCGCTGCTCCACTTCCGGCGAGGTGGGGGCGGCCGGAGCGGGCGGAGCGCCTTCCGCCGGAGCCGGCATCGGAGCCGGCATCTCCGCGGGAGCCTGGGCGTAGCTTGCCGGCGCGACGGCGAGGCTGGCGCCCAGGAGCAGACCGGACACCAGCGTCACGCTCCTGGCGAGCGGACGGGCAGGCGTAGAAGGGCGACGGAGCGGAGGAGACATCGGGGCTGCAGGTCGGGGTCCGGACCGGACGGGAGGTGAAGCGGCAACGCGGCGTCTGCTCAGTTGCTGCGTCTCATTTTCCTTCATGCGGAGCTACGCAGCCGGACTATCGAAGAATCTAATGGCGAGCGCTCGAGGCCGGCCGGATTCCCATAGGAGTCCGGGCCGCGGGCTGGCGGAATGCCTCCAGCACCTCGTGGAGGATCGCGTTGGCGCCCGCCGGAGCGCGCCTGCCGGTGCGGGGGTCGATCCAGTCGGCCTCCGTGGCGTCGTGCGCCAGGTTGCGTCCCTGGGAGACGTAGAGGCCGGGGAACGGCGACCGCTTCCAATTGGTGTACCGGTGCCGGCCGTCCGTAATCGTGAGGTCCGGCGGGAAGTCGAGCGCGCTGTGCGTGGGGATGAAGGTCGGGATCGCCTCCCACCGCGCGCGGAAGTCGAACCGGAAAATGCCGAGCAGCCGCTTGTGGTCGCGCACCGGCCTCCGCAGGGAGGCGGGCAGCAGCTCGCCCGGGTAGCCGCCGTACTCGAACTCGCGCCGGGTCTTCTTGTAGGTGAGCCAGAGGGGAAGCCACAGCGGGCGCACGGAGATCCGGTGGACCACGTCCCCGCCGCCCTCGACCCACTCCGCCAACTCGTTCCCCTCCCGGACGAGGGTTCCGTTGCTGAACGCCACCCGGGGGATGCGGGGATGGTAGCCGTCTTTGCCCCGCTTGCGCAGCTCGGAGTAGAACCGCTCGTGGTCCGCCCCGCCGATCAGCAGCTGGCGCGCCGCCGGGCTGTCGATCGCGCGCAGCAGCCAGAATTCGCCGTCATCGTCACCTTCGGGCTGGTCCTCATCGGTGTCGCCCGCCTGCTTCCGCAGCGTCTCCAGCAGCTTCCGGTTCACCCACGCGCCGCGGTGCGGGCCGTTGATGCTCAGGTACTTCTGCACGCCCAGGTCGTCACCCCGGTCCGCGGCAGAGGCGAGGGCGAAGCGGAGGCTGACGGCGCCCATGCTCACGCCGATCGCCACCGTCTCCCGGCGGCCGTAGTTCCAGCCGCGCACCGCCTCCGCGATCTCGGCGAAGTCTCCTGCCTGCTGCTCCAGCGGCGCGCCGGCATCACCCCAGTCGAGGAGCCACGTATCGAGGCCGTGCTTCTGCTCCCCCTCCGCGATGATCCGGGCCAGGGTTGCGTCTTCGGCCCAGCCCACGTCGTTCCAATCCTGCTGGTTGAGCGGGTCGTACCCCTCGGCCAGGATCACCGGCCGACGGCGCTCCCCGGCGGTGCCCCGGAGCACGGCAACGGTGTGGCGCCGCGCCCTCACGCTCACACGCGCGATGCCGCTGCGGGGGAACTTCGGGGCCCGCGCGCGGAGGCGCAGCGCCATCGGCCGGTCCAGGGAGACCACGTCGGCGCCGCGCTCGTCGGACCCGGTACCCCTGCCCCACCGCCGCAGCTCCCGCCACTCCGCGTCCGGCCGCCAGGCGTCGCGGCCGAGCAGCACCGCTTCGCCGCCGGGGTCGACGTGCCACCGCACCGGCAGCTCCTGCGGCAGCGTGGCGTAGGCGAGCGTCTCGGTCCAACCCGCGTGCCGTGTCTCCGCCGTCGCACCGACCACATACTCCCGGCTGGCGCGCAGCACGGAGGTCGCCTCCGGCAGCCCGGCGGCGGGGACCGGCTGCGCCTTCCGCTCCGCCGCGCTCGCGGCGGGCAGCGCGAGGGAGACCAGGAGGAGAGCCGGGAGTGAGGCCGACCGCATAGGCAAAGGGTTCCGGGTCGCGCGCCGCGGCGGACCGTCTATCGCGCCCGGAGCAGACCTACCGGTGCTTCCCGCGGGCTCAAGGGGGCAAACCAGCGGAAGGCAGTGTGCTTCGGCGCGGCCTCACCCCCGACCCCTCTCCTGCGAGGAGAGGGGAGCTATCGGTGCGGAGCCAGCCTACTCTCCCTTCCGCTTCAGGGAAGGGGGTTGCGCGCCGAAGCACACTGCCTCCCGCGGGCTATCCTTCCAGCAGCAGCCGCTCCGGCTCCTCGATCAGCTCTTTGATCCGCACCAGGAACTGCACCGCCTCGCGACCATCCACCACGCGATGGTCGTAGCTCAGGGCCAGGTACATCATCGGGCGCACCACCACCTCGCCGTTCTCCACCACCGGCCGCTCCTGGATCTTGTGCATGCCCAGAATGCCGACCTGCGGCGGATTGAGGATCGGCGTGGAGAGCAGGGAGCCGAAGACGCCGCCGTTGGTGATGGTGAAGGTGCCGCCCTTCAGATCGTCCAGGGTCAGGGTGCGCTCCTTCGCCTTCTTCGCGAGCGCGGCGATCTCCCGTTCGATCTCGGCGAAGCTCAACCGGTCCGCGTTGCGCAGCACCGGCACCACCAGCCCCTCTTCCGCGCCGATCGCGATGCCGATGTCGTAGTAGTGCTTCCGGACCAGCTCCTCGCCCTGCAGCTCGGAGTTGATCTCCGGGAACGCCTTCAGCGCGCCGACCGCCGCCTTGGTGAAGAACGACATGAAGCCGAGGCCGACCCCGTGCTGCTCCTTGAAGCTCTCTTTCCGGCGCTGCCGGATAGCCATCACCGCGGAGAGATCCACCTCGTTGAAGGTGGTCAGCATCGCGGCGGTCTGCTGGGCTTCCACCAAGCGCCGGGCGATGGTGAGGCGGCGGCGGGAGAGGCGCTGGCGCGTCTCGCCGCGGGTCTCCGTAGAGGGGGTCTCCACCCGCGGCGCGGCGGCGAGCGGCGCCGGGACCGCAGGAGCCTGGGGCTGTGGGGACGGCGCCGGGCTGCGCTGGGCGAACGTCTCCACGTCTTCCCGGGTGACCCGCCCGCCCGGACCGGTGGCGGGGACGCGAGCGAGATCGACCCCCAGGTCTTCGGCCAGCCGATGCGCCAGCGGCGAGGCGCGCACGTCCTCCTCGGCGGCGGGAGCCGGCGCCTCGGCGGGAGCGGCGCTTTCCGGCGCCGCGGTCTCCGGGGCCGCGCCGCCCGCGCCCTCTTCGATCGCGGCCACCACGTCGCCCGGCCGCACGATATCGCCTTCCCCCTTCAGGATGCTGCGCAGCACCCCGGGGCGGTCCGCGGACAGCTCCGTGTTGACTTTATCGGTCTCCAACTCCACCAACGGGTCGCCCGCGTCCACGCGGTCTCCCTCCCGCTTGTGCCAGCGGGCGATGGTGGCTTCCACGACCGATTCTCCCAGCGTCGGCACTCTCACCTCAGCGGGCATGCTGAACCTCCGGCATCAACGGCTCATCCTCCGGTGCGCGCTCGAACTGCAGGGCCGCCGCCACCAATCGCGCCTGTTCGCGCACGTGCCACTGGTGCGAGCCTTCGGCGGGGCTGGCCCGACGGGTCCGTCCGATATACCGCAGCGGATATCGACCCGCGATGATGTCTCGCAGGCGCGGGGCCACGAAGGTCCACGCCCCCATGTTGCGCGGCTCCTCCTGGAGCCACACCACTTCCTCCAGGCTCGGGTAGGCGCCCACCCGGCTCGCCACGTCTTCCGCCGGGAAGGGATAGAGCTCCTCCACTCGCGCCACGGCGATGGCGTCCGCGATCTCCGGATCGACCGTCTGCCTGGCCGCCACCATGTCATAGTAGACTTTGCCGCTGCAGAAGAGCAGGCGCCGCACCTTTTCGCGGTGCCGCATCGCCCGCACGTCCTCCAGCACCGGCCGGAACCGCCCCTCCGCCAGCTCCTCCGGCCGCGAGGCCGCCAGCGGGTTCCGCAGCAGGCTCTTGGGAGTGAGCAGGATCAGCGGGCGCGGGTCGCGGCTGAGCAGGCACATCTGGCGGCGCAGGATGTGGAAGTACTGCGCGGCGGTGGTGCAGTTGGCAATGCGAAGGTTGTCTTCCGCCGCCATCTGCAGGAACCGCTCCGGCCGCGCGCTGGAATGCTCCGGGCCCTGCCCTTCGTAGCCGTGCGGCAGCAGCATCACCAGGCCGGAGTACTGCTCCCACTTGGAGCGCGCGGAGACGATGAACTGGTCGATCACCGCCTGCGGCACGTTGACGAAGTCGCCGTACTGCGCCTCCCACAGCGTCAGCGCTTCCGGGGCCTGGATGCTGTAGCCGAACTCGAACGCCAGGGTCGCCTGCTCGGAGAGCGGGCTGTTCCAGATCTCGAAGGCAGCCCGGGCCGTGCTGAGGCTCTGAAGCGGAGTGTAGGCGGTGCCGGTCCCGGAGTCGAAGAGCACGGCGTGACGATGGGAGAAGGTCCCCCGCGCCACGTCCTGCCCGCTGAACCGGATCGGGGTGCCGTCTTCCAGGATCGAGGCAAACGCCAGCGCCTCCGCGTGCGCCCACTCGATTGCCGGCGCCTCTTCCCCTTCCTCCGGGGCGAAGACGGCCCGCCGGCGAGCGAACGGCCGCTCCAGCTTGGAGTGCAGGTGGAAGCCTTCCGGGATCCGGTACAGCTCCTCGTTCAGCCGCGCGAGCCGCTCCAGCGGGACCTCCGTCTCCATCCGCTCCGCGGCGCCGGCGCGTCCCAGGCCGCCCCGTGCCCCGCCGGCCTCCAGCCCAGCAGTAATGCGGCCGTTGGCCGACTCCTCCGGAGGCGCCTGCGCCTGCAGCTCTGTCTTGATCTGCTGGAGATGGGCGATGGCGGACCGCAGCATCTCCTCGGTCTCTTCCCGGGTGACCAGGCCGCGGCGGACCATGTCGCCCGCCCACCGCTCCCGGACCGTGGGCTGCTTCGCGATGCTCGCGTAGAGCTTCGGCTGGGTGTAGCTCGGCTCGTCCCCTTCGTTGTGGCCCCAGCGGCGGTAGCCGATCAGGTCGATCAGCACGTCCTTCCGGAAGATGTGCCGGTACTCGTGCGCCAGCCGCGCGGCGGCGATGCACGCCTCCACGTCGTCCGCATTTACGTGGATCACCGGGATCTCGAAGCCCTTGGCAAGGTCGCTCGCGTAGAGGGTGGAGCGGCCGGAGCTGGGATTGGTGGTGAAGCCGAGCTGGTTGTTCGCGATCAGGTGGATCGCCCCGCCGACCCGGTAGCCGGGCAGGCGGGAGAGGTTGAGCGTCTCTGCCACGATGCCCTGCCCGGGGAAGGAGGCGTCGCCGTGGATCAGCACCGACATCGACGCCAGCTCGTCCTGGCGCGCCGACCCCGGCGAGTCGCGCCGCTCGTCCGCCGCCCGGTCCATCCCCAGCACCACCGGGTTCACCCACTCCAGGTGACTCGGGTTGGGGATCAGCATGACCGACATCTCCACCTCGCGCCCGCCGCGATAGGCCCGCCGGGCGCCGAGGTGATACTTCACGTCGCCGGTCCAGCCGTCGTCCACCGCGCCGCCCGGCGCGCTGCGGGAGCGGGTGTAGCGGCCCATGAACTCCGCGATCACCTGCTCGTACGGCTTGTTCAGCACGTGGGCGAGCACGTTGAGGCGGCCGCGGTGCGCCATGCCGAGCATCACGCAGCGGGTACCTGCCTCTGCGGCGGCGCCGACCAGCTCGTCAAGCATCGGGACCATCATCCCGAGTCCTTCCAGGGAGAAGCGAGTCTGCCCCGGGAAGGCGCTGTGCAGAAATCGCTCGAACGCCCCCACCTCGGTGAGCTGCTCCAGCAGCTTCCGCTCGTCGATCGGGTCGAGCGGCGGCCGGAAACGCCCCGATTCCACCGCGTCCCGCAGCCACGCGCGCTCGTCCGCGTCGGAGACGTGCTCGAACTCGTAGCCGGTGGAGCGCTGGTAGATCTTGCGGAGGTAGCGGATCGCCGCTAGCGCGTTGCCGGCCCGCTCCGCCACCGGTCCCCCGATGATGGAAGCCGGCAGCGACGCCAGGTCTTCCTCCCGAATCAGGTGCGTCTCCGGCCGGAGCGAGGCATCGCCCGGGGGCGGGCTGCCGAGCGGGTCGAGCTGGGCGGCGCGATGCCCGTGGGTGCGGATGGCGGTCGCCAGCGCTACCGCCCCCGCCACCTGGAGCGCGGTGCCGGCCGTTACGCCGCGCGGGAGCGGTGTTTCGGAGGGGTACTGCGCGGCCCCAACGGCGGCTCCGTTTTCCGGGGGTGGACCGGAGCGATCGAAGAAGGTTCGCAGCTCCGGATCTACCGACTCGGGCTGGGTTCGATACGCTTCGTAGAGATCGAGAAGATAGGCACGGTTGAGACCGGAGAACTCGCTCCAGTCCGCCGGTTGCTGAATCGCCATAATGCGGTACCTGGACACGCGGACGCCGGCGGGCGCCGGGATCGCCTCGGGATAACCCCGTGTCCCTCTGTGTTTTATCGTCCGCGTTAGCCGACCACTACATGGATGCTCCTCCCGGAGCGGAGCGGCGGCCCGGGGTTACTCTTCCACCTTGCAGGCACCGACTAATCCTTCGGCCCCGCGCCCCACCCGTGGGGGCGCCATCTCCACGCCGAGCGGAGGCTCCCCGCCGCGGCACCAGGACGGCTCGCCCGGGAAGGCGGAGACCCCGGGATTATGTTTATAATGATGTGCTTTCTCCCGAACGCCCGGTCTCTCCGCGCGCCCAGGCGCGGACCGGCATCGCGCCGCGCGGCACACCGCCTCCCCTCCCTCGCCCGCGGAGCGCGCGCGGCCGGCTAGCGAAGACCCTCCCGAACGATGCTCTCCTGGTTCCGAAAACGGCCCGCTCCGGACGGCCCCAACGTGGTGCGGCTGCGCCCGCCCTCCGGCTTCGGAGATCACCTGATGCTCTCCGCGGTGCTGGAGGGAGTGAAGGCGGAGCATCCGGAAGTCCGCTTTTTCCTCGCGGCGCGCCACCCGGAGCTCTTCCACCGGAATCCGCACGTGGAGGAAGTGCTGGACGTCCACAAGCTGCGGAAGCGCGACCCGGAGCGGGTGGAGGCGTACATCCACGCCACGCACCGCCCGCCGGAAGCGCGCTACCTGCAGGTGCGAGGTCACCTGATCGACGACATCTACGACCACGTTCCGGTCACCATGAAGCGCCGGCCCCGGCAGCCGCGTCTCTACCTGACCGAGCGGGAGCTGGCGTACCGGGAGCGAGAGCTGGAGCGGCTGCCGCGGCCGCGGATCGCGATCGTACCGCACGGGAAAGCCTCCGTGCACCTGCCGAACAAGCTGTACCCGGGCGACCAGTGGGCGGAGCTGGGAGCGCTGCTGGTGCGGGAGTTCCCCACCGTGCTGCACCTGGGCACGCAGAAAGATGGCCCGCTCATCCCGGGCGCGCGCGACTACCGCGACCTCGGCTACCGCAACACCGCCGGCCTGATGACCCGCTGCGACCTGCTCGTCACGCACGTCGGCGGCTTGATGCACCTGGCGGCGGCGATGCGGCTGCCTTCCGTGGTGCTCTACGGAGCCGCGGAGCACCCCGCCATCAGCGGCTATTCCTGGAACCGCAACCTCTACACCCCGATCGAGTGCGGCCCCTGCTGGGCGCGGGAGCCGTGCGATCACCACTCCTGCATGCGCCGCCTGCCGCCGTCGCTGGTGGTGGAGCAGGTCCGCGCCGCGCTGGCGGAGCTCTCCGCCGGCCGCCCCGCCGCCGCGGACCCGGCCGGCATCGTCGAAGTCGCCTGAGCCCTGCATGCCGCGTCTACTCGTAACCAACCACAGCACCACCGGCGACGGCGGGATCTACCTCCTCGACACCGGCTCCGGCGCCCTCCGCCGCCTCTACGACCAGCCGACACACGGCATCACCCGCGGCCCGGACGGCTTCTACTTCGTGGAGCACCACGGGGACGTCTCCCGCCTGGAGCCCGGCACCTGGAAGGTGGAGAAGCGCGCGGAGACCCGCTTCGACGGCTGCCACGATCTGCGACGCGTAGCGGACGGCTACTTTCTGGTCGCCAGCCGCGGCAACCGCGTGGTGCGGCTGAACGACGACCTGACGGTGCGCGACGTGATGCAGATCGTCCCCTCCGAAGCGGACGTCTGCCACCCGAACTGCCTGATCGAGGCAAACGGAGAGCTGCTGCTCTGCGTCTTCACGCTGACGCCCGGCCCGCGGAATAAGAAGAACCGCTCCGAGGCGTGGCAGCGCGCCGGCAAGATCCTGCGCCTCGACTGGGAGCGGAAGACATTCGACGTGAAGTACGAGCCGCTCTCCCAGCCGCACAGCCTGCTCTGGCACGAGGGCCGGCTCTACTGGTGCGAGTCGTTCTCCTCGGAGGTCTCCGTCCTGCCGCCCGGCGGCTTCGTGAAGCAGACCCTCTGCCGGCTTCACGGCTTCGTCCGCGGCCTGCAGTTCCACGGCGGAAGCGCCTTCGTCGGCATCAGCGAGAACAAGATCAAGCCGCCGCTCTTCTCCCGCCTCTTCTCCCGCTACCGCGTCCCCTGCGGCGTGGTGGAGCTGGACGCCGCCACCTGGAAACCCCGCCGCAGCTTCCAGATCCCCGGCAAACAGGTCTACGAGCTGCTCCTGCTGGACGACTGAGTAGCACCATTACTTCGCCTTGCTGAGTCGGTCCGCCAGGTGCACCGGCTCCGGGAGGCGGTGGCCGCGCACGCACTGCATCACGATCTCTGCCGCCGTTTCCGGGGAGACGTGGTTCCCTGGGGAGACGTAGAGCGGCTTCGTGCCCTTGCGGGTGCGGAGCAGCGTCCCGATCCGGCGCCCGTCCGGTGCTAGGAGCGGGGTGCGGTCGCCCGGGTTCGGCCCCGGCTCCTCCGCGCGGCCGTAGAGGCGGCTCTTGCCGATCCCGATCGAGGGGCGGTCGAGCAGCACCCCCACGTGCGCGGCGATGCCGAGGCCGCGAGGATGCGCGATTCCCTGGCCGTCGAAGAGGAGCACGTCCGGCTCGCACTTGAGGGCAGCGAGGGCGGCTTCGACCAGCGGCCCCTCCCGGAAGGCAAGCAGGCCCGGAATGTACGGGATGGTGAGCGGCAGCTCCACCGTCACCTCTTCCACCACCTTGCCGTCCGACCGCCGCCACACCACCACGGCGCCCCGTCCCATGTCGGCGCCCCGCGCCAGCGCCAGGTCGACGCCGGCGACCAGCTCCACCCGCTCCAGCCGATCTTCCAGCGAGACGAGCGGCGCTAGTTCTCGCTGGCGGGCCACCGCCTCCTCACGCGACAGGTTCCAGAGCGCTTCCCGCACGAATCTCATCAGACCGCTTCCTCCCGCTGCTCTCCGTTCCATGTTCCCGCAAGAGCGCCATCCGGATCATCTCCGGCTCGCCGCGTCCGCTGCCGAGCCGCTTGACGGGATCCGTGACCTGGGAGCCCCATCCGAGACGGGATTTGGAGATTCTATGCTTCGCGTCAAGCGGAAAGTTCGAGGGTAGCTCCCGTACGTAGCCCCACGGAGCCGACGGCGCCGAAGACATCACGGGTTCTTCGCCGCCGGCTCCGTTCCGGCG
>JBKBRF010000038.1:0-66254 GCA_046292385.1 Armatimonadota bacterium | reverse complement strand
TAGCGTTTGCGTGTCTTGTTCATCATGGCAGAGGGCGCCCAGCGCGTTCGCAGCGACTGCGGCGTACCTCAGCTTAGTCACAGAATAGAACGACTGTTTTCTAGAGTTCCGTACACCCTCTCAGAACCGGGCTAGCGCCGCGGCCAGTGGATCGAGGCCCTGCTCCTCCGGGTGGATCCGCTTCTCGAGCTGGACCACGGTCCCCTCCGGGCCGGTGGAGAGCCAGATGCAGTCGACCAGCTCCAGCATCAGCGTGTAGCCGACCCCCAGCGAGATCTTGGTCGAGAAGCCGGTGCGAAGAATGGTAGCGGGAAGGTTCTCCGGCAGGATGCCGGGCCCGCGGTCGGTAATCCGCACGATCACGCGATCCGGATCCCGGTAAACGGTAGCGCGGCCTCCGACGCCGTGCTTGATCGCGTTGGTGGCGGCCTCGGCAACGGAGAGCACGAAGTCGGAGACGTCCTCCTCGCTCATCCCGGCCTCCCCGGCGATCTGCGCCACCTGCTTTCGCATCGCGGGGTAGGCCTGTAAGTCGTGCAGCGGAATCTCCACCACCAGCTCTCCCTCGGTGGGGATCTCCTCCGCGTCGACCAGGTGGAACTTGCCGTGAGTCACGGCGCTCAGCACCTCCCGGGTGAACTGCTTCTTCTCCACCTCGGCGGCGAGCAGTCGCTCCCGGGTCGCCTTCAGCTCCGCCTCGGTCCGCGCCCGCTCCGCCCGGGTGCGGAGGGTGGAGACTCCGTAAGACAGGTCCGCAGCCACTTCCTGCAGGAGCGATTGCTCCTCGGCTTCGAACGCGTCCGTTTCCGCGGCGTAGATCACCAGCGCGCCGGAGCTGGCGCCGTCGAGCCGCAGCGGCAGCGCGATCACGGAAGCATATCCGCGCTGGGAGGCCGGCTCCGCCCAGGGGGAGAAGCGGGGATCGGTCTGGATGTTTCGGACCACGTACGGCTCGCCGGTGCGGATTGCCGTCCCGACCGGCCCGCGTCCCCACTCGTCATCCACCCAGCTCACCCGGATCAGCGAAAGGTATCCGGCTTCATGCCCGGCATGGGCGCTCGGACGGATGCTGTGCGCCTCGTCCCGCTCCACGAATCCGATCCAGGCAAAACGGTACCCGCCCACCTCCACGGCGATCCGGCAGACCTCCTGCAGCAGCTCCTCCTCATCGTTGGCCGCCATCAGCGCCCGGCTGCACTCACCCAGCGTGCGCAGCGCCCGGTTCGCGCGGCGAAGCGCCTGCTCCGCCTCCATCCGCTCGGTGATGTCCTGCACCGTGCCGAGCATCCGGATCGGCTCGCCCGGCTCGCTGAACGAAACCTCCCCCTGCTGGTGCACCACGCGCACCGATCCGTCCGGCAGCACGATGCGGTGGTCCACGCTGGAGGTGCCCCGGCGGCGGAGCGCTCCTTCCACGGCGTCTTCCAACCGCTGCCGGTCGTCCGGGTGGACCCGCTCCATGAACGCCTCGTAGGAGGGGCGGAACTCCTGCGGGCTCAGCCCGAAGATCCGGTAGATCTCGTCCGACCAGTGGATCGTGCCGGAGGTGAGATGCCACTCCCAGTGCCCGAGGCGGGCGATCCGCTCCGCCGCCAGCAGGCTGCTCTCGCTGCGGCGCAGCTCCCGCTCCGATTGCTGCCGCTGCACGCCGAGCGCCAGCGTATTCGCCATCGCCTGCACGAGCTGGGCCTCTTCGTTCGAGAAGGTGCGCGGGCTCGTGGTGTAGACCGAGAGCAGTCCGAACGGACGCTCGGGGCCCGGGATCGCCGCGCTAATGACGCTGACCGCTCCGTGCTCCAGAAAGAGCGGATCGACGGCAAACCGGGTCTCGCATCGAAGATCGTCGATTACCACTGGCTCCGCCGTTTCGAGCGCCAGGCGCGCCAGGGAGCCCGGGGCGGCGCTCACCGTACGCTCGCCGATGCCCTGAATACCGCCGCTCCCCGCCGTGAGCAGCAGCGACTCGCCGCCTGGGAGCGGCTTCAGTACCAGCCCGCACTCTACGGAAAGGGCGGCCGCGGTCAACTCTGCGGCCTGGTCGAGGAGCTGAGAGAGGTCCGTCGCCGTCAACGCCTGACGGGTCAGGGCCACCAGGGCGGCCTGCCGGGGCGCGCAGCCGAGCGCTTCCTCCGCGTCATTCGCTACCGGTGAGCGCCGTGTTTCAGCGATCGAGCCAAGGAGCAGCGGGGGCAGCATGGCAAGGTCCCGGAACGGAGGGATTCGCGCTCCCTCCTATCTCTAAGCTCCCCACTGCGGTTGCCATTCAACCAACTTATGGGCTAACGGGTCCGCGTCCGCACCGGGTTCACGAACTGGAAGGCGCATGGATACCCGCTCCCACGCGGTTCCGGACATCCGGAGGAGCTACCTCCTACTGGGACTACCAGAGCAGGCCTACCATTGCCTGCCAGTGAGTCCTATCTCTGGCATAACAACTACCGCTCCGGGATGAAAGATGAGGGATGAATCCGAACCATCCGTGAGCGGATGATCCTGCTCTTGCTCTTACTCTTGCTCCTGCTCGCTGGCGGCCCGGTACTTCCGACACGTTCTCGCCAGCTCGGTCCGGGAGGGGCACGGCCGGCTCGGACGCCGAGCCCCGAAGGACCCGGCTGTCCTACTCCGAAGCACCCTGAAGGGCGCTGTACTGCGGAGTGTTCTCGCGTGAGCGCAGGGCGCTTCAGCGTCCTTCCGAAACAGACAGGGTGCTCCTTCAGGGGCACCCGTCCACTCAGAGGACCAGGTCCGCTCGCAGCTCCCACCACCCTCTGTCCCTCTGTCTCTCTGTCCCGCTGCCCCGATTGATGCCGCCGCGGCGGTTCCACGGTAGACTGCTGGCAGGGGAGCGGTGTCTCTCCCGGGAAGGACCCGCCGGATGGGAGAGAGAGCGCCCGCCGAAGAGGAGACGGCGGCTGGCCGGCAGCCCCCGCGACGCGGAGGCGAGCGGTGGTGGGTGGTCGCCGGCGCCGTGGCAGGCGGAGTGATCGTCGGCGGCTTCGAGCTGCAGCCTGCCTGGGCCTGGGGTATCGGGGGCGGGTTGGTAGGGGGTCTGTTAGGGGCGCTCGGCGCCTGGGTCTGGAGCCTGCGGATCCATTGGGCGCTGCGCTTAGGGCTGTTACTCCTGCTGGTAGGGGGCGGGTTCTTCGCGCTCTACGTGGTGGCCGGGGGTCTCTGGATCACCAACCCGGCCAACTGGGAGATCAAATCTGCCCTGGCTCTACTGCCGGCTGCTCTCCAATCGTCCGACCTTGTTCTCGGAATGCCTGGATCGGTCTAACCGCCGCCGGACTTTACCGTTCTCCGACAACACCGGGTGGATCTCTATGCTGTACCGCCTCGCCCTGCTCGCCGCGGCCGCCACTGCGGCCGTTCCCGCCGCTTCCCAGGGGAAGCCGGCGCCGCGCAAGCCCGCACCTGCTCGACCGGCTCCGGCGGCGAAGCCGGCTCCGGCGGCGAAGCCGGCTCCGGCAGCGAAGCCCGTCCCGGCGGCGAAGCCCGCTGTCCGGCCCGCGCTCGACGCTCCCCTCGACCTCTGGTTCTTGCGAGAATCCGGTGAGGCGACCGTCAGCCCTGCCGAGCTCGAGCCGAGCCGCCTGCGGGAGATCTTCGACGGTCACCTGAAGACAGCCGCCGAGCTGCCGGCCCGTGAGAAGTCGCCCGCGGAGCTGCAGGTCTCCCTCCGGCGACCGCGCGTGGTGCAGGGGGTGGAGGTCACCTTTGCCGGCGAGGAGCCGGTCCGCTGGAGCCTGGAGGCCGCGGCGACGGAGGCCGATCTGAAGGCCCGTCGGGGCAGCTACCAGCTCCTGGTCCCCGCGCGCAGCGCGTCGCCGGGGAGAATCGACCGCGCCCCGCTCCCCGCGGGCAAGCCGCTCGGCGCGTTCCGGTTGGAGTGCAGCCGCGCCTCCGGCGAGCCGGTTTCGCTGGCCGATCTCTCACTCTGGTGCTCCCAGTCGCTCTCCGGGCTGGAGGTCGACTCGTTCGCCGCGAACGTGGCGGTCGGCGACCGCCTCCCGCTGCGAGTGATCGGCCGCTACGACGGCGGCGCGACGCAGAACCTGACGGAGGGTGCCACCTGGGAGGTGAGTCCCGCATCGACCGCCGCGGTCGACGTGCTCCACCGCCTGGAAGGGCTCCAGGCGGGCCGGGCGCGGGTGGTCGCCGTGCGCGATGGCGTACGCTCCGCGCCGCGGGAGCTGGAAGTGCTGGCGAAGGGAGTTCCGGACTGGGTAGTGACTCACGTGGAGCGCTCCCCGCGGGACGCCTCTCTCCACCCGCAGGCGGAGCTGAAGCCGGGGAAGCCGGTAGAGTGGTTCGCCCACGTGAAGAACTACGGCACCGGCCCGGCGCTGCCGACCACGATCCGCATCCTGCTCGATGGAAAGACGATCCTCGAAGGCGAGCTGCCGAAGCTGGCGCGCTTCGCCCAGACCGAGGTGATGCTGTCGCTGCCGTGGTCCGCCCAGGGCCAGGACCTGGAGGTACAGGTCGATCCGCGGAACGAGACGGAAGAGCTGAGCGAGGAGAACAACCGCCTGACGGTGGCGACCGACGCCCTCTCCGTCGGCTTCTGGGTGGAAGAGAGCACGCTGCGCTACTTCCACGAGCGCCAGCGCGACCTGCAGATCGGCAGCAACTGCTGGGAAGACTGGGCACAGCGCCAGATCGCGCTGTGGAACCGGTGGTCGGCCGTCACCGGCTGGCTCGCCGGCGCCGGGACCGACGCGCCGCGGTGGCGCCTCGACCGGATCGTGGTGGTGCGCGACGGCACCCTGCCGTTCGCTAACGGCTCCGCGCGGGAGCGTCCGGATCCGCGGGACCGCACGGTGCACGTGCAGCGCGGCTTTCCGGCGGTGGTGACCGGTCACCCCTACACCCGCACCGCCGACCGGGCGCTCGACAACCCGTTCTTCCAGGACCTCCGCCTGCTCCAGGCCACGTCCACCGTGGAGCTTCCCCGCCCCGTGGCGGCGCTGCCGGCGAGCTCTACGTCTGCAGCTCCCGCGGTGGTGCCCACCTCGGAAGGTCCGGCGGAATCAGCGCCTTCCGGCGGCTGAAACTCGGCTGCCGCCTGAAACAAGAAGAAGGCCGGGCGGGGAGTGTTCCGCTCGGCCTTTCTTGAGTCCTGGAGGTGCGTTCCGGGATTGGATCTCTCCATCCCCCTCCCAAACACTGGACATATCTAAAGACAACCTAACGATACCCCTTGTTCCACCCTTCTCTTGCCGGCGCGCAGATTAAATCTGTTTGCGATTCTCCGGCCGGCGCTCCTCAGCCTTTCACACGAGCCAGCTGGCCCTGGCTGACACGGAAGACCTCGGCCTCCTGCTGGACCGGCTGCGGCAGCAGCTCCAGGTCGGTGGTGGAGAGGAAGGTCTGGCAGCTTCCGAGGGTGACGTCGAAGATGTGGGCGCGCCGGCGGGCGTCGAGCTCGCTGAAGACGTCGTCGAGGAGGCAGACCGGGCTCTCCCCGGAGAGCTCCCGCATCAGCTCCACCTCCGCCAGCTTGAGCGAGAGCGCCACCGTGCGTTGCTGGCCCTGGCTGCCGTAGGTCCGCACCTCGCGCCCGTTCACCAGGAAGAGGATGTCGTCTCGATGGGGGCCGACCAGCGAGACCTGGCGCCGCAGCTCCTCTTCCCGCACGCCGGCCAGCGCGGTGCGGAACTCTCGCTGGATCCCCTCCAGGTCGTCCGGCGCCTTGAACGACGGGCGGTAGGCGGCGGAGAGCCGCTCGGTGTCGGCGGTGAGGAGGGAGTGGACCGGACGGGCGAACTCCTCCAAGCGGGAGATGAAGAGCTGCCGGCGCTCCACCAGCTTGCTTCCGTACTCCACCAGCTGCTCCGTCCAGACCTCCAGCGTGTCTTCCATCACCGCGCGCATGGAGCGGTCGCGCATGCTCTTCAGCAGCCGGCTGCGCTGCTCCAGCACCTTCCGGTAGCAGCCGAGGGCATGGCAGTAGGCGGGGCTGAGCTGGGCGATCTCCAGGTCGAGGAAGCGCCGCCGGCGGGCCGGCTCCCCCCGCACCACTTCGAGGTCGGAGCTGCTGAACGAGACCGCCTTGAGCTGCCCGATGAACTCCATCGCCCGCGGCACATGGATGGTGTTCACGACCAGCGACTTCTTCTCCGTCCGGGAGAGGCAGACTTCCAGGTCGAGGTCGTTCGCCTTCTGGCGCAGCACCTCGCCGGTCACCATGGCGGCGGGCATGTCCCAGGCGATCATCTCCGTGTCCCGGCTGCCGCGCATCGACTTGCTGGTGGCCAGGAGGTAGACCGCCTCCAGGAGGTTGCTCTTCCCCTGCGCGTTCTGTCCGATGAAGACGTTCAGCGAGGGAGAGAGCTCCTGGCGCAGGCTGGGGTAGTTCCGGAACTGCTGGAGGGTGAGGTGGCGGAGGATCATCGGCGTGACGCTATTCTATCCCCGCCCGCTCTCCCCGGATAGTCCTGCCCTCCCCCGGCGCGATCCTTCCGGCCACCGCTCCACACCCGAAAGTTTTTTCCTCTCCAGCCCGGGGCAAGCCCCCCGAACGCTCGCTTTGCACACGGTACTCAGGAGTCCGAACCAGAGTATCTATGAATTCAGGAGTGGTATTAGAGATGTTCAGATGTTCAAAGCAGGGGGTCCCCAGGCAGTCAGGCGCCCGCCGCTGTGCCTGCGGATTCTAGACAGGACCGGTGTCGAAAGAGACCGATTCGGTCGGGCCTGTCTAGAATCCGGGGCCGGGGGTGAGATTCTGTCGATTTCGACAGCAGAATCGACACCCTGTTCAAAACTCGTCAGCGCGATTCGTCTAGAATCCGGGGAAGACGGAAGAGGGAAGAAGAAGGAGGAAAGACTCCGGCCGCACGGCAGTCTCTCCGTCCCTCTGTTACTCCGTCTCTCCGTCGCCGCCGCAGAGAGGGAGCCGGCCCCGTCAAGAGATGTACCCGCCGTGGCCGCCGGCGACGGGGAGGTGGGCTCCGGTGACGAAGGCGGCGAGATCGCTGCAGAAGAAGAGGACCACGCCGGCGATATCCTCGGGGGCTCCGCGGCGCCCCAGCGGGGTTTCCTGGAGCAGCTTTTCCAGCGCTTCCGGCGGCGCGCTCGCGTGGCGCTCGACCGGGATCCAGCCCGGCGCCACGTAGTTGACGGTGATCCCGTCCTTCCCCAGCTCGTTCGCCAGGGCGTGGGTGACGCCGAGCATGGCGCCCTTGGCCGCGGAGTAGGCGGCACTGCCCGGGAACGGCCGGTTGAAGGCGACGGAGCCGATGTTCACCACGCGGCCCCACCCCGCGCTCTGCATGTCCGGGTAGGCGGCGGAGACGGTGTTGTAGATCGCCTGCAGGTTCAGGTCGAGCATCTGCTGGTAGTCTGCCCAGGCCAGCTCGAACGGGGCGGCGAGGCGCAGCTCCCGGCCGGCGTTGTTCACGACGATGGAGAGCGGCCCGAGCTCCCGCCGCGCCGCCTCGACCATGGCGTCGACGGCGCCGCGGTCCGCCACGTCGGCCTGGTACACCAGCGCGCGGCCGCCTTCGGAGCGGATCGCTTCCGCCACCTCCTCGGCGCCCTGCCGGTTGCCGTGGTAGTTCACCACTACCCCCGCGCCCGCGCGGGCCAGTGTGCGCGCCATCTCCGCGCCCAGGCCGCTGCTCGCCCCGGTAACCAGGGCGTTCTTACCGGAAAGATCAATCGGAATCACCTTCGCCTCCAGGCTGTCTTGCGTGAGTAGTAGAACGAGGGCGCGGTGCGGGTTCACAGGTTCACAGGTTTCAGGTTGGCAGGTTTGGGACCCCTCACACGGGGACCTGGCCTGGCACCGGACAGATCGCCCTCGTGCAACCGTCTTCCCGCCCGCTCCCACTCTCCCTGGCGCCCACTCAGTTCGAGACCGTCCCTCGCCTCCGCTGGGTCTCTGGTCCCGAACCGGAGGGCCGGCGGCGGGGTAGACTGTGAGGAAGCGGGGCGGCTACCAGCATGGTAACCCGGTCCGTCCTGCCGCGGAGAGCAGGGGAGCCGGGGGGAGGCGGGCAGGGAGGCGGGAAATCGGAGGAGAATGGTGGGGCAAATCCCGATTGAGCCCGCGGCGCGAAACCGAGGGTGCGCTCCCGGCGTTCTTTGGGAGAGAGGCGGGTTCCGAAGCCGCCGTTCGGGTAGAATCGGTCGGACCGGGCGAGGGGGTACTGAGGATGAGCGCGACAATCGATCCGGCGCTGCCGGGGCGCTCGGCTGAGCCGGGAAGCGGGCCGGCGGCCACGCCGGCTCGGGGTCCACGGCTGCTGATCCTCTCGGCGCGCTTCGGCGGCGGCCACAAGACGGTCGCCGAGGCGCTGGCCGACTGGTGGGAGCGCCACGCCCCCGGCGGGAAGGTGGAGATCCTCGACTACTACGACGAGTTCGTCCACCCGTTTACCACGCTGGCGGCCAGCGTCGGCTACACCCAGAGCGTGCGGCTGCTGCCGGTCGCCTACCGCATCTTCTACGAGACCACGCGCGACCTCCCGCCGCGCTCTCCGGCCCAGCACTGGCTCAACACGCTCGGGGTGCGGGCCCTGGAAGAGCACCTGAAGAACCACGAGTACGACCTGATCGTGGCGGTGCATCCCACTCCCTCCGGAGCGCTCTCCTTCCTGCGGCAGCAGGGGCTGCAGGTGCCGGTGGCGACGGTGATCACCGATTACGTGGTCCACAACCAGTGGATCCATAACCACACCGATCTCTACCTGGTGGGCAGCGAGGAGGTGCGGGACGGGCTGATCCGGCGCGGCGTGCCGACGGACCGGGTGCGGGCGACCGGCATCCCGATCCGGATCAACACCGGGCTGCTGGAGCAGCGAGAGCTGCTGCAGGAGAAGTGGGGACTCCGTTCCGGTCTGCCGACGGTGTTGGTGATGACCGGCGCCCAGGGGCTGATGCGCAAGCCGTGGCGGCTTTTTCACACGGTGGCGGCACGGCCGGTGCAGGGCTTCTTCCTCTGCGGCAAAGACCGCTCGCTCATGGCGCGGCTCAAGCTGCAGTCGCACCGCTATCCGGAATTCCGCATCCTCCCCTTCGTGCGAGTGGTGCCGGAATTGATGGCGATATCGGATATTCTTGTTACCAAGGCCGGCGGCTTGACGACCTCGGAGGCTCTGGCGATGGAGCTCCCGATGATCATCTTCCACCCGATCCCCGGCCAGGAGTACGCGAACCGCGACTACCTGGTCAAAGCCGGGGCCGCGGTGTCGGTCGACACGATGCGGGAATTAGGACGCGAGCTGGACGCGCTCTGCGCGGCCCCGGGGCGTCTGGCGCGGATGCGGGAAGCGACCCGTCAGATCCGCCGGCCGGACGCCGCCGCGGAGGCCGGGGCGGAGATGCTGAAGCTGGCGCACGAGAGGTGGCGGTGGAGCAAAACGTAGAGGCGACGCGTCGAACGCTGTTCGGACGGCTGAGTGTCATCCTGTTCTTCGCGGAGCTCGCGCACGGGATGCTGCTGTATGGCATCATCCCGGAGCTAACGAGCAATCGCTTCAGCCAGGGAGCGCACCTCCTGCTGGTGCTGCCGGTGACCGCGGTCCAGCTCGCCGGCTTCTGTCTCGCCGCGTACACCCTGGCGGAGCTGGTCCTCAAGCTCACCGCCGGACACCAGGTAGACCACCGCGGGCCGGATGGTCCGCTGTTGGTGGGCCTCGTCGTGTCCCTGCTCTCCGTCCCGGTGATCCTGCTCGCCCCCACGCCGAACCTCATGCTGCTCGGCGCCATTCTTCATGGAGTCGGCTCCGCGCCGATCTGGCCCGCCGTCATCTCCGCCTGGACCCGGGGCCGCAGCGCCCGGGAGCGCGGCGAGATCATGGGCCAGATCCTCACCTGGTGGATGGCCGGTCTCGGCGTGGGGCTGATCTTGGGCAACATCCTGGTGGGGCTGACTGGGCGCGTGGAGCTGGTGGCGACCTACGCGCCGATCCTGATGTGGAGCGTGGCGATCGGCGCCGCGCTCTGGACCGGTCGGCGGCTGGGAGTTCCGGCGCACCACGGGATGGACGCGGACGAGATCAGCAACCTGGCTCGCAACTTCCCGCCGGAGCTGAAGATGATGGCGCTGGGGCTCTTCATCCAGAACCTCGCCTTCGGCTCGCTGATCCTCACCTTCCGCGAAGGCGCCAAGGACCTGCTCCACCTGAACCCGGCGCAGTTCGGCCTGGTAGTCCTGATCGGCGGCGCCCCGGCGGTGGGCCTGCTCGGCCCGATGGGGAAGATCTCGGACCGGGTTGGGCGGCGGAAGTCGGTGATCTACTCCATGCTGGTGGTGGCGCCGCTCATCACCGCGGCGCCGTTCCTCGGCTACATGCCGCTCCACCCTTGGGCGCGCTTCGCCCTGCTGATCCCCGGCATCCTGGTAGCCGGCGTCGCCTACGCCTTCCTGCTGCCCGCCTGGCACGCGCTGGCGCTGGGCCGCATCCCGCAGCACCAGCGGGGCCGCTCCCTGGCGATCCTGATGAGCGTGGAGATGGCGGCGCTGGCCGGCGGGCACCTGGTCGGCCCCTCGCTCTACGCGCGGGTCCACCCGACCGCGCCGTTCCTGGTGGCGGGCATCACCTTCGGTATCCTGGCGCTCATCTATTCTCGCGGCTACATCCTTCCGGAAGAAGCGGAGGACCAGGACGACGAGCCGCGCGGCACCAACGTGGTGCCGCCCACCCCCCAGTCACCGGGACCTAACGGCACGGGCCCTCGCCCGCGGGAGAAGTCCGGCTCTCCGCAGCCGAGCCATACCGCTGAATGAGGGTCTTCCGGGAGACCCAGACGTGCCGCGCCACCGGCAATTCCCCGGCCCGCTGCCGGCCCGCCCCGGGGCCGCGGTCCCGCAGCATCAGCAGCCGCTGCCACGCGGTGAGCCACTGCTCCGCGCAGCGGCTTTCCAGCGGCCGAATCTCGAAGCCGTAGCGCCCGATGCCGCGGTGGAATAGCGTCACCGCGTGCAGCGCCTTCACCTCCGTCAGCTCCTCCCGCAGCTTGCGCGCCAGCCGCGGCACGTCGCGGTCGCCGAGCTGCAGCAGCGCCAGCGCCGCCCGGCGCGGATCGCCCCCCGCGGAGAGCGGGGAGAGCGCCTCCCTCCGGAAGTGCAGCTCCGCCACCAGGTCGCCGCGCTCCACCCTCGTTCCACATCCGAGCTGCAGCGGCGGCCCCGTGTACCGGAAGAGGTTGTAGGCGAGCAGCGCCTCCGGATCGTCGTCGAGCACCTGAATCCGGTAGACGGCATGGAACGCCGCCTCCACGAGCCGCCAGTGCAGCGGTAGAGGCTTGTCAGTAGTAGTTGAGGTCCGCACTTGGTTTTGCGCTAAAGGAACTGGAGTGCTGGCTGAATGGCGGGCAGGTCCATCTGCTAATAGTGAGATCCGTGCGCACCGGGCCGCCGGGCAACGGCGTCTTTTTCGTCCTCGGAAGACGCGCGAACCTCCTCTGAGAGCACGTCGATGACTCAGCCAAACCCCTTACCGCCCGTAACAGGAGCGTTGACTCTGCCCCTTGAGTCTGCTGTGTAAGGCCTTTCAGAGCCCTCCCATGTGGGGCTCCCAGCGGCCTATAAACCCTCTCAAATCCGCTCACATTCCCTCACATCGGCGGTCCCACCCCTTAATAGAAGGCTTAGCGAGTAACTTCTTCCGGGTATGGGTAGGTCTAATCTCCGGGGGAGGAGGATTGCCCTTACCACGAATCGCACCCGGAAGGCGGATGAGGAGCGCGGAGGCGACCCTCGTGCTGCTGGTCGCCTCCGCTGCCCCGACCCTGGCCCAGGAGCCCGAGCCCGAGCCCGAGCCTTCCGGGGCAACCAACCAGTACGATCTGTTCTGGGAAAGCATCCGCCTCCGGACCGCGGACGCCGCGGTGGTGGTGCGGGCTCTCGGGGGAGACTCGTTTCCCGAATCGCTCCAGGATCTCCGGCGAGAGATTAAGGAGGTGAGGCGCGCGTCCAAGCAGATCAAGATGCCGGCCTTTTATAGCTTCCCGCACGGATTTCCTACTGGCATCGACGGGGGCATCTTCCTCTGTACCGGGACGACGCTCCCGTCCCCGCCGCCGAGCGCGCCTCCGCCGGGGTACTACCGCGTGCTCGAGCACCTGGTGCCGGAAGGGATTGTCGCCGTCGTGGGCATCCGCGCCGACAACACCCTCCTCGTTCGGGGAACACCCTCGGATATCGCGCTGTTTCGTGAGGTCCTCACCTACGTAGACGTTCCATGCCCCTCGCTGCGGGTGCGACTAACCTGTAACAGGGTCTCCCTGGAAGGGCTGACTCTCGACCGTGAGACCCTGCGGCTGGCCGGCTTCCGGCAAGGGCTGCGGCTCACAGCGCAGGTGGAGCCGCGCGTCTCGCCCGCCGGGGAAGTGGAGGCGGCGGTGAAGGGCTCGATACGGGTGGGCGGGGAGGCGGCGCCGATCGATACCCGGCTTCGGGTGCGGCTGGGCCAGGCGGTGCGGGTCGTCTCGACCGAAGTCGCGGGATGAACGCTCTCCCTCTGGCTGCGGGTGGTGAGCGTCCAATAAGAAGAAAGTGACTTCGGTCACTCACTCGAGGTGAGAACTCGGGGTATCCGGCTTGCGCTCACAAAGTGAGCGCGCGATCCGCGGGGCCGCTGCCTATAGTAGAGGTAGATCCGCAGCATGCGAAAGGATTCCCCAATCCCATGACTTCGAACCTGTCCCTACGCTCCTGGGCGCTCGCCGCCGGCGCCGGTGCCGCCGTCCTGATGGGCGGAAGCGCCGCCGCGCAGCAGCCGGCCTCACCGGTCCCGGCTGTCGTGCGGCTCCCGCAGCCGGAGCCCCGCATTACCCTGACCCAGGCACCCCGCTCTCTGGGCGGGACCCTTCACTCGATCTTCAAGCAGACCCCTTACAGCTATTCCATCCGCGCTACCCTGGGCCCACACCTCTTCTCGGTCAGCGCGGCGGACCAGCCGCTCTCCGAAGTGCTGGCGGAGGTCCTGAAGCAGGACCCGGAGGAGGAGGCGCTGGTCTGGTCGTTCGTGCCGCAGCCGAACAACGGGGGCGAGGTCCGGATCGACCGGGAGTATATCGACATGGGTCCACGGGACGGTGAGAACCTGGTGAGCCTCACCAACGCCCGGTTGAACAAGGTGCTCCCCCGGCTCTTCGAGCTGATGAACGTGAGGGGCCGGATCGACCCGAGCGTGCCCCCCCTGCTGGTAGACCTCCAGCTCCGGCCTAACAACTGGAGCCAGGCCCTCTCCCAGGTGTTGATGGCGGTGGGTGAGCAGGAGCCGAACCTCACCTACAGCATCGACGGCGACAGCTACGTCGTTCACGTTCAGAAGACTCCCGTGAGCAGTGGTCGCCGCATCGAGGTAGCGGCGAGCAACCAGCCGCTGCGGACGGTGGTGGCGCAGATCCTGAACGGCTCCAACTGGAAGCTCCAGATCGCTCCGTCGGTCCGGGACGTGCCGATCTCCTACCACGTGCAGTCGGAGCCGGAGCTGCTGGCGCTGCGCCGCGTACTGAAGCTGGCGGCGCAGGCTGGCGAGCCGGTGACCTACCGCGAAGGCGACGGGGTCCTCCACCTGGAGCCGGGTCCGCTGCCAGGGGAGGTGGCGACCGCGCTGCGGGCGGAGGTGGCGCGGACCAAGACCGCGACCTTTAACTACCGTCTGTTAGGGCTTAGCTCCGTGCTCGCCGGGATCTCCGGCCAGACCGGCGCCAAGATCGAGATGGCGCCGAACATCCCGAACCTTCCCCTTACGGTGAAGGCAGACCAGGTGGGAGTGGAAGTCGCGCTCGATATGGTGATCGCGGCCCTCCGCGAGAGCCTGCCGGCCCTGAGCTACCGCAAGACCGGGGAGGACGCTTACCGGGTCGAGTACTCGACGAAGTAGGCTGTTACAGGTTGGTAGGTTGCAGGTTAGGACCTTGGGAGAGCGAAGCCCGGATCCTGTAAACCGGTAACCTGCCAACCTGTGAACCCCTTACAGCCCCTCCACTCCCATCGCCTCCAGCAGGCGGTAGAGGTCATCGTCGCTGTAGAACTCCAGGGTCAGGGTGCCCTTGCCCTTGCGGTAGGTCACGCCGACCTTCGTCCCGAAGTGCCGCCGGAGCTGCTCTTCCAGGGCCGCGACGTGCACGTCGCTCCGGGCGGGCGCCGTCCGCGCGGCGTCCCCTGCCGCGGCCGCGCCGCCGGCACAGAGCTCCCGCACCTTTCGCTCCAGATCCCGGACCGGCACGGCGTTCCGCGCGGCCCACTCCCCCACTTCGATCCGCAGAGAGGGGTAGGGCAGGGCTAACAAAACCCGGGCGTGGCCCTCACTGAGGTCTCCCGTCTCCAGCATCTCCAGCACCTCGCCCGGAAGCTGGAGCAGCCGGAGCGTGTTGCTGACGGCCGAGCGACTCTTGCCGGTACGCTCCGCCACCTGCCCCTGCGTGTAGCCGTGCTCCGCGATGAGCCGCTCGTAGGCGCGGGCGGTCTCCACCACCGTCAGGTTCTCGCGCTGGAGGTTCTCGATCAGCGCGGTCTCGACCGCCTGCTCGTCGGAGTAGTCACGGATCAGCGCGGGGATCGTGGCCAGGCCCAGCCGCTGTGCCGCGCGCAGCCGCCGCTCTCCCGCGATGAGCTGGTACTTGCCGCCCGCGGGCCGCACCAGCACCGGCTGGATCACCCCGTGCTTGCGGATCGAGGCGGCCAGCTCCTCCAGCTTGTCGTCCTCGAACCGGAGCCGCGGCTGGTAGGGGCTGGGAAGCACCCGCCCCACCTCGATCTCGATCACCTCTTCCATGACAAGCCTTTTAGACGGGAGAAGGGAGAGGAAAGAACTCTCCCGGCAGCGGTGCTCGGGTCGTCGTGGCAGACGCCCACCCCGGTTATTCTGCGCTGAGCCCCGGTCGCTGGCCCCTGAGCCCCGAGACGCGTTAATCTCTCCACAGCGTACGCAAAGCACGGAGGAGGTGCAATCGGAATGGTGGAGACCGTATCTTGGGGCGGCTGGCCCCACTGCCTGCGACTCTCCGACGGAGCCGTGGAGCTGATCGTGACGACCGACGTCGGGCCGCGGATCGTCCACTTCGGCTTCCAGGGCGGCCCCAACGAGCTGCGGGAGTTTCCGGAGCAGCAGGGCCTGACCGGCGGTGACGAGTGGCACGTCTTCGGCGGTCACCGGCTCTGGCACGCGCCGGAGCAGAAGCCGCGGAGTTACCAGCCGGACAACGACTCGGTAGAGCATGAGACCCGGGAGAACGGGGTCCGCCTGCTTCAGCCGGTGGAGGCCGTCACCGGCATCCAGAAGAGCCTGGAGATCGAATTCGCCGGAGAAGCTCACCTCCGGTTGACGCACCGCCTCACCAACCGCGGCGCCTGGCCGGTCCGCCTCGCCCCCTGGGCGCTTACGGTGATGGCGCCGGGGGGTACCGTCGTGATCCCCCAGCCCCCGTACGCCTCGCCGGAGAACCTGCTGCCGAACCGGTCGGTTGTCCTCTGGCCCTACACCCGTCCCGGCGATCCCCGGCTTCTGTGGGGTCAGCGCTATCTTCGCGTTCGGCCGGACGCCGCGCGCGAGGAGGCGACGAAGCTGGGGACGCAGTCGACCGAAGGCTGGTGCGCCTACGTGAACGGCGACCGCCTCTTCCTCAAGTGTGTGCGGCACTTCCCGGACGCGGAGTACCCGGACCTGAACTGCGGTCTCGAGTGCTACACCGCGGGCGACTTCCTGGAGCTGGAGACACTGGGGCCGCTGCAGACGCTGCAGCCGGGGGAGAGCGCGGAGCACGTGGAGCAGTGGCTCCTCTTCCGGGGCGCGTCCGCCGAGACCGAGGAGCAGGTGGACGAGTCGGTGTTACCCCTTGTTAAGGGAGCGCTCGCCCGATTGTGACGCCAACTCACCGCTTGTGACCCGATTTGGCACCGGTTGTGAGGGATTGTAGAAGAGGGGGCTGCTTCACGTGAAACAGCCCCCTCTTCCTTTTGGCAAGCAGCCCCTTACCCGCACAGGGAAAGTAGTAAATAAAACATTAATAGAAATCGCTCTCGTGTCCAGATCGACTGCCGCGTTGCTGACGCCACTCGGCGCAGCCGGGCGTGTCGGGCAAGCTTGCTAGCGGGGGTAGGCGGAGGGCCGACCAACCGGTGGAGGGGAAGGGTAGTAGGGGTGTGGAGGGCCTGGGAGAGATCCCTCCCTTGAGCGCTCACAGCCCTAACTCTTAGGGGTCATCCACCGGCTGACGGGCGCGCCGAAGCGCTCGTGCAGCGCTTCCAGGTCGCGCTGGTACATCTCCTGGAGTACCTTCCGGTACTTCTCCGGCATCCGGACCTTGACCCCTCCATGTACCACCTCATGGTAGGGCATGGAGTCCCAGTCGATGTCGGTGCGCAGCCCCAGGTGCTCCATCACGCCGGTCAAGAGCTCCCGCGGGCGCTCCTTCACGTCCTCGAAGAAGCCGACGAAGAGCTGCTCTTCCGGAAAGACGCTCAGCCAGCTCGCCAGGATGCGGGGGTAGTCGCCGAGCCGCAGGGAGCCGCGGTGGCGGAACTGCTCCAGGAACTCCTGCTCGCTCACGTCCTCGAAGCGGCGGTTGCGGCGCTTCACCAGGCGCATCAGCGCGTGCGACCACGCTCGCTCCACCGGGTTGCGCATCAGGAAGATCAGCTTTGTGTCGGGCCGGATCGCGTGGATCATCCGGATCCGCTCCACCGGCAGGATGCTGTAGAACGGCGTGATCTCCCCCTTCAGCCGGGAGCCGGCGCCGCGGAACTTCCGGGAATAGGAGCGCAGGCTCCGGTCGTACTGCCGGTCCCAGTAGTGCAACTCCTTGCGCGGCGGCAGGTAGACGTCCGGGTGGTGGCGCAGGTTGGCATCGAGCCAGGAGGTGCCGGACTTTTGCGCGCCGATGCCGAGGAAGTCGGGCAGCGGCATCCGGGGAGTGGGGCGCAGGCCGTGGAGGTAGGCCCACTTCTCCAGGTGGTTGAGCGCGGACTTGGTGCGCTCCAGCGGCGTCACAGGGGGTTTGGGGCGTCTCATGCAGGCTCGGGCAGATCGGGGCGACGGCTGATTCTATCCCACCCGTCGCGCGTCCGGCATTCGTGCCCGCCTGCTACCGCGGCCGGGACCGCGCGTCTCGTCGTTACTCCTCGCGCGGGGAGTATTCCCAGGCGTCGAAGCTGTGCTGCCAGGCGGTGCGGACCCGCTCCCGCAGCGCCGGCTCGAGCGGCTGATGCCGGTTCTTACGGTAGCCGCTGATGGACGCAACGTACGCCTCCAGGGCCGGCCGCATCGCTTCGAATCCCGGGAGATCCAGGCTGCGATAGACCTCCTGCAGCTCCTGTACCGGCTCTCGCTCCAGGCTCTCGTAGCGAAGCTCGTAGAGCCGCCCTTCGGGAATCTGCTTCCGGTCGTGGAAGTAGGCGTCGTACATCTCCGTGTAGCGGCGCAGAATCCCGTCGACGTCTGCCGGCCGCTCCGGGCGCTGCAGGTAGTCGAACTCCGGCAGCACCTCCAGGAGATGCCGGGTGGAGCGGAAGACGTCGTACGGATTCCGGTGGATGTGGACGAACCGGGCGTCCGGAAACAACTCCAGCAGCAGCGCGATCCGCGCGGTGTGTGCCGGCGACTTGAGCACCAGGGAGCGGTCGCCGTACTTCAGCGTCAGCTTCCGCGCGAGCCACAGGAGCGCCGCCTTCCACTGCGTCCGCTCCTCCGGCGCCGCGTCCCGGAAGGTCAGGTAGCGGGAGTAGCGCGCTTCTTCCCGTGGGAAGGAGAGCATGCCGAGGTAGGGCGACTGCAGCGTCAGCACCGCCAGCGCGTGCTCTTCCTCCTGCGGGCTCTCGAAGGAGAGCGGCACGTTGTCCATCGGCCGGGTCTTCGGGCCGGAGGACGAGAAACGGCGGGTGGCCCACTCTTCGCAGGTCAGGAACGAGTGCGGGAAGACCACCTGGTAGCCGGTGGGGTAGGCAAGCAGCGGGTCCTGTGCCAGCAGGTTGTGCAGGAATGTGGTGCCGCTGCGCCAGTGCCCCAGCACGAAGAGTGGCGGCGCCTCCACCCGGGTCGCTTCGATGCGGTCGTCGAACCGGCGCGCCTCCCTCCGGGCGGTGAGCGAGTTGATCAGGCTCATCCCGGTCAGCACGGCCGCGCGGTCGCGAAACTCCGGATCGAAGCGGTGCCGGCGGCGCAGCTCCCGCCACCGCGGCGCCGTGAGGCCGATCAGGTAGTTGAGCTTCATCGCCTCGAGGCGCTGGCGGAGCGGCGGTCGGCTCACTGCGTGTCTCCGTGGGCAGCCAGGCCCGGACGGCGGCTCTGCGAGGCTCCTCCCGAAACTGAGACGAAGATTCCGTTCCGGAGAGGTTTTAACTGGCCGCTCTCCAGGTAAATACTCGGTGATTAACCGCCTGTTTGCAAGTCCAACGCTTGCGTTCCCAAGGAGATAACCCCATGAAGTGGACTGTCTGTGGCGCCCTGTGTGCCGCCGCACTTGGTCTGGTGATCGCCTCCCCCGCCGCCGCCCAGCGGAAGCCGACGATCGCGATCATGCCGACCCAGTACTTCTCCGCCGACGCGGAGAGCGCTGAGAACGTGACCGAGGGTCTCGTGCGCCAGTTCGAGGAGGCCGGCTACACCGTCATCTCCATGGACGAGTCTCGCCAACGCTTCGAGGCGATGAACCTGGAGCACAACCGGCACTATCCGGACCGGATGGCGCTGCGCTTCGGCGAGGCGGTCAACGCGGACCTGGTGGCCTATCCGCGGCTCCTGGGCGTCGGCATCCCCGCCGCCAACGCGGACGCCGACAATTCCCTGATCGAGCCGATCTCGGTGCTGCACCTGCGGGTTCTCAACACCCATACGAACAAGCCGATCTACTTCAACCAGATCGGCCATGAGTTCCGCGCCGCCCGCGAGTTCGGCACCGAGTTCACGCTGCCGGAGCCGGTGGCCGTCGCCACGGCGAACGAAGTGCTCGGCGGCTACTTCCAGCGCGTCGCCGGCAGCCGCCAGGAGTACAGCGGCATGCGCTAAGGCGCGGCGACGAAGCTTCTAAGCAGAGCGGGCGGCCCGTCTGGGCCGCCCGTTCGCGCATATCCGTTCCACGTTGGCAAGTTGCAAGTTGGCAGGTTGCAGGTTTGGAGCCCTATCCCGCGTCAGCAAGTCCGCGAACCTGGTACCTGAAACCTGAAACCTGCAAACAGCGACTAATCGTGCCGCTGCCAGCCGCGGAGGAGCAGGCTGGTGACGTGGCGCTCCAGCTCTTCCGGGGTAAAGCGGTCGCCTTCGTAGACGCGCCAGAGCGAGTAGACGAAGGTGGGGCCGAGCAGGGTGCGGGCCGCCAGCTCGGGCCGGTCGACGTCGAACTCCCCGGCCTCTACCGCCTCGCGGAAGAACGCCTCGATCACCTGCACGTTCGCCTGGAACTTCTCCACCAGGCCGAACTCCTCCTGATGGCGGTCCAGGAGGCAGCGGTGGACCATCCGCGCGTGGTCCGGCCGGGTGCGGATCAGCTCCAGGTGACCGCGCACGAAGGCGGCGAGCCGGTCCGAGTAGCTGCCCGGCGAGGCGAGCGCGCGCTTCAGCATCTGCCGGAAGTGCGCCACCCCCTCGTCGATCAGCGCCATGTAAAGGGCGTGCTTGTCCTCGAAGTAGTAGTAGAGCAGCGCGCGGTTTACCTCGGCCGCGTTGGTGATCTCGTGGACCGAAGTGGCGGCGTATCCCTTCCGGGCGAACAGCTTCTCCGCCGCGCGGAGGATCCGGTCGCGCGCGTCAGTAATCTCGGGCGCAGGTATCTTTGACATGGCTAAGCGTGCCCGAGGGGTACAGATTCCCGGGCACAGACAGTAATCCTTACACCGTTCGTCTGCAATCGCCTCCTCAGCGGGCGAGAGCGGTCAGCGCCTCCCCGGCATACCGGCCCAGGCTGCGGTTGAAGTCCGCCAGCGCGGCGAGGTAGTCGTAGGCGGCGTTCACCTCATTCGCCCGCGCCTGCGTGAGGGCGGCTTCCGCGTCGGTCACTTCCACGTTGTCGGCGATGCCGGCGTCGTAGCGGACGCGCGCGATCCGCAGCGCCTCGCGGGCCTGTGCCGTGTTCGCGGCCGCTGCGCGGCGCCGCTCCGCGGCATCCTCCAGCGACACCAGCGCCGTCTGCACTTCCTGCGCCACGATGTCGCGCGCTGCCTCGAGCTGCGAGCTCGCCGCGGTAACGTCGGCCCTCGCCTGCTGCGTGCGGGCGCGCGTCAGCCCCGCATCCCAGATCGGGACCGTCACGTTCGCCAGCAGGGTCCAGCTGTTCTCGATCGCCGCGAAGCCGGTGGCGTCCGGCGTGTGGGAGTAGGTGGCGGCGATGTCGACTTCCGGCCGGCGGCCCCGGCGGGCGACGTCGACCCGCGCCTCCGCGGCCCGCCGGGCCCAGACGGCGCGGTAGATCTCCGGACGCTGATTAAACGCCTCGTTCAGCGCCGCTTCGAGCGAGCCGGGCAGCGGCTCTTGAGCCGTCCCCGCGGCCGGGAGCGGGTCGAGCAGCCGCCGTGCCAGCGAGCTGGCGACGTTATCCGATTCCGGCGGCAGCGCGACGGGGGAGAGGGTGGGGCTCACGCCGCCTTCGAGGCTCAGGAGCTGGGAGAGGCTGGCGACCGTCCGGCGGAACTGCGCCTGCGCGGAGACCAGGTTCTGCCGCACGTTCTCCACCTGCACCCGGCTCCGGAGCACGTCGAACTCCGGAGCGGTGCCGGCGCGGAAGCGGGCCTCCGCCACGCGGAGCTGCTCCTGCGCCGCCTCGATCGCCTCCTGCTGTACGCCGATCAGCTCCTGCGCCCGCAGCGCGGCCAGGTAGACGTTCTGCACCGCGAAGACCAGCTCGTTCTGGGTGGCGAGGAAGCTCCCCTCCGCCACGTTCACCTGGCCCTGCGCGGCGCGGCGCTGCGCGCTGATCGTGCCGGAGAGATCCGGGTTGTAGCTGCCGGTGACGTCGAACTGGCGGGTGAAGCGCCGCCCCAGGCTAATCGTCTGCTGCCGCGCCGGCTGTCCGGGCGCGGTCGGCGGCTGGGTGATGGTGAAGCTGGGGATCGGTCCCTGCAGGCTGAAGCGCGCGTTGCCGTCCAGCCGCGGCAGCCGGAAGGAGCGGACCTCCGCCACCACCGCCTCCGCCCGGCGGATCGCGGCCTGGGCTTCCGTTACGGACGGGTTCTCGCGGAGCGCGCGGCGCACCGCCTCGTCCAGTGTCAGCGGAGTGGTGCGGGCCGCCCCCGCCGCGGCCTCACCGGGCTGCGCCGGGGTGCCGGGCTGCGCGGGGGTTGCAGGCTGGGCCGGGGCGCCGGGCTGCGCCGGCGGGGTGGGGTTCTGTTCAGGGGCCTGCGCCGCGGCCGCCCCCGCCGCTGCCGTTAGCAGGGCGAGGGCCGCAGCCACTCGGGGAGAGTGCGACATTCCAAATCCTCGATCGGTCGATTCAGCGATTGATTGGTTGGAGCGGGTGGACGGGAGAGCGGCGAAGCTCGCCCACTCTCCCTTGCGCCTATTCTCCGCTCGATGCTACTCGGCGCCGCCGGCGGCGGGGATCTCCGGCGGCACGCCCTTGAGGCGGGCGCGCAGCCGGGTAATCAGCCGCAGGTTGGCCACGTCATCGAAGAGGGAGTAGACCACCGGGGTCGCCAGCAGCGTGAGGAGCAGCGAGAGGGTCTGCCCGCCGATCACCACCCAGCCGATCGTCTGGTTCGTGGCGGCGCCGGTGCCCTGGGAGAGCGCCAGCGGGATCATGCCCGCGACGAACGCGATAGTGGTCATCAGGATCGGCCGGAGCCGGTCCCGGTTCGCCTGCATGATCGCCTCGTGTCGCGGCATCCCCTTCTCCCGGAGACCGTTCGTGTGGTCGATCTGCAGAATGGAGTTCTTCTTCACGATGCCGAAGAGCACCATCAGGCCGAGCGCGCTGTAGAGGTTCAGCGACTGCCCCGTCAGGAGCAGCGAGATCAGCGCGAACGGGATCGTCAGCGGCAGCGCCAGCAGGATGGTGATCGGGTGGATCCAGCTCTCGAACTGGGCCGCCAGCATCAGATACATGAAGATGAAGGCGAGCAGGAACGCCACCATGAAGTTCCGGGCGGCGCGCCCCAGCTCCTTACTCCGTCCGGCCGCGGCGGCGGTGTAGCCCGCCGGCATCTCCAGCTCGGCGACCGCGGCGTCGAGCTGCTCGATGATCGCCGTTTCCGAAGCCCCGGGCGCCGTGTTGGCGCTCAGGGTGACCTGCCGCTGGCGGGAGAGCCGGTTGACCGCCGCCGGTCCGGTCGCCTCGGTGAAGCGGACCAGCTCCTCCAGCGCCACCGCGCCCATCCGCGGGCTGTGGACCGTGACCGTCTTCAGGCCGGCGGGATCGACGCGGTAGTCTTTCAGCGCGCGCACCGCCACCTCGTACTGCTGGCCCCCTTCCTCGTAGTTGGAGATATCCTCTCCGCCCACCAGGAACCGCAGCGCGGAGGCGATGTCCTGCACGCGCACCCCGAGGTAGGCCGCCCGCGCCCGGTCGATCTCCACCCCCAGCTCCGGCTTTCCGAGAACCAGGGAGGTGTTCGCGTCGACCACGCCCGGGATCTCTCGCAGCTTCTCCAGGAGCTGCTCCGAGTAGTTCGAGAGCTCGTCCAGCTTCGGCCCCGCCATCACGTAGACGATGTTGGCGTTGGTGTTGCCGCCGCCGCTGAACGCCGCCACCGGCTGGACCGCCAGCCGCAGGCCGCGCCCCTGGTACTCGTTCAGCACGTTCTGGCGGACCCAGTTCATCAGGGTGTACTGGTCCCGCTCCCGGTCCTGGACCTCGCTGAGCTTCACGTAGACGGCGCCCAGGTTCTGGGTGCGCTGCTCGTCGCTCGCCAGCGTGACGACCGTGTACCGCACCTCCGGGACCTTTCGGAGCCGGTCGGCAATGCCGTTCAGGATCTCCTCGCTGGAGGCGAGACTGGTGCCCTCCGGCGCACGGACCGTGACCTCGAACTGGGACTCGTCGTCCTGCGGGAGGAACGCCTTCGGCACGGCGCCGAAGAGCGGTCCGGCGCTCCAGAGCACCACGCCGCAGAGCGCCACCACGATCCAGCGCCGGCGCATCGCGTGGCGCAGCATCCACATGTACCCGACTTCGATCGGGTGGTAGAACCGGTCCACCCAGGTGGTCGGGTGCTGGCCGTGCCCGGCGGCGGCCTCCGCAGGATCCGCGCCTTCACCCTCCGCGTGGTCGCGGCGAGTCGCCGCTTGCGAGCGGAGCCACCGGGCGCAGAGCGACGGAGTGAGCGTGAAGCTGACGATCAGCGAGACCAGGATGGCGAACGCCATCGTGACGCCGAAGGAGCTCATGAAGCGTCCGACGATGCCGGACATGAACGCCAGCGGCATGAAGACGGCGATGAGCGAGATCGTGGTCGCCATGACCGCCAGGCCGATCTCGCGGGTCCCTTCGATCGCCGCGTCGAACGGCGAGAGCCCCTTCTCCTGGATGTGGCGGTAGATGTTCTCCAGCACCACGATCGCGTCGTCGATGACGATACCGACGGAGAGGGTGAGCGCCAGCAGCGTGATGACGTTCAGGGTGAAGCCCATGTACGACATCAGCGCGAAGGTGGCGATGATCGACGCCGGGATGGCGATCGAGGCGATGATCGTGGAGCGCAGGTTGCCCAGGAAGAGCATCACCACCAGCGCCGCCAGGAAGGAGCCGAGGACTAGGTGCTCCTGCACCGCGTGGGTGGCGTTCTCGATGTAGGTCGACTGGTCCCGGACGATCTCCATCCGGTAGCCGGCCGGCAGCCGCTCCTTCACCTCCTGCAGCCGCTCCTTCACGTGCTCCACCACGGCGACCGTATTGGTGCCGCTCTGCTTCCGCACGTTCAGGATCACCGCCGACTCACCGTTCACGTTGGCGGCGGTCTCGCGCCGCTCCGCGCCGTCCTCCACGTAGCCGACGTCGCTCACCTTAACGGGGTAGCCGTTGAGGTTGGTGATGACGATGTCGTAGAAGTCGCGCACCGAGCGGATGCGGCCGCGGGTCCGCAGCGTGAGGTCGCGCTCGCCCTGCTCCACCTGTCCGCCCGGAAGCTGGATGTTCTCCGACCGCAGCGCGGTGACGGCGTCGGTCACGGTGAGACCGTAGGAGCGGAGCTTCGCCGGGTCGAGCCAGACGTTGATCTGCCGCTCGCGGCCACCGAGGATGATGATCTGGCCGACGCCGCTCACCGACTCGATCTGACGGCGCAGCGTCTTGTCGGCGAACTCGGTGATGTCCCGGACCGGCTTGTTCGCGGAGAGCGCGATGGCGAGGACCGGCGCCGCGTCCGGGTCGATCTTGTCGACGGTCGGGAGCTCCACGCCATCCGGAAGGAACGGGATGACCATGTTGACCTTGTCCCGCACCTCCTGGGCCGCTACGTCGACGTCCTTCTCCAGCACGAAGGTGACGAAGACCTGGGAGATACCCTCAGAGGTGGTGGACCGGAGCTCGTCGATGCCGCTGATCGTGTTGACGGCCTCTTCGATCTTGTCCGTGATCTCGGTCTCCAGCTCTTCCGGCGCGGCGCCCGGCAGGCGGGTGGTCACCGTGACGGTCGGGAAGTCGACCCGCGGGAAGCGGTCGACCCCGAGCTGGAAGTAGGAGACGGCTCCTACTACGATGAGCAAGAGCGTGAGCACGGAGGCGAACACCGGCCGCCGCACGCACAGTTCTGCCAGTTTCTGCATGTCTAAGGGTCCAGGGGAAAGGGTTTAGGGTTCGGGGTGTCGGCTGCAGGGCTGGGGGAGGCCGGAGCTCAGCACCGGCCTCCCCGCGGTCCGGCCTAGGACTTGGCCGTAACTTCCTGGCCGTCGACCAGGCTCGCCGCGCCTTCTACCACCACCTGCTCGCCGCCGTTCAGGCCTTCCTGGATGGCGACCCGCTCGCCGACGCCGCCGGCATCGCCGACCATCACCGGGCGCCGCACTGCGCGGCCGTCCTCCACCACGAAGACGGCGAACTGGCCGTCATCCGAGGTGAGCGCGGTCCGCGGCACGGAGAGGGTAGGGGTGGAGGACGAGCCGCGGATCATCGCGCGGGCGAAGCCGCCGACCACCGTGGCGCTCTCGGCCGGCCGCTTGAAGGAGATCCGCAGCCGCACGGAGCGGTTGGTCCCTTCCGCCACCGCGATGATCTCTCGCAGCACGCCGGGGAAGGTCTTGCCCGGCACCGAGTCGAGCATCACCTGCGCCGGGAGCCCGGCGCGGAGCTGCGGCAGCGCCGTTTCCGGCGCGGTCGCCTCGAAGTAGAGCGTGTCAGCGCTCACCAGCGTGAGCAGCTCGTTGCGCATCTGCACCACCGCCGCGCCGGTCTGGACCTGCCGCTTCGTCACCACCCCATTCACGGGGCTGTAGATGCGGGTCTGCTCGCTGAGCTGGTCCTGGAACCGCACGTCGGCCTGCGCCTGCCGGATTGCCGCCCGGGCCTGCGCCACCGACGCCTGCGCGGAGCTGACCGCCGCCTCGGCGCTGCGGATGTCGTCTTCGGTGACCTGCTCCTGCGCCAGGTTGGCGCGCGCCGACTCCAGCGCGGCCTCCGCCTGGCGGACCGTCGCCTCGGCCGCCTCCACGTCTTCGTTGCCAATGCTGCGCCGCGCCTGGTTCGCCTCGGCGTCCCGCAGGGCCGCCTCCGACTGCCGCACCGCTTCCTCCGCCACGCGGATCTCTTCGCCGCGCGGTCCTTCCTGCACCAGGCTGAGCTGCTGGCGGGCCGCTTCCAGGTCGGTCACCGCCACCTCGTAGTCGCGCTGGGCGGCGTCGACCTGCTCCCGGGCGATCGCCTTTTCCTGGAGAAGCTGCTGCCGGCGCTCCAGCATGCTCTTCATCAGCGCCACCTGCGCGCGTGCCCGGCCGACCGCCGCCTCCGCGGAGGCCTTCTCCTGCCGGCGGGAGCCTTCCTGAAGGATCTTCAGCCGCTCCCGGGCCGACTGCAGCGCCGCCCGGGCGGAGGAAACCCGCGTCTCCGACTCGGTGTTGGTGATGCCGGAGAGCGACTTCGCCTGGGACAGCCGGGTCTTCGCGGTGGCGAGCGCCTCTTCCGCACGGCGGAACTCCGCCTGCGCGGCGGCGTCCTTGATCCCCTTACCGGTGCGGGCCTGTGCCAGCTTGGCCTGCGCGGTGCGCACCTGCGCCTGCGCGGTGGCGAGCTGCGCCTGGCCGGCGGATACCGCCGCTACCGCGCGGTCGCGCTGCGCGCGGATATCGCTGTCGTCGATCACCACCAGGAGCTGGCCGCGCTTCACGCGGTCGCCTTCCTTCACGTAGACGTGCTCGACCATACCGGTCGCCTTGGTGGAGAGCGTGACCGTCTCATCGGTCTTGAGCGTGCCGGTGACCCGCAGCGGCTCGGTGAGGGTGGAAGCGGCGACCGGCTCGACGGTCACTTCGACCGGCGCGGCGGCTGCGGCGGCCTGCTCTTCCTTCTTCTCACCCTGGGCGCCGGCCGCGGCGCCCGAAGCGCCCTTGAACCAGAAGAAGACGCCCGCCGCGGCGACGAGCAGCAGCAGGATGGCCAGGTAGCGGACGGGAGACCGGCGGGACGGAAACAGAGAGGTGGCGTCGGATGCCATAACTCGGGAGCTCCTAAAATGCAGCAGGCGGTCGCCGGAGGGGAGTTAAACGACCGTTTAACCAGTATAAGGCCCCGGGCTTCGTTTGTATATACTTTCTGCGCCGTCTCCTGGCTTGAGAGGTAGGCGTCTACTCGCTTGAAGCGGAACACTGCGGCAGATCGCATTCGCGCACGGCGCCTACGCAAAGCCATGAAACACCCCGAGACGATCTTCCAGACCCCCCGCCTGACGATCCGGGAGTATACGCCCGACGACGCGGAGGAGGCGTTCGCGCTCTACGGCGACCCGGAGGTGATGCACTTCCTGGGCGGGAACCCGCACCCGGACGTCGCCTCGCTGCGCGCGCACCTGGAGAAGCGGTGGGAGCGGGAGCACGGCGGCGTGGAGCCCCCAGGCTTCTGGGCCGTCGTGACGCGAGACGAGGGCCGCCTCGCCGGTACCGTCCTCCTCAAGCCGCTGCCGGGGCACCCGGAGGTGGAGGTCGGCTGGCACCTGGCGAAGTGGGCGTGGGGCCGCGGCTACGCCACGGAGGCGGCGCGGGGCACGCTCGACTACGGCTTCCACGTGCGGGGACTGGAGCGGATCGTGGCGGTGGTCCACCCGCTGAACCACCGCTCCCTCGCGGTCGCCCGCCGCCTGGGGATGCGCCTGGAGGGCCGGATCGAGGCGTACCAGCAGGAGCTGGAGCTCTTCGTGCTGTCGCGGGAGGAGTGGGACGAACTTTCCCGGGACTCTGCCGCCCACGCACCCCCGGCGTGACGGCTGGCAGCGGACCGGTCGCCCGGCTCAGGGAAGCTGGCTGCTCTCGCCGCTGCGGCCAGTTCGCTGCTCCGCCGCGTCGCGGAGCAGTCGCTCGAGCTTGCCAGGATCGACCGGCTTGACCACATGGTGGTCGAAACCGGCAGCGCGGGAACGCTCCAGGTCTTCCGACTGTCCATAGCCGCTCACGGCGATCAGGGTGGCGTTCGAGAAGCGAGCGTCCTGTCGAAGCTGGCGCGCCACTTCATATCCGCTCAGGCCGGGCATCCCGATGTCCAGGAGTATCAGCTCTGGCAGCCATGCCGAGGCGCGATGGAGTGCCGACACTCCATCGTAGGCAGTGTCGATCTCGAAGCCCCAGAGCTGCGCCAGCTCCGCCAGGGTCTCCGCGGAGTCGCGGTTGTCGTCGACGACAAGCAGCCGGCAAGCAGGGGGAACCGCGAGCGGTGGTCGGCGGCGTGACGGCAGCTCAGTAACCGGAGCCGGCAGGCTCTCGGGCGCCGCGGCGGGCGCGAGGGGGAGGGTGACCACGAACTCGCTACCCTGCCCGTGCCCCGCACTCCGCGCCTCCACCTCCCCGCCATGCAGCCGCGCGATGCTGCTCACCAGTGCCAGGCCGAGGCCGAGCCCACCCTGGGACCGGTCGAGCCCGCGCTCGCCCTGGGTGAACAGGTCGAACACCCGCGGCAGCAGCTCGGGGCCGATCCCGATCCCGGTATCGCGGACGCTGATCCGGGCAGAGGAGCCCTCCGAACTCAGCGTCACCTCGATCCGGCCGCCGCTCTCGGTGTACTTGGCGGAGTTGCTGAGCAGGTTACTCACCAGCTGCTCCAGGCGCACCGGATCGACCTCTACCCAGACCGGTTGGCCCGGCAGCGTCATCTCCAGCGTGTGACCCGCCTGCGCGACGAGGCCGCGCACTCCTTCCACCGCCTGCCGGAGCGCCTCGGAGAGGTCCAGGCGCTCGCGCCTGAGTGTGATCTTTCCGGTGTTGACGCGGGAGATATCGAGGAGATCGTCGATTAGCCGCGTCATGTGGCGGATCTGGCGGTCGATCACTTTCCGTGCGCGCTCTCCGGTCTCCCGGCCGGGTCTCGCGCGCATGATCTCCAGCGCGTTCGTGACCGGGGCCAGCGGATTCCGCAACTCGTGCGCCAGCATGGCGACGAACTCGTCCTTACGCCGCGAGCTCTCCCGCAGGCTTTCCTCCACCCGCACGCGCTCCATGGCGATGGCGACGTAGTCACAGACCGTCCGAAGAAACGCGATCTGCTCGTCCGAGAACTCCGACTGGTCTCGCGCGCCGAACGCGAGGGTTCCGAGCAGCCGATCCCCCACCAGCAGCGGCTGGCAGGTGAAGGCGCGCACTCCCGCCTCGCTCAACAATCCTGCCCACGCAACCGCCGCGGTCTCGACCTCTGCGCGCGTCAGTGGGGCTCTCGTCCCGGATTCGCCTCGGGAGCTGCCCTCACCGAGCGACGGCTCCCGGAGCCGGCTTGCCACCCCTTCCGGTACTCCGGCGCAGGAGCCCAGCCGGAGCGTTCCACGGTCGGCGTCTGCCGCATGGTAGAGGTAGAGGTCGAGGCCCAGGCTCTCCCGGACGCGCGAGAAGAGCTCTGCCACCAGGTCGTCCCGGCTCTCCGCCGCCAGGAGCCGCCCGGCGCTTTCCGAGAGGAGCCGCAGCCGCTCGGCTTGCTGCGCCTGACGACGCTCCGCCTCCATTCGCTGCGTCACGTCGAGCGTCACGCCGAACGTGCTCACCGGCTGTCCGGCGTCGTCGTAGCTGGCCCGTCCCCTCACCATCAGCCAGTGCACGCTTCCGTCCCGCCAGACCACGCGGTATTCCAGCACGTAGCTCTCGCCCGCACTCACGGCCCGGCCGATCGTCAGCCGGGCACGCTCCCGGTCGTCCGGATGCACGATCGAGAGGATCTCCTCGTGGGAGAGCGGCTCGTGAGGCGGGCGCCCGAAGTGGGCCTTACAGCGCTCAGAGCAGAGGAGCTGATCGGTCTGAAGGTCGTGCTGCCAGAAGCCCAGGTTTCCCGCTTCGAGTGAGAAGCGGAGTCGCTCCTCGCTCTCGCGGAGCGCCGCCGCGGCTGCCTCGCGCTCCCGCAGGTGCTCCCGGATCTGGTACTGTCGGCGGCGCGAGCGCAGCGCAGCCTGCACGGCGGTGGAGAGAGTGGAGTCTCGCAGCGGCGGCTCGAGCAGCGTGACGTTGCCGAGGCGCCGCCAGGCCCGGGAGGAGCGGGTGCGATCGTCGCCGGAGACGACCACCAGAATCGGAAGCTCCGACCAGGCCGGCTGGCGTTCGACCCACGCTTGAAAGCGCTCCGCGCCCGGAGAGCGGTCCCACGCGCCGGTCAGCAGTACCGCCGCGACCCCGGCGTCGAGCGATGCGGAGAGGCGCTCGAGGTCCTGGAAGTCCTGAACCGGGAGGGCGGTGCCGGCGCGCAGCAGGGGGCCCACCCCGAGGTCGGGATCCCCCACCGGGGTGAGGATCAGGATGCGTTCTTCTGACCGCTCGCTCACGCCGGTGGCCCCTCCAGAGTCGCGCCGTCCACAGGGGTCCGCGAGCTCAACCTATCGGGATGGGACCAGCGGCTGGGTCCACGCTACCTCGGTGTCGCCTTCCCGGAACGGGTTTTGCTGCGGCCGGGTGGAGATTACCTTGGCGCGGACGTACAGCTCGTCGCCTTTTAGCGTGTAAGTGGGGGAGGTGCCGGGCACTTCGGCCAGCACCACGCCGATTTCCCGGCTGTAGCGGCGGGTGACCGGCAGCGGCTGACCGTCCTTCCCGCGGACCGGGGTGCTGGTGCGGTCGAAGCCCTTCCGCGTGCCGATGAACTGCGTGCGGTAGCTGACGCCGCGCTCTCCCTTGATCTTGAGGGCGTAGCGAGAGGTCTCCCGGGAGACGTCGGCCAGCTCCACGCCGGTGGAAGCGTAGAATTCCCCCGCCTCCATCGCGTGGATGATCGCCTCCGGGGTCAGCTTCCGCGCCCGCACCGTGACCCAGCCGCGGCCGGGGTTGCTGAGCTTGATGGAGCTGGAGTGGTACTGGTGGGAGTCGTCCGTGGCGAGCCCGTACATCACCTCGCCGCCCGGCTCCGCCAGCCGCTGGGAGAGCAGGATGTCCCAGATCCGCTCCGTGCCGGCGTGCTGGTCGTCGCCGTAGTTGTAGACCGCCGGATGGCCGTTGTAGACCTCGAAGAAGCGCTCGCCCCGCAGCGGGAGCATGTCCTCCGCCGTCACCGCCCAGCCGAAGTTGGGATGGTTCAGGTGGGGAAACATCGGCTGCCCCGTGCGCCGGCGCTGCTCCAGCACCGCGTTCACGTTGTTCTGCATCACCTCCGTCACGCTCTTGCCGCCCTGCGGCTTGATCAGCTCCCGGAGGTTGTGCGCGTTCATGTGGATCGGCTTGCGCTGGAACGAGTCGGTGATCTCTTCACTCTGGATCAACAGGAAGCGGTTCGGCTCCTCGAACAGGTGGCGGTACTCCCCGATCGGCTTCAGCCGCACCTGCGTCTTGCCCGCGGCGGTCCGCTCCTCCACCCACTCGCTGCCGAAGCGCTTCCGATACTTCTCCAGCGCCGCTCCCCCGCCGCGGTTCTTCTCCGCGTCGATCCAGCGCTCCCCTTCGGAGAGGACGTTGTGGTCCGAGAGCGCCAGGAACTGGTAGCCGCGCTGCCTGTACCAGTCGACGATCATCTCCGGGTAGTCATCGCCGTCGCTCCAGAGCGAGTGGGTGTGCAGGTTGCCCTTCCACCAGCGCGGCTCCGACGGACTTTCCATGCGGGCATCCACCAGCGCGGCGGTCGAGCAGCCGGCCACGATCAGGGCGGCGAGCAGCAGGCGGCCCCGGTGCGGGGCAGAGAGACGATTCCAGAGAGACATAAGCGAGGATACTCCGCCGAAGCCTTCCCCATCCCAGAGCATTCCTCCTTCCCGGCGTGGCTGGGCTGCGACGGACCTATCTGGCACGAAAGTTGCAGGGCAAGCCTCTGCTTGCTAGTGCCACAGGTAGAAAACGTGGTAAACTTTGGTTTCTATCAAGCGGGCGGTCGGGTAACTAGTGAGCAGGCGGTGTGCGGTCGCCGTCTCTACGTCCGTCCTTGCAAAGTAACGCTCAAGCAAGCCGATGATTGGCCGATAATAGGGCCAGCTACAGGCAGCCTCTTTTCCCAAGGAAGCCGATCATGAGATCTCACCCCGTCCTGCGAGGATTCGCCGTCCTGGCGCTGCTCGCCACGCTGAGCGTCTCCGCCAGCCGTGACGCGACGGCGAGCCTCCTCTCCAACACCCTGGGAGGCCTGCTTCCCGGCGGGAGTGGAGGCTCCGCGCGCGTGATCGTCCAGACGTCGGGCACCCCCTCCTCGCTCCTGCTGCGGCTGGTGGGCCTGCTCGGCGGCACGATCCACGCGCAGTTCGAGGTGATCGACGGCTTCGCGGCGACCCTGCCGCTCTCGTCCCTCTCGACTCTCCTGGCGCGGGCGGACGTGCTTCACATCTCCCCCGACCTTCCGGTCCGGGGCGCGGCCGATTACACCGCGGAGGCGGTGGGAGCCACGGCGGTCCGGCAGGCGACCGGCCTTAGCGGCGCCGGGGTGGGCATCGCGGTGCTCGACACGGGCGTGGCGCCGCACCCGGACCTGGTGCAGCCGGTCAACCGCCTCACCGGCTGGGTGGACCTGGTGAACGGCCGCTCCACTCCCTACGACGACAACGGCCACGGCACGCACGTCGCCGGAATCGCCGCGGGAGACGGCGGCGCCGCGGCGGCGGCAGGCCGGGACCTGCGCGGCATTGCTCCGGGCGCCAACATCATCGGAGTGAAGGTGCTGCACGGCGACCTCTCCGGCTATGCCAGCACTGTCATCAAGGGGCTCGACTTCTGCGTGCGCGAGCGGAACCGCCTGAACATTCGCGTGGCAAACCTCTCGCTCGGGCAGCCGGTACGGGAGTCCTACAAGAAGGACCCGCTCTGCCGCGCCGTGGAGAAGGTGTGGCACTCCGGTATCGTGGTGGTGGTCTCCGCGGGCAACCGGGGGCGGATCGATCCGCAGGACCCGGACAGCGGCGTGCGCTACGGCAGCATCACCGCGCCGGGGAACGATCCCCTCGCGATTACGGTCGGTGCCACTCGGTCGAACTTCACGCTGGACCCGAGCGATGACGAGATGGCCACCTACTCGTCCCGCGGGCCGACCCAGGTCGACCAGGTGCTCAAGCCGGACCTGGTGGCGCCGGGTAACCGCATCCTCTCGCTCGGCTGCGCCGCGGCGACCGACGGAGTGACGCTGGGCGGCGCCCGCTACCGGGAGCTTTCCGGTACGAGCATGGCCGCGCCCGCCGTGGCCGGGGCGGTCGCCCTGATGCTGCAGGCGCAGCCGGACCTCGATCCAGACACGGTAAAGGTGCGCCTGATGCACTCCGCCACCAAGTACTGGAACGCCGCCGTGCCCTACCAGCCCTATGCCCGCGGCGCGGGACGCCTGAGCATTCCGGCGGCCCTGGACGAGCCGGAGTACGCGGTGGGCCAGGCGGTCTCGCCGACGGTTCAGCGCGAGGAGCAAGCGGGCCAGCACTCCGTCCGCGGCGGCGGCTCCCTCTGGGGGAACCGGGAGCAGTGGCGCGGCCGGCGGCTCTGGTCGGACGGCGCCATCTGGGCCTACGGCGCCATGCCGCAAGACGCGCCGCCCTCCAACGACGCGCACATTCTGTGGGGTGAGCCGACCCTCTGGGGCGATCAGGCGCTCTGGAGTGATGCACCGCCTGCCAGTGAGAACGAGGCACACATCCTCTGGGGCGAGCCGACCCGCTGGCCCGATTGATCGTAGTAGATTCGAACGATACAGGACGGGCGCTGCAGCCGCTAAGTCTTGGCACTGGACAGTGTTGACGGCTTCGGCAGTACGGCGTGAGGTCCAAGCGCTCATGAGCGCGGGAATCACCGAAACGGAAGAGGGTGGCTCACTGCCGAAACGGCGAGCCACCCTCTTTTGGCCGATCAGACTCCCGCCGGCGTTAGTAGTACAGCCGGTGGTTGTTGCTGGCGGCCCCGTCAGACATGTGGATGTTGATCCAGTCGGAGCCGAAGCTCCCTGATCCATAGGTCATCTGGTACGGCGCGCTCGTGTTCCCCGCGGTGACCGTCACGCTCTGCGGGATACTGAAAGACGGTCCGCTGGAGCTCCCCGTGAGCGTCACGACTCGGTCGTAATTGACCGCGCTATCGAACTTCACGGTCAGGCCGATCGTGCCGCCGCCGCTATCCAACTCTGGGGCGGAGGCAGAGGGGCTTTCACCCCAGACGAAATGAGCGAGGGCAGGGCGCGCCGCGAAGAGACCGGTCGCGGCCAGCAGAGCGAGCGCGAGCCAGGAGACCACAGACCTTCGTGAGATCATCTTTGCCTCTCCGTATTTGATACTGCAGTGGATGTCCGAGCACGCGTCTGGCGCTCCTGAGAACTAGGCGGCTCGTACACAGGTAGTTCCCTAACGATGGTGCTTCCTCCTTCCCCCAGCATACGTATGGTTGATCGCTTGCTTCTCGGGCGACGCGGGTATTCATGTTCCAACCGAGATAAGAAGCGGGGTGCCAATTAGCCGATCCCATATGAGAAAAAGAAGTTCGCGAGCGATGGGTGCCGGCGGCACCCTTGCAGGAGGCTCCGCGTTCCCGCTAGGCGAAAGCTAGTCTGTGATGTCTTTCCGTGACTTGCCCGCCAATCTGCGATGGTACATCGTGGCCCACGGCTTAGCGATTCTGCCGCTCAGCGTGGTGCTCGTCGTGTATGCGGCTCCGCTTGAACGGCCGTGGCTGGCAACCGTGGTGTTCCTGGCTTCGGTCTTTTTCAGTACCTGGAAGGCAGAGCTGCCCGTCTTCCAGGGCCGTATAACACCTGCGTTCGCCGTGGTGTGTCTCGCCCTGATGCTGGAAGGAGTCCCTCTGGCGGTACTCTGTGCAGCCGTCGGGGCTGTGGTGGGCAGCTTTGTCCGTCCCGCGCAGCGATTGACGCATCTGCGGCTCCTTCGTCCTGCGGCCTATACCGTGGTGTTCAATGCCGCTAATGCCGCTCTCGCTTGCGGTGCCGGCGGACTGGTGTATCTCGCGACTGAACGAGTGGTGAGTTCTTCCGCGTGGCGCGACGTAGTTGGGCTGGGCCTGTTCACCACCGTCTACTTCCTGGTGAACAGCCTAGGCGTCTCTCGTGCCATAGCCTGGCAGCGTGGCCTGGCCTGGCTCGCGGTGTGGCGGGAGCACTTCCTATGGTCCGGACTAGGATTCTTCGCATCGGCCTCGATGGCGGCAGGGATCCGTCTGGCATTCGAAGCCATGGGGCCTCGGGCGCTCTTGCTCTTACCCCTCTTGCTGCTGGTTTTCTACTGGTACCAGCTCCACCAGGATCGGCTGCGCCTTTCCGAGGAGAACGCGCGGCAGGCGCGGGAGCACGTCGAGGAGCTGCAGCGGCTGAACGAGGCGGTGCTCTCGACCCTCGCGAACGCGATCGACGCGAAGGACCCGTACACCTGCTCGCACATCAACCGGGTGCAGATCTACGCCCTGGCGCTGGCGGAGGCGGCGGGGGTGGAGGGGCCGGAGCTGCTGGCGGTGCGGACCGGCGCGCTGGTCCACGACATCGGGAAGCTGGCCATTCCGGACCACATCCTGGGTAAGCCGGGGAAGCTGACGCCGGAGGAGTACGCGCGCATTCAGACGCACGTGCAGGTCGGCGCGGAGATCCTTTCTCCGGTGCCGTTCGACTTCCCGGTGATCGACGTGGTGCTGACCCACCACGAGCGGTGGGACGGGCTCGGGTACCCGCGCGGACTGAAGGGCGACGAGATCCCGATCGGCGGCCGCATCATCTCGATCGTCGACGTCTTCGACGCGCTCACCTCCAACCGGCCTTACCGCCGCGCCCTTTCCCACGAAGAGGCGCTCCAGGTGCTGAGGGACGGGGCGGGGAAGCAGTTCGACCCGGAGCTGGTCCGCCGTTTCGAAGAGAGCCTGCCGGAGGCGCGGCGAGAGATCGCGCGGGTGGAGGCGGAGCAGCAGGCGCTGGCGGCGGAGCGCGGCGCGGACGAGTCCCAGCACGCGCTGGCGCAGATCAGCGCCGCTTCCGCGGAAATGGCGGCGGTGCTGGAGCTGAGCGGCCCGCTGGCGGGGGCGCGCAGCCTGGAGACGGTGGCAGATCTGGTGGTGCGGGGTACCCTCTCGCTGCTTCCGGCGGATACCGTCGTCCTCTACCTGAAGGACCCGGTGGAGCCCCACCTGGTGGCCGCCGCCGCGGAAGGGAAGTACCGCGAGAAGCTGCTCGGGATGACGGTCGGCGACGGCGAGGGCGTGGCGGGCGCGGTGGCGCGGGACGCGCGGCCGAGAGTGAACGTCTCCGCCGCGCCGGACGTAGCCCGGCGCTTCGGACCGGACGAGGTACAGGAGCTGAGTGCCGCGGCCGCGGTCACTCTCGGCCCGCCGGAGCGACCGCTCGGCGTCCTGGCGGTCTACACGGTGGCCTACCACGTCCTCTCGGAGCACCACCTGCGCGTGCTCCGCATCATCTCGGAGCAGGCCGCCGCCGCGATCTCGCGCCTGAGCGTCCGGCAGGAGCCGGAGGAGGAGAGCCGGGACGAGGCCGAGACTAGCTCGACCTTCGCAGCGCGTTGACGAACGCGGCCGCCTCGTCCAGGCTGTTGTAATGCGCGAAGCTGGCGCGCGCCAGCGCCTCCCGGCCCAGCCCCCGGGTCACCGCGGCGGAGTAGTGGCTGCCGATCGCGACCTGCAGCCCACCCTCGTTCCAGAGCCGCAGCTCCAGCTCGCCGTTCGGCACGCCCTCCAGCTCGAAGGCAAAGGTCGGCACGCGCTCCGCCGCTCGCTCCGGCTCCCGGACGCCGAAGAGCCGCACCCGCTCGACGCCGGCGAGCTCCTCGAGCACCCGGCGGCTCAGCTCCTCCTCGTACTCCCGGATCGCAGTCAGCGCGATCTTCAGCCGGCGCCGCTCGCGCGGGTACTCCGCCAGGCGGCCGACGTAGGCGCCCTCCAGCTTGCTGCCGAGGCGGTCGAGGTACTCCAGCGCCGCGGCAATCCCGGCCACGTTGATGTTGCTGAGCGTGCCCCACTCCAGCAGCGTCTCCGGGTCGGTGTGCGGCTCCACCCGGAACGGCGCCAGCGCGTCCGCGCCGTCGCGGCGGAGCCAGAGCACGCCGCAGTTCGGCCCGAACAGCTTGTAGGTGGAGAAGGCGAGCGCGTCCGCCCCCAGGCGCGCCGCGTCGAGCGGCAGGTGCGGCGCCCCGTGGACCGCGTCGATCACCACCAGCGCTTCCGGCGCCCGCTCCCGAATCCGGGGGATCAGCTCCTCCAGCTTCAGGATCGTGCCGAGGCCGTTGCTCGCCTGGGTCACCGCGACCACCCGCGTCTGCGCGTCGAGCAGCGACAGCGCGTGCTCCGCGTCCAGGTGGCCGTCCGGCAGCATCCGCGCCCGCCGTACCTCCCAGCGCGGTCGCCACTCCCAGGCGCTGATGTTGGCGAAGTGGTCGCAGTCGGTCACCACCACGTTTCCGCCTTCCAGCCGCGGCTCCAGCGATTCCCGCAGCTTGTAGAGCGACGAGGTGCTCGACTCCGAGAGGTAGATCCGGTCCTCCGGCGCCGCGTTGAGGAAATCGGCCAGCAGGGCGCGCGCCCGTCGGTGGACCGCCTTCGTCTCCGGCCCCGCCGGCCAGCTCCGCTCCGGCTGCGGATTCGCCCAGAGCGCCGCGTCCGCCATGGCGTCGGCCACCGTCTGCGGCACCAGCGTGCCCGCGGCATTGTCGAGGTAGAGGCGCGGCCGGCCCTGCCGCAGGTGGTCGACCTGCGGGAACTGGGACCGGATCCACGGGACGAGGCGGGCGAGAGGCGAGGTGAGCGACATGGTGAGTGCGGAGTGCAGAGGACGGAGTGCGGAGTCCGGACCGCCCGTGGACGGAGAGCGGCACTGTCTTATCTTACTCGCACGTCCTGGCACCGAGTGGCGCAGGGACGGCCGCCCTTTGGGGACAACTGGATTCCCGGCCGGCTTGCGTGCCGGCGGGAGGTCCTCCGTGCTCCAGCCTGGCTCCTTACTGCGCCTCGCGTGCGTCCTCGGCCTGGCGTTTGCCCTGGCGGCGATCGGAAAGGCGTCTACGGCCGCCGACCGGTTCTTCTTGCGGGAGGGCGACCGCGTGCTGCTCCTCGGCGACAGCATCACGCACGCCGGCGGCTACACGCAGTACCTGGAGGCGTACCTCATCACCCGCTTTCCGGAGCGCCGGGTCGAGCTGATCAACCTGGGGCTCGGCAGCGAGGGGGTGACCGGCCTCACGGAGCCGGACCACCCGTTCCCCCGGCCGAACGTCCACGACCGCCTCACCCGCGCGCTCCACGTGGTGAAGCCGTCGGTGGTGGTCGCCTGCTACGGGATGAACGACGGCATCTACCACCCGTTCAGCCCGGAGCGGATGCAGAAGTACCAGCAAGGAATCCGGGCGCTCGTCTCTGCGGTGAAGGGGAGCGGCGCGCGGCTGGCGCTCGTCACGCCGCCGCCGTTCGACCCGACGCCGGTGAAGTCGACCGTCGGCGCGGACGCGCCGGAGTTCGGCTACAAGACTCCGTACCGGGACTACGACGAGGTGCTCACCCGCTACTCCGCGTGGCTGCTGACCCTGCGTAAAGAGGGGCTGACGGTGGTCGACATCCACACCCCGCTGCTCCGGCACCTGCGAGAGGAGCGGAAGTCGAACCCGGGCTACCTGCTCGCCCCGGACGGCGTCCACCTGAACGCCGCCGGCCACGCGCTCTTCGCCCGGGAGCTGCTGCGGGCGTGGGGCGCGCCCGAGGAGGTCGACCGCGCCGAGATCGACGCCCGCGCTCTGCGCGTCCGGCAGGGAGACGTGAACGGTCTGACGCGCGACGGCGACGGGCTACGCTTCCGCTGGCGGACCCGTGTCCCGCTTCCGGCTGAAGTACCGCTCGCGCCGCTGAACCGGCATGTTCTTCGAGTCACCCGCGGCGACGAGGCCTTCCGCTACGCTCTTTACGAGGGAGACGAGGAAGTCGCGAGGCTGACGCAGGAGGAGCTCGCTCGTGGGATCGATCTGACCGCCTATCCCGAGCTCTCCACCAACCGCCGGGCGGCGGAGCTGTTCGCGAAGATCCAGGAGCGGGAGCGGCTGCTCAGCTCTGCCTGGCTCTCCCACGTCGGCCACACGCGCCCGCAGACCCCCGCCGGGTCGCCGCTGGAAGAGGCCCGCCGCCGCGCCGCGCCGCTCACCGCGGAGATCGAGCGGCTCACCCGCCCGGTGGAGCTGGAGCTGCGGTTAGAGCGGCGCCGTTAGGTCCCTTGACTCGGAGATTGGCCTAACGTGCGAGCATCTCTAACCGGTCCCTCTCGGCTACCTCTCGCGGGACCAGCAGAGCGGCGGGGGAAGCGGCGAGGTAGCTCGGCGCGTTGAAGAGCCGGAGCCGGCCCAGCATCATCTGGGAGAAGTGCCACGTCTTGCCGTCGGCGCCCTCCGGCACCCGCACTTTCACGAACTCCCCACTGGTCTTCACCTCCGCCAGCACGACGCCGTCCGGGCCGTGGACCCGGTGCGGCTGACCCGCCCAGTAGTAGTGCAGCTCGCGAGTGCCTTTCGGGACGTAGAAGTGCATCGGCTGCATCCACCCGGCATGCTCGATGTGGCGCGACGGCTCCAGCACCAGCGTGGCGTGCCGGTCCGGCGCCACGCGGATCTGCCAGCCGGCAGTGGAGTCGTTGAACTCCAGGTAGTATCGTCCCGCCTTCGGTACCTTCACCACCAGCGGGCGGCGTTCCCCGTCGAGCGGGAGACGGCCGTCCGCGAGCCGCTTGCCCCCGGCGTCGGTGACGACCCAGCTCGCGGGGGCCATGTCCCGGTAGTGCGCGATCGTTCCGGTCACTACCGTCAGCTCCAGCGGCTCACCCCGGCGGCTGTAGAGTGCGTACCGGGCGCCGTACTGGTAGGTCTGGACGCTCTCCGCCGGCGGCGCGTCAACGGCGGCGAGCCGGACCGGGACCAGGTCGTCGGAGAAGCGCTTCTCCTCCACCGCCACCGGCTGGAAGTAGGCGAGCCCTTCCCGGAACTCCGCCTCGGTCTCCGCTCGGGTGTAGGGACGCTCGACCGCCCACGGCTGCGCTTTCTCCGGGTGATTCGGCGCCCAGGAAGGCTCTCCGAAGTCCGCGGCTGCCTGGGCGGCCCAGCCGTCCCGCATTGCCACCCAGTGGTTCATGTAGCTGTAGCGGGTGCGATAGCCGTGGGTGAGCGCCGCGAGAGTCAGCTCCTTCTTCCGCGGCTGATCCGGAGCACGGTCGACCAGCCAGCGTAGGTGGACAGAGCGCAGATACTGCTTGAGCTGGGTCAACCGGGCCTGCACGTCCTCTCGCCCGGCGGCGAGGCGCGACGCCTCCGCCAGGTCGCGGAAGCCGAGCCCGAGCAGATGCCGGCTCATCAGCGGCTTGTTGCTCGGGTCGAACCGCTCGTAGTAGCGCCGCATTGCCGGTGCCGCGGGACCGAAGGCCTTCTCATAGAAGTCGGCCAGCAGGGCGTCCACGTTCGCCCTCGGGTTCCACATCAGCTTGTTCGCTAGGTAATAGCCTCGCCCGTGCAGCCCCCAGTTGCCGCTGCTCTCGCAGTCGAGGCTGGTCGCGCCGGCCGCCGCGTAGCGAGGGATCTGCCGCCGCAGGTAGGCGCTATCTGCCGCCCGGCCGCCGGGAAGCTGGTCGAAGTCCCACGGCCAGACCGAGAGGTACTCGTAGAACCCCATGTTCCGGCACTTCTTCGGCCAGAGCTCCAGCAACTCCTCGAAGCGGTAGCGGCCCCGCGTGAAGCCGGCGGTGAGCTGCACGTAGACGTTCGGCTCCAGCGGGAAGGCGGGCGGCTCGGAATGCTCGTTGTAGGCGTAGAGCCCCACCAGGCGCCCCGAGTGCTCCTTACCGACGGCCCGGGCTACCTCGTTCGCCAGGCCGAAGGCGCGGTCGGAGATCGTCCCGAGCTTCCGGCACGGCGCGCACTCACACTGCCCGCCGCCGTCGGACGGCTCCATAGAGACCATGTCCGCCTCCGGGTGCTTCCGGAGGTAGTTGAGCGCCCACCGCACCACCAGCTCCCGCAGGCCGGGACTGCTCACGCAGAGCTGCTCCCCCTGCCGCTTGCCGCCCACCAGCGCCCGGTACTCCGGGTGCTGCTCGAATGTTTCGTGGTGCTCCGCGATAATCGACTGCCACACGTGGTAGCACTGAACCGTGAACGACTGCGCCATCCGGCTCCGGCGAGCCCAGGTCTGGTAGTCGCGGATCGGGCGGCTCTCCGGCCCGTGCTCGAAGAACCCGCCGCCGTACCAGATCCGCCGCGCCAGGAGTGCCGGCCGCTCGCTCCGGTTGAGGTTGACGCGCAGCGTAGGGAGGGTGGGGACTACCTCCCACTCCGACGTGGGAAAGAACCAGCGGCAGCCGAGCGCCTCCAGTAGCGCGAAGGCGGCGTGGGAGGCGCCGAGATCGGTCGCGCCGATCAGCCGGAGACGCCGCGCCTCTGTGCGGATGACGAACGCCTCTCGCCCCTCGAACCGGTCGCGCACCTCCAGCGGCTTCCGCAGCGCGGGGTCCGGAAACTGCTCCAGCGTGCCGAGCACGATCCCACGGGTGCCATCGCCCGACTCCACTGAGAATCGAGCGCCGCTGATCCGCTCCAGGTATGCCGCCAACTCCGCCGCGACGGCGCGTGTCGCTTCGGAAGCCTTCTCGGAGACGACCACTGGCACGGCCGCCCGTCCCCCTTTCGCTAGCAGTAGGCCCGAGCTCTGCTTCGGCGCCGGCGGCGCCGTGCCCACCGCTTGAGCGGAGACGGACGACGCTGCGAGCGGCAGCAAGAGCAGCCCTATCAACCGGAAGACCGGCTGCCGCCTGGCGGAGAGGAGAGAGGCGCGAAAAGTGACGAGCATCAGAAGTTACCGAGGTGCGAGAGCGGAGGGGACGAGGGTTTCTCCCTGCGACGCCGGAACGGCGAGCGGGTTGCGAGCTTGTCGACTTTGGGAAGGTGCCGGGGGCTTGATCGTCCGAGTTACCGGTGGTCCCCCTGCGCACTCTGGAGCCGCCGATGCCCGACTTTCCTCTCTCCGAAGCCACTCCGGAAGAGCCCCAGGCGCTCTTCGACGCCGCCGAGGAAGCGTCACGCCGGGGCGACGACGCCGCGGCCCACCAGCACCTCACGACCGCCCTGGAGCTGGGCCGGGAGCGGGGCGACGTCTCCTTCGAGGCGCAGGCGCTCCTTGCCCTCGGTCACCTGGCGTTCTGGTACCTGCCGGAAGACGGGGGCCCGCCCGCCGGGGTCCGCCGCCGCCAGTATGCCGAGCGAGCGCGGGAGATCTACCGGGAGCTGGGAGATCGCCCCGGCGAAGCCAGGGCGCTGCGGCAGCTCGCGAGCGTCCTCCCGCCCACCCAGGCGGTGCCGATGCATGAAGAGGCGCTCGCCCTCTGCGAGGCCGCGGGCGACCGTCCCGGGATCGCCGAGTCGCTGGCACGGCTTGCGAACGTCCTCACGCTGACCGGGCCGAAGCAGCGGGCGCGGGAGATGAAGGAGCAGGCACTCGCGCTCTACCGGGAGCTGGACGACCCGCGCGGCGTTGCCCTGGTGCTGGAAACCCTGGCGATCGGCGAGCAGGATCTACTGAAATGTCGCGTCCTCCTGGAAAAACCTGCGACCCTGTATGAGCAGGCCGGAGACCTCAAGAACGCGGGTCGTGCCTACCGGGAGGCAGCCATGCTCGGGTGTGCCGACGACGAGCTGGACCTGCAGGAGAGCTACCTGCTGCGCGCACGCCCTCTCTGTGCCGCCGCGGGCGTAGCTATCTGGGAGGCAGGTTGCCTGAAGAACCTGGCGGAGATCGAGCGGAAGCGGGGCCGCCTGGAGCAGGCCGAAGCTCTCGAAGCGGAGGCCCGCGCGATCTACGACGAGCCCGAGCTCCATCCCGAAGTGCAGGCCGCGATGGACGCCATGTTTGCGCAGATGGCGGATGCCGAGAGCGACGAGGAGTCCGCCGAAGCCGCCGACGCGATGCACGGCTTCACGCAAGCCCTTTTCTTCGGCGGCTGCCCGCCGGCGGAAACGGATGATGCAGCGGCTCCCGGCAGTGCCTCCGAGTAACAGTCCCCTTGGTGCGGCGGAGGTCCGGTAGGACCGGAGCCGGACCCCTGGGACCACCCCTCGGCGGAGGGGTGGTCGCTTGAACGGAGGGAGCACTCCCGTGAGCTACGTCTCCGGGCCGGGCTCCACAACTTGGCGCGGGATGAGGGCCGCTCAACCCACGCAGAGTCGGGCTGCTAGCCCGCAGGGCGTGAAAAGCCCGGACTCTGCCCCTCACGCGGGAGGGAGTGCTCCCGGAGAGAGGGCGCGGGGTGGGATCCGCGGTTCAGAGGCCGCGGGCTCCATCGCGAGACGAATCTCCACACGCTCCGGCCAACCGTCTAGAATAGTCCGGTATGGCCATCCTCCTGAGCTGCCAGGACCTCTCCAAGTCCTACGCCAATCGTCCGCTCTTCTCCGGCATCTCCTTCGGCGTCGCCGAAGGGGAGCGCGTCGGCCTCCTCGGCGCCAACGGCTCCGGGAAGTCGACTCTCCTCCGCATCCTCGCCTCGCAAGAAGAGCCGGATCGCGGCACCGTCTCCATCCGGCGCAACGTCCGCCTCGGCTACCTGCCCCAGGAAGACGACTTCCCGCCGGGAGCCACGCCGGAGTCGGTGCTCTCGGAGGCGCTCTCCGGTCACGGCTGGGACGAGCGGGAGCGGGCGGAGAAGCTGGAGGCGATGCTGGTGCGGGCCGGCTTTACGCGCGGCGACCAGCCCGCGGAGACGCTTTCCGGCGGCTGGCGCAAACGGCTGGCGCTGGCGCGGGAGCTGATCCGGGAGCCGGACCTGCTGCTGATCGACGAGCCGACCAACCATCTCGACCTGGAGGGAATCCTCTGGCTCGAAGCGGAGCTACGGGACGCGCCGTTCGCCTTCGTGCTGGTGAGCCACGACCGGACCCTGCTCCAGAACGCGGCGAACCGGATCGTGGAGCTGAGTCCCGTTTACGCGGAGGGTTACCTGAGCGTAAACGGCAGCTACACGGAGTTCCTGGAGCGCCGCGACGAGTACCTGCGCGCCCAGGCGAACGAGCAGGAAGCGCTGCAGTCGAAGGTCCGCCGCGAGGTGGAGTGGCTGCGCCAGAACGCCCAGGCCCGGAGCACCAAGCAGCAGGCGCGCATCAAGGAAGCCGGCCGGCTGATCGGGGAGCTCTCGGAGGTCCGCTTCCGGAACAACCAGGGCCAGGTGGCGGAGATCGACTTCCAGGCGAGCGGCCGGAAGACCCGCGAGCTGCTGGTCGCGAAGGGGCTGGAGAAGCAGCTCGGGGAGAAGACGCTCTTCCGCGGGCTCGACCTGCTCCTCTCCCCCGGCCGGCGGCTGGGGCTGCTCGGCCCGAACGGCAGCGGGAAGACGACGCTCCTGCGCCTCCTCTCGGGGGAGCTGGAGCCGGACCGCGGCACGATGACGCGGGCCGATGGGCTGCGGACCGTCTACTTCGACCAGAACCGCCGCCGCCTCGATCCGAAAACGCCGCTGCGGGACGCGCTCGCGCCGGAGGGGGACATGGTTCTCTACCGGGGCCGGCAGATGCACGTCGCCGCGTGGGCCAAGCGGTTCCTCTTCCGGACTGACCAGTTCGGCATGCCGGTCGGGCAGCTCTCCGGCGGGGAGCAGGCGCGGGTGCTGATTGCGCGGCTGATGCTGGAGCAGACCGACCTGCTGATCCTGGACGAGCCGACCAACGACCTCGACCTCGCCACGCTCGACGTGCTGGAGGAGAGCCTCACCAGCTTCCCCGGCGCCCTGGTGCTGGTGACGCACGATCGCTATCTGCTGGACCAGGTCTGCACCGACGTGCTGGGCCTGGACGGCCGCGGCGGCCACGCCTTCTACGCGGACTACTCCCAGTGGGAGCGCGCGCAGGCGGCCCGCCAGGAAGCCCGCCGCGAGGTGGAGGCGCGCCGGGCCGCGCCGGCCGCCGCCGCTCCGCCGAAGGCCCGCATCTCCCTCGCGGAGCTGAAGGAACTGAGCCAGCTCGAGAAGAAGATCGAGGCCGCCGAGCGGGAGCAGGGCGAGCTGGAAGCGCGCCTCTCCGACCCCGCCGTCGCCTCCGACCACGTGAAGATCCAGGAGTGCTGGGAGGCGATCGAAGCCGCCAAGGGGCGTGTCGCCGACCTCTACGCCCGCTGGGAGGAGCTGGAGCTCAAGCGCTCGGGTGCCTGAAGCGGCCCCGCGGCGCTCGCCTCCGGTCTCGCCGCGCGAACCAGGCGTGGATGAGCAGCGCCTGAAAGAATCGGACGGGACTTTGGAAGCCGCCGGCTTCGATCATTCTTTCGAGGTCGTCCGCCGCGGAAACGGCGACGCTGGTCTCCAGTGCCGCCACCAGCTTCTCCAACTGATCGGCGGGTACGCCGGTGTAGTGCTGCAGCCGCAGCCATACCTGCAGGAGCTCGTCTGAGGCCGGGCCGGATTGCCCGTAGGCCAGGTCGGCGCTGACCAGGTAGCCGCCCGCGCGGAGGCGGCCGGCGATCTGCCCGAAGAACCGGCGCCGCTCCTCCGGCTGCAGGATAAACTGCGAAACCAGGATGCTGGTTGCCGCGTCGAACGGGGCCGACGCAGGCAGCGTGTCGAGATAGCCGTGGTGGAACGTGCAGCGGGAGGCCACGCCGCTTTCTTCCGCGCGCCGCCGGCAGATCTCCAGCATCGGCGCCGAAGGCTCCACGGCGGTGAACTGCCAGCCCGGGAAGGCGTGGGCCAGGTCGATCAGCTCCGGTCCGATCCCCGCGCCGACGCACAGAATCCGCGCCTCGGCGGGGAGCTCGAGAAGGACCTGCCCGATCAGCAGATGCAGGGCCGTTCGCAGCGGAGCCCACCTGGCGTAGTGCTTCTCGTGAGCCGCCGCGTGCTCGCGGCCGAAGAAGCCCCGCTCTCCCTGTCCTTCCATTCTCGCTCCTCATCCTGTGATTTCAATGTGCCCGGGTGGTGCACGTCTTCCGGGGTATGATACAGCCTATTGAGAGACAGAGCTTTCCCTATTCCAGGGCGGACTGATACCTTTCAGATATGAAAGAGCTGGAGCTGCACCACTTCCGATGCCTGGTGGGGCTGGCGGAGGAGTTGAACTTCGGTCGTGCCGCGGCACGGCTGCACATGTCACAGCCCCCGCTGACCCGCATCGTCGCCGAGGTCGAGCGCTTCCTGGGGGCCCGGTTGTTCGAGCGGACCACGCGACGGGTCAGCCTGACACCGGTCGGCGAGGTGTTCGTAGCCGAGGCGCGGGTGCTGCTGGCGCGGGCCGATGCTGCGCTGGAGAACGTGCGGGCCGCGGTGCGGCGCCAGGGTGGACGGCTCCGGCTTGCCTACACTCCCCTGGCGCTGCAGACCGTGCTCCCGCAGATCCTCTCGAGCCTGCGCGAGCGGGAGCACGAGGTGAGCATCGACCTGGTGGAGATGCCCGCTCCCGCACAGGGGGAAGCGCTGCGGAAGGGGCACGTCGACATGGGCTTCGCCGACGCGCCCTACGACGAGGCTGAGAGCGAGGCGGGCACGCCCGGCTTCACGAGTCTGCTGATCCACCGGGAGGCGCTGGCGGTAGTCGTCCCGCATTCCCACCCGCTGTCCGGGCGGCGCTCGCTTCGGCTCGAGGATCTCGTCGAGGAGACGATCATCCTGCACGCGCGGCACGAATGTCCGCGCGACTACGACCGCATCGTCGAGGCGTGTCGGACCGCGGGGTTCGAGCCGAGGGTCCACCCGCGAGAGGCCGGCCAGAACTGCGCGGCGCTGGTGGCGGCCGGAGTCGGGATCCTGCTGGCTCCTGCTTCTCCCCCGTCTTCCGCCGCGCCGGGGTTCCGCCGCATTCCGCTGGAGAATCCGCGGCTTTGCTGCGAGGTATGGGCGGTCTTTCCCGCGTCGGGCGGAACCGCCCAGCTCGACACGCTCCGGCAGCTGGTGGAGGGGCAAGGCGGGCTCACCCGGGCGGAGGGCTCCTGCTAACGGCACGCGTGGGGAGCCAGGATGGTCGCGGCCAGAGCTGGCTCTCGATGCAGGGATCTTCATTCTCGTGACCCGTCCGGCACACGCTGCCGCGCACACCGCGCCTCCGTACGCGGTGCCGGGTGCAACTCCCACCGCCTCCTGTTGTCCGATTACCCGTGTCCGAATACCCGGAAGCGGGGAGGCAGGCCGAGGATGAAGCGGAGTGCGGTGAAGCTGGGGAGTCGAGCTGGAACGGTCCGCGCCGGAGTCGTGCTGGCGCTGAGCGCCGCGCTCGCCTTCCTTGCGTCTCCTGCCGCCGCGGCGCCCGCGCGCGCGGACATGCTCAAGTTTTTCGAGAGCCGGGTGCGGCCGGTCCTGGCGCAGAAATGCGGCGCCTGCCACGGCCCGCGGCTGCAGCAGGGCAAGCTGCGGGTCGACTCGCGCGAGGCGCTCCTGCGCGGCGGCGCCCGCGGCACGGCCCTCGTGCCGGGGAAGCCGGACGCCAGCCCGCTGATCGCCGCCGTGCGCCACAGTGACCCGGGCCTGAAGATGCCGCCCGGCGGCCGTCTCTCCGACCGGGAGATTGCCGATCTCACCCTCTGGGTGGAGCGCGGCGCCCCCTGGCCGGCCGCCGTGGCTCCGTCGGGCGACGACCACTGGTCGTTCCGGCCCCCGCGGCGGGGCGCCGTCCCGGCGCTCCCGGGTCGCACGTTCCGCAATCCGATCGACGCTTTCCTGGAGGCGAAGCGCGCCGAGAAGGGGCTCAAGCCGGCTCCGCCCGCGGACCGGCGCACCCTGATCCGGCGCGCCACCTTCGATCTCACCGGCCTGCCGCCCACCCCCGAGGAGATCCGCGCCTTCCTGGCCGACCGCTCGCCGAATGCGTTTGAGAAGGTCGTGGACCGGCTGCTCGCCTCGCCCCGATACGGGGAGCGGTGGGGCCGGCACTGGCTCGACGTGGTGCGGTACGCGGACAGCAACGGCCTGGACGAGAACTACCATTACGCCAACGCGTACCGGTACCGGGACTACGTGATCGAGGCGTTCAACCGGGACCTGCCGTACGACCAGTTCCTGCGGGAGCAGCTCGCGGGGGACCTCCTGCCGGTCGCGAACGATCCCGCGGAGAGCCGCCGCCGGCTGATCGCGACCGGCTTCCTGCTGCTGGGGCCAAAGCTCCTGGCCAACCCGGACAAGGAGCAGGTGCTGGCGGACATCACCGACGAGCAGATCGACGCCACCTCCCGCTCGATGCTCGGCCTCACCCTGGCCTGCGCCCGCTGCCACGACCACAAGTTCGATCCGCTGTCGCAGCGGGACTACTACGCCCTGGCCGGGATCTTCCGCAGCACCCGGACGATGGTCCACCTGAAGGACCGGATCTGGAGCGAGCGGCCGCTGGCCTCCCAGGCGGAAGTGGAGCGCTTCGCGGCCCATCAGGCGGCGCTGGAAGCGAAGCGCAAGGCACTGGCGGAGGCGAAGAAGAAGAACGGAGGCGGGGAGGAGGCGGCCCGTCTCGAGGCGGAAGTGGCCGAGCTGGAGCGCACCGCACCGCCGCCGATCCCCTACGCCCTCGCCGTTTCCGACGGACAGGCGGAGGACGCGCAGCTCTTCATCCGCGGGGACCACAACCAGCCTTCGGAGCGGGTCCCGCGCGGCTTTCCGGCCCGGCTGGCCGGCGGACCGCAGCCGCAGTTGGACGCCACCCGGAGCGGGCGCCTGGAGCTGGCGGCGTGGCTGACTCGCCCCGACCATCCGCTCACGGCGCGGGTGATGGTCAACCGGGTCTGGCAGGGACACTTCGGCGAAGGCCTGGTGCGGACCCCCGACAACTTCGGCCGCCTGGGAGAGCTGCCCAGCCATCCGGAATTGCTCGATTACCTGGCTTCCGTCTTTGCGGCACCGGCTACTGCGAACCCCGGGACAGAGAGACAGAGCGAGGGAGAGACAGAGAGAGTCCGGACCGCCGCGTTCGGCGGAAGGAGTGCGCCAGCCGCACGGAAGGGTTCGAGATTCATCCCTCATCCCTCATCCTTCATCCCTCAGCGCGGTCTCGGCTGGTCGCTCAAGAGGCTGCATCGCCTGATCATGCTCAGCGACGCCTATCAGATGAGCACGGCCTTCGAGGCGAAGGCCCACCAGGTCGATCCGGACAACCGGCTGCTGTGGCGCATGCACCGGCGCCGCCTCTCCGCGGAGGAGCAGCGGGATGCGATGCTCCGGATCGGCGAGCGGCTGGACCTGACGATGGGCGGGTCGATCCTGGCGGTCCCGAACCGCGAGCGCGTGACCAACGACGGCTCCACCGACCTGGCGGCCGGGGTGTACGACAGCCCGCGGCGGACCATCTACCTGCCGGTGGTCCGGAACTCGCTCTTCGAGATGCTGGAGCTGTTCGACTTCGTCGACCCGAGTGTGGTCACCGCCCGCCGCAGCGAGACGATCGCCTCGCCGCAGGCGCTCTTCATGCTGAACCACCCCCTGATGCGGAAGGCGGCGGCCGACTTCGCCGCCCGGCTCCTGCGGACGGAGGGCAGGTCGGACGCCGAGCGGGTCAGCGAGGCGTATCTGCTCGCCTTCGGCCGGCCCGCGACGGCACGGGAGACGACCGCCGCGCTCGCCTACCTGGAGGAGTATGCGGGCGCCCTCGCGGGCGGAGACGACCGCCGGACCCAGGCCTGGCAGAGCCTCTGCCACGCGCTCTTCTGCGCCAACGAGTTCCTCTACGTGGACTGAGAATGAGCTGCCGCCACTTCGAACCCGTGTTCACCCGCCGCGCTCTCCTGCAGCAATCCGCCTGCGGGATCGGGATGGTCGCGCTCGCCTCGCTGCTGGGCGACGTCGCCTCGCGCGCGGCGGAGGCGGCCGCCAACCCGCTCGCGGCGCGCCCGCCGCACTTCGCGCCCCGGGCCAAGCGGTTGATCTTCCTCTTCATGCACGGCGGCGTCTCGCAGGTGGACAGCTTCGATCCGAAGCCGATGCTGGCGAAGATGAACGGGGAGCCGCTGCCGTTCCCGAAGCCGAAGGTGCAGTTCGCGGAGACCGGCAACCTGCTCAAGTCGCCCTGGGAGTTCCGGAGCTACGGCCAGAGCGGCCTGCCGGTGAGCGATCTCTTTCCGCAGATCGGGAGCTGCGCGGATGACCTGTGCGTGGTCCGCTCCTTGCATGCGGATCAGAGCGCGCACGGCGGCGCGCTGCTCCAGCTTCACACCGGCGCGGGCGTCTTCATCCGGCCCAGCATGGGATCGTGGCTGGTCTACGGCCTCGGGACGGAGAACCGCGACCTGCCGGGCTACGTCACCATCTGCCCCACCCTGGCGCACGGCGGGGTTCAGAACTTCGGCTCCGCCTTCCTGCCGGCGTGGACGCAGGGGACGCGCATCGGCAACGCCAGTATCCCGACGAAGCAGTCGTCGATCCGCAACCTGGAGAACCCGGACGTTCCCCGGGCGCTGCAGCGGAAGCAGCTCGACTTCCTGCAGGGGCTCAACCGGGAGCACCTCTCCCGCGCGGGCGAGGACCTGCGGCTGGAGGGGCAGATCGAAAACTTCGAGCTCGCCTTCCGGATGCAGACCTCCGCGCCGGAGCTGATGGAGCTGTCCGGCGAGTCGAAGGCGACGCTCGACCTGTACGGCATCGGCCGGGAGCCGACCGACAACTTCGGACGCCAGTGCCTGCTGGCGCGCCGGTTCGCGGAGCGGGGCGTGCGGGTGGTCCAGTGCACCCACAGCTACAAGTGGGACCAGCACGGCAACCTGAAGGAAGACCACGCCAAGAACGCTGCCGAGGTGGACCTGCCGATCGCCGGCCTGCTGAAGGACCTCAAGGGCCGCGGGATGCTGGAGGACACGCTGGTGCTCTGGGCCACCGAGTTCGGGCGCACCCCCACCGCCCAGGGGAAAGACGGGCGGGATCACAACCCACACGGCTTCACCGTCTGGCTGGCGGGGGGCGGCGTGAAGGGCGGGACGGCGTACGGGGCCACGGACGAGTTCGGCTATTACGCCGTGGAGAACAAGGTCCATATCCACGACCTGCACGCCACGCTGCTCCACCTGCTCGGCCTCGACCACGAGCGGCTCACCTACCGCCACGCCGGCCGCGACTTCCGCCTCACCGACGTGCACGGCCGGGTGGTGAAGGAGATCTTCGCCTGAGGCGCTTTGCGTCATCGACGACGCGCGTCTGAGCGTGACACGAGCTGCGACTTCTCCCCCGGAGCGGCATCCCAATGCCCGGAGGTGAGCGCCCGTAGTCAGCCCCTTCCCCCGGGACCCCCCCATGCCGCACCCTCGTTCTCTCCGCTGGCTCTGGCCCACCCTGCTGGGCGGCTGTCTCCTCGGGAGTGCCGTCGCACTCGCCGCCGCGCCGCCTCCGGAGGAGCCGGCGAGTGCTCCGCCGATCGATCCCGCGCACCTGGAGCTCTTCGAGAAGCGGGTCCGGCCGGTCCTGGCGGAGCAGTGCTTCTCCTGCCACGGGGAGAAAGTGCAGCAGGGCGGGCTGCGGCTCGACACTCTCTCCGGAGTCCTGTCCGGAGGAGTTTCCGGCCCGGCGCTGGTGCGCGGACGGCCGGAGGAGAGCCTGCTGATCGAGGCGGTCCACCACCGCACGCAGCTCAAGATGCCGCCGCAGCGGAAGCTCTCCGCACGACAGATCGAGGACCTCACCACCTGGGTGAAGCTGGGAGCGCCCTGGCCGAATGCCGCCCCGTCCGTGCCTGCCGCCGGTAAGAAGCCGGGCGGGTCGCTCTTCAGCGAGGATGAGAAGCGGTTCTGGGCGTTCCAGCCGCCCCGGGAGCCCGCCATGCCTCCGGTCCGGAACCAGGCGTGGGTCCGCTCTCCGATCGACGCCTTCGTGCTCTCGCGCCTCGAGGCCGCCGGGCTGCAGCCGTCCCCGCCGGCCGGCAAGCGGGAGCTGCTGCGCCGGGCCACCTACGACCTCACCGGGCTGCCGCCTACCCCGGAAGAGATGGCGGCGTTCCTGGCCGACACGTCGCCGGAGGCGTTCGCGCGGGTGGTGGACCGCCTCCTCACCTCGCCGCGTTATGGAGAGCGCTGGGGGCGGCACTGGCTCGATGCCGTCCGCTACGCCGATTCGAACGGGCTGGACGAGAACCTCGCCTTCGCGGAAGCCTGGCGGTACCGCGACTACGTGATCCGCGCGTTCAACCAGGACAAGCCGTACGACCAGTTCGTCCAGGAGCAGCTTGCCGGCGACCTCCTGCCCGGCGGTGACGAAGCCACGCGCCGGGAGCGGCTGGTGGCGACCGGATTCCTGGCGCTCGGCCCGAAGATGCTCGCCGAGGATGACCCGGTGAAGATGGAGATGGACATCATCGACGAGCAGATCGATACGCTCGGCCAGGTCTTTCTGGGGCTCACCCTCGGCTGCGCGCGCTGCCACGACCACAAGTTCGATCCGGTGCCGGCCGCGGACTATTACAGCCTGGCGGGCATCTTCAAGAGCACCCAGACGATGGAGAGCTTCTCCGTCGTCGCCCAGTGGTACGAGCACCCACTCGCCTCCGCCGCGGACCAGGCCCGGTTGAAGGAGCATGCGGCGTCCCTCGCCGCCCGCAAGCAGGAGCGGGAGGCGCTGCAGCAGACGGCGGGGACGGCGCTGGTGCGCTCCGCGGAGGCCCGGGCCGGCGCCTACCTCTCCGCCGCGCTGGAGCTGCTCCGGCGCCGGCAGCCGCTGCCCCCGTCGCTGACCGGCCGCCCCGGCTGGGAGCGGCTGCCCGGAATCCGCGTGCTCGAAGCGGAGGACTTCGCGGAGGGCAACGTCCTCAAGGATACGACGGGCTACGGGCAAGGGATCGGCGTGTTGGTGAACGCCGGTCCGCTCCCGAACGTCGCCGAATACTCGCTCCAGGTTCCCACCGCGGGCCCCTACCGGCTGGAGCTCCGCTATGCCGCCGCCGAGGCGCGGCCGATGCGGCTGCTCGTGAACGGGAGGCTGGCTCATGCTGCGGTGGGCGGGGGCGTGACCGGAAGCTGGATGCCGGATACCCAGCGCTGGGAGACCGCCGGCGTCTACCTGCTGCCCGCGGGAGAGGTCCGGCTCCGGCTGGAGCGGCCGGGTCCGTTCCCGCACGTCGACAAGCTCCTGCTGGCGCCGTGGGAGGGTCCCGCCGACGGCTACCCGCGGACGGCGGAGCAGGCGGCCGCGGAGCTGGACCTGAACCCCGACTTCCTGGCCCAGTGGACCGCCGCTCTGGAGGCCGCCCCCGAGCTTTCCGTCCTGCTCCAGGCGGCCCGGGCGGACGGCGAGCCGCGACTACAGGCGCTCTTCGACGACGCCCGTGCCCCGAGCCGAGCGCCGGAGACCCGCTCGCCGCTCCTCCGGCAGCTGCTGCAGGGAGACCGCTCGCCGTTCCGGCTTCCCCCGCAGCCGGAGCGCTACTATCCGCCGGAGACGGCGGGTAAGCTGCGGGAGCTGGGCGCCGAGATCGACGCGCTGGAGAGGAGCCGCCCGGAGCTTCCCCGCGCCCTCGGCGTGCGCGAGGGGCAGGTGCAGAACGTGCGCATCCACCTGCGGGGGAACCACCTGACGTTGGGGGAGCCCGTTCCGCGCCGCTTCCCCCGCATTCTCGCCGGGGAGAGTCAGCCGCGCATCGACAACCTGCGGAGCGGCCGGTTGGAGCTGGCCCGCTGGCTCACCCAGCCGCGGCACCCGCTCACCTCCCGGGTGATGGTGAACCGCATCTGGCAGGGCCACTTCGGCGCCGGGCTGGTCCGCAGCCCGGACAACTTCGGGCGCCTGGGCGAGGTGCCGACCCATCCGGAGCTGCTCGACTGGCTCGCCCGGCGCTTCGTGGAGGGCGGCTGGTCGATCAAGCGGATGCACCGGCTGATCATGCTCTCCAGCGCCTATCAGATGAGCTCCCGCCACGACGCGAAGGCCGCGGCGAAAGATCCGGAGAACCGGCTCTACTGGCGGATGGACCGGCGCCGGCTGGAGGCGGAGGCGGTCCGCGACGCGCTGCTCGCCGTAAGCGGGCGGCTCGACCTCACCCCGGGCGGCTCGCTGCTGACCTACAAGAACCGGGAGTACGTCACCAGCACCGCTAACCGGAACGACGTCAACTACGACCACCCGCGGCGCTCCGTCTACCTGCCGGTGATCCGCAGCTCTGTCTACGACGTCTTCCAGGCGTTTGACTTCGGGGATCCGAGCGTCGTCCGCGGCCAGCGAGCGTCGACCGTCGTCGCCCCGCAGGCGCTCTTCATGCTCAACAGCCGGCTGGTGCTGGAGAGCAGCCGGGCGTGGGCCGACCGGCTCCTCGCCGCTCCGGACCAGCGAGACGCCGATCGGATCGGCCGGGCGTACGAACAGGCGTACGGACGTCCGGCGACGCGCGCGGAGACCGACAGCGCCCTGGCCTTCCTGCGGCAGATACAGGAGACGCTGGCGAGCCGCGACGGCGGCAGCAGCGCGGCGCCGGAGACGCGGCGGCAGGCGTGGCAGAGCCTCTGCCGGACCCTGCTCGCCGCGAGCGAGTTCCTCTACGTCGATTGAAAGGGAAGACGCGATGAACCGGCACTGGCACCCCGCGAGTCCCCGACCGCTCACCCGCCGCGAGCTGCTGCGGCGCAGCAGCGCCGGATTCGGGAGCCTGGCCCTGGCGTCTCTCCTGGCGGAGGAGGGCCGCGCGGCCGAGGGCTCGCGTCGACATCCGCTCGCTCCCCAGCCGCCGCACTTTCCGGCGCGGGCGAAGCGGGTACTCTTCCTCTTCATGCACGGCGGCCCGTCCCAGATCGATACGTTCGACTACAAGCCGCTCCTGACGCGCGACCACGGCAAGCCGCTCCCATTCGCCCGCCCGCGGGTGGTCTCCAGTCCCACCGGCAACCTGCTGAAATCACCCTGGAGCTTCCAGCAGTACGGCCAGAGCGGCCTCTGGGTGAGCGAGCTGTTCCCCCAGGTGGCCCGGCACGCGGATGAGCTGTGCGTGATCCACTCCATGCACGGCTCCAACTCCCGCCACGGAGGCGCGCTCCTGGAGCTGCACACCGGCAGTGATACCTTCGTGCGTCCCAGCCTCGGCTCCTGGATCGTCTACGGCCTCGGGACGGAGAACCAGAACCTGCCGGGCTTCGTCACCATCTGCCCCACGCTGACGCACGGAGGCGTCAACAACTTCAGCTCCGCCTTTCTTCCCGCGGTCTACCACGGTACCCCGCTGGGGAATGCCAGCACCCCCGCGGACCAGGCGCAGATCCCGTTCATCCGCAACACCGAGGTGCCGCGGGAGCTGCAGGAGCTGGAGCTGCAGCGTATCCAGGCGCTGAACCGGGGACACCTGTCCACCCGGAGCGGGGACCGCGCGCTGGAAGGACGCATCGAGTCGTTCGAGCTGGCGTTCCGGCTGCAGTCCGCCGCTCCGGAGCTGCAGGACCTTTCCGGCGAAAGCGAGGCGATTCGCAAGCTCTATGGGATGGATCAGCCGAAGACTCGCCAGTTCGGGCATCAGTGCCTGATGGCGCGCCGCTTCCTGGAACGAGGGGTCCGCTTCGTGCAGGTGACGCACAGCTACAAGTGGGACCAGCACGAGGCTCTCCGCCGGGACCACGCCAGCAACGCGGCGGAGGTGGACCAACCGATCGCCGGGCTATTGACCGACCTCAAGTCTCGCGGGCTCCTGGAGGACACCCTGGTCCTGTGGGGCGGGGAGTTCGGCCGCACGCCGACCGCACAGGGTGCCGACGGGCGCGACCACAACCCGGAAGGCTTCACCATGTGGCTGGCCGGCGCGGGAGTGAAACCGGGGCTCCGTTTCGGAGCCACGGATGACTACGGCTACTACGCCGTGGAGAACAAGGTCCACCTCCACGACCTGCACGCCACGCTGCTCCACCTGCTCGGCCTGGATCACGAGCGGCTCACCTACCGCCACGCCGGCCGCGACTTCCGCCTGACCGACGTACACGGCCGGGTGGTGAAGGGGATCCTCGCCTGAGGCGCTTTGCGTTATCGATGATCAGGAACCCGAGGTAGGTCCGCCGCTAGAGGGTACGCTGGAGTGATGGGCCGCTTTCGCCTCGGACTAAAGTCGAGGCTACACCGAGCGAAGCCCGCCTTCGCGGGCTCAGAACTCCGCTGGAAAACGTGTCAGTGACTTCCTGCAACCCCTTAGCTTAGGTGACTGTCGCCACCAGGCGCTGCAGGGCCTCGTTCGTCATCTCCCGGGTCCCGACGCGAGACTCGTTCCAGCTTACGATCAGGTCGAGCCCGGGGATCACCACGAGCGCCTCGTTGCCGCCGTGGCCGAAGGCGCCGAAGGTGTCCGTGGGCGCCCCGGGCCAGTGCCGCTTGCCGTTTCGGTCGATGCCGTTCGTCCACCAGAGATGGCTGTAGCTGCCCAGGTGGTCGGTCTGGTTATCCGGGATCACCCGCGAGCCGATGGTTCGCTGGCCGGGAATCATCTCCGTGGGCTGGCCGGCGGTACGCGGCACCGAATTCGGCAAAGGCGAGCCGATCGCCAGCTCCGCGTGCCGCCGAGTGAGGAGCTGCCGGCCGTTCCACCGGCCTTTTCGCAGATAGAGCAGCCCGAAGCGGGCGAAGTCGCGGGGAGAGACCGCCAGCCGTCCGGGACGGTCTCGCTCTCCGAACGCGAGGAAGGTCGGCTCGTCCTCGCACTGCAGCGGGTCGGTGAGGCCGGATCGCAGCACCTGCGCGTCGACGGTGGCGAGAGTCGCACCATAGACCCGGAGGAACAGCGTGTCCCAGAAGAGCGCCATCTGCCAGTCGTTGTAATCGAACGCCGTGCCGGGCGCCTCCCGGACGCCGTAGCCGGAGGTCTGGGTCGCCAGGTGTCGCCAGGTGATGCGGCGGTCCTTATGGCCCAGCTCTGCGTTTAGATCGCTTAGGCGAGGCTCCCAGGTGCTTACGGCGGCATCCAGGCTGGGGAGGCGCTGCTGTTCCAGTGCCCGGAAGAGGAAGTGGGCATACCACGGCTTCGCCGCGGATGCGACGTCTCCCCGGCGCCCCGGGTCGCCCCAGGTGTCGACCATTCGCCCGCGGCGCACCACGCAGCCGCGACCGCCCACATAGCTCCGGAATTGCGCGAGGGCCGGTTCGGAGAGCCCCGCCTCCTTCGGGGCGAGAAGGCGCCAGGCGGCCAGCGGGTACTCTTCGTCCCCCGGCTCCGCGCCGGTCTCCGCGCGAGCGCTGGAGCCCCCCAGCAGCGCCAGTCCCAGCAGCAGGCGCCGCCTCGTCACGGAACGGCCATGCGTTCTCTCGGAGCTTCCCGTCACCAGCGGACCCTCTCCTGTGTCGCTCTGGGCGGCACTCAGCGCCGGGCGGCGGAGCGCAGGAACTCGACCACGTCGTTCCGCAGCTTCACCAGCTCCTGCTCGTCGATGTACATCATGTGGCCGGCGCGGTACTCACGCACGGTGAGGTTGTTCCGGAGCGGCTTCTCCAGGCCCAGGTGGCTGAGGGTGTACTCCGTGGCGAAGTACGGCGTGGCGAGATCGAAGTAGCCGGAGCCGACGAACACCTTCATGTAGGGGTTTTTCACCAGCGCGGCGCGCAGGTCGTCGCTCGTGTCGGCGTAGCCCTGCGCGCCGGGCCGCAGCCACTCCCAGGGGGCGTTGATGCCGCCGCCGAGGATGTGGTAGGTCCGGTCGGTGCGGAAGCCGAGCTCCCGGCGGACGTAGTCGTTGAACGCCGCGGTATAGGGGGGACGGATGGCGGTCATGCTCGGGTCGTAGTCCGGGCTCTCGCCGGCAGCGTCCACATCAAAGCCGGTGAAGCGGCTATCGAGGCGCCCCACCGTCTTCCGCTGGTCGCGCAGCAGCTCCTTGGTGAAGCGGAAGATCTCGATCCGCAGGTTCGTCTGCTCCACGTACTCCGGCGAGAGACCGGTGTAGCGCGCCACCTTCTGGGCGACGGCGCGCCGCTCCGCGTCGGAGAGGTTGGTCCCCTTCATGAGCGCCGGGGTGTACTCCTCGATGGTGAAGCGCTCCACCTCTTCCAGGGTGCGGCCCAGGTCTCGCTGCAGCTCCGGCGGCAGCTTCTTGTGGTACCAGGCGGTGGCGGTGTAGGTGGGCAGATAGAGCTGGTACGGCAGGTCGTTCCCCACGCCGAAGCGCAGCGTCTGGAAGTTGAGCACCGAGGAGATCAGCAGCACCCCGTTGAAGGCGACCCCCTTCTCGACCAGATCGCCGACCAGCCCGGCGGCGCGGGTGGTGCCGTAGCTCTCGCCGACCAGGAAGAGCGGAGAGGCCCAGCGCTCATAGCGGGTCAGGTAGAGGCGGATGAAGTCCCCCACCGACTCGATGTCGCCGCGCAGGCCCCAGTAGCGGCGCCCCTGCTCCGCGCGCGCGGGGCGGCTGTAGCCGGTGCCGACCGGATCGATGAAGACGAGGTCGGACTCCGTGAGCCAGGTGTGGGGGTTCTCCACCAGCTCGTACGGGGCGGGCGGCAGGTTGCCGTCCGGCAGCATCTTCACCCGCTTCGGGCCGAGCGCCCCCAGATGGAGCCAGACCGACGAGGAGCCGGGCCCCCCGTTGAAGGAGAACATCAGCGGCCGCTCCGCCGGCTTGTGGTCGCCCTCCAGCGTGTAGGCGATGAAGAAGACTTCCGCCTCCTTCTCGCCGGTGTCGGAGGTGAGCGGCAGGAAGCCGGTCGTGACCGCGTACCGCAGCACGCGGCCGTCCACCCGGATCTCCTGCACCGTCCGCACCGGCTCCGCCGTCGGCCCCGGGGGCGCCGTCTCCACCGGCTGCGGCGGTCGCTGTCGCTCCTGAGAGGCGCCCGGCGCCGCGATCCCGGCGGCCAGGAGCAGCGCCAGCGGCAGCAGATAACGGAGGGCGGGGAGACGGGTCATTCGGGGGCTCCTCTCGGGATCACGGGCCGGGCATCGCGTGGGCGCCCGCACTCGCTTTCCTTCGCGCGAGGGTGGGGTGCGTTCCTGCCTCCCGTCGCGTCGCGGGCACAGACGAATCAAAAAGGGGTCCGGACCAGCTCTGGTCCGGACCCCACCGTTTCACGGCATGACGCCGGATCAGTCGGCGATCACCAGCACCTGGCTGCCGACGTTGTTCTCTTCGTTCGACTCGGCCACCTTATCGGAAGCATCCACCTTGGCGAGGAGGTACCCTTCGGGGAGCTGCGACGGGTCGAAGTCGAGCGGCAGCGCCACCTTGGCAGTGAAGCTCTTCGAGTCGCGCGGGTGCGGGTGCGCCTGCAGCTTGCCCGAGACGGTCGACTTGCCCAGGCGGAGGTCGCCCGCGTCGAGCTGGTCATCGGTGGAGAAGTAGTACTCCACCACCAGCGGCTTCTTGAACTTCACCGCCGCGGCGCCGAGGTTGGTCACCGTCACCGGCATCTGCAGCCCCGGCTTCCGCTTGCGGCCGCGGCCCACCGTCGCGGTGGTGATCTCACCCAGCGAGACGGTGAGGTCGGGGCGGGCGGGACCCTCGATACCGAGGAACGTCTCGACGTTGTTGTTCTCGAGGTTCGCCTCTTCCGCTTGCGAATTGGCGGAGGCGGAGAGGTGGAACGAGCCCTCCCGCGTCGGACGCACCTCGAAGGTGACGGTCTTGCTGGCGCCCGCGGACAGGCTGCCGAGCTTGATGAGGTAGTGGCCGTTGTGCTCCTTCGCCTTCGGCTTCGACTCCACGAACTTGGCGCCGCTGAGCGGGCCGACGATGAGCTGCGCGCCCTGCGCCGTCTCTACCCCGCTATTGGTGACGGTGAAGGTGAAGGTCAGCGGCTTGCCGGTGCGGCCGGGGAGCGGCGCTACCTCGCTCAGCTCGAGGGCCAGGTCGACCCCCGCGGGAGCCGCTTCCAGCACCTCGACCACCACGCTCATGTTGTTGTTGCCCGGCTGCGCGTCGTTCTGCGCGCTGACCGCGGTGAACTGAACGTCCAGCTCACCGAGCTCCTCCGGACGGACCGTCAGCGTGGCGTTCGCCGTGGCCCCGGCCGCGAGCGTGTCGAAGCCGAAGACGAGCGCGCCGTTGGTGGCTCGGACCGGGGACGGGTTGCCGCTGACGAGCTCGGCGGTGTCCGGCAGAGTCACTACCAGCGCGGAGTTGGTCGCGTCGGCTTCACCCTGGTTGCGGATCGTCACCGTGTAGGTGAGCTCCTGCCCCACCCGCGCCGGGAGCGGCGCCGGGGTGATCTCCAGCGAGAGATCCGGCTGCGGGGCTCCCGCGGGGGTGAGCACGAAGCCGCGCACGGAGCCGTTCAGACGGCCCCAGCCGGCGATGCGGCCGGTATCGCTGAGACCGGTCACCTGCACCAGTCGCCAGGCGCTCGGCTGCGGGAGCAGGGTGCTGAGGTTGACGGCTTCACCCGGATCGGACTCGCCGTTGCCGTTCAGGTCTTCCCAGAGGAAGGTCAGCTCATCGTTGCCCACCGTGACCGCGGAGACCAGGACCTGGCCCAGGTTGTTCACCGCCACCGCGTGGCCGGCCACGGCGTCCGGCAGGTCGTCGATGATGATCGGCTGACCGTTTCGCCAGACCACCGGCCGCTGCCAGCCGTCGGTAATGATCGATCCGGAGACGTCTCCAGCGTCGTTGACCCCGGACGCCTGCCCCATCACCACCGTTCCGCCGGGCCCGGGGAGGACCGCCGGCTCCAGCGATTGCGACCACCGCACCGGGTAGGGGAGGAAGTCGCCGTCGAGCGCGTAGCCTGCCACGTAGCCGGAGTTGCTGATGGCGACCGCCAGACCCTCGGACGTGTTGGCGGGGAGCGCCAGCGCCGCCATGGTCCCGTTCTGCCAGAGGTACGGCAGGTCGAAGTCGCTCTCCGGCATGCGGTACCAGCCGACTACCTGCGTCAGGTCGTTCAGCGCCGCCGCGTAGCTCTGCTGGGCGCCGAGCGTGTTGAGCTCCTGCGGGCCATTCACGCCGTAGAGAACCGCCTGCGGGCGCGCGCCGCCGAGGTGGCCGACGACCTGGTCCTGGTTGTTGACGTCGGTCGCTACTCCCCCGGAGATGCCGGAGGGGATCTGGGTGAGGGTGCCATTGCTCCAGCGGACCGGCAGGTGGGAGCCGGTCGCGGCGGCATAGCCCACCACGACGCCGGCGTCGTTGATGCCGGAAGCGAAGGTCTGCATACCGTTCAGATCACCGATGCTGGTGATCTGCAGGCGGGCGGGAAGCTCCGCCACGGCCGGTCGGGGTCCTACCGCGGCCAGCGCGGAGAACGCCACCGCCAGGCCGGTCACCGGCAGCCACCGGCGCCCGCCCTGCGGGTACATCTTGGAAAACACGAGGAAACAACTCCTACAACACGGCCGGTCGGAGGAACCCCGCGAAGGCGGGGCATGGGAGCGCGCCGGCCGAACACGCGCCCGTGCTGCATCGAGCCAGCCGCCGGCCAGGTGAGGGCAAGGCGCGGACGGGAGGGGAGAGGTTCAATTACCTTCACGGCGGAAGGTCCGCGTGAAGGATGACAAGCGGTAGCCCGCCTGTCATCCAAGAGCTTACCCCGGCGAGAAGAAAATTGTCCAATTTTGATCAGTCTGTGCCCATGCCATACCAGTTGCCATGTCTTACAGTTTGGGGCGACCGGAGGCTTCGAGCGGAGGTCGTGAGGTGCCGGGAGAAGTGCCGGCATGTCGGCAGCCGGAGGGCCCACGAACTGCAGCCGCTCGCCGGTGGTCGGGTGATCGAACGAGAGGCGGTAGGCGTGGAGCGCCTAGATGGCGGCGCGCACCTGCGGGCGTCAGATCGGCGCGTCGACCGCCGCCTGCTCGAGCCGCAGCTGCCCGCGTGTCTCCTTCATGCTCCGGCGCCAGGTGGAGCACCGCGATCTGCCGGGGGCCGGACCGTTCCCGATCCGGACTCCCCGGCCACCCATACGGTTCGATGCAGGGATCAGTCGGCGATCACCAGCACCTGGCTGCCGACGTTGTTCTCTTCGTTCGACTCGGCCACCTTATCGGAAGCATCCACCTTGGCGAGGAGGTACCCTTCGGGGAGCTGCGACGGGTCGAAGTCGAGCGGCAGCGCCACCTTGGCGGTGAAGCTCTTCGAGTCGCGCGGGTGCGGGTGCGCCTGCAGGGTGCCGCTGACGGATGACTTGCCCAGGCGGAGGTCGCCCGCGTCGAGCTGGTCATCGGTGGAGAAGTAGTACTCCACCACCAGCGGCTTCTTGAACTTCACCTTCTTGGCGCCGAGGTTGGTTACCGTCACCGGCATCTGCAGCCCCGGCTTCCGCTTGCGGCCGCGGCCCACCGTCGTGGTCGTGATCTCACCCAGCGAGACGGTCAGGTCCGGCCTGGGGGCGGAGAGCGGCTCCAGCACGAAGCCGCGCACTGAGCCCCGGTACAGGCCGAAGCCGGCGATCTTGCCGGTGTCGCTGATCGCAGTGACGCGCTGCAGTCGCCACTCCGTCGGTCGCGGGAGAAGAGTGCTGAGCTTGACTGCTTCACCCTTATCGGATCGGTTGTTGCCGTTCAGGTCTTCCCAGATATAGGCGACGTCGGAGATCCCCCGGTCGAGCGCCCAGACCGCCACCTGGCCCAGGTTGTTCACCGAGAACGCGTGGCTCGCCGTGGTGTTGGGGATCTTGAGCTCGATCAGGTTACCGTTCCGCCAGATCGCAGCGTGCTGGCTGTCCCCGGTGTTGATCGATCCGGCGACGTCCCCGGCGTCGTTGACGCCGACGACCTGTCCGGAGATGAGTGCCCCGTTGCGACCGCGCAGAAGCTCCGGCTCGCCGGTTGGGGACCAGCGGACCGGATAGTTGGCCCGGTTCTCATCCATCGCAACGCCGGCAATGTAGCCCGAGTTGCTGATTCCCAGCGCCTCCCCTTGGGAGGTGTTCGCCGGGAGGGCAAGTGGCGCCATCGTCCCATTCTGCCAGAGGTACGGCAGATCGAGATTACTGTCCGGCATTCGGTAGGAGCCGACCACCTGACCCGAGTCGTTCAGCCCGAGAGCTACGCTCTCCGCGCTCCCCAGGGTATCCAGCGTCTGCGGCCCTTCTTCGGTAAAGAACACCGCCTGCGGGAGAGCGCTGCCCACGTGACCGACGATCTGGCCCTGGTTGTTGATGTCGTAAGCCAGGCCGCCGCTCTCGGAGGGGAGCTGTGTCAGCACTCCATTGCTCCAGCGAACCGGCAGCCGGGCCCCAGAGGTGGAGGCGGCATAGCCGACGACCGCCCCGGCATCATTGATGCCGATCCCGTAGGTCTCTATCTCTGTCAGGTCACCGAAACCCGTGATCTGATACCGCGCCGGAATATCCGCCGAGACGCGCTGAGCACCCAGCACAGCGACGACGACCCACGCTGCCGCAAGTCCCGCGATCGGGGCCCAGCACCGGCCGGCCTGCGGATGTTTCCTGAAGAACATGAGGTAATAACTCCTACAACACGGCCGATGTGAGGACGCCCGCGAAGGCCGGACACCGGGGCGCGCGGCCATGTACGCGCTGGTGATGGATCGGGCCAGCCGCCGATGAGGTGAGGCTAAGGCGCCGGCGGGACGGAGCAAGTGAGTCGACCTGGACGGGAGGAGTCCGCCGCAGGGGGAGACACGGGATCGGTCGCTTGCCAACTAAGAGCTTACACCACTGACGCGGCCATTGTACCAATTCCGATCAACCGGCGGGTCTACCGTTTCGTGAGTCCCCTGCCGGCCCGGCCAGAGGTCGTCAGGTGCCGGGCCAGGGGTCGTCTTCGCGCGGGGTCCAGGTGCTCCCGAGGGCGTGGAGGAGTGACTGCATGTCGGCAGCCGGAGGGCGCACGAACTGCAGCCGCTCGCCGGTGGTCGGGTGATCGAACGAGAGGCGGTAGGCGTGGAGCGCCTGGCCCTCCAGCGCGGCGATGGCGGCGCGGACTTGCGGCGCCAGATCGGCGGCGCGCTCGAGGCCGGAGACGCCGTAAGTGGAATCGCCCACCACCGGCAGGTGGATGTAGGCGCAGTGGACGCGGATCTGGTGGGTACGGCCCGTGCGCAGGCGCGCCTCCAGCAGCGCCAGCCCCGGGAACCGGTCGAGCACGCGGAGATCGGTCTGCGCTTCCCGGTGGGTGTGGCTGCTCCCGGGCGGGATTACCGCCATCTTCTGCCGGTTTCCCGGGTGGCGGCCGATCGGCGCATCCACGGTCGCCTGTTCGAACCGCGGCTGCCCTCGCACGACCGCCACGTACCGGCGCTCGGCGGAGCGCTCCGCGATCTGCCGCTGGAGCGAGCGGTAGGCCGGCTCCGTCTTGGCCACGACGATCAGGCCGGAGGTGTCGCGATCCAGCCGGTGGACGATCCCCGGCCGCTCCACGCCGCCGATCCCGGTGAGGTCGTCGCCCGCGTGCGCCAGGACGGCGTTCACCAGCGTGCCGGAGGCGTGTCCGGCCGCGGGGTGGACCACCAGTCCCTTCGGCTTATCGATAACGAGCAGCTCGTCATCCTCGAAGACGACGTCGAGCGGGATCTCCTCCGGCTGCATGCGGGACTCCACCGGCTCCGGTGGGGGCAGGGTCCACTCGACCCGGTCCCCCGCTCGCAGCTTGTAACCGACCCGCTCCTCTCGCCCATTCACCCGGACGCGGCCCTCCTGCACCAGCCGCTGCACGGCGGTGCGGGAGAGCTCCGGAAGCTCCTCCTGGAGCGCCCGGTCGAGGCGCTCTCCGGCCTGGTGGTCGACAACCAGGACCGGGCCTGGCTCCTGGGGTGCGGCGGGGGCGGACAAGGCAGTCTCCGGCAATCGCGTGCGTGAGCGGAACTCGACGATTATACCCGCCGACCTGCCCCTCTCGTCCCGCGCTTCCGCGGGTCTTCGTGCTCCGCGGCTGGGAAGAGCTGTAAGGAAACAGGGCGGCATCAACGAGGGATCGCCGGGGGTTGACCCCCGGCGGAACGGATGCGCGGAGTTCACTCCGCACCGTGCCCCATCCCGCCCCATCCGTCTCTCGATCCCTGGTGGGGCTGATTCCGCGCGAGGCCGGGTAGAACCCTCCCAACGGCCGGCGCACGGGATCGGCCGGACTCCGAAACGGAGGAAGACGATGAGAGGGAGTGACCGGATGAGGGGATTGTTGACGATGGCCGCGCTCGGCGGAGCAGCCTACTGGGCGTCGAAGCAGCCGGGCGGCATCAAGGGGACGATCGACCGGGCCCGGCAGGGCTTCCGCGACATCATGGCGGGCCAGGACCCGCGCCAGGTCGGCAAGCGGTTCATGTCGGGCCGCGACGAAGAGCCGGCGGGCTACTACACGGAAGAGCCGACGGTCACCACCGAGCAGCAGACGTTCCAGCAGCCGTACCGGGACCAGGTCTCGACCGGGTTCTAACGGGACAAGCCAGAAGAAGAGAGAAGAAAGAGGAAAGAGGGAGGGGAGCCGGCGGGCTCTGCTCCCTCTTCTTCTTGTGGGCATCAGTGAGGCCGGGGAAGTAGGAGAACGAGAGGGCGTAGAACTAGGAGTGGGTGGGGGCGCTGTCATTAGTGGTGAGGCTGCGCCGGGACTGGCCTGTCGTCCTACACTGGTCCGGAGTGGTTCAAGAGCGGCCAACAACTAGCCCGATTGCTTCCCATCCCCCTATCCCCAGTCCCATCCCCTTATCTCCTTTACTTACACTTGAGCCATGCCTTACGCAGATCCGGAAGAAGAACGGCTTCGGCGGTGGCGGCTGCTGCTGGGGGGCGGGGCGGCGGACGGGACCGGCCTGCCGCTCACTCCGGAGGACCAGGGGCTCGACGGGGCTCTTGCCGCGCTCTACGACGCGCCGCGCTCCGGCGGGCTCGGTGCTTCCGCCCCAAAGGTGGCGCGCTGGCTGGGCGATATCCGCGGCTACTTCCCCGCCTCCGTGGTGCGGGTAATGCAGCAGGACGCGCTGGAGCGGCTGAACCTGAAGCGGATGCTGCTGGAGCCGGAGATGCTGCAAAGCGTGGTGCCGGACGTGCAGCTTGCCGCGACGCTTGTCTCGCTCAAGGGGGTGATCCCGGAGACAACGCGCGAGACGGCGCGGGCGGTGGTCCGCCGCGTGGTGGAGGAGCTGGAGCGCCGGCTGGCGGAGCCGATGCGGCAGGCGGTCTCCGGCAGCCTGGCGCGGAGCGTCCGCAACCGGCGCCCGCGCCACCAGGAGATCGACTGGCACCGCACCATCCGCGCGAACCTGAAGCACTACCAGCCGGAGCACCGGACGATCATCCCGGAGACGCGCATCGGCTTCGGCCGCCGCCGCTCTTCCCTGCGGGACGTGATCCTCTGCGTCGATCAGAGCGGCTCCATGGCGCCCTCCGTGGTCTACGCCAGCGTCTTCGGCGCCGTCCTCGCCTCCCTGCGCGCCGTGGAGACGCGGATGGTGGTGTTCGACACCGCTGTGGTCGACCTTACGGAAGACCTCGACGACCCGGTCGATCTCCTCTTCGCCACGCAGCTCGGGGGCGGCACCGACATCAACCAGGCGCTCGCCTACTGCCAGAGCCTGGTGCGCCGGCCGGAGGACACGGTGCTGGTGCTGATCAGCGACCTCTTCGAGGGCGGCAACCGCGATGAGATGCTGAAGCGCGCCGCCGCCCTGGCCGCCTCCGGGGTGCGGATGGTGGCCCTCCTCGCGCTGAGCGACGAGGGCGCTCCGGCGTACGACCATACCGTCGCCGCCGAGCTGGCGGCGCTCGAGATCCCCGCCTTCGCGTGCACCCCGGACCTCTTCCCGGAGCTCGCCGCCGCCGCCCTCGCCCGGCACGACCTCTCCCAGTGGGCCTCCAGTCAGGGCATCGTGACCTCCCGCGCGTAAGCGAGAGAAACGCCCACCTGCGGCTGCGGGAAACACCAGCGGCCGGGGAAGCGGACGCAGCTCTCCGGTGTGGTTTTTGGAGATTCTATGCTTCGCGTCAAGCGGAAAGTTCGAGGGTAGCTCCCGTACGTAGCCCCACGGAGCCGACGGCGCCGAAGACATCACGGGTTCTTCGCCGCCGGCTCCGTTCCG
>JBKBRF010000037.1:0-66665 GCA_046292385.1 Armatimonadota bacterium | reverse complement strand
AGAGGGCTCGCCCGCGAGTACGACTATCTACCGGAAACCACGGAGGCGAAGATCCTGCTGGCGATGAGCCGGCTGATGCTCAACCGGCTAACTGTATGACCGACTACCGTACACCCTCTTAGAAGCGAGCACCGAGGTCAGCGCGTCGGCGGCCACGGCGGTCTCGGTGAGCCCGGCGGTGGCGCCGATGGCGGACCGGCGGAGGATGTCGAGCGCCTCCTGTCCCTCGAAGCCGGCCGACACGATGTCATACAGGCCGTTGGCGAGATCGGTGGGCCCCTTGGTGACCCGCGGGTCTCGGCTCATCTCTTGAACCGACTGCTTGAGGCGGTCGAACTCGGCCGGCGTGGTCCGGAGGATGCTGTCCACGGAGCGCATCGCCGCGTCGAAGTCCATCGCGGTCTTCGTGGCGCCGGCCAGCGGGGCAAGCGCCGCCGCGGCACCGAGCGCCAGGTGCTGGAATCCCTGCTCCACCCGTTCGGTGCGGGCCGTGATCCGGTCGAGCGCGCTGGTAGCCTTCTTGCTGGCGGCGTCGAGCGCGTCGCCCATCTTCACGGAGACGCCAAGCATCTCGCCGGCGCCCTGCGTGAAGCGGCGCATCGCCTCGACGGCCTCGCGGCTCTCGCCCCGGATCTGGAGAGTGAGGGTGTTGGTGGACATGGGCGGGGAAAGGGAGAGACGCCGGCGGGAAGGACCAGCCCCGAAGGGTTAGCCTCCCGCCAGCGCCTTGAAGAGGGCGGAGAGGATCTCCACCTGTTGCTCGGCCTGGCGCGCGCGCTCCGCGTGAACCGCTCGGAGCGCGGCCCGGCCGTAAGTGATCGGCATCTGCTCGACCTCGGCCTGCGTGAAGCCGAGCAGCGCCAGCTCGCCGATGATTAGCTGCCAGTCGAGGGGGTCGGCTCCGTCTCCGTCTCCGTCTCCGTCCCCGACTCCGGCGACTTTTTTTCGATGAGCCCCGACGCCTCGAAGAGCACGCCCAGGATCGGGAGCAGCTCGTCCTGCCGGACCGGCAGCAGCTCATCGAGCTGCTCCTCGGTGAGATCGGGAGTGCCCTTCCGGAGCATGAGCCAGCAGAAGAAGCCGAGCGGCTCCAGCTCCATCCCACCGAGGCGGAGGATGAAGGTCTGCAGGTCGTCAAAGCGACGCTCGATCAGCTTGGCGTCGCCGAAGGAGATCCCGCCCACCACCGGAAAGCTCCGGCCCTGCAGCGTCACGCTGGCGGCGATCCCGAGGGCGTCGGAGACCTTCGTCTCCTGGGACTGGCTCGCCTTCCGGCTGCCACCGGGACGGCGGCCGCGGGTCGTTTCTTTCAGCTTGTCTCTTTCCACGGTGTCTCCTTAGATGTCCGTGCCGAGGCCGGTGATTGAAGCCGCCGCCTCCGCATTCTTCACGGTGAGCACGACGTCAGCGAGGCTCGCCACGTCATACAGGGAGCCGAACTGGCACCGCTGGATGATCACGCCGTCGCGGCCCTGCACCGAGGGCTCGCTCGCGGTGTAGTAGGCCTTGGGGATGTCGATCGTCAGCTCCGCGTTCGCCCCGGCGGTGTACTTCAGCTGCAGCGCGAAGGTCTGCAGGGTGTCGGCCACCAGGATCGGGTAGGCGCTGCTGGAGGCTCCCATCCACCGGCGGTGCGCCTCGACGGTGTCGAACACCAGGTCGAAGCTGCCCGTCACGACGTTGTCGCCCGCGTGCGCCCGGTTCGGGGCCCGGCCGGCGCCGAGCCCCTTCGGGGTCTGCAGGCCGGTGTCGATCGAGATCTCCCAGTTGTTGGTGTCGGTGTTGGCCGCTCCGTGGAGGGTTACCACGCCCTGGTGGAAGACGAACGGATCGAGCGTCGAGGCAGCGATCGCGACGTCGCTCTGCTCCGCGTTGTAGATCCGTTCCTTCCCCTTCGCCGCGAGGCCGACCGTGGCTTCGAGGATCTGGTCGATCACTCCCCGGAACGTCAGTCGCGACACGTGCAGGCCCGGGTAGACGAAGTACTGATCGTCCCGCAGGAGCTGCGCCGTCAGAGGCTTCAGGCCCGCCCCCGGCTTGAACGTGTGGGTGAACGGCGCGATCGTGCCGGCGGTGGCGATCCCGATCAGCGCCGCGTAGAGGAGCTTGGTGATCTTGTCGGGGGTGACTTCGAGGTTGAGGTCGCCCTCGATGCGGTAGGGCCCCATCACGGCGCCCTTGACGGCGCGGGTGCGGTTGATGCTCCGGCGGCGGATCGGTTCCCCGACCCCGCGGAGGCTCTCGGAAATGAAGTCGAGCTCGACCTGGCTCTTCACCGGCGTGCCGGCGGTGTTCTCCAGACCGATCCCGAGAAACGAAGCGTGGCCGACCGGGTCTGCCATGGTCTCTCTCCTGAGCAAAGCGGCCCCCCGTCTCCGGGAGGCCGTAGTCTACGTGGGTGGGGCCGAGGCCCCGGGGTGCGGATTATGCCGCGCGGCATAATCTCCGGCGGTTAGGCCGCGGCCGGCTCGACCAGGTCGAGGAACTCCGACTGCGCCGCCAGGGCGCGCACTTCCTCTTCGGAGATCTCGGCGCCGCTGGCGTCGGCGCAGAACGGCCGCCCCTCTTCGAGGGTGCCGAAGCGGGCACTGTAGCCGCTGATCCGCGGCACCAGCATCGCGCGGGTGATCGGGGGCGCTTCCGCTTCCGCCGGCGCCAGGTCCTCGACCGTCTTCGTCTTGCGTGACATCGTTTCGTCTCTCCATTCGGCCCGCACCGCGAGCCCGGTCCCGTCTACGTGCCAGGGGCACACCTCCGGGTCGAGGAGCACCCGCCCGCCGCGGCGCGCCAGCTCCCGGCAAAACCACACGTCCTCACCGCCTGGCTTGCCGGCCAGGAACGGCGCGAAGCTGATCTCCCGCGCTACGTCTCCGTCGAGCAGCATACAGCCGAGGCCGGTCCACTCCACGAGCTGCAGCCCCGGCCGGCCGCGCCACGGGTCCGCGCAGACCTGGCCGTTCCGGCGGCCGAGCACCAGGGCCGAGACGCAGGGCTGTCCGTGCGCCTGGATGCGGGTGAGGGTGTCGGGCTCCGGGATCACGTCCGCATCGAGCAGGAGCACCCAGTCCTCCGCCCCGGCGGCGAGGGCCGCGTGCAGCCGCTCTCTCAGCAGCGCCACATCCCGGAAGGGCTGGCCCCAGGCCGGCGCCGGCAGCCGCGGACCGCGGACGATCTCCACCGCTCCGGCCGGCTGCCGCTCCGCGAACTCCCGCAGGTAAGCCGCCTGGCGCCGCGTGAGGGCGCCCGCGATGACGAAGAGGAAGCGGACCGGCTCCGGTCGCTCCAGTGCCGCCAGCGCGGGCAGCAGCGCCGGCAGCGCGTAGGCTTTCGATCGGTCGAAGACGACGGCGACGCAGAGCATCAGGCGGCCCCCGGCTTCGTGCGGCGGTTGATATCGAAGGTGAGCGTCGCCTCCTTGAAGAGGGAGGTCTGCGCGCCCATGTTCACGCTGTAGTCGGTTCGGAGCCACCGCACCCAGAGCGTGAGCCCGGAGAGGGTCTGGTTGCCCTCCAGCACCTTCCGGATCAGGTCGGCCGACTTCCGCAAGTGGCGGATCGCCGTCTGGGCGTCCGGCCCCGCCCCGGTGATCGCCACCAGGATCGTGGTCTCGTGGGAGTACTTGTGGAGCGTGGCGCCCCGCTCCGCGGCGGAGCTGCGCTCGTCCGCCGGCACGTCCACCCACACCTGTGGCGCCTTCGTGAGGACGAGGAGCGCCGGATCGTGGTTGAGGAACTCCTTCACGGCGGGGAGCCCTTCCGCGGCCAGCTCCGCCGGCAGCGCGGCCGCGAGGTAGGCGGTGATCGTCTCCACCAGGTCATCGGTAGGGGTCGCCATCTAACCTTTGCCTTCCCAACTCATCTCCTCGCGGAGGAACTGCAGCCAGCGCGCCTGCACGCTCGGCGGGATCGCGATGATCTTGCGCTGCGGCACCCGGCCGTCCGAGCTGCCTTCCTGGTGGATCAACCCGAGATCCCAGCGGCCGTTCGGAGTCCGCACCCGGGCGCCCACGGTGAGGGTGTTCTTGCCGATCCGGCGGAGGGAACCCTTCGCGTTGCGTCGGGTGAGCGCGCGCTGCAGGACGCCTTCCCGCACCAGGATCGTCTTGCCCGGGTAGTGCTTCGCCTTCCAGGCGGCGTAGCGCGGCGAGAGGTCCCGCCACTTGCCGGCGGCGTTGGCGCTGCCCTCGCTCGCGAAGACCTCTGCCATGTGCTCGCGGAAGTGCTCCGCGATGCGCTCGAAGGCGGGGGTCCAGTCCTGCAGCCGGGCGACGAGGCCGGGCAGCTCGCGGCGGAACTGGACCTCACCGGCCACGTTGAAGGTGAAGACCAGGGAGCCGGTGCCGTAGCTCATTACCAGGCGTCCGTCCCGATCTCGAACAGCCGCGGGATCCCGTCGTCACTCTCCGGATCGCTGAAGCTGCTAATCGGCTGTCCCAACTCGGCCTCGCCGGTCTCGCTCTCCGCGGAGTTGGGGAGCACCACGCGCGACTGCCCGGACTTCGGATCAAAGACGAGCATCGAGAGGGCCGTGCGGCGGAGCGTGACCGCCGCCACCGGTTCCTGCCCGGTGTGCCCCCCGAGGATCGCCCACACCTGCGCGGCCACCAGCATCGCTACGAGCGGCTTCAGCAGCGCGAGGTCCGCGGCGGCGGTGATCGGCACGTCATACTTCCAGCGCAGGGTCGCATCGACCCAGGCGCTCTGCGCTTCCAGCCACTCCTCGATGGTGGCCTGGCTCGGCTGCGAGTCGGCGCCCATCGTCCAGCTCTGGAGCGGGACCGACTCCTGCACGTCGGCGGCGGTGGCGTAGGGCATCGGTTACTCCTCCGGCTCCGTGGAGCCGCTCGGGCCGTGCCAGTCACGATCACGGCCCGCCTCTGGACCATGCTGGCGTTCGAGCACCCAGAGCTGTCCGTTCAGGACGACCAGCAGTCGCACGACAAACCCGTGTCCCTGTGGCCCTTCGTAGACATCGATCTCCATCGCAGAGAGCATCGAGCCCGGCAACATTGCCAGGTCGATCCAGCACTCTGCTTGGTCGGTGGGTCGCTCCATCCCCAGGTCCGGCGCCAGCTCCTGCCCATCCGCGGGGATCTCGCTGTGGGTGCGGAGGCCCTGGGCGTACCTACCGTGCGCCGCGAAGTACGTCTCCTGGCAGGAGAGGATGTAGCTCCACTGGGCGGTGAGCCGAGCCGAGATCGCGTCCCGGATGACCTGGGCTTGCTCGTCAGTCAGTGGCATCGACAGAGTTCTCCAGATCTCTCCAGGTAGTGCTCACTTCGACGTCGCGCTCGTACTTCTCTGCGATCGCAACGGCTTCGAACGGGGTTAGGAGATCGCTGTGGGGATCAGGACCTGTGACGCACAGGCTTTCGGGGTCTCCGGTGATCTGATCCCTTTCCCACTCAGAGTGACCTCGGTGCTTTCGCTCATTCAGGATCTCAATTGCGCGATCTAGCGTCATGGTCATTACCCCGTCGCAATCGCCGCGTAGCTGCGTCCGGCCCCGCCGTTGTAGAGCCAGGTCGCTTCCGCGGCGGTCAGCACCCGCGCCCAGATTCCGACCTGATCCAGCTGCCCGTCGTGATAGGTGCTGAAGCCGCTTCCCAGGTAGAAGTTCGCCGCGTTTCCGGCGGGTGCGGCCAAGTTGGTGTTCAGCCGCTCTACGCCATTCACATATCCCCGGACGTTTCGCGCGGAGTCCCGAGTGAGCACGACGTGATACCAAGTGCTCACGACGAGCACGGTGCCGGTGACGATCCGGTTTCCGCTGCCCTCCGCGTAAAGCACCAGGTCGGCGTTATTCGCCTGCAGGAGGATCCTCGGCGTGCCGTCAAGCGGCGTGTTCCCGATCGAAAGCACCCCGCGGCGTGCCGCTAGCGTGTCGAGCCTGAGGTGGAGGCTCACGGTCCACTCGGAGCCGGTCAGCAGGTCGTTGGTGCGCGAGAGGAACTCGGAGTTCGCGGCGGTGAGCTGCGCCGCGTTGCCTACCCGCCCAGGCACCATCGTCACCGTGTTGTTATCGGTGAGATGCCTCCCGTTGCCGCTGGCGTCCTGGCGAGTGCCCGACGCCTCCTCCAACTCGTAGAACGCGAGGAGCGCCCGGCGGAGCGGGGAGGCGCGGGCCATCACGAGGCGCCGCTGATCGTAGTAGAGTCCGGCAGGCACGAGCTACCCCTTGAACACGAACGTGAGGGTGCGGTCGGCGGCGGTCGGGTTGTTACTGACCACCTTGCAGAACTGCCACGCCGCCAGCGCCGCCGGCAGCGCGTAGCTGCGCCCCGCAGCCACCGTGAGAGAGACCAGGGCGCCGGTGTCGTCATAGAGCGGCTGGAAGGTGCCGTCCTTCGTGTCGCACACCTCGAAGGTGAGCACCGTGCCTTCGAACGCCGCCGGGACCGCCAGGCCAAAGAGCACGTAATGCTTGAGCTCGATGGCCGGCGTCTTGCTTCCCAGGTTGGCGATGACGACCGGCAGTGCTGCTTGATCACGCCAGATCGCGCCCATTTACTTCCCGCCTCCCTGCCGGCGCCCGGCCGGCTTCTCGGTGGCAGCCGGCTCGCTGGCGGCTTCGGGCTCCGTGGCCGGGGTCTCCGGCTCGCCTTCACCCTGGGCTGCCACCTGGGCCCGCAGCGTCTCCAGCTCGGCTTCCAGCTCGGCGACCTTGGCCTGCGCCTTGTCCCTCTGACGCGCCAGGGAGACCAGCTCCTCGGTGTTGTGCTGGTGCTCGCGCTGGAGACCGTCGATCCGGCGCTCCTGCTCGGCGAACGACTTCTGCGCTTCCGCTAGGAGTGCGTCGTGCCGCTCCCGCAGCGTGGCGATCTCCGCGTCGCGGGGGTCTTCCGGTTCCGGCTCGCCCTGGCTGAAGAACTCTTCCTCCGAGATCTCCTCCACGATCAGCATGGGTTCGTTGAGGAGATCCGGAGAAAGCTCGGCCCCGGAGAGGTAGGTCCACTCCGAGGCCGAGAAGAGACGCCCGCCGCGGCGGAAACCGTCGTGCGGCGGGTTGGGTTGGGATCTTACTCGGTAGAACATCGCGCCCCTTTCCGGGTTCGTGCTCTGGGCCCACCGGACCGCCGGCCGCAGCCGGCAGCCGGTTAGCGGGCGTAGTTGTCGATCCGGATCCGGACCCGGGTGGCGCTGACGTACTCGCTGATCACGCCGCACTTGATGGCGTTGGCCGGCGCGGCGATCTGCACGGTCTGATCGTCCGTGACGTAGACCTCCTTGCCGACGTCCGCCTGGACGATGCCCGCGGCCACGAACTCATACTCGCCGACCTTCTCCACCCGCACCTTCTTGTCGCCCACGGCGCCGCCGGTGTTGTCCGCCGCCTCGTACGCCACCCCCGCAAACGTCTCGTTCGCGTTGGCGCCGGCCGGCGCGGCGTAGCCCGCGGCGTTGTGGTTGACCAGCGTGCCCTTGAAGACCTTTGCGACCGCCATCGGCTCCGCCTTGAGCGTGCCGTCCTGCCGCTTCGCCTCGCGATCCTTCGTCGCTGCAGCCATTTCGGAAACCCTTTCCTCAAACAGCAGGGCCGCCACCGGAGAGATCCGGCGCGGCCCTGAAGCACTTCTCTACGTGTCACCTCGGGGAGGTCCCCGGGGTTAGTTGGTCGTCCAGACCCCGTTCTGCCACATCCCGTAGGCCGCCGCGAGCCGGCCGACCACCGAGGCCTTGCCCTTCCGCCGGTCGAAGACGTCGCCCGCCTTGCTGGCGAAGTTGTCTTCGTAGTGCGGCTCCTCCCGGTTGACCAGGATGAACGGCTTCAGGAGGGTGTCCGTCCGGAACATCCCCCAGTCGTTCGGGTCGGTGAGGCGCGGGTCCACCACGATGTCGAACTTGCCGGCCAGGATGTTGCTGGTCTGGCTCACCATCTGCGCGCCGGCCAGGGTGGCGAAGCGCTGGATCAGGGTGGCGTTGTTCGGCAGCCAGACCACCGGGCGGAAGTCGAAGGGCGCCAGCGGCTCGCCCTTGTCGTCCTTGAAGCCCATCAGGGCGGCTTTCGCGGCGTAGAAGTCGGTCTCGATCGCCGCCTGGCTGGTGCCGGTGCCGACCAGCTTGTTGGACTGCGCGCCGCTGTCGCCTTCCTCGTGGTCGGTGTCGTAGAAGTACTGACCGTCATAGCACTTCGCCGCCAGGCCCGCCTTGATCAGGTCGCTGATCAGGTTGTAGGGCAGGCGCGCCGCGTTCCGGGACATCTCTCGGATCCGCAGCTCGTACGGGTTCATCCGCGCGTCGTTGAAGGCGTTCAGGTCCACCTCGATCGAGGCTTCGAAGTTCTCCACCTTCACCTTCCAGGAGTTCTTGTTGAGCCCCTGGGCCCGCTTCTCGTCCACCCACCGCCGCATCTGCGGGGCCGCGCCGAGCCAGTCGAGCGTGATCTCGTCCCCCTGGTGGTCTTCCAGGGTGATCGGGAGCAGCAGCGGATCGAGCTGCTGGCGCGCGACCGCGATCGCGCTGTTGTATTCGACCAGGTGCAGGGTCTCGAACCGCGTAGACCACTGCTGTGCCATATCCGAAGAAACCACCGACATCGTGTTGCCTCCGCCCCTCCGGGCAAAGCGAAGGGCCGGCCCCGAAGGACCGACCCGCTAATCCGTCTCCCGCTCTCTGCCTGCGCCGCCCGTTAGGCCGGCTGCCGCTCCCGCTTCACCTGGAGGTAGGTCGCCTTGACCTCCTCGAACTTCAGGTTGTTCCGCTCGGCCGTCGCCTTCAGCTCGGCCTCTTCCTCTGCCGTCAGCTCCGCACCGCTGTTGCTCTCGGCCGGGGTGAAGCCCCGCTCACCCAGCTCCGCGAACTGGAAGCCCTGCACCGCGGCGAGCACCTTCTCCCGCTTCTCCGGCTCGACTTCCATCAGCGCATCGACCAGGCCGCTCTGCGCGGCCGGCGCGAGGCGGCTCCTCCGCTCCCCGAAGGTGAGGGCTCCGACCTGGTCGGTGAGCTGCCGGCGCGCTTCCGCGGCCCGCAGCGTGGCGTTCTCCACTTCTACCGCCTGGAGGCGGCGCTGCAGTTCCGCCATCTGGATCGTGTTCTCCGGGGTCTCCTGGCCCGTCTGGGCGCCCGGCTGAGTGTCAGGCATCCTGATCTCCTTCTGGGGCTGTGCCCCGGTCTCGCTGCACTGGATGGCAGCCATGCCCCGGAAGAACGGCCGGTTGGTGAGGCCGCCTCCGAAGAGCGTAGGTCCGTACTTTTTGCCGTCCTTCGGGTTCTCCCAGTTGGGATGCCACTCCGGACTGAAGAACCGGTATTCTCCGTCCTGGATCGACTTCCGTCCGGACGGGGTCAGCTCGACGTCCGCGAAGAGGGAGTTGCCCTCATTCCACAGCTTCTTGATCCAGCCGGGGGCGGCGCCGGGCTCATGGTTGTAGTCGAGGGGCAGGTCGCCGACCTCGCGGACGTTGTCCTGGAAGTTCTGCACGAGTTTCTCACGCAGCCCGAGATCGACCACGACCTCACCGAACTCCGGGTGCTTCCAGCGACCGTCCCGGCAGACCTCGATCGTCACGGGGTCACTAGCGTTCTCGCTGAACTGGAGCCCGCGGAGGTCGGTGGCGAAAGCCAGGGTGCCGCGCTCGCCCTCACCGGCGGCCACGGTCTGGCCCCGGTCCTTCCAGGAGAGCGTGACTTCCACCGGCTCACCGAGCTTGGCTTCGCCACCCTCGATGGTGTAGGGGTAGCGGAAGTGCCGGTCGCCCTTCGAGACGACGCAACTGGTGTCGCCGCACTCAACCACCCACGGCGTCTCCGGCCCGTAGATCTCCGCGGGGTTGAGCGCCTTCCGCAGCAGCGTTCGGATATCTTCGTGACTCGGCCGGCCTTCGATCTCGGCTCCCTGAATGGTGCTCATCTTGGTCCTCTAAGCAGCACAGGCCCACCCCGAAGGGCGAGCCTGTGAATAGTGAAAGCGGGTGGTGCTGGCGGTTAAGCGGCTTGCTGCTGCGCTTCTCGCGGTACCTTCCCGAAGTGAGCCTGGATCCCCTGCAGCATCGCCGCGGCTTCCAGCGGACCGCCGCAGATCGCCTCGTACTCCTCGTCCGTGAGCTGGTCTTCCACCGCCGGCATGTTCGCCTCGGCGTAGGCGAGGAGCGCTTCCGGGTCCCCGGCCACTTCGAGCCGATGCACCTCCTGGATGAACGCCTCTTTCGTCAGCGGAACGCCTGCCGCCATTGCTTGCGAATCTCCCGACCGCGGACCGGCTCAAAGGATGGTCGCGCGAACAACTCATCGGCGACCGCCTGGATATTCTGACGTTGCTCCGGGGTCAATGGTTGCGCGCCCTTCTCCTGGCGCAGTCGGTCCACGGCGCCGAGAAGCTGCATCCGCACTTCGCCCGGCCGTGCCTTCCAAAGCTCCCGCAGGAGAGTCTCCAGCCCCGTGCCAATCTGCTCCGCCAGGAGTTCGTAGGAGCGGACGTAGTGACCGTATGCGCCGTAGCTCGGAAGCATCCCCGCCTTCTCACGCGTGATGATTCGCGCCAGCCCCTCGACCACGCCTTCCTCATAGCCCTTGTAGGCGGTATATTCGAAGCTGAGTGAGGGCTGGAAGGGAGCCCGCGCGTGCATCGACTCGTGAACCCAGGTCCGGATCACGCCGTCCGGACGACGCTCCAGGGAGCGCCGCAGGTAGTTGGGATCGATCCGGAGGTCACAGCTCGCCCGCTTGACGCCCTTGGCCCGCTGCAGCGGCTCCACGTCCACGCTCCGCACCGTCCCGCGTTCGAGGCCGAGCGCCCGCACTCCGGCGGCGACGTGGGTGTCGATCGCCGCCACCGCGGCCTTCCGCTCCTCCAGGGTGCCCGTATCGTAGGCGTCCCGCAGCGCCCGCAGCAGCTTCCGCCGCTCACGGCTGTCGCCCCAGAACCGGCGCCCCTCCTCCGAGAGCCCCTGCAGGCGCGGGTCGAGCAGGGGATACTCCGCGGACGGCGATGGCTGCCCGTCATCCCCGCCGGATGGCGGCTCGATCACTTCCGTGAGGAAGCCTTCTACCCGGTCCCGCAGTCCCAGGAGCGTCGCCTGGTGGAGCGTCTCGGCCTGCTTCAGGTCCTGCAGCCCCAGCTGCGAGAGGATCGCCTGGAAGTCGTCCCCGTCCGGCGTCGCCCGCGCCTTCAGCACGAGATCCCGCTTCCACTGCGGCACCTGCTCCCACCAGGGCGCGTAGTCGATCCGCGTCCCCAGCTCGCCGGTCTCCGGGTGCTTCACCCGCCGGACGATCAGGTGTCGCCCGGCCGGCTCCGCCGGGATCCGGAACTCCGCGTGCTTCTCCGGGTCGAGGTGGTAGTGCCCGTGCTTCTTGATCAGCTTCGCATCGGGCCGCACGAAGTCGGGCTCGGTGCCGGCCTCACCTTTCGGGATGTAGGCCAGGGTGCGCCGGCAGTTGATGTGACTCGGCTGCCGCCACTCCCGATACTCCGGGGTCGAGACGTCGAGGATCTTGCCGTCCACCGCGGCGCAGAGGGCACAGGTGCGGCCGTCGAGCAGCTCACTGATCTGCGCCAGGGGGTAGGCTTCCGGGTCGTTCGCGGCGCTCTTCCCCTCGTTGAACAGTTCGGCGTAGGCGAGGGTCGCCGTCGCGGACAGGGACCGCTCCAGCGTCGGGGGAAGACTTGCCATCGGGTTACTTACCGCCGCCAGGCCGCAGCACCGGTCGGGCCGGATCTCGCACGTAGAGCACTGCCCAGTCCACCCACTTCGTAGGGAGTGGGGCCGTGTCACGCCGCGGGTCGGGATTCCAGACCGGCTCGCCGTCCTTCGCTACCACGCAGTGCCACCAGGGGCCGTAATCCACGGTGAGGACGGTGTAGCCGCTCGGGATCATCCCGCCTTCACGTACCATCCAGCCACCGAGGTCGAGGTTGTAGGGCCGCAGCCACTCGCGTATCCGGTTCCAGTAGCGCGCACCGCCCTCGTCCGTCTCGCCTTCCTCACGGGTAAGGTGCGGGACGATCTCCAGCGGACACTCCAGGATGCTGGCGAGACACGCCGCGAAGCAGTTGCCGAGTGGCGGGGTGAGAATCGTTTGCTCTACCGGGATCATTCCGTGCTCTCTCCCGCCAGCTCCGCGAGCACTTCCGCCGCGGCCTGGCTCCAGCCTCGGGCGGTGTTCCGGTTGAACTCCTCGATCGCCGCGGCGCCGGCCTCGCTGAAGATCTGCGCCGTCGTCAGCTCCGCCCGCAGTCCGGAGAGCACGCGGGAGAGCACGGCGGTCTTCAGCTGCGCCAGGTGGTCCGCGGCGATCACTTCCGCGCGGGCGGTCACCCACTGCCGGAGGCGGTTACTGACGGGCCGCTCGGAGGCCCGCTGCCCGGTCTCCGTCTCCAGCGCTTTCCGGCCCGCGTCGAGCGCTTCCCAGAGGAAGGCCCGCACGAACTGCGTGTAGCGCTTGGCGCCCGGGACCGCGACGTCGGGGAGCCGGTCGATCGGCTTGCCCTTCGCGAGCTTGCCGGCGTCCTGCGCCTCGTCCACCAGCGGGCGGAGCGCCGTGAAATACTGCTCCTGGATGCTGCCGAGCAGCTCCGCCGCGCGCTCCTCGAAGCTCTGCTCCGCCGCGGTCCGCTCCTGCCGGGCGGTCTCGCCGTCGCCTTCCGCGAAGGTGTGCCCGCAGCCGGGCTCGGTCGCCTTCCGCGGCGCCGGCTCGGGCTTGGCGGGCGGTGAGGCCGGTCCCTGGAGACGGAGGCGCTCCGCTTCCTGGCGCTGCGCCTCGGCGGTCTTCCGCTCGGCCTCCAGCGCTTCCAGCTGCGCGCGCTCGATCTTCGGCAGCTCGAAGTAGTCCCGGATCAGCTCCTCGTCATCCACGGTCTGGTGAATGAGCTTGCCGTCCACGAGCGACTTCAGGCCGGCGGTCCAGGCGGTGAGATCCTTCGCCCGGATCGGCTTGTGCATCAGCCGCGGCGGCTTCAGCTTGGCCCCGTAGTTGAGGAGGCACCAGCGCTTGATCAGTTGGCTCTGCAGCGTCTCCTGCAGCCAGTTCGCGTTCGCCTCTTCCGCCAGCTCGAAGATCTTGGTGTGCTCGCTGGCGAGGGCCTGCGTGCCGGTGCTCTGCATCCCCAGGGTGAGGAACTGGGCGAGCCCCACCAGGGCGATCATCGCGTTCTGGTGATGGAGGAACGGCATCGCGTCCATCACGGAGCGGCTGCTCTCGAACCAGTCCACCTCCTGCCCCTCGGTGAGGACGAAGGCGCCGTCGTGCGCCACCCGGAGCCGCTGCAGGATCGAGAGGAGCGCCTTCTTATCTGCGTCCAGGTTGCCGCCCTGGGTGGCGCTCTTCGTCAGGCGCCCGTAGGGGGTGCCCACGAGGTTCCGCTCGATGCCGACCGCCATCATCTTGTAGAGCGCCTGCTTCAGGACGTAGTGCGGATACATCGAGCGCCAGAGCCCGAAGCCCTGCGGGTTCTCGTTCTCCGTGTCATACACGAAGTGGAGTGTCTTCTCGATCGGGATCGGGATCCGCTCGTACTTGCTGGGGGCGGTGCTGCCGACCGTGAGGCCGCCGCCGATCGGCCGGTGGCCCGCGTAGAGGTAGCCGGTGAGGTTGCTCTGCGCGTCGAACAGCCACTGCTCGACCAGCTCCGGGTTGCGCGAGGCGACCTTCCGGATCCGGAACAGCGAGTCCCGCTCTTCCCAGACGATCTCCGGCACCCGCCAGCCGTAGTAGATCGCCAGGCAGCCCTCCCGGATCAGGTCGTCCCAGGAGTGCTCCATGCCGCCGAAGAGGTTCTCACGGAGCAGTTCCGTCGCTTCTTTCTCGGCGCTGCCGGCCTGGTCGGGCTCTTCCAGCAGCCAGATCGTGGAGCGGATCGGCAGGCTGATCACCTTCTCGACGGCGCGCACCTGCGCGTCGGTCCGGCGCATCCGGGTTGCCATCTGGGCGGCGCGCTGCCCGCGCAGCTCGGCTAGGTGCTCCTCGCTGACGATCCCTCCGACGAACTTGCTGCCGCCGAAGCCCATCTCGGGCCGGGTGTCGAACGGCTCGCTCGGCGATGCTTCGCGGACGCCACGCGCCCGGTCCGCGGGGATCCGCAGCGTCTTGGTTGCCCGGTCTACCTGTGCGGCCACTTACCAGCCTCCCGGGACGAAGGTCGTCGGTCCCGTGTAGTCGTCCACGTCATCGAGCGGCACGTAGTCATCGGGCATAAACGAATAGGCCAGCGCGTCGGCGAAGTCGGGTGAGGCCACGCCGCGCTTCGCCATCTGCGGCTTGCCTTCGAGCTGGGTCTTCCCGGTGTCCGTCGTGAAGACCAGCGGCTGGGAAAGCTGCGCGATGAGCTGCGGGCAGTCCGGCAGGCTGATGCACTCTTCGTCCGGATGGTGCTTGCCGGCGGGGTCGCCCTGCTCCCAGAGCACTCGCTCGTAGGTGCGCTCGAAGCGCATCCGCAGCAGCCACCACAGCTCCGCGCGCAGGTTCCGGAAGCGCTCCTTCGAGGTGCGGCCGTCCGGCCAGACCGTCTCGGTAGGGTGGTCCCCGCCGAAGACCGGTACCGCCCGGAAGGGCAGGGGCCGCTCCGCGCTCTGCCAGGTGCCCTTCACGCCCATGCCGGGACCATCGGCATCGTAGAACACCACCTCGACGTTGAGCTTCTCGCCCTCGTCGCGCGCCCGGTAGGCGGTCTGCGTGGTATTGCTCTGCCCCCAGTCCACCGGCATCTCCGCGACGGGCCCCTGCCGGGGGATCATCACGGAGCGGTTCTTGCCTTCCTCCGCCACGTCGAAGCCGGCCACCCGCGGACCGGAGCGCGGTAAGGGGTAGCCGACCGCCGCCCGCACCCACTTCGCGGGGATGCAGATCCCCTCGATCGAGGCGGTGTAGTCGATGTCCAGCTCCTGGGCGATCACCACCGGATCGCCGAGCCGCTCGCATTCCGCCTCGTACCACGGATAGACCACCCGGCAGCCGGCGGGCACCGTGGGCGGGGCTTCGCCGCGCCCGGTGGCGACTACCGCGCCGGTCGCGTCCCGCACCTCATACCGGTTCTTGCGCGGGTCGCTCTTCCAGTGGAAGGTGAAGACCTTGATCTTCCCGCCGTGGCGCTTCTTCGCGAACGGGTTGCCGGGACCGTTCGGGGTGGAGACCCAGATCCGGCACCGCGTCGTCTGCGAGAGCGCCGCTTCTACCTTCTGCGGGCGCTCCAGGTAGGCCGCCTCGTCAATGAAGTAGATGGTCTTCCGGCCACCGCGGCCGATCTCGTCGCCGGCCTCGCCGGTGATGGTGGCGCCGTTCGCCGGATTGAGCAGCTTGCAGAAGTTGTCGTGCTCGGTCTCCGTGAAGCCGGCCGGGAGCATCCACCGCGGCAGCCGGCGGAACAGCATCCGGATCTTCTCGAAGATGCAGTCGGGGTCGCCGATCTTATCGACCAGGTCCTGCTTGCGGCTGCCGAAGCCCGCGGCGAAGCCGGGCCGGAAGAGCCACGCCCACAGCGCGTAGGACGCGCAGAGCCAGGTGAAACCCATGTCGCGGGACTTCTCCGCCAGTCCGTCTTCCGCGGCCGCTTCCCGCGCCTGCAGCCACCGGATGAATTCCACCTGGAGCGGGAAGAGGTCGAAGGGCAGGTTCGGGCACGTCTCCCGCGGGTCATAGGTCCACGCCCAGGTGTTGATCCAGTGGACCGGGTCCCGGGCGCACATCGCCAGCTCCAGCGCCTGGAGCTTGGGATCATCCCCGATCCGCTGCCGGAACTCCCAGCGTCTCAAAATAGAGGCGTGCAAGCTCGTCTGGGGGCAGGCTTCGGAGGTCGTTGAGGTCCTTGTACTCGATGGGTCCACCGCCGGCACCGGTCACTTCCTTCCGCTCGGTGATTTGCCCCAGCTCTTTGGCGACCTGCATCTTGTGCTCGCGCAGCTCGCGCAGGAGCCCGGTGTCCACGGCGTACTCATAGACCAGCTCCACCGCGCGCGTCGGGGTCAGCTCCTCCGATTCCTCGGGGCGCCAGCGCTCCAGGCAGACCGGACAGCAGAGCGCCTGGCGCGGCGTCGGCTCCTTCTCGGAAAGGTCGGTGACCTCCATCCGCCGAAGCTTTGGCACCTCGCCATCGGTCGAACACCGGGGGCAGGCGTCACCTTCCTCGCAACCGTAGTCGTTCGAAAGGTCCACCCGCGTGGAATAGATCTTCACGAGCTTGGTGGTCCGCACGAGGAAGCCGCTATCGCCGCCAGGGATGTCCTGGTGCTCCACAGCACGGGCATCGACCACTCGCTGCAGCCGGCGCCACTGCTCATTGAGGGCAGCGATCCGAGCCTCCTGGCACGCGATGCCTTCCTGCCGGACCGCCGCCTTCCACTCGTCCAGCGCTGCCTTCACCGCGGGCTTTTGGAGCAGTCGAGAGCCCTGCTTGTTTGCGTGGGCGTAGCCGGCCTTGGCCGCCGCCTGCGTGGCGTTGTAGCGGCACTCCCCGAGGTAGTAGGACAGGAACAGCTCCTGCTGGGGGGTCAGTCTCGGCTCGGCCACGTCAGGGGCTCCTCGTTATGCCACGTGGCATATGGGCCATGGCGACTTCAGGAGTGTCCGTCTGGCCATCGGGAAGTGGCCAAAAGTCGGATTGTGATTCGTCCGATTGGGCGCTAGAGTGGCAACCGGCCCCTCAATGCCAAGTGCGACATGCAAACGAACGATCTTCGAGCTACCCATCCGGTAGTAATCAAAGAAAGACTGGCCCCGAGATCCGGCTTGTCGGCCTCTGCAGATCCTTATCCGCCGGACCACTCGATCCGTAACCACTGGCTCAACGGACGGCCGTGGGCGCATCGAGTATATGGACCGGCTAACGGGTCATCAGCCAAACCGTCGATTATCGGCACATACATCCATCCGCTCACGTGCCGAGTCCATCGCACGGTGACCTGGTGCAGCCATTGCGGCAATGCGGATCTGACCCATCAGTGGGAAATCTACCTGTGGCATTGCCCATCCTGTTGCCGAAGGGGCAGCGCTGTCCCGTGGGAGGACATTCGAGCGGGGCATCCGGAGTATCCGGCGATTCCCTATCCAGGTGACTACTTCCGCCGCTAACCAGTCCGGGCTACGCCACCTGGCATAGCCCGGCCCTACCACGCGCTCCGGATCTCCACCGTCCGCGTCTCCTTCAGCCACACCGGTGCCGGCCAGCCCATCGCCTCGCACACGCCGCGGACCGGGCAGTAGCCGCGGTCTCCGCGGAGCTGGAACGTCAGGGTGCGGACGCCGCCGGGAGTGCTGACCCAGACCCGCGGGCCGTGGAAGTCGTTGATCCGCCAGCCCTGCGCGACGCAGAGCGGCCGGATCGGCAGCCAGCTTGCGCCGTCCAGGATCACCGCGTCATCGGTGATCACCCGGCCGTCGAGCCGCACCACACAGGGAGCTGCCTCGCCGGCGGCGGCCTGGGGCTTCTTCAGCGCCGCGGAGACGGCGGACCGGAAGACGTCGCCGACCTTCGCGGAGGGAACGTCGGGCGCCCACGGCAAAGAGAGTGGGTCCCACTTCCCGTTCTGGTCGATCTTGAGGATCCGCTCCACCTCCCCGTGACCGAGCACGGTCCGCGGGCCCACCGGGATCTCGTAACGGTCGCAGAGGTCGGCCACCGCTACCGCCATCGCCTCCCACTGCTCGCGGGTCATCGGGTAGCTTCCGAAGCGCCGCGGCGACTCCAGCGCGCCCCGCATACAGCAGACCGTGACGCCGATACTGCCGGTGTTGCAGCCGCGGGTGTGGGCGGCGTAGCCATCCCGGTCCCGGGTGGAGACGTTGGCCGTGATCGGCTCGTCGCCCCGCACCAGCTTGCCGTCGCCCTCGATGAGGAGGTGATAGTGCTCGCGGTCCAGGCCGTTGGCATGGTAGTCGCCGCCGGTCCAGTGGATGATGACGCGCGACATCGCGGCCGGCGGCATCCAGGTGAGGGGGACGAGGCGGGTGGACACGAGCGTCTCCTTACTTCAGCCGCTTCACCCCGACCACATCGACGCTGAAGCGCTTGCCGGAGCGGCTTTTGAACTTCACGTCGAGCTCGTCCGGCAGGTCTACCGTGGCGGTCTCGCCCGGCTGGAGCGCCTGCAGCGACTCGTCCGTCTCGGTCACGTCGTCCACGTAATCGCGCGCCTTCAGCAGCGCCTGGCCGAACCGCCCGCCGAGCAGGCCAATCAGGAAGTCTTTCACCGCTTGACTCCGTCCTGTGGGTGGGGGAGCGCGTCTGGGCCCAGGAGGTAGCCCACACGCTTCAAAAGGGTGTCGCCGAGCGCGTTCAAGAGGCTCGGGCCGGCGTAGCCGCTGGTGACGCCGTAAACGATGGCGGTCTCCGGGCGTCCGTCGAAGTACGCAGCGAGCGCGCCGCCCAGGAAGGGCGCGGCCAGAAAGCCCATGTCGATGAACTTCCGGACCTCGCCGTCCTTCTGGCGCTTCACCACGATCCGGGGTAGCTCCAGGCTACGGCTCTTCGTCATCGCGCCGATGAGGCCACCGATGGCGCCGTAGATGAAGAACTCCACGAGCTTCCAGTGGAAGGGGGTCATGCCGTCTCTTTCGTCGGCCTCGATCGGCCAAAGGATTGAATGCTTGCTCGCTCGGACGATGGATGTTCATCCTGCAACGGATGATGCAGAATCGGGAGCAATGTCGGTAATCGTTATCCGCGCACGAAAGTGGCCCTGACACCCTCGTATTTGAACCCCATCAGCAGCCGCGTCCACGGTCTCTTCACCTGGTGTGGCTGCTGTCAACGGGTTAACGCCAGTCGCGATTGGGACGCCGATTGGTGGCACTGCCCTTCCTGCCATGCGGACGCTGCCAACGCCTTGCCGTGGGAAGCCGTCCTGGCTGAACAGCCGAACTATCCGATCCGTCCGCGGCGCGATGCACGCTTTCGGCTCCGGCCAGTTCCAGTGCGCGACCCCGCACCGTCTGTAATGGATCGGTGGTGCTGACCGCCCCATGATTGAGGCCGTGCCGCCGGCCAGAAAACAACGAAGGCTCCGCGGCCGGAGCCGGGAGCCTGAAAGCGTCGAGAAGGGTAAGGGAGACGCAGAAACCACCCTGAAGGGTCACCGGAATAGACAGCGGTCTGCCCGCTGCTGGCGCTCGCAACGCCCGGCTACGTTCGGAAAGACTACACGGAGAGGGGGGTGAGCCCTCGCGCGAAAGCCCGGACCTGCTCGGTCCGGTTCAGGCCGCGGAGTTCCGCGGGTCCTACGAGCGTCGCCTTCGGCAGGCGGTCCCGCTCGCTCGCCATCTCCTCGCGGCAGACCCGCTCCTGCGACCAGTCATGGAAGCGGTTGCGGACACACTGCAGGATCTCGCTGCGGTGGGCGTGCTTCGCCTCCTGGCACTGCTCGGGGAAACGCTGGAAGACCCGCTCGACCGCCTGCTCCGTGCCCTGGACGATCCGATGCAGCCGGCGATGGACCTGCCGCCAGTAAGCCTTCAGCGCCTTCCGAGTGGGCTTCGCGGGGTAGGTCGGGGCCGGGCCGGAGCCCTGCTCCGTCGCGACCTGCTCGGCATTCTTCCCCTGCACGAGTCCGCGCAGGCAGATCACCTGCAGCTCCGAGAGGCCCGCCGCGGTGCAGACGTAGGCGAACTCACGCGCCCACGCTTCCCGCTGCCGCTCCACTCGCTCTTGTTCACTCGCTAGGTCAAGCATCGCCTGCTCGGTCTCCCTGTATCATCATAGGCGAACTGTGGGGGTTCTTCCTACTGCGGTGCAATTTCTGCACTGCTTCCGTCGTCAGCTCCAGCCACCCGGCCCGGAACTCGTGGATGCGGGTGAGCGCATCCAGGATCCGGGCGGCCTCTCCTGCCGGCACCTCGGGCAGGCTCTCGATCTTGCCCAGGCGATTGCGGGAGATCCGGGTCTCGTTCGCCAACTGCGTCAGCGGTACCCGCATCGCTTCCCGGCAGTTCCGCAGGTCGTAGCCTGTCATCTGTGGCGCCCTCACCGCCCGCCGCTATGCCGGACGGCATAGTCCTCCCCCGTCCCGAGGGTGTGTGCGGCCCGGGTCCCGCGGAGCGCGTCGAGCGCGTTGTTCAGCCGGCGGTTCTCCGCGATCAGCCCCTTTACCGCGTCCGGCATCCGCTCGACCTCTGGCCGGCCCAGTGACTCCCAGACCTTCCACGCCGCGTCGTGGAGGCGGATCGCGTGGTCCCGCAGTTGGCGTTCGATCACTTCCGGGTCGCGGGGGTCATCCAGGATCCGCGGCACGTCGCGGGGTGGTGGCCCGGCTGCCCTGCGCTCCCGCACCGCCTGCCGCTGCCGCCGGAACTCCCCGCTTTCCAGCCGCTTCCGGAACTCCAGCTCTTCCCGGAGCTGCACGTTCTCCACCAGCGCCCGCTTGAAGTGCTGCAGCACCTTCTCCGGGTCCGGCTCCTGCATCCACTCGCCGGCCAGCTCCAGGGCCGGACCGTCTACACGTGCCATGCTCGCCCTCCGTGCCGGCCCTTCCGCCGATCGCCCTCTTCCGCGAACACCTCGGCGACCTCATCCCGCGGCCACGGGTGCCCCAGGATCGCCGCCTGTCCCTGCTCCAGCAGCCGGTCTACCTCGTTCCTGGTGAGCCCCAGCCGCTCCGCGGTCTCGCTCGGCTCCAGCTCCTCGACCATCCGGCACCGCAGCACGTCGCGGACGCTCCCCGTGAGGTTCAGCGTTCCTGCCAGCCACTCGAAGTCCGTCTCCGCCACCATCCCCGTCTCTGAAGCCTCGTGTCCCATTCCAGCCTCCCGGTTTCGTCCCGCGTGCGGTAATAAATCCCTCGCGCGGAGTGGTCGACCACCCCCAAATCCCTCGACCACTTCCAGGCACGAAATACCTGTGCGACCTCATACAGTCCGTGCCTGAAACGGCATGGTCGACGACCCCCGCAAGCATCCCGTCAGCAAGCATTCGCCTCGACCACTCCGCGCTACCGTCCGTGCCTGGAGGTAGTCGCTCCGCACTACCACGGCGTCAGGCTCAATCCGGCGGGAGAGGGTTCTCGTGAACCACCCCGTCGATACACCCGCCGGTCGCTTCCCGCCGCGAGCAGGCCCACCGGATCACCTCGGCGTGGACCCCGAGGGCGCGCAGCACCTGTTCCACCGCCCAGGTCCAGACGTAGGCCGCGCAGCCCAGGAGCACGCCCAGGCCAGCGCCTTTCACCAGCCACCCCGCCACCACGTCGAAGTTCATGCCGTTCGTCCTCTCCGCTGCGGCCACTCACCGCGCTCGATAACCCGTCGCTCCCGCTCGTGCTGCAGCATCAGCGCCAGGTCTTCATCCAGAGCCATCTCGGCCCAGAAGCCGGCGAGGCGCGCCGCGATCTCGGCATCATCGAGCGTGGCGACTTCCGCCCGCAGCCTGGCTCGCTCCTGCTCCGCGCCACCGGCGTAGCAGTCGGGGCACACCGGGTCCTGGTGCCGGGGATAGCGGACCGTCTCCTGGAAGGTCTCGCCGCAGTCCACGCACTTGCCGGTCTGGCTCATCCCGCAATCCTCACGAGGTCGTTAGCATTTGCCAGTTCCTCGTCCGGGAAGGGGTCCTCGCCGGCTGCCTCGGCTTCCAGGTGGGCAAGCTGCTCGGTCACGCTGACGCCCTTCAGCACCTCCACGAGCGCCCTACGCCGGCCCTTCTCCTCGGCCAGCACCTCGGCGAGGCGGGCCTGGAGCGAGAGGTTCGCGCGGATGCCGATCAGCCGGGCTTCCAGCGTGGCGTCATCGACGTGGAGCACCCATTCCCGCAGCTCCCGCGGCTCTATCTCCAGCGACTCCTCCCAGCACACGAGGCAGGACACGTCAGAGGCGCAGAGCCCGTAGACCGGGCCGCGGAATGCTTCGCCGCAGTGCTCGCAGACGTGCCGCGTCTCTCGGATCGCAGGATCGTCCATGCCCTCGGCGTCCTCATCTTCGGCCAGGTCTTCCTCGTCGTAGATGAAGAGGCGCTCCCCGCGGATGAAGGCGCAGAGCTGCTCGAAGTAGCGCCGGCTGGCGTGGTCCGCGTCTACTTCTTCCAGGCCGGCGCGCAGGGCGGTCTCCAGGGCCGCGGCGTCATCCTTGCCGATCCCTGGCGCATCTATCGCCCGCGGTGTCGTCCACCCGCCTTCCTCGGCAAGCTGGACCACCCGCCCCCAATGCCAGGACGTAAGCCGGTCCTTCTGGCCGTTCGCGTTCTCGATGATGATCACGGGGTCTTCTCCTAGTCCCATCGGTTCCCTGCCGGAGCCGGTCGCCTCGCGCGTGAGACGGCTCCGGATACCAACCAAAACCTACCGGCCCATCGTCTCCCTGGGGGCTCGGCTTTTGCGTCCATGTGTTGCATAGGCCGTGCCTGGTCAGATCGGTCGCAGTCGGCGCAGAATGACCCGCTGCAATGCCTTCACGGCCGTCGCTATCGCCTCGTCCGCGGCGGTCTCGCAGAAGGTGCGCCACTGCTCTGCGCTGGCCTCGATCGTGAACCCATCACTCAACGCCACCTGCGGGTAGCCCTGGCGCCGGGCCGCGTCGAGAAGGTGCTGCCTTCGTTCGGTCGTCTCCGTCGTCTTCATCTCGTCTCCTACAGCGCCACCGCGAACGGGCTGGCTTGTCCACACAGCACGAGCGACTCCTCCGGGCGGGTCATCGCGACGTAGAACATCCGCACGATGCCGGCTCGAGCCGCGCCGCCTCGACACCACTCGTCCATCCCGGCGCGGGAGAGATCGGGGAACACGTAGGTGACGTCCGCCTGGCTCCCCTTGAGGCTATGGATCGTCCCCACGATCACCCGCGGCGTCTCCAGCAGGGCGGCGGGGCCGAGCTTCTTACAGATCGCCGCCGGGAACTCCAGGGGGCGCTTCTTCGCCGGCAGGGCTCGCTTGAGCAGCCACTCCAAGTTCGCGGCTTCGGAGGCTTCGAGCGCTTCCGTCAGCGCGTCCGCCTCGAACCACAGCAGGAGCCGGGAAGCGGTAAGCGGCTCGCGCGCCCCTTCCACGGCGGCGATTTCCTGAACGGCCTTCTTGGCGCCACGGAGGAGCAGACCGGAAGCCTCGCAGACCTCGAGCCAGTTCCAGAGATCGGCCGGCGTCCACACCGCGGCGTCCGAGCCGTAGACCTCGGCGCAGAGGCGGAGGAACGAGAGCAGCCGCGCCTTCGGCCCTTTCCCACGTCGAGCCCCGAGCGGGTTCCAGTCGGAGCGCTTGGTGCGCCACGGGTTATGAAACGGGATGCCGCGCTTCCGGAGCACCATCAGGAGCGGCTCCAGCATATGGGCACAAGCCGCTTGGAACATCACCGTCTTCCCGGCGGCGAGGTAGCGCTCCGCGTCGTTTACGGCCGGCTCCGGATACTTGAAGTGCGCCGACCCCAGCCGCCGCAGCTCGCCTTCCTCCGGGCGAGGGAAGTACTCGATCGCCTTTCCCAGTTCGGCTTCCAGCTCCCGCTTCAGCGGCTCGATCCACCGGAGCGCCTGGGCGTGAACCGCCCGCGGCACCCGGTAGCTCTGCGAGAGCACATGCTTATGCGAGTCCGGCACGTCGGGGGTGGTGAACGCCTTCGAGTCGGTCCCGGCCCAGGCGAACAGGTTCTGGAGCGGGTCCCCGAAGATCAGGAGATAGGCTGCTTCCTCGGCCCAACTCCGCAGGAGCCGCATCCCCAGCATCGAGGTATCCTGCGCCTCATCCACGAAGAGGACGCGCGGGTTCTCCGGTGCCGCGAGGGTGTCCCGGAGCGCGATGCCGAGCAGGTCGGTGAAGTCATACAGGCCGCAGTCGGATTTGAACTGCTCCCACAGCGCGACGAACGCCTGGCCCGTCTCGTCCAGCGTCTCCACTGGCAGGCACCTAGCGCGGCTGATCTGGTACTGCCCGAAGCAGCGGTCGCCGAGAGTCTCACCGCCCCAGGAGTTCTCTGCCGCGCCTTCGTCTAGGTCCGCGGTCGCGCTGGAGATCCGGAAGTAGGAGCGCCGCTCCGCCTCCACGAAGGCGTTCCACTCCTTCAGGCGCTTCGGAGTATCGGCGATCTGGTCTTGCCCGAGCTGCAGCGACCGGTAGGCGAAGCTGTGCAGCGTCCCGACGTTCCTGTCCGGGACCGGCACGCCCTGCTCGTGCAGCGCCAGCGCCGCCTGCGATCCCGCCGCCTTCGTGAGGCTGCAGATCAGCACGTTCTCCGGGCCGTAGCGGTCCGCCGCTTGTCGGACGCACTGCGTCATCCGGGTCGTCTTGCCGCACCCTGGCGGGCCGATGAAGCGAAGCTCGTGAGCCATAGCGGTTCGAAGAATTGCCCTGAATGGCCGAGTGAATTGCGGGGAAGTCGTACGGTTTCCCGCTATCTCGCCTTGAAGATCGAAAGTGAATTGCCGAATTGCCGATTTGCCCGGAAATGCCTCGTCACGAGTTGTTTTCTGAAGCGGCGTTTTCCAGTACGGCGCCATACTCTGCGGGCAACCGCCAGTAGCTCTTGGTGCTGCGGGGGCCGTCCTGCCCCTTCCGGTAATTCAACTGCTCGCGCTCGGCGCCGAAGCGCTTGAGGCGCTGCGCGAGCATGTGCGACGCGATGCGCTCAGAGTGCCGGCGACTCAGGTGATCGTGGAAAGCCCCGAGGTAGAGGTAGATGCAGCCGCCCTTCAGCACCGGCTGTTCCTCGGACACTGCCACGTCATCGAACGGGGTTGGCCGCTCACTGTTGAGATAGGTCTCCAGCCAGCGCGACAATTGGCCGTTCCCCGTCGCTTCCGGCCCGGGGTCCTGCTCCTCCCGCAGGTCCATCAGCGCTTGCGCGATCGGCGTCCATTCCTCGGCCTTGAACGACGGTAGGCAGCGACTGAAGGTGTTCGCGACTGCGGTCCGGAAGCGCGCCTGGCTGAGGATCCCGGCGGCGTCTCCCAGCATCACGTTGCCGGCGGGGGTGACGAGCTCGAATTGCGGCGGCTCGCCCAGGTACTTGACGACCTTCTCAACCTGGATGCCGAGCGCTTCGAGGATCAACGCCCGGACCGCTTCCGGGTCCGGCCCGTCCTCGCCGGCTGTCTTCTGCTTTTCGGCGAGGAGCTGCGCCGCTTGGCGGTGTGGTGCCGCCTGCTGCTCCTCGGATCCCTGGCGCGCCTTCTGGATCACCCCCGCGACGTACTCCGGGTCGAGCACGCTCTTCAGGTCTTCGCCGTTCTCAGAGCGGCAGTAGATCAGCAGGTTCGCGATCTCCTGATCAGCCCAGCCGGCTCGCGCCGCGAGAGAAGCGGCCGAAAGGTCATAGGTCTCTAGCGACGGGTCCTTGAAGTCGGATCGGGCGCGCTCGACGGTCTGTTTGAACTTCCGGTTCTTCTTGAGCGCATCGAAGCGGCGAAGGGGCGGCTCGGCATCCTGGGAGAGCACCAGCGGCGCCGCGGGCGCGTGCTGTCCGTTCGGCTGCGCCTTCCCGTTACTCCCGCCGAGGTTCAGCCAACGGCCCGCCGAGTAGAACTCGGTCTTGCCCTGGAGCGCCTTCCGGATGGTGCGGTCCCGGTAGCCCTCGCGCTCCCACTTCTCGCGGTAGAGCCCGGACCGGCGGAACAGCTCGTCAATGCGGGCCGGATCTGGACCGGTGAAGAAGGCGAGGTAGGAGCACAGGGCGCAGTCCGCGGAGCTGTCGTCGCCGTTATAGCCGCTGGGGTCGCCGGCCCACAGACGGGAGAAAGCATCACCGATCTTGTCTGACTTCATCGCCAGCCGCAGGATCTCGGCGTCGGAGAGTAGCCCGGTGGTGTCGGATGATGAAGCCGGCCGGGCTGCGGGTCGCTGCGCCTTCTCCAGCTTCTCCCGGAACACCCGGCGGTAGACTGACGTCAGCGCGTCGGCGCGCTCTTCAGGGGTGGGAGGGTAGTCGTCCAGGCGTCGCCCGGTGAGCGTGAAGAACCGCAGCTCGTCGTACATCTCGACGGCCCCGGCCCGATCGTCGCCGAAACCGGTCTGCTTGTGGTGGCACTCGCCCTTCCCGTGCCGCGGTAGCCGACCGCGCACGATGACCTTGATGCCGGTGCCGGAAGGGGAGATCTCGCTGTAGCTGTCCAGCTCATCCAGGAACTCGCGCGCCCACTCCGCGATCTCGCCGGTCTCCTGGTTGATGCACTTATCGAAGTCGATGCCGGCGAACGGGTCGGGGGCGCTGAACATGAAGCCGACACCCGCATAACCGCCCTTCCGGTAGGCCGAGAGTGCGTGTTCGTACTTCTGCCACGTCGCCGGATCGTTGCTCTTCGCAGGCTTTCCGGTGCGCGGGTCGTACGGGACCTTGGTCGCCTTTCCGTTGCTGGTGGGAGTGATCTCTGCTTTCCACACCACCCACTGCGGGGCGCTACGCAGGATCGCGGGGATCTGCTCCGGGTTCACCGTCAGCACCTGCATGTCAGGCAGCCTCCCCCTTCAGCCGGATCTCCACGGAGCCGCAGTACCCCACGATCTCCACACGGCCTCCCTCGGCCAGGTCATCCGCCGCCCGCTCCAGGTCCGCGCGGCTGAAACCCGCGTCGCGGGCGATCAGCCACCCCTGATGATCGAGCCGGAGCATCCGCTCCGGCCGGCGCCGGAGCGTGTCGAGCAGCGCCGCCGCGCGTGCCCGCCGGACCGCCCCTTTCGTTGACATCTTCACCTCCCCTACAAGCAAGAACCGGAGCCCCCGCCAGGAAGGCAGAGGCTCCGGGTGTGTTCCGTTAGACTCCCTGGATGAACCCATCCACCCAGGCGGGCAGCACCAGGCGCAGCACGTCATCTTCCATCCGCTGGTACTCGACGCGAAGTTGCTCAGCGTTCCGGCCTGGCAAGATGCGAAGTGGTGGCCCCAGCAGTCCGGGAACCGCCATCACCCAGCAGGCGAACAGCTCGACAATCGCGCGCACCTCATCGGCTTCGGTCGCGCACCGCCGAGGCCCGGCGAGGGCCGCCGTGCGGTCGCCGTAATCCCTCTCTCCGTCTTCGAGCCCGAAGAGGTTCCAGCTGTGAGGGCCTTCTGCGCGCGGATGCTCTTCCTGCATCCACTCCGCCAGGTAGCGTGCGTGCTCGATGCCCGCCGGACCTGACGCGGACAGCCCCGTATCTTTGGTGATGTCCGTCCGGTAGTCCAGGCAGCGCTGTTGCGCGGAGAACAGTAGCAGGTTGATGCCCTGGACAAGCTCCCGCTGTAGAGGTTCCGGGCACCACTCATCGGCATCGCGGTCCGGCAACCCCGCCTTCCCCCAATGCCAGAGGATCTCCGCGAGAACGAGCGAGAGGGACCGGTGGGCCCATTCGCCCTGCGGGCCTTTCTCCGGCTTCACATCAGAGAGCCGGAGCCGGCCGCAGCGGACGGGTCGTTCCGTCGCTGTCGGGGTGGGCTGGACGGAACGACGGCCGGCGCCGGGAGCGACGGGCGCACTCGGCGAGTGGCGGCAGAGGATGGTGCTCACTTCGCACCTCCTCGACTCGCGTGGTGGACGAGATCGCCGTCTTCCGTAAGGCTGACCCGGGTGAACCGAGTCTCGGTGGCCGCGATCTCCATAGAGCCCGGAAGCTCGTTGCAGCCGTAGAGGCTGACTCGGGGCACCGTGTCGAACTCGTCGTTCGCGGCGCCCGGTGCGTAGATGCCGATCTGGGTGTCCTTCCCACACTGTTCAAGAATGATCAGCTCGTGGCCGGACTCACCCAGGAGTGTCACAACGGCGCCACGTTCATCCGCCCGGACCGTCACGCGGCACATGCCGGCTTGGTCGTAAACATTGAAGAGACCACCGCCGTCCTCGGTCTCCCGCAATTCGTGGAGCACCTGGCCGCGAGAGCCGAGGAACTCCACGGGCAAGGTGAAGGTGGTAACCGAAGAAGCGACCCCTTGCACACTTGCCGCAGGTGCGGCATCTTCTTGGCGGGCGACCGCAACCAATTCACTCGGTCGCCGTTCAGTGGTACAATTAACCAGCATACGAGTCTCCTTCTGGAGATCGGGGCGGGAGTTGGCGCTCCCGCTGGTGTGATGTCGGCCCCTTTCGTGCCACCGAAGGGGGTCGAACTCGTTTACAGCCGCACCCCTCGCTGCTGCGCCTGGCCCCGGGGGGAAGGGCGGCAATCCCCTCCCCCCACGCGAGACCCGGGCTTCCGCTGTCTTCCGGGTGGCGGCAAGAAGCTCTCGATCCTTGCCCCATACACCCGCGCCAGCCTCTGTGCGGTTGCCCAACCGAATCTGCCCGTGCGCTCGTATGCCGCAAGCGTCTCGGGTTTCAGGTTGGCGCACCTAGCCGCGGCTTCCAAGGTGAAGCCGGCAGCCTCTCTGGCTTGGCGTGCGGGGCTGGCAGTCACGCGGCGACCCTCGTGTCATCCAGCAAATGACGGACGCTCTCCGGGTCACGCTGCTGCTGCATCTCCACCGCGCGACGAATGAACTTGCACACGTCGTGTTTTGAGTACTGGACTCCAGGTGCGATCGTCTGCGCGGCCATCGTCCACCGGTCGGCCACGTCGGCTTGAAGCTCCGCGCTCGCCGCCGCATCGATCGCGACTTGCCACCAGGGCTTGCCATAGGCGAGCTGCAGGGCTCGCAGCTTCCGACTTCTGAGTAGTTTCATCCCAGCTCCTCAACCGGGAGTTCCGCTGTTGCCGAACTTCCCTGACATCTATATCGCTAACAGGGAAACTTGGCAACGATATTTGGCGTTAGTAAGCCCGGTTGTTGCCGGAATTGCTGGATGCGGCGGTAAACTGACCCCGAGAGCCAGGCAAGGGAGAGAAAAAGTGGCCTACAGCGAGCGACTAAAGGAAGTCCTGGGGGAGCCGGACGGGATTCTCGCGGGAGTGTCTGGGAACAAGGCCGCCCTCCGGGTAGCTCGCAGTGGAGGCGAGCTATCGAACACCACGATCCTTGACATGAAGAAGGGGGTGTTCGGTCGGCCCGAGAGTGTGCGCACTCTGGCGCGGGCCTACGCTGAAGACATCCTGCTCCGGTACCGGCACGAGATCCAAGAGGCCTACGGAGCCGACGCCGCCGCGACTGATGAAGAGTGGGAGCAGCTCGCCGAGGACTGGCTGTGTTACATCGCCGGTGCGGGAGCGTATCGCACCCCCCGCGGCCAAACCGCCATCCCTGCCCCGGCGGGGGTGATCAGCAACGAGCAGGCCTATGAGATCGCTCGCCGCGTAGCCCTGAACTTTGTCGAGCACACATCCAACGTCTCGGTGTCGGCGGAGTTTGGAGATGCACTGGTTCGTGCCGCCGGAGCCCGAGACGCTGCCACATTCGCCGAAGCGGTCGGGGCTACTCGCGATGAGGTGGAGAACGCTTTCGCCGGGATTGTCCCGTCGCGGCCGACGTTGCTCACCTGGATCGTGAGGGCGGAGCTTTCCGGGGTGGCGGCAGCCGATCTCCTTCATCACGCCGGCGCGGGTGCTTGGGATCCATCCAGCGCGATAGCTGCGTTGACTGTGGATCTGGCGCGGCGATACGGAAGGACGAAGCTGCTCGCGGCTCTCCAAGTGCCAGACCCCGAAGAGATGGCCTTGATGAACCCGGCGCACGTGCGCCAGTTCATTGATGACCTCGAAGAACGGCTAGAGGATCTGTCTCGGCCAGGCGCCTGGGATGAGGACGCGCCTGAAACCCTATTCCTAAGGGATGTGGTCGAAATCCTGGGGAAAGCGCGCCTAGAGCAGCATCGAACCAGCTTCGATGTAATCCGCTTCCTTCGGGTTCCGAGCCTAGCGGCGCTTCGAGCCATGAGCGAGGACGAACTCGCGAACGCACTGATGGAGGTCGAGCGGAGGTACGCGACCTTCGTCAGTCCGTCAGCTCCCAGGCTCCATATGCCGCGCGCCTGGGATCGCTTCCGACTGCGAGATGCCAAGGAGCGGGTTCGGGACTACATGGCGGATCTCGCGGGAGACTTGTCCGCCGAGGACATAGCCGAGGCGGGTAACATCCCCATCCAGACGGTACGCCAAACGCTCGCTGGCGAGCCGCCTGGCTTCAAAGCCTTGTGCGCAGTTCTAGATGCATTGCGCGCGGATCGAGTCTCCCGCAATCAGATCATGGTCCTGCTGGGGCATAGGAGCTGGGATCCGCACCTCGCGTTTAGGCGCAGGGCGGATGAGCTTCTTCGTCGGCTGGGCTTCGTGAACGCCCCATGGTACGTCACAACCTTTTCCGATCCACTCACCGATGCGTCTACCCCCGCGGATGTGGAGCGGATCATCACCGAGCTAGAGCAGCATCTGATGGATTATTCGGAGCCCGAACCGTCTTGGTTTAGCGGCGTCGAACTTGATCCCCGCGACGACGTGGAGGAATTCTACGAAGCTGCGAACCAAGCGGTGCGCTCTGCGGTAGCGGGGGCCATGCCAGCCATCGCCGAGATGCAGCGGGAGCAAGGCTACTTCGATCGGGAGCCGGATGATGCCTACTACTGGCGAAAGTTCGGAATGATGCTCGCAGAACGCATCCGAAACGGCAAGTCCGTGCCTCCTACAGTCCCGATGGCTGGCCTCTTTGATGAGCTGGACCGGGAATCCGCAGACGCTCTACTGCGGCGGCTATCCCAGGAACTCGACAGCTTGGACTCTCCGAGCAACAGCCCCAAGCCCCGAAACCGCGGCCAGAGACGCGGATTATAATAGCCACCTTTGTTCGTCAAAAACCGAGGTCAGCGGGAGACCCTTCCAGGCACAAAACGGGCGAATTTAGGCACAAAAATACCGACCTTCCTTACACACAGGTGGTCGGGGGTTCAAGTCCCTCACTGCCCATCCCATCTTCGTAGCTAGATTGCAGGGGATCGTACCACCTCTTCGGGTGGTCGGTCCCCCGTCTTCTCATCCGTTTATAATCCGATCCCCGCGGAGGCTCTTCTCGGGCGTCCGTGTCCGGCTACCGCGCCCCCTCTTCCCCTCCGCTCGCGTCGTGGACGCCGGCGACGCCCTCACCCGCCGCGGGCTGCGGCCGCTCATCAACCGCCTGGGCCGGACCGCCGGCGTGGAATCCGCGCGCTGCTCGCCGCATACCTTCGCCAACAGCGTCATCCGGGGCGACGGGCCATCTTTACGCAGAAGGCGTTGCTCGGCGACACCTCCCGCGCGATGATGAACCGCTACGTGGTGCTGGCCCCGGCTGACATCAAGGGGTAGCACCGCAAGCACAGCCCGGCGGATCGGCTGAAGCTGAAGTGAGTAGCCATGCTCATCATCCCCGAACACGAGTTGGACCTGCTGGTCAACACCGGCTTCCGCGCGCCGGATCTGGCACGCGCCGGCCATGTCGGCACCGGCTTCCCGGAGCTGCACTACGGCGAGGAGCGGGGGTGGGTAGCGATGGAGGACGGGAGACCTGGGCGCCGGAGTTGGTGCGGCGCAACATCGAACTCACGGACCGGTTCACTCGAGAGTACGGGGCAGGGCTGGTCAGTGGGTCCGCGGTGATCGTCGACGCTTCAGAGGTCTTGGCTTGGTGCCGCCAGTTGCGGTAAATGCAGGCAATTAGCGTCTTTCGCCGCGGTAATTACACAGTTCGGGCTGGAGACTGAGACCATGACTCACATAATCCATATGCACGCGCCACGACCATCGTGTCGGCGAATTAAATGCGATTAGGAGGAAGTTCTGCGTGGAACCAGGGTCAGCAGTCAACTATATAAACGGCACATTCAAAGTAGTCGTCGCCGACGATGAAACTGGCACTCGCTCGCTCCTGCGCGACGTGGTCAGGGCGATCGGGGGACAGGTGGTCGAGGTTTCTAGTGGGCAGGGAGCAATTAGCGAGGTCCTCAACGCTGGTGCCGATCTCGTCTTGACGGACCTGATGATGCCGAACCTGGATGGCTTTGCGGTCTGCCGCGCGCTGAAAAGTGACCCATCAACGTTCCATGTTCCAATCTTTCTCATCACCGGACTTGCAGAGGATGTGGCGGTGGAAGTGGCACTCGATGCGGGAGCCGACGACGTCATTTTCAAACCCCTCAAAGTGCGAGAGCTGCAGCTTCGGATCCGCAACGCGGTTAACCGAAAACGCTTCATCGACTCCCTCCGGGGAGCTGATATCTAAGGGTGGAAGCCCCCTTAGTTAGGGTGGATCAGTAGGTGGAGAGTGTAGTCGCGCTCCGCGCCGTTCCCGTTGCTCGGCTAATGTCTCTCCCAGACGCGCAGCGGACGCACTCCGACAAGATAGCTCTTGCTGAATCCGTCAGAGAAAGCTCGCTTCGCCGGTATACGCAGCTATGGACACGCCGCAGAAGACCCCCAGAGCGAGGCGGATCGGCAGGGGTGCCGCACGAGAAGTCGTTCCGCTGGCGATGGAGGACTGGGATGCCCTGGCGGAGCTTACTCTCCGCTGGGACAGCCGAGAGCCGGAGGTGGTGCGCCGACTACTTTGGGAAGCGGCAGCAGAGCAAGGCGTAGCAAGGCTTCGGGCTCGGTTAAGAAGCGAGTGCTTCCACCCCCGAGGCGCAAGGTGGCCCTGGTCACATCCAGTGCGCCGCCGGTCTTGTTGAGCAGCGCGCCAGTCACCGTGTCGGCGGCGGTCAGGTGCGCAGAGAGGATCGCCAGGTCGGCCGTGCGGGCGGTGAGCCGGCGATGGCGAGATCGCCCAGCGCGGCGCCGGGGACCATAACGGCGGCCGCGGTGATAGCACCGTCACCGGTCGAGGGCGGATCCCAGGTCTTCGTGGCGCTCAAGGACCTCGCGGTCGGAGACCCGTCCCCGATCCACAGCGGCGGGGCTCCTCTCCAGGCTCCGCGTCTGCGACGACCCGGCGCGCAACCACGGCGGGGCTCCCCCGTTCCTAGGAGCGGGCTCGGCGTGGGAGCCTGCGGTGTAGGAGGGCGAATGCTCGGATGGGATGACGCGGACTCGTTCCGCACCGCGGCGCCGCGGAAGGAGAGGCAGCGGCGCTGGCTGCTTCGGGAGGGCCTCGTGCTGTTGTTGACTGCAGCCGGCCTGTCGTGGATCGTGGTCCACACCGGACGGGAGCCGGTCCAGGCAGGGGTGCGGCACGGCTTTCGCTGGGAGACCCGAGCGCCTATCGACACGCGCTTTGGGGTCCGGAGGGTGCCGCTCTTCGCCGCGCTGATGTTCCCCGCGTTTTACCTCTTCTGTCTGCTCGCCTGTGTCTACTGGTTCTGCCGCGGGTGGCGCCGGGCTGGGGCGGGGCGCTGAACGAGACCTCCGGCGAGGACGCCCGGGGCCCACCCCCTTACTCGAGCTCCATTCGTACCTGGAGGCGCCCGGTCGGCACGTGGAGGCTTTCTTTGGTCTCCCTAAAACCGCACCGCGCGTAGAACGCTCGAGATCTCACGTTTTCTGTGAAGACGTCGAGCGAGAGGCGGCCTCGCAGGCTCCGAGCGTGTTGAAGGAGCTGCCTTCCGATTCCCTGTCCCTGGCTCTCCGGCCGCACGAAGAGCGCGGCGACGTGGCTCTCCAGGAGCGAAATGAAGCCGCGGACCTCGCCCTCTTCCTCGTAGACCCAGGTATCCGCCAGGGGGAGGTAGGTGTTCCGAACGTTCTCCAACTCCGCCCGCCAGTACTCGGCCGGGATGAAGTCGTGCGCGATGACGGAGGCGCGGTACCAGATCTCCAGAATCGCTTCGGTGTCTCGGGGCTCGTACGGACGGATCACGCGAACTCTCCACTCACTTTCCTGCACGATCGTATCGCGAAGAGGCGGGGTTGGCTCGCCCGGCGGACATGACCCTCCTCCGGTGAGCTCGCGCGGGCTGGATCTCGGCCAAGTCGTCAGGCCGCGGGGCGCAATAGATCCCGCTCCTCGACCACCTTCCGGTCCAGGACGTGATACCCGGCGGTCTCGAAGAGCACCGTCACGGCGGCGTCCGTCACGCTCTGCACCTCTCCGTCTCCGTAGTCGGGGTGGGTGACGGCGTCTCCAGCTCGCAGCCCGGCGTCGCTCGTCTCCGACTCCAGCGGCGGAAGCGCGCCGCCCAGGGACTGGAGCAGGCCGCGCTCGGCGACCACGCTCGCCTCCAGGCGCTTCTCGCCGGCGGTGGCGAACTCTACGTGCAGGGTGGTGCCGTCTTCCGCGACCACCCGTCCCTCGCCCCACTCGGGGTGGCGCACGCGGGTGCCGGGCGCGAACGTCGCCTCCCTGGCTGGCTCTTCGGCGGTAGCCTCGGCGGCCCGGTCGTTGTCGCAGAAGCCGCAGCGCTCGGAGGCGGGCTCCTCCCCAAAGTAGCGCAGCAGGTAGGCGCGGCGGCAGTCCCACCGCTCGGCGTAGCCGCGCATCATCTGCAGGCGGCTGCGCTCGAAGGCCCGGCGGCTCTCCTCGGTGTCGAGGCGGACCCGCTCCGGATCGAAGTCGGCCCGCAGCACGCGGATCCGGCCGGCGGCGCTGGCGACGATCCGCTCTTCTCGCAGGCGGCTCAGCAGCCGGCGCAGCTTGCCCTTGCCGAGCTCCGTCTCCCCCTGCAGCTCCTCCGCGGTCCACTCCTCGCGCCGTTTGAACGCCTTGCGGACGCGGCGGAGGTCGTCGATTGAGATCCGGCTGCCGGCGGAGAGGAAGGTGGCGCGGCCGAGGTCGCCGGCGCGGAAGATCAGCACGCAGCAGGCCGGCTCGCCGTCGCGGCCCGCCCGTCCGGCCTCCTGGTAGTACTCCTCCAGGCTGGCGGGCACGTCCCGGTGGATCACCCAGCGCACGTCCGGCTTGTCGATCCCCAGCCCGAAGGCGCTGGTGGCGGCAATCGCTCGCAGCTCGCCGCTCATGAAACCCTCCTGCACGCGCTCCCGGTCGCTCTTCTTCCGTTGGCCGTGGTAGAAGTCCGCCTCGATCCCCCACTCCCGCAGCCACTCCGCCGTCTCCGCCGCGCCCCGGGTGGTGGCGGTGTAGACGATGCCGGGGCCTTCCATAACGTGGGCCAGCTCGGGGGGACGCGCGGGCTCGTCTCCCTCTCGCTCGACCAGCAGGCTGCGGAGCACGCGCCGGTCCTCGTCCTCCCGCTCCACCCGGCGTACCTCCAGGTAGAGGTTCGGGCGGTCGATGCCGTGGACCACCACCAGCGGCTCGCGCATCCCGAGCTTCTCGATCAGCTCCCGGCGGATCCACGGGGTCGCGGTGGCGGTGAGGGCCAGGACCTGCGGACGGCCGAGGCGGCGGACCGCCTCCCCCAGCACCAGGTAGGCGGGGCGAAAGTCGTGTCCCCATTCGGAGAGGCAGTGGGCTTCGTCGACCGCCAGGAGCGCGACTCCCGCCTCGCGCAGGCGGGAAAGCAGCTCCGGGTCCTCCAGCCGCTCCGGGGTCACGTAGAGCAGGCGGGAGCGGCTCGTTTCCGCCAGACGCAGCTCCTCCTCCGCCTGCGCTTCCGTGCGGGTGCTGTTCATCAGCCCGGCCTCCAGCCCCCGCTCCTCGGCGGCATCGGTCTGGTCCTTCATCAGCGCGATGAGCGGGGAGACGACCACCGTCACCCCCGGCAGGAGCTGCGAGGCGAGCTGGAAGACGAGCGACTTTCCGGCGCCGGTCGGCAGCACCGCCAGCACGTCTTCGCCATCCAGGAGCGCACGGATGATCTCTTCCTGACCCGGCCGGAACTCCTCGAACCCGAACTGCTCCCGCAGCTGCCGGAGCAGCTCCCCGCGTGCGACTCCCATGCCGACCCCTCCGCCTGCGGCCCGGCAGGGTGCCGGACGGGACGGCTATACCCATGGAGCGCATGCTACATTCTGTTGCTCGCTGGTGAAGGGGCAGAGCGCTCCGGTGTCCAAGCTACCAGGAGCAGGCAGCGGCAACGGACGCCTCTTCGGCCCTCGCGCCGCGACTCGACTTTGGAGCACACTTCCAGTGATGAATCGTAGAGATCTACTCGGGGCGGTCACCGCGGCGGCGGGCGCCGGCCTCGTGGGCGCGCAGCAGGCGTCGGCGCAGGGGCCCATCCGGGTCCTCTGCTGGTCCGAGATGACCGAGCCGAAGGGCGTCTACCCCAAGGGCATCAACGGCGCCCTGGCAGACTACCTGAACAAGCAGCCGGGCATCCAGGCGAAGGTGGCGGCGCTGCAGGACGCGGACCAGGGCGTGAGCGACTCCGTGCTCGCCCAGACCGACGTCCTCGCCTGGTTCGGTCACCAGAAGCACGGCGAGGTGCGGGACGAGCGCGTCAACGCGATCGTCGACCGGATGAAGAACCACGGCCTCGGCTTCCTCGCCCTGCACTCCTCCCACTACTCCAAGGTGCTGAAGAAGGCGCTCAACTCCTCCGGCGACCTCGGCGGCGTGGGCGACGGCGGCCAGGAGACGGTCTACGTGGTGAACCCGGCCCACCCTATTGCGAAGGGCATCACCGACTTCGCCCTGCCGGAAGAGGAGTTCTACGACGAGCCGTTCGGCATTCCGGAGCCGGACGCGCTGGTCTTCTTCTCCGTCTTCTCCAAGGGCGGTAAGAACGGCATCCTGCCGCGCTTCCGCTCGGGCGCCTGCTTCGAGGTGGGCAAGGGCCGGCTTTTCTACTTCCGGCCGGGCCATGAGACGTTCCCCACCTGGTACCACCCGTCGGTCCAGCAGATCATCGCCAACTCCTGCCACTGGGCCGCCCGCCGCACCGGCTAACGCGGTCCCGCAAAGTTGGTCTGACACGAAGAGAGGGGCTCCCGGACGGGAGCCCCTCTCTTCGTGGTCTAGCTGAGGCGCGCCGGATCAGGCGCGGGAGACCCCGGCGAGGTAGAGCGGCTTCAGCAGGCGGACCTGCTCCAGCGCCCACGCCTCGAATTGGTCGGGAGAGAGCGCGAGAGCCTCCGAGGCGGGCAGCGGTATGCCGGCCTGGAACTTGGCGGTCTTGCGGGTCGCCAGGCGCTCCCCCTCCTGCTGAAGGCGCTCCGGCGTTAGCTCGGCGTACGGAACCGGCGCCTCGCCAAAGGTGAACCAGGTCAGGCCGGGTGCGGCGGAGAGGGATCGGTGAAGCTCCGCGGCACTTTCCGCCAGCCGCGCGCCGAAGGCCGGCTTGTCGTCGGCGTCATCTTCCACGAACACGGTCACCCGCACTCCCGCCTCGCTCACCGCCACGCGGTAGTGGGTCCACCGCTTGTATCCCTTCCGGTCGCGCCCGAAGGCGACCCACGTCTCCGCGGGCGGGTTCACGCGCCGGCGCATGTGCTGGGCCACGTGGGGAAAGACCGGCCCCTCTACTTCCGCCGCGACCCGCTCTGCCAGCGCCTCTCCCAGGAGCACCAGCTTCGGTCGCAACTGCGCGCGGATGGCGGCCATCCGTCCCGCGAAGTCGGGAATCTGGAACAGCTCGAAGTCAGCCGGCTCGAAGCCGGGAAAGGGGGGCGGGGAAGCCATGATGATCACCTCGGGAGCCGGGCGCGTTGCCGGGCAGTCGGACGCTCAATTATAGGCTTCCCGTACGCAAAGCGGGCGGGCACCCGCAGGCGCCCGCCCGTCGCTGTCTTTCGATTAGCCGGTCCCGTAGAGCCTCCAACTACTGCTGTCGGGTTGGAAAGAGCGCAGGCGGGAGCCAGAGAGTGGGAGGCTCCTCATCTCCCGAGCAACTTCTCCCACCCTCTCTCACCCACTCCGGCCGGGCTCAGCGGCACCGACGCCTCCGCCGGATCAGACCGCCGGGTTCTCATCCATCCGGGTAGTCGGAGGCGGAGCCATCGGGGTGGTGTCCGCGGGCAGCACGTCCTGGCTTACCTCGGTGTGCAGCTCGCTCTGCTTCTCCTGGTAGGCGGAGCGGCCGGCGTCTACCGCCGTGCGGAGCGCTTCCTTCTGGTGCTGCACCGTCTCCTTGGCACGGTCGATAGCGCTCTGCACCTGGCCCCCGATCTCGCCGACCTTACCGCGAGCCTGGCTGCCCATCTCCCCCACCCTGGCCTGCGCCTGGTGCGTCAGGTCCGAGACCTTCGTGCGGGCCTGCCCTGCCAGCTCGGAGGCCTTGCCGCCCGCCTCGGACGCCTTGTCCCGGACGAGCTGCCGGGTTTCTACCCCGGACTGCGGCGCGTAGAGCAGCGCGACCGCCGCGCCGATGGCTCCGCCGACCAGCACGCCGATCATGAAGTCCCTAGTGTTCGTGTCTGCCATTCCCCGTGTCTCCTTTCTCACCAGCACGCTCCGCGTAGACCCTTAGCCCGCGGTTGATTCCCGCCATCAGGCTCGCGGCCCCGATCAGTGGCTCCGTTACCGCCTCTTCCGCGATCGCGGTCGTGGTATCGACCCGCTCGCTCACGTGGTCGACCAGGTGCGAGGTCTTGTCCAGCACCACGTCGACCTTCTGCTGGATCTTGATGGTGGTGTCCTCCACCCGCCCCATCGTCTCGGTCGCCTTCGCCAGCAGCGGCTCCGCCTTGTCCAGCGCTTCGTTTACCTTGGCGTTCACCAGGAAGAGCGCTACCGCAATCGCGCCGATGAAGAGGGTGTTGATCGCGACGATGGCGACCAGCACCCAGATTGATACAGATGAGATCTCCATCGACAGTACCTCCGCGCTGTGCTCCCAGGTGACTCGAGGTGAATTGGCCCCTAAAAACAGTTATCCACTATCCACCTTACCCACACCAGGGCTCCTCAACACGTCGGGGGCTTTCCGCGCAACCAGGCGGCCTGCTTGCCTGTTCTGGGATGCGGCGCGGTTTGCGGCGGTCAAGCCTGCGTGCTATAATTCTCAACAGTCGCCCTCGGTGCGCGCCTGTCTCCACAAACGGCCCGATTCGTTTGCGGTTACGCGCGCCGGCCGAAGCGCAGCACGTCCCGCCACGCGGGCGGAGGGAAAATGATGGGCATTTTCGGCAGGATGTGGCGGGTGATCAAGGGGTGGCTCCTGATCGGCGTGGAGCGCGCGGAAGACCCGGAAGTCATCCTCACAGAAGCGCAGGAGTCGATGCGCCGCGAGCTGGAGAAGGCGAAAGAGAGCGCCGTCCAGGCCATCGCTGCCCGAAATCAGCTCCGCAACGTGCTGCAGGACCAGGAGAACCGGGCCGCCGGCCTGGAGCAGAAGGCGCGCGCCGCCCTGCAGATCGGGGACGAGGACCTCGCCCGGCAGCTCCTGGTGGAAAAGGCGACGTTCGACACCAACATCGAGACGCTGCGGGCGCAGCTCGTGGACGCGGAGCGGTCCGCCGAGGCGGTGAAGGACCACATCCAGAAGATGGAGGCCCACGTCCGGCAGCGCGCCGCCCAGCGGCTGGCGCTCACCGCGGGCTGGAAGCAGGCCAAGATCCAGGAGCAGCTCAACAAAGCGCTCTCCGGAATCTCGCTCGACAGCCAGGACCAGGCGTTCAACCGCGCCGAGGAGCGCATCCGCGAGGTGCGGGCCCGCGCCGAGGCCCGGACGGAGCTCGGCGGCGGCGGGCTGAACCAGAAGCTGGCCCACCTGGAGAACGTGGTGGCCGGCCAGAAGGCAGACTCGCAGCTCGCCGCGCTGAAGGCCGACATGGGCCTCGCCGCGCCGAAGGCCGCGGACGATCCGCTGGCACGCCTGAAGGCGGAGATCGCCGCGGAGCAGCAGCCGGCGGAGCAGAAGGTCGGCGGCGGAGAGAACGGCGACGGCGGCGACCGGATGCGCAATCTCGAAGTGTAGGGTCCGGACTGGATCCGATACCCGGCCGGACGGAGAACCCGAACGGGCCAGGAGCCGTTAATAGTAAGAGGGAGTGGCGACGATTCGCCCTCCCTCTTCTCGCTTTACGCCGCCGGCCGGGGCCGGCGGAGGCGTCCACGGAAGCTCGATGCCGCTGCAAACGGAACGGGACACGCTGCTCAAACAGGTGGTAGTGCGGGCGGTGACCGCGCCGCCCTCCCTCTTCCTCGGCACGCTCGGTGTGCTGCTGCTGCCGGGGCCCGCCTGGCCTGCGGGGATCGCCGCGCTGCTGGCCGACGCCGGCTGGGTCTGGGTGCGGGTCCGCGACCCGCGCTTTGCGCACGAGAGCAGCGAGACGCGGCAGCGGCAGCGGTGGCAGGAGCTGATTCACCGGCTGGAGAACCTCGCCGCCACGCTCGATCCGGCCACCGCCGCCTGCCTCTCCGCGATCGTCCAGGCGCAGGAGCGGCTGCTGGCGCTCTACTCCGCCGGCAGCGCGCGGGTGCCGCACACCCGCGTGGAGCTGACTTCGCTGCTGCAGCACTGCCTCTCCCTGGCGGAGAAGCGCGCGGCGCTGCAGACGTTCGTCGCCAACTTCCGCGTGCTGGAAGTGCAGCGGGAGGCGGCGGAGCTGGAGCGGAAGGTCGACGGCTGCTACGACGCGGTGACGCGGGAGCTGTTCGAGCAGGCGCTCCGGCAGAAGCGGGAGGAGCTGGAGAACTTCGTCCGCCTGCAGGAGGCGATCACCCGGATCGACGGCCAGCTCGCGGCGGTGCGCTGCACCTTCGACAACATGATCATGAAGGTGATCCGCCTCCAGGCCGCCGACATCGTCGCCGACGTGGAAGAGGATCCGGTCCAGGATGAGCTCCACCGCCTCACCCGCGGCGTGGAGGCGCTGGAGGCGAGCCTGAACGAGACGTTGGCCGTACGAGGCGCCGGATGACGCTGGCGGAGCGGCTCTGGAGAGTGGCGCGGCGCGGCCTGGCGCAGGGCATCGGGACGCTCTACGGCGTGGCGACCCATCCGGAGACCCACGCGCGGGTGAACCGGCTGCGGGAGCAGGCCCGTCGGGAACTGGAAGAGTTCCTCCGCGGAGGCGGCACCCCTCCGCCGCCTCCGCCCGGAGTCGACGCCCCGCCGCGCGCCCGACCCCGCCGGCCTCACCCCTATCGCCGCGAGTACGAGCTGCTCGGCGCGGAGGAAGGCGCCGACCTGGCGGCGGTGAAGAGCGCCTGGCGCAAGCGGGTGCGGGAGACGCACCCGGACCGCTTCGCCCACGACCCCGCCGAGCAGCAGCGCGCCGCCGCCCGCCTACGGGAAGTCAACGAAGCCTACTACCGCCTGCGGGATTACCTCGCACGGGAAGGCCGTTCGGACGTGTAAGAAAAGGGAATAGGGGGATGAGCTGGGGATAAAGGGGATGTCAGAAGGGATCCGGATGTGCTGAGAGCCTGCCGGTCAGCCAGCCCCATCCGCCGAAACGGTCATCCTGAACGAATGTGAAGGATCTCGGCAGCCGTCCCAAAACCGGAGTAGGCAGGGGGTGACGAGGATTCTGCCGCGATTTCCCTCCGCACGGGCGGCGGGCAGAGAGGAGCGAACGTGAGGCCGGTCTCTGCGCCGTCATAGTGCGGCAAGTGAAACTCACTCGTTTGCGGATTGCGCCCTCGGGAGCGGGGTTCTAACCTGCAACCTGAAACTTGCTAACCTGCTAACTCCCCACTCCGTCCGTCACGCCAGCTCGATCGTCCGCACCTCTCCCGTCCGCAGGGAGACGGCCCGGACTGCCCCGTTGTTCGTATCCGCCGTGTAGAGCACGTCTCCCGCGGCGGAGAGGCCGCCCGGCTCCCAGAGGCACGCCTCTTCGCGGCCGGCGTCGAAGAGGCCCGGCTCGCCGGAGCCGGTGAAGCGCGAGATCTCGCCGGCTACCGGGTCGTAGACCTTGATCCGGTTGTTGTAGGAGTCGGCAACGTAGACGAGGCCGCCGGCGCACTCCACGTCGAGCGGGTGCTGCAGGCGCGCGGTCTTCTGGGCGCCGTCGACGTCTCCGAACTCGAAGAGCCCCTCGCCGATGGCGGTGCGCACCGCCCCCTCCCCCTGCAGCGGCACCCAGCGGATGCTGCTCGTCTCACTGTCCGCGAACCAGAGGCGGAGCCCGTCCGAAGAGAGCCCGCTCGGCTGCGCGAGCCGCGCCTCGAGCCGCGGGCCGTCGAGCAGTGCCTCGCGGCCGTCGCCGGCGAACAGCTCCAGCCGGCCGGAGGGAACGTCGAGCCGCCAGATCTGGTGACTGCCCGCCATCGCGACGTAGAGCCAGTTGCCGACGGTATGCAGGTCCCACGGGGAGTTGAGCGCCGTCTCCCGGCACGAGCCGGGGGTGGGCCAGGGACGCGCCTGCCGCCCGGTGCCGGCTACGGTAGAGACGACCCCGCTGTGGAGCGCGATCTTCCGGATCAGGTGGTTTTCGGTATCGGCGACGTAGAGCCCGTCGCCGTGGAGCGCCATTCCCTGCGGAAAGCGGAAGCGCGCCCGCGCGGGAGAGCCATCGGCCCAGCCCGGCTCTCCGCTTCCGAAGATCCGCTGCACCCGCCCGTGGAGGTCGGTCTCGACCACCCGGTGGTGGTCCGAGTCGGCCACGTAAAGCCGGTCCGACCCCGCGTCTGCCAGCACCTTGCCCGGGAAAGAAAGCACGCTCTCCGGCTGGCGCAGCCGCTCCGGAGAGGTGGCGAGCGGCTGCGGGTCGAGGCGCCCCTCCCGCTTCCAGGCGGCGATCATCTCCTCCAGCACCGCCGCCATGTCGTCCGCGTCGAACTCGCCGGAGTGGGCGCCGATCACCATCCCGTCCGGATCGATGATCACCAGCGTCGGCCACGCCTTCACCGCGTAGGCGCGCCAGAGCACGAAGCCGCGGTCGTTCACCACCGGATGGCGCACGTCGTGCCGCAGCACCGCCTGGCGGATGTTGTAGGTCTCGCGCTCCGCGTCGAACTTGGCGGAGTGGACGCCCACCACCACCAGCTCCGTGGGGAAGCGCTCCTCCAGCCGCTGGAGCTGCGGCAGCACGTGCTGGCAGTTGATGCAGCAGAAGGTCCAGAAGTCGAGGATTACGACCTTGCCGCGCAGGTCCCGCAGACTGAGCGGCCGGTCGACGTTCAGCCACTCCAAGCCCGCCGGAAACTCCGGCGCCCGCACCTTCCCCCGATACCGCTCGCTCATCACGCCCTCCCTCCGGTTATTCTACGTCAGCGGAGGCAGAACTACGATGAGCGGCACGTCCCGCGGGTCGTGGACCGCCGGGCAGCGATGTTTTAAGCGTTCACGCGGCCTGGCGCGGCGGGTTCGGCCTCTGGCTCGGGATGGCAGCTCCCGGCGAGCGGCGTCCGCAGCAGCCCGAGGAGGCATTGGTGCTCGTCTCCGTCGAGATCCCGCAGTCCGTAGCGAAGCGTCGTCACCTCATCACGCAAGCGCAGCGTCCGCCCCAGGCGGTCCCACCAGGAGAAGACGCTGGCGAAGTTGCTGTCGGTCTCCGGCCGCCAGTCGGAGTGATGGACGCGGTGCAGGTTTGGCGAGACGAGGACGACCCGCAGCAGCCGGTCCCACTTCTCCGGCAGCGCCACGTTGCTGTGGTGGAAGGCGATCACCGGCAGCAGCACCATCTCGTAGGCGATCACCTGCCACACCTGCAGTCCCAGCAGCGGAATCACCGCCAGCCGCAGCGCGGAGGAGAGGACGATCTCTCCGCAGTGGAAGCGCAGCGCCGTGGTGACGTCCATCTCCGCGTCGCTGTGGTGCATCCGGTGTAACCGCCAGAGGAACGGGACGGCGTGGTTCGCCCGGTGCCAGAGATACATCCACGCGTCGAACAACAGGAACGCCAGGCCCAGCTCTACCCAGAGCGGCGCGGAGAGGCGATGCAGCAGCCCGAAGCGATGCGCCTCCGCCCACCCCGCCGCCGCCGCGGTCGCCGCCGCAAAGCCGAGGCCAAGAACCGCCATGTTCAGGCCCGCGACCCCGAGGTTGCGCGCTGCGTGGCGGAGACGGTGGGCTCGGTCGACGAAGAGCGGCAGTCCGGTCTCGAGGAGCCAGAGGAGCACCAGCGCGAGCACGCTCACGACGGTCTGGATCTGGAGCAGGCGCGAGACGTCAGGCATCCCCGCGCTCCAATCCGCCGCGCCAGCTCCGCAGCCCACCCTTCAGGTGACACACCTGCTGGAAACCGAGGTCGAGTAGAAGGCGCCCAGCCTGGGCGCTCTTGATCCCGAAGCCTCAGTAGACGACCACCGGCGCGCCGCGGTCGAAGTCCGCCACCGAGTCCTGGAGACGCTCCACCGGGGTGTTGAGCGCTCCCGGCAGGTGCCCCGCCGCATAGGTCTCTGCGCCGCGGATGTCCAGCAGCAGGGGCGGCGATCCACCGTTCAGGAGTGTTTCGATCTCCTCCGGCGGCGCTTCTCGCAACGCGGTGCTGACGCGGTGCCGCGGCAGAAGGCGGTGTATCCAGCTCGTGACCATCGGTGCTCCTCCAGCACCAGCGTATCCCGCTGCGCATTAACTTTGGATAGAATGATGTAACCGTCTTATTAACTAAGAGGTTATCTATGGACGCTACCCTGAACCAGCTGAAAGTCTTCCGAGAGGTGGCGCGGCACGGACACTTCGGGCGCGCGGCCGAAGCGCTGTTTGTCTCCGCTCCCGCTGTCAGCAAGAGCGTGAAGGACCTGGAGCGCCAGGTCGGCCTGCCGCTCTTCGAGCAGATCGCCCGGCGCACCACACTTACGGATGCAGGTCGGATGCTCCTCGGCTACGTGGAGCGGGTGCTGACGGAGCTGGCGGATGCGGATGCGGCGCTTGCCGCGCTGCGCGGCGGAGAGGCCGGGCGCCTGGTAGTCGGCGCCAGTAGCACGCCCGGCACCTACCTGCTTCCGGAACGACTCGGTCGCTTTCACCAGGAGCATCCGGGGGTGGAGGTCTCGTTGGAGATTAGCGACACCCGGGAGATCCTGGCCCGGGTGGTAGGCGGGCGGCTCGATCTCGCGGTAGTGGGCGAGACTGCCTTTCCGGAGGCAGTGATCGCGGAGCGGCTGTGGGAAGAAACCCTGGTGCTGATCGCACAGCCCGGTCATCGCCGCGTGAAGTCGGCTGCCCCATTTCGGCCGCCGGAGCTCGCAGGGGAGCCGCTGGTGCTTCGGGAACGGGGGTCGAGCACCCGAGAGGTACTGGAGCGGGCGCTCCGAGAATGCGGGCTGGAGCCGAGGGTTGCGATGGAGCTCGGCAGCACGGAGGCGGTCAAGCGGAGCGTGGCAGCCGGTCTCGGCGTAGCGCTCGTCTCGGAGCACGCGGTAGACCTCGAGGTGCAGGCGGGCGTACTGGTGACCCGACCGCTCACCGGGCTGCAGCTCCGGCGAGGCTTCTACCTGGTGCGTCGGTCGAGTCTGCACCTCACCGCACTGCACCGGCAGTTCCTGGCAGAGCTGCGCTGACCGAGAGGCCGCCGCGGGAGGACTGCCTCCTCCCACGGCACTGGGGTCAATAAGACCTGATCGGGGTTACCGCCGGCGGCGGTCGTAGGGGTGGCGGTCCCGGGTGTTCGGGACTCGGTCGCCGTCGATGTCACGGTCGCGGCTGTTCGGAATCCCGTCCCGGTCCAGGTCGGTGCGCCGGCCGCGAACGGTCACGCGGGGGTGGGAGTAGCGGTCCGAACGATAAGAGCGGCCATGCTTCCGCTCATACTTCTCTCGCTCGCGCCGCAGCTTTTCCAACTCTTTGCGGCGCTCTTTCTCGCGCTTCGCCCACTCCTTCTCGCGCTCGGCCTCCCGCTTGTAGTGCTCGCGCTCCAGCTCGTGCCGGCGCTTCTGGCGCTCCTTCCAGTCGTCATCGTCGTCGCGGTCGTAGCGACCGCGGTACTCCCCGCGACGGCCATCATCCGGGTCCGCGCCGGCAGCCTGCGCCGGCAGCAGAACCGCCGCGCCCGCGAGGGCCGTCAGCCCGATTATCTTCAACGCGTGCGTCACGCTTCTAGTCAGCATTCTCTTCCCCCACCCTCGTCTAGGCCCGCTCAACTTGACTGCAAGACCCGGCACCGCAGGGGCGGTTCCTCGGTTTTGGCGGGGAATCGCAGCTGTAGTGGCGGTCCGAACTCTGCAGCGCGGGGGAGCCACTTTACGAGTGTCGCTCGCTCGCTCTCACCGCCCGGGAGGCCCTGATGGCGCCCCGCACCTCCGTCCTCGCTTTCAGCGCTGCCGCGGCGGCGCTGGTGCTCCTGACACTCCCCGTCGACGCCGGAGCGCGGAAGCTCCGCCCGGTCGACGAGAGCGGCCGCGATCCCTCGCTGCGGCGTTTCCTGGCCGGGCTGCGAGAGACGGTGCGCCGGCGGGACCGCGCCGGGTTGATGCGAGTGCTGCACCCGAAGGTCGAGCTCTCCTTCGGCGGTCACCAGGGAACCGCCGACTTTCGCAGCATGTGGCACCCGGAGCGCCGGGAGAGCGAGATCTGGCCGACGCTCGCCTGGATCCTGGCTCACGGCGGCAGCTTCTTCGAGGAGGAGGGCCAGCGTTCCTTCTGGATGCCGTGCGTCTTCAGCGAGTTCCCGGACGACCTAGACGCCTTTGAGGGGTGGCAGGCGGTAGTCGGCCGCCGGGTCCGGCTCCGCGCTTCGCCCGGGATCGAGGGACGGGTGAAGGCGCACCTGAGCTACGACCTGGTCCGGGTCCTGCATGAAGGGAACAACTGGTCCCGCGTGCGGCTGCCGGGCGGGCGCGAGGGATGGGTCGCCCGCCGGTATCTCCGCGGCCCGATCGACTACCGCGCGGGCTTTCGCAAGGTGAACGGGGAGTGGAAGCTGGAGGCGCTCCTCGCCGGGGATTAGGCGCCGGTCCTACCTCCGATGGGGTTCGCCGCCGCCAGGCTCCGCGTCATGTGGGACGTACCCGCGGCGGGCCGCCGCCGATCATGCGACACGGATCCCCTCGGAGGCTTCGGCATGACCTGGTTCGATGGTTTGCTGCTGCTCGGCGTAGCGGCGACCGTGGCGTATCAGATGCGGCAGGAAGCGGGGCGTACCATGCTGGACACGGTAGCCGCGGTGGCCGCCGCCCACTTCTCACGCGTCATCGCCCCCACCGTCACCGTCTGGCTCGGCTGGAAGGCGCTCCCCGGCTGGGACAGCTCGCCGGTGCTGCAGGCGCTCTGCTTCGCGCTGCTCCTGGCGGGCCTGCTGCTCGCGTCCCGCGTGCTCCACCGGCAGACCCGGTGGACCATGGACCAGTTCGATCCGGTCTTCGGACTGGTCTTCGCCCTGGTGACCGCCGCAGTGGTCGGCCATTCGGTGGCGGACCTCTGGGCCGGAATCGCCGTGGCGCGGACCGGCCAGGTGCCGGACTACCTGGCGAGCTCCCTGCTGGGAGAGGAGCTCCGCTCCTTCCACTCGTTCCACGCTGCGGTCAACGCCATTCGCAGAGACTTCTGACCCGCACGGAGGTGTAAGAAAGGAGATGGTAGGGATGAATTGGGGATGAGGGGGATGAACAGCCATCCGGGCTCAGCTCCTACTCCTTCTCGTTCTCTTTCTCGTTCTCGACAACCAGCCGAGCCGGAGCGGCTTCCCGACACGCGGTCGGACGCCCACTCCGCCCTCGGCGCTCCGTTCCCAGAAGCCCCACATGCCGCCCACCGTGGTCTCCCCTGCCGTGCGGATGCGCGGGATCGTCAAGCGCTTCGGCGGCGTGACGGCGCTGGACGGCGTCGACTTCGAGCTGCTCCCCGGCGAGATCCACGCCCTGCTGGGGGAGAACGGCGCCGGAAAGTCGACCCTGATGCACCTCCTCGCCGGGATGCACCTCCTCGCCGGGATGCACGCTCCGGATGCCGGGACGATCGAGGTCGGCGGCCGGCCGGTGACGCTGCGCTCCCCGCGCGAGGCGGCGCGGCACGGCATCGGGATGGTGCACCAGCACTTCACGCTGGTGGAGAGCTTTTCCGTCGCGGAGAACCTGGCACTCGCGCTGCCCCGCCGCACCCCCCTGCTCCTCCCCCGCCGCGGGCTCGCCGCGGAGGCGCTGGAGCTGGCGGCGCGGCTCGGGTGGCCGCTGGAGCCCCACACTCCGGTCTGGCAGCTTCCGGTCGGGACGCAGCAGCGGCTGGAGATCGTGAAGGTGCTGGCGCAGCAGCCGGACGTGCTGATCTTCGACGAGCCGACCGCGGTCCTCGCGCCGGTCGAGCTGGAAGAGCTGTTCAGCGTCTTGCAGCGCCTTCGGGACGAGGGGAAGAGCCTCGTCTTCATCAGCCACAAGCTGAACGAGGTGCTCCGGCTCTGCGACCGGGTGACGGTGCTCCGCCGGGGGCGGAACGTCGGCACCGTCGCGGCGAGCGAGACGAACCCGGAAGACCTCGCGCGGCGAATGATGGGCGACGCGCCGGCCCCCGCCGCGCCGACCCGGGCGATGCCCGTGCCGGTGACGGCAGAGCCGGGTGGAGCGGTGCTGCGGGTCGACGCTCTGCGGGTCCGCGGCGACCATGGCGTGGAGGCGGTCCGAGGACTCTCGCTCGAGCTGCGCGGCGGGGAGATCCTGGGGATTGCCGGGGTGGACGGGAACGGGCAGGCGGAGCTGGCCGAGGCGATCGTCGGGATCCGCAGGCCGTCCGCCGGGACGGTGGAGCTCTCGGGAGGCGCGGCGCGCCGGTCACAGCTCGGCTACATCCCGCAGGACCGGCGCCGGCAGGGCCTCGTCCTCTCCGCCTCGATCCGGGACAACCTGGTGCTGGAGCTGCACCAGGCGCCGGAGAGTGCCCGCGGCGGCTGGCTCCGCTGGTCGGCCCTGGACGAGACCGCGGCGCGGATGGCGAGCGACTACGACGTCCGCGCCGGGACCCTGCAGCAGGCCGCCGGCTCGCTCTCCGGGGGCAACCAGCAGAAGATCGTGATCGCCCGGGCGCTTCACCAGCGACCGCGGCTGGTGGTGGCGCTGAACCCGACTCGGGGCGTCGACGTCAACGCGATGGCGTTCGTCCACCAGCGCCTGCGAGAGCACCGGGAGGCCGGCGCCGCCGTGCTGCTGATCTCCACGGAGCTCGACGAGGTGCTCGCCCTCGCCGACCGGGTGGCGGTGCTCTACGAGGGACAGCTCTCGCGCACCGTCTCCCCCACCACTCCGCGCACGGAGCTGGGATTGATGATGGGCGGCGCCTCCCCCGCGAGCGCGGAGCCAGCGCCCGCGGCGTGGGGGCGCTGAACGGAGGAGCCGATGAGCGGGAAAAACCCAGCCAGCACGCGCCGGGAGCTGCTGTGCAGCGCGGTCGGCGCCGCGGCGGCCGCCTCGGTCGCCGCACCCGCGGCCGGAGAGCGAGCGACCCGCCGCCGGACGGCGCGCCTGGCCCACCTGACCGATATCCACGTCCAGCCGGAGGGCGCCGCCGCGGAGGGGATGGCGGCCTGCCTGCGGCACGTCCACGCGCAGCAGGATCGGCCGGAGCTGATCCTGAACGGCGGCGACATGATCATGGACGCGCTCGGCGCGAGCTGGGAGCGGACTCGCGAGCAGTGGCGCGTCTGGAAGCGGGTGCTGGACGAGCACTGCACGCTGCCGGTGGTCCACTGCCTCGGCAACCACGACGTCTGGGGCTGGCACCGCGACCGGAGCGGCGCCACTGGCACGGAGCCGCACTACGGGAAGCAGGCGGCCCTGGAGCAGCTCGGACTGGCGGAGCGCTACCGCCGGCTGGACCACGGCGGGTGGCGGATCATCGTGCTGGACAGCACCCATCCGGTGGAGGGCGGCGTCTACACCGCCCGGCTGGACGACCCGCAGCGGGAGTGGCTGGCCGGAGAGCTGGCCGCGACCCCCCGCTCCACGCCCGTGCTGATCCTCTCCCACATCCCGATCCTCTGCGGCTGCGCGTTCCTGGACGGCGAGAACGAGAAGAGCGGCAACTGGGTGGTCCCCGGGGCCTGGATGCACACCGACGCCCGTGTCTTGAAAGACCTCTTCGTGAAGCACCCGCAGGTGAAGCTCTGCCTGAGCGGACACATCCACCTGCGCGACCGGCTCGACTACAACGGGGTGACCTACCTCTGCAACGGCGCCGTGTCCGGCGGCTGGTGGAAGGGCAGCTACCAGGAGACCCCGCCCGGCTACGCCCTGATCGACCTGTTCGACGACGGCTCGTTCGAGTTCGACTACGTCACCTACTGCGGATGAGCCGGCGGGCCTACGCCGAGCGTCACGTCCACGCCCATCTCCACGTACTCTCAACGTGTCGGTGAGACAATCAGGCGGCACCCGGCAGAGGAAAGGGGTGTCGTAATACCGAACTGCTAGGCGCACGAGTAGTGCCTCATGTCGCCGCAGTTCCGACCGCGTCCCAGCGGTAACGGCACGCGGATCGGCCCCACCGGATAACCCCGGCGGCCGTCACCAGGAGCATGACGGCACGCTGAAGCTTATGAGGAGGACTTCACCTGTGATCTCGATCAGCCATCGAGCGCTTCTGGGCCTGGTTGCGGCCGGGGCGCTGTTTAGCATGCCGCTTCTGAGCACCGCCATCGCCGCGCCGAAGAAGAAGGCGCCGTCCAAGAAGGCGCCGGCCAAGCCGGCGAAGGCCGATGCCAAGAAGGGCAAGGAGCAGTACAAGACGGAAGGCTGCACCGGCTGCCACAAGACCAAGGACTACCAGGATGCCGGCGAGATCGGCCCGGACCTGAGCGAAATCGCGAAGGAGCACAAGGCCGCGGAGATCGCCGCGTACATCAAGAAGCCGTCGAAGGCTGGCAGCATCATGCCCGCTTCCAAGGCCCCGCAGGCGACGATCGACAACATCACCGCCTACCTGATGACCCAGAAGTAGTCCTGCCTCACCGGCGCTCGGACTTCGAAGAGCCTGCCTCCGGGCAGGCTCTTCGCTCGTTTCTGTCCATTCGTTTTGTCCCCGCCACTGCGGGGTAAAGTGAGGCATTGCATCGACGCGCCAGTGGGTTGCGGCTCTCCCGCAGGCGCCTGGGGGTAGGGGTAGTGGGGATGGAAGTACCGCGACGGCTGGCGCTGGAAGTATCGGGCGACCTGACTGCGGAGGCCGGCGCCGCCCTGCTGGAAACGGTGCGCCGGGCGTGCATCCAACCTGGCTGCGAGCTCACGCTCGATCTCTCCACCGTGCGCAGCATCGACGCGCACGGCCTGGGAGCAATCGTCAGCGGCCAGCAAATCGCTCAGGCTACCGGCGGATCGCTGGCCCTGGAGCGGGTGCACCCGGAAGTCGCCCGCATCTTCCACCTGACCGGCCTGAGCCTCGTGGTTCCTATCGTCCACTCGTGACGCCGGCTCCCCGCGCCCCCGCCGGCACGGGATCCCTCGAATCGAGATCTTCATCTCGATTGCCACGCCCCTCCCCACCCTGGTAGAATGGGTCCCGCCGCGGCGCAGGCCGGTTTGCGGGAGCCCGCGGCGAGAGTGCGCCGCCAGCCGGCACACGCCCGCCGAGAGCGAGTCGGCGTGGATCCCCACCGGAACCGCAGCGGCCCTTCACTCAGTCTGAGTGGTGCCTCCTGTGTGGGGAAAGTTAGCTGCGGGTTGGCACGTTGCAGGTTTCACCAGAGCTCCCCGCCAGTCGGGGTTCGAGCCCGGCACCTGGAACCTGGCACTTGAAACCTGTGACCGGTCTCGCTCGGCCGGCATTCTGTTAGGAACCCAATGTCCAATCGTCTTGATACTATTCGCAACGTCGCCATCGTCGCGCACGTTGACCACGGAAAGACCACGCTGGTCGACGGCATGCTGCGCCAGGGCAACGTGTTCCGCGAAAATGAAGAAGTCGCGGAGCGCGTGATGGACCGCATGGACCTGGAGCGCGAGCGCGGCATCACCATCATGGCGAAGAACACCTCCATCCAGTACGAGGGGGTGAAGATCAACATCGTCGATACGCCCGGCCACGCCGACTTCGGCGGCGAGGTAGAGCGCGTCCTCACCATGGTCGACGGCGTCCTGCTCCTCGTCGACGCGGTCGACGGCCCCATGCCGCAGACCCGCTTCGTGCTCAGCAAGGCGCTCGCGCTCGGCCTCAAGGCGGTGGTGGTGATCAACAAGGTCGACCGGCCCAACGCCCGCCCTGACTGGGTGGTCGACCAGACCTTCGATCTCTTCGCCGCGCTCAACGCGAGCAACGAGCAGCTCGACTTCCCGATCGTCTACGCGAGCGCGCTGAACGGCGTCGCCTCGCTCGACGCGAGCAGCCTGGGCGAGGACCTGCGCCCGCTCTTCGCCACCATCGTGGAGCACCTCCCCGGTCCCGTGGCGGACCTGGACGCGCCGTTCCAGATGCTGATCACCTCGATCGACGCCGACCCGCACCGCGGCCGGCTCGGCGTGGGCCGCGTCTTCGGCGGGAAGGTCCGCCCGAACCAGACGGTGGTCCACTTCGACCGCGACGGCAAGCAGCACAACGCGAGGGTCGTTTCCGTCTTCACCTACAACGGCCTGCGCCGCCAGGAGGTGCCGGAAGGCTCCGCCGGCGACATCATCGCCATCACCGGGGTCGCCGCGGTGAACGTGGGAGAGACAATCGCCGACGCGAAGGACCCGCGCCCGCTGCCGGTCACCCAGGTGGAAGAGCCGACGCTGCGGATGACGTTCAGCGTCAACACCAGCCCGTTCGCCGGCCGCGAGGGCCAGTTCTGCACCTCTCCGCACGTCCGCGCCCGGCTGGAGCGGGAGCTGGAGAGCAACGTGGCGCTGCGCGTGGAGCAGGCCGAGAGCCCGGACGCGTGGATCGTCTCCGGCCGCGGCGAGCTGCACCTGGCGATCCTGATCGAGACGATGCGCCGGGAGGGCTACGAGCTGCAGGTCTCCCAGCCGGAAGTGATCTTCAAGGAGATCGAGGGCCAGCTCTGCGAGCCGTACGAGCGGCTGAGCATCGACGTCTCAGAGGAGTTCCTCGGCAGCGTGGTGGAGATGCTCGGCGCCCGGCGCGGTGAGCTGGAAGACATGACCTACCTGGCCAATGGCGAGGTGCACGTGGTCTACGTCCTCCCTACCCGCGGCCTGATCGGCTTCCGGACCGACCTGATGACCGAGACGAAGGGCACCGGGATCATGAACTCGGAGTTCGTCGGCTACCGGCCCATCGCCGGCACGATGCAGCGGCTCAAGCCGGGCTCGCTCGTCGCCACGGAGCTGGGCTCTACCACCCCATTCGGTCTCAGCAACGCGGAGCAGCGCGGCAAGCTCTTCTTCGGCCCGGGCGTAGACGTCTACGAGGGAATGGTGGTCGGCCAGCACTCCCGCGAGGGTGACCTCGACGTCAACGTCTGCAAGCGGAAGCACCTGACGAACATGCGGAGCAGCACCGCCGATGAAGGCATCCGCCTGACCCCGCCGGTGAACATGTCGCTCGATCGCGCCCTGGAATACATCGGGCCGGACGAACTGGTGGAAGTGACACCAAAGAGCATCCGCATCCGCAAGCGGATCCTGGAGAAGACGGCGCGGCGGCGTGACGAGAAGAACGCGGAGCTGGCCGGCGTCCGCTAACGCAGGCACGAGAACGCCGAGATCACGGGGGCGAATCGGGTGAATCCCGATTCGCCCCTTTTCGATTCGGCAGGGGTGCCATGAAGTGTCACTTAGCTGGCCCGAGGCGGGGCGGAGGGGTAAGCTGTGGGTGTTGAGGTCGACGGGCTGGCGGGCCGCCGCCAGGTCGCTTCCTCCCCTCGTTCTTCCAAACTCGATCGACACTCGTCACATAACCGCAGGAGGTACTTTCGATGGATCACATGAAGCGCCGGCGCGTCACCCACGACAAACCCCAGCAGGTGACTCGGATTCCCCCCTACCGGCCGGGAATGTGGGTTAAGATTAAGGCCTTCGACGGACGGGAGATGGGCTCGGACCTCAGCGGTAAGGTGCGCCGGGTGAAGTCGCTCACCTGCAGCATCACCTCCCCGGACCAGCCGTTCGCCGTCTGGCGCGTCCACTTCGACGACGGTCGCTGCCTCGAGTGGCACATGATCGAGCGCGCCGCCACCGAGGTGGAAGTCCGCAGCGCGATGAGCAAGGTCGCTTAAAGAGTTTCCTCTCCCCACCCCCCCATCCAGCAGCAAGGGCAGGCCCGCACCCCCGCGGTAGCCTGCCCTTCGCGCGTCTGTGGACGAACGTTTTAAAGGAGATAGGGGGATGTGGGAACGGGGATGTGGGGATGGGCAGCCAACCGGACTAAGACTCCTGTTGCTCTGAGAACAGCCGTCGAGATGTAGCACGGCGGGTAAGCACTCCGGCGAAGCAGACGGCCCCGAGGAGTCAGGAGTGCCCGCCTCGAATACAGCCACACGGCTGTTCGGTGAAGGGAGCGCGGCGATGGCGATGTCTCGACGAGGATTGCTGGGCGGGCTGGGCGCGGCGGCAGTGGCGGCGAAGGCGGGCGCGACCGCGGAGGGGCCCGAGGCGCGGCCGGTGCGGGGCGACGCGTACCGGAAGAAGCTGCTCCAATGCCTTGGCGGCGAGTGGCCGAAGGGCGGGCCGCTGGAGCCGGTGGTGGAGAAGCGGGAGCAGAAGGACGGCTACCGCCTCGAGCGCCTCACCTACCTGGTGGAGCCGGGGGAGCGGATCGCGGCCTACCTGCTGGTTCCGGACGGCGCAACGGAGAGCCGTCCCGCTCCCGGCATCTGCGTGTGGCACCAGCACAACGGGGCTTACGACATCGGCATGGCGGAGCCGGCGGGGCTGAAGCTCGGTCCGATGCACCACACCGGCCTGGCGCTGGCCCGCGAGGGATACGTGGTGCTCTGCCCGGACGCGGCCGGGTTCGGCGAGCGGAACCGGCGCGGCGGCCTCAACGGCCGGAACCTGGAGCACTACCTGTTCGCGATGTACGTGGCGGACGGCAAGTGCCTCGCCTGGAAGAACATCCTCGACATGCGCCGGGCGGTCGACCTGATCTCCTCCCGGCCGGAGGTCGACGCCCGCCGCCTCGGCTGCTACGGCCACTCGATGGGCTCCACGCACACGTGGCTGGTCGGCCCCTGGGAGCCGAGGCTCAAGGCGCTGGTCGGCAACTGCTGCATGCCCACCTACGCCGCGATGGAGCGGACGGACCTGATCCACTGCTTCCCGAACTACATCCCTGGCTGGCGCCGGCACGGCGACATCCCGGATATCGCCGGCATGATCGCGCCGCGCGCGCTGCACCTGAACTTCGGTGAGACCGACAGCGGCAGCCCGATCGAAGAGGTGAAGACGGGGGTCGAGGTGATCCGCCGCGCCTACCAGGCGAAGAAGGTGGAGGACCGGTTCACCTACTACATCGAACCCGGCTCGGGCCACATCCTGAGCGACGAGATGCTCCGCCGCACGAAGGCGCATTTCGCCCGCCACCTGAAAGGCGCGGCCTCCGGATGAGACGCGCGCTGCTGGCCCTGCTGCTGCTACTGGTAGGAACCATGTCCGGAAACACCGCTCCCACGAAGAGCTCCGACCGTCCGCTCGTCTTCATCACCTCGTTCGCCGCCGGCGGCGACGGCGCGATCCACGCCTTCCGGCTCGATCCGTCCGCCGGCACGCTCACGCCGGCGCGTCGGAACGGCGGGGTCGAGCATCCGTTCTTCCTGGCGCTCTCGCCGGACCGGCGCTTCCTCTACTCCATCCATGCCCGCCAGTTCGGGGGCAGCGATCCGGAAGAGGTCGCCGCCTACGCGGTCGACCGCGCCACCGGCGAGCTGACGCTGTTGAACCGGCAGTCGTCCCGCGGCACCTCCTCCTGTTACCTGGAAGTCGATGCCACCGGCAAGACGGTTCTCGTCGCCAACTACTCCACCGGCAGCGTCGCCGCCCTGCCGGTGCGGGGCGATGGCTCCCTCGGGGAAGCGGCTTCGTTCGTGCAGCACGCGGGCGCCGGCGTGAACCCGCAGCGGCAGGAGGGTCCGCACGCGCACTGCATCGTCCGCAGCCCGGACAACCGGTTCGCCTTCGCGGCCGACCTCGGCCTCGACCAGGTGGTGAGCTACCGCCTCGACGCCGGCAGGGCGAAGCTTACGCCGGGCCGCCAGCCGTTCGCGCGCACTCCGGCGGGCGCCGGTCCGCGGCACCTCACCTTCCACCCGAACGGCCGCTTCGTCTACGTGATCAACGAGCTGGCGAACTCGGTCACCCGGTTCGACTACGATCCGAAGACCGGCTTCCTGATCGAGCGCCAGACGATCTCCACCCTGCCCGCTGACTTCGACCGGACGAGCCACTGCGCCGACCTGAAGATCACGCCGGACGGCCGCTTCCTCTACGGCACCAATCGCGGCGACGACAGCATCGCGGTCTACCGGATCGCCGAGAACGGCGACCTCACGCTGGTGGAGATCCGCCCCGGCCTCGGCGCGGGACCACAGAACCTCGCCCTCGTCGGCGGTAAGCTGCTCCTCTGCGCCAACATGCCGGGCAACAACGTGGCGGTCTTCCGCATCGATCCCAAGACCGGCCGCCTCACCCCCGTGGGCGCACCCATGGAGGTGAAGAGCCCTTCCTGCATTCAGGTGGTGGAGTAGCGGAGGTGTCCGTGGCTGTGGTCTGGCATCCTGCACACCGGGTCGCAACGTCCTCGGCAGCACCCGGTCCCCCACCCCAGTCATCCTGAAGGAACTGAAGGATCTACGTTGCCCATTCTGCGTCGGAGCGGGAGGCCTCGCGCGCGGAAGGGCACCGACGGTAGAGTCCGCGTCACCCGCCTGCGTACTCCGGATCAGCACGGCTGCCGGGATCCTTCACTGCGTTCAGGATGACTGGGGTTGCACACGGCGGCGGCCGAGCGTCCAGGTCAACGGTGCGTGTGCTCGCCCCTACTCCCGCCGCTGGAGCCACGCCAGCAGCCGCTCCAGCTCCCAGGTGTTGATCACGTCCTCCGGCTCCAGCCAGGCGCGGCGGGCCTGGGCGATGCCGTAGCGGTACTGGGAGAGATTCTCCGGCCGGTGGGCGTCGGTGTTGACGCTGATCGGGAGCCCGCGCTCTTTCGCCTGGCGGGCGTAGACGTCGTTCAGGTCGAGGCGGTCGTAGGAGGCGTTGATCTCCACCGCCACCCGGTTGGCGACCGCGGCGTCGAGCACCCGGTCCATGTCGACCGGATAGGGGTCCCGGTGGCCGAGCAGCCGGCCGGTCGGGTGGGCGAGGATGTCGACGACCCCCGACTCGAGTGCGCGGACGATCCGCGCGGTCATCGTCTCCTCGTCCTGCTTCTGGTGCAGGTGGACGCTCGCCACGACGAGGTCGAGCTGCTCCAGCGCCTCCAGCGGGAGGTCGAGCGTGCCGTCGGCGAGGATGTCGCACTCGATCCCCTTCAGCACTCGGAACTCGCCGGCCAGCTCCGCGTTCAGGGCGTCGATCTCCGCCATCTGCGCCCGGAGCCGCTCTTCGTCGAGGCCGCGGGCCATGGCGAGGGCGCGGGAGTGGTCGGTGTTGCCGTGGTAGGCGTAGCCCAGCTCGCGGGCCGCGTGCGCCATCTTCTCGATGCTGGTGAGGCCGTCGCTCCAGACGCTGTGCGCGTGCAGGACGCCGCGGATGTCGGCCTGCTCCAGCAGCCGGGGGAGCTTGCCGGCTGCCGCCGCCTCCACCTCCCCGCGGCCCTCGCGCAGCTCCGGGACGATGAACGGCAGCCCCAGCGCCTGGAACAGCTCTTCTTCCTCGGCGAGCTCCTGCGAGACGCCCCGGCTCTCCCGGAGCGCTTCGACCTGGGCCACGTGAGCCTCGGAGCCGGTGGCGCGCCAGTAGAGCCAGCCGAAGCGTTCCGGCGTGGTGGCGCGCAGCTCCACCACCACCTTCTGCTGCGAGGTGAAGCGCAGGAGTCCCGCCTCCCGGGCCAGCACCTCCCGGACCTCCGCGTGGCGGGAGGCGGCTTCGAGGGCAGCTTCCGGGTCCGCCGCGCTCACCACGAGATCGAGGTCGCCGACCGTGTCTTGCATCCGCCGCGCGCTGCCGGCGATCTCCATCCGCTGAAAGAGGCCGGTCTCCCGCAGCAGGCGGCAGAGGCCGTCCGCGTATGGGAGCACGGTCCAGAGCGCGCACCGGCGACTCCGGCGGCGGAAAGCCTCGATCGCCTCCAGCAGCTTCTGCTCCGACTTCGCTCCGATCCCCCCTACGCCCCGCAGCCGCTCCTGCCGCCCGGCCTGCTCCAGCTCGTCCAGGTTCCGCACACCCAGCTCTCGCCAGACCGACTGGATCTTCTTCGGTCCGAAGCCGGGCAGCCCAAGCAGCTCGATCAGGCTCTCCGGAACCTCCTCCTTCAGCCGCTCGTACAGCTTCGTCGTGCCGGTGGTCAGGATGTCGCGGGTCTTGTCGGCAATCGCGTCCCCTACCCCGGGAATGCTCCGGAGCTCACCGCGCTCCGCCAGCACTTCCAGGCTCTCAGTCAGCTCCTGCATCGTCTGCGCGGCGTTCCGGTAGGCGCGGATCTTGAAGGCGTTCTCTCCCTTGATCTCCATCAGATCGGCGATGCGGGAGAAGACACGGGCGACGGCGTAGTTGTTCATCTCGGTGGCAGGTCGGGAGCAGCGCGGAATGGCGCGAGGCGGCGCTACTCTTCGGGGAGGGTCGGCATGGCGAGGTCGTCGAGGAACTCCAGGGAGCGGAGCCCCTTCTCCACGTGATGCCGCACGAACGGCACCAGGCTCCGCGCCAGCTCGCCGCGGGTGCGCTCCGGCAGTCCGGAAGAGGCCGCGGCGGCGAGCGGGACGGCGGTGAGCTCCGAGAGCGCGGTGACCGCCGGTGGGCTCAGCGCCACGGTGCCGGGCGTGCGGGCGCAGCGCGGGCAGACGATGCCGCCGCGGGTGGGGTGGAAACCGGTGCCGGGCACCCCCACTTCCCCCTGGCACAGCGCGCACCGGAAGAGGCTCGGCTCGTAGCCCAGCAGGCGCATGGCGTGCAGCTCGAAGGCGCGCGCCAGCACGTCGGGCGTCGCGGCCGTCTCCAGCGCGGCGAGCGAGGCGAGGAGCACGTCCCACAGCTCCGGCGACTCCTGCCGCTCCTCCGTGCCGGCGTCGACCAGCTCGACGAAGTAGGAGGCGTAGCCGATGCGGGTCAGGTCCTTCCGGATGCCGGGAAACGAGCTCTGGACCTCCGCCTGGGTCAGGACGTCGAGCGTCTGGCCCTTCGCCATCAGCCCGCGAAAGTAGGTGAACGGCTCCGTGACGGCGGAGAGACGGCTGCGGGGGCCGCGGGCGCCCTTGGCGATGGCGCTGATCTTGCCGAGGTCGCGCGTGAAGAGGGTGAGGACCCGGTCGGTCTCGCCCGTGTTCACGCGGCGGATGACTACGGCTTCGGTCCGGTAGACCCGCGGCATGGTGCCCGCCGGCATCTCGCTACTTCTCCTCCCAGCCGACGTGCCTCGGCGCCAGCGAAGCGGTCTTCAGGTGGCCGACGTCGTTGAACCCGGCGAGGATCGGTCCCTTCTCGCTGAAGAGGATTCGCGCCACCGAGGCGTTCTCCACCCGCAGCTTCGGATAGATCTCCATCGGCAGTCCCAGGCTCCCGCACGTCATCGCCCGCACCGGCCCGCCGTGCGCCACGATCGCGATCGACTGCCCCGGGTGCCCCTCCACCATCTCCCGCACCGCCGCCATGCAGCGACGCAGCAAGTCTTCCAGCGTCTCGCCGCCCGGCGGCCGGTTGCGCAGCGCGTCTTCTCGCCAGGCGCGGTAGGCTGCGGCGTGCTCCGAGGCGGCCATCTCCTGCGCCGTCATGCCCTCGAATACCCCCATTCCGGCCTCGCGAACCCGGGGGTCGATGCGGATCTCCGCCGGCGTCTCCGGCCGCGCCGCCGCGATGATCTCCGCCGTGCGCCGGGCGCGAAGCAGGTCGCTGGAGTAGAGGGCGTCGAGCTGCTCGTGCGCCAGCCAGTCGGCCAGCCGCCGGGCCTGCTCCTCGCCGCGCGGGGTGAGCGCGACGTCCTTGTGTCCCTGCACCCGCCCATCGAGGTTCCACTGCGTCTCCCCGTGGCGGATCAGGAGGAACTGCGTTCCGGGTGCGGCGTTCAGTTCATTCATTGCGTCTACTTATCAGGTTTGTAGGTTCACAGCGCGGCTCATACAGCAACCAAACTCAATCCGGCGTGAGGGAGATTCTCTCGGCGAGACCGTCGCCGCTCCGGGAGTCCACCCCGTGCCCTCACCGAGCGGGGCGGCCCTCCCGCGTGAATGGCCCTCCGGCAGTCCTTTCACGCCCTTCGGGCTAGCGGACTGCTCCGGGCGTGCACTCCGGCAGCCAGCGCTCCGCGTTCGGGAACTGCGGCTTCATCATTGCGGCGATTCACGGGCCGTCCCACCCGGCTCAAGCAGCCACCCCTGGCAAGGGGTGGCCACAAGTGGATCCCTCCAGCCCTGCCTCCGGCATCGCTTCCGGGCTCCTTATGAACATTCCCGAAGAGTCTGCGCGGCTCGACAGCGCTCTCGTGTTGAGCGGTATAGGCTGGCAGGTTGCATGTTAACGCGCGCGGCGCCCGCTGATGCCGGCGCGCGACCTGCAACCTGCGAACCTGCCAACCTGCAACTCCTCACATGTCTCCCGGCCGCAGCCGGGCGATCTCGGACCCGTCCGGGCGCAGGCGGAGGCGGCCGAAGTGAAGCTGTCCCACCTCACCCACGCTGCGGACCGGCGTGAGGACGGAGAAGACGGCGCGCTCGAAGTTCACGCCCTGCAAGAGCCCGATCTCGAGCAGGTGACCCTCCGGACCGACGAGGCCGACCAGCAGGTTCCGGAACGCGGTGACGGGCGTGAAGTGGACGCGCCGCCGGCCGAACTCCTCCTGCAGCACCGCCTGGCCGTCCCGGTCCGGACGCCGCTCCACGCAGAGCCAGACGCCGTCCGGCGTGATCTCGCCGTGCGGGATCGGGGTCTTCAGGGCGGCGCTCAGCAGCTCCAGCCGGCGGCGCTGGAGTGCCTCCCCGGTGTAGAGCCAGGCGTCGACCACCCGCACCTGCCCGGCGTCGAGATCGATCGCCCGCGCCAGCTCGAAGTGCCGGCGCATCCGGTTCGCCCGCTGCGCGCGGCGATACATCGGCGACTTCCGCCGCACCGCCTCCGGGCTGCGCACGTGCAGTACCGGCGCGGCGCTGGAGCCGTCGATCAGCGTCGTCAGCCGCGCGATCTCCGCGCCGCGCTGCACCACCACCACCAGGTCCGGCTCCACCACCGCCAGCTTCGCCAGCTTCAGCTTCTCCGCCACGCGGCCGTGGACCACGCCGGAGGTATCGACCAGCACCAGCTCGTCGTCCCGCGCCAGCGCGTGAGAGACCATCCGCCGCGTGCCCTGCACCACGCCGAGGAGGTGCCCGATGGGGGTGGTATCGCCGACGAACGCCAGCGCGCGCGGCTTTACCTCGGAGAGCGTGGCGACCGGCGCGTCGAGCCGCACGACGCCGAGGGTGCCGGGTGGGCCGACCTCCCCCTGCCCCAGGTCGGTATCGAGCACCGCCGCGCGGCGGCCGGCGCGCACCGCCCGGTTGGCGCACTCGAGCGTGAGCGTCGACTTCCCCACGTCGGTGGCGCCGACCAGCATCACCACGCCGGTAAGCGTGGAGATCCGCTCCAGCGCTTCGTCCCAATCGATTTCTGTCGGTGGTGGCTGCATCGGTCTGCGGTCGGGTATCTCTTACTCGGTGCGGCAGTGGCAGAGCAAGACTCGTGAAAGAGATGCTCCGGACGAAGTCGTCATCTCTTCGAGGTTCCACCCCGCGCCCTCACCTCTCGGAGCGGCCCTCCCGCGTGAATGGCCCTCCCGCAGTCCTTTCACGCCCTTCGGGCTAGCGGACTGCTCCGGGCGTGCGCACCGGTAGGCTGCGCTCCGCGTTGGTTGGCTGCGACGCCTCCGCAGCTGCGATTTACGGGCCACTCCGTCCGGCTCAAGCGAGACTCCCTCGCCAGGGGGCCTCACAAGCGAACCCCTCCGGTGCTGCCTAGGCAGCACCGGAGGGCTCCCAAGGACCGGACCGGCTTCGTGGGCAGAAGCTCGCTTCATAGTACCTCATCCAAACCTTCCGGTGCCGCGACATCGGCCGGCTGGGCGTCGCCCGTTGGATCGCAGGGTGGCGTGCGGTTCCGGCTGCGGCGTGCCTCGTTCTCGCGCAGGGCGCGGGTGGCGGCGGTCGCTTCCTGCGTCACGTACGCGCGGACGAGCCCCCGCACTGATTCCGGGATCCGCATGATCGGACCGCGGGGGTCCTCCCTGGGCTCTCGGATCGCCTGCAGGAAGTGGCGCCGCAGCTCCCACGCGATCTCCCCGGTCGACTTCTTCGCGGTTCCCAGGGCGCGGTGCACGGCCGCGGTTTCCGCGCCGGAGAGCACCCCGGAGACGAGCGCCTCCGCGAGCGTGCGGGGAGAGAGGTGCACGAACTCCTCCGCGGCGCGGATCTGCTCCCGCTTGCTCTCGCTGCGCGCTCGGCTGCCGGTGAGCGCCACCTGCACGCGCGCGCCGCGGGGCCGGCCGAGCTCCGGGTGCGAGACGCGGAGGTCGGTCTTCTCCAGGAAGTCCTCCGCCAGCGAGGCCTGCCGCGCCTTCCAGGGCGGGCAATCGAGGATCTCCGTCATCAGCCGCTCGAACGCCTCGCCCTCTCCGGTGGAGACGATCTCCATCTCCGGGGGCCCCTCGCGGTGGGCGAAGCGGCGCTCGATCTTGGCGAGCGAAGCGAGGTCCGACTCGAGCGACTGCAGCACGCGGCCCCAGACGCTCTCCTCCACCACCTCCCGGGAGGCGGGATCGATCGGCCGGATATCGATCCCCCAGAAGCGAGCGTCGCAGATCGCGTGGAGTGACCAGTGGTGCGCGCTCTCCCCCTCACCGGTCGTGAGCCGCGCCTCCAGCCGGCCGTCCTCGTGCCGCACCGCCTCTCCCGCGGCGAGCACAAGGAGCCGGTCGGGCGTCAGCAGCGCGCGGGCGCGGCGAAGCAGCGCGTCGACGGTCGGCGCGCGGAACGGCAGCGGCGGCAGCTCGAGGGCGAAGCGGCGTTCATAGAGCGCGCGGAGCCGCTCCGGATCCAGCCCCTCGTCGATCCGGGGCTCGCTCCGCCCGAGGGAAGCTTCGGTGGCGAGGATGGCGTAGTACAGCGCTTCAAAGCGGGCGCAGACCGCCTTCCGCTCCTCGTTTCTCCCCACGGTGACCCTGCATTCCTGGCCCGGATCCGGCACCGGTATCACGCCCCTTTGAGCTGGTTGTTAGAACAGGCTGAGCTGGAGCGGCGGCTCTCGCAGCGGCTCGGCCCAGTAGCCTTTGCGGCGCAGGTCCCCGGCGAACTGGTCCGCGAAGCCGTGCATCGTGTAGATCCGCTCGGCTCCGGTGCGGCGGACGTACTCCCACAGGTCGTCGTAGTCGGCGTGATCGGAGAGCGCGAAGGCGGCGTCGGTGCGGAAGCGCCACCGGGCGCCGGAATCGATCGCCCAGCCGGAGACGTACGCGGTCCGGAGTCGCGCGAGCTGGCTGAACCAGGCCGCTTTTCGACAGCCGGAGGCGCAGAGCAGCACGCCGTCGAGCGGCTGCCCCGGCTCGTACTTGCGGAACGGCGGCAGCTTTACCCCGTGCTCCACGTAGAGCGACGCCATCTCCCAGTGCTTCTCGTGCAGGTAGATCGGGTGCTCCAGCCCGTCCAGGCAGGCGAGCAGCTCCTGCCCCTTTCCCAGGCTGTAGCAGAACAGCACCGGCGTGCAGCCGTCCGCCAGCGCGCGCCGGCAGAACGCCAGGATCTGCTCGATGACGGTGGAGGTCTCCGGAAAGCGGTAGCGAGGCCGGCCGAAGGTGGTCTCCATCACCACCACGTCGGCCTGCGGCACCTCCACCGGCTCCGCGCTCAACCCGGGCCGCAGCTTGAAGTCGCCGGAGTAGAGCAGGCGGGCGGAGTCCCACTCGACCAGCGTCTGCGCCGACCCCAGGATGTGCCCCGCCGGGTACAGGGTGACCCGCGCCTCCCCCATCATCTCCGCGGCGCCGTACGGCAGCGTGCGGAACTGGCAGCGAGTAAGGCCGCGCAGCCGCATCATCGCCGCCGTGGGGACCGAGGTGATCACCTGCTGGTGACGCTGCACGTGGTCCGCGTGGGCATGCGAGACGATGGCGGTCTGGCGCGCCCTGCGCGGGTCGAGCCAGAGCCCGGGGCCGGGAAGAAAGATGCCGTCCTGGTAGTGAACTTGCATTTGATATCCCGGCGATGTTACCAGAGCTCCGGCAGCCTGTCTATCGGCTCTCCCGCCGCGCGTGCCACGCCTCCTTCACCCGCAGCACGTACTCGCGCAGGCTCTCCGTCGGGTCGTCTTCCAGGATGAATGGGACCCCGATCACCACGATGTCCGCGCCCCGGCGCACGGCGTCGACTCCATTCGCCACGGAAAAGGTCCCCACTCCCACTGGCGTGCGGGTCCGGCCCGCGATCTGGTCCAGGAAGAGCGCCGGGTCGCGGTCCGGGTCTTCGCCGCGCTGGTCCGCTCCGTAGTGGATGTAGACGGAGTCGACCCCCAGCGCCTCCACCTCCGCCGCGCGGCGCGGACCGTCGGTCGCGGCGTAGAGGTCGCAGAGCACGCGGACGCCGGAGTCGCGGCCGGCCTGGACCGCCGTCCGGATGCTCGCGTCGGACGACACCCCGCAGATGGTGGCGATCCGGCCGCCCTGCTCCGCGGTTGCCAGCACGTACTTCCGCACGCCGTCCATCATCTTGAAGTCGGCCAGCACCGGGTGCTCGGGAAACTCCCGCGCCAGCGCGCCGATCGCCGAAACCCCCTGGAAGGTGATGAGCGGCGTGCCGGCCTCCAGCCAGTCGACCCCGGCGCGGACCGCTGCCTCGGCGATCCGGAGCGCGCGGGGGATCTCCAGCACGTCGATCGCAACCTGCACGATCGGCGGTCTGATCGGGAGCGGCGGGACGGTCGACGTGGGCGCGGACATCGGGGAAATCTCCTCGTGGGCGAAAGCGGACGGCTGTCACCGTCGAGTTCCTCGCGCGGGCTCCGGTTCCTCTGTTTGCGACCGGAGCGCCGGGGGGAGAACCGGCCGGAGGAAACCGGGTGCAGGGTGTGCGAGAGAGGGCGGTGCGGACCGAACGGGCGCGGGAGCGGTTCGACTGCATCGACGGGGTGCGGACCTTCTCCCGCGTGGAGGGCAGCGGTCCCGAAGTGGTGCTGGTCCACGGCGCCGGCGTCTCCACGGAGTACTGGCGCCCGGCGCAGCGGGAGCTGGCGGAGGCGGGACCGTTCCGCGTCCACGCGCTCGACCTCCCCGGCTTCGGCCGCAGCGACGATCCCCCGTGGGCTCTGCGTCTCCCCACCCTGGCGCATCACCTGGGCGAGTGGCTGGAGCAGGTGGTGCCGGAGCGGTGCGTGCTGGTGGGGCAGTCGCTCGGCTGCGAGGTCGCGCTGCTCTGCGCCGCGGCGCGGCCGGAGCAAGTGCGGAAGCTGGTGCTGGTGGGTCCCGCGGCATTGCCGCACCTGCGGTCGCTAACGATCCAGCTCGCGCGGGCGGCGCTGGACGCGCCCCGGGAGAGCCTGGCCCTCTACCGGGCGATCATTCCCGCCTATTGGCGCTGCGGTCCCCTACGCCTCCTGCACATGCTGCTGGAGCAGAAGCGGTACGACTTCCACACTGTCCTGCGCCGCACCACCCAGCCGACCCTGGTGCTGCGCGGCACGGAGGATCCGGTCGTTGCGGAGCGGCGCGCGCGGGAGGTTGCCGACCTGCTGCCCTGCGGCGAGTACGGCGAGTACCCCGGCCCGCACGGCTCCCACTTCAGCCACGCACCGGAGCTGGCGGCGGCGATGTTACCGTTTCTAACGCGTGCAGAGTAGTTGGCAAGTCGCAGGTTGGCAGGTTGCAGGTTAGGAACCGGGCTGGTGCCCCACCGTCAGATGAGCCTCACAGCCGTCAACGGCCAACCTGCAACCTGGAACCTGCAAACCTGGTAACTACTTGAGATCGGCCATTTCGGCGGCGCGGTCGGCGAGGCGGATTGCCTGTGCGTGGTCCTTCGCCGCGAACGCCTGGCGAGCGTCGTCGACGACGGCGCGGGCGGCGCGGGCTTCCGGGGTGGCGCCGCCGGCCTCCAGGCGCCGCACGGCGGCGGAGGCGGTGTAGAGGCGGTCGCGGGCCTGCACTCGCACGCCGAGGTCCGGCGCGATCCGCTGCAGCGCCCAGAAGAAGGCCTCCCGCTCGGCAGAGGTGTCACCGTCCGGACGGAACAGGTTGGAAGTGAAATAGAAGACGCGGCCGTTCACGAACGCGGCCGCCGGTGCGGATGGAGCGGCGGAGGCGCCGTCCGCCTTCGTCCAGCGCGCGGCGACCAGCGTGGAGCCGATCGGCTCCGCGACGACCTGCATGCAGTCGGAGAGCCGAAGCTTCGCGCCCGGCCGGGGCAGCGCTCCGACGCCGCGCGAGCGGATCTCCAGCTCCGCCTCCTCATCGTAGCGCCAGCCGGCCGGCCGCACGCCGAGGAGCTCGCAGAGGTCGTAGACCGGGTGGAGGTCCGATTCAGGACCGGCCAGCGTACCCCAGTAGGTCGCTACCACTCGCCCACCCTGCCGGACGTACCGCTCCACGGCGCCGACCGCCTCGTGCGAGCGGATCGATTCGAGCGGCAGCACCATCACTCCGGGGCCGGAGAAGGTGCGGGAGGGGAGCGCTTCCGCGGAGATCGAGACGTGCGGGGTGCCGTTCTGGCGGAGCCAGGTTCCGGCCAGCGGGGCGTCGACCACCACCACCGGCAGCTCCCGCGGCGCGGCGGCCTGGCCGCGTCCTCCCGCCACCCCGAGCAGGGCCAGAACCGCCGCCGCTCCCCACACCGCCAGCCGTTTCATCGGTATCTCCTTCGGAGCCGGATGCTCCTGCTTTAGAGTGCCCGGTTTCGGAGGTGGAGTTCGATAGATTGCTTCCCGAGGTGCGGAGCAGCCCGGGAGAGTGCACCGTCCGGTGGTGAAGCGGTTCACCCCGGGCGGGCTCTTGCGGAGTGACACGCTTGCGCGGCCTCCCTAACGGCTCGCAGAACCTGTCGACAGGCAGAAGTCGTCCTCGCCGCGGAGCTATTAAGAACGACTGCACTCCGAGTGAAGGGCCGCGCAAGGATACTGTTGGCGAATGCTCCGGTGCCCCGCTGTCGCGGGGCGCGAAAGCAAGCATTCGCACTCCACAAGCCGGCCCGAGAGGGACTCCCTTTCGGCGGAAGGGAGACGGACTCGGTGCAGTCTGTGGAGTGCGGTGGCTTGTGTCACACGCTGTAAAGTTGGTGCGCCCCGGGGCGCAGAGTATGTTTTGCCGGCTGCAGGGCGGGTACTCGCTTTACAGCCGGAATCAGG
>JBKBRF010000036.1:0-72011 GCA_046292385.1 Armatimonadota bacterium | reverse complement strand
GAAGAGGTCTTCTCCAAACGTCCGTCCCCGAAGGGCGGCAAGTGCGGGTGACCTTCTTCTTCCTTCCCACCTGGAGCTAACATACAAGTGCGGGAGCTTGCTCCCGCTTTCGCCGCCGGCTGCGATCACGACGCGTCGAAACCGGCGACCGCTTGCTGTCAACCGGGAGCATCCTACGGGAACGGCCGGCTCCCCAAAGCGGCAGCAAGCTGCCGCACTCCATACGCCGGCCCGCGAGCTGGTCCCGCCTCACCCCGCGGCATAGTCCCGGTCCGCAGCTCTCCGCCCGTGCCCTCGTTCAGAGCCACTCTGCCCAGCGAATGAATCGCACCCGCTGAGGTAGTAGTCCGGAGGTTCGCCAGCGAGCAAGAGCAGGATCCTCCGCGCACGGAGGGTTCGGATTCATCCCTCATCGCTCATCGTTCATCCTTCGATTTGGGCGTACCGCAGCAGCCGCCGCGCGCGCTCCGAAAGGGCGTCGAACGCCGCGCGGGTGAGGGTCGGCACCGCCTGCTCGAACCGGTACCACGGCCGGGTGTAGACGAGGGCGAGGTGCGGCCGCGGCGCGGAGGAGCGGTTCGGGGTGCCGCGGTGCCACACGCGCGGGTCCCGCAAGAGCAGCGACCCGGCCGGCAGGTTGGCGCGGCAGCTCGGCAGCGTGGGGGCGAGGCGCTCCAGGTCCGCCTTTCCCGGCGTCAGGTGGGTCCCGGGCCAGAGCTCCAGGCTGCCGTTCTCCTCCGTGCAGTCGACCAGCGGCACGTTCAACACCAGCCCGTAGGGCGGCAGGGAGAGGCCGGTCTCCGGAAAGAGAAGCTGGGTGTCGGAGTGGACGCGCTGGTAGTCGCTGCCGGGTAGCGGCGTGTCCGACGCGAAGTAGACGAGCGCCGGGTCCGGCCCCAGAACCGCCTCGACCAGCTCCAGGACCGGCGCGTTCTCATACAGCTCCGGATCGGCGAGCGGCGCCTCCCACGGTAAGAACATCTGGTACCGCCGCGGGCCGCGGTTGGTCGGCTCCGTCTCCGCTTTCCGGCGCAGCAGCTCTGAAAACCGCGCCTGCATTGCGGTCACCCGCTCCGGCGAGAGCCGCTGCTCCAGCACCGTGTAACCGCGGACCCGGATCTCCTCCGCTGCCCGCGCCGTCTCGACCGCCATACGCCCTCCTCCGCCGGCCTCACCGGCCGATTTTCTTAAGGAATCTGCTTCCTGCGGGCCTGTTGGACAAATGATAGAGGTTTTGCTATAGATTCGGCGAAGAGGCAATCTAAGTCGTCTTCTGCCTGTCGAGCAAGCAAGCGCTCGGGGGGTGGGGGGCGGGGGACGCGCCAACCGGGGACGCGTCCACGCGGGCTCTTTCACCCTGATCGCGCTACGGCGGCGCCAGGCAGGTAGGCATGGGGAAGCGATTGTACGTGGGCAATTTGCCCTACAGCGTGTCCGAGCAGCAGTTGCTGGAAGTCTTTGCGCCCTGGGGCGCGGTCCAGGCAGCCGTCCCGCTGAACGAGATGGGGAAGTCGAAAGGCTTCGGCTTCGTGGAGGTGGCGGATGACCAGGCGGATGCCGCCGTCTCCGCCATGGACGGCGCGAGCCTGGCCGGGCGCACGCTCAAAGTGAACGTCGCCCGGCCGCGGGAAGAACGCGGTGGCGGCGGCTACGGCGGAGCCCGCGGCGGCTACGGGGGCGGCGGTGGTGGCTATGGCGGCGGTGGCCGGGGCGGCTACGGCGGTGATCGCGGCGGCTACGGCGGCGGCGAGCGCGGTGGCGGCGGTGGCTACGGCGGAGGCGGCTACGGCGGAGGCGGTGGTCGTGGGGGCGGGGGCGGCTACGGTGGGCCCCGCGAGGAGCGCAGCGCTCCCGGCGGCTACGGCGGCGACACCGGCTTCTCCGAAGGGCCGGGCGCCGGCTGGGACCGCGGCGGCGACCGGGCCGGCGGTGACCGGGCCGGCGGCGAGCGCTGGGATCGCGACGGCGAGCGCGGCGGTGGCGGCAAGGACCGCGGCGGCCGCGGCGGCGGCGGCCGCCGCCGGGACAGCTACGAAGAAGAAGACTGGTAACCGGTCTTTCTCAAGGCCGGCGGCGGCTGTTACTCCACTCCTTCCACCAGGAACGGTGAAGCGGGGAGGCCTGCGGCGTTGTACAGGTTTCCCTCCGGATAAGCTCGCCATCCGTAGCGGATGGCGAGCGGCCCCGGCAGCTCGCCCACGTTGAAGACCGCGCCTTCGCTCGACGCCCCTGGCTCCGAGCTGACGGCGTAGATGATCACCCGGTCCCCCTCGATCCGTGCCAGCGTGGGACGGAAGCCTCCTTTCCCGGCGCGGACCTCCAGCTCTCGCAGCGGGCCGTCCCTGGTGGTGAGTCCCTCCGCATGGCGGAAGTGGAGCACGAGGCGGTCTCCGTCTCGCCGCACCGTCTGCAGCACCGGGCCGGAATGCTCCAGCTCCTCCCCGTAGACCACCCTCCGCGCGACCCGCGCCAGCCGCTGGGCCACGGAGGCCTTGTCCCGCGGGTGGAGATCACCGTCGGTCAGGTCGAAGCTCACCGCCATCCCGGTCTCGGGCAGTGCCAGGACGCGGCGCTGCGCCTCCCGGACCACCGCCCAGCCTCGCTCCTTCTCCGTCTCCGCCGCGCCCGCCTTCCCGTAGCGCGCGAGCTGCACCAGGAGGAACGGCAGCCGCTTCTGGTCCCAATCACGCCGCCAGCGCCGGATCAGCTCTGCCAGCAGCTCTTCGTAGCCTGCCGGCGCGCTGGCGTTCGCCTCCCCCTGGTACCAGGTCACCCCGCGGAGCGCGAACGGCTGCAGCGGCTTCACCATGGCGCGGTAGTGAAGCCCGGCCGCTTTCGGCACCGGGCGCTCCGGCACCGCCCGGCGGACCGCCTCCTCCGGCATCCAGCGCTCGATCGCCGTCCCGCCTACCGCCGCCACGATCAGCCCGATCGGGACCTTCTGCGCCGCCCGCAGCGACTGGCCGAAGTGGTAGGCCACTGCCGAGAACGGCAGGGCCGCCGCGGGAGACGAGCCCTGCCAGCTCCCCACGGTGCCGTCCTGCGCCACGCGGCAGAGCCGGAGCTGCTCGTCCGGAGGCGCCTTTCGCGCCTCCGCGGCAGTGGTGGAGTTCGCCACGGTCCAGACCATGTTGCTCTGCCCGGAGCAGAGCCAGACGTCGCCCACCCAGACCGACTTCAACTCGATCCGGTTCTGCCCCTGGATCACCAGCGGGAACGGTCCGCCCGCCGCGCCGGCCGGCACCGGCAGCTTCCAGGCGCCGTCCTTCCCGGCGGTGGTGGCGACCGTCTGCCCGCGAAAGGTGGCGGAGATCTTCTCCCCCGGTGAAGCGGTGCCGAACAACGGCGCCCGGCCCTCTCGCTGGAGGACCATTCCCTCGGCGATGATCGGAGCCGGCGCAACCGCCGCGGAGCCGGAGGCGGGAGAGAGCAGCAACACGCCGGCGCCGAGCGCGAGGCGAAGGAGGACAGACACACTCATCCCCCTAAGCATACCGGCATCTCGCAGTGGAGAGCCCGAACCGGTCTCACCGCAGAGAAGGGAACCAGCATGAGCAACTCCGGGGCCGCTGCACGATCCTCGTGAGGCGGAGCAGGCCCTTCCGCCTGGTTCCCTCCTCTGCGTTCCCTCTGCGCCCTCGGCGTCCTCTGCGGTGACAAGGTCCGGACCCGGTGCCGCAGCAGGGATTCGTAAGGCGGATCAGGCCCAACCCTCTGGCTCCGGTTCCTCTCTGTGCCCTCTGTGCGCTCTGTGGTGAAAACCAGGTTCGGAATCTACATCGCCAGCGCAGCCGCACCCACGATGCCGACTTCCGCTCCCAACGCGGCCACCCGGATCGGGACCTCTCGCCGGAGGATCGGCATGCAGCGGGTGCGGACTACCTCCCGCACCGGCTCCAGCAGCAGGTCCGCGGCGCCGACCGCCACCCCGCCGCCGAGCACCACTACCTCCGGGTCGAGCACATTGATCGCGTTGGCCACCCCCAGCCCGAGGTAGAGCGCGGTCTCGTCCCAGATGCGGAGGGCGGTCGGGTCGCCGGCACGGGCCAGCTCGGCGATCTCGACGGCGGTGAGCTCCCCCCGCTCCGGCATGCTCTCCCGCGCGCGGCGGGCGATTCCCCGGCCGGAGGCGAGCGCCTCCAGGCAGCCGGAGCCGCCGCAGTCGCACGCGGGACCGCCGAGCGGGAGAATCGCCTGGTGGCCGAGCTCGGCGGAGGTCCCCCGGCTGCCGCGGTACAGCTCGCCCTCGACCACGATCCCGCCGCCGATCCCGGTGCTCACCGTGAAGTAGACCATCGAGCGGCTGCCCCGCGCGGCGCCGAAGCGGCTCTCGGCCAGGGCACAGGCGTTGGCGTCATTATCGCCGGAGACCGGCGCGCCGAACGCGGCGCGGAGCGGCGCTTCCAGCGCGATGCCCTCCAGCTCCGGAATGGTCGGCGCCTGGATCAACCGGAGGCCGGCGGCGTCGGCGGGACCCGGGAGCGCGATCCCGACCCCCTCGAGCCTGGAGGCGTCCGCCGCGCGGACGGCCTCTCGTCCCAGGCGGAGGATTCCGCGCAGCGGATCGCCGTCTGCCCGGAGTGCGGAGGTCGCCTCGCGCACGTGCGAGAGAACGCGGCCGTCGGGGGTGACCACGCCGGCGGCCACCTTCGTGCCGCCGAGGTCGAGGCCAAGGAAAGGTTTCGCAGTCAAGTGCTTACCGTGCGGAGGAGGTCGAGTCGGGCAGGCTCGACCGGGGAAGCTGCTCCAGAACCCGGCGCAGCTCGTCCGGATCGACCGGTTTGACCAGGTGATCGTCGAAGCCGGAGCTCAGGGCCCGTCTTCGATCCTCCGGCTGCCCGTAACCGGTCATGGCAATCATACGCGGACGCGTGCCGTCGAGCCGGCGCGCCAGTTCCCGGGCCAGGTGGTAGCCGTCGAGCTTCGGGAGCCCGATGTCGAGCAGGGCGATGTCGGGCGGGTCGGCGAGCGCCATTCGCAGGCCTTCCTCACCGTCTTCCGCCAGGCGCACCTCGTAGCCCCACAGCTCCAGCAGGTCGCGCAGCGTCTCCCGGCCGTCCGGGTTGTCTTCCACCAGGAGCACGCGGCAGCGGCCGGATGCGGGGAGAGCCGGGGAGGTCCCGTTGGGGGCCGGCTGCGCCCGGTCCGGCGGGAGGACGGTCGCTTCCGACAAGGGAAGCCGGACGATGAACTCGCTCCCGCGGTCCGAGCCCTCGCTGCGCGCCTCCACGCTGCCGCCGTGGAGCTGCGCCAGGCTGCGTACCAGCGGCAGGCCGAGGCCAAGGCCGCCTTGAGAGCGGTCGAGCGAGCGCTCCACCTGCGTGAAGAGCTCGAAGATGTGGGGAAGCTGGTCCGGCGGAATGCCGATCCCCTGGTCCGCCACGCTCAGCAGCGCACTGGAGCCTTCCGCCCGCACCGAGACCCGGATCACGCCCGGGCGGCGGGTGTACTTGATCGCGTTGTTCAGCAGGTTGGAGACGATCTGCTCCAGGCGGACCGGGTCGCCGTGGACGAGAACCGGCGCCTCGTCGAGCGAAAGCTCGAGCTGCTGGCGCTGCGCCTCGGCTGCCTGGGCATGCGCCTGGACGCACCGCTCCGCCACCGTGCGGAGGTCGACGGTCTGCTTCTGAAGGACGATCTTCCCCTTCGTCACGCGGGAGACGTCGAGTAGATCGTCGACCAGCCGCCCCAGGTGACGGGCCTGCCTCTCGATGATCGCCCGCTGCCGAACGGCCGCCCGGTCCCTGCCTCCCACGGTCTCCAGCACCTTCAGCGCATTCCAGATGGCGGAGAGCGGGTTCCGCAGCTCGTGCCCCAGCATCGCCAGGAACTCATCCTTGCGGCGGTCGGCATCCTCGAGCTGGTTCAGCAGGTCGCGCACCTCGTACTGGCGCCGGCGGGCGCGCAGGGCGGTGCGGACCGCGCTGACCAGGGTGGAGATGCGGACCGGGCGCTCCAGCACCACCACGTTGCCGAGGGGACCGAGGCGGTTGAGGATCGGCTCGATCGAGTCGCCGTGCCGGGTGAACACCACGAGCGGGAGATCGGACCAGGGCGGCTGCCGGCTCAGCTCCTCCACGACGCAGCGGACCGGCTCCGGGTGGAGCGCCTCCTCCGCGAGGATCGCCACGCCGGCGCCTTTGCGCATCTCCTCGCAGAGCGCCTCCGCGCTGGCGCAGACACAGCTCGAGATCTTCGCCTCCCGGAGCATCTCTCCGGTAAGCTGTCCATCTCTCCCCGTCGGAGCCAGAATCAACGCACGCAGATCAGGACCGCTCGTGTCGCCGCTCATCGCCCAAATCAAGCAAGGGTGCGCTGGATCCCAGGTATGTCAACTGTCCGGTCATCACGCCGGAGAACTCCCGCAGCACTTCACCCAGGTGGAGGCCGGCGGGGGTAAGCCGCATCTCCCGAATCGTCTTCTCGTGATCCCCCGTCCTCTTCTTTACCACCGAGACGGCCTTTCTTATCTCTCCGCGCGCTTCGAAATATCTAAGCAGCACCACCGTGTCGGCCAGGTAGCTCAACTCCAGCGGCGACTCCACCCCCTGGCCCATGATCCCGTACTGCGCCATCACCAGAATCGTGACCACCCCCTGCTGGTTCAAGTAGGCCAGCAGCTCGTGCAGGTGGGCGCTCAGGAAGTGCTCCTCCGGCATGGAGTTCTGGTAGCCGTTGAGGCTGTCGATCACGATGACCCGGGCCCCGACCTCCTCCACTTCCTTGCGGACCAGGTGCGCGAACTCTCCGGGGGCCAGCTCCGCCGGATCGACCTGGTGGATCTGCAGCAGGCCTTGCTCCTGCCGCTCCCGGATCCGCATCCCGAGCCCTTCGCCGCGGACCGTGAGCGTGTCCGGCACTTCGTCGAAGATGTAGAAGCTCGCGTTGTCCCCCTGGTCGATCGCCGCCATCGCGTACTGCGCGGCGAGCGTCGACTTGCCCGCGCCGGCCGGACCGAGGATGAGCGTGGAGGTGCCGTGATCCAGACCGCCTCCGAGCAGCGCGTCGAGCTCCGTCACGCCGCTGGAAAGCGACACGTGCGGGAACGGCTTGTGGTGCTCGGCGGCGATCAGACGCGGGTAGACCACGAGGCCGCCCGTCTCGATGTTGAAGTCGTGGTAGCCATCCCGGAAGGTGCTGCCGCGGAGCTTCTGCACCCGCAGGCGGCGGCGCTGTCCCCCGTACTCCGGCGAGAGCTGCTCGAGCTGGATCATGCCGTGCGCCAGACTCTGGAGCTGCCGGTCCTCGTCCGAGGTGCTCTGGTAGTCGAGCAGCAGCACGGTGCAGTTCCGCGCCGTGAAGTAGTGCTTCAACGCCAGGATCTGGCGGCGGTAGCGCAGCGGATCGCGCGCCAGGAGCCGCATCTCGGAGCAGGAGTCGAAGACGACGCGGGAGGGCCGGACCTCCTCCACCGTCTGCAGCACCAGGCGGGTGGTGTCGCTCAGCTCCACCTCATCCGGGTGGAAGAGCGTGTACTGCGACTCCGCCCGCAGGCTCTCCTCGGACATCTGGAGGTCGCAGATCGTGATCCCCTCCAGCGACCATCCGTGCGAGTAGGCCACCGAACGGAGCTCGTCCTCGGTCTCCGAGAGGATGACGTAGACCGTGGACTCTCCCAGACGAGCGCCTTCCTGGAGATACTGGAGGGCCAGCGTCGTCTTGCCGGAGCCGGGGTCCCCCTCCACCAGGTACATCCGCCCGCGAGGCAGGCCGCCACTCAACACGTCATCCAGCCCGGGAATCCCCGTACGCGCGCGCTCCTTCGGCGCCTGCGGCTCCATCATTCCTTCTCGCCCTCTCTGCCCTAATGTGACGTGATTCAAATCACATCTCTACTCTATCGGCAAGTACAGCCATTCGCTTCTCGGAGCCGGGAAACCGGGCCGAGGCGTTGGATGCGGGTCACGGAGGGCTGGAATATCGGACCGGGATCGAGGAGGATAGAACGGACCGGGCACCAGGGGAGAGCGCCTAGCAGATCCGAGCCAGTGCAGCCAAACTGTATTGCGGGGACACTATACCGAACGTTGCCCACCCTCTGCCAACTGCGGACCCGGCCTTGGGACCGGCAGGCTGCGGGTGCCGCCCGGGCGGCCGCGTGGCGGCTGCGGCGAACGATCAGAGGTGATTCCTCCCGCCTTTTGACGCGCTCCAGACGATTGCGATATCACGACTCCGCGCCGGAAGGCCCGGCGTCTCCGCGCCGCGCGCCGGCGCGCTCCCATTCTTCCGCGCAACCTTGAGCCCGTGGGCGGCTCCTGCGCGGGGAGCCGGGAGAGGCTCTGCTCCGACGGCTCCGTCAAGCTCCGTTAGCCGCGGTCCGGGCTCCGCCAGCAAAGCAGGCGTGCGGAGAGGACCGGCGCCGGACCGGCGGGCGCCGCGGCGCTCGCCGGCGCGGGAAGGCCGCCGGCTCGGGCCACCGGATCCGGTTTGGGAGAGGGAGCGACCTCTCCGCACATCGTGCAGACTTCGAGGAGCATCGGACTCATGGCAGTTCAAGTTGGGATCAACGGCTTCGGCCGGATCGGCCGCATTACCTTCCGGGCGATGATGGAGCGCTACGGCGACAGCATCGAGATCGTCGCCGTCAACGACCTCGTCGACCCGAAGACGAACGCGCACCTGCTGAAGTACGACAGCAACTTCGGCGGCTTCCAGGGCGACGTGGAAGTGGGCGACGGCGAGTTCCGGGTCAACGGCAAGAGCATCAAGGTCTTCGCCGAGAAGGACCCGACCCGCATCCCGTGGGGCGACCTCGGCGTCGACGTGGTGGTCGAGTCGACCGGCGTCTTCACCGACGGCCAGAAGGCGAAGGCCCACCTGGAAGGCGGCGCGAAGAAGGTGATCATCAGCGCCCCCGCCACCAACGAGGACGTCACGATCGTGATGGGCGTGAACCAGGACCAGTACAATCCGGCCCAGCACCACATCATCTCCAACGCGTCCTGCACCACCAACTGTCTCGCGCCGGTCTCCAAGGTGCTCCTGGACAACTTCGGCATCGTGAAGGGCCTGATGAGCACCGTCCACGCGGCCACCAACGATCAGAAGGTGGCGGACCAGGCTCACAAGGACCTGCGCCGCGCCCGCGCCACGCTGGACAACATCATCCCCACCAGCACCGGCGCCGCCAAGGCGATCTCCCGGGTGCTGCCGGAGCTGGCCGGCAAGATGCACGGCATCGCCTTCCGCGTGCCGACCAAGACCGTCTCCGTGATCGACCTGGTGGTGGAGCTTGGCCGCGAGGCGAGCGCCGATGAGCTGAACGAGGCGTTCCGCGCCGCGGCGGAAGGCCCACTGAAGGGCATCCTCGGCTACTGCACCGAGCCGCTCACCAGCATCGACTTCAAGGGCAACCCGACCTCTTCCATCGTCGACGCGCAGTCCACGATGATCATCGGCGGCAACCTGGCGAAGGTGGTCTCCTGGTACGACAACGAGTACGCCTACAGCTGCCGCGTGGCGGACCTGGCGAACTACCTCGTCTCCAAGGGCGTCTAGCCCCACCCCGCATCCCACCGCCAGGGGCGCGTGGAGGGAACCGGAGCTCGAGAATGCCGCACGGCGCTCTCCCGGCTGACGGTCCCACCCGCCGTCCCTGGCGGTTTCTCATGCAGGACCTACCCGTATGAACAAGAAGACGATCGAAGACGTAGACGTCCGCGACAAGCGCGTGCTCGTGCGCGTCGACTTCAACGTCCCGCAGGACGAAAGCGGCGCCATCACGGACGATACCCGCATCCGCGCCGCCCTGCCGACGCTCCGCTACCTGCTGGACCAGGGCGCTCGCGTGATCCTGATGAGCCATCTGGGCCGCCCCAAGGGGGTCGATCCGAAGTGGACCCTGGCCCCCGTGGCCGAGCGCCTCTCCCAGCACCTGGGCCGGCCGGTCCAGACCGCGAGTGACTGCATCGGCCCGGAAGCCGAGGCGGCGGCGCAGAAGCTCCAGTCCGGCGACGTGCTGCTGCTGGAGAACGTGCGCTTCCACCCGGAAGAAGAGAAGAACGATCCGGAGTTCGCGCGGAAGCTGGCGAGCCTGGGCGAGATCTACGTCAACGACGCCTTCGGCGCGGCCCACCGCGCCCACGCCAGCACGGAGGGAGTGACGCACTACCTGCCGGCGGTGGCGGGCTACCTGCTCGGGAAGGAGCTGGAGAAGCTGGGCGGCGCCATCAATGACCCGCAGCGGCCGTTCGTCGCCATCCTGGGCGGCGCCAAGGTCAAAGACAAGATCGGCGTGATCAAGAACCTGCTGCCGAAGGTCGACGTCCTCCTGCTCGGCGGCGGTATGGCCTACACCTTCCTGAAGGCGCAGGGGCTGGAGATCGGCAAGAGCCTGCTCGACGCCGGCCACCTGGATGCCGCGAAGCAGACGCTGCAGGACGTGAAGGAGCAGGGCTACCGCCTGGAGGTGCCTTCCGACGTGGTGGTGGCGGACGACTTCAAGAACCCGACCAGCCACCGCACCGTCCGCGCGGACGAGATCCCGGACGACATGGAAGGGGTCGACATCGGCCCGGAGACGATCGCCCGCTACCGCGAGATCCTGCGGGATGCCCGGACGGTGGTCTGGAACGGCCCGATGGGCGTCTTCGAGAACCCGCTCTTCGCGGAGGGCACCCGCTCGATCGCGGAGACCCTCGGCCAGATCAGCCAGGGCGAGGCGAACGTCATCATCGGCGGCGGCGACAGCGCCGCGGCGGTGGAGCAGCTCGGCTACGCCGACCAGATGGACCACATCTCTACCGGCGGCGGCGCCAGCCTGGAGCTGCTGGAAGGCAAGACGCTTCCCGGCGTGGCCGCGCTGCAGGACAAAGCGTAGGGTCTAGGGGGTAGGGTCTAGCGCTGGCGGTTGCCGCTGCGCCATCCGGTTACGGCGGCTCCTACTCGTAATCCTACTCCTACTCATAGAGCGCCTCACGAGGAGACCCCTCTCCCGTGAGGCGCTTTCGCGTACCTGGACTTAGGCCCCCGCAACAAGCTTCCGCGGCCACGCCGGAGTGCGCGGTGGATCGCGCCTGGCTCCTGCTCCGGCGGGGCGAGATCCTGCGCCTTGGGTGAGCCCTGTACCGCAGCTCTTTCGTCCTCACGGTTTCTTAACGGCCCCCGCGTAATCTATCGACGTGAGACCGGACGGCATCCGCCGGAAGCCGGGATCGCAGTTGAGAAACCGACTACACGAGGTAAAGACCAGAATGAACCATACGGTAATCAAGGCGGCCGCGCTCGCTCTCGGGGCGGCCCTCGTCGCCAGCCCGCTGCTGGCGCAGGCGGAAGGCGCAAACCCGGGGAAGGAGCGCAAGCCGGGGATCGGCGGCCGGATGCACCGCTTCGGCGGCCAGCGCGCCGAAGCCGGCCTGGCGCGGATGGCGCAGCACCTGAACCTGACTGCGGAGCAGCAGGCAAAGATCAAGCCGGTGCTGGAAGCAGGACGGGCCCAGGCGCAGGCGGTCTTCCAGGACCAGAGCCTGAGCCGCGAGCAGAAGCGTGAGAAGCTGAAGGCGATCCACGAGCAGAGCCGCGCTCAGGTGGCCGCCGTCCTGACGGAAGAGCAGAAGACGAAACTGGCCCAGGCCGCAGCGAACCGGCGCCAGGGCATGGGCCGTGGGATGCGCGGGCATGGCGGCCAGCAAATGGCCCAGGTACTGAACCTGACGGCCGAGCAGCAGGCGCAGCTCAAGCCGGTCTTCGAGGCCGCCCGGGAGCAGTCGCGCGCGGTCTTCCAGGACCAGGGCCTGACCCGCGAGCAGAAGCAGGCGAAGCTCCAGCAGATCCGCCAGGAGACCCAGGCGAAGCTGGACGCGGTCCTCACCGCCGAGCAGAAGGAGAAGCTGAACCAGCTGCGGCAGCAGCGCCCGGTCCGCCGGGCCCCGCAGGCCGCTCCGGCTCAGATCTAAGAGACCCGGCCGGTGTCAGGTGCCGGCGCCGGGGGGAGAACGCTCATCGGGCTCCTCTCTCCCTCCGGGCGCCGAACCCCTGATCCCTGATGCCCGGTGGAATGGGGCCATGCGGATACTCGTGATCGAAGACGACGAGGTGATTGCGGACCTCCTCCGGGAGGGGCTGGAGGACGCGCGTTTCTCCGTCGACGTCGCCTCGGACGGCGAGAGCGGGCTCCGCATGGCCCGGGCCTCCGACTACGGCCTCATCATCCTCGACCTGATGCTCCCCGGGCGCGACGGCTGGAGCGTCTGCGAGGCCCTCCGCCGCCGGCGGAGCACCACGCCGGTCCTGATGCTCACCGCCCGGGACGCCGTCGAGGACCGCATCCAGGGCCTGGAGATCGGCGCGGACGACTTCCTGCCCAAGCCGTTCGACTTCCGCGAGCTCCTTGCCCGCGTCCACGCCTTGCTCCGCCGGGACAAGGTCCACCGCGCCCGCGTCATCCGCGTGGCGGACCTTGAGATCGATACCGTGGCCCGCGCCGTCCGCCGCGCCGGAGAGACGGTCCACCTCACCCCGCGCGAGTACACCCTCCTGGAAGCCCTGGCCGCGAACGAAGGGCGCACCCTCACGCGCGAGATGATCCAGGACCGCGTCTGGCAGGACGACGAGAGCTACTCCAACACGGTCAGCGTCCACATCACGTCACTCCGGAAGAAGATCGACGCGGGGCACGCGGAGAAGCTGATCCACACGGTCCATGGCGTCGGCTACATGCTCCGCGCTCCGGAGGAGGACGGGGGCGGCGGAGACGTCGGATGAGGTGGCGCTCCTTCCGCGTCCGGCTCACCCTCTGGAACGCCGCCATCCTGACCCTGGTGCTCGGCGTCTTCGGGGTGGCCCTGGCCTACAGCGTGCAGCTCAGCATGCTCCGCGCCATCGACGAAGAGCTCGCGGCCCAGGCCCGGCGCTTCGCTTCGGCCGGTTTTCCAGGCCCCCGGGGCCGCTCTCCCCGCGGCGAAGGCGGAGGACGCGGCGAGCGCTCCCGCCGTCCCCCGTCCGACTTCCCCGAGCTGGACACCCTGGAGGAGGAAGAGCGCGCCCGCCTCGCCCTGCGCCGGCCCCGCTTCCTGGCGCCCCAGGGTGACGTCCTCGGCCGCCCCGGCGACGTCGTGGGCCCCTGGGACCCGGAGGCGTTCCGCGAAGCCCTCGCCGGGCGACCCGTCCACTCCACCGTCCGCGCCGGTGACGAGCGGGTGCGCGTGCTCTCCGTCCCCTGGCGCCGCGGCGAGGAGACGGTCGGGGTGGTGCAGGTGGCCCGGGAGCTCCGCGAGTACGACCGGCTCCGCGCCCGCCAGCTCAAGATCTTTCTGCTGCTGCTCCCCCCGGCGCTCCTCGCCGCCGTGGCCGGCGGCTTCTTCCTGACGGACCGCGCCCTGCGCCCCGTCCGTCAGGTGACGCATGCCGCTGACGAGATCGGTGCGGAGGACCTCTCCCGCCGCCTGGAAGTCACCGGCGACGACGAGCTGGCGGATCTGGCCCGCACCTTCAACCGGATGATTGCCCGCCTGGAAGAGGCATTCACGAGCCGCGAGGAGGCCTACCGCCGCCTCTCCGCGGCGTACGAGCAGCAGCGGCGCTTCACCTCGGACGCCTCCCACGAGCTGCGGACCCCCCTGGCGCGGATCAAGGGCAGCACCAGCCTCGCCCTCAGCGGCGAGCGCACCCCCGCCGAGTACCGCAGGGCGCTCGCCCGGGCAGACCGGGCCGCAGACGTGATGACCCGCCTGATCCAGGACCTCTTCCTCCTCGCCTGCTCCGACGCCGGACACCTGGGCCTCCAACTCCGGACGGTGGACCTGCGGAGCGTGCTGGAGGACGCGCTCTCCCAACTCCCGGAGGAGGCGGCGGCGCGGGTTCGGGTGGAGCTTCCGGACGCGCCGCTCGCCATCTCCGCGGACCCGCCGCACCTCGCCCGGGTCTTCGTCAACCTGCTGGAGAACGCCGTCCGCCACACTCCTCCGGAAGGCGGCATCTACCTCCGCGCCCGCGCGGAGGGCGGACAGGTCCTCGCGGAGGTGGCGGACGAGGGCGAGGGGATCGCGCCGGAGCACCTCCCACACCTGTTCGAGCGCTTCTACCGGGTGGAAGTGGCGCGCAGCCGCCAGGGCGGCGGGACCGGCCTCGGCCTCGCGATCAGCCGCAGCATCGTGGAAGCGCACGGAGGCGAGATCCGGGTCCGCAGCGAGCCGGGGCAGGGAGCCGTCTTCACGGTCACCATCCCCGCCGCCGGACCGCCCGCCGGGTGATGCCGGTCGCTAGCGAATCACTCTATCGACGGGGAACCTCTGCCTCGCTTTGCCGGTGAGGACGAGCGGCCCTGGCGTCCGCACCCGAAGAAACGGGTCCGAGGAGCGCCAGCCGGCCGCTTCCGCCCCCCTTTCGATGGACGCACCGCTCCCCGAGCTCGTCATTCTGAACGCAGGGAAGAATCTCGGCAGCCGTCCTGCTCCGGAATACGCACGCTCGTGACGAGTTACTGGCCCGGCGAGGCGCTCCCGAACGCGGGGGCTCATCGCGTCCCCGGAGACTCGAGAGCTCATCACCGCCGCGAGACCCTAGACCCTACTGCAGGTCGAACAGCCGGTCCACGGGAGCCTGGCCGGTATAGAACTGGCCCGGGCGGTGCCACTTCACGTGCCCGTCCACCCACATCACGTTCGCGCCCTCGCTGTGCAGAGCGTGCGGGCGTCCCCAGCAGTGCGCGTCGGCGAGGGATGGCGGGAGCATGAACTTGCCGTCGTCGCCGCACCAGCCATTGGCGATACTGGCGCGCGCGTCCGCAAACAGCACCGTCTCTGTGGGGGACTGGATCGCCGCCAGGGAGACCGCGCTGTGGCCGGCCGCGTTGCTGAAGTCGGCGTTGATGTTCGTGAGGTAGCGGACGTTATAGCCGAAGTGCGTGGTGGGGCGCCCGTTCTGATCCGTCTTCTTCACCGAGCTGCTGGGACAGCGCCAGATCTCCACGTTGCGGGCATACGGGTCGAGCAGCTCGTGCCAGGTGCGGAAGTCGAAGTCCGCCGTGGCGTACGCGGCTAGCGGAAGCTGCTCGTCGTAGTCCTGGGTGTACATCTGCGCCGCCGTGCCGAGGTTCTTGAGGTTCGAGGCGCAGGAGATCTGGCGCGCCTTCTCCCGGGCCTGTGCGAAGACGGGGAAGAGGATCGCGGCGAGGATGGCGATGATCGCGATCACCACCAGCAGCTCGATCAGGGTAAAGCCCCGCCGGCCTCTCCAGGCACGGAGTCGGCGGGAGGGAGAGAACGCCGGCAATGCGGCGGGACTATGGGGCATCTAACGCTCCTACTGCGAGACCGCGCCCTGCGGCCACCCTCAGGTTACCGGTGCCGCCGCCTTTCGACCAGTTCCCTCTCCCCCACCCCGCAACCGGCGGCGTCACGACGAGGGCCAGCGGACATCGAGGTTGCTAGCATATCCGGCAAGCAACCGAGAATACTCCTGTGATCTGCAGCACACACGCTGTTTGATCGCTAAACGACCGCTTGTCCGATCGCTTTAGCCACTGTAGACTACTAGGTGTCCCGGCAACCCCCAAGCCTGAGGTTGCCGGGCGTTCAATACGCTGGCGGGAAACATGGACACCGTCAGCATGTTGGCTCCAGAAAGGGCTGATCATGTTCCGTAAGTCTCTCATCGTCGCCTCGCTGGCTCTGCTGGCGGTCGGCGCGGGCTCGCCGGCTTCGGCGGACCCGAAGTTCCTGGAGTCGTACGACCAGATCTATGGTGGTCGCACGTTCCTCCCGAGTGAAGGCGATCCGCGCCCGATGACCGCCCTCCAGGCGTCTCCGTCGGACGTGGAGAACCCCACCAGCCGCATTCTCGCGGCACCGTTCATCCGCTCCAGCGACCTGCCGGGCGGCCTCGGCGACCTGCTGACCTACGGCGTGAGCCTCGGCTACGCCAACTCCGGTAGCGGGCTCCCCTGGCAGATCGGGGTCAGCCTCTTCAACACCCACGTCGACGTCGAGCGCTTCGGCTTCGAGGACGACTTCTTCGGCTTTGCCGTGGGCGGCAAGGTGGTGATCTGGGAGCCCCAGAACGCCAACCTGCCGGCGGTCAGCCTCAACGTCGGCTACCAGGACCAGGACGACGTGGCGCAGCGCTGGGACGTCGCCCTCGCGGCGGACCAGCGGCTCACCGACACCCTGTTCGCGACGGTGAACCTGGGGTGGTCGCACATCGATCCGGATTTCTTCCGTGACGACAGCGACTTCATCGCCGCGATCGGCGCCACCTGGAATCCGTTCGACCGCCTCTCCTTCTCCGCCAGCTACACGTTCGACAACGACGTGGACCTGGAGGACTTCTGGGCGATCACCGCGACCTACGCGGCGAACGAGAACCTGATCCTCCAGCTCGGCGGCGGCAAGCACAGCACGATCTTCGGCAGCTTCATCTGGAAGTGGGACCGCTAATCGCGGGCCCAGGCCGGATCGAAAAGGGAGCGGGGTGCCTCCGGGCGCCCCGCTCTTTTCGTGTACGCGGCGGTCGCAGGTGCGCCGCCGCGCGGCACCGAAGCGTTACCGTGGCCCGGCGGGCGAGCGGAGGCACGACGCGGCCATGCGGGTAGGATAGTAGAGGAGCGCGGCGGATGTTCAAGAACCTGGCCCCCGGGGCGATTGGAATCAAGTGCGGTTGGGTGGAAGGCCTCGACCTGGCGCGGCAGGCCGGGTTCGAGGGAGCCGACCTGAACATCTCGGACGCGCAGGCGCTGGCGGCGGCGCGAGGTACCGACTCGGTGCGCGCGCTCTACGCGGAGCGCGGGCTGAAGCTGGGCGGCTGGAGCTTTCCGGTCCAGTGGCGCGGCACCGAGGACGAGTTCTTCGAGAGCCTGGGCGAGCTGCCGGCCCAGGCCCGATTGGCCGCGGAGCTCGGCTGCTTCCGTACCTTTACCTGGGTCCTCGGCTGGAGCGACGAGCTGCCGCGGCAGGAGCACTTCGACCGGGTGGTGCGCCGCTTCCGACTCTCCGCGGAGATCCTGCGAGACTACGGCCACTCCCTCGGCCTGGAGTTCATCGGCCCCCGCACCAGCCGCGCGCCGCACCGGTACGGGTTCGTCCACACGATGGACGGCATGCTCACCCTCGCCTGCGCGGTCGGCACCGGGAACGTCGGCCTGCTCTTCGACGTCTGGCACTGGTACACCGCGCAGAGCACGCTGGACGACCTGCGCAAGCTGACCGCGGAGGACGTGGTCTACGTCCATCTCAACGATGCCCCCGCCGGCATCGACGTGCTGGACCAGATCGACAACCGGCGGTGCCTGCCGGCGGAGACCGGCGTCATCCCGAACGGCGACCTGCTGCGGACCCTCCACGAGATCGGTTACGAGGGGCCGGTCACGGTGGAGCCGTTCAACCAGCCCCTGCGGGAGCTCGCGGAGCGTGACCCGCTGCAGGCGGCGCGCGTTACTATGGAAAGCCTGGACCGCGTCTTCGCGGAGGCAGGACTCGCTTGAACTAGGCCGAGTGGAGGAGCAGGGTGACAGGATGAACGTGGGTCGCGGCCAGCTCTGGACCTGCTTCTGCGGGACGCCCAACGTCTCCCCCGCCACCCGCTGCGCCCGCTGCGGTCTCGCCCGGCCGGACGCGGAGGGCGCTGCCGCCGAGGGAGGAGCGACGTCGCCGCCGGAGCCCACCGGAGCTCGCCTGGTGGGGCTGGGACCGGACCTCTCCGGCGTGGTAATCCCCCTGAGCCCGGAGAAGCCGGTCACCATCGGGCGCGAGCTGGGGAACGACGTCACCCTGGACCGGGTGCCGCTGCTGGCGGACCGGCACGCGCGCATCTACCGCGTCCACCCCTACTTCGCAGTGGAGGACCTCGGCTCCAACCAGGGAGTGGTGCTCAACGGAGCCCCGGTGCCCGGCCACGCGGTGCTGCGCCACGGGGACGAGCTGCGGATGGGGGAAGCCCAGTTCCGCTTCGAGGACCCCGCCGCGGCCCCGCCCCTGCGGCCGGAGCCGCCCGCGGCGCCTTTCCCCCCGGTCCCGCCCCCGCTGCCCGGCCCCAGCTACGCGCCGCATCCCGCGCCGTATGTCGTCTACCATCCGGTGCGGCCTCAGAAGGACCGGGTCATCGCCGGGCTGCTGGCGATCTTCCTCGGCTGGCTCGGCATCCACTTCTTCTACCTGAACCAGCCGAAGTGGGGTCTCGCCTTCCTGGCGATGAACCTCCCGTTCTGCATCGGGACGATCGTCACCGCGCCGCTCAGCATCCTCCAGGGGATCCTCTACCTCGCGTCGACCGACGAGGACTTCCAGCGGAAGTACGTGGACGAGCAGCGGTTTTTCTAGCTGGCGGCCCGTCTCCCCCGCGGCGGCCTGGCGGGTCGGCGCGGAGTACAGCGCTCCAGCGGGGTTCTCGTAGTGCGTATTCCGTATTGCGTAACGGTCGGCTGCTACCTCGTTGCAGTACGTCGTGCCGGGCGAGAAGCTCCAAGAAACGTCTCGCCCGGCACGACGTGTTGTGAAACGGTGCAAGCGAGCCGCTACGCAATACGGAATACGCAATACGCGATACCTCAATTCGGCGAGAACTTGCTCGGGTCCGGGTGCAGCGGCCGCGCGACCAGCCGCTCCGGCTCCGCGCGCTCCAGGCGTGTCATCTCTTCCGCGAAGAGCTCCAGTTGGCGGCGCAGGCGCTCCGGGAGGGAGTCGATCTCCAGCACCTCCTGCCGCTCTTCCGGGGAGATCTGGAGCACCGCGCCCGCCAGGTGGGAGAGCAGCAGCGGGTCGTCCGGAAGCGTCACCGCCTCCGGCGAGGCGCTCGGCAGCATCCGCAGCACGTACTGCTCCACGGCGTCTCGCAGCCGCGCCGGCAGGTCGCCGAGCTCTCCGCCCACGTCGTCGAGCAGCTCGACCTCCGCTTCCAGGTAGGGACGCTCGTGGTAAAGGCGCACGATCCGGAAGCGCTGGTGGCCGACCGTGCTGAGGTCCAGCTTCCCCTCCCCCAGCGGCGTCACCTGGAGGATCCGGCAGGTGGTGCCCACGGGGTACGGGTCGGCCGGCCCGCCCACCTCCACCCCGGAGCGGATCAGGCAGACGCCGAACCGGCCGTCGCGATCGAGGCAGGCGCGGACCATCTCCTGATAACGCGGCTCGAAGATGTGCAGCGGGAGCAGCATGCCCGGAAAGAGCACGACGTTCAGCGGAAAAATCGGGATGCGGAGCGTCTGCATTGCTTTAGAGAGGACCGGCGCCGAACAGGGACCCATCCGTTGTATCGACGGCCGGCGCGCGGGACAAACGCGGCAGGCGCCTTCAGGCGGCCGGCACGAGTATACTTGAGTGCGCGATCGACGCTGTCCCGCCCCCGCCGTATGCCGTCCACTCCCTCCAGCCGCCCGCCGCTCCCGGACAAGGGTCCGGTCCCCTCGCTCCCGTGGGCACTCTTCCTGGCGTGCGCCGCGGTGGGGGTGCGGTGGGCCTACCTGTTCTGGACCGGCGCCATCTACGAAGACGCCTTCATCTCCCTGCGCTACGCGGAGAACCTGGCGGCGGGGCACGGACTGGTCTACAACCCGGGCGAGCGGGTCTTCGGCGCCTCTACCCCGCTGCACGTCCTCTTCCTGGCCGGGTTCTCCCGGCTGGGGCTCGACCCGCTCTACTGGGTGCGCCTGCTGACCGGCCTGGCCGACGGCCTGACGCTGCTGCTCTGGGCGCGCTGGCTCGGCGGCCAGACGCGCAGCCTGCCGGCGGTGCTCTGGTGGTCGCTGCTGTTCGGCCTCTCGCCGGTGATCGTGCCGGTCTCCGTGAGCGGGATGGAGACTTCCTTCGCGCTGCTGCTGCTCACCCTCGCCTTCCTCGCCGACGCGGCGGACCGCCCGCGGGCGCTCGGCGCGGCGCTCGGGCTGCTCACGCTCGTCCGGCCCGAGGGGGCGCTCGCCGGCCTGGTGCTCCTCGGGCTCCGGTGGCGCCGCACCGGACGGCTGCCGTGGGCTCCGGCGCTCCTGGCGGCGGTGCTCGTGGCGCCGTGGGTGATCCCCGCCACGCTCTACTACGGCTCCCCCGTGCCGCACAGCATTCCCGCCAAGGCGGCGGCGTACAACCTCCACCGGCCGTCGCACTGGCCGAACGTCCAGGACACCCTCGCGCAGGTGCTGCCGGCGCACCTCCCCGCGGGACGCCTGCTCGCCCTCGCGCTGCTGGCGCCGTGCCTGATGGCGGGACTGCGGGCCGGATGGCGCACCCCGGCGCGCCCGCTGGTGCTGCTGCTCGGCGTCTGGTGGGCCTACCTGGTGCTGCCGAAGACGCTGCTCTTCGTCTGGTACTTCCCGCTCCTGCTGCTTCCCGCCTACGTCCTGAGCGCCCTCGGCTTCGCCAGCCTCCACCGGCTGGCCCAGGACCGGCTGCGGCCCGGCACCGCGCGCGCGGCCTCTGCCGGAGTCCTCGCGCTCTTTGCGCTGGGGCTGGTCGCCTGGCTGCTGCCGACCGCCGCCGACTCGCGGCGCCAGCAAGAGGGCGAGACGAGCGTGCGGCGGGAGATCGGGCTCTGGCTGCGGGAGCGGACCCCGCCCGGCGCGCGCGTGGCGATGGAGCCGATCGGCTACGTCGGCTACTACTCGCAGCGCCCGGTGCTGGACGAGGTCGGGCTCGTCTCCCCGGAGATGGTGCCGCTCAACCGCCGGGGCGGCGGCTGGTTCGGGGAGATGCTGCGCCAGCTCGAGCCGCCGTACGTGGTGGAGCGGCCCTACTTCCTGCTGCGCAACCTGACGATCAACAGCCGCGTGCCGATGTTCGCGGACGAGGCGGAGCGGACGGAGTTCGCGCGCCGCTACCGGGCGCGGGCGACCTTCTCCGGGCTCGACCTCCCCGCGCACCTGCGCAAGGACTTCCGCTTCGCCGTCTACTCCCGCCGCAGCGAGGCGGAGCTGCGGGAGTGGGACCAGGAGTGGGCCCGGCTCTCGGCGGCCGAGCGCGAGGAGCGGGTCCGCCGGGCGATCAGCGGTGAAGCGGCCGCGGCTCCAGCGCCGCCTCCCCCGCCGTAAGCGCGCGGGCAGTCCAGACGTGCCCCGGCGCGCCGGGCGTCGCCGCGATCTCCCGCGCGTGCGCCACGTCCCGCGCGATGCCGAAGACGACGCTCCCGCTGCCGGTCATCCGCGCGCCCAGCGCCCCCGCGCGGAGCAGCCACTCGCGGGCCGCCGCGATCTCCGGCACCCCGTCTGCGACTCCCGGCTCCAGGTCGTTGCGCATGGCCGCCGCCACCGCCGCCGGGTCACCGCCGGCGAGCGCCGCGGAGAACTCCTCCACGGAGGCGCCGCCGCACGCCTCCGGATGCCACTGCCGGTAAGCCCACGGCGTGCTCACGCTCACCGGCGGGCGGAGCAGCACCAGCCAGAGCGGAGCGGTCGGCAGCGGCTGAAGCAGCTCGCCTCGCCCGCGGGCCAGCGCCGTGCCCCCGGTGAGGAAGAAGGGGACGTCGGACCCCAGCTCCGCCGCCAGCGCGGCGCGCTCTTCCGGGGCGACCTGCAGGTTCCAGAGACGCTCCAGCAGCACCAGCGCCGCCGCGGCGTCGACGCTACCGCCGCCCATCCCCGCCCCGCTCGGCGTGTGCTTCTCCAGCGTCAACCGGGCGCCGCGCCCCGCCGCCTCCGGATACCGCTCCTGGAGGAGCAGCGCCGCCTGGTAGACCAGGTTCGTCCGGTCCGACGGCACCCCCGGCGCGTCGCAGTGGAGCGAAAGCTCCTCCGCCGGCTCCGCCGTGAGGAGGTCGCCGCCGGAGACCGATTGGAAGACGGTCTCCAGCTCGTGAAAGCCGTCCTCCCGGCGGCGGACGATCCGCAGGTAGAGGTTGAGCTTGGGGGGACAGGCGGCGGTAAGGCCCGGTGAGGCTTCAGCGTGCGTCATGCCGGCACCATCCATGCTTCCCGGTTAGTCACACCCACCCGTCGAGCCAGCCTTTGGAGTGCGAGAGCTTGCTCTCGCTTTCGGCTGCCGGGTGCGGGAGCGGTCGCCGGAAAGCGGCAGCAAGCTGCCGCACTCCAAAGGCTGTGTCCGCGGAGTGGTCCCGGAAACCTGAGCGTGCTCGCTGCCCCGTCCATCCCCAGCATCAGATCGCGGTCCAGCCGCCGTCGACGGCGAGCACCGCGCCGGTGGTGAACGCCGCCGCGTCGGAGGCGAAGTAGAGCACCGCGCCGACCAGCTCCTGCGGGCTCCCCCAGCGGCCCATCGGGATGCGGTTGGTGAAGTCCTCGCGATTGGCGCCCTGGACGAGCTTGGCGGTCATCGGCGTCTCGAACGGGCCGGGACAGATGCAGTTGACGGTGATGCCGGTCTGCGCCAGCTCCACCGCGTAGCACTTGGTGAGGTTCACCAGCGCGCCCTTGGAGGCGCAGTAGGCGCCGCGCTTCTGGTAGCCGACGAGACCGAAGATGCTGGAGATGTTGATGACGCGACCGTACCCCTGCGCCAGCATCTGCCGGACCGCCGCGCGCGTGCAGAGCATCGGACCGTTCAGGTCGATCTGCAGCACGGCGTTCCAGTCCTCCTCGCCCTGGTCCTGTACGAAGGCGTGCCGGTTGATCCCGGCGTTGTTCACCAGGATGTCGAGCCGGCCTAGCTCCGCGGCGGTGCGCGCCACCATCCGGTCAGCATCCGCGGCCACGCCGGCATCCGCCTCGATACCGAGCGTGCGCCGCCCCGTCTCTTCCCGCACCAGCCGCGCCGCCTCTTCCACCTCCGCCTGGTTGCGGGAGGTGATCGCCACGTCCGCCCCCGCGGCAGCCAGCGCCCGGGCCATCTCCAGCCCCAGCCCCTTACTACCGCCCGTCACCAGCGCCACCCGACCCTCGAGCGAGAATAGCTGCAGACTCATCCGATCAGCCTCCAGAATGGAACAGGTCAACCACAGAGCGTACGGAGCACACAGAGACTCCGAACCGGATTCACCGCAGAGGACGCGGAGCGTGTAGAGGGAACCAGCCCTAACCGCCAAGAGCGCCAAGCTCGCCAAGAGGAATGGGCCTGCTGCGCGTCTCGAGCTCCGTACTGCGGCCCCGGAGTTTCTCCTTCTGGCTCCTCTTTGCGTCCTTTGCGCTCTTGGCGGTAAGTCCGGTTCGGATTCTGGTTCGGTTCCTCTCTGTGCCCTCTGTGCGCTCTGTGGTGAATGAAGGTTCGGCTACGCCCCACCTTCCAGCCGGACGCGGATCGCGTTGGCGTGGGCGTCCAGGGTTTCCGCTTCCGCCAGGCGGATCACGTGCGCGGCTTCCCGCTCGAAGCGCTCCCGCGTGTAGCGGAGGACGGAGATCTTCTTCACGAAGTCGTCCAGGTGGAGCGGGGAGGAGAAGCGGGCGGTGCCGCCGGTCGGCAGGATGTGGCTCGGGCCGGCGACGTAGTCCCCCACCGGCTCCGGCGTGTAGCCGCCGATGAAGACGGCGCCGGCGTGCCGGATGCGGGGCAGCCAGGCGTCCGGGTCTTCCACCACCAGCTCCAGGTGCTCCGGCGCGCAGCGGTTCGCCAGCTCGCACGCCTCTTCCAGGTCGCGGGTCACGATCACCCAGCCGTGCTCCCGCACGCAGGCGCGCAGCGTGTCGGCGTGGGAGAGACCGGGGATCTGGCGCTCCACCTCTGCCGCCACGGCGCGGCCGAGCGCCTCGCTGGGGGTCAGGAGCACCGCCAGGCTGTCCGCCCCGTGCTCCGCCTGCGAGAGGAGGTCGGCGGCGATCCAGCGCGGGTTGGCGGTGTCATCCGCGATCACCAGCACCTCCGTGGGGCCGGGAAGGCTCTCGATGTCGACGTGGCCATAGACGAGCCGCTTCGCCAGAACGGTATAGGGGCTGCCGGGGCCGACGATCTTGTCGACCTTCGGCACCGTCTCGGTCCCGAACGCCATCGCCGCCACCGACTGCGCCCCGCCGATCTTGAAGACGCGGTCCACCCCCGCCCGCCGGGCCGCAACGAGCGTGTACGGGCTCACGGCGCCGTCCTTACCCGGCGTGGAGCAAACGATCACCTCATCCACGCCCGCCACGCGCGCCGGAACCGCCGCCATGATCAGGGTGCTCGGGAGCGGCGCCTTGCCCGCCGGCACCACCACGCCGACCCGCTCCAGCGGCCGGATGATCTGGCCCAGCCGGGCGCCGTTTTCGGTCCACTCCCAGCTCTCGCGGCGCTGCTTCTCATGGAAGACGCGCACGTTCGCGATGGAGGTCTCCACGGCCTGGATGAACTCGGCGTCAACCAACGCCTCGGCGGCGTCGAGCTCCGCGGCGGAGACTTCCAGCTCGTCCAGCTCCACCCGGTCGAAGCGGCGGAGGCAGTCCCGCACCGCGGCATCGCCGCCCCGGCGGACCTCCTCGATCACGGCGCGCGCCGCGGCCTCCACTTCGGGGAGGTCGAGGCTGTTCGATTGGGTCAGCGCCGCGGTGACGCGCTCGGCGGGGTCCGTACGGGTGTTGAGAAAACGCATGGGAAGACAGGCAAGCGCCGCCGGCAGCAGCAGCCGGCGGGAGGGGCGCCGCTCGCACGGCCGCGCCACGAATGAGGTATCACGCTTCCGGGGAGTTGATCCGGTGCCGCGCGTAGCGGCGCTCGAACTGGTCCCGGCTCAGGTTCTGCAGGTCCTGCTTCACCTGGGCGGCGCGGGCGCGGTAGTCCTCGTGGGCGCCGATGCTGATCTGGTACCGGCGGACGCCGTCCCCATCGAGAATCCAGAAGAGGTGGACGCAAAGGTCGTCACCGAGGGTCTTCCGCTCGTAGACGGGACGGTAGTAGTGGCCGGCGGGCTCAACTTCGCCTTCTTCGCCCGGCTCGGCAACGGCCACGGCGGGACGGGCGGGGGCGGGGCGGGGAGCAGAGGCGGGGGGGCGAGAGGCGGGCGCGGAGGCGGAGCGCAGGGGCGCGAAGCGGGGCGCGGTAGCCGGGCTCGAGGGCCGCGGAGCGGAGACGCCATCCTGGTCGCGTCGAGGTGAGTAGCCGGCGACCTGGAGCCAGGCGTCGACGTCGCACCACCAGTCCGGCACGCCGGTCTGGCTCTCGCACTGCCGCGCCATCGCCGTCGCGAAACGGAGCACCAGGCTGCGCATCGGCACGATGCCCCGACACATCGCATCGAGCGTGCGCGCGTTGATTCCCAGCGCCGCCCCCGCGGTCTCCGGAGTGGCGCCCATCCAGTCGAGCGCTTCCGTCACCGCGCTGCCCAGCTCGGCATTCGCTTCCCGCATCGTACCAACCCCAAGTCAGCTACCGTACCACCGATTTCCAGGATGCCAAAAGACCCGGTAAGCAGGAGACCCACGCTACCTGGTCAGTGTGGGGAGTATAGCACAGTCCCTCCGCGACCCGCACCCGGGCTTCGGTCCGAACCTGATTCACCGCGGAGACGCAGAGAGCGCGGAGAGAACCGGATCCAGTTCTAGGCCGGTACCGCTTTACAAGTGCCGGACAGCGGCCCCGGTTTGAACCGGGTCTTACCGCAGAGGCCGCTCCGTGCACCCGGGATGGATGAAATTGCGGCTTCGGCTGCCTCTATCGCGGCCTCACCCCCGGCCCCTCTCCCGCGGGGAGAGGGGAGCTATGGGTGGAAGGCCGGCCGGCTCCCCTTGAGCTTCAAAGAAGGCTTGTCCCCCGCACGGGGGAGGGTTGGGGGTTAGGCCGCGCCGGAGTGTCTACCTGCCGCCGTCCTCCGTGGAAGGCTGTTCTTAGAGCAGACGCAAAGCTCAGGCGGTACGGAACGGCCCGCGTGTCGGGCCGGACCCTGCTCCCAGCGTCCGCAGGGGAGACCACGCTCCGGCTCGAACCGTACGGTGATTCCTCTCCGCGAAAGGAGCTCCCCGTGCTGACCGCCGAGCAGATCGAGTTCTTCCACGAGAACGGCTACCTCCGCCTGGAGCAGGTCTACGACCCCGCGGAGCTGGGCCGGATGAGCGCGGAGCTGGACGAGATCATCCGGCACTTCGCCACGTGGGAGGCGGCCTGGAAGGGACCCTGGCGCGAAGAGTACATGAACGCGGAGGAGAACCGGAAGGCGACGCTGGTGGCGATCCACGAGCTGCAGCACTACTCCGCGGCCTGGACCTGCGCCCTCGCCCACGCGGGGCTGGCGGACGCCCTCTCGCAGCTTCTCGGCAGCGAGTGCGTGGAATTCCACCACATGACGCTCCATGCGAAGCCGCCGGACGCTGGCGCCCCGTTTCCGATGCACCAGGACCTGCCGTTCTACGCCCACGCGGACGGGCGCTACCTCGATACGCTGGTCCACCTGGACGACGCGGACGAGCAGAGCGGCTGCATCAAGTTCCTGCCCGGCAGCCACCGCCTGGGCCCACTGGAGCATATCCTTGGCCCGGAGACGGCGCCGCACCTGCCGACCGATCGCTTCCGCCTGGAAGACGCCGTGCCGGTGCCCGCCCGCGCCGGCGACGTGGTGGTCTTCAGCCTCTGGACGATCCACGGCTCCGCGGTGAACCACAGCGGCAAGTGGCGGCGGCTGGTCCGCATGGGCTACCGCCACCCGGAGAACCGCCAGACCGCCGGCCAGGCGCTCGGACGCCCCGGAATCATCATCCGCGGCGTCCGCCCGAAGCTCGACTGGCAGGAGATTGACGTCTACGGCAACTGGGGGTAACGACGCGCCGATCCCGCTCACCCAGCTTCGTTCCCCGGGGCGTCCGGCCGATCCAGGACTTCCCGGAGCTTGCCGGCGAGGCTCGCGGCGGCAAACGGCTTCTGGATGAAGTCCGCGTCGTCGGTCAATACCCCGTGGCGAAGCACCGCGTCGTCCATGTAGCCCGACATGAAGAGGACCCGCAGTGGCGGATACGCCTGACGCAGGTGCTCGTGGAGCTCCCGTCCGCTCATGCCGGGCATCACGACGTCCGTGAGCAGCAGGTGAATGGTGCCGGTATACCGCTCACAGATGCGCAGCGCGTCCCCGGGATTGGTCGCCTCCAGCACCGTATAACCCTGCGACTGGAGGAGCGTGTTGACCAGCTGCCGTACGGACGGCTCGTCTTCGACCAGCAGGATCGTTTCCACCCCTCCGGCTGCGGCTGTTCTTCTGCCAGTCTCTTCGCCGCCATCCGCGGCGTCGACCCGGGGCAGGTAGATGCGGAACGTGGTTCCCTGGCCCGGCTCGCTTTCGACCGTGATGTAGCCCTCGCTCTGGGTCACGATTCCGTAGACGGTCGCCAGGCCCAGACCCGTCCCCTTTCCCGGCTCCTTCGTCGTGAAGAACGGCTCGAAGAGCTGGGCCAGGACCTCTTTGGACATCCCACAGCCGCTATCGGTCACCGAGAGCTGCACGTAGGCGCCGGGAGGCACCGGCGAACCGGGAGGCCGGCTCTCTTCGGAGATCTCCGCGTTGCTCGCGGTGATGAGCAGGGAGCCGCCCCGGGGCATGGCGTCTCGCGCGTTGACGACCAGGTTCATCAAAACCTGCTCGATCTGGCCCGGATCTGCCCGTACCTTGCCCAGCTCCGGCTCGGACCGGGTTCTCACGGCGATGTCTTCGCCGATCAGGCGCCGGAGCATCCGGACGGTGCCCTCTACCAGCGCGGAGAGGTCGACGGTCTTGGGCTCCAGCACCTGTTTGCGGCTGAACGCCAGAAGCTGCCGCGTGAGAGCGGCGGCTCGCTCCGCGGCAGCGTGAATCTCATCCACGAATTCACGGGCGTTCCCCTCGATTCCCGGCAGCATGGCGAGCACCTCGCTGTAGCCGCTGATGACCGCCAGCATATTGTTGAAATCGTGGGCGATCCCCCCGGCGAGCTGCCCGAACGCCTCCATCTTCTGCGTCTGGCGGAGCTGCTCTTCGAGCTGCTTGCGCTGGGTAACGTCCTCCATCATGGAGATCACGCCGAGGATGCGGCCATCTGCCCACAGCGGCGCGGTCCAGAGACTCAGATCGATCGGAGTCCCGTCTTTTCGCTCTCTGCGACGCTCCACGTTCCGCAGCCGCCCCCCTTCGGCGGACACCCGCAGAAGCTCCTGGAACTCCTCGCCCGCGTATGCCGGGATGAACGGAGGCTTCCGGCCCAGGACTTCAGCTTCGTTCCAGCCCAGCATCTGCTCCGCCGCGGGGTTCCACTGGGTGACGCGCCCCTCCGGATCGAATCCCACGATCGCCAGCGGGGCGCCGGCGATCAGCGTGCGCAGCGCCGCGTTGCTCTGCCGCAGCGCTTCCTCGGAAGCCGCCAGCTCGCGGGCGCGTGCCTCCGCATCGGCGGTGCGCTCCTGCACCCGGAGCTCCAGGGTCTTGTTGAGAGACTGAATGCGAGCTTCGGCTTCCTTGCGGACGTCGATGTTGAGCAGATGCGCCACCAGCGGAGGCGACGAGCCGCCCGTTGCACTCTCGTCGAAACGGGCGGAGATGTAGAACCAGTGGTACGAGCCGTCCTGGTGCTGCAGGCGGCATTCCGTGCGCCACCCGTCCTCCGAGGTGAGGTAGGCCCCGTGCAGAGACGTAAGCACCTGCACCTTCTCATCAGGATGGATTCGATCCGCCAGGAAGTCGGAGCTCCGCAGCACCTCCTCCGGCGCGAACCCGAGCAGCGCCTCGATGTTCGGACTGATGTAGCTGATGCGGCGCAGTCGGGTCTCGGCCCGCAGGATGATGCCGGGGCTGCCGGCGACCAGTTGTTCGAGGAAAGCGTGCGACGTGCGCAGGGCTTGCTCGCGCTGGTCGAGCAGCAGACTGGCTCTCTCCAGCGGGAGCTGCCCCAGACCGGGATCGGCGCGGGTCTCGGAGCCGTCATTGGCGGCGAGCAGGGCCCGAACGCGCTCGAGCAGGAGGTCTTCGTCATACGGCTTCGGGACGAAGTCGTCCGCGCCGTGCTGCAGGCCGATGGCGATGCCGCCGGGCGTATTCAACTGCGTCAGGAGAATGAACGGGATCCGGCGCGTTTCGTCCCGGCTCTTGACCGCCTGGCAGAAGGCGAAGCCGTCCATCTCCGGCATGAAGAGATCGCTCAGGATCATGTCGGGACGCGAGCGCTCGAGCATTTCCAGCGCCTCACGGCCATTGGTGCCGACCTCCACCTCGAAGCCGACGTCCTCCAGCAAGCTCCGCAGCTCCTCCGCCTGGGTGCGGCTGTCTTCTGCGATCAGAATGCGGTGCGCCAACGGATCAACCTTTCCTGTTCTCTTCCCCGGGTACCGGGAGCGTGCGTAGAAGCTCCGCGATCTCGCGCGGCGAGCTCACGTGCTCGACGGCGCCGAGGCCGACCGCCCGCTCCGCCATCCCGAAAATGACACTGCTGGCAGCGTCCTGTGCCACGGTGAGCCCCCCGGCCTGGCGGAGCTGGAGGAGTCCTGCCGCGCCGTCGTGCCCCATGCCGGTGAGCAGCACTCCCAGCCCGGCAGCCCCATACTGCGCCGCCACCGATCGCAGGGTGTACGAGATGGACGGCTTGAATCCGTCCTCCGCCGGCGCATCGACGAGCCGTATCCGGCGGGTCGGTGTAACTCCCAGCTGATAGCCGTCGGGAGCCAGGTACACTACCCCCGCCCGCAGCGGCTCGTACGGTTCGGCGAGCTTCACATTCAGCGCGGTCTGCTCGTTCAGCCACGCAGCCAGGCCGCCCACGAATCCCCGTGCGATGTGCTGAACGATCAGGATCGGGACCGGCAGCTGCGCCGGCTGCCGCGTCAGGATCTCCACCAACACGGCCGGCCCGCCGGTAGAGGCACCGATCACGGCCAGCTCGATGCGTCGCTGGCGGGACGGCGCCACGGCGGTACGGGTCGACACCGGCCGTTCGCCCGCGCGGGGCCGGTCCGCGGGCGAGATCGGCCTGGGTACGGAGGGATCCCGCGCCCAGCGCCGCACCACCTTGACCTCCGCCATCAGCTTCACGGTCTGACAGAGCTCCCGAGCGGAGGCCTCTTCGGTGTCTCCGCCGCCCCGCGGCTTCTCTACCACGGCGACCGCTCCCGCCCGCAGCGCTTCGAACGTCGTGGCCACTCCGCCGGTGTCGAAGCCGCTGCTGATCATCACGATCGGGAGCGGGGAGCTCCCCATGATCTGGCGGGTCGCCTCGTATCCACCCATCCGGGGCATGGTGACATCCATCAGCACGACGTCCGGACGGAGCTGCCGCACCATCTCAACCGCTTCCACCCCGTTGCGGGCGGTCCCCACTAACTGGATCTCCGGGTCCTCTGAGAGCAAGCTCACCAGATGCTCCCGGACCACCAGAGAGTCCTCCGCCAGCAGTACCCGCACCATCTCAGCTCCTCCCGGAGAACGGCATTACAGCAACCGGGTGATGATTTCCAGGAGGTTCGACTCTTCGAAACTGGACTTGATGACGTACGCGTTCGCGCCGGCGAGCACGCCTCGCTCCCGGTGCTCCCGCGATTCCATCGCCGTAACCAGGATCACCGGCAGCTCCCGGAGCCGTGCGTCGGCGCGGATCCGTGCCGTGAGCTCGAAACCATCCATGCGCGGCATGTCTACATCCGACACCAGCAGGTCGAAAGACTCGCTGGCGAGGAGAGTCCACGCTTCCATGCCGTCCACCGCCGTCTTCACGGTGTAGCCGGCACTCTCCAGCAAGTTCTTCTCCATCACGCGTGTCGTGAGCGAGTCGTCCACCACCAGGATGACCGGAGCCCGGCTCCGCGCTGCCGGTGGGGTCGATCGCAGCGGGGCGCTCTCCGAAGCCAGCGACGTGCGGATCAGCTCGGCCGCCCGCAGCGTCAGGACCAGCTCGCCGGTGCCGAGCAGTCCCGCGCCCGCGACGTGCCGGACCCGGACGAGCGGCGGCTCCAGCTCTTTGGCCAGGAGCTCTCGCTCGCCGAGCACCTCGTCGACCAGCAGCCCGATCCGCTCCTGGCCCGCCACCAGGACCAGGCAGGGGAGCCTCCCCGCCCCGAGCGTCGCTCCGCCGGGGAGGTCCAGCAGCGTCTGCAGGGGCGACACCGGGAGAAACTGACCCATCCGGTAGATACCGGTCCGTCCGCTCAGGCTGGTGACGTCGGCCTCCGTGATCCGCAGCACGTGCTCCACCGATTGCACGGGAAGAAGAAACTGCCGCTCCCCCGCGCGCACCAGAAGTCCGCTGACCGTGGCGATGGTAGCCGGAAGCAGCATCCGCACGGTGGTACCTGCCCCGGAATCGCTCTCCACCTGCAGGCTGCCGCCCACGCCCTCCACCCGCTCTCGCACGATCGGGAGCCCCAGGCCCTGACCCGAGACTCGCGTGACGACCGGACTGGTGCTGAACCCGGGCTGGAAGAGCAGCTCCAGGCTGTCCTGTGCGCTGAGCGTGCGGGCGTTGTCCGCGCCGATCAGCCGGGAGCGCACCGCCGCCTCTCGCACCACCTCCGGACGGATCCCGGCGCCATCGTCCGCGACGGCGACCTCGATCCGGCGGCTCTCCGCCGCCCCGAACGAGAGCCGGATCCGGCCCTCCCGCGGCTTTCCCGCCTGCTCCCGCACTTCCGGCGACTCGATCCCGTGGTCGACGGCGTTTCGCAGCAGGTGGATCAACGGGTCTTTGATCCGCTCGAGCACCCGCCGGTCCAGCTCCAGCTCCGTACCGGTGAGCGTCAGCTCCACTTCCTTCCCGGTTTCGCGGGCGAGATCGCGGATCATGCGCGGCATCGCTTCCACGATGCCGGACACCGGCGAAGTCCGGAGGCGCAGCACTTCCGCCTGAAGCTGCTCGTGCAGCCGGGTCAACCGCCGCTCGTCCTCGCGCAGGCGGCGCACGATCGGCGGCAGCTCCGCCGCGAGCGCTTCCCACTCGGAGCTCTCGCCGTGCTGCTTCCGCCGGGAGGTGACGGCATCTGCGAGAGCCTGGAGCTCTCGCACCCTCTGCCCGGCGGCGAGCTTCGGAAGCAGCAGGTCTTCCAGCTGCAGCAAGAGGGCGTCGAGCTGCTCCGCGGGCACCCGGATGGTGCTCTCTCTCTCCACGGGCAGGCGCGGCTCCGGGAGCTCGACGGTCTCGGAAGCGTCTCGAACATGCTCGTCCGGGGGCGGGGCAGCCTGGACGCTAGCCGACTCCGGAGACCGGTCACCCGGCACCGGCATGTCGCCCGGCGCCCCCTCCGCGGCACCCCCGACGAGCCGCTCCAGCGCCAGCACGGAGTCCGGCACGGACCGCTGGGGGGCCTGGCCCTCGATGAGGGACGCCACGTCATCTACTGCTTCCTGGAGGCCCGCTACCAGTCGCGGCGAGAGAGCGAGCTCGCCGAGCGTCACACGGCGCAGCAGCGTCTCCAGTGCCTGGCAGATCGTCTCCACCGGCAGCAGACCGACCGAGCGGGAGGCTCCCTTGAGCGTGTGCACGGCCCGGAAGAGCATATCCGCCGCACTCGCCTCGCCCGGATCGGAGCGGAGCGAGCCAAGCGCGGCGTTGATCGACCCGAGGTGCTCCTCCGCTTCCGTCTGGAACGCGGCGAGCAGCCGGGCCTGCGTCTCTTCGCTGCGGCGTCTCATCGGTGGTGCATCTCGGCCCCGGGGCTCTCCGGCGCTAGCCGGAAACCAGCTCCTGAAGCCGGCCCGCCATGTCGTTCAGATCGTGCGCCGCTCGGGCCACCTGCTCGGTCGCGGCCATGTTCTCGCTGGATGACTGCTGGATGTGCTGCATCGCCGTCGCGATCTGATCGACGCCGACGAGCTGCTGCTGCGTCGTCACCAGAATCTGGCGGGCGGACTGGGCCGCGTCCTGCTGGCTCTCCGAAAGAACGCGAATGGCATCTCCCGATCTCACCGCGATCCTCTCCGCCGCCTCACCGGCTTTGACCCCTTGCTCGGTCGCCAGTACCGCCGCCTGCGTCGCACGCTGGATCTCGTTCAGGATGGCGCGGACCTGGGCGGTGCCCCGACGGGATTGCTCCGCCAGCTCCTTCACCTCGGAGGCGACGACCGCGAAGCCTTTGCCCGCCTCTCCCGCCTTCGCCGCCTCGATCGCGGCGTTGACCGCGAGGATACTCGACTGATCGGCCACTTCATCCACGGTCGCGATGATCTCCCCGATCGCCTGACCCTGCTCGCTTAGCGCCAGGATCCGCTCCGCGATCGCCTCCATCCGCTCCCGCGTCTCCTGCATGCTCTGCAGCGTCTCCTCCACCGCCTGACGACCCTGGCTCGAGATCTCGACGGTCCTGGCGGACGCCTCCGCCACCAGCTTCGCCTTCTCCGTCGCCAGCTCGGCCGTCTGGCGCAGCTCATCGACGGTGGTCGTGGTCTCCTGGACCGCGGAAGCTTCCTCGGCGACGCCGGAAGCCTGCTGGGTGGTCGACGCCAGGATCTCCGCCGACGAGCTCGTCAGGATGGAGACGGCTTCCTTCAGGGTCCGCGTGACCGAGCGAGTCAGGCCCCAGGCCAGCGCACAGCCCAGGATGATGGCTCCCGCGGCAAGCACGAGCGTGAAGCGGACCGTATTCCCGGCACGGGTCGAGACTCCTTCCGTTCTCGTCCGGGCATGGGCGCGATGTGCATCCACCAGCCGGTCGATCTCTTCATTCTGCCGGTCCCGCACCGGGATGACGCGCTGCCGCACGATCCGCTCCGCCTCCTCCAGGCGATTGGCGTCCCGCGCGGCAACCGCCGCACCGACCGCTGCTCCCCAGCGCTGATGCGTGCCGGCAGCATCCTGCCACCCGGCTCGCAGCTCCGGCGTGGGGCTCGTATTCGCCAGTCGCCGCAGAACCTCGGCGCCGGCTTCCGCCTGCGATCTCCAGTTCTCGACGAAACGCCGGTCTCCGGTGAGCAGGTAGCGCAGCGAGCCGACCTGCGCAGCGACGAGAGTCCGTTCTACGGACCGGGCATCCTGGAGGACCTGGTCTCGCTCCTCCATCGCCTCCCGAAACCCGACGGCGGTGGCGACGAGGCTGGCGACGGTGCTGATAGTGAGGATCAGCAGCAGCGTGAGGATCACCGCGTATCCCGCGGCGACGCGTCGCCCGACCGTCCAGCTCCCCCTGCGCTCTTTCTTGAGGCTCATCTTATCCCTTCACCTGAAATCCCGGGTGCTGCGCCAGCGCCGGCAAGTCTAGAACCGCGACCCGCTCCGGCGTTACTCCTCGCACAAATCGCAGCCCACCTTCCTGCCGCGGTCCGGGCGCGGCGATGAGTGCATCCTCCGCCTGAAAAACCCCGTGAAGCGCGCCGGCCCGCAGGCCGAACACCATCCCGCACGACTCCACGACCACGAGCCGCGCTTGCCCACCCGTCTCGGCTTCCGCGGGCAGTTGGAGGAGCGGACGAAGGTCGACTACCGTCAGCACGCGGCCCCGATAGCCCGCAACTCCCACCACCCACGGCGGCGTGTGCGGCACCGGCACGATCGGAGGGAGCGGGAGGACCTCCCGGGCGGCGGAAACCTCCACTCCAAACCGCTCGCTCCCCAGGGAGAAGACGACGAGCTCAACGGTGGGAGTCGCCCCCGCCACGCTCCTCGGCTGGGAGAGTACCTTCGCCCGTTTCCGGAGAATCTGCAGCGTGCGTGCTTCGAGGCCTCGGTCCGGCTCCGGCGGCGATGCAGGTCGAGCGTCCGAAGCGGGGACCGCCGGTGGCTGCGGCGCCACGACGCCAGGCGTCTCTTCTGTCTCCATCCTCGTCTCCACAGGTGTCAGGCTGCCCTCCGCGATCCGATTTCGAGCAGCCGGAGCGCCCGCGTCAACAACTCACCCGCCGTCGCGCCGTCCGCATGCTCTACCAGCGCCCGGTCGGACAGCCCCTCGAGCTGGCGCGCGGCGTGCTCCACCTGACGGAGTCCACGCCCCCGGTCGCCACTCCGGAAGAGGAGCAGCCCCAGGCTCAGGCGCGCAAAGGCGCAGTCCGGATCGAGATAGAGCGCCCGGCGGAGCGCCCGCTGTGCCGCCTCGGCATCTCCGCTTTCGTCACACACCGTCGCGAGCAGGACCCACCCCTCCACCAGCAGCGGAGCCTCGGCCGTCACGCTCTCGCAGATCGCCCGGGCTTCCTGAAGCTGACCCGCGTTCGCGAGCCGCCGCGCGGCGACCAGAGGATGAGGCTCCTCCACTCCGCGCGCGGGAGTCGCCGGGAGAAGAGGTGAAGCCGGCAGCCGCCGGGATGCCGGGTACGACGGCGCTCCGGCAGCAGCGACCGCCTCCCCGGGTGGTAGGGACGCGCCCTTCCGCAAAGGAGGCTGAGCTGCCGGCTCCTGCTTCTGATAGAGGGTCGCTCCCGGGAAATTCACCGGAAGCAGGGGAGCGAGCGGCGATCCGGAGGCCTCCGGCGAGGCTACTACCAGCCAACCGCCCGGCGTCAACGCCTGTCGGAGCCGCTCCAGGGCTGCCGCGCGCGCGTCCTCCGTGAAATACATCAACACGTTGCGGCAGAGGACCAGATCCATGGCGAGGGTGTTGCTTGCCGCGCTGGGATAGCCGACTTCAGCCAGGTTGAGCGCTCGGAAGCTTACCCGTTTCCGGATGCGCGCGTCCAGCTCATACGTACGGCCGCTCACCCGGTGAAAGTACCGCTCGCGCACCCAGCGCGGCGTGGTCCGGAACGACCACTCCCCGTAGCGGCCCTCCCGCGCGCGCTCCAGCGAGTCCGGGTTGATGTCGGTCGCGAGCAGCGTCACGCGCCAGTCTTCGAAATCCGGCAGCAGCCGGTCGAGCAGGATTGCCAGCGAGTAGGGTTCTTCGCCCGTGGAGCACCCGGCGCTCCAGACCCGCAGGTGCAGCGAGCCGGCCGCGCGGCGGGCCGCGAGGAGAGGCGGCAGCACGTGACGCTCCAGCGCCTCGAAGCAGGCCCGGTCACGGAAAAAGTAGGTCTCTCCTACCGTCAGGCCGCGGGCGAGCGCCATCAACTCGGGGTCTTCGGAGGGGGCCTCCATCAGCCGGGCCAGCGCGCTCTCGAGATCTTCGCGGGCGGTCTCGCGCAGTGCCCGCGAGAGCCTGCGCTGGAGCGCTTCTCCACGCTCCACTCGGAAGTCGAGCCCGAGGCGCTCTTCCACCACTCGTCTCGCGGCGCACAACAGGTCAGGCTGCATGGCCCGTTCCTTCCGCCGCCCGATCGATCGCCTGCTGCACCGCCCGCTCCTCCTCGCTGGAGAGCAGTGCCTCCACGTCCTGCACGATCACCACGCCGTCCTCGAGCGCTGCCACGCCCGCCACGCCGCGCAAGCCGGTGTCCAGCGCTTCCGGAGCGACGACCCGCTCCCCCGGCAGTTCGCGGAGGCCCTCCACTGCATCTACCAGCAGGGCCAGCTTTCGCCGCGAGGTCTGCAGCAGCAGCAGCCGCTGCGTCACTTCGGGCGCTCTGCTCGCGAGCCCGAACCGGACCCGCAGGTCCACCACCGGCACCACCTCACCGTGGTAATCGATCACCCCGGCCAGGAATACCGGCGCGGAGGGGAGCCGCCGGAGCTCTACCATCGGCAGGACCCGCTCGACCGTCGCGAGTGGCAATCCGTAAGGCTCCCCCTCCACCCGGCAGAGTATGATCGGTACTACTTTAGCTGGACCCACGTCTACCGAGATGGGGACTGCGGCCATGGGTGCTCCTTCCGATCCACCTCGCCGTCCGCAGCCGCTGGGACGGTAACCAACCGTTTTCTACCTTCGCCCGCGGCAAGGGATTTCTCCTCTTTAGACAATCCTTCGGCGGCTGGAAAGCTTCCAACCTTCGGTCTACCCCAGAGTCTCCCGCTCACCGATCCCCCATGGCCCCAGGTTCCGCTGCACTCCCGGGGCGGTTCTGTGATAGCCGGGAATAGCGAAGACGCTCATCTAAGGAAGAAACGGCATGAAGGCTCTGCTCCTGACCGATCCCCGGAAGCTGGAGGTGACGGAGGTCCCCACCCCGGAGATCGGTGACGACGACATTCTGGTCCGCGTCCGCGCGTGCGGGATCTGCGGCAGCGACGTGCACGGCTACGACGGCTCGAGCGGCCGGCGCATCCCGCCCCTGGTGATGGGCCACGAGGCGGCGGGCGTGGTGGCGCAGGTCGGCAAGAACGTGCGCAGCTTTCAGGAAGGCGACCGGGTCACGTTCGACTCGACCGTCTACTGCGGCAAGTGCTACTTCTGCCGCCGCGGCGACGTCAATCTGTGCGACAACCGGAACGTGCTCGGCGTCTCCTGCGGGGATTACCGCCGCCACGGCGCCTTCGCGGAGTATGTCTCCGTCCCGCAGCACATCGTCTACCGGCTGCCGGACAACCTGAGCTTCGAAGAGGCGGCGCTGATCGAGTCGGTTTCGATCGCCTTCCACGCGGTGCGCCGGATCCCGATTCGGATCGGGGACACGGCGGTGGTGGTCGGCACCGGGATGATCGGCCTGCTGGTGGTGCAGACGCTGCGCCTCGCCGGCTGCGGGCGGATCATCGCGGTCGATATCGACGACTACAAGCTGGAGCGCGCCAAGGAGCTCGGCGCGGACGAGGGGCTCAACTCCCGGAAGGTCGACGTCGCCGCCGAGGTCCAGGCGCGCACCGAGGGCCGCGGCGCCGACCTGGCGATGGAGGTGGTCGGTGCGGGCGACCCGCTCCAGACCGCCATCTCCGCGGTGCGGAAGGGCGGCTCGATCGGGCTGGTCGGCAACCTCGCTCCGAAGGTGGAGCTGCCGCTGCAGGCGGTGGTGACCCGCGAGCTGACGCTCTACGGGAGCTGCTCTTCCTCCGGCGAGTACCCGGCGTGCATCGAGATGATGTCCCGCGGCAAGATCCAGGTCCGCCCGCTGATCAGCGTGCAGGCGCCGCTGGAGCAGGGCCCGGAGTGGTTCGACCGCCTCTACGGGCATGAGCCCGGCTTGATGAAGGTGATCCTGGAGCCGTGAGCGACCTCTCCCTCTTCGACCTGAGCGGCAAGACCGCCATCGTGACCGGCGCCAGCCGCGGCCTGGGCCAGTACTTCGGCCGCGCGCTCGCCCGCGCCGGCGCCGACCTCGTCATCACCAGCCGCACCCTCGAGTCGCTCCAGCCGTTCCGGGAGGAGATCGAGGCGATGGGCCGGCGCGTGGTGCCGGTGGAGCTGGACGTGCGCGACCACGACAGCATCCAGCGCGGGATCGACGCCGCCTTCGAGGCGTTCCCGCAGATCCAGATCCTGGTGAACAACGCCGGCTGCAACGTCCGCAAGCCGGCGCTGGAGATCACCTGGGACGACTGGAACCTGGTGCTGGAGACGAACCTGCGCGGCACCTTCTTCGTGGCGCAGGCGGTGGCGCGCCGGATGGTGCAGCACCGGTACGGCCGCATCATCAACATCGGCTCCGTCACCAGCGTCTTCGGCTACGCCGGCCTCGCGCCGTACGGAGCCAGCCGCGGCGGCGTCCGCCAGCTCACGATGAGCCTGGCCGACGACTGGGGCCCCTACGGCATTACCGTGAACTGCCTGGCGCCCGGCTGGTTCCGCACGGAGCAGAACAAGGTGATGTACGAAAACCAGGAGTGGCTGGAGTACCTGGTCGACCGCATCCCGCTGAAGCGTCCCGGCAAGCCAGACGACCTGGACGGGACGGTGGTCTTCCTCGCCTCGGACGCGAGCGAGTACATCACCGGCCAGACGCTGCTGGTGGACGGGGGGATCTCCACCGGGGCTACCCGGGCGCTCCCGAAGAAGCAGTAACCCCGGCCCTGGAGGGGCTCTGCGGTAGGTCTGCGCCACGGCGCGGCCTACCCGCCTCACTCCGCCTTTCCGGGCGAGAGAGGCGGCAGTAGCACTCCGTCCCCCGAGATCGAAGGGGGATTTGGCCAGGGAGAGTGGGCGGCGTCTGCTTCAGGTTAGCAAGTTGGCACGTTGCAGGTTGAGCTCCCAGACGGGTGGGGTTCGGAACCTGGAACCTGCCCACCTGCAACCTGCTCACCGCAGCGAGGGAGCGAGTCTCCCCCTCATCCACTCTCCCTGGCGCCAGGTCGCTCCACGCCCGTCCTACGCGAACTCCCGGATCACCTGCCCCTGGTCCGGCGGGAGGAGGTACTGCGGGCGGCCGGTCTGGTCCTCGAACGTCAGCTCGCGGCTGATGCCGAGATGATGGTAGATCGTCGACTGCAGGTCGGCGGGCGTGATCGGGTTCTCCTTCGGGTACTCCGCCTTCGCGTCGGTGGCGCCGAGCACCTGCCCGTGCCGGAAGCCGCCTCCGGCGAAGAGGACGCAGCTCGCCTGCGCCCAGTGGTCGCGCCCCGCGTCTTTATTGATCGTCGACGTGCGCCCGAACTCTCCGGCGGCGACCACCAGCGTGTCGTCCAGCATCCCGCGCTGGTGCAGGTCTTCCACCAGGGCGGCGACCATCCGGTCGTGGCGCGGCAGCTTGCTGTCCATGGCGCCCTTGATGTTGCCGTGGTCGTCCCAGTAGCCGGTGTTGCAGACCACGAACCGCGTGCCCGCCTCCACCAGCCGCCGGGCCAGGAGCGCGTTCTCGCCCCAGCCGGGTCCGTACAGCTCGCGGGTCTTCGCGTCCTCCTGCGAGAGATCGAACGCCTGGTGCGCCTTGCCGGAGGCGATCATCCCCAGCGCCTTCTGCTGGATCTCGTCGAGCTGCCGCTCCTGCGCCGCCTGGTCGACCGCCCGCCGGAAGCGGTCCATGTCTTTCAACAGCGACTGCCGCCGCAGAACCCGCTGCCCCTCCACGCCGGGGAGCGGCTTCAGGTCGTTCGTCTTCGCGACCGGCAGCTGCATCCCCTCGTTGCCGTAGCTCTCGTCGCCGGTGCGGATCGGGTGGTACTGCGCGCCGAGGTAGGTCGCCCCGTGGTAGCCGAAGCCGCCGTCGTTCATGATCACGTAGGGCGGCACGTCCGGCTTCCGCGCGCCGAGCGCCCGCGCCGCCACGGAGCCCATGGACGGGAAGCGGGGGCGCTGGTCCGCGCCGTTGGGGCCGAGGTAGCCGGTGAGCAGCCAGTGCGAGGCGGAGTAGTGGTCGTTATCGGTGTGGTGCAGGCCGCGGTGGATGGTGATCTTGTCCATCACCTTCGCCATTCGCGGCAGCAGCTCGCAGATCTGCAGGCCCGGCACGTTCGTCTTGATCGGCTTATAGACGCCCCGCACCTCCGCCGGCGCCTCCGGCTTCATGTCGTACGTCTCGAGCTGCGTCTGCCCGCCGTGCAGCCAGATCAGGATGACGTTCTTGTGGTTCGCCGGCCGCATGCCGAGCTGCGCCGCCTGCGCCGCTTCCAGCCGGAGCACGTCGGTCAGCGAGAGCCCCAGCACCCCGAGGAACCCCGCGCGGACAAAGTCCCGGCGCGTCGTCCCATCACAAAGCCGCTGCTCCCGACCGGTGTGTAGCTCTACCATCGCGCTGCTCCGCTCCCGTCCCGTCCCGAATGAGAGGCGCGAGGCGGGACGGAGTTTCGGCGCTTGCCTGCCCGCAGCGGGTCCCAGTCAGCGGGAGGAGGTCCGAACGAACGCGAAGTCGCGAAGTCAAAGAAACGACGCGAAGAGAGAAACCTGAAGGGAACGGCAAGGCTCCCGGCGCCACGGAGAAAGGAGCCCGCGTCGGCGGCCGCGACGCGGGCTGTTTCTTCTTTCATCTCCCCTCTTCAGGCTAGTACTTCGGGAGCTTCCAGGGCTGCCGGTACTCGCGAGCGTAGGGCAGGGTGTCTTTGCCGACGTTTCCGACGAGGTCGTTCTTCTCCTTGTCCCAGCGGACCGTCTGGCCGGTGAGGTAGGAGATGTTCGCCAGGTGGCAGACCGCCGTGGTCTGGTACATCGACTCGATGTTGCTGCGCGGCTGCTTCCTGGTCTTGATGCAGTCGATGAAGTCCTGCATGTGATCGTGCGTGCCGAAGTCTTCCGCGTAGGTCTTGGGCAGCTCGTTGCCCTGCGGGTCGCGGACCGTCCAGCCGCCGCGCCACACCACCAGGCTGCTGCCGTCCGCCGCCACGAAGGCGGTGCCGTTGTCCAGCATGTCCTGCGGCTTGCGCTGCGGGCCGCCGTCGCCGGCGGGGACCTGGCGCACGTAGCCGTACTCCAGCCCGCGGCGGCCGGTCTGCCACTCCATGATGAAGTTGGGGAACTGGAAGATCGCGTGGTGGGTGTCCGGCGTGGTGCGGTCGTCATCCGCGCCGGAGCTGAACTTGCCACCGACGCTGGAGACGTGGGTCGGCATCACCAGATCGGTGTCCTTGCTCATGGCGAGGAGCCCAATGTCGATCATGTGGACGCCCCAGTCGCCGGTGTTGCCCGCGGCGGTGTTGAAGTACCAGCGCCAGTTGAAGTGGCCGTTCTTCCCCGTGTACGGCACCTTCTCCGCGGGGCCGAGGTAGAAGTCCCAGTCGAGGTTCGCCGGCACCGGCTGGGGCGGGTTGTTCTTGCCCATGGAGAACCAGTCGGTCTTCCACGCCTTCACCGTGCTGATCGGGCCGAGCTTGCCGGACCGGATGAAGGCGACCGCGTCCGCGAAGTCCTTGTTGCTGCGCTGCCACGTGCCGACCTGGCAGACCGTCTTGAACCGCTTCGCGGCGGCGACCATCGCGCGGCCTTCGCTGATGTTGTGGGAGATCGGCTTCTCCAGGTGGACGTCCTTGCCCGCCTCGCACGCCGCGATGAACGGCAGCGCGTGCCAGTGGTCCGGCGTGGCGATGATCACCACGTTGACGTCCTTCATGTCCATCACCCGGCGGAAGTCCTTGACCTCCTTCGGGCGGGTGCCCTGGCGCTTCTCCACGTCGGAGGCGGCCTGCGCCATGTGGCTGCTGTCGACGTCGCAGACGGCGGCGATGCGCGCGCCCTTGCTCATCAGGTTGTTCATGTTGCCGCGACCCATGCCGCCGCAGCCGATCAGCGCCGCCACGAGCTGACCGTTCTCTGCGGGGCGGGCGGGGTTCTGCGCCGCCCCGACGTGGACCGCGGGAATCGTGATCCCGCCGAGCGCCGCGCCGGCGGCGGCGGTGCGGCCGGCGTGGCCGAGCAAATCTCGCCGCGAAACCTTCTCGTTCATGAAATACTTCTCCTATGTGCCGGCCCAGGCTCGCCAGCCGGACAAGGGGGGAAGCCCCTGGCCGGGCTTCGCGTCCATCGCTTCCCTAAAGTTGGGCACCGCCCAAAACGCTCCCTCTCTGCGGACTCGCTGAGAGAAAGTTCTGCGGCGGCTTGCAGGGGTGTTCCCCGTACGTGTGGAATAGTGCAGGCTGGCGGGAGGGCGGAGCATCGCCCGGCCTCTCGGTACCGCTTCGACCAACCGATCCAGTCGTGTCCCTCGGGACTCGGAGGCCCTGAATGAGTCTGGAGATCATGCGCGACCCGCGCGTCCGCTCCGTCGAATGGCATGACCTGCTGGAGCTCAGCGCCTGGGACATCACCAAGGAACTGCTGCTGATCTTCCCCTGGCTGATCGCATCGCTGACGCTGGCCTACTACGGCCAGTACCTGATCGCCCTGCCGTTTTCGTTCATCTTCTTTCTCTGCGGTCTCCGCGTGGTCCACAACGCGTACCACTACGCGCTGGGCATCCCCCGCCTGGCGACCGAGTGGGTGATGTTCATCATCAGTTGCCTGATGATGAGCTCCATGCACGCGCTGCAGCAGACGCACCTGCATCACCACGCGCACTGCATGGATGACGACGACGCGGAAGCGGCGAGCGCTCACCTGAAGGGCTGGCAGGCGATTGCGTACGGCCCGCGGTTTTACTGGCTGATCCACCGCAAGGGCATCGAGCTGGCGAACCCGCGCCAGATGCGCTGGATCCAGGCGGAGTTCGTAACGGTCCTCGCGTGGGCGGGAGTGGCGCTCTTCGCGCTCGACATCGCGATCCTGAAGTACCACGTCCTCGCGATGCTGATCGGCCAGTGCCTCACCGCCTTCTTCGCGGTCTGGACCGTCCACCACGACTGCGACCGTCACCACTTCATCGCGCGGACGATCCGGAACCCGATCAAGAGCCTGATCGTGTTCGACATGTTCTACCACCTGGAGCACCACCTCTATCCGAAGGTGCCGACCTGCAAGCTCAGCAAGCTTGCCAAGCGCCTGGACCAGGCCGCCCCGGAGCTCTCGCAGAAGCAGGTCTACTAGCCGAGGGATGAATTCAGAAGGATGAGGGATGAGGGACGAGCCGCTCGGACCGGCAGTATCAGGGACCGATCGATGAGCACCCCGCAGACGCAAGCGGAGGGTTCGAATTCATCCCTCATCCTTCATCCCTCATCCCTCTGCCTAGTCGCCGGCGCCACGGGGCGGCTGGGCGTGGAGATGGTGCGGGAGCTGAAGCGCCGGGGGGTGCGGGTGCGGGCGCTGGTCCGTACACCCTCGAAAGCGGAGGCGCTGCGGCAGCTTGCCGACGAGGTCTGCCTGGCCGACTCGCTGAAGCCGGAGACGCTCGGGCCGGCGCTGGAGGGGGTCGACCGCGTCTTCTCCTGTCTCGGCGCCAGCGTCATCCCAATGCCGCAGTACGGGCGGGTCCCGTTCACCCGGCTCGACTGGCCCGCCAACCGGAACCTCGTGGACGCCGCCGCCCGGGCGCGGGTCCGGAAGTTCGTCTACGTCTCCGTCTTCGGCGCGGAGCGGCTGCCGTGGTCCGACTTCGTGAAGGGCCACGAGCTGGTGGTCCAGCACCTCCGGGAGAGCGGCCTCGACCACTCCGTGCTGCGCCCGACCGGCTTCTTCTCCGCGATGGAGGAGATCCTCACCGTCGCCAGCCACGGCCTGATCCCGGAGTTCAACGGCGGCACCGCGCGGACCAACCCGATTCACGAGGAAGACCTGGCGGTCGTCTGCGCCGACGCCTTCGACTGGCCCTCCGGCACCGAGAAAGACGTCGGCGGCCCGGACGCCCTCACCCGCCGGGAGATCGCCCAGCTCGCCGTCACCGCCCTGCGGAAGAAGGCGCTCACCGTCAACGTCCCGGTGGGCCTGCTGGCGCTCGGCGGCCGCCTGGTGCGCCCCCTCAACCCCCGCGTGGGGCACCTCTTCACCTTCATCGCGAAGATCCTGGTCGACGACTTCGTCGCCCCCGCCTACGGCCGGCACCACATCGCGGACTACTTCGAGCAGCGGGCCCGGGAGCTGTACGGGGACCTGACGCAGCCGAACCTTTCCAACCACAGAGCGCACGGAGCCCACAGAGGGGGCACAGAGGGGAATTCGCAGGGATAGGCCAGCGCCACCTTTCGGTCACGCACGGAATCTGCGCTTCGCGGTGGAACGGGCTCTGCGGGCGTCGCCGACTCGGCACTGGTGGCGGTGCTGTTTGGGTTCGGTTTCCTCTCTGTGCGCTCTGTGTGCTCCGTGGTGAATACCGGTTCTACAGCCCCGGGTCATCCGACAGCTCGCCCCGCCAGTGCTCCTGCAGCTCGGCCGCTTCTTCCAGCGCGGCGAGGAGGCGGCGGGTGTCTTCGAGCGAGCGCTCGGTGAGACCGGACTCGAAAGTGTTGAGCGTCAGGCGGGCGCCGTGACCGGCGGTGTGGAGCACCAGGAGCTCCCAGCCGCTGTCCGGATCGAGCGGATCGTCCCACGCCCGATGCGCCGTGGCGGTGCTGCCGTCCCGCGTCAGCCGCCACTCCTTCCCCTCGAGCTGCTGCAATCGTTCCCGCGTCATCGATTTATCTTCCGGTACTTACCGCAGAGAGCGCAGAGGACGCAGAGAGTGCCATTTCCGGGAAGAGCTGAGACGGGAACGGTCCCGACCCGTAGAATAGGTAAGCGCTATCCGGAACCGGAGCCGAGCTGTGAATCTCCTGGTTCCTCTCCGCGTCCTCTGCGCTCTCTGCGGTGAAAACCCGTTCCCACTATGCCACGTAAACGCCGCCCCGTCTCTCCCAAGGTGCTCCTGCCGCGGCTGCGCGAGCTCTATCCCGATCCGCGGTGCGAGCTCGACTTCTCCAGCCCGTTCGAGCTGCTGATCGCGACGATTCTCTCCGCCCAGTGTACCGACGTGCGGGTGAACCAGGTGACGCAGTCGCTGTTTCAGAAGTACCGCACGCCGGAGGACTACCTGAAGGTGCCGCAGGAGGAGCTGGAGGCGGACATCCACTCCACCGGCTTCTTCCGGAACAAGGCGAAGAACATCCGGGGCGCCTGCGCGCGGATCCTGGAGGTCTACGGGGGCGACGTGCCGCAGACGATGGAGGAGCTGCTCACGCTGCCGGGGGTAGCGCGGAAAACCGCGAACGTGGTGCTGGGGAACGCCTTCAACCGGGCGGAGGGGATCGCCGTCGACACCCACGTCACCCGCCTCTCCGGATTGCTGGGTCTCTCGCAGCACACCGACCCGGTCAAGATCGAGCGGGACCTGATGGCCAAGTTCCCGCAGCGGGAGTGGACCGCCATCTCGCACCTGCTGATCCTGCACGGCCGGCGCGTCTGCGCCGCCCGGCGGCCCAACTGCGCCGGCTGCGCGTTGAACGATCTCTGCCCCGCCGCTGCCGAACTGAGTGGGTGAGTGGATAGGGTTCGTTGCAGGTTGGCAAGTTAGCAGGTTGCAGGTTGGCAAGTTAGCAAGTTGCAGGTTGGGCTCTGCGCCAGACGGAGTTCGGAACCTGCCAAACTGTAACCTGCAAACCTGTTAACTTCTAACGAGCCACTCCAACGCGTCCCGAGTAGCACTTCAGTGACTAGAAAACGAGTTCTAGCCACCGCTTGCTGGCTTCGTCGAGCGTGGTCAGGTCCCCGATCTCGAAGCGGTTGCCGTCGACGTCGCTGATCAGCACGTGCCGCTCGCTCAGCCAGACGCACGACTCGCTCAGGCTTTGCACCACGAAGTCGCGGGCGCCCTTATCGGTGCGGACCGTCCAGTAGGTAACGCCGAACTCGGTGCGCACCGACTCCACCGCGTCCACCCGTGCCGTCAGGTAGCGGCGGCGGATCTCTTCCTGCGCCACCAGCCGCGACTCCGGCGCCAGGTCTTCCAGCCGCGGCACCAGCGCGAACTCGTCTCCCTTGGCGTCCTGGAGAGAGAGGTACTGCCCCGGCCGGGAGAGCGGCCACGCCTGGTAGAGCCGTACCACCGGGTAAGAGCGGTCCTCCCCCACCGTCGCGCGCAAGGTCCCCGCCGGCTGGTAGAACAGTCGAATTTCGTTCACGTCCATTCGGTTCTTTCTCTTTCGACGCGGAGGAAAACAGCTCTACCCCGAGACCGCGAAGGCGGCGGAGGTCTGCGCCTGGGTCTGCACCAGCTTGTAGAACTCGCCCTGCTTCTCCATCAGCTCCGCGTGGGTGCCGATCTCCACGATCTCCCCCTTCTCCAGCACCACCAGGCGGTCGGCGTTCCGCAGCGTGGAGAGGCGGTGCGCGATGGCGAAGGTGGTGCGGCCCGCCACGAGCGTGGCGATCGCCTGCTGGATCTTCCGCTCCGTCTCCACGTCGACCGAGCTGGTCGCCTCGTCGAGGATCAGGATCTTCGGGTTGTGCAGGATCGCGCGGGCGATGGCGACCCGCTGCCGCTCCCCGCCGGAGAGCTTGGCGCCCTTCTCGCCGACCTGCGTGTCATAACCGTCCGGCTTGGCGGCGATGAAGTCGTGCGCGCAGGCGGCCCGGGCGGCGGTCATGATCTCCTCCATGCTCGCGCCCGGCTTCCCGTAGGCGATGTTCTCCGCTACCGTCCCGGCGAAGAGGAACGGCTCCTGCGGCACGATCCCGATGTGCTTCCGCAGGTCCTCCAGCTTGATCTCCTTGATGTCGACCCCGTCGACCTTCAGCGTGCCGGAGTCGACCTCGTAGAAGCGGCAGAGGAGGCTGACGGTGGTCGATTTCCCCGCACCCGACTTCCCCACCAGCCCGATCATCTCGCCCGGCTTCACGTCGAGCTGGATGCCCTTCAGCACCGGGTTGCTCTTGTCGTAGCCGAACCGCACGTTCTCGAAGGTGACGGCCCCTTCCATCTGCGGCATCGGGACCGCGTCCGCGTTGTCGTAGGCCTCCGGCTGCTGGTCGATCACCTCGAAGATCCGCTCAGCGCCCGCCATCGCGCGGGAGAACCACTGGTTCACCTGCGCGAACCACTGGAGCGGGCCGTAGACCTGCCAGAGGAGCTGGTTCGCCGCCAGCAGCGTCCCGAGGGTCATCTCCCCACTCAGCACCAGGTAGCCGCCGTAGGTCCAGTTGATCAGCGATCCCCAGCCGGTGAAGAACATCATCCCGCCGGAGAAGATGTACCAGCGCCGGTCCGCCCGCACCCCGGCTTCCGCCAGCTCGTTGTTCCGGCGGCTGAACTTCTCCCACTCGCCGCCTTCCTGGGTGAACGCCTTCACCATGCGGATGCCGGCGATCGACTCGTTCAGGTGCGTGTGGAAGCGTCCCCACTTCTGGCCCACCCGGTAGAAGAGCGCCGACATCGGCTTCCAGAAGAAGACGCCCGCGATGGCCAGCAGCGGCACCGGGGAGAGCACGGCGATCGTCAGCTTCCAGTTGAGCCAGAGGCCGAACACCGCGGTCCCGGCGACCATCAGCAGCGCCGTGATCAGGTATGGCACCCCTTCCACCAGGAAGCCCCAGATGCGGTCGGTATCCTGCGTCACACGGCTGGTGATCGCGCCGAGCTGCTTCTTGTCGTAGAAGCTGAGCTGCAGCCGCTCCAGCGACTGGTAGACGTGGGCGCGGATATCCTTGGCGATGTGCCCGGAGAGGTAGGCGACGTGGCACCCCTTCACGATCTGGAACAGCGCCCCAATCGCCAGGGAGAGCAGCATCCCGCCCACGTAGAGCAGCAGCTTCGGGATCGCCTCCGCCATGGAGACGCTCCCGGTCAGCACCTCGTCGGTGATGCGCCGCGTCATCTCCGGCAGCGCCAGCGACGCCACGATGCCGCCGAGCGAGGTGAGCGCCACGATGAGGGCGCGGCCCCGGTAGGGCGTCATGTAAGAGAAGATCCGGCCCAGCACCGCCATCCGCTTGACGCAGGCGGCGCAGCGGCCGTCCTTCTCCGGCAGCAGCCGCCCGCACGCCTCGCAGCGGGTCCGCTCCTGCTTCAGCTTGACGTGCAGCTCCTCGCCACGGGCCAGCTGCTCGATGCCGCGCGCCATCTCGGAGAAGCGCGCCGCCACGGAGGCGGTGAACTCCACCACCGGGACGATCCCCTCCCGCGTGGTGAGCTCCAGCCGACCGCCGCCGACGAGCGGCTCGGTCCGCGCGGAGCGGATGTCCGCCATGGGGATCCAGAAGACCCGGGCGTCGTGCTCGTCGTAGACCGCCACCCCGGCGCGGCTCACGCGAACGTCCCGCCGGCCGTACCGGTGCGACGCCTCGCTGACCAGGTCGGCGCTCTCCTGCATCAACACCGCCTCCAGCCCCTCCGCCGGCTCCGGCGGCGGGGACGGAGCGGCCGACAGCTTTTCTTCCTGAAGCAGAGACATGCGATGAGATCCTCTCGCACGCGGCCCTCGGGGCCGGAACTGGTGTATCGAGTCGTCGACTACCTGACGGGAGCTACGGCTCGGGATGGGTGTGCCGAGAGTGGGAGAAGCTGCTCACGAGAGCCAGTCTCCCACTCGCCCACTCTCCCTCTCCGCCCACTCAGACCGTTACGTCGGTAGCCGGGCCAGAAAACAAAAAGGCCACGGAGCGGAGACCGCCCGTGACCGGAAACGCTCTGCCGTGGAGCCAGCTCTACACGACGCGCTCTCCGGAACCGGACGGACGCCCAGCATGGGCGCGGACCTCGACGGCATCCGCTCCCGCACTGAGACGGGGCCAGCTAACGATGAGGGTGAGGCTGCTGATCATTTCGCGAACGTCCGCGTCCGAGCTCCGGTTCGGAAGCAGTATACCAGGCAAGTCACAGAGAGGAAAGAAGGAAGATGAGAGCTTTTCGACCACACACCCCCCTGTTCGCCCCTTCAGCCTTCAGCCTTCAGCCTTCAGCCTTCAGCCTTCTGCCTTCAGCCTTCAGCCTTCTGCCTTCAGCCTTCAGCCTTCAGCCTTCTGCCTTTAGTAGCCTTTAGCCTTTAGCCTTTAGAAAGGATTTGCTCCGGCTCCAGCTCCGCGAGCGACTCGACCAGGCCGATGAGGCCGCCGAGATCGTCGCTCGTGCCGGCGGCGGAGGTCTCCGCGGCGAGGGCCTCTCCCCACGGGCGCCGCTCCACCTCCGGGCCGCCGTCCCGGCGGTCGACGGCGAACGCGGCGGAGGCCCCGGCGAGATAGGGGCTGTGCGTGGTGAGGAAGAGCTGCCGGGGGCCGACGCCGGAGTGGACCACCTGCTGGACCAGCTTGATCAGGCGGCCCTGCAGCTCCGGAGAGAGGCGCCACTCCGGCTCTTCCAGGCAGAGCACCGGATGCTCCGCCAGCGCGACTTCCGCCAGCAGGCCGGCGAAGCGGCGAAGACCTGAGCCGAGCTGCTCCAGGCGGATCAGCTCCTCGCCGCGGATGAAGACGATGTCGGCGCGGCCGGTCTCGCGGTCGTAAACCGTCTCCCAGCTCCCCTCGCCCAGCTCCGGCTGGAGCGTCCCGGCGAGGGCGGCGAAGAGCGCCCAGCGGCGGCGCGGGCCCGGAGAGGCGGACTGCCGCGCGTCGAACAATGCGTCCCGCTGCGCCTGGGAGAACTCCTCGCTCTCGCGGCCGAGCCAGGCGACCGGCAGGATCGGCTGCTCCTGCTGGAACGGGCGGGCGTCGCTCACCAGCCGCCGCAGCTGCTGCGCGAAGCCGGTCAGGGCGGCGTCGCGGGTGCGGTCGAGCTGCGCGACGTCTTTGTCCTGCAGCAGCCAGCGCGTGACGCGCAGCTCCACAGCGCGGCCGAGCGACTTCAGCTCCAGGCCGGTCGTCATCGTGCCGCACGGGTGCTCCGGGAAGAGGCCGTAGCGCTCCAGGTCGCGCTCGGAGATCTGCCAGCGCGCCTCGAGCTGGACCGGCGCCGCCTCGTACCGGTTGAAGGAGCTGGTGAGCCAGGCGGAGGCCTCGTCGGACGAGATGTCGAGGATCTTCACCTGCGTCTTGGTCACCTCTTCGCCGATGCCCATCAGCCGGAAGTAGAGCTCCAGTGCGCGAAGCAGGTTCCCCTTGCCAACGTCGTTCGGTCCGTAGAGCGCGTTCACGTCCTCCAGCGGGGTGAGCGTGACCGGCCGGGTGAGATTGGCGAAGCCAGAAACCGTGAACGACTCGATGCGCATCCGAGCTCTTCTCCCACTACTCTCCAGAAGCGGTCCACCGCGGGAACCGCCCTGCATCCTTCGAGCGGACGAGCGCGCACTCCTCCCCCGGCACAGGGAACGGCCGGCCGGAAGCGAACCTTCAGGTCGGGGGCGCGAACGGAGGAATCATGGACCGCAGAGAACTGCTGACGACGATGGGGCTGGCCGCGCTGGCCGCGCGAGGGGGAGCGGCGGAGGTGCCGCTGCCGAATGCCAAGCCGGTGCCCCGCATGCAGGCGCTGCCGCAGCCGCTGCACCAGGCGTCGCTGGAGCGGGATGGCCGGGAGCTGACCCGCTACTACTTCTCCCCGGAGCTGCGGCGGCCGTATCTCTACCCGATCCTCGGCCCCTCCGGACGCTCGCTCACCCGGATGGGGCACCCCCACGCCTCCGTGAGCCACCTCCACCACAACTCCTTCTGGGTCTCCCACAACGACGTGAACGGCGACGTCTTCTGGGCCGACGACGGTCCCGGCCGGATCGTTCACCAGTACATCTCGAAGTACTCGGACGGCGACCGGGACGCCTCGATCGTCGCGATCAATCACTGGGTCGGGAAGGACGACCGCGTCCACATCGTGGAGCGGCGCGGCATGCGGGCGGTCGACCTGGAGAACGGGGAGTGGCTGCTGGTGCTCGACCTCCAGCTCGAGACGGAGCGCGAGCCGGCGGTGCTCGGCAAGACCCCGTTCGGCATGGCGGCGGTCCGGATGGCGAAGACGATCGGCGTGCTGGACGGCGGCGGGACGATCCGCAACTCCGAGGGGAACGTCGACGAGCAGGGGCCGAACGGCGTCTTCTGGAAGCGCGCGCGGTGGGTCGACTACTCCGGTCCGATCCTCCCCGGCGTGAACGAGGGGCTCACCCTCTTCGACCACCCGTCCAACGCGAACCACCCGAGCCACTTCCACGTCCGCGGAGACGGCTGGATGGGTGCCAGCCTCACGTTCGACGCGCCCCGCACCATCGAGCCGGGCAAGCCGCTCTGGCTCCGCTACGGCCTCTACGTCCACCGAGGCGTCCCCGCCCTCGCGGAGATCGACCGCCAGTGGAGCGCCTTCAGCCGCACCAGGCCGGAACAGCTTCCCAACGAGCGGCTGTAGCGAGCGGTGGACCAGCCGCTCCTTCTAAAGGATGGGCGGGTTCCCGGGAACGTAAGACGGTCCCAGACGGTCTGGACGGGTGGAGCAAGAACGAAGGACCCCGGAGTTTCAGCGGGGGTCCGCTGCGAAAAGGACAGCGATGAAGCGGTTTCTCATCCTCATCTCCGCCACCACGGCCATCCTCGGCCTCTCGGCCGTTACGGCGCAAGCAGCGCCGTGGAAATCGATCAACAAGCGACAGTCGGTCCTCGACCGACGCATCGACCAGGGAGTGCGCTCCGGCGAGCTCACGCGGGCCGAAGCGGCCCGGCTGCGCACCGAGTTCCGCGAGCTCACGCAGCGAGAAGCGCGGTACCGCAAGTCCGGCAACGGCCTCTCCAACGTGGAGCGGCGCGACCTGGACCGGCGGTTCGACGCGCTGGCAAAGCGGGTCCACGTCCGCAAGACCAACCGCTACGACCGCCGGTGACGCTGTAGAGCGCAGCCAGCATGCAGCTACGGCCAGGGATGCAGCTCCCTGGCCGTAACGATGCACCCGTCGTGGAATGGGGCAAAGGGTGAGTAGGATCGGGTCCCGAATGGAGGTCCGGCTCTCCCACTCTCCCTTTCTCCCACTCTCCCACTCAGTCCAGCGTCAGGCGATGTGCGCCCCCTGGGCCTCCACGTAGACGGTGTAGAGCGACTGGCTTCCGGTCATGAAGAGCCGGTTCCGCTTGGCGCCGCCGAAGCAGACGTTGCTGCAGATTTCCGGCAGCAGGATCTGCCCGATCCGCGCCCCGTCCGGCGCGAAGATGTGGACGCCGTCGTAGCCTTCGCCCACCCAGCCGGCGCTGGCCCAGATGTTGCCGTCCTTGTCCGCGCGGATGCCGTCCGCCAGGCCGGCCTTGTCCCCCAGCTTCATGGAGGTGAACTCGCGGCCGCGCGCCAGCTTGCTGTCGTCGACCACGTCCCACACCTTGATGTTCTTCGGCGCTTCGGGATAGTGGCTGGAGCCGGTGTCCGCCACGTAGAGCTTCTTGTAGTCCGGGGAGAAGCAGAGACCGTTCGGCTTGAAGATCTCGTCGGTCACCTTCTGAATGCGATTGGTCTTCGAGTCGACCCGGTAGACCGCTTCCTTCAGCTTCAGGTCGCCCTTGTTCCCCTCGTAGTGGCCGAGACTGCCGTAGCCGGGGTCGGTGAACCAGATGCTCCCGTCCGGGTGCACCACCGCGTCGTTCGGCGCGTTGAACGGCTTACCGTCGAACTTGTCGGCGAGCACCGTGACGGTGCCGTCGTACTCGTACCGCACCACGCGGCGGTTGCCGTGCTCGCAGGAGATCTGGCGGCCCTGGTAGTCGAAGGTGTTGCCGTTGCTGTTGCCGGCCGGGTTGCGGAAGGTGCTGACGTGCCCGTCCTCCTCCAGCCAGCGGAGCTGCACGTTATTCGGGATGTCGCTCCACATCAGGTAGCGGCCCACGCCATTCCAGGCGGGACCTTCCGCCCAGAGCATGCCGGTGTGGAGCCGGCGGATCGGCGAGTTGCCGACCTTGTACTTCGCAAAGCGCGGGTCCAGGACCACCACGTCCGGCTCCGGATAGCGCACCGGGGGAGCGTTGGGGCCGTAGTCGCGCTGCGCGGCCGCCTCCGCGGCCTTGCCGGCGGTCGCCACCGCTGCGATGGCGCTCGCGGCGGCGGTCAGGAAGCCGCGCCGACCGAGCCGGGCGTCCTGGTCAGAGCGGGCCGCATCGCCCGCGGGGAGAGTCTCGTTTCGCTTCATCGTTGTCAGGGAGTTCGGGGGAGCGGAAAAAGGCCCCCGGGCAGTAACCGGAAGCCCGCCCCGTTACGAGGTTGTTTGCGTACGGGAAGCGCATGCTCCTTCCCGGGGGTGAGGCTCCGAACTTATTCACCGCAGAGGACGCGGAGAACGCAGAGGAAACGCAGAGGGGAACCAGAGGTTGAGCGGGAGGGGCCTGATCCGCTCCACGAACACCGTACTGCGGCCCCGCAGTTTCTCCTTTTGGTTCCTCTCTGCGTCCTTTGCGCTCTCTGCGGTGATTCCCCGTTCGTGTCCTCTCGGTGTTCTCTGTGTGCTCTGTGGTTGACCGTTCGGGAGGGCTGGCGGGGAAGCGGGACGAACCTGCCGTCAGGACCGGCGCTGGGCCGGTCCGTCACTTTCGGAGTCCCAGATGGCTTTCCGTCCGTTTCGTCCCTTGCTTCCGCTCGCGCTCGGCCTCCTGACCGCCGCGGCGGCACTGGCGCAGGATGCCGCGCCGAAGATCACTCACTCCTTCCTCGCCACCGGGCCGGAGACGCGCATCGTCGACGGCAGCGGCAAGGTGGTCTGGAGCTACCCCAAGGGCACCCGGGACGGCTGGGTGCTCCCGAACGGAAACCTCCTGCTCACGCTCTCCGGCAAGCCCGGCTCCGTGGTGGAGGTGACCCGGGACCAGAAGGTGGTCTTCGAGTTCCAGGGGTCGCAGGACGAGCTGGACACCGCCCAGCGCCTCCGGAACGGGAATACGCTGATCAGCGAGGCGGGGAAGAACCCGCGGCTGCTCGAAGTCGACCCCGAGGGGAAGATCGTGAAGGAGCTGCCGCTCCCCTCGCAGCGGAACGACACCCACATGCAGCAGCGGATGTCGCGCCGCCTGCGCAACGGCAACACCCTGGTGCCGCACCTGTGGGACCGCGTGGTCCGGGAGTACTCGCCGGACGGCAAGCCGGTCTGGGAGGTCAAGACCCCGCACATGCCGTTCACCGCTATCCGGCTGGAGAACGGCAACACGCTGATCGGCTGCACCTGGGGCAACCTGGTGATCGAGGTCGATCCGAAGGGCGAGACGGTCTGGCAGGTGACCAACGACGACCTGCCCGGCGACCCGCTCAACGACTGCTGCGGCGTGCAGCGGCTGCCGAACGGGAACACCGTGATCACCAGCTACCGCGCCAAGCCGAACGAGACACGCCTGACGGAGATCACCCGGGACAAGCAGATCGTCTGGACCTACACCGACGACCGGCCCGGCGGCATCCACCACTTCCAGATCCTGGACACCAACGGCGAGCGCCTCCGCGGCCGGCCGATGCGGTAACCCTTCAACGCCGGCGCTCCGGACCACCCGGATCCGGAGCGCCGCCTCCTCATCCCCCCACCAGCAGCACGTTCGCGTACGGCGTGGCATCCCCGGTGCGGATGCAGCCGACCGCGTGCCGGGCGAGGCGCTTCAGCTCCAGGTGGGGCACCGCGAGTGCGCGTGGAGAGCCTCCCGCGTGGACCCGCCAGCGCTCCGGCGCCGCCTCACGCTGCTCTTCGGCGCGGATCAGGCGGTCCGCGGGCAGATCCGGCAGCACCGCCTCCAGCACCTGAAGCACCGTCGGAATGTCGGCGGTGAGGGAGAGGTCGACCACCTGCGGCAGCGGCGGGACCGGAAAGCCGCGGTCGGCGATCAGCAGCATCTGCGTGTGGTTCACCCGCCGGATCAGCGCGGCGACCTCCGGGTTGAGGAGGTGGCGCGTGTGGGCCTGGTGCGCGGCGACGTCGGCGAGCGCGGCGTCCCGCTGCTCCAGGGTGAACCGGACCGAAGGCTCCGGCTCGGAGCGCTTGAAGATCCACTCGTCCGCGCGCAGGCCGACCAGCTCCCAGCCCTCCGCGCCCAGCCGGTCCAGCTCCGGCTCCCCCCGCACCCGTAAATACTCCCATCCGGAACTCATGCGATGCTCCTCTCGTCTACCGTTCTCGCGAGCTGCTGCTTCTCGGTATGATAGCGCTCGGAGGCCGTCGCACGAGGAGTAGCCACAAGATGCCGCTTCGCCCCACCCAGCTCTGCGTGGTTTCGCTGCTCGCCGCGGGCGCCGTCTTCGCGCAGGCGGAGATGGACTATCCCGGCCGGCAGCACTACATCAACCCGGCGGTCCTTCCGGCGCCGTTCGCCACGCCCTCCGCCGGCAACGGCCCCATCCTCGTGCCGCGGCCGGAGGGCGAGCTGCCGGACGTGCCCGCCGGTTTCCGCGTGAACGTCTTCGCGGAGAACCTGGGCGGAAACAACAGCCCGCGCCGCCTCGCCGTGGCCCCAAACGGCGACGTCTTCGTCGCCGACTCCGGGGGCGACCGGGTGCTGGCGCTGCGGGACCAGGACGGCGACGGCGTGGCGGAGACGATGGCCGTCTTCGCCGACCGCCGCCAGAAGCTGAGCCGGCCGTTCGGTCTCGCCTTCCGGGGCAAGTGGCTATACGTCGCCAACTCCACCTCCGTGGTACGCCTCCCCTACCAGGCGGGTCGGCTGAGCGCTTCCGGCAAGCCGAAGGTCCTGATCAAGAAGATCCCCGGCTTCGGGCACTGGACCCGGGACATCCTCTTCAGCGCGGACGGGAAGAAGCTCTTCCTGGCGATCGGCTCCGAAAGCAACAACAGCCCGGAGCAGCCGGTCCGCGCCGCGATTCACGCCTACAAGCCGAACGGGAAGAAGCTGGGCCGCTATGCCTGGGGCCTTCGGAATCCGGCCGGCCTGGCGCTGAACCCGACGGACGGCGCGCTCTGGACCGTGGTGAACGAGCGGGACGGCTACGGGGACGACCTGGTGCCCGATTTCTTTACCGAAGTGAAGTCCGGCGGCTTCTACGGCTGGCCCTACTACTACATCGGCACGAACCGCGATCCGGGCGTGGTGCGGGAGCCGAAGGAGCCGGCGAAGAGCGTGATCGTGCCGGACGTGCTGCTGCAGTCCCACTCCGCGCCGCTCGGCTGCACCTTCTACACCGGCTCCCAGTTCCCCGCGGAGTACCGGAACGACGCCTTCGTGGCGATGCACGGCTCCTGGAACCGCTCCCTGCGCACCGGCTACAAGGTGGTGCGCGTCCGCTTCCAGCACGGCAAGCCGGTGGGGGGCTACGAGGACTTCATGACCGGCTTCCTCACCGATCCGGCCTCTCGAAACGTCTGGGGCCGCCCGGTCGACGTAGCCGTAGCGGCGGACGGAGCCCTGCTCGTCAGCGACGACGGCGGCCACCGCATCTGGCGCGTGTCGTACGTGGGGAAGTAGGGCGGGAGGCAGGGGTCAGGTTTCAGAGGTCAGGGGTCAGGGACTCCCGTCCTGCTTGCTTGGGTCGAGCTGGCGAAACCGCGCCGGAGTACGAAGGTCGCCAGCGAGCAGGAGCAAGAGCAGGGCTCACCCGCTAACGCGGGGCTCGGATTCATCCCTCATCCCTCATCCTTCATCGTTCTAAAGCACCCTAAACCCTACACCCTAAACCCTCGCGTCGCGTGCGACGCGATACGCGTCTCCCCCCTCTCCCGCCCCGAGCGCCTCGATCGAGCGGCCGGCGACGTGGACCTGTAGGCCGTCGAAGCCGACCACCGTGTTTGGGAACTCCGCCCGCAGCTTCTCGCCGAGCTCGTAGACCCGCTCGTTCCCCGCCGCGGGGTCGTGGTGCCCCATCACCACCATCCGGACGCCCGCTTCTCGCGCGTAGCGGCCGCACCACTCCGCGTAGCCGTGTCCCCAGCCGACGCGGGAGACGCCGTCGTAGGCGCCCGTGTACTGCAGCCAGTCGTACTGCGCGTCGACGTAGAGCACGTCCGCGCCCTCCGCCAGCTCCATCAGCGCCGGGTGCGGGCCAGCGAACGGCTCGGTGTCGGTGGCGACGACGAACACCTTCCCTTCGTGCTCGATCCGCCAGCCATAGGTCTCGTTCGGGTGGTTGAGGCGGCGGCAGAACGCCGTCACGTCGCCCCGCGCGCCGAGGCGCACCTGGAGGCCGTCGTAGACCGGATGGTACTCCAGGCTGGCCGCCTCGGAGCGGAGCTTGTCCAGGTCGACCGGGAACAGCGGCGGGCTGAAGGTGGCGGAGAGCACCCGCTGGAGGTCGTTCTGCCACGCCGCCCCGCCGTGCAGCCCCAGCCGGACCGAGAGCTGCCGCTTCGGCGCGAAAAGCGGCGCGAAGAACGGAAACCCCATCACGTGGTCCAGGTGCATGTGGGTGAACAGGACGTCGAGCTCCAGCGAGCCGGTCCGCGCCAGCTCCGGCATCAGGTCGAGCCCCAGGCGGCGGATCCCGCTGCCGGCATCCACCACGATCCGGCTCTCCCCACACCGCACCAGAAAGCAGGTGGTGTCCCCGCCGTAGGTGGCGCGCCGGTGGAACGGCACGTGGGCGGTCAGCCAGCGCCGCGCCTCCTCCACCGTCTCGAACCGCGCTCCGGCCTGGCTCGCCTGGTGGAGAGCGGCGGCGAGCTGCGCCTCCACGCAGGCCGCCGTGGCGGGAGCGGGAAGTGAGCCGCGGACGCCGTAAAAGGTGATCTCCATCTCTTGAAGGCTAAAGGCAGATGGCTAAAGGCAGAAGGCTAAAGGCTAAAGTGGGAGCCTCCGTGCACGGGAGGTCCTGCTCCTGCTCCTACTCTTGCTCGCTGGCGACCCGGCGCTTGCGGCGCGGCTGCAGCGAGGGGCATGCCGGCGCGCGCTGGGTGACTTCGAGTAACCCGGTTTGAGAGATGTTGAGCGCGGGCTTGCTTGTTTCCTGCGGTGGTCGTGGTGTCCCGCAGAGTCCAGCCGTCGCCGCGCGCCGCCGAGTCCCTTATGCCGCGAGTAGGAGCCGTCCGCCAGGGGGTTAGAGGGGGCCGCCGGGTGAGGTTCCGAAAGGCGGGTGCCGAAATAGTACCACGGGAAGCGCTCTCCGCCCGGCGAGCGATCAGGTCCCCGGCCCGCGGCCCCCTGGAGGGTCGGTTGACGCTCAATCCCAATCGTGTTAGCATTCGCCGGCCCTGGCCGCGCGCAGAGTCCCCCGCCCCGGCCGTTCTTCCGAAACCGCCCGCGGCTTGCCGGTGCGGCCTGCGGATCGGCTCCCACGCGGTAGAGAAGCGAAGTTCAGCGCATGACTCCTGACGAGCTGGAGAGCCGGGTCGATTCCACCGCGGACCAGTACCGCGACTACCTGAACCCCACGCTGCCGAACCTCCTGAAGTTCATGGGGTATGGCACGCTCGGCAGCACCACCGAGGGGATGTTCCTGACCGACGTGGAAGGGAACCCGTGGCTCGACTTCCTCGGCGGCCTGGGGGTCTTCAACCTGGGCCACCGGCACCCGGCGGTGATGGCGGCGGTGCGGGAGCAGCTCGAGCGGATGCCGCTCACGCTGCCGGTCTTCTTCAATCCGGTGCAGGCGGAGCTGGCGGAGCTGCTGGCGAGCCTCCTCCCCGGCCGGCTCCAGTACTCCTTCTTCTGCTCCAGCGGCGCCGAGGCGGTAGAGGGCGCGCTGAAGCTGGCGCGGGTCTGCACCGGGCGCGCGGAGGTGATCTCCACGGAGCGCGCCTACCATGGCAAGACGCTCGGTGCCCTGAGCGCCTCCGGCCGAGAGCTCTACAAGACCCCGTTCGAGCCGCTGGTGCCGCAGTTCCGGCAGGTGCCGTTCGGGGACGTGGCGGCGATCGACGCCGCCGTCTCCGGCCAGACCGCCGCCGTGATCCTGGAGCCGATCCAGGGCGAGGGCGGGGTGATCGTCCCTCCCGCGGAGTACCTGGCGGAAGTGCGCCGGATCTGCACGGAGCGCGGCGCCCTGCTGATCGCGGACGAGGTGCAGACCGGGCTCGGACGCACCGGCGCGATGTTCGCGGTGGAGCACTACGGCGTGGAGCCGGACCTGATCTGCCTCGCCAAGGCGCTCGGCGGCGGGGTGATGCCGCTGGGAGCCTTCTGCGGCACCCCGGAGGTGTGGGAGGCGTTCCGGGAGCGGCCGTGGCTGCACACCAGCACCTTCGGCAGCCCGGGCGGGAACCCGCTGGCCTGCGCCGCCGGCATCGCGGCGCTGAAGGTGCTCCGGGAGGAGGGACTCCCGGCGCGCGCGGCGGAGTTAGGGGCATATTTTCTGCAAGAGCTTCTTTGCCTGCAGGCCGAGTTCCCAGAGGTAATCCGGGAGGTTCGGGGCAAGGGACTTCTGCTGGGCCTCGAGTTTGAAGACGAGGATGTGGCGGGGCTCACCATCGCCGCGGTGGCACGCCGCCGGGTAGTGGTGGGATATTACCTGAGCAATCCCCGGGTCTTCCGCTTCGAGCCCCCGCTGATCGTGCTGAAAGAGCAGATCGACCACGCGGTCTCCGTATTCCGGGAATCGCTACAGGAAACCCTGGCGCTGATCCAGGGAGTCGAGCCGGAGTAGCCTGCGGCGCTCCCGCTCCAACCGCGCCTCCCCCGGGAGCGCAGCCAGAGGACCGGGCGGAACAGCAATATGGAAAAAGGACGACTTCGTGAGCTGCTGAATCGCTTCCGGGGCAAACGGGTCCTGGTCGTCGGCGACTGCATGCTGGACGAGTACCTGTGGGGACGCGTCAACCGCATCTCGCCGGAAGCCCCCGTGATGGTGGTGGAGCAGGTGGAGACCACCTACGCCGCCGGAGGCGCCAGCAACGTCGCCGCCAACATCGTGGCGATGGACGGCCAGGCCTCCATCGTGGCGGTGGTCGGCCAGGACGCGATGGGCGAGCGGCTCCGCGAGGTGCTGGAGCGGCAGGGCGTGCGCAGCGACGGCATGGTGGCGCACCCTACCCGGCCGACGACGGTGAAGTCGCGAGTCATCGCCCACAACCAGCAGGTGGTGCGGGTCGACCGCGAAGACCGCTCTCCCGTGCCGCAGGAAGTGGCGGACGAGGTGGTGGCGCGGGCGAAGGCCGGCCTCCGCTGGGCCGACGCGGTGCTCTTCTCCGACTACAGCAAGGGCGTGCTGACCGAATCGGTGGTGCGGCAGATCTTCGACGCCGCGCGCGAGGCGGGTCGCCCGGTGCTCGCCAACCCGAAGCCGGCCAGCATCCTGCATTACCGGGAGCTCGACCTGGTGACGCTGAACCAGTCCGAGGCGGAAGCGGTGACCGGCCTCAAGCTCTCCGAGCTGGCGCGCATCGACGAGGCGGGCGAGCGGCTGCTGGAAGTCTGCCAGTGCCGGGCGGCGGTGATTACCCTGGGCGGGCGCGGCCTGGTGCTCTTCCAGGCGGGCAAGCCCGGCCGGCACCTGCCGGTGGTGCCGCTGGAGGTCTACGATCCGTGCGGCTGCGGCGACAGCGCCATCGCGGCGGCTACGCTGGCCCGCGCGGCGGGCGGCGACTGGGTGGAGGCGGCCACCGTGGCGAACCTGGCCGGCAATGCCAAGGTGCGGAAGCTCGGCGTGGTCCCGGTCACCCGCAAGGAGATCGAAGGCGTCTGGGCGATGAGCCACGCGATGAACGGCAACGGCCGCCGCGTCGCCAATGGGAACGGTGTTGGGAACGGTGTTGGGAACGGCGTGGTAGTAAACGGGGACCTGCGGCTGGCCCAGGGCGTGCCGCCGAACGGGCACCCCCTTCAGGATGGAGCGCATGGAGCAGATCAAGTTTTACCTGCGTGATGTAGGCCGCATTCTGGAAGCGCTCTCTCCGGAGCAGATCCAGGGCCTGGTAGACCGCGTCCTCGGCGCCTACGACGAGGGCCGGCAGGTCTTCCTCCTGGGGAACGGCGGGAGCGCCTCCACCTGCTCCCACATCGTGAACGACTTCCAGAAGTGCATCTACTTCGGCAGCGGGAAGACGAAGACGTTCAAGTGCATGTCGCTCACCGACAACGTGGCGCTGATGACCGCGTGGGCGAACGACACCGCGTACGACCAGATCTTCGCGGAGCAGCTTCGCCCGTGGGTGCAGCCGGGAGACCTGGTGTTCTGCGTGAGCGGCAGCGGCAACTCGCCGAATGTGCTGAACGCGGCGCGGCTGGCGCGGGAGATGGGCGCCTACACCGTGGGGCTCACCGGCTTCCAGGGCGGCAAGCTCGCGCCGCTGGTGGATGAGCCGCTGGTGGTCCCCAGCGACAACATGCAGCGGATCGAAGACGCGCACATGATCATCCTCCACCTCATCTTCTGGCGCATGCTGCACGAGGTGGAAGCCCGGCGAGCGGCCGCAGAGTAACCGCGCCCGGCCGGCTGCGAATCTGAGACGTTGAGCGCCGCGGCCTTCCTCCCGTCCCGGGGGCGAAGGCCGCGGCGCTGTTGAGTGGATACGGAACCCCGTGCGAGAGGGACTAGCGAGATGATCCATGCCTCGGCGCCCGGCCGGTGCGGGCTGGTGGGGAACCCGACCGATGGCTACGGCGGCTCCGTGCTCTCCAGTGCGCTGGCGGAGCGGGCGGTGGTGGAGGTCACCCCGGCCCGCCGCACCGTGCTGGAGATCTGCGGCGACCGGGAGGTGATCTCGGGTAAGGAAGACCTCTCCCTCAACGGCAGCTACACCGACGCGGCGAAGGCGGTCTTTACGTTCTTCGACCAGGTCCTGGAGCTGCGGCCGTTCTACCTCCGGGCCCACACCACCATTCCGATCCAGGGCGGCCTCTCCGGCTCGACCGCGATGATGGTCGCCATCCTCGGCGCGACACTCCGGATGCTGGAGATCCGTCTGAATCCGTATCAGATTGCGGAGACCGCCCGGCACATCGAGCTCAACATCCTGAAGTGCGTCTGCGGGTTCCAGGACCAGTACATGACGGTCTTCGGCGGGCTCAACTACCTCGACTTCCAGGACAAAGAGCCGACCGCCGCCGAGGAGCCGGTCTTCGCCACCGTGGAGCCGCTGGCGCCGCTGGTAGGAGAGCTGCCGCTGCTGCTGGCGAACACGGGGGTGCAGCGGCACTCCGGCACCGTCCACAAGAGCCTGCGGGACCGCTGGATTGAAGGAGACGAGGCGGTGGTCGCCGGTTACCGCCGGATCGCCCGGCTGGCGCGGGAGGCGAAGAGCGCGGTCCTCTCCGGCGACTGGGACGCGGTGGGAGCGGCGATGAACGAGAACCACGCGATTCAGCGCGACCTGGGCGGCAGCGGCGAAGTGAACGAGCGTCTCATCGCCGCGGCGCTCGCCGCGGGCGCTCGCGGCGCCAAGCTCGCCGGCGCCGGCAAGGGCGGGACGATCATCGCGGTACACGAAGATCCGGCTTACCTGGCGCGTCACCTGGTCGAAGCGGGCGCGGCCCGCGTGATCCGCGTCTATCCCGGCGACGGCCTGATCGTAGAAGGCCAGATGTAATCTCCGGTTTGCAAGTTTTCAGGTTGGCAGGTTGCAGGTTGCGAACCCGGGGCTCCAGAGGGCCAACTTGAAACAGCCGGTGGCTCACGGACGGTCTCCCGCGCGCGGGAGAGACCTGTTAAAATAGGGCATCCATGCCACTCAGCGACTCGCGACCCAGTCCGCAGCTCTCGTTGATCTTCCCGTGCTACAACGAGGAAGGACGCCTGCCCGCGTCCCTGGCGCGGGCGCGCGAGTACCTCGACGGCGCCGGGTACTCGTATGAAATCCTGGTGGTCGACGACGGCAGCGCGGACCGCACCGCCGAGGTGGCGCAGGCCGCGGCGGGGGGCGATCCCCGGGTCCGGGTGCTCCGGTACGAGGAGAACCAGGGGAAAGGGTTCGCCGTGGCCTACGGAGCGCGGCGCGCGCTCGGCCAGTGGGTGCTCTTCTCCGACGCCGACCTTTCCACGCCGCTGGAGGAGCTGGAGAAGTTCCTGCCCTACCTGGAGCAGGGCTACGACGTGGTAATCGGCTCGCGGGCGCTGGCGCAGTCCAACCTGCGGGTGCGGCAGCCGTGGTGGCGGGAGCGGGCCGGCCGCGTGATGAACCGCTGCATCCGGCTGCTCGGCGGGCTGCCGTATCCGGATACCCAGTGCGGCTTCAAGCTCTTCACCCGGCGTGCCGCGCAGCAGATCTTCCCCTGCCTCACCGTCAGACGGTGGATGTTCGACGTGGAGGTCCTGGTGATCGCGCAGAAGGCCGACCTGCGGGTGATCGATCTACCGGTCACCTGGTCCAACTCCGGGGAGTCCCGGGTCCGCCTCTCCCACGCTCCGGGGGTCTTCGGAGAGCTGTTCCACATCCGCTGGCACTGGCTGCGACGGACTCCCGAGCCGGCGCCGATCGAAGAGCTGGCGTGATCCCGACGCCGCGGAAGCCGGTATGAACCCCGTCGAATACGAGCGCATGCACGCGCTGGAGGACTGGTACTGGTGGTTCGTCGCCCGGCGCAAGGCGGCGGCGCGCTTCATCCTGGACCACGCCCCCGCGGAGCGGCCCCTGCGCATCCTGGATGCCGGCTGCGGCACCGGCGGGATGCTGGACCTCTTCCGTGATTGGCCCGAGGTCGAGGCGTACGGGATCGACCTCTCCCCGGACGCGCTCCATTTCAGCCGCAGCCGCGGGCATCGCCGCCTGGCGGGTGGTGACCTGACCGTCCTGCCGTTCCGCACCGGGACCTACGACGTGGTCACCGCGCTCGACGTGGTGGAGCACGTGCCGGACGACCAGCGCGCCGTGGAAGAGCTGGCGCGCGTGCTGCGCCCCGGCGGCATTCTGGTAGCGAGCGTGCCCGCGTACCAGGCGCTCTGGGGTCCCCACGACGAGGCGCTGCATCACCAGCGGCGCTACCACGGCTCGCAGTTCCGGGAGCTGGTACGGCGCTCCGGCCTGCACGTGGAGAAGCAGACCTATCTGCTGAGCGGCCTCTTCCCTCTGGCGGTCGCCGCTCGCCTGGCGAGCCGGAGCCGCAGCGGGGAGTCGGCGAAGCTGCCGCAGGTCCCGCCCATTGTGAACCGCGCGCTGATCCGGTTCCAGGACGCGGAGCTGGCGCTCGCCCGGCGCTTGCCGCTCCCGTTCGGATTGAGCATCCTCTGCGTCGCCCGCAAACCGGTCCCCGCCCGGATGCCGCTGTCGCTGGCGGAAGAAGGCTTCCCCGTCCGCGCCGCCCGCTAAGAGCCGATCCTGATAGGCTCTAAATGCAGCGAGGGCCCGGCATAAAGCCGGACCCCCGGTATGCGAAAGGCGCGGCTCGCCTAGTCGATGGCGCGGTGGAGCGCATCCTTCACCTTGCCGACACCCTGCTGGATCTTGCCTTCCGTCTGCTTCGCCTTACCCTCGGCGTCGTGCTCCGGATCGTTCGTCACGTCGCCCCAGGCGTCCTGGAGCCGGCCCTCGGCTTCCTTCAGCTTGCCCTTGACCTCATCCTTATGCATCTCGTCCTCCTCCTAGCCGCCCTACCGAGCGGCCCACCAGGGACATACCCGGTCTGGAGAAAGCAGACACGAGTCGAGCGCGGGAATGGTTGGGCGCGCTCCAGGCGCCTGCAGGCCAAGCGGGCGGTCGGAGATGGACCCGCCCGGGAGTACGAGAGCAGCGGAGGCGAGCTCGCGCGTCGAAAGCCCGCCCTGTCACTCTAAGGGCGTACGCTCCAGCGAGGGGTCCGCGATCCAGCCCTCGAGCGAATCGGCATCACGGGGGATCCCCCACCCGCAGTCGCGGCGCGTGTAGGCCCACGCCGCCTGTACCGCGCAGAGGAGCGAGTCGAGCCGATCCGCCGTACCGTCCTCGACCAGGCTCTCCGCCATTCCCGGAAGCATCGCGACCCGGAAACCATAGGCTCTCTCGCACTCCCCCGACGAAAGACCGTTTACGATGGTGCGGCGAGTTGCAGCTTGATCGGAACTCTGTTTTGACCTCTGATCCTGCTTATAGGAAACGCGCCCGACCCATCGCCGCGCTACCAGCGCGGGATAGGCCTCGATCGCGATCCGGTCGCTTTCGGACGGTCGGCAGGGCAACACGGAGAGGCCGGCGCGTAGGAGACGCGGAGCGCCCTCATAAAACATCAGGGCCACCGGCGGACGGACAGGATTCATCGCGCAGGCCGCGCCCGCCGGGACGTCCGTGGCCCGTGGATGGTACTTGTCCCTTTGCGGTCGTGCGGAACAGTACGCGCCCAAGACCTTGCGCCACTCGGGCCGTGTCATGCTCCCGATACGGTGCACGTAACCATCCCAGCAGGTGGGCCAGCCGAGGTTCTCAATCAGCTTTCGCGGCTGACCGAACGGGAAGTCGAATCCCGCGATCCAGGGGCCCGAGACGCGCAGGGACTTCTCGAATGCGGAGAGGGTCGGCAGCCGATGCACGCGCTTAAGCTCCAGGGTCTCGCCCCGAAGACGGCATTCAATGCAGTACAGCGGCTTGCCGGGCCTGGGCGAGCTAGTGAAGTCGAGCCCGTAGATCACCATGGGCCTGTTCCCCTCTGGGGTGCGCCGCAAAGACTGCCGTGCATCCGGCCCGGCAGGTCTGGGCCGGAACAGTCTGGCTTCGCTCTCCGTGGACTCGACCTCGATCCGAGGCAGAAACCCGGTAGTACATCCTGCTTACCCCCTCTAGCGCGTGGCCAGCTTGAGGGAGCGGAGCGCTGCCGTCTTAGGCTGGGAGCGCTCGGTCGAAGCGGCAAGCGTCCGTAGGAAACGGCTCCCGGCGAATTCCTTACGGTGCGAACAGCCATTCCGAAGCGCTTCCGAGTAAGAGTAGGAGAATAAGAAGGAGTAGGAGTGTTCGTACCCCGGCAGGTTCGGAACTCCCACTCCCCCACTCTCCCTTGCTCCCACTCAGTCCTAGCCGGACTCGCTCCTCCCCTACCGAAGCAGCCGGCTGCGACTAACCAATGAGCGGCTGGACCACGCTGCCGGCGATGTCGGTCAGGCGGTAGTCGCGGCCCTGGAAGCGGTAGGTCATCCGCGTGTGGTCGATGCCGAGCAGGTGCAGGACGGTGGCGTGGAAGTCGTGGATGTGGACGCCGTCCTTGACGATGTTGTAGCCGAAGTCGTCCGTCTCGCCGTACACCACCCCCGGCTTCACGCCGCCGCCCGCCATCCAGACGGTGAAGCAGCGGCCGTGGTGATCGCGCCCGTAGTTGGTCTCGGTCAGGTCGCCCTGGCTGTAGACGGTGCGGCCGAACTCGCCGCCCCAGATCACCAGGGTGTCTTCCAGCAGCCCGCGCTGCTTCAGGTCCTTCACCAGCGCCGCGGAGGGCTGGTCGGTCTGCTTTGCCTGGTCGCGGATACCGCCGGGCAGGCCGCCGTGGTGGTCCCAGTCGCGGTGGTAGAGCTGGATGAAGCGGACGTTCCGCTCCGCCAGGCGGCGCGCCAGCAGGCAGTTGGCCGCGAACGACCCGGGCTTGCGCGCGTCCGGACCGTACAGCTCGAACGTGCTCTCCGGCTCCTTGGAGGTGTCCATCAGCTCCGGCACGGACGCCTGCATCCGATAGGCCAGCTCGTACTGCTCGATGCGCGTGGCGATCTCCGGGTCGCCGAACGACTCCAGCTTCAGCTTGTTCACGTCGCGCACCGCGTCGAGGATCGTCCTGCGGACGGGGCGGCTCATGCCCTTCGGGTCGGAGACGAAGAGGATCGGGTCGCCGGTCGGCCGGAACTGAACCCCCTGGTGCTCCGTGGGCAGGAAGCCGGCCTCCCAGTAGCGCGTGTGCAGGTTCTGGCCCACCTGGCCCGAGGTGAGCACGACGAAGCCGGGGAGGTCGCGATTGGTGCTGCCGAGACCGTAGGAGAGCCAGGCGCCGAGCGTGGGACGGCCGGGGAGCTGGGCCCCGGTCTGCATGAAGGTGACGGCCGGGTCGTGGTTGATCGCCTCCGTGTTGACCGTCCGCACGATGCAGAGGTCGTCCGCAATGCTCGCGGTGTGCGGCACCAGGTCGCTGAACCAGGCGCCGCCCTGGCCGTGCTGGGCGAACTTGAAGATCGTCGGCGCCACCGGCAGCGTCTTCTGCCCGGAGGTCATGCCGGTGATCCGCTGTCCCATGCGCACCGAGTCCGGGAGGTCGATCCCGCGATGCTTGGCGAGCTGCGGCTTCCAATCGAACAGGTCGAGGTGCGACGGCCCGCCGGACTGGAACAGGTAGATTACCCGCTTCGCCTTCGCCGGCACGTGCAGCGCCTGCAGCGCGCTGCCCATGCCGGGCGCCGCCGGCCCGGCCGCCGCGGCCGGAGCCGCGAAGAGCCCCTCGTTCAGCAGCGACGCCAGCGCCACCACCCCGATTCCGGTCGATCCGCGCCCCAGCAGCGCACGACGCGTTAGCATCAGGTTAAGGTTGTTACTCTCGTTCATACGGCTATCTCTTGGGTCCGGCAGGGATGGTCGCGGAGCGTTTAGCGTGTAGGGGGTAGCGTTTAGGAGATCGGTCGCTCGTCTCACTTGTCGAAGGTGGGTTCGGGTCATTCGGCCGGGACACTGGTGAACGCTGCTGCATTCGAATGGTGCACTCCGCGCCCACAGACCTACACGCTACACCCTAACCGCTACACCCTCGCGAGATCACTCTCGCGTAATCGTCTCGTCCAGGTTCAGGATCGCGTTCGCGACGCAGGTCCAGGCGGCGAGCTCGCTCACGTCGAGGCCGCCGAGGCGCGGGGCTTCGCCGGCGGAGACGAGCTCTTCGGCGGCTTTCTTGTCCGCGGTGTAGACGCTTTTCGTCTCCTCGTAGACCCGCCCCAGCAGCTCTCGCTCCGCACTCGCCGGCTCGCGGCCGAGGGCGCGGCGGTAGGCGTAGGTGAGCCGGGTCTCCGTGGAGACGCCGCCGCGGCGGAGGATCTGCTCCGCGAAGACGCGCGCCGCCTCCACGTAGGTGGTGTCGTTCATCGCCGCGAACGCCTGCAGCGGCGTGTTGGTGATCGGCCGGCGGGCGGTGCAGACCTCGCGCTTGGGAGCGTCGAACACCGCGAACGACGGGTAGAGCACGGAGCGCTTCCAGACGGTGTAGAGACCGCGGCGGTAGAGGTCCGGCCCGTGGTCCTGCACGTACGACTTCGCTTCCTGGTCGCCCGCGGAGAGCTCGCGCCAGAGGTCGCCCGGCTGGTACGGCTTCACGCTCGGGCCGCCGACCTTCCGCTCCAGCAGGCCGCTGATCGCCAGCGCGTTGTCGCGGATCAACTCCGCGGGCAGCCGGAACCGGGAGCCGCGCGCCAGCAGCCGGTTCTCCGGGTCCTTCGCCCGCAGCTCCTTCGTCACGCGGGACGACTGCTGATAGGTGGCGGAGGTCACCATCAGCCGCAGGACGTGCTTCACGTCCCAGCCGCTGCGGACGAACTCGTCGGCGAGCCAGTCGAGCAGCTCCGGGTGGCTCGGCTGCTCGCCGCGCACGCCGAAGTCGTCAGACGACTTCACCAGCCCGGTGCCGAAGAGCATCTGCCAGAAGCGGTTCACCGTCACGCGGGCGGGGAGCGGGTTCTTCGGGTCGACCAGCCACTGCGCCAGCGCCAGCCGGTTCTGCGGCGCGCTCTTCGGCAGCTCTCCCAGCACCGCCGGCACGCCCGGCTGCACCTGCTCGCCCTGGGCGCGGTAGTCGCCGCGCAGCAGCACGTGGGTAGGGCGCCGCTCCGGCACGTCCTGCATGATGCGGAGCTTGGTGAACTTCTCCACCTCACGGTGCTCCGCCTTCAGCTTCTTGAGCTTCTCCTCCAGCTTCTTGGCCTGCTCGCCCTGCGGCGCGCAGCTCTTCATCTCCGCTTCCACCTTCGCGATCTCGGAAGAGAGCTCCGCGAGCTGCCGCTCCTGCTCCGGAGTCGGCGTCGGGAGGGTGGGAGGCGCGTCGGCGCCGCGGTAGAGCGCGTCTTCCGGCACCTGGTTGAAGAAGGCGAAGAGCTGGTAGTACTCCTTCTGAGTGATCGGGTCGTACTTGTGGTCGTGGCACTGGCTGCACTGCACTGTCAGGCCGAGCCAGACTCCGGTGGTGGTGTTCACGCGGTCGACCGCGTAGGTCGCCAGCACTTCCTCCGGAATGGCGCCGCCTTCGGAGGTGGTGGGACCGCAGCGGTTGAACGCGCTGCCAACCTTCTGCTCGAAGGTGGCGTTCGGGAGCAGGTCGCCCGCGATCTGCTCCACCGTGAACCGGTCGAACGGCTTGTTCTGGTTGAAGGAGCGGATCACGTAGTCCCGGTACGCCCACATGGAGCGGTCGGTGTCGTCGTGATAGCCGTCGGAGTCGGCATAGCGCGCCAGGTCGAGCCAGTGGAGCGCCATCCGCTCGCCGTACTGCTCCGAGCCGATCAGGCGGTCGACCACCCGCTCCCACGCGCCGGGCTTGTCGTCGCGGAGAAAAGCGTCGACCTCCGCCGGCGTGGGCGGCAGGCCGATCAGGTCGAGCGAAGCGCGGCGGATCAGCGTGCGCCGGTCCGCGTAGGGGCTCGGCTCCAGCCCCTCCTGCTCCAGGCGGGCCAGTACGAACGAGTCGATCGGGTTCTTCACCCAGCCGGAGCGCTTCACCCGCGGCTCCGCCGGCCGCTTCACCGGCTTGAACGACCAGAGCGCCGCTTCCCCCTGCACGGCCGCGCCGGCGGGCCACGCGGCCCCCTGTTTCACCCACTCCGTCAGCACCTGGATCTCGGCGTCCGGCAGCTTGCCCGCGGGCGGCATCTTCAGCTCGCCGTCGTAATGGAGCGCCTTCACCAGGGGGCTCTTCAGGGGGTCGCCGGGCACCAGCGCCGGGCCCTTCTTGCCGCCCTTCAGCGCCGCCGCGCGCGAGTCGAGCCGGAGGCCGCCCATGCTCACCTTGTCCGCGTGGCAGCCGAAGCAGCGGGAAGCCAGGATCGGGCGGACCTTGCTCTCAAAGAACCGCTCCGCCGCGGGAGACGCTTCCGGAGCGGGGCTGGCGGGCGGGGCCGCCGCCGCGGCCAGGGTAACGGCAGCGCTGCCGGCGGCCGCGGCCGCCGCGGTAAGCCAGGCGCGTAAAGACTTCTTCATCGGGTTCCAGTCGGTAAAACAGCGCGGTCGAGGCGCACGGACGGGCACGCGCATGCGCGGCGCATCGGGAGATAAGACACGCCACGGGAGGGTCTGTTTCACGCCCGCGTGTTGAGACTCCGAGCCATTATTCACCGCAGAGACGCCGAGGTCGCGGAGAGAACCCGAACCTTTTCAACCGCCAAGAGCGCAAAGGACGCAAAGGGGAGCCAGAAGGAGATACTCCGGGGCCGCTGTACGGTATTCGTGAAGCGGGCCAGGCCCAACCCTCGCCTCCCCTCCTCTGCGCTCTCGGCGTCCTCTGCGGTGAAATCGGTTCGGCCCGGGGACGCTGTACGGTACTCGACACGCGAGCCAAGCCCATCCCGCTTGGCGTTCTTGGCGCCTTGGCGGTTCAATTCCCCGTTCGGATTCTCTCTGCGTTCTCCGCGTCTCTGCGGTGAATCACGGTTCCAACTGCAGTCGCAGTTCCCGGCCGGTGCGGCTGCTTTCCTCGCAGGCTTCCATCACCTGCACCACGTGGCGGGCGTAGCGACCGGTGACCTCCGGCTCGCGGCCTTCGCGGATGGCCCGCGCGAACTCGCGCATCTGGGGCGTGAAGACGGGGCTGGGGAGCGACTGCCCCTCCCGGAGCGGCACTTCGGGCGCGGGGACTTCCTGCTCTTCCCACTGGCCGTCGCGGCTGCGCCAGAAGCGGGTGCCGCCGCCCTGGTCGCCGCAGATCCGGAGCTGGCCCTCGGTGCCGGTCAGCTCCGCCTCGAAGCGGTTCACGCCGTCCCGGTACCCGGCGTGCTGCAGGGTGGCACAGACACCGTTCTCGAACTCCAGGAAGGCGATCCCCATGTCGGTCGCCGGCAGGCCGAAGATCGGGCTGCCGACCTTCGCCTTCACGGCGGCGACGCGGCTGTCGAGGAAGTAGCAGAGCCGGTCGATCATGTGGCTGCCGTTCATCGGCCACATGCCGCCGCCGGTCTTCGCGTCGAGGAACCAGGGCGGGCGCACGCCCTCGAAGAACGGCTTGTACCAGGTGTCGGTCGCCATCACCAGGTTGCCGATCTCTCCCGCGGCGAGCGCCTGCCGGACCGCGCGGTTCACGGGAAAGTAGCGCTGGCTGTGCGCCACCATCAGCACGCGCCCGGAGGCGCCCGCCGCCTCGAGCATGGCGTCGCACTCCGCCACGCTCATCGCCATCGGCTTCTCCAGCAGCACGTGCTTGCCGGCCCGGAGCGCCGCCAGGGTCACCTCCAGGTGGAGCCAGTGCGGCAGGCCGATGACCACGGCGTCGACCGCCGGATCTTCCAGGAGCTCCCGGTAGTCGGTGTAGTCCCGTGCGGCGAACCGCTCCGCCGCCGCGGCGGAGCGCTCCGGGTCGACGTCCGCCACCGCCACCAGCTCCGTCTCCGGCAGTGCTCGCGCCGCGGAGCAGTGCGCTGCGCAGATCCGCCCCGCCCCGATCATCCCGATCCCGAGAGCGCTCTCCATCTCGCCGGCTCCTTCCCGAAGGACCTCTACCGAGACGTGGTTCGGAGCCGGCGCGGGGCTTCCCTTCGGGCGGAAGAGCAGCGCTGCTCACACGGTGCTTCTCGCATCAGACGGACTATTCCTCACCGCTACGCCGGCGGCGCCGCCGGTCCCGCAGCACCGACCACAGCCAGCCAGTCAAGGAAGCGCCGAGGAAGACCGACCAGAACTGCAGCTCTGCCCAGTAGCTGGAGCTCACACCGAGGGCCGACTTCCACCAGAGCGACGCGAACGGGACGATGGTATAGAGCGCCGCCCACCGGACCAGCACCATCGGGCGACGCTCCGCAGGAACTCCGTCGACGACCTGCCGGATGAGGTAGGCGAGTACACCCAGGCAGATTACGATCACCAGGCCCAGCGGCACCAGAACGAGGAGGTGACTTGACATGGGCGGCTTCCTTCGATCGGTATCTGAACTCGGGAAGGGAGACCCTTCTCGGAGTCTCCGGAGATGTGTCCTGATTGCGGGTGTACGGACAGCTACTCGCCGTTGGTGGGGCGGCGCCGGCGCTCCCGCACCGTCACCCAGAGCCAGGCCGTCAAGGCCGCTAGCTGCAGCCACCCAAACTGCAGCAGCACACTCCAGTAGGTGGCATCAGCCTCACCGAAGTGTCTCTTCACCCAGAGCATGGGGAACGGGAGCAGGCCGAGAATCACAATCCAACCAACGAGAACTGCTTTGCGGTCACCCGGAGGGCTCTGCTCTAGCGTGCGCCGATAGATGCAGGCCAACACTGCCCAGGCAGTAATCCACAGTAGAACCAGCTGCCCAATCAAGGCCCATCGCCCGGGCATGACACTACCCCCAGCCACTCCGGTCCTCCACGCGCCGCCGCTCCGCCACACCCCGATGCGGACACTTTAGCCCAAGTTCCGCAGTTTGTAAGAAAGATTCAGCCTCGCGGTGGCTGCGAAGCATCAAGCGAGGCTGAATCTTTCCACTACACTTCGTACATCGGCATGGTTTCTGGCAGGTGCAAGC
>JBKBRF010000035.1:0-77499 GCA_046292385.1 Armatimonadota bacterium | reverse complement strand
CGGCCCTGATTCCGGCTGTAAAGCGAGTACCCGCCCTGCAGCCGGCAAAACATACTCTGCGCCCCGGGGCGCACCAACTTTACAGCGTGTGACACTTGCCACCGCTTCCCCGCCAGGGGAACCTCGCCGAAGCGGTCGGCCACCGATGATTTTCCTGCCCCGCTGATTTCGCCAACAGTATCCTTGCGCGGCCCTTCCTGCGCCGTGAAGTCGCAACCGTGGAGCGCGCTCACCCAAAAGCTGGACACGCTCCACAGAGCCTCTGTGTTCCCGAAGAGCTATCGCAGGAGTTGCCCCACCCGCGGGATCCAGGACGGGTCGTCGTGGTCGTAGAAGACCGCTTCCCGTGCCTCGTACCGGTGGTACCGCTCCACCTTCTCCGGATCCAGCTCCACTCCCAGGCCGGGGCCGGTCGGCAGCGGCATCTTGCCGCCCTTCAGGGGGAGCATCTCCGTCAGGATGTCGTCGTCCTGCATGGAGTAGTGCGTGTCGTTCGCCATCTGGAAGTTGCGCGAGGAGGCGACCAGGTGCGCCGCGGCGGCGGTGCCGACCCCCAGCTCCGCCCAGGTGCCGGTGACGCACGCAATCCCTGCAGCGTCCGCGAGGTGGACGATGTCTCGCGCGCGAGTGAGGCCGCCCGCCTCGGAGACGTACAGGACGAAGACTTCCACGGCGCGATGCTCGACCAGCGCCAGGGCGTCCTTGATGCCGGTGATTCCCTCGTCGGCCGCCAGCGGCACGCTCACCTGGCGCGCCACCATCGCCATGCCTTCCGGATCGCCGCACGGGATCGGCTGCTCCACGTACTGGATCCCGAACTCCGCGAGCTGGTTGATCGCCCGCACCGCCGTGCTCCGGCTCCACGCCATGTTGGCATCAACGCGGAGCTGGACGTCGTCCCCCACCCGCTCGCGGATCGCCTTGAGGCGGCGCACGTCCTGCCCGACGTCGCGGCCGACCTTGATCTTCAGCGTGTCGTAGCCTTCATCCACGTACGCCTGCGCCTGGTCGGCGTTCACCGCCGGCTCCTCGATGAAGAGATAGCCCATCCAGTTCGTCGTCTCGCGGTAGACGCCGCCGAGCAGGTTGGCGACGGGCGTATTCAGCGCCTTGCCCTTCAGGTCCCAGAGCGCGATGTCGATCCCGGAGATCGCATAGGCGGCGATGGAAGCGTAGTTGACGGTGAACTCTTCCATCTGGTGCAGCAGCAGCTCCTGGCGCATCGGGTCCGACCCGATCAGGAACGGCTTCAACTCCTGCTCCACCAGGGTGTGGATCGTCGGCAGCGTGGGACCCACGCACTCGCCCAGGCCGGTCAGCCCCTCGTCCGTCCGGATCTCCACCAGCACCGCCGGCGCGGTGAGCCGGGTCCCCCCGCTCCACTTGGCGGGGACCCGCAGCGGAACCCGGACCGGAATGGTGCGGACGTCAGTGATTCTCATCGGTTGCTCTCCCAGCGGCCAACGCCGCTCCTCGCACGGTTCGCCCCGCGCCCCGCGGTTCCCTCGGGAGAACTATTCGATCTCTCTGGCGAGGATAGCTGCGCGCCGCGGAACCTGTGGAGTTCGGAGGCACCGCCGTAGGTGGTGCCGGAGGACGCCTTTGTGACGGCCCCTGGGCGTCAGGGGCCGTCGCTCGACGGCGGCCGATTCAGCCCGTGAACCAGGCCTGGGCCGCTCTGCAGGGCAGTGGCGCGGGAAGAGCCTGACGGACGTGATCTCCCGGAGCGGCCTGCTAGCCCGAAGGGCGTGAAAAGGCCGCGGAGGGCCTTCGTCGCGGGAGGGCTGAATCGGCCGACTAGGGCGCGGGGGCGGTCCCGCGGGATAGTCGCTGTACCACGGTAAGAAGGAAGACACCCCCGATGACAGGAGATCGGCTGCTGGTGTAAACCGCCGCCGAAAGCGGGGAAACGAAGGGGTGATGAACGAATCCGCGGAGCTGCAGAGCCTGGAGCCGTCCGGCCGCCGGATGCGGTCGCTGCGGCGGCGCCTGACCCTCCGCGGGGAGCTGGCGCTGGCGCTGCTTCCCACCGTCACCGTGCTGCTGGTACTCGCCCTGGTGGAGACGCTCAGTCGTCAGCGCCTCCTCTTCGCGTCGCTCGCTTCCAGCGCGTTCCTGATCTACCTCGACCCGCTCCACGGCGCGAACCGCGTGCGGACGCTGGTGATCTCGCAGATGCTGGCGGCACTGCTGGGCTGGGGGCTCTTCTCGCTGCTGGGGCCGGGCTATCCCGCGGCGGGCGCGGCGATGGTGATCACGATCTTCCTGTTAATCGTGCTCGACGCCGTCCACCCGCCCGCCATCTCCACCTCCGTCAGCTTCGCGTTCAAGGCAGGGAACGAATCGAACATCGCGATCTTCGGTCTCGCCGTGGCGATCACCGCGATGCTGGTGTTCCTGCAGCGAAGCGCCGTCTGGCTGCTGGCGCGCTACTCCGGGGAGGAGGAGGCCGATTCCGTCTCCGCGCGCAGCGACCCGCCGGCAGAGTGCGAATCGCGGTCAGCTCGCGGCAGGGCAAGGTAGAAGGTGCTTCCCCGACCCTCCACGCTCTCCGCCCAGACCCGGCCTTCCTGGGACTCGGCGAGGTGCCGGACGATGGAGAGGCCCAACCCCGTGCCGCCGGCCTCGCGGGAGCGGGCCTTGTCTACCCGGTAGAACCGCTCGAAGATGCGCGGCAGGTCGCGAGCGGGAATCCCGGGGCCGTCGTCCGAGACGTAGAGCACTACCTGCCCGTCGTCGAGGCGCCCGCCGATTCGGACCTCCCCCCCGGAGGCATAGCGGATCGCGTTATCCACCAGGTTGCGGAGACACTGCCCGGTGGCGAACCGGTCTGCGAAGAACGGCTCATCCGGCAGCGCCTCCACCCGCAGCCGGGTCCCGGTCTCTACCGCCACCGGCTCCACCTGGCGCACGATCTCTTCCACGATTTCCGCGGCGGTGAGTGGCTCCGGCTGCAGGCGAAGCTGTCCGGACTCGGTCTCGGCGAGCAGCAAGAGATCGCTGACGAGGCGGTCCATCCGCTCGCACTCCTGGACGATCCGCTCGCCATATTCGGCAAGGAGCTCCGGGCGGCGCGCGCCGCGGAGCACCAGAGTCTCGATCATCGCGCGGACCGCCGTCACCGGCGTGCGGAGCTCGTGGCTGACGTTGGCTACGAAGTCCCGCCGCATCCGGTCGGCGCGCCGCAGCTCCGAGACGTCTTGAAAGATCACCAGCGCCCCGGCCGGGGCCCCGCGCACCACCAGGGGCCCCGCGGAAACACGGAGCGAGCGTCCGTCGGCCGTGGCGACCTCCACGGGCGCCGCGGGCTGGCCTTCCAGGAGCGAGCCCACCTCGCGGTCGAGCTCGTAGCTCATCAACACCGCCAGGAGCGGTCGCCCTTCCGCGCGCTCAGCCGGGATACCGAGCAGCCGCTCCGCTTCCGCGTTGACGCTGGTGATGACGCCGCGGGAGTCGAGAACCAGCAGGCCGTCCGGCATCTGGCGGACGATCGCCTCCAGAAACCCCTGCGCCTCATCCAGGCTCCGGACCTGGCTATCGATCCGTTCCGCCATCTCGTTAAAGGTGCCGCCGAGACGGGCGATCGATTCCGGCCCGTCCGGGATCACGCGGGCGGAGGTATCGCCCCCGGCAAAGCGCGCGGCAGCATCCGAGAGCGCTTCGACCGGCGCGACGACGACCCGGCTGAGGCGGGACGAGAGCGCCAGCGTCACCACGATGACGACCACCACGAGCAGTCCCAGTGCCACCTGTGTGCGGCGGATGCGAGCGATGGCGGGCGACATCGGGGCGGCGGCGCGGTAGATGCGGCGGTACGGCCCCTCCCCCGACACCCGTGCGAGGTAGCGCAGCTCCGTGTCGACACTGTCGCTGACCCGCCGGGCAGTGCCCGTCCCGGTTCGGAGCGCGTCCTGAACCTCCGGCCGATCGGCGTGATTCTCCAGCGTCCGGAGGTCGGCGTCGGTGTCGGCGAGTACCCGGCCGTCCGGCGCGATGACGGAGAGGCGCAGCCCCAGGGTCGCACGGAGCGGCTCGATCTCCGCCTGCAGCCGCTCCGAGGGCACCTGCTCCAGCAGCGTGGCGGCGGTCGTCGTCGCCACGTAGAGCGAGCGGTCGAGCGCGGAGAGCGCGGACTGCTGCTGGTCCCAGAGCAGGAAAGCCCCAAAGGCGAGGAGCGGCAGCGCCGTGGCCAGGAAGGCGTTCCAGACCGCCAGCGCGCGAAAGGAGCTCATGGCCGATGAGGTGAGGCGGAAGTGATCATCTGCGAGATCAGGAGTTCCATCCCGCCTATTCTAGCCGGAGTGGAGGCGAACCTTTACATTCCATAGCCCGGATTCGCCGGCGGCACCCGGTGCGCCGCGAGGATTTAAGCCGGGGTTAAGAGCCGATGCGAACCGGCTCTAATGGACGCTGGCGACCTTCTGCCGCCACTCCTCCGGCGTGCAGACGTGCAGCAGCTGGTCCAGCTCCAGCAGGGAGAGCAGCCGCCGGACGAAGCCGGGCCGGCAGAGCAGGACCACCGGGACCGAGGAAGGCTCCAGCTCCCGGCGCGCGGCCAGGAAGAGCCGCAGGATGCTGCTGTCCAGAAAGGTGACCATCTCCAGGTCGAGCACCAGGTTGGAGGGCCGGGTCTCCAGCAGCACCTCCAGGTGCTCCGCCAGGCTGTGGGCCATGGAGATGTCGCAATCTCCGGTCATGCGGATGCGGGGACTGCCGTCCACCAGCGCGATCTCAACGCGTCCGGACTCGTTCGGGTCACACTGCTGCATGAGGGGCTCCGCGGGGGGCGGCTGGGGGAGAGCACGGCGGGTTTACGGGATATTGCCGCATCCGGATTGATAATCCTCCGCTGCAGCGAACAACTCTTGGTCAGGCCCGGGGGGCGATAGCGCAGGGTCCGCGCGGCGGCGGAAACGCCGCGGCTTCACCCCTGGGCGCGAATGGCTGCCGCGAACGCGCGGGCCCGCTCCGGATCGATCCCGGAGCCGGCCGCGCCCTGGTGTGAGAGCGCGGTCCCTACGATGGCGCCGTTCGCCACCGCCAGCACCTCCGCCACCGTCTCCGGTCGCACCCCGCTGCCTACCAGGACCGGGGCGTCCGGCACCGCCCGGCGCGCCAGGTCGACCCGCGAGAGGTCGGTCTGCTTGCCGGTGCCGGTGCCGGTCACGATGAGCGCGTCCGCCAGGCCTCGCCGGTACAGGTCTTCCGCCGCCTGCTCCGGCGTGCCCCCGCCCAGCGGCACCGCATGCTTGACCCAGAGGTCCGCAAAGATCGCCACGTCAGCGCCCAGCCGGGCGCGGAGCCGGAGCGTCTCGTGGGCGCGGCCGGTCAGCAGCCCCTGGTCCGCCGCCATGACGCCGGTGTGGACGTTGATCCGCACGAAGCGAGCGCCCGCCGCGGCGGCTACCGCCACGGCGCCTTCTCCGTCATTGCGGAGCAGGTTCACGCCCACCGGCAGGCCAACCGACCGCACCACCTCGCGCACGCAGACCGAGACTGCCGCCAGCGTCTCCGGCGGCACGCGATCCGGGTAGAACGGCACGTCGTTGTAGTTCTCCACCAGCACGCCGTCGAACCCGGCCGCCTCCAGCGCGGCGGCGTCGGCGAGAGCCCGCTCGATCACGCGGTCCATGGAGCCGGCCCAGCGCGGCGCGCCGGGGAGCGGGAGGAGGTGGACCATGCCGATCAGCGGCCGGTCGACGGCAAAGAGCTGCGAGTAGAGCGACATGCTGCAATCCGAATGCGAGGTAGAGCGGATGACTCGTTTGCTACTGCTTCAGCAGGGTGCGAACTCCCTGCCCGAAGGAGGGTCGTGACTGAGGTCGCGGTAGGTACCGGCGCTTTGGGAAGCAAGCTGGCGACACGCTGCGCAGTAGGCCACCCTCGCCCCTCTTCCCCCTCCCGGCGCTCGGGAAACCCCGAGCTTCCTCGGGCAGCCGCGGCGAAGTGTTACCGCCTCCCGTTCCTGGCCGGATATCGCTTCCGCAACTGAGAGACAGTCTCCTGGCGCCTCGAATCGCCACCCCGGCGCGGGGTGCTGCCGCCGGCGCGAACTGACGACAATGCCTGGGGCCGGGCGCCCTCCCGCGCCGGCAGAGCGCGTACCCGGATCGGCCCTCGACTCGCCTTCCCCGCACCCTCGCATGAAACTGCTCGATCTCCTGGAACCCCCCGCCACTCGGGCGACTTCGCTCCTGGGCACGCTCCGCCACCGCCAGCTCTTCCCGCAAGTGGAACAGGTCTGCCTCTTCATCGGTTATCCCCGCAGCGGCCACAGCCTGGTCGGCTCCCTGCTCAACGCCCACCGGCACGCGGTCATCGCGCATGAGCTGGACCTGATGCAGTACGTGCTCCGCGGCTACCACCGGGACGGACTGTACGCGCTGATGATGGAGCGGGACCGCTGGTTCGAGCGGATCGGTCGCAACTGGAGCCGGTACGACTACCGGGTGCCGAACCAGTGGCAGGGACGAGTCGAGCGGCTGCGGGTGATCGGCGACAAGAAGGGCTCCGGCACCACGGCTCACCTGCAGCAGCATCCGCATCTGCTGGATCAGCTTCGAAAAACGGTCGGAGTCCCCATCCGCTTCGTCCACGTGGCGCGCAACCCGTTCGATAACGTCTCGACGATGTACTCCAAGCGCCCGGAGAGCCGGACTTTGGAGAAATCGGTCCGGAAGTACTTTCGCAAGTGCGAGTGGAACGCCGAGCTGCTGGCCGGCATCCCGGAGGGCGAAGCGCACTCGATGCGCCTGGAAGAGCTGATCGCCGACCCGAAGCGGCAGCTCGCCGAGCTCTGCCAGTTCGTCGGCCTCGACGCTCCCGAAGACTACCTCCGCGACTGTGCCTCCATGGTCTTCGAGAAACCGCGCCGCACGCGCGAGAAGGTGACCTGGCCGCCGGAGCTGATCCGCGAGGTGGAAGAGCAGTGCGAGCGCTTCCCGTTCCTGAAGGGATACCGCTGGGACAACTGAGCCAGGGATGATCGCGGGCGCTTCGGGAGGTGGAGCGGTGATCCGCCGGCTCTGGGTCCGCACGAAGCGCTCCGGAGCTCCAGCACGTCACGGGATCGACTTCGCAGCGAGAGACGGGCCGCGCAAGGATACTGTTGGCGAAATCGGGAAGCTTCTCCGGTGCCCCGCTGGCGCGGGGCGCGAAAGCAAGCATTCGCACTCCACAGGCTAGCCCGGAAGAGATTCCCTCTCGTCGAAAGGGAGACTGCGTCGGTGCAGTCTGTGGAGTGCGGTGGCTTGCCACCGCTTCCCCGCCAGGGGAATCTCGCCGAAGGGGTCGGCCACCGATGATTTTCCTGCCCCGCTGATTTCGCCAACAGTATCCTTGCGCGGCCCTTCCTGCGGGGTGAACCTCCGCGCGACAAGCCAGACGCAGCCGGCACCTTCATCCAGAAAGACAGGAAGGGGTGCCGGTTTCCCGGCACCCCTTCCGTTCCTCAGCTCCGCGGCGAGGCGTTACTCCTCGTCTTCTTCGAGAAGCTCCTCATCGTCCGCATCCTCGGCGTCGTCCGTGTCTTCCTCCGCGGCGGTCGCCGGCTCCTCGTCGCCGGCCAGAGCGGCGCCCTTGGCGGAGACCCGCTTCGGCTTGTCCTGCTGCTTCGCTACGCGCTCGATGGCGCGGACGCCGTCGCCTTCTTCCAGCTTGATGATTCGCACGCCCTCCGTAGAGCGACCGATCTGCCGGATCTCATCGATCGGCACGCGGATGACGATGCCGCCGGAGGTGCTGACCAGGAGCCGGTCACCGGGGCGCACGATCTTGAAGTCGGCCACCGGGCCGGTCTTGTCCGTCACGCGCATCGTGATGACGCCCTTGCCGCCGCGGTTCTGGAGCGGGTACTCCGTCAGCGGAGTCCGCTTGCCGTAGCCGTTGCGGCCGATCACCAGGATGTCGTCGCCGGGACGGACGACCTCCATCCCGATGATGTGGTCGCCCTTCTCCAGCGTCATGCCGCGCACGCCGCCGGAGTTGCGGCTCGCGATGCGCAGGTTCTCCTCGGAGAAGCGGATCGACTGGCCCTGCGAGGTGATCATCATCACCTCATCGGTCCCGGTGGTGAGATGCACCCAGCAGAGGCTGTCGTCCGGCTCCAGGTCGAAGGCGTTGAGGCCGTTCGCGCGCAGGTTCTTGAAGTCTTCCAGCGCGGTGCGCTTGACCTCTCCGTTCTGCGTGCCCATCACCAGGTACCCGCCCTCTTCCAGGGAGGTGATCGGGACCGTCGCGGTGATCCGGTCGCCCGGCTCGATGCCGATCAGGTTGATGATCGCCGTGCCCATGGCGGTCCGGCTCGTCTGCGGCACCTCGTACGCCTTGAGCTTGTAGACGCGGCCCCGGTCCGTGAAGAACAGGATGTGGTGGTGCGTCGTCGCCACGAAGAGGTGCGCGATCTCGTCCGCCTCGCGGGAGGTGACGCCGATGACGCCGCGTCCGCCTCGCTTCTGCACCCGGTAGGTCTCCGCGCTCACGCGCTTGATGTAGCCCTGGCGGGTGATGGAGACGATCGTCTCCTCCTCCGGGATCATGTCCTCTTCGCCGATCTCGTCCGCTTCCACCGGCACGATGCGGGTGCGGCGCGGGTCGGCGTGGCGCTTCTTGATGTCCCGCAGGTCCTCCACGATCAGGTTGAGCACCTTCTGCGGGTCGTTCAGAATGCCGCGCAGCATCTCGATGAGCTGCAGCAGGTCGCGGTACTCCGCTTCCAGCTTCTCGCGCTCCAGGCCGGTGAGGGCGCGGAGCTGCATGTCGAGGATGTACTGCGCCTGCACCTGGCTGAAGCCGAAGCGCTCCATCAGGCCGTCGCGCGCCGCCGAAGGGCTCGAGCTGGCGCGGATGAGCTGGATGATCTCGTCGATCACGTCGAGCGCGCGGCGCAGACCTTCGACGATGTGCATCCGCGCTTCGGCCTTCGCCAGCTCGAAGCGGGTGCGCCGCCGGATCACGTTCCCGCGGTGCTCCAGGTAGTGCCCCAGGATCTGCCGCAGCGAGAGGATCCGGGGCTGGCCGTCCACCAGCGCGAGCGTGAGCACGCCGAAGGTGCTGCGGAGCGGCGTGTGCTTCAGCAGGTAGTTGAGCACCTTCTGCGGGTGCGCGTCCCGCCGCAGGTCGACCACCACCCGCATTCCCTCGCGGTTGGTGTAGTCGCGGATATCGACGATGCCGTCGATCTTCTTCTGCTTCACCAGCTCGGCCATCTGCTCGATGAGCCGCGCCTTGTTCACCTGGTACGGGAGCTCGGTGATGACGATGGCGTTCTTGCCGCCGTCCATCGGCTCGATGTGCGTCTTCGCCTGCATCACCACGCTGCCGCGCCCGGTCTCGAACGCGGAGCGGATCCCCTTCTTACCGAGGATCAGGCCGGCGGTCGGAAAGTCGGGCCCCGGGATCACCGTCATCAGCTCTTCGGTGGTCGCTTCCGGGTTCTCCACCAGCATGATCGCGGCGTCGCACAGCTCGCCGAGGTTGTGCGGCGGGATGTTGGTCGCCATGCCGACCGCGATGCCGGAGGCGCCGTTCGCCAGCAGGTTGGGGTAGCGGGCCGGGAGGACGGTCGGCTCGCTCTCGTCCTGGGTATAGTTGGGGACCCAGTCGACCGTCTCTTTCTCGATGTCCGCCAGCATCTCCATGGAAAGCGGCGTCAGCTTGGCTTCCGTGTAGCGCATCGCCGCGGGCGGGTCGCCGTCCACGTTGCCGAAGTTGCCCTGCGGCAGGATCAGCGGGGCGCGCATCACGAAGTCCTGCGCCATCCGCACCAGCGTCATGTAGAGCGCGGCGTCCCCGTGAGGGTGGAACCGCTTCATCGTCTCGCCCACCACCGCGGCGCACTTCTGGAATCGGGAGGTCGGCGAGAGGCCCAGCTCCCGCATCGCGTAGAGGATCCGCCGCTGCACCGGCTTGAGCCCGTCCCGCACGTCCGGCAGCGCCCGCGCCACGATCACCGACATCGAGTAAAGCAGGTAAGACTGCTTCATCTCGTCGTCGATATTTACCGGCAGTATTCGTTCTTCTTCACTCGCCAAATCCGTCTCCTATCTCAATTCACCGGTGCGTGCCGCGAGCGCCGATTCGAGCCGTGCGACGAGGGCTTTCAATCGGGAGAATGGGCGCGCTCGCGCCGGTCGCGCTCCCCGGCAAAAGTGGGCCGAAACCACGTTCGGACGCAGGACCGGGAACATAGAATTATATCCCGAATCACCCCCTTCGAGCAAGACTCCTGACGCACAGATGTTTGCTATTCCACCTCTGCTGGCCGGTGTGAGAATCGGGCGTACCGGGAGTTGCCGCCTCCCCCGGGAGCGGGGCACAATAGACCCCGGGCGCCGCGCCCAACCATTACCGAATGAGTGATCAGGAAAACCGCTCTAAACCGCCCCGGCTGCTGCCGCTCCTTGCGGGGGCCGCGGCGGCAGTTGTCTCAGCGCTCGCCCTGGACGCGTTCTGGATCGAGCCCCAGCGCGTGGTGGTCGAGGAGCTCGACCTCCCGGTGCCCGGTCTGCCCGACGCCTGGACCGGCGCGCGGCTGGTGCACCTTTCCGACCTGCACTACGGCGATCCGCGCAGCGACCAGCTCCTGAGCTGGATGGTACGGCGGGTGAACGGCCTGGAGCCGGACCTGATCGCCATCACCGGGGACTTCGTGATGCGCTTTCCGCGGGAGGTTCCCCCGATGATCCGCTACGTGGAGCGGCTGCGGGCCCGGTACGGGGTGCTGGCGGTGCTGGGCGATCACGATTACGTCCCGGGAACGCGGCGGGTGATCCCGGGAGTGGTGGAGGCGCTCGAGTCGGCGGGGATCGGCCTGCTCCGGAACCGCGGCGTCGAGCTGCCGGGCGGGCTGCGGGTGGCGGGGACGGACCCGCGGAGCACCAAAGTCGACACGGCCGATCTCCCGGCCGCCCTGCGGGACTGCCCGGATCCGCACCTGTTCCTGACCCATTCGCCCGATCTCCTCCCGGAGCTCTCTCACTGCGGCGTGCGGCTCGCGCTCTGCGGACACACTCACGGCGGGCAGGTGGTGGTACCGTTCTACGGTCCGCCGATCACGCACACCCGCGTCGGCCGCCGCCATGCCGCGGGGTGGTCGGAGCGAGGTCGGACCCGCCTCTACACTTCCCGCGGGCTGGCGAGCCACTACTCGCTGCGGTTCAACTGCCCGCCGGAGGTCACCGTCTTCCGCATGGTACGTGCCGATGGCTGAGCCGGTGCTCTTCGCCGCCGAGTGGGTGCTCCCGATCACCGCCGCGCCGGTCCGCGACGGCGTGGTCGCCGTGGAGGGGACCCGGATCGCCTGGGTCGGTCCGCGGCGGGAGCTGCCCTCGCGATTCCTGAAGGCGCGCCTACGCACGTTCCCCCGCTCGCTAATCCTGCCCGGCTGGGTCAACGCCCACTGCCACCTGAACCTCACCGGCGCGCTGGGATTGATCCCGGGGACTGCCGACCGCTTTGCGGACTGGGTGCGGCGGGTGATCCGATTCCGGGAGAGCCTGCCGCCGGCGCTGGTGCGGCAGTCGCTCGTCGCGGGCATGGACCTCCTGGCGCACTCCGGCACCACCACGGTAGCGCACGTCGACATGCTGCCGGAGCTGGAGCCGTTCCTCGCCCACCCGATGCGCTCCATCGTCTTCCACGAGGCGATCGGCTTCCCCGCCGCGCGCGCCGAGGGGCTGCTCCGGCAGGCCGGCGAGTGGCTGGACCAGGGCGAGGAGGCGATTCGCGCCGCCGGCACCGGCCGCGTTACCCTCGGCCTGGCGCCCCACGCCCCCTACACCGCCTCCGCCCCGCTGATGCAGGGCCTCGCCGCGCTCGCCCGTGAACGGCGGGTGCCGCTCTCGGTCCACCTTTCCGAGACCCGCGCGGAGCTGGAGCTCCTCCGCTCCGGCGCCGGCCAGCTCCGGGAGCTGCTGGAGGAGCGGAATGCCTGGGACCCGGACTGGACCCCGCCCGGCGTCTCGCCGGTCCGCTACCTGGCCGATCTCGGGGTGCTGGAGGCCCGCGGCCTCGCGGTCCACTGCAACTACCTGACGGACGAAGACCTGTCACTGCTGCGGGGCGGCGGCCTGCGCCCGACCTGGTGCCCGGGCAGCTTCCAGTTCTTCGGGCACCGGGACCACCCCGCGGGCCGGCTGGTGCGCGCGGGAGTGCCGCTGGCGCTGGGGACCGACAGCCTCGCCAGCAACGCCGGGCTCACGATGCTGCGCGAGGTGCGGCTGGCGGCGGAGGCGCACCCGGAGCTGCCGCGCGAGACCTGGCTCCACGCCGCCACGCTGGGCGCCGCGGAGGGGCTCGGCCTCGGAGCGGTGACCGGCTCGCTGGAGCCGGGAAAGGCAGCCGACATTCAGGTGCTGCAGGGAGTGCCAGACGAGACTACGGACCCGCTGTCTCCCCTCTTCAGAGAGACGCTGCGGGTCCGTAGCGTGCTGGTGGATGGCGCTGAGATGAAGTTCCGATAATGGCCGGAGTTTATAGATTATGAAGCCAGCGCCAGAGCGGGAGAAGCCGCTGCCGGCCGAACGCTCTGCAGCGCCCGACGCAGCATCGATACTACGTCCGCTTCTCCCAGGTTCATCGGCACGCAGAGATCGGCCCCGGCTTCCCAGCCCCGCGTCAGCTCCTTTTGAGAGCTTCCTTCGGTTACCAGGATCACCGGGATCTTACTCGTTCGCGCATCCTCGCGCAGAGCCTGCAACAGCAAGAAGCCGTTGAGCACAGGCGTCTGCGCTGCCGCGACCACCACGTCCGGATGGACGTCGTGAGCCTTCAGCAGCCCCACCGCTCCGTTGTCCACAACCTCGATGTCGAAGCCGAAACTGGAGAGACGGGATGCCAGATGCTGCGCGCGCGCCGCATTTCCGTCCACCAGCAGGAGTCTGCCTCGTTGCTGGTGCATCAATCACCTCGTTGTCGGTCAGCTCGTGCGGGGGCCATACAGCGGCGCCCACGCCGATACTTAGGACGCCGGTCCCGAGGAAGCAGTTCCCCACTCCCTCCAGGAATTCCGCCGTGCCGCTTTAGATATAAGGCACTACAGCCGAGGCTGCAAGAGAATCTCAGCGTCTAGGTCCACGCAGCCGGAGATCAGCGCCTTTTAAGAACGCCGCCTCCGGAGGCTCCGCCGCCGCCCGGCCGAATATAGAGAGCATGGCAAGGCTTCGGCTCCTGGGAACATTCTGCGCGGTGGCGGCGGTGGTGCTGGTGGGTGGCGACCGGCTGCGCCCGCTCTTACCGGTCACCGGGTCCGCCGAGCCAGTGGAGAGTCCGCGCCCGGTCCGGCTGCTCGCGGTGGGCGACCTGATGCTCGGCACGTCGGTCAAGTCCCAGATCCTCCGGCACGGCCCGGACTACCCGTTTCGGAAGTATCGGCGTCTCCTCACCGGCGCGGACGTCACCTTCGGGAACCTGGAGACCCCACTGTCGGACGGCGGCTCCCCGACGCCGGGAAAGAGCGCGGAGAGCCTGAAGAACCGGACCAACTTTCTCTTTCGCACCCCTCCGATCGCGGCGGCCGGGCTGAGCCGGGCCGGCTTCGACTACGTCTCCCTCGCTAACAACCACACGATGGATTACGGTCCGGAGGCGCTGCGGGATACGCTGGCGGCACTGACCGGTGCGGGGGTTACACCCGTCGGCGCCGGGGAGGAGCTGGATTCCGCCTTCGCGCCGGTCTACTTCGAGCGGAACGGCCAGACCTTCGCGCTCTTCGCGATCTCGGACGTGCTTCCGCTCGGAAGCTGGGCGACCGCGCGCAGCCCGGGAGTCGCTCCCGCGCGCGGCGCCGAGTTCGAATCCCGCATGCCGGCCGCGATCCGGGAAGCGCGGGAGCAGGCGGACCACGTGCTCGTCTCCGTCCACTGGGGAAAGGAGCTCTACCCCGGCGCGACGGAGAAGCAGCAGCGGCTGGGACGCCGCCTCATCGATTGGGGCGCGGAGGTGGTGATCGGCCATCACACGCACTGCCTCGGGCCGGTAGAGCGCTATGGGAGCGGCCTGATCCACTACAGCCTGGGCAACTTCATCGGGCCGCTAAGCACGCGGCGGGATGCCTCCGCCTGGGAGCTGACCTTCGTGCCCGGCGAGCCGCCCCTTGAGCGCCAGCACCTCTACCGTTGGGACGGGGTGAAGCGCGGGATCAAGACCTCCGCGCCGCTCCCTGCCCTGGACCCGGCAGTGAGCCGTTAATCACCTCCCCGGGCCGGCAGCGGCGCAGGAACGCGGCCGCGGCGTGGCTGAGCCGCTCCGGGTCCCAGATCACCGCCAAGGTGCGCGCCGCGCCGTCGTCCTGCAGCGGTACGACGCACACGCCCGCTCGAGCCTCGACCGCGAGCCGGGGCAGCAGCGCGATTCCGAGCTCCGCTTCCACCAGGGCCAGCACTCCCTGGGCGCTGCCGCTCTCGCAGACCACGCGCGGGGTAAAGCCGGCCCGCAGGCACGCGGCGTAGAGCGGGTGCTCCGGCTCCTGGGCCTCGTGGACCCAGACCCAGTCTTCGCCCGCCGCCTCGATCAGCGGGACTGCCTCCCGGCTGGCGAGCGGATGCGCCCGCGGCACTACCAGTACCAGCGGGTCCTGGAGCAGCGGCCGCGACGAGAGCCCTTCGGTGTCGCAGGGGAAGTGGACGAAGCCGAGGTCGGCGTGCCCCTCCCGCACCGCCTCCGCCACCGCCCGGGCGGGACGCAGCTCCCGGACCCGGATCTCCACCTCCGGGTGCTCCCGGCGGAAGGCGGCGAGCCAGCCCGGCAGCAGGTGCTGATCGAGCGCCGGCAGCGCGCAGAGGGAGAGCCGCCCGCGCTCCAGACCCGCCACCTGCTGCACGATCCGCCGCGCCTCCGCCTCTCCCTCCAGCAGCCGCTCCGCCAGCGGCAAGAGCGCCTCGCCCGCGTCGCTCAAGACGACTCCGCGCCCCCGCCGGTGGAAGAGCGGCGTCCCCAGCTCCCCTTCCAGCCGCGCGATCTGCTGCGACAGGCTCGGCTGCGAGACGTAAAGCTCCTCCGCCGCCCGGCGGAAGTGGAGCCGGCGCGCGGCGGCGACGAAGTACCGGAGTTGGAAGAGCTCCATCGATAATCCTCAGCTATCAAATAGATAGCAAATCCGCCTCTGGAATTATCATACCTCTTCCGCTACAGTGGGGTGGGAGTCCTGAGTCCGGGGGAGGGCAAGCGCGCCCGGTCTGCCGGAACGTCTCCACGGAGAGAGCCGATGGGAAAAACACTTTACGAGAAGATCTGGGACGCGCACACCGTGACGGAGCTCCCCTCCGGTGAGACGCTCCTCTACGTGGACCGCCACCTGGTCCACGAGGTGACCAGCCCGCAGGCGTTCGACGGCCTGCGGCTCTCCGGGCGGAAGCTCCGCCGGCCCGACCTCACCTTCGCCACGGCGGACCACAACGTCCCGACCGACGGCGACCGCCTGAACGTCCAGGACATCCTCTCCCGCACGCAGATCACCACGCTGAAGCGCAACTGCGAGGAGTTCGGCGTCCGCTACTTCGGCATGGAGAGCGACAAGCAGGGGATCGTCCACGTCATCGGGCCGGAGCTGGGGATCACGCTCCCCGGACAGACGATCGTCTGCGGCGACAGCCACACCTCCACCCACGGCGCCTTCGGCAGCCTGGCGTTCGGGATCGGCACCAGCGAAGTGGAGCACGTCATGGCGACGCAGACGCTCCGCTCGGTGAAGTCGAAGACCTATTCGATCGAGGTGAACGGGGAGCTGCCGCTCGGCGTAACCGCGAAGGACGTCATCCTCCGCGTGATCCGCGACATCGGCACGGGCGGCGCCACCGGACACGTGATCGAGTTCCGCGGCGAGCTGATCCGGCGGCTGAACATGGCCGGCCGGATGACGATCTGCAACATGTCGATCGAGGCGGGCGCCCGCGCCGGGCTGATCGCGCCGGACGAGACCACTTTCGCCTACGTGGCTGAGGGCGACCGCCCGTTTGCGCCGCGCGGGGCCGAGCTGGAGCGGGCGATCGAGTACTGGCGCACGCTGGCGACCGACGCCGATGCCGTCTTCGACACCACCTACACCCTGGATGCCGGCGAGCTGGTGCCGCAGGTGACCTGGGGCACCAGCCCCTCGATGACCACTGACGTCACCGCGCGGGTCCCGCAGCCGGAGGAAGTGCCGTTCGTCAACCCGAGCGACGTGGAGCGCGCGCTCCGCTACATGGGCCTGGAAGCGGGCCAGCCGATCCAGGAGATCGGGGTCGACGTCGTCTTCATCGGCTCCTGCACCAACAGCCGCATCGACGACCTTCGCGCCGCCGCCCAGATCTTGAAGGGCCGCCGCGTGGCGCCGGGCGTGCAGGTGCTGGTGGTCCCCGGCTCCCAGCAGGTCCGCGCCGAAGCCGAGCGCGAGGGGCTGGACCGGATCTTCACCGAGGCGGGCGCGGAGTGGCGGCAGGCGGGCTGCAGCATGTGCCTGGGGATGAACCCGGACCAGCTGAAGCCGCAGCAGCGCAGCGCCAGCACCAGCAACCGCAACTTCGAGGGCCGGCAGGGCATCGGGGGCCGCACCCACCTGGTGAGCCCGGAGATGGCCGCCGCCGCCGCGGTGGCGGGACACTTCGTCGACGTCCGCGAGCTCGAGCCGCTGGGCTGATCAGGAGGAGAAGAGCGATGGAGCCATTCGTTAAGCACCGCGGCAAATTCATCACCCTGGACCGCGCCAACACTGATACCGACGCGATCATTCCTGCCCGCTACCTGAAGAAGATCGAGCGAGTCGGCTACGGCGAGCTGCTCTTCATGGACCTGAAGCAGAAGGACGGCGTCCCCGTGCCGGAGTTCACCACCAACCGCCCCGAGGCGGAAGGCGCCTCCGTGCTGGTGGCGCGCCAGAACTTCGGCTGCGGCTCCAGCCGGGAGCACGCGGTCTGGGCGATCTCCCAGGCCGGCTTCCGCGCCGTGGTGGCGCCGCGGGTCGGCGCGACCCCCGGCTTCGCGGACATCTTCCGGAACAACAGCTACAAGAACGGGCTGCTGCCGGTGGAAGTGACCCCGGAATTTGCCGAGCGGCTGTTCCAGGCCGGGACCGGCGAGATCACGATCGACCTGGAAACCCGCACCGTCACCGCCCACCTTCCGGGCGGCGACGTCACCGAGAGCTTCGCCGTCCCGGACGGCTCCCGGGAGATGCTGCTCCAGGGCCTCGACGAAATCGGCCTCACCCTGCAGCACGCCGGCGCGATCGGCTCCTACGAGCAGGCGCACCCGGAGGTCGCCCCCGCCGCGGCGTAGCACCACCCGCGCTCGGCAAAGGAACACGGCCGTGGGAGACCAGCTCTCCCGCGGCCGTTTTGCTGTCCCTACGCCCGCCAGCAGAAGATGCTGCCGCCACCCCTCTACCGCTGCACTCCAATGCTGGAGAGGTCCGGTGCGCTCGCTCGGAGGTCTGCTCGTCGCCGGCTTTCAGCTCGCCGCGATGAGTCGCGCGGACGTGCCGGAGGAGGCGCGGCGGGACTTCTTCCCCGGCGTGGACGAGTTTCAGCACTTGGGCAACGACGCCTTCGTCTCGATCCTCTCGGAAGCCCGAAAGTACCGGCTCTCCCTCACCCTCTCGCACCAGTACCTGGACCAGGTGCCGCCGGGGATCTCGGACGCGGTCTTCCGGGTGGGGGCGCCAGATACTGCCCGGCTCGCGAAGGAGTTGGCGCTGTGCTTCGACGCGCAGGATCTGGTGCACCTGCCGAGCTATCGCTTCTGCGCGCGGGTGACCCGTGCCGAAGCGACGCTGCCGGCCTTCTCCGCCACTACGATCCCTACCGCGCCATCGTCTGGAAGCTCGTCGGTAGTCGAGCGACGGTCGCGCCAGAAGTGGGCGACAGCGAGAACCGAAGTAGAGCTGGCGATCGCCGACTCATGGGAGAACCGAATTGCTAAGGACCCGTCAAGTAACAAGTGCTTCAGGGCTGTCTGTCCAGTCGGGCAGCTCTGACCGGGGCACGATCACGTAGTTCCACTCCGGGTGAAAGGTCTGCGGGAACTTCCGGACCTGCTGGGCCAATACTCGAACTGCGCGTTGCGGTCCGGGTGCTGCTTGCCTTCCGTGGTCTTGCGCGTAGACTGTAGGGTAAAGCCGTGCTGGAGGAGCCATTGACGAACCGTTTCGTGGCTGAGCTGATAGCCCTGCTCCCGAAGCGCGGCCGCCAGCGCCCGGGTACTCTTGGCTACCCAGACCAGGGGGCTCTCCGGGTCACCGCGGGTCACGGGGTCGACCAGCGCGGACAGTGCCGCGTCGAGCTCGGGAACGGTGTCGGTGACGCGCTTGCGTCCTCCCCCCGGCCGGCGGACCCGGTCCCCCGCGAGTGCTTCTCCCCACTCCCACTGCTCCAGTTCCGTCAAGCCGCGCTCGATGGTGGAGCGAGCTACGCCCGCGGCCCGCGTGGAATAAGGTGACGCCGCCGAGGCCGTAGGAGCGGGCCAGCATGACGGCCAACAACCGCTTGAAGCGTTCGTTTAGAAAGGGGGAGAGATGGCTTGGTAAGCGGAAGTGAGCTTCTCGGGGGTCATACCCCCATAGAATCACACTCGCTCGCCCTCAACCAGCAACCAAGCGGGATTGAGCTATAGACTGACGGCTCCATAGACCCAGGCACGATTTACCCGCATTCTACGATCCGGCGGCGCCGATCACTCAGGATCCTGCCAGTTATCGCCATATGTCCGGCGCATAGACTCGATTGCCGACTCCACAGACGGATAGATCTCCGCCCAGGCGATCAGCGAATACTCCGTTGGAAGTAACCTTGCGCCTGGAAGCGGGTTGGTTAGCAACTCGCAGACGTATACAGCGGTCGGCCAGTGCGTCACTGGAAAGAGCCCTCGGTGTAGGTGTCGTGAAGCGATTAGCACTCTCCGAAGAATTCGCGATTCAGAGTCGTGGGTATAGGCCACTGGCGGATCAAGTTCGACGATGAGATAGTCGTCACGTGTTTGACCACCAACTCGAAAAAGTCGAAAGCACTTGGTTGGAAACCGAAAATCAAACTGCTCCGTTGACGCTAGGATGAAATCCGGAACGCGCGCGCTAGCTTCGCTCATAATGCATTGTCGGGCATGTGAACTCCGATGAGTTCAATCTGCTTCACGGAGTTAGGGACAATGAGCTCGTCGAGCCCACCGGCGTTCCCGTCGAGCGGACTGGCACCTGTGATCTCGATGCCGGACGGATCTATGATGCGACCGTGACTGATGTACTCGCCGCTGTTGACGTCTGGTAGGCCGGCACTATCGCGGTAATTCTTGACGTCCGATGGATTCACTCGTGTCCATGAGCGTCCATAGGGGTGTGACTTGTTGCCCCAGACTCGATACACATCTATCCCACGCAGACCATCGCCGACACTTTGCGCGGTCGTGGCGACGCTGTGGGCGATCATGCCGGCTTCGGCTGCTTCCCCATGGCGCGGTTAGTGTCACCGCCGGATGCGTTGTAGACTGCCCACCCGGTCATTACGGCCGCACCAACAACAACGGCGGGGATCAGGAACGGTGATCCTGCGAACGCGATAGCCGCGACCCCTCCTCCCAAGAGACCGCCGAGGATCCCCTCGGGCGATATCAGGCCGGACGGATCAGAGGCGCCTACCGGATTGTTCCCACAGTAACCATAAAGGTTCAGCCCGCCCGCGTACCCGATCGGGTCCCGGCTGATGAACCTCCCCACGCTCGGGTCGTAGTACCTCGCCCCCAGCAGCATCAGGCCGCTGTCCGGGTCCTTTTGGTACCCCTGCCCGCCGACGAACCCGAACGGGGTGGGTAGCCCGGTACCGCCGACCGTCATCCCGAAGGCGTCGTAATCCCGGCTATGCGTGACGCTCTGGCTGCTGCTCGTGAGACCCCGCGTGCTGCCGAGCTGGTCGCCATGGTAGGTGCGAGTGGTGGTGCCTTCTCGCTCGCTGATCAGGCCGGTGACACCGCCCCGGGTGTAGTCCGCGCGGCTGTCCGCCACCACATCGTGGCCATCGAAGAGGTAGGTCGTGTTGCCAGCGCTGTCGGTCTTGCTGACCCGCTTCCCTAGATCATTGGTGACGAAGCTGTTGGTCGTGCTGTTCGGATAGGTGATCCCGGTGGGCTTCTGGTTGTAGTCCCAGGCAAGCGTGGTGGTCTGGCTGTTCTGGGTGACGCTCGTCAGGTTGCCGGCGTTGTCGTACCCGTAGCTCTTGCTCCCCGCCGTCAGGAACTGGTTGTTGTCTCCGTAGGTGCAGCTCTCCGTGACGCCTTTCGTCCGGATCCTCTCCGCCCTGAACTGGCGCGGGCGGCTTCAGTTTCTCCTAAGGATTACACCGGAGACGCTAGGGAAACCTGATTCGGAAACCGCGAATGAGCGATTTCTTGGCGCTCCATCCGGCACGCGTCCATGGCCATGGCTCGACACTTTCTGCCGGTTGATACCCGAGCCTGTGGCGCAGCCTAAATGGAATCAATTACCTGAGATCAATTATCCACGTGTTATCTCGAGTCAGGTGGTCGTGAAGCTCCGCGGGCGTACGCCGCTCTTCGCGTATTTTCTTTCCGCCAGGATCCCGTAGGACTACGTGATACGGACCCGGTCCACCCAGGAATGCGCACTTGAAGCGAACTGACCCGCCCGGGAGGACGATGCCCTCCACGACACTTCTTTTGGGTGTTGCAGTTACCACCTCAACGGGTGTTTTCAGGTGGTTATGAACTTGCAAGTGAATGCACTTCTGACATCCAGCGAGAGCTACGGCGAGAGCTAACGCACTGAGCGCGCGTGTGACAGCACCTGAGATCCGACGCAGAGTGTCAACGGGGCAGGAGAGGCATTTCTGTCGAGCCTGCCCCGAGGGGGCTACGGGTTTAGCCATCGATTATTCTCCGAATTCCCCGAGCGAATGTCGGCATCAATCTCCATCGGATTGGCGTCATGTGCCTCGCCGTTTCGCCATCCCTCGATTGCACCGCCAACGTAAGCAGGAAGATAAAGTGGGCCAAGCACCCTGCTCTGTTCCACATGGATCATTTCATGATCGATCACATCATTGAGCTTTCTGAGGTCGGGCACGATGATAACGTCACCGAGGGTGATCCCACCGTAGCCCATCACATCGCTGTTGACGTACGACCCCCAGCCTCCTTCTACGATGAACACGTCTCGCTGCTCATCATAGTATCCACTTCCTCCGATACTAGCGACTGCGCCTATCGCATTGTTCAGCCCGTTCCAGACCGACTCACCGAATTTCGACCAACCTTCGCTCTCATCGATTTGTCCACTACTCGTAACGACGAAGACGACCGCCAGGACGACGAGCGCTGCGATGACAATTGCAGCCTCGCCACTGGGATCCGTCGCCGCAACCGGATTGTTGGCGCAGTATCGGTACAGATTGGGATCGCCGCCGCCGCACCCCATCGGATCTCGACTGATGAACCTCCCCACGCTCGGGTCGTAGTACCTGGCTCCCAGCAGCATCAAGCCGCTGTCCGGATCCTTCTGGTACCCCTGCCCGCCCACGAACCCGAACGGAGTGGGAAGCCCGGTGCCACCGACCGTCATCCCGAAGGCGTCGTACTCCCGGCTGTGGGTGACGCTCTGCGTGCCGTCCGTCAGTCCCCGCGTGCTGCCGAGTTGATCGCCGTGGTGGGTCCGGGTGGTGCTGCCCTCCCGCTCGCTGATCAGGCCGGTCACGCCGCCCCGGGTGTAGTCGGCGCGGCTGTCCGCCACCACGCCGTCGCCGTCGAAGAGGTACGTGGTGGTCCCGCCGCTGTCGGTCTTGCTAACCCGCTTGCCGAGATCGTTGGTGACGAAGCTGTTGGTGGTGCTGTTCGGGTAGGTGATCCCGGTCAGCTTCTGGTTGTAGTCCCAGGCCAGCGTCGTCGGCCAGCTTCCGGACGCTTTCAGCCACCCAAATCAGGGGTACTGCGGGTCACCGCGTCTGCCGAGTTCGACCGGCGCGAACTTGCGGGCCCCGGAGCTCACGGACTCCAGCACAGCGTGGATGGGGCCGACGGTGTCGTTCAGAACCGAGTACGACGCGGCTGATTAGCGAAGATTGATGATCCAGGTGTTATCGCTCGTCAGGCGGTCGTGCACTTCGGCAGACGTGCGGTACTCTTCTCCGACCGTCTTGCCACGCGCATGTCGGAAGACTACGTGATACGGCTTGTTGCCGCTCGCGAACGCGGAGCGAAAGCGTGTAGTTCCGCCTGCTGGGACCGTCCCCAAAACCCGCTGACCTCTCCAGGTCACCTTCACCACTTCGACCGGGCCCCGCAGCTGATTGTGAATCTCCAGATGGATTGTTTTCGCGCAGCTGGTAAGCACGCATGCACAGGTGAACGCCGCCGCGAGGGAAGCAACGGACCGCTTGTATCTCGGTAGCGTAGAGGCGCCGTCCAGCTTGAGGAGACTTGCTACCGGTTTAACCATCGTCTCTGCTCCGCATTTCCAGAGCGTAGGCCCGCGCGAAGCTCCATTGGATCGGCGTCGTGTAGGTCGCATCGGATCCATCGACCGACGTATTGCCGTGCTCGGCCTCGCGCCCTCGGTCGGTTCACTTTACAGCAAACCGTTGTCTTGAAAAGTTCTTGGTTCTCTCGCGATCACCTGCCGCTCGAAGCGCGGCGGTTCGGGCGAGAGGCGCTCTCCCGCGGCCGTTTTGGCGTCTGGGTGGGCCGGGTAGGGAACGCTAGATGTGGCTCACCGCGAGGGAAGGCAGACGCGGATGTTCGAGTGGATCGTCGACACGGTGCGGAGCATGGGGCTGATCGGAGTCGCGGTCCTCATGTTCCTGGAGAACGTCTTTCCGCCCGTGCCCTCCGAGCTGATCATGCCGCTGGCCGGCTTCCTGACGGTGCGCGGCGACTTCTCCCTCTGGGCGGTAATCGCCGCCGGCGCCCTCGGTTCCCTGGTGGGGCAGCTCCCGCTTTACTACCTGGGGCGGACCGTCGGCCCGGACCGGCTGCGCGCGTGGACGGAGCGGCATGGCCGGTGGCTGGCGATTTCCCCGAAGGAGATCGACCAGGCGCGGGAGTGGTTCGACCGGTACGGCGGCGCGGTCGTCTTCTTCGCGCGGCTGGTGCCGGGGATCCGCTCGCTCGTCTCGATCCCCGCGGGGACGGCCCGGATGCACCTGGCTCCGTTCCTGCTCTGCACCGCGGCGGGGACCACCATCTGGAGCGGCGTGCTCGCGTGGCTCGGGACGCTTCTGGGGCGGAACTACCAGGCGGTGGAGCACTACCTCACGCCCGCCACCTGGGTCATCCTGGGCGGCATCGCGCTCTGGTGGCTCTACCGGGTAATCACGTGGGACAGCAACGGAGATCAGACCGCTGAAGCGGGACCGCACGCGTCCGAACGGGCGCGGCAGTAGCCGGGAGCCGCGTCGGTTCTGCAGCTCCCGGCTCCGGAGATCGTTACCCGCCTGCGGGCGTGGGGATCGGCACCGGCTTGCCGTTGGAGGTGATCTTCTGGTTCAGCATGGTGGAGCTCTTCAGCAGCCACTGGCTCCCCTTCTTCACCCAGACGTCCCGGCTCTCGGACGCGATGAGGACCGGCATCTTCTTGCCGTCCGGTCCGGCCAGCGTGTGCTTCGCTCGCTCCGCGGCGATCACGGTGGCCTGGGCGCCCTTCAGCTCGACCTTCCGGATCGTCACCGAGAAACTGCCGCCCGCCGGCAGCATCTGGAACTGCGACTTCAGCTCCGTCTCCGCCTGCTTCCGGGTGAATTTCCGGCCGCCGGGCAGGTGCACCACGAAGTCGGAGGTGGTCAGCTTCATCATCGCGGGAACGTCCCGCTTCTGGTAGGCCTGCTCGTACTGCTTGTAGCGACCTCCGATCGCCTTCTTCACCGCGTCGTTCGCGGTCGCGGACCCGGCGGAGAGCACCGCCGCCCCGACCGCCAGGGTGAGCGCCAGACTTCGAACCATCATGCAAGCTCCCTTCTCACTGGTTGCCGACCTTTGAATGCAGTATCCGGCAGAAGCGGCGGGTGCTGCATCGACGGGCTTACTTGATGATCTCGCTCCAGCGCAGAGGCACGCCGCCCTGCTCCAGCTGCGTCTGGAACTTCCGCAGCAGCTCCGGCTGGCCGCGGACTTCTTCCGGTCGCACGCGGTGGCCCAGGCAGAACGCCGCCAGGTGACCCGCCACCTCGCCGGCCAGCCACTCGGTGGGGTGCATGCGGGCCGAGGAGAGCGCCAGCCGGCTGGCGCCGAAGTTCTTGGCGGCGGGCAGCACGTTGTCCGGCCCGGAGCGCGGGATGAACGAGCCAAGCGGGAGGTGGTACGGCAGCGCGCGGGAGAGGAACGGCGGCTCGCCCTTGGAAGGATGGATGTCCATCGAATAGAGCGCGATGCCGACCGTATCGAAGAACTCCTCGCCCCACTTCTTCTCCGGGTTCTCCGGATCGGGCGCCAGGTGCTGCTCGGTCAGCGTGAACTGGCCCTTGATCCGGCGCGACTCCCGGATGTAGGGGTACATCGCGAAGCCGTCCGCGGTGCCCATCGCGTCCGCAGCGAGCTGCATCTCCGGATAGCCGACCCCGCTGCCATCGTCGCGCGGGCACTCGGTCTGGAGCCAGTAGAGGAAGCCCTGCGCAAAGTCCTTGGCGCGCTTCAGGATGCGGACCTGCTCCTCCAGCGGCTTGCCGATCGGGTTCTCTTCGTGGAAGTCGTTGCCCCGCCAGTTGATGAGCGCCAGGTCCTGCGCGTACTTCGGATTGTTCGCGAAGCTGGAGGCGGCAATGATCCGGCGGTAGGTCCAGAACGGGCCGCCCGCGCCGGGCACCCGTTCGAAGACCTTGTAGAAGATCCGGCCACGGTCGATGTAGTCGTACCCCAGGGTGTACTCGCCGAGCGACTTGAAGTACTCGTACTCCGCCGGCTTCTCCACGATGCGGTGCGGGCCTTCCGGCTGCCACCGCACGGCGAAGCAGTAGGTAAAGCTCTGGATCCAGTCCGGCCGGGCCGTCTCCGGCGCGTGCGGCTCCCCGTAGGCGGAGCGGGCCTCCGCGCCGACCGTCCACGGCGATCCTGCCAGGGCGACGCCGTCTCCCAGCTCGGTCGCGTCGAGCAGGTACCGCGCCGCCACGCGCGTAATCCGGCCGGTATCGAGGTGGACCAGGTCGGCGTACTGGTAGCGGTTGTTGTGAGGGAACCGCTTCACTTCCACGAGCTGGGTACGGGTGTGGATCTCGCGGATGCCGGAGGAGCCCCGCAGCGCGTCCAGGCGGGCGCGGATCACCTCTTCCCAGACCGCCGGCTCACCGGTGATGCGACTCACCCACGCCACGCCGACGCTCTTCTCTCGCCCCGGCTTGATCCCCGGCATCGCGGCATACTTCGCGCGCAGCTCCTCCCGGAGCGAGCGGTACGCCTGGGTGCCGACCCCCGGATTCTGCTCGATGTAGGAGTTCTCGTCCGGCAGGGAGACGCCCTGGGAGGTGAGCTGACCTCCGAGCCAGGAGGTCGGCTCCGCCAGGATCACGGTGCGCCCCTGCTTCGCCAGCGCCTCCGCCGCCGCCACGCCGCCCAGGCCGCCCCCCATCACCAGTACGTCGCACGTCGGGATCGCATTGGGACGCGGGCTGGCGGTAACGATGCGCAGCTTTTCCACGTCGAGCACGCGGCGCGCCTTGGGCGCGGTGGCCTTACCGGAGGCCCGTGCAGGCTTTGCCTTCGCGCGAGGAGCGGCGGCGGCACCGGCGGCAATCGTTATGGCAGTGAGCAGGACGGCAACAGACACGGGGAGCGGCGATCGATGATTCATGAAGCTGGAGGAAGAGCGTGAGCCGGATTCCACCAGTGGAGCCTCGGCACGGGGACCGCTTCGCCGCTTACGACGGCCGGTCCTCCCCGCACGCTCGCTGAGTAGTTCTACGGGCGCTCTCTAACGGCGCGCCTCCCTACTCCAGAAGTCGGACTTTCTCACCGATAATCCCGCCGGGACTTTTCGGACCGGGTGGGAGCAAGGGAAAGTCGGCGAGCTGGAGCAGCCGGGCATGAAAGGCTCTACCCGTTCTCGCTCGGTCCGATGCGGAGTGACACACGAATAGAGCGACTGATGACGGCGTTAGAGGCAAGAGATCTACAGATTACCTACCGCCGCGGCTGGGGGCGCAAGCCGCACCAGGCGGTGAACGGCCTCACGTTCCACGTGGCGCCGGGGGAAGTGGTCGGGTTCATCGGTCCGAACGGCGCGGGCAAGTCGTCGACGATCAAGGCGGTGATGGGCTTCGTCACCCCGTCCGGCGGCGAGGCCCGGCTGCTGGGCCAGCCCGCGGGCAGCCCGGAGGCGCGGCGGCGTGTCGGCTTCCTGCCCGAAGTCGCGCTCTACTACCCCTGGCTCACCCCGCAGGAGACGCTCTGGATGTACGGGCGCCTGGCCGGGCTCACCGCGGAGGAGACCCGCCGCCAGAGCGCGGAGCTGCTGGAGCGCGTCGGGCTGCGCGGGCGCGAGCGGGACCGCCTGAAGGGCTTCTCCAAGGGCATGCTGCAGCGCGTCGGCATCGCGCAGTCGCTGCTGGGCGACCCGCAGCTGCTGATCCTGGACGAGGTGAGCAGCGGTCTCGACCCCCTCGGCCGGCGCGACCTGCGCGACCTGCTGCTGGAGCAGAAGCGGAAAGGCGTGACCCTCTTCTTCTCCTCTCACGAGCTGACCGAGGTGGCGCAGCTCTGCGACCGGGTGATCCTGGTGCATCGCGGGCGCGTGCGGGACGAGCGGAAGGTCGACGAGCTCCTGCGCGACCTGCGCCGCTACTGGATCCGCTTCCGCTCGGCGGCGGTGCCGCGGTTCGCGGCGGAGCGGAAGGGCGACCTCTGGGAGGCGGAGTTCAGCTCGCTCCCGGAGTGGCGGGCGGCACTCGACTCCCTGCGGGAGCCGGACGCGGAGCTGCTCGACGCCGGCGAGCGCGAAGGCGCGTTGGAAGAGTACTTCGTCCACCAGGTTTCTTGATCGCTGGGTTCCAAACGATGAAAGAGCGCGCGGTTCACATCTGGGTCATCGCCTGGGCCTCGCTGGTAGAGACGGTCCGGCGCAAGGACCTCTACGTCATTGCCCTGCTCGCCGTCTTCAGCTTCGGCGCGGGGGCGTTCTTGGCGCGGATCGGGGTGCGCGGGGTGGAGACGTTCCTGCGCGACATCACCCTCACCGTCGTCAACTTCCTCGCCACGGCGGTCTGCATCTGGCTCGCCGCCCGGCAGCTGCCGGAGGAGCTGAGCCGGCGGACGCTCTTCCCGCTCCTGGCGCGTCCGGTCCGCCGCTTCGACGTGCTGCTCGGCAAGTTCGTGGCGGTCTGGCTCCTCTCGTGTGCCTCGCTGCTGGTGCTGGCCGGGGTCGGCTGGATCGCCCTGGCGCTGTTCAAGGCGGAGATCGGGCCGATCTTCTTCCAGTATCTCGCCGCGCGGGCGCTCTCGTTCGGGCCGATCGCGGCGCTCACGATGGCCCTCTCGCTGCTCGTTACTTCCGCGGCGACGGTCGTCCTCTCCGGACTGCTGACGATCTGCTGGACCCTCTTCGCGCGCACCCTGGCGGACACCATCCAGGCGGCATCTCCCGCGGCCCAGCTCCCGCTGAAGGCGCTCTACTTCGTGCTCCCGCACCTCGACCTCTTCGATCTCTCCGCCCGCGCCGCCTACAACTACCCGCCGGTGCCGGCGTGGGTGCTGCTGGCGCTGGCGGGCTACGCGGCGGCGTACGTGGGGGTCTTTCTCGGCCTCGGCGAGCTCCGCTTCCGGCGGATGGCGGTGTAGGCGATGGCACTGCGCGACACTACCTCCCTCCCGTCACCCGCCCAGCCCGCGCGGCATCGACGGGCCGACTTGCTCCGAGCGGCGGCGCTGGTCGCCTGCCTCGTGATCCTGGGCTGGGGCGGAGAAGCCGTGGCCCCCGCGCTCGGCGCCGTACGCGGGGCGGCGGAGCAAGACGGCGCCGCCTGGGAAGGCCGCCGCCTCGCCGCGCAGTTCCTCTGGCTGAAGGTCCACGCGGTGCTGCACGCCGGCGTGGAGGAGCGGGAGGCGCGGGCGGGAGAGCGGGAGAGCCGGCAGGGCGAGTTCCACGCTCACGCAGAGAACACCGAGGGCGGCGACCGGCACTCGCACGAAGAGCACGCCGAAGAGGAGGCAGGGCACGTCTTCGTCATCCCGCCCGCGCGAGAAGACTTCCGCGGCGTGCTGGGCGACCTGGAGCGCGCGACCAAGCCGTACCTCGGGCCGGACGGCACCGCCTACGCCAAAGACGCCGACCAGACGATCCCGTTCTACCGCCTCGTGACGCGGGTCGACCCGCACTTCATCCAGGGGTATACCGTCGGCGCGCAGTCGATCGCGCGCGCCGGAAAGCATGCCGACGCCGGGATCGCCTACCTGGAAGAAGGCGCGCGGCACAACCCCGCGTCATTCGAGATCCAGACGGAGCTGGGGCATTTCTGGCTCGTTTACAAGCGCCGGTACGACCTGGCGGAGCGCCACCTGCTCCGCGCGCTGGAGCTCGTTCCGACAGGCCGGGAGCTGACCGAGCTGGAGCAGGAAGCACGACTGGATGCCTACCGCTGGCTGGCGCTGAACTACCGAGAGTGGGGACGCGCGGCCGACGCGGTCCGCATCGCCCGCGAAGGGCTGCAGGTAGTGGGAGAGGACGCCGCGCTCCTCCACGTAGCCCAGAGCCGCGGCCGGAAGTAAGCGCCGCCCGTCCCCGTTTCCATGCGCCGCCCCGGCAGGGCTCCGACCCAGCCGCAGCCAACAATCTTCCAACCACGTTCTATTCTCGTATCGATTGATTGCCGGCACGCCGCCTGGCGGGTCCGGACTCCAGGGAAAGGAATTCCGATGAGACTGTTACGGGCAGCCCCGGTCGCGCCGCTCCTGCTGGCGGGCCTGGCGACCACCCTCACGGCGGGAGCGCTGCGCGCCCAGGATATGCCGGAGACCGCTCCGGCCGGCGTAAAGCTGGAGTACAAGCACAAGGCCGGCCAGATCCAGAAGTTCCGGCTGTCCGGCAAGATGGACATGACCATGACGCCGGAAGGTGGAGCCGCGGGGGCGGTCGGGGCGATCCCGTTCGGAGTCACGATGGTCGCCAGCTATAGCGAGAAGGTGACCGGCGTCAAGGACAACGTCGCCTCGGTGGCGATGCTGCCGGGTACCGCCACCATCACCACCGACGCCCTGGGCAACAAGATCGAGATCAAGGCGGCGGGTGGAAAGGTGACCACCCTGGTCAACGGACAGAAGCAAGAAGGGCAGATGCCGGGGATGAATGCCGAGTCGCTCGGCATTCTCGGCGGCAGCAAGCCGGTGCCGTTCAAGCGGGACACCCGCGGGCGGATGACCGGCGCGGCGGTCCAGCAGTCCCAGGCAAGCTGGGGCGGCTTCGGCACGAACACCGTCTTCGAGCTCCCGGAAGAGCCGGTGTCGGTGGGCGACGTCTGGGAGACCCAGCTCAAGGTGAAGCCGCCGCTCCCCGGCGGCGGCGCCGCGGCCCCCGGCGTGGAAGTCCCGGAGTTCGAAGTCCAGTTCACCCACACTCTCAAGCGGATCGATACCACCGGCGGCAAGCAGCACGCGCTGATCGAGTCGGTCGGCAGCGCCAGCACGCCGGAGCAGATGGGGAGTGCCGTCCGGTCGATCAGCCAGAACTACACCAGCCTCACCCGCTTCGACATCAAGCGCGGAGCGGTGGTCTCCGGTAAGGTGACCATGGACATGTCGATGGTGATGGACCTGGGCGGCCTGGCCCCTCCCGGAGCCGCGGGACAGCCGGGCGCGCCGTCCGGCCTGCGGATCGACGGCCTGATGGACATGAGCTACCAGGAAGTCCCCGCGGCGCCCGCGAAGGCGCCCGCGAAGAAGCCGGTCCGCAAGAAGTAGACCTGCCGGCGTGCGGGGGAGAGGGGCTTCCCTTCTCCCCCGCTGCTTACTTCTCCCGCAGATAGCCCAGCGCCCGCAGCCGGTCCAGGTTGCGGAACGAGGCGTCCAGCGGGCAGAAGAGATTGAAGCGCAGGATGTAGTAGATCGCCATCAGGCCGTCCTTCATCCCGATCTTCTTCCCCTCTTCGTACGTGCGGCCGTAGTAGCTGATCGGCGTCTCGTAGATGGCGCAGCGCAGCTTGGCGACCTTCGCCGTGACCTCGATCTCGAAGCCGAAGCCGCTCGAGGTGATCACCATGTTTCGGATGATCTCACCCCGGAACGCCTTGTAGCCGGTTTCTACGTCGGTCAGGTTCAGGTTGGTGAAGAGGTCCGAGAGGAACGTCAGGAACTTATTTGCCAGGTAGTGGTAGAAGTAGAGCACCCGCGCCGCGCGGCGGATCATGAAGCGGGAGCCGTAAACCACGTCCGCCGTCCCCTCCAGGATCGGCTCGATCACGCTCGGGATCTCCGACGGATCGTACTCCAGGTCGGCGTCCTGGACGATCACCACGTCGCCGGTGCTGGCAGCGAACCCCGCCCGCAGCGCCGCCGTCTTGCCGGAGTTGCGCTCCAGGCGCAGGTACCGCAGCTGGGAATGCTCGCCGGCGAGGCGGAGGCCGATCTCCCCGGTGCGGTCGGTGGAGCAGTCGTCCACCAGCACGATCTCTCGGAGATTCGGGACCTGAAGCGCTTTGCCCACGACGGTCGCCAGGGTGGCTTCCTCGTTGTAGGCCGGAATGATGATGGAGAGGCGACTCACGGGGCGAGCTTACGGGAGAGGCGGCGGGGGACTCCGCCGGAGACAGGCCGGGCCGAGCGATAGTTCGCCGGCGACCACGGCCCCTCCCTTCGTGAAGCCACTCCGGAGGCGCCCCGCCCTGCTGCCGTTCCGTCACCGCAGCAGGGCGGAGGGCCGCGCCGCTATCGGGGCGGCATGGTCACCCGGCGGTAGCGGCTCGCGAGCGTCTCGTTGACGCTCTGCTTCGCCTTCAGCGCCTTCTTCAGGTTGACGAGGACGGCGGTCCGGTCGGCTTCGGTGCCTTTCCCGTTTCGCAGTCGCTCGAGTGACTCCAGCGCGCGGTCGTCGCGCTCGAGGATCTTGTCGATCGACTTCAGCGTCTTACGCAGCGCCTTGCCGGTCAGCGCGATCGAGCCCTGCGGTCCCGGGCTCTCCGGGGGCGCCAGCTCGTCCCGGACTTCCTGCAGGTTCTGGCGTCCCTCTTCCAGCAGGCTGTGGGCGGTCTCGTAGTCCGGCGGGTCGGCCTCGGCTACCACCAGGGCCTCCGTCTCCTGCATCGTCGCGTCCGACATGTTCTGGAGCAGTGTGGGGACGTTATTCAGAAGGACGACGTCCCCCCATCCCTTTGCATTGGTGCGAGCCTTCCGACCGAGGAAGCCGCGGAAGACCGTGCTGCCCTTCGGCGTCACCCAGAGACGCCCTCGCGCCCGGATTGCCCGGTTCAGCTCGGCCGGCACCTCGCGGACCGGGAAGGTCTGGGCATCCAGCGCGGTGGTGACGAGTTGGAGCAGCACCGCAGGCCGCAGCGCGCCGGGGGTCTTCTTGCCGCTGCCGATGACGACCCAGGTCTGGGTCTCCACCCCCTGGGCCGCGGCGGGTCGGGCAGCCGGCACCGCTGCCGTGGCGAGCAGCGTGAAGAGCGCTAAGCCGGCGCCGAGTGGTGAGAAACGCATCATCTGCCTCCCTCTGGTAGATGGAGCGGGGCCCGCCGGGAAGCGAGATGAAGAGCGGCGGGGTTGCCGGAGCGATTCGGCCCCACTCCGCGGATCGGACCCGGATGGAGGCTCGCCGGAGGGCGGCAGCACGATCCTCTGACAACCGCTTGTACTCCGGCCTAGCCACCCGCCGTTTCTGCGCCTGGAAAACGAACCCCTTCCAACCTTTCAAGACAAGGCTACTCTATTCGATTACACGACAGTGATTCCCGTCACCTCAGGCGGCGAACTCCAGCGCGCTCTCCAGCGCCGGCACGAGCTGCTTCTTCCGGGAGACGAAGTCGCCCAGGTCCCACTCGCCGGCGTCGACCCGAGAGAACGGGAGAGCGATCAGCAGCCGCGGCTCGCCGACGCAGAGCCAGCGGCTCTGGCCGCTCACGATATTCGTGACCATCAGCCCGATCAGCGCCAGCCCTTCCCGCTCCCGCCGGTCCTCCAGCGCCGCCAGCAGATCCGCCTTCACTCCGGAGAGCTCCGCGAAGCTGGAGACCTCGATCTGGGCGATGCTGACGGGGAGCTCCGCCATCTCATAGCTCTTGCGGTCCGAGTCAACGATCGCCCCCGGATCCAGCCCCGCCAGGCCCGGGCTGGCGCGCAGCAGCTCGTCGCCGAACTCCCGGCCGTCCACGTCGGCGAGCTTCGCCAGCCAGCCGGCGGCGTTCCGATCCCGGTCGGTCACCGTGGGCGACCGGAAGACCAGCGTGTCCGAGAGAATCCCCGCGAGCATCAGCCCGGCCAGGCTGGCGGGAGGCACCAGTCCGGTCCGCCGGCACGCCTCGGTCACCAGCGTACAGGTGCTCCCCACCGGATCGACGAGGAACGGGATCGGAATCGAGGTGGGCGGGTTGCCGAGGCGATGGTGGTCCAGCACGCCGACGATCTCCGCCTCCGCGGCGCCGGAGACCGCCTGCGTCAGCTCGTTGTGGTCCACCAGCACCAGTCGAGCCCGCGGCGGGTTGAGCATCGCGGCCTGCGTCGCCAGGCCCAGGTACTTCCCGTCGCCGTCCGTGACGAGGTAATCCGATTGATCGCGCCGCAGCAGCGCGCGGTCGTAGTCGCTCAGGCGATCGGTCGCGCCGAACACCGGCGCCGCTTCCGCCACTTCGCCGCAGGAAACGGCCGGGCGGCCCGCCCCTCCATAGGCGTGCGCGAGGGCCATCGGGGTGACCACGCCTCTCGGAACGCCTCCCCGGGCGACCGGCACCACCCGCGCGCCGGCGGCGATCTGCGCCATCGCGGCGGAGAGTCCGGATTCAGGGGAGACACACGCCTGCGGGACGGCGATGTGGCCGAAGGTCGGTGCCACGCTGGTGAGGAGCCGCGGCGGACGCAGCTCGAAGCGCCGGAGCGCGAACTGAGTCTGGACGGCCGGGTGGCCGGTCCGTGCCGCCACCACCGGGTAGTCTTCCAGCTCCGAGAGGTACCACGCGTAACCGAGCGCGGAGGCGATGGCGTCGGTGTCCGGCCGCTGGTGGCCGATCACGTAGGTAATCCCCGCTTCCCACGGCTCGTGCCGCTCCTGCTCCGCCATCCCCCACTCCTTCCCGACAAGCCCCGGCAGCTCCGAAGCCGCCACTCCCAAATCATCCGCCCGAACGGGCGCGGTGGGTCGAGTCTCGAAGGCTTTTTAAGTAGAAGAAGCTCGGAGCCGCAGGGTGCAGGGGCCGTTGGCGGGACCCGGCGCATAGCCGTCGCTGGTGAGAGAGCGATCGCCGGATGCCCCTGGTGGTCGAGCTGGAGATCCTTCAGGGGAGACGACAGCCCCTGGCGCGGAGGGGATTCTCTTTCGCTTGAGGAGAGACTATCCCGGTGCAGTCTGTGGAGTGCGGTGGCTTGTGTGGCGCGCCGTAAAGTGGGTGAGCCCTGGGCGCAGCGTAGGTTCTGCCCCGAGAGACGAACGGCCGCTCACGTGCCCCTACCCTAGTCATCCTGAGCCGCAGGCACGGCCGAGGGCCAACCACCGCCCGAAGAAACGGGAGGGTCGCCCATCGATCACCGTCATCCACTCCGACCCAGGCACCTTTCACCGAATTTGTCATTCTGAACGCAGTGAAGAATCTCGGCAGCCGGCTTGGTCCGGCGCACGCATCGGAGTGACGAGGACGCGGCCTGACGGAGCGCTCCCGAACGCGGGTGCTCACCGTACCTCTGGAGAGCCGAGTGACGTAGATCCTTCCCTGCGGTCAGGATGACCACCGGGGACGGAGCTGTGCTCACGCTGGGTTGACGCTGATCCGATGGGGCTGGCTCGAGGGGGAGTTTCTTGAGAACGCAGGGAAGGATCTCGGCAGCCGTACTGGTCCGGAGTACGCAGACGGGTAACGCGGACTCTAGCGTCCGGGCGCATCCGTGCGTGAGGCCTCCCGCTCCCGAGCGAAGGGGGCGACGTAGATCCCTGGCGAGGGGCTGCGCGTGCACGCGCAACAAGACCTGCGTGCCACGAACTGGGCTGGACGGGGAGATGGTGCCGGGGCGGACACCGGAGGCGGGGGAAAGTCGGGGCGACAGGATTCGAACCTGCGACCTCCTGCTCCCAAAGCAGGCGCGCTACCAAGCTGCGCTACACCCCGTGGTGGAACCGAAGCCAGTATAACAGGTTGCCGTTTACGGCGGAAGTGCCGTGCCAGGGGTCAGGGGCCGGGGGTTAGGGGTCAGGTTCGGAACCCGGCAGCCCGGGAGCTAACCTGACAACCTGCCTACTTGCCAACCTGCAACCGCGGCCCCGTTCAGAGAGTGACCGGCAGGGTCACCCGGTTGTTCGACCGGTCTTTCTCCAGCAGGCGGCCTTCCGGATCGATCTCCACTTCCAGCGTGTAGTCGCCGGGGGGCACGTCCGTGACGTCGATCCACTGGCCCAGGTGCTCCGCCTTGTAGATGTCGGCCCAGCCGACGGAGACGCCGATCTGGATGCTCTTCCGCCGTGAAGTAGCGGGGCAGGTGACGTAGACGCCGGCGGTGGGGCTGCCGGGGAGGTCGGGCGCCACGCGCACGTTGTCGACCATGCAGAACGAGATCTTGGTCTGCGCGGCGACCTGCCCGCCCTCGTTCCGGAGGCGGTACTCCGCCACCGGGAAGAGCGACCACTTCACCCGCTCCGGCTGCCAGGTGAACTCGCCGATCGGGTGCTTGAACGGCGGCTTCTTCCCCAGGCGCCGCACCGACTGCCAGGCGGGAAGCCGCTTCTTCGCCTTCTTCGCGCGGCCGGTGAGAGTGAGCGGACCGTCGCCCACGTTGGCGAAGTAGGCGTCGAAGCGCAGCAGCTTCTGCGAGCCGAGCTCTTCCACGAACATGCGCCCGCCGGTCCCTTCCGCGGGCACCAGGTCCGGCAGCAGCAGCCGCTTGCCCTTGCCGGAGGAGGCCGGAGACGGGAGCATCAGGAGCGATAGACCGAAGAGGGCACCGAAGAGCGGGAACGGACTGCGCATACTTCTCTCTTACATGGAGTGACGGAGGGCCACCCCGGACAGCATAGCTTCAACGTACCGCGACCGGCCACCTGCGTTCGCATGGACGCCCCGCGCGGGGCGTGTTAAGACATATCCAACGCCCGGCCGCCTTCCCGCAGCCACGGCTCCGCCCGCACGGCCTCCGGCAGCCTCCTACTCCAGCACCTCTCACCCGTCATGCTCGTCCGCCTGCTGAGCGCCCTCGTCGCCGCCCCGATCGTGCTGGGGATGGTTCTCTGGCCCGGTGGGGACGCGCCGTTCCGGGGCTGGCCGCTGGCGCTGCTGGTGCTGCTGCTCACCGTCGGGGCGATGTGGGAGCTCTATCACGGGTGCCGGCAGGCCGGGCTGCTCCCCCGGGAAGGGGTCGGCTACGCCGCGGCGCTGCTCTTCCTCCTCGCGGCCACTCCCCTGCTCCGCGGCGCTGCGGACGTGACTCTCCAGTTCGGTCTCACGCTGCTGCTCACCGGCAGCCTCGCGTGGGAAGCGCTGCGCCGCGACCGCGCGCCCCTCAAGGCGCTCCCCGCCACCTGGTTCGGCGCCTTCTATATCGGCTGGCTCTTCCCCTACCTGCTTCGGCTGCGGTTGCTGCCCCTAACACCGCTGACGGGCCTGCCCGACTGGATGGCTGCCATGGGCGAGGGAGCCTGGCTGCTGCTCTGGGTGCTGGTGACCACCAGCTCTACCGATACGGGCGCCTACCTCGTGGGAAAGCGGTGGGGCCGCCACAAGCTGGCGCCGGAGGTGAGTCCCGGCAAGACGTGGGAGGGCGCGGTCGGCGGCTTTATCGCGTCCGTGCTGGTGGCGTGGGGCCTTGGAGCGCTGCTGGGCCTCCCCACCGCCTTCGCCCTGGCCGGGGGGGCGCTGACCGGCGTCGTCTCGCAGCTCGGGGACCTGAGCAAGAGCGCCATCAAACGGGAGATCGGCGTGAAAGACTTCGGCACGCTGATGCCGGGCCACGGCGGGATCCTGGACCGCTTCGACAGCCTCCTCTTCGCCGCCCCGGCGATTTACTGGCTCACCCAGCTCTGGCAGCGGTGACTAGAAGCGATCGAGCTCTCCCACTCATGGCGCGAGCTCGCGATCGGCCTGAAAGACGAAAATCCCTACTATCCGGGAGACCGTGTTTTTGCGCGGACCACCCTGGCGTACCCATTCCTCGGTTTCGAAGCACCAACCCGGGACCGCAGCCACAACCAGATTGTCTTCTTCGTCCTCGATCACCGGCCCAAGCAATGACTCGACTTCGGCGATAGTCGAGGCGATTCCGATCCTCTCCGCCAATCTCCCGGTATAGCCGCGGTAGACGCCGATCTGCATCACTGCCTGATCTTTCAGCCACACGTGGACCGGTCCGAACTCCAGGCGCGTGCAACCATCGGGGAGGATGGACTCGCGGTTTGGCCGCCACGCGAGAATCGTTTCAGCGCTCTCCCCAAGACTGATGCCGGCGGCGCATAGGCCGGGGACTATAGGCGCATCCAGATCGAGCATGGACATGCACTCCGCGCGTCCCGCCCGAGCGAATCGCCCTACGTGGACGTGAAAACTTCCGGCCGGAGGAGATCAAAAGTAGCCACTGCCCGACCTAGCTTCGGCCCCTCAGCCCGCGCAGGCGGGCTTCGCTTTCTGTAGCCTCGACTTCAGTCCGAGGCCACAACCCGGCCACTCACTCCCGATACCCGGGGCCGCGCTGGAGCCGCTGTGAGACTCACCCGCGGACTCCCACAGCGGCCCCAATATGCCTGGCATCCCCTACTTCTTCTCGGCGGCGGTGGTCGTCGCGGTTGCCTGGGCGGGCTGGGCGTCGACGCCGCGGATCACGGCGACCTGCGGCAGCGTCTGCCGGAGCTTCGCCACGCCGTCCTCCGTCACGCGGGTCTGCCACACGTAGAGGCTCTTCAGCTTCTTGAGGCCGGCGAGCTGCTGCAGCCCGGCGTCGGTCACCTGCGTCCCGTAGAGGTTCAGGTACTCCAGATTGGCGAGGCCCTTCAGGTGCGCCAGGCCGGCGTCGGTGATCTTCGTCTTCTCCAGGTGGAGGTTCGTCAGGTCGGTCAGGCCCTTCAGGTGGGCGAGACCGGCGTCGGTGATCCCGGTGCCGGCGAGGTTGACCCGCACCACCTTCTTCATCGAGGCGAGCGGCGCGAGGTTGGCGTCCTTCACCTGAGCCCCCAGGAGATGGAAGCTCACTTCCAGCCGGTCGTCGTTCTGCGCCAGCTCCATCACGTGAACGCCGGCGCTGCGGAGCGCCTCCACCCCGGCGGCGACCGGCTTCGCGGCCGGCGCGGCCGTCTTCTTCGCGGCAGGCTTTGCGGGGGTCGTCTTCTTCGCCGGTTTAGCGGGAGCCTTCTTGCCTTTTGCGGGGGCCGCCGTACCTACGGCGGCAAAGCCGAATAACGCAGCCGTCGTCAGGACGACGGCGGTTTCGAGTCGAAACATCGACCGTGCCTCCTCTCTCGGCCCAAAGTGGCGCGGCGGGCGCGGCGGGGGCACAGCGGCCGAGGCGGACTGTGACCCCGGGTACGTATTGCGTATTTCGTATTGCGTAGCGTCGTGCCTGGCTCTCCTGGCGAGAGCGTCGTGCCGGGCGGTAGGCTATTTGCGGCGCCTCGCCCGGCACGACGTGCTGGAGAGCGGTGAGAGCATTCCGCTACGCAATACGCGATACGCGATACGGAATACGGAACACTCCTACCATTCCGTATCCCTCCCGCCGCTGTCAACCGGGCGATGTGGGGCCGGTCACTTGCTGCTCTACGGAGTAACATGAGGGCGATCCACTCCCCTCGCGAGGTCCCTCCGATGCCCTCTTCCACCGGTGAACGCTTCTCCAGCGCCAGCATGGCGGACTGCGCCTTCTGCCCCTCGGACGGCCGCCGCTTCCGCACCGCGCGCCAGTGCGCCGGCTGCTCCCGGGCGCTCTGCCTCAACTGCCGCCCCGAGATCCCCGGCAAGCCGTACCTCTGCCCGGACTGCGGCGGCGGCCCGCGCGAGGACGCGCTGCACGTCCCTGCGGCTTCCATCACCCGGCTGGAGGCGGCCGGCGAGCGGGTGCCCTACTGGCTGCTCGTGGCGCGGGAGGCCCTCGCGTCGAAGGGCCCGGTCGAGGCGGAAGAGCTGATCATTCCGGAATAGACAGAATCGACCCTCCGCGGAGCAAGGGAGCGACCGCCGCCGCCGACAATCGGCGGGATGAATACCCTGCGCGTCTGCCGGATCGCCCTCGCCGCCGCCTCGCTGGCCGGCCTCGCCACCGCTTCCGGGGCCACCCCGGCCGCCGCCCGGAAGCCGCTGCTGCCGGACCTCGTCCCGTCGGCCGCCCACCTCGCCGAGACCTACTTCTCCGAGGAAGAGGGCCGCACGCTGCTGCGCTTTCCCACGGTCATCCTGAACCTGGGCGACGCACCGGTGGAGGTAGTCGGCCGCCGCAAGCGGCGCAGCGACCCGATGCTGGCGGAGCAGACCCTCTTCTACCGGGGCGGCAAGCGCGGCGCTCGCGCCATGGGCGAGTTCGAGTTCCACGAAGAGCACTACCACTGGCACCTGCTGGCCGTGGCGGAGTACCGTCTGCTGGCCGCCGATGAGACGGTGGTGGCGGGTGGGGAGAAGGTCTCCTTCTGCCTGATGGACACCGCGCCGGTCGATCCGCCGCTTCCCGGCGCGCGCCGGAAGCCGCATTACCTGACCTGCCCCGTGAACCGCAGCCTGAAAGGCTTCGTCACCGGCATCTCCCGCGGCTGGTCGGACGTCTACCCTGCCAACCTCTACGGACAGTGGGTCGACGTGACCGGCCTTCCCCCCGGCGACTACACGCTGGAGGTCCGCCTCGACCCGGAAGGCCGGCTGCTGGAGAAGAGCACCGAGAACAACACCGCCCGGGTCCCGGTCACCATCCCGCCGCCAGCCGGGTAAGTGGGCGACCGCCCGTGAGTTGGGGTAGCGTACCGGCGTTCGGCGTGAGATCTACGACGAAACGCCCCGCCTATGAACGTGCCTGACCGGTTCGACGCGTTCCTGTTCAGGAGGCTGCCCGCTCGCGAGCTGCACGGAATCCGGGTCGCGGCCTGCCTCGACTCGCGCGAAGAGCAGGAGAGGGCCTTTGCCAAGTTGGCGCAGGCGCTCGACCTGATCTCCAGCTACAGCCCCGGCCGCTTCGCGCGCCTGCGCCGCCACGCCCGCGGGATCTTGATCGTTGGTCCGCTGGGGTCTGCCGGGGAGTGGAAGCAATCGCTGGGGCTGGTCTACCTCTGCCGCCAGGTAGTCCTTTCAGAGGAACGCACCGCGCTGGAGCTGGCCGGCACCCTGATCCACGAGGCCACCCACGCCTGGCTCTTCCACCTGGGGATCGGATACGAGCCCCCGCTGCGCGCTCGGGTAGAGGCGATCTGCAACCGAGCGGTGGAGGTCCTCACGCGCCGCGCGCCGGGCGGGGAGAAGCTGCGGGACGAGCGAGAGTGGCAGGACACGCTCCCCGCGGGCTTCTGGAGCACCGACTCGCTGCGGCGGCGCACGATCTGGCAGCTGCGCAAGCTCGACGCGCCGGCCTGGGTGGAGCGGTTGGTTCTGGCCCGCTACCGCCTCTCGCCCGGCCTGACGGTCGCTCTGTCTCCAGATCCCTGCGCCGAGGTCAGGTGGGATCCGGAAAAGCAGGGCTACGTCTGGAGCTACGTCACGGAAGTCCGAAACGATACGGATGTCCCCCTCCAGATCGATGAGTTCTGGCCTTCCGTGCGACACCGGTTCCGCTGGCGGCGGGCGGAAGACCGGGATGATCCACCGCTCGGAGCCGCGGAGTTCGACCGCGCCTTCGGTACGGAGAACGGCTGGATTCCACCGCGGAGCATGGTTCGGAGCAGCAAGCTATTCAGCTGGTGCGAGGAGTACGGTGCCTGGAGGATGCGCTGGACCTACCTGGCCACGGATGTAGCGGGAAACTGTTACTACGGCTGCGGAATCGTGCGGCTCTCACGCGTTCCGGCTGCCGTCCGTCGCCCGCCCGCCGCGACACGTGAGGATTGACGCGCGCGCGTCGCCGCCGGGCGAGAGGAAGAAGTGTGTCGTTCCTGCCACTATAGGAGTAGGAGGCACGCTGATGAAGCTCTTCCCTTTGCCAACGATCGCGCTCGCCGCCGCGGCGCTCTTCGCGGGCGGCTGCAGCAGCGCTAAACCTGCGCTGCAGCCGAAGCAGACGCAGGGAACGCTGACCGCGGACTTCGCTACCCAGCCGGCGCCGCCGCGGGTGGGTCACGATACCGCCTTCGTGCTCACGCTCGCCGACTCGGGACAGCCGGTCACCGGGGCGCAGGTGGAGGTCGCCACCTCCTACCTCTCGTTCAGCGAGCAGCAGGGCCCGACCGTGCAGCTGATGGAGGCCGCGCCCGGACACTACGAGGCGCGGGAGGTCTCGACTGGCCTCCAGGGGAAGTGGGAGGCCCACGTTACCGTGGCGCGGCCGGGGCACCCGGAGGCGAAGTTCACTTTCCCGTTCAGCGTGGCGAAGTAATCTTCCGGGATCGCGTTTCCGGCGGAGCGGGAGCGCGGGAATACAGACGTACGCCGCTCCGGATCCCACCCGTGGGAACGCGGCGGCGAGGAGGCCGACCGATGCACCGGCTCATCCTGACCTGTGCCGCCGCCGCGGCGGCGCTCGCGAGCCCCGCGCAGTCGCAGGGCTACGCGGGGCCGTCGATTGCCTACTACCATCAGGTCTACGTCTCCACGCCGACCAGCTACTACCCCGGCTACGCGCCCTGGTATCCACTGGCCTACTCCTACTATCCCGGTTTCTACGGCGGCGCGCTGCTGAGCCCCTACGCCTATGCGGTTCCGTACGTCTACCCGTACTCACTCACGCCGATCTTCCAGTTCTACCATCCGGCCACCCCGTTCCTGGCGTGGACCTTCGACCCACTGCCGCTTCGCTACCAGGTGCCCGGCGGTCGCTCGCGGGTGATTGGCGGCACCTCGGGAGACCTCGTCTCCGAGGCGAAGCGGCAGATCCAGGTGACGAGCGAGGACGACGAGGCGTACCGCGTGCGCTGGACCGGTCCGCGCGAGGCCGTGACGAGAGTCGAGCTGGAGGCGATCGGCGTGGGCGGGAAGGCGCTCGACTCGCTGGTGCTCACCGGCGCGCCGTACGCGGGACCGCTGCGCGTGCCGGCGGATGCGACCGCGGTGATCCTCTCCGTGAGGAACCGCGACGGCTCCTCCGCCGGGGTGAAGCTGCCGGTGGAGCAGTTCCGGGCGCTGGCGCCGCGCCGGGAGCGGGAGGACGCGCGAGGAGCCACCCGGACCGGGTGATACAATCACCAGACCCCCAGGCACCCACTTCCGGGCCGTTCCCCGGGGGCAGTATCGCGCCCGGCGCCCCATGGCCTACGCATCCCTCGAAGAGTTCGTCCACCGCCTCGAGCGCGCCGGAGAGCTGAAACGGATCAGCTACCCCGCCGACCCGCACCTCGAGATCACCGAGATTACCGACCGCGTCGTCAAGGCGGGCGGCCCGGCGCTCCTCTTCGAGCGCCCCAAGGGCTCGGAGATCCCCCTCCTCACCAACGCGTTCGGCTCCCGCCGGCGGATGAGCATGGCGCTCGGCGCGGAGGATCTCGACGACGTCGCCCGCCGCCTGGAAGAGCTGCTCGGCCGCATGATGCGGATGCCGAAGACGCTCGGCGACAAGCTCGGCCTCGGCGGCGCGCTGCTCGACGTCGCCACCTCCGCCCCGCCCCGGCGCGTCTCCTCCGGTCCCTGCAAGGAAGTGATCGAGCGGGAGAACCCGTCGCTCGACTTCCTCCCGATCCAGACTTGCTGGCCGGACGACGGCGGTCCGTTCATCACGCTCCCGCTGGTAGTCACGCGGCATCCGGTGACCGGGAAGCGGAACGTCGGCATGTACCGCATGCAGAAGTACGACAGCCGCACCACCGGGATGCACTGGCAGCTCCACAAGACCGGCGCGGAGCACGAGCGGGTGGCGCGGGAGCGCTTCCCGGTGGCGGTCTGCCTCGGCGGCGACCCGGTGCTCACTTACGCCGCCACCGCGCCGCTGCCGCCGGAGATCGACGAGCTCCTCTTCTCCGGCTGGCTGCGCGGGAAGTCGGTCCCGCTGGTGAAGTGCGAGACCTCCGACCTGGAGGTCCCGGCGGAGAGCGACATCGTGCTGGAGGGCTACATCGATCCGCAGGAGCGGCGGATCGAGGGTCCCTTCGGCGACCACACCGGCTACTACACGCTGCAGGAGGCGTTCCCGGTCTTCCACCTCACCTGCGTCACCCGGCGCAAGAACCCGATCTACCCGAGCACCATCGTCGGCCGCCCCCCGATGGAAGACGCCTGGCTCGGCAAGGCAACGGAGCGGATCTTCCTGCCGCTGCTGCGCCTGGTGCTGCCGGAAGTCGTCGACATGAACCTCCCGGTGGAGGCCTGCTTCCACAACCTGGTGATCGTCTCGATCAAGAAGCGCTTCCCCGGGCACGCCTACAAGGTGATGAACGCGCTCTGGGGCCTGGGTCAGATGATGTTCTGCAAGTGCATCGTGGTGGTGGACCACGACGTGAACGTGCACGACCCCGGCGAGGTGCTCTGGCGCGTGAGCAACAACATCGACGCCCAGCGCGACATCCTCTTCACCCGCGGGCCGGTCGACCACCTGGACCACGCCAGCACGAACCAGTTCTTCGGCAGCAAGATGGGCATCGACGGCACCATCAAGTGGGCCAGCGAAGGCTTCACGCGGGAGTGGCCGCCGGACATCGTGATGGACCCGGACGTGAAGAAGAAGGTCGACCGCGTCTGGGGTCAGCTCGGGCTTTAAGGGTCGGGAAGTACGCGAGACCCCTGAGGGATGCGAGGCAAGCAGGTGTCGGCTGAAGCGCTTTCTCCGATAGGCCGCGGCTGGCGGCAGCTCCGGATCATCCTGGAGATGATCAAGTTCGAGCACACCGTCTTCGCCTTGCCGTTCGCGCTCATCGCGGCGCTGCTGGCGGCGGGAGGCATCCCGTCCGGCCGGGTGCTGCTCTGGATCGTGGTGGCGATGGTCGGCGCCCGCAGCAGCGCGATGGCGTTCAACCGGCTGGTCGACCTGGAGTTCGACCGCCGCAACCCGCGCACCGCCACCCGCGCGCTCCCGGCGGGGCAGCTCACGCCGGCGCAGGTCTGGCTCTTCGTCGTGGCCACCACGGCGCTCTTCGTCGCCGCGGCGTGGCAGCTCAACCCGCTGGCGCTGGCGCTCAGCCCGGTGGCGCTGGCGGTCATCTGGGGCTACTCCTTCACCAAGCGGTTCACCAGCTTCTGCCACATCGTCCTCGGGCTGGCGATCGGCATCTCCCCCTCCGCGGCGTGGATCGCGGTGCGGGGCAGCCTGGAGTGGGCGCCGGTGCTGCTGACGGCGGCGGTGCTGCTCTGGGTCGGCGGGTTCGACATCATCTACGCCTGCCAGGACGCGGAGTTCGACCGCCGCGCGGGGCTCCACTCGATTCCGGCGCGCCTCGGCGTGGCGCGGGCGCTCTGGGTGAGCCGCCTGATGCACGCCGCCACCACGGCGCTGCTGCTGGCGCTCCCGCTGCTGCTGCCGGTGCGGCTCCTCGGCGCCGTCTACTACGGCGGGGTGCTGCTGGTGGCGGGACTCCTGGTGTACGAGCACAGCCTCGTGCGGTGGAACGACCTCTCCCGCGTGAACGCCGCCTTCTTCACGGTGAACGGCGTCGTCAGCCTCGGGCTGCTGGTCGTGGTGGCAGTCGACGTGCTCCTCATGCGGTAATCCGGACCGCACTTCGCGGACGAGATGGGTAGTCGGATCGGTGTTCACCGTGTAGCATGCGTCCACGGAGAGGTGGGAAGAGGAATGGCAGACGAGGTCACCAGCATCGAGTTCTATACGGACGGCGCGTGCCCGGGGAACGGGAAGTCGGTCGAAGGCGGGCCGATGGGCGCCGGGATCGTTGGGCGGGCCGGCAAGGTGGAGCGGGAGTGGGCGATCCCGCTCGGGCGCGGCACCAACCAGAAGGCGGAGCTGATGGCGATCCGCGAGGCGCTCTTGAAGGTCAAGGACCGGGCGCGCACCCGCGTGAAGATCTACACCGACAGCGCCTACGCCATCGGCTGCCTGACGCAGAACTGGAAGGTGAAGGCGAACAAGGAGCTGGTCGACGAGGTCCGCGCCCTCGCCCGGGAGTGCGCGCGCTTCGAGATGGGCAAGGTCGCCGGCCACTCCGGCCACCCCGCCAACGAGCGCGCCGACGAGCTGGCGGTCCGCGCCGCCGTCACGGGCGAGTATTACGCGGGGAGCTAGTCTCCGAGTACCCGACGGTGCGGTGCGCGGGTACCGTCGAACGCACGTGCAGGGGCAGCGTTCCGAGCCCGGCGGTAAGATGTTTCGCAGGTCAGCCGCTACCTCGCGCCCGGGCGGCGGCTGGCTCAACATGACAGTTCTTGTGCTGGGCCGCAACCGCAGTACACCCCAGTCATCCTGAACGTCAGTGAAGGATCTCGGCAGCCGATCCCGGGCGGGAACTGCAACTGCGTGACAGGGTATCATCTACCGGCCTGCCGCCCCTACCCCCGGGGTTGGCGGCGCATACCAGTCAAGTGAGAGGAATGATGCAGGCGGCGGAACGGATCATCGTAGCGCTCGATACTCCGGAGGTGGAGCAGGCGGTCCGCTGGGTTCAGCAGCTCCGCGGGCGGGTGGGCGCGTTCAAGCTGGGACTTGAGTTTCTCCACGCCGCCGGCCCGCAGGGGGTGGAGGCGGTGCAGGAAGCGGGCGCCGACCGCGTCTTCCTCGACACCAAGTTCAGCGACATCCCGAACACGGTCGCGGGGGCGGTCCGCTCCACGTGCCGCCAGAACCCGTGGCTCCTGAACGTCCACGCCATGGCCGGGGCCGCCGCCATGCGCGCCGCCCGGGACGCGGCCGTGGAGCACGCCTCCAGCACCGGCGTGCCGCGCCCGCTGGTGATCGCCGTGACGGTGCTGACGAGCCTCGACCGCGAGGCGCTCGGCGCGATTGGAGTCGACGGGGAGGTCCGCGACGCCGTAGTCCGTCTGGCGCTGCTGGCGCGGGAGAGCGGGCTCGACGGGGTGGTTGCCTCCCCGCTCGAGATCGAGGCGATCCGCGAGGCGTGCGGCCGGGAGTTCCTGATCGTGACGCCCGGAATCCGGCCCGCCGGCGCGGCGAAGCACGACCAGCTCCGCACCGCCACGCCCGCCTCGGCGGTCGCCGCGGGCGCCGATTACCTGGTGATCGGCCGCGCCCTCACGCACGCGGGCGACCCGGCCGCGGCGGCGGCGGAGATCGTCGCCGAAATCGAAGCGGGCGCCTGAGAACCACGCGGATGCGGAGCCTGGACGAATACCTCGAGCGGGAGCGGCGGGAGCTGGCGCCCTACGCCTGCCGCGCGGCGGAGACCCGCGGCCGCCGCCACCCGGAGGAGGAGCATCCCCTCCGCTCGCCCTTCGAGCGGGACCGCGACCGCATCATCCACAGCCGGGCGTTCCGGACGCTGGAGTACAAGACCCAGGTCTTCGTGAACCACGAGGGCGACTACTACCGCACCCGGCTCACCCACACGCTGGAAGCCGCGCAGATCACCCGCACCCTCGCCCGGTTCCTCCGCCTGAACGAAGACCTGGCGGAAGCGGTGGCGCTAGTCCACGATGTCGGCCACCCTCCATTCGGGCACGCCGGCGAGCAGGCGCTGGAAGAGCGGATGTGGGAGCACGGCGGGTTCGAGCACAACCGCCAGGGTCTCCGCGTGGTCGACTACCTGGAGAGCCGCTACCCGGAGTTCCCCGGCCTCAACCTCACCTGGGAAGTCCGCGAAGGGATCGCCAAGCACAGCCGCCGCTTCGATCCGGCCGCGCCGATCCCGGAGTTCCAGGAGTTCGCCGGGTCGCGCTGGCCCTCGCTGGAGGCCCAGATCGCCGACGTGTCGGACCAGATCGCTTACAACGCGCACGACCTGGACGACAGCCTGACCGCCGGCCTGATCCGGCTGGAAGAGCTGGAGCGGGTGAGCCTGTGGCGGCGGGTGACCGCCGGCCGCGGCACGGCGCTGACGCCGGAGCAGGCGAAGTACCAGGGCGTGCGAGCGCTGATCAACGCGCAGGTCCAGGACGTGGCGCAGGTGGCGGAGCGGCGCGTCCGCGAGTGGGGTCTGGAGAGCCCGGACGGGATCCGCAGCGCGCCCGGGCCGGCCGCCGGCCTGAGTGAGGAGATGGCGGAGCTGAACGAAGAGCTGCGCGCCTTCTTGCGAGAGAACGTCTACCGCAACTACCGGGTCTTCCGGATGTCGATCAAGGCCCGGCGGGTGCTCGACTCGCTCTTCGAGTCGTACCTGGAGCACCCCAAGCAGCTCCCGCCCGCCGCGCTCTGCGAGGACGAGCCGCTGGCGCGGTGTGTGTGCGACTACCTGGCGGGCCTGACCGACCGCGAGGCGCTGAACGAGCACCGGCGCCTCTTCGATCCGCTCACCACCCTCTGATGACCTCTCTCCGCGAGCGGATTCTCGCCGTAGCACGCCGGATTCCCTCCGGCTCCGTCGCTACCTACGGGGACGTGGCGCGCCTGGCCGGGGCGCCCCGCGCGGCGCGGGAGGTCGGCTGGGCGCTCAGCAGCCTGCCGGAAGGATCCGACGTGCCCTGGTGGCGAGTGGTGAACCGCCTGGGCGAGATCACCTGCCCCTCCCACGCCTCCGGGCTCCAGGCCGAGCTGCTGGCCGAAGAAGGCGTCCCGCTTACCGCCGAAGGCCGGGTCGATCTGGCCCGAGCCCGCTGGGAGCCCGACGAGGCAGAGAGCCTCTGAAGAACAACGCAGGCCATCGAGGGGCAGGCAGGTGCGCCGGGCGCTCCTCTCAAGGCGTGTGCAGAAGTATCCGGAGAGCGAGCGGGCGATCTACCTACCCCGCTCAGGTAAGTGGGTTGCAGGCTGGAAACCGGATGCCCAACCTGCAACCTGCCAACTTGCGAACCTGCTAACCGGCAGCGCCTAGCACTCGATGCCGGGGACGGGGAAGCGGCCGCTGCGGGTGACTTCGAGCACCTCGCCGCGGATGCGGGCGATCTCCTGCGGCTTCACCACGTTCTCGCCGTCCATCGCGTCCGCAACCTCGCCCATCCAGCGGGCGACCAGTTCCATCTCGGCTTCCTTCATCCCGCGGGTGGTGATCGCCGGGGTGCCGATCCGGATGCCGGCCGGCTTGAGCGGGGTGAGCGGGTCGTTCGGCACCGAGTTGGCGTTCACCTCGATGTTCGCCTCGTAGAGCACCTTCGCGAAGCGCCAGCCGGGAATCCCCCGCCCCTTCAGCATGTCGATCAGGAGCAGGTGGTTGTCGGTGCCGCCGGTGACCAGGTGGAAGCCGCGGGCGAGCAGCCCTTCCGCCAGCGCCTTCGCATTCTTCACGATCTGCTGCGCGTATTCGGTGTAGGCGGGACGCGCCGCCTCGTCGAGCGCGATCGCCAGCGCGGCGATCTGGTTCTCGTGGGGACCGCCCTGCAGGCCGGGGAAAACGGCGCGGTCGAGGCGCCCCGGGAGGCGGTTCAGCCGCTTCTCGGCGTCCGCGCCCTCCACTCCCTTGAGCGGCGCGTCCTTGCACAGGATCAGGCCGCCGCGCGGGCCGCGCAGCATCTTGTGGGTGGTGGAGGAGACGACGTCCGCGTGCGGTACCGGGTCCGGGTGGACCTTGCCGATGATGAGGCCGTTGATGTGGGCGATGTCGGCGACGAAGTAGGCGTCGACCTCCCGCGCGATGGCGGCCAGCTTCTCGAAGTCCCAGACCCGCGGGTAGGCGGTCCCGCCCGCGATGAGGAGCTTCGGCCGCACCTGGAGCGCCTGCTCCCGGATGCGGTCGTAATCGAGCCAGCCGTCCTCGTTCCCCACGTAGGGATGGCTCTCATAATAGGTGCCGGTGATGCTCACCCGCGCGCCGTGCGTCAGGTGGCCGCCGGATGGCAGATCCAGCCCCATCACCTTGTCCCCCGGCTTCAGCAGCGCGAAGTAGACGGCGAGGTTGGCCGGGGAGCCGGAGTAGGGCTGGACGTTCGCGTGATCCGCCCCGAAGACCGCCTTCGCCCGCTCGATGGTGAGCGTCTCCAGCTCGTCGATGAACTCCTGCCCCTCGTAGTAGCGCTTGCCGGCGTACCCTTCGGAGTACTTGTTGGAGAACGGGGTGCAGAGCGCCTGGAGCACGGCGGCCGAGGCGTAGTTCTCGGACGGGATCAGGCGGATCTGCTCCACCTGCTTCTTCGCCTCGCTGACGGCGAGCTCGTAGACCTTGGGGTCCGCCTGGCGGACGAGATCGAAATCGAAAACCATGGTATCTCCGGAGGGAGAGAAGGGGAGAGTGGGCGGAAGCCCGCGGCGGCCATCACAGGCTCGCACGCGGAGTCGGGCCGCGCTCTCTCAGGTGCCTCTTTACGAGTGGCAGCAGGCGCGGAAGGCAGCCAGGGCCGAGGCCACTTCGTTATATCCAATGTGCCGGTGGGTAACCAGACGGAGGGAGTCGGCCGAAAGCTGGCTCACCAGCACGCCCCGCTCCCGCAGCCCGGAGAGCAGCGACGCGCACGCCGGCGCTCCACCGGCCACCCGCAGCATCACGATGTTCGTCTCCACGGACGCCGGATCGATCTCGATCCCCGGCACCTCCGCCAGCCCTTCCGCCAGCCGCCGCGCGTGCTGGTGGTCCTCCGCCAGCCGCTCAGTCATCGAGCGGAGCGCCACCAGTCCCGCCGCGGCGAGGACGCCGGCCTGGCGCATGCCGCCGCCGACCACTCGCCGCAGCCGCCGCGCCTGCTCCACCAGCTCGCGTGTGCCGCAGAGCATCGAGCCGACCGGGGCGGACAGCCCCTTGGAGAGGCAGAACATCACCGAATCGGCATGGCGGGCGATCTCCGCGGCGGAGACCCCCTGCGCCGCCGCGGCGTTGAAGAGGCGGGCGCCGTCCATGTGGACCGGCACGCCGTGCTCCCGGGCGATGGCGTGGATCTCGGCGAGCGTCGCCAGCGGGTAGACCGAGCCGCCGCCGCAGTTGTGGGTGTTCTCCACGCAGACGACGCCGGTGCGGGCCCGGTAGTACGGCACCTGGCTAAAGACGTTCGCCCGCACCTCCGCCGGGTCGAGAAGCCCCCGGCGGCCGTCCAGCACCCGCGGCAGGCAGCCGCTGAACCAGGCCATCCCGCCCATCTCGAACTGCACCAGGTGACCGCTCCGCTCGATCAGCACCTCGTCGCCGGGCTGGGTATGGCACTTCACCGCCAACAGGTTGCCCATCGTCCCGGACGGCACGAAGAGCGCCGCTTCCTTTCCCAGCCGCGCCGCCGCCTCCTCCTGGAGCGCGTTCACCGTCGGGTCTTCGAGGTAGACGTCGTCGCCCACCTCCGCCCGCGCCATCGCGGCGCGCATCTCATCGGTCGGCTGGGTTACGGTGTCGCTGCGGAGGTCGATCATGATAAGGAGGTCCAGTTGGAGTGCTGCACCAGGGTAGCCTAAGAGCTCTGCTGGAGTCCATGCTGCGGTCCGGCGATGATCTCACCGCCTACGCAGGGAACGGCACTCCGCCCGTGCAACGATGAGCCGTTGGGCAGGCTATGCCCCGCGGGCAGGGTCGAAGCCCGAGCAGCGTACTCATGAACTCATTTCACTACCTCGAGCCCCGCTCGATCGACGAGGCGGCGCGGCTGCTCCGGGAGCACGGCGCCGGCGCCCGTATCCTGGCGGGCGGCACCGACCTGATCGTCCAGATGGAGACCGGCCGGCGGCAGCCGGAGACGGTGGTCTACCTGGGCCGCATCCCGGAGCTCCGCGGAATCGAAACCGCTGACGGCGGCCTGCGGATCGGCGCCGGCGCGACCCTCCGGCAGGTGGAGAACCACCCGGTCGTCCGGGAGCGGTATCCCTCCCTCTCGCGGGGCTGCGCGGAGGTCGGCTCGGTCCAGATCCGCAACCTGGCGACCCTGGCCGGCAACCTCTGCAACGCCTCCCCGTCCGCGGACACCTCCCCTGCCCTGCTCGCCTACGACGCGGCGGTGGAGATCACCGGCGGAAGTGCCGGCAGCCGGGTGGTGCCGGTCGGCGACTTCTGGACCGGTCCCGGCCGGACGGTACTGGAGCCGGGCGAGCTGGTCACCGCCATCCGTCTCCCCACCGCCCCCGCCGGACGCCGGGACTTCTACACCAAGCTCGCGGTGCGCAAGGCGATGGACCTGGCGATGGTCGGCGTCTGCGTCGCGCTGGTGCCGGACGGCGACCGGGCTCACGACGTCCGGATCGCGCTGGGCGCCGTGGCGCCGGTCTGCCTGCGGGCGGTCGACGCCGAGGCGGCGGTCGAGCGCGGCGGCGCGGCGGCGAGCGACGAAGCCGCGGCGCTCGCGGAGGCGGCGGTCTCTCCGATCGACGACCAGCGCGCCTCGGCGGCTTACCGGCGGGAGATGGTCCGCGTCCTCACCGCCCGAGCCCTGCGCCAACTGCTCGCCTGACCGGCTGTCGAACGTCACCGTTCTGGAATCTCGATTGATGAAGCAACTGATCACCCTGCGGGTCAACGGACAGCCCCAACCGGTAGAAGTGGAGCCGCGCGAGCGCCTGCTCGACGTGCTGCGCTACAAGCTGGAGCTCACCGGCGCTAAAGAGGGCTGCGGCACCGGAGACTGCGGCGCCTGCACCGTGCTGCTGGATGGAGAGCCGGTCACCTCCTGCCTGGTGCTGGCGGCGAGCGCGGCGGACCGCGAGATCACCACGGTCGAGGGCCTGGCGCGCCCGGGCCAGCTCAGCGAGCTGCAGCAGGCGTTCGTCCGCAACACGGCTCTCCAGTGCGGAATCTGCATCCCCGGCTTCCTGGTGAACGCCACCGCCCTGCTGCGACAGAATCCGGACCCTTCGGAAGAGGAGATCCGCTACTGGCTGCAGGGCAACCTCTGTCGCTGCACCGGCTACACCAAGATCTTCGAAGCGGTCCTCGACGCGGCGCGCAGCGCCTCCAGCTCGGAGGAAAACGCTACCGCGAGTTAGCCCGATCACGAAGCAACCCTGCGGAAGCCGTGCGCCGCAGCCGATGGGAGTCTCGGAGGAAGAGGCATGCAGCGGTTTTCGCATCCGATCCTGGTCCTGGCCGCGCTCTCGGCCACGGCCGCGCTTTCGCCGCTCGGCGCGGCGGAGCTCACCCCCACCGCGCTGAAGGAGCGCCTGGCGCAGGCGGAGCTGCTGGCGGGGATCACCGCGGTCTCCGGCCCGGGGATCGTCGTCACGCTCCGTCACAGCCCCCGCGCGGTGCCGCAGGGAGCCGACGCCGCGTCGTTCCGGATCGCCGAGCGGGATGTCACCGCCGTGCTGAACGCCCTGCGCGGCGCCGGCGCGGAAGCGCTGGCGGTGGCGGGTGACGGCGGCGCTCTGCCGGAGCGGGTGATCGCCACCACGGCGGTCCGTGATCATGGGGATGGGATCACGGTCAACGGAGCGCCGCTCACCCCACCCTACCGGATTCTCGCCATCGGCGAGGCACCGCGGTTCCGGAGCGATCTCTTCCGCGAAGGGGGCGTGGTGAAGACCGCCGCCCTCGACACCCTCCAGATGATCGAGGTGGAAGAAGCGTCCCGGGTGGTGGTGCCCGGCTACCGCCAGACTGCCGGCTTCCGCTTCGCCCGCCCGCTGGATCAGCCGAAGAAGGCGGAAGCTCCCGCGCCGGCGGCTCCCACCGCGGCGAAGGCCGCTCCCGCGCCGGTCGAGCAGCCCGGTCCTGCAAGGCCGGTGAAGGCCCAAACCGGCGCGGAGAAGTCTACGCTCGCCTCCGCCGGTCCCCGGGCGCCGCAGCCGCTGCTGGCGAGCCAGCCGGAGCCGGAGCTTCAGGAAGGCGCCGCGACGGAGCCCTCCGGCTCACCCCAGGCGCCCGCATCACCGCCGGCGCCGGCCCCGAAGGCCGAGACCAGGCCAGCACCTTCTTCGCCCGGGCCCGCTCCGGCAAAGAAGGCCGAGGCCCCCCGGCCGACCCCGGCGCCGGCAGCCAGGCCCAGCCCGGCGGGCGCGGTCTTCGCCGGGGAAAAGCAGGCAAAGTATCACCGGGCGGGATGCCGGCTGCTGGACCGGATCCCCGCGGACCAGCGCACCCGTTTCGCGGACGCCGGAGAGGCCGACCGGAGCGGCCGGGAGGCGTGCGCCCTCTGCGCGCCCCCCGCCAAACCGGCGAAGTAGCCGGAGCGCCTCGATGGGCGCTCCTTCAACCCCCCACCGACCTGGTACCGCCGATCGCAAAGCCCGCCACCTCTTCCGGCGCAGCGGTTCGGAGTTCATCCCTCATCCCTCATCCCTCATCCCTCGATGGAGCTGCCCGGGGATTCCGGATCCACCTTCCGAGAACATACCGGCGCACCAGGTCGCCAGCGAGCAGGAGGAAGAGTAGGAGCCTGTACTACTCACCGCGAGAATCTTGTCGAGCCACGCACATTCTTCCCGGGGAGTGCTCCCCAGGAGCCCGGAAGCGCTGCCGGAGGCAGGGCTGGAGGGGTTCACTTGTGACCACCCCTGGTAGGGGTGGTCGCTTGAGCCGTCCGGAGCGGTCCGTGAACCGTCGTCTCGCTGCAAGCGCCGCCTGCGGACGCGGAACGCAGCGCGCCGGGGAGCACGCCCGCAGCGCCCGCTAGCGGAGGCGAAGCCGGAGCGTGAAAGGGCCGCGGAGGGCCCCCACGCGGGAAGGGCCGCTCCGGGCGGGGAGGGCGCGGGGTGGACCCTCGGCGCGATGCTGATCTCGACTAACCGAGTATTCTTCCGCCGCCTTGAGTTTGGTTGCGGCATCAGCCGCGCTGTGTCCGGTGCGGTGCCATCCCGTTATCCCCAACCCATCCCCTTATCTCCTTTACTTACACCTACTTACACCTCCTCCGGCAGGCACTCGCTCGTCGGGCGGCGAATGAGTGAGCGTGCGAAGCAGTACCCTGATCTCGATGCCGAGTCGTCGTTCCGCGCGCCGCTGGCTGGCCCTGCTCCTGGTGGTGCCCGCGGCGATTCCGGCCGCCGCGGGCGAGCCGCCGGGCGACGCAAAGTCTCCCCCGGTGCCGGTGCTGAAGCGGCCGGACTGGGGCCGCGTGATCGGCTGGGTGCTCGACGCGGAGACGCGCCGGCCGATCCCGGAGGCGCGGATCGCCGTGGAGATCGACGGCGCGTTCCCGGAGACCGGCAAGTCGACCGATCGCACCGACCGCACCGGCCGCTTCGAGGCGCGGGCGCCGCTGGGCAAGATCTCCACCAAGTTCGATTGGGGCCGCCTCCTCACGATGCACCCGATCAGCCTGCTCCTCTCGCCGCGCTCCGTCACCAAGCAGACGCGGATCGTGGAGGTGGCGCAGGTGAACGTGCGGGTGGAAGCGACCGGCTACCAGCCGTTCGTGGGTCGCGTGCGGGCCACCCGGACCGACCCGGAGCGCTTCTCGATCACGCTGGACGACGTCTGGCTGGCCCGGGAGGGCGGCCGCGGCGTCTCCTTCAGCCCCACGAACCGGCGCCTGGAGGTGGTGGAAGGCCTCGCCGTGGAGCCCGCCATCGCCGCTCCCGGGGAGAAGGTCCGGATCACTCTCACCACGCAGCTGCCGGTCGACCGCGGCTACAAGTACCGCGCCTACGCCACCAGCACCGCGATCCGCGTGGTCGACGAAGAGCTGGAGCTGAAGCGGGAGAAGGGGCCGAAGGACGAGACGCGGGTCGTCTTCTCCCGGGAGGTGACGCTCCCGAAAACGAGCCAGGACACCTGGACGGAGCTGAGCTTCTTCCTGATCCGGGACGAGCGCTCCCTGCTGCGGCAGCGGGACACCCGCGTGCTGCTGCAGATAGTGCGCGTGCCGGCAGAGCGCGCGGCGGCGGAGAAGGTAGCCGAAGGCTTCGCGGCGGTGCGCGTGGGAGACCGGGACGAGGCGCTGCGCCTCTACGGCGAGGCGCGCCGCCTGCGGCCCGACTACGAGCTGGCGCACCTGCTCTACGGCGACCTCTGCCTGCAGCTCAACCGTCCGAAGGACGCCGCTGCCTCGTTCCGGCGGTTGGTGGAGCTTTCCCCGCGCGACTACGAGATCGGCCGCACCCGCTACGCGCACGCGCTGATTGAGAGCGGCGATCCGAAGCAGGCGATGGAGGCGCTGGCCGGCGCGGAGCAGGTGACCGGCAAGAACCGGCTGCCGGCAATGGTGGCGCTCTGCCGGGCCCGGGTCTTCGCCGCGCACGGGAACTTCGCGGAAACCGACCGCTGGCTCGCGCTGGCCGGCGCCGGGATGCGGATCCCGGACGAGATCCAGCAGGAGATCAACCTGCGCCGGATGGAGACGCAGGTCCGCCAGGACCCGAAGAACGCCGACCTGCGACTGAGCTACGCGCGCGTGCTCTCCGACGCCCGCCGTCACGGCGAGGCGGTGGCACAGATCCGCGAGGCGGCGCGGCTCGATCCGGGGCAGCCGTGGGCGTTCCTCGACCTGGGGCTGGAGCTGCGCGCGCTGAACCGGCACCCGGAGGCGCTGGCGAACCTGCGCCACGCGCTGAAGCTGGCGCCGGAGAACGTGGAGGCGCTGATCGCGCTGGGAGACGCCCTGCGGGACCGCGGCGAGTTCGCGGAGGCGCTGCCGCTCTACCGCCAGGCGGCCGCGGCCCAGCCGCTCAACCTGCGGGCGCGCCACAACTATGCCCTGATGCTCTACGCCGCCGGCAGCCTGGGGGAGGCGCGGACAGAGCTGGTCGAAGTGCTGGCGCAGGCACGCGACAAGGGCGATATGGAGGAGTCCGGGCTGCCGATCCCCGGCTCCGGCATCTACTTCGGGCCGAAGCGGCGGCTCGTCTCCGGCTTCAGCATCCCGGAAGCCGCCGCGGACCTGGCGATCCTGGAGGCGCTGCAGGAGCTGGAGGCGCGGCCGGAGAGCGGGCTGCTCTGGCACAACATCGGGAGCGCGCTCCTCGATCTCGGGCTTCCCCGGCTGGCGCTTCCCGCGCTGGAGCGCGCCGCCGCCGATGCGGGAGTCCGCCTGGAGACGCGCTACCTGCTCGGGGTCGCCTACCGCCGCCTGGGGCGGGACGACCGCGCCCTGTCGGAGCTGAAGTCGGTCGTTGCGATCAACCCGCTCCACCCCTCCGCGCGGCTGGAGCTGGCGCAGCTGTACACCGACCGCGGCGACCTGGATGCCGCCCAGGCACAGCTTCTGGAGCACGAGCGCAACTACCCGTACCAGCGCCCACCGGAGCCGACCCGCTCCTTCGGAAGCTGACGTGGGACGGAGGGCTCCCGGTATGCGGCACGTCCTGACAGGTCTGGCCACCGCTTTCGCCATCGCGGCACTCCTGGCGCTCCTGGCGCCCGCTCCCGCGCTGGCGCGGATCATCGGCCGCGGGGCGGAGATCAGCATCGGCCGGGAGACCGCCTCCGCGATCGAGCAGTTTCTGCCGGTCGACACCGATCCCGCCGCCGTGGCGCGCGTGCGGCAGATCGGGCGGCGGCTGGTCGCCTCCAGCGACGACCCGGACTTCCCGTTCGAGTTCCACGTGGTGGAGAGTCCGGAGGTGAACGCCTTCGCACTGCCGGGCGGGTTCATCTACGTCTTCCGCGGACTGCTGCAGCTCGTCCCCAACGACGACGCGCTCGCCTCCGTGCTGGCGCACGAGATCAGCCACGTCACACGCCACCACTCGATCCGCCAGTTCGAGAAGAACCTGCTACTCAGCGCCGGGATCTCCGCCATCCTGCAGGGCACCGGCGCTTCCGGCTTCCGCGACGCCCGCGCCGTGGTGCAGGCGGTAGCGGGGATGCACTTCTCCCGTAAGGACGAGACCGACGCGGACGAGCACGGAATCCGCGTGCTCACCCGCGCGGGCTACAACCCACGCGCAGCCGTGGAGGCGATGGAGCTGGTCCAGCGCGCCAGCGGCGGCGGCAGCGGCATCCCCGCGCTGCTCCGGAGCCACCCGCTGCCGGAGAGCCGGGTCAAGCGGCTGACGGAGCTGGCGGAGCGTCACCTGAAGGAGCGCGAAAGCGCCCGCGCCGCGATGCCGGCGCCGCCCGCCGCACCCGCCGCGAACGCACCCCGGCTCCCGGGCCTCGACGCTATCGAGCCGGAGCCGTGCGCGTGGCTGCCGCTCCGCCCTGGTACCCGCTGGGTCTACCAGGTGGGCGAGGGCAAGCTGCGGATCGGCATCCGGGTGCTGGAAGAGCTCGACTCGGAGCCGCGGGGCGTCTTCCGCGTGGAGTACCAACTCGGGAGCGGCGTCCGCAGCATCCGGCTGCTCGCCCCCGCCGGCGACCGCGTCTACAGCCGCCCAGAGCAGACGACCGACGCTCCGTGGCGCCTGGAGGGGCTCTTCACCGCCCTCCCCGCCGGCTCGACCCCCGGCCTCCGGGTAGCGGGAGAGGAGACGGTGCGCGTCGCCGCCGGGGAGTTCCCCTGCCTCCGGATCGAGCACCTGGCGGCGGACGGAAAGGTGGAGGCGACCTCCTGGTACGCCCGGGGAGTCGGCCTGGTCAAGCGCCACTCGGTCGAGACGGGCGCCACGCAGGAGCTGCTGAGCTACCACCTGGCTAACGCTCCGCAGGGTAAGTGATCGGCAGGCTCTTTTCGCTCCACCAGCCGGAGAATCGGCCTGGTCTACGCGGCGGGCGGCTGGGGAGCGCCGCGTTGTGAGGCGGGCGGTGGGCCGTGCCGCTCGGTGGTTCGCGAGGCACTGGAAGTACCTCGCTGGACGGCCTTCGGCCACGCGTCCTCCGGACGCCCGAATCAGGCCCATCTGAGTCCGCGGAGGCGGACTTCGTGCAGTGGTTGCCGCGGTTTCAACCGCCCGGCGGCGCAGGCGAGTCCCGCCGTACTGGCAGAATGTTGCCCGCGCCCGGGGACGGGGAGATACGCGAAACTTTGTCACCCGTTCTATGTCCCATCGGGCAGCCGCGGCCCCGGTCTCGGAGCCACCGTTCTAGACACCGGTTGCGCCGTGGAGAGTGAGTCGGGCTGCAGCCTGGAACGCTGTGCAGGAGTTGCACCAATGGTTTGTAGGAAACCGCCGAAGCAGATCTGGGCGCTGGGGCTGAGTGCCCTGGCGGCGCTCGCGCTGACGGCGCCGGCGCCTGCCGCGCCCGCCAAGAAGCCCGCCGCCAAGGCGCCCGCCCGCGGCAAAGCGGCGGCGTCGAAGCCGGCCGCGGCGAAGGCCGCCCCGAAGGCCCCGGCGGTGTCGCCGGTCGTCTCCGTCACCGTCGGTCCGGCCGACGTGCTGCTGGAGGGGCCGAAGGCGCGGCAGCAGCTCCTGGTGACCGGGGAGCGGAAAGACGGCACCCTCGTCGACCTCACGCACCAGGCGAAGTTCTTCAGCAAGAATCCGAAGGTCGCGGCGATGAACCCGGGCGGCGTGGTGCGTCCCACTGGGGACGGCGCCGCGGACCTCGTGGTCGTGGCGGCGGGCAAGCGGGTCCCGGTGAAGGTAACCGCCAAAGGCGTGAGCCAGCCGTTCACCTGGAATTTCCAGAACCACGTGCAGTCGGTGCTCAGCAAAGCCGGGTGCAACATGGGGGCGTGCCACGGCGCGGCGGCGGGCAAGAACGGCTTCCGCCTGACCCTCCGCGGCTACGACTCCGATCTCGACTACGAGCGCCTGCGCTACGAGAGCGGGGGGCGCCGCATTCAGCCGAACGACCCGGGCAACAGCCTCCTCCTGAAGAAGGCGACTGCCGCCGTGCCGCACGCGGGCGGGCAGCGGTTCAAGGTCGGCTCCTGGGAGTACAACGTCCTGGCCGGCTGGATCGCCGCGGGGATGCCGGGGCCGTCCAAGGAAGACCCGACGCTGGCGAAGCTGGATGTGCTGCCGCGGGAGCGGACCCTCTCCCCCAGCGTGGAGCAGCAGCTCGTGGTGCGCGCCCACTTCAGCGACGGGCACGTGGAAGACGTGACCCACTGGGCGCGCTACAGCTCCAACGAGGAAGGGATCGCCACGGTGGGCGAGGACGGCAACGTCACCACCACCGGCGTGGGCGAGACCCAGATCACGATCATGTACCTGGGGCAGGTCAGCTTCGCCAACGTGACGGTGCCGTTCCCGAACGACGTCAATCCGAAGCAGTACCAGGCGATTCCGGCCCCTTCCTACATCGACAAGCTGGTCCTGTCGAAGCTGCAGAAGCTGCGCATTCTGCCGTCCGAGCTGGCGTCCGACGAGGAGTTCCTCCGCCGCGCCTATCTCGACACGATCGGCACCCTGCCGACGCCGGACGAGGTGCGGGCGTTCCTGGGAGACAAGACCCCGAACAAGCGCGCGAAGCTGGTGGACCAGCTCCTGGAGCGGCCGGAGTATGTCTACTTCTGGACCTACAAGTGGGGCGACCTGCTCCGCGTGAACCGGGAGACGCTCACCGAGAAGGGGATGTGGGCGTTCTATAGCTGGCTGCGGGACGCGGTGGCGGAGAACAAGCCGTGGGACCAGCTGGTCCACGAGGTGCTGACCGCCAACGGCAGCAACTTCGAGTACGGCCCCAGCAACTTCTACCGGATCAGCCGCACGCCGGAAGACCTGACGGAGACCGTTAGCCAGGCGTTCCTCGGCATCCGCGTGCAGTGCGCGCGCTGCCACAACCACCCGTTCGAGAAGTGGACCCAGGCCAACTACTACGAGTTCGCCAACTTCTTCTCCCGGGTGGCCCGAAAGCAGGGCGACCATCCGTCCGACCTCTTCATCACCGCCGCGGCGGGCGGGGAGATCAACTTCCCCAAGACCGGGAAGCCGCTTCCTCCGACGCCGTACGACGGCCAGCCGATGGCGACCGATTCCACGCAGGACCGGCGCGTCTACCTGGCGGACTGGCTCGCCTCGCCGAAGAACGAGTACTTCGTCCGCTCGATCGTCAACCGGATCTGGCGCCACTACATGGGCCGCGGCCTGATCGAGCCGGTGGACGACCTCCGCGCCACCAACCCGGCCTCCAACGAGCCGCTGATGGAGGCGCTGGGCAAGGACCTGGTGGAGCACAAGTTCGATCTGAAGCACCTGATGCGGCAGATCATGAACAGCCGCACCTATCAGCTCACCTCTCGCCCGCGGCCGGAGAACAAGAAGGACGACCGGCAGTACAGCCGCTACTTCGTGAAGCGGCTCACCGCGGAGCAGCTGCTCGACGCGATCTGCCAGGTGACCGGGCAGCCGGAGAAGTTCCCCGGCCTCCCCGCGGGCTACCGCGCGATCCACCTGCCGGATACGCGGGTCTCCAACTACTTCCTGGACGTCTTCGGGCGGCCGCCGCGCCAGATCACCTGCGACTGCGAGCGCGCGCAGGAGCCGAACATGGCGCAGGCGCTCCACCTGATCAACGGCCAGGGGGTGAACCAGAAGATCTCCTCCGACGCCGGCCTCGTCGCCACCCTGATCAAGGCCGGGAAGAAAGACCCGGAGATCGTGGAAGAGCTCTACCTCGCCTGCTTCGGCCGCTTCCCCACCAAGCCGGAGCTGGACCAGGCGGTGCAGATCGTGGCCGAGGCGATGAACCCGCCGCAGCCGGAGATGAAGCCCGCCGACCCGAAGGCGGCTCCCGCCAAGCCGGGTGAGGCTCCCGCCGCCGACGCAGCCAAGGCTGCGGAAGCCAAGGCTGCGGAAGCCAAGCCGGCTGAAATGAAGCCGGCCGAGATGAAGAAGGAAGAGCCGAAGCTCGATCCCGCGGTGGCGCGCCGCCAGGTGCTGGAAGACCTGCTCTGGGCGCTCATCAACGGCAAAGAGTTCGTGTTCAACCACTGATGGCCAGGGTGTAGGGTGTAGCGTTTAGGGTGTAGGGGCTGCGGTGCCGCTTCGCGGCGGTTCCGTAGCTCCCAGCCCCTACGCTCTGAGTGATCGGCGGAAGGTGGGCTGTGCCGAGCGCGGCTTGTCTTCCGCCTTTCTCGTCTCCGGTCCGTGCCGGCAGCCGAAGACGAGGTCGCTAAATCTCTGTGGAATCACTCCGCCTGCGCGCCGTCCCCTGGAGGGGAAGGCGGATCGCAGCGGTAACTTAGTTTCGTAGTACGATCGGCCGCGCCGGATGGGCGAGGGCCGTGCGGAGGATCTGGTCCATGCGTGTTCTGGGAGCCGGCATCGGCGCGGGAATCGGACTGCTGGCGTGGAGCGTCGCCGCGTTTGCGCAGGCGCCCGCGAAGGCGCCGACGGTAAGCTTTAGCAAAGACGTCGTGCCGATCTTGAAGGCCGAGTGCGCCAAGTGCCACAACACCAAGCAGGCGACCGGCAACTTCTCGGTCTCCACCTTCGCGGAGATCCAGAAGGGCGGCCGCACCGGCAAGGTGCTCGGCGCCAAGGCCGCGGACAGCCGCCTCTACAAGCTGCTGACCGGCGCCGCCCAGCCGAAGATGCCGCCGGGCGGCGAGATGAAGAAGGAAGACCTGGCGACGGTCAAGGCGTGGCTGGACCAGGGCGCCAAGATCGACGTCCCCGCGGACCAGGTGCTCTTCTCCGAGCTCACCATCCCCGCCGTCAAGGTGCCGAAGATCGCCACCCACGTGCCGGTGCTGCCGCAGGTCGCCTCCCTTGCCTGGAGCCCGGACGGCAAGATCCTGGCGGTCGGCAGCTATAAGAAGGTGCAGCTCCTCGACCCCGCCACCGGCAAGGCGATCCGCGAGCTGAACGGCCACGCCGACATGGTCAATGCCGTGCAGTTCAGCCGCAGCGGCAAGCTGCTGGCCGCCGCGGGCGGCCCGATCGCACAGCAGGGCGAGGTGAAGATCTGGGAAGTGGAGACGGGCAAGCTGGTCCGCACCCTCAGCGGCCACGCCGACTGCATCTACGCCGTCTCCTGGGGCGCCGAGGACAAGTCGCTCGCCACCGGCAGCTACGACAAGCTGATCAAGATCTGGGACACCGCCAACGGCTCCGAGCTGAAGACGCTGAAGGACCACGCCGATGCGGTCTACGGCGTGGCGTTCAACCCGGAGGGCAACCTGCTCGCCTCCGCCAGCGCTGACCGCTCCGTGAAGATGTGGGACGTGGCGAGCGGCAAGCGGATCTACACCCTGGGCGGCCACACCGACGTGGTCTTCTCGGTGGCCTGGAACAAGGCCGGTAACCAGGTGACCTCCGTCGGCGCCGACCGCACCGTGCGCACCTGGAACGTGAACCCCCAGCAGGGCCAGCAGGCGCGGAACGTGACCGGCCACGAGAAGACGATCCAGGAAGTGGTCTACTCCGCGGACGGCGGCCTGATGGCGACCGTGAGCGACGACCGCTCCATGAAGATCTGGAACACCGGCAACGGCGCCACGACCCAGACGATCAAGGATCAGACCGACGGCCTCCTCTCGGCCGCGTTCAGCCCGGACGGCAAGCTCGTGGCGGTCGGCGGCTTCGACGGCACGCTCCGCGTCTTCAACACCGCCGACGGCAAGCTCGCCGCCACGCTGATCGACCTCCCCAAGGCCCCCGAGCCGAAACCTGCCGCCGCCCCCGCCCCGGCCAAGACCGAGGCAGCGCCGGCGAAGAAGTAGGGCGTCAAGCGCAGTTCGGACACAAAGCGCGCCGGGTGGAGCATCATCTCCACCCGGCGCGTTCTTGTTGCTCCGGAAATCGCCCCTATGCGCAGCCACTGCTGGCTCGAGGAGCCTCTTGAGTAAGAGTTGTCGATGACCGTCCAGGTCACCCGCGGCCAGGAGAAGTGCGTCGGCGGCTCCTGCTCACGCGGCCTCACCCTCGATCCCTCTCCTGAGAGGAGAGCGAAGCTGTCGGTGTGATGCCGCTACTCCCCCTTCCACTTCAGGGAAGGCTTGTCGCCCGAACGGGGGAGGGTTTGGGGGGTTAGGCCGCGCCGGAGTGCTTACCCGCCGCGCTACATCGCGACGGCTACTCTCAGAGCAGTAGAAGAACGAGTAAGAGTAGGAGCTCAGTCCGGGTGGGGTGCCCATCCCCTCATCCCCGTTCCCCCATCCCCCTATCTCCTGAAAGTTCCGAACTCAGTCCGCCAGGCGTTCCAGCAGCGGCCGCGCCGCCTCTAGCGCTCTGCCGCGGTGGCTGATGCGGTTCTTCGTCTCCGGTGGAAGCTCCGCCATCGTGCAGCCGAATTCGGGCAGGTAGAAGTGCGGGTCGTAGCCGAAGCCGCCTTCCCCTCGCGGGACGTTGACGATCACGCCCTCGCAGGCGCCTTCGGTGAGCCAGATCCGGCCGTCCGGAGCGGCGATCGCCACCACGGCCCGGTAGCGGGCGGTTCGCTGCTCTGCCGGAACGCCTTGGAGGAGCTGCAGGAGCCGCTCGTTCCGCTGCGCCTCCGTGGTGTTCTCCCCGGCGAAGCGGTTGGAGTGGACCCCGGGCGCGCCGTCGAGGGCGTCGACCTCCAACCCGGAGTCGTCCGCCAGCGCCCACTCGCCGGACCACGACGCCGCTGCCCGCGCCTTCAGCTCCGCGTTCTCCGCAAACGTGGAGCCGGTCTCCTCCACCTCATCCATCCCCTCGGTGGAGAGCAGCTCCACCGGCAGGTCGGCAAGCAGCGCGCGCAGCTCGCGGATCTTCCCGGGGTTCTTCGTAGCGACTACCAGGCGGCAGAGGGTGTCAGGCATCGGAGTTCTTATCAGATGTCAATAGTCAATGGGGCCACCCGTTTAGGGTGAGGCTAGGTCTCGCCAGTGACGCGTCGTTAAAAAACGGGAGAGGTGGCCGACGTTCTCTGTCACGATAGTCCGCCCGATCCGTTCAGCCTGCGCCGCCAGGATGACATCGCAATCCAGCTCGCGCGGATCGCCCGTCGGAATGCCGCGGTTACGGGCCTCCGCCCACAACTCCGCGGCGCGGTGCAGCGTGGGTGTATCCAGGGGCAGGTAGAGCAGGTCGTTCTTCAGCGCGTCCAGGCGCGACACGCTCTGCGTGAGCCCGGCCCGGATCAGCTCGCGCCGGACTTCGAAGTCGGAGATCTCTGGGACGACGAGCTCCACCTCGCCGCTGCGGAGGATCTCCGTGAACCAGATCGCGATCTCACGATTGGGGGCTGGGCGAGCGTTGGGACGGCAGAGGCGTCCCAGGGGTCCCGCATCCAGTGGGGTCCGATCAGGCACCGAAGAGCTTCCGCTGACCGCTTCGATTCGCTTCCAGAGCCTCTTCCAACTCCGGCCAGCGGTCGTCCTCCTCGTTGGGAGGCTCGGCGAGCCAGGACTGCATTAGCTCCACGGCCTTCCGGTTGCGCTCCGCTCGCGCGGCGTCGAGCTGCGCCTCGAGCATGATCCGGGCACATTCTTCGGCTTTGATGCCCCGACGCTGCGCTTCCTGAAGCAAACGCCGGTCCAGGCCGTCGGGCAGTTGGATCGTCATCGACATGCTCACCTCCCCGTTCACACTCCCCACAGATCAGTTTACCGATGTATCCAGCTACTTCTGACGAGTTGGAGTGGGAGCAAGGGAGAGTCGGCGCGTGGGAGAGCCGCTCCCGTAGCCGGCTTCTCAAGCTCGCCCACTCGCCCACTCTCCCTTGCCAAAACCCATCCCCCATCCCGGTCCAACGGAGTACTACCCGTTCACCCGCTGACAGATCTCCCCCCTTCTCCTACGGCCAGGCGCGCTGGTACTGCGCGGGCGCGGGGATCGGCTGCCCCAGCTCGCGCGCGGCGCGGAGAGGCCAGTACGGGTCGCGGAGCAGCTCCCGGGCGAGGAAAACCAGGTCGGCCTGGCCGGTGCGGACGATATGGTCCGCCTGCTCCGGCCGGGTGATCAGGCCGACGGCGCCGGTCGGGATCCCGGCTCCCTCGCGGATCCGCTGCGCCAGCGGGGTCTGGTAGCCGGGACCGATCGGGATGGCGCCGGCGGAAGGGACGCTGCCGCCGGAGGAGCAGTCGATCAGGTCGACCCCCAGCGGCCGCAGCGCGCGGGCGAGCTCGACCGACTGCTCCACGTCCCAGCCGCCCTCCACCCAATCGGTGGCGGAGAAGCGGACGAAAAGCGGAAGGCGCTCCGGCCAGACGCGGCGGACCGCCGTCACTACTTCGCGCACCAGTCGGGTCCGGTTCTCCCAGGAGCCGCCGTATCGGTCCTCCCGCCGGTTGCTGAGCGGGGAGAGGAACTCGTGCAGCAGGTAGCCGTGCGCGGCGTGGATCTCCACCAGCTCGAAACCGGCCAGGAGCGAGCGGCGCGCGCCCTCCGCGAATGCGTCCACAATCCCGCGGATCCCGTCCTCCGTCAACGCTTCCGGCACCGGGTAGCCGTCGGCGAACGGGAGGGCGCTGGGGCCGACCACCGGCCGCCACCCACCCTGCGCCTCCGTCACGGGCCGCCCGCCCTCCCAGGGGCGCGCGGTGCTCGCCTTTCGCCCGGCGTGGGCGAGCTGGATGCCCGCCACCGCCCCGTGCTCCCGGATGAACCGGGTCACGCGAGAGAGCGGCTCCACGTGCGCGTCCTCCCAGATCCCGAGATCCTGCGGGCTGATCCGGCCGCGCGCCTCCACGGCGGTCGCCTCTGCGATCACCAGCCCCGCGCCGCCGACCGCCCGGCTGCCGAGGTGGACCAGGTGCCAGTCGTTCGCGAAGCCGTCTTCCGAGGAGTACTGGCACATCGGGGCGACGGCGATCCGGTTGCGCAGCGTCAGGTCACGCAGGGTCAGGGGCTCGAACAGGTGCATGGGTGAGCGGCTTTCGATTCCGAGAAGGAGCCACCATCGGCCCCGCGGCTTACCTTAGCCGGCCTCTTCGCTGACTGTCGGCACGGCAGTCTCGAGGTCGGTGGCCCGGTACAGGCGGTAGGCGAAGTAGACCCCGAGGAGCAGAAAGACGACCGCCGCGATCTGGAGCTCCAGGCGCATCCCGATCGCCTGCGCCAGCCCCGGGATCGCCAGCGCCCCGAACGGCATGATCCCGGTGAACATCAGCGTGTAGAGGCTCATGACCCGGCCGCGGAGCTCGTCCGGCACCATCTCCTGCACCATAATCGAGATGATGCCCATGCTCTGCGAGAGCGCGAACGACTGCAGCGTCATCGCCGCCACGGAGAGCCAGAGGCTGCGGGACCAGGCCATGATCGAAAGGGCGACGAAGCCGACCACCACGCTGGCGGCGATGCGCGGCAGGCGACCGCCCGGCCCGAGCGTGAGGAGCAGCACCGCGCCGAGCAGCGCCCCGGCGCCGGAGACCGACATCATAATGCCGAGCCCGCCCGCACCCACGTGCAGCACCTCGCGCGCGTAGTGCGGGGAGAGCACCGCCAGGTTCGGAAAGATGCAGAAGGTGGTGAGGCCCACCAGCGCCAGCAGCGCCTGCAGACCGGGGCGCTCCCGCACGTAGTCGACCCCCTCCCGCAGCATCGTGCGGACGCTGGTCTCCTGCGAGCCGGGAACGGGGGGACGCGGGCGGATCAGGGCGAGCGCCGCCACCACGGCGAGGAAGCTGGCCGCGTTGGCAAAGAACGCGGTGTGGCTTCCCCAGCGGGCCACCAGCCAGCTCCCGACCGCCGGGCCGACGATGCGGGCGCCGTGAAAGGCGGCCTGGTTGAGCGGAATCGCCCGCGGCAGCTCGCTCCGCGGGATCAGCTGCGGGTAGAACGCCTGGAACGCCGGCAGCTCGTACGCGGTCACCACCCCCAGCATCAGGGCAATGCCGAACAGGTGCCAGAGCTGGAGCTGCTTCGTGGCGAGGAGCCAGCCCATCAGGAACGCGAGCAGCATCATCAGCCACTGCGTCATCAGCAGGATGCGGCGGCGGTCCATCCGGTCCGCGGCGACCCCGCCCAGCGGCATGAAGAGCAGCGTGGGAATCGAGCTGGCAAAGCTCACCATTCCCAGCGCCAGCGGGGAAGCGGTGAGCGTGGTGATCACCCACCCCTGGGCGAACGCCTGCATCCAGGTGCCGACGAGCGAGACGACCTGGCCGCCCCAGAACAGCGCGAACTCCGGATACCGCAGCGAGCCGAGCGCCGCCCAGCGGGAGGGCTTCAGCTCATCCAGGGTGACCGCCGGGAGCGGCTCGTCCGTCACGTCGAAGCGGTTCTCGGATTGCGGCTCGGGGCCTCCGGCGGCGGGCATGCGGTTTCCTTTGACTCGGCTCCGCTATTATTACCCCCGCCGCCCGGGATGACGCCGCAAGGTTAGCAACGGACCGGAGTTCTTCGGTCTCCTCGCCGCCGCCATCCTGAGACTCGTCCTCACCCGCAGCAGCTACGCAGCGCCCCCGGCGCCCCAACCTTACCTTACAGCGTGAGAGACCCGCACCTGCCTCATAGTCGTCTCGCTGCGTTCCCGCTGGTTCGGCCCATCGGGGCCAGCCCCTTCATCCCTCGGTCCCACTTCCCGCCCCGGCGGCGCTTCGAGCGGATCCGAAGCTCGGTGCGGAGGCTGCTCGGGATCGCTGTGCAACCACGGGAGTTGGAACGTGAACGTACGCTGCGTATCGGCAGTGTGGAGTTGGAAATGAGCCAGGAGCATGGTTTGACCAATCTTCAGCAGGGCTGGGTGCGGTGCCGACCCGGGAGGCAGGCGGAACAACCCCCCGATCTGCCTCTTCCCTGCTTCCGGCCCATCCAGCAGTGTATAGCGCTCCTCCAGAACGCCCTCCGTACGCACGCTGGAGTCGCGGCTCCAGCGTGAGACCGACATAGTCAGGCGGTCGGTCGGCTGGAGTTCGGGGAGACGCCGCTCGGGATGCTGCTGCTGCCGGCGATCGAGAGCCCGAAAGGTCCACCGCCGCGCCGCATCGGGCATACTCGACACCGCGACGCTCTCCCCTCTCTGGAGTGGACGGCGCTGACCCGGATGGAGTTGGGCATAGGCACGCAGCATCTCTAACGCCCCGTGGCCATCGGAACCGCCCGGGCGTACGAACGACGGGAGGCCTGGGCCGCGGAGGTGGATTCCTCGGTCTGCGAGCGCATCCGGAAGCTGGCGCAATTGCTCGTCCGAGAGCGCCCGGACCATCTCCCCGGCTTGATCCAGGTCGACGTGCGGCTTCTGCCGGAGAGCGGCTGCCCAGTCACGCACAAGACGCAGCGGGACCTCTGAGCCGCGATCCAGATACCAGGTCCGGCTCCTGACGCGGAGATAGTCTCCGTCCCGCTCCCAGCCGGACTTCGGGAAGAGGTATCTGTTGAGTACCTCGTAGAGAGGCAGCTCCTCCGCTTGCCGGGATTCAAGGAGGAGCTGGCTCGACTGATAAGCGTCCGAGACCAGGTTGATTCGATAGGCGCGGGCGATCTCCGGCAGCAGCTCGTGGAGGTAGGTCGAGAAGCGGCCGCCGTGGCGCCGGTGCGGCGGCACGAGCGCGGCCAGGTCAGGTCCGAACCGCTGCTTCTGTCCGAGCACCGGGTCCTGCTTCCACCGCGCGATCTCTTCGGGAGAGGCCGGCTCCGGTCTCTCGACGAAGTGAGTTCCGGACAGGTGAAGCCCGTGGGATTGCCCGGGTTGCCCGGGCTCGGCATCCGCGAGGAGTGGTACCGCCCGTGTGGTCAGCCGCAGGCTATACGGTTGCCGTTCCAGCCAGGCGCTCACGCGGAACCCGATCACCCGCGGCCAGTACTCGTCGCGCGGCTCCGCGGAATTGCCCGGAAGCCGGGCCTGGTGAAGCTCCTGCGCGAGCTCTCTGGGCAGGGGCAGCGATCCGTTCTCCTGGGGATGGCTGAGGTGCAGAGTCTCGCCGTTCAGGAGCGCCTGCCAGTGCTCTCGGGAAAGAAGCAGCAGGCTCTTCCGGAGCGTCTCTCCGCCTACACCCTGCTGCGGGGAAGGCGGGACTGCGCCGCCTGGAGGCGGTGGCAGCCGCGGCTCCACGCCTTCAGGGGGTGCTTTGATTTGTGCCAATAGAGCACCCAGCAGCCGCTCCTCCTGTTGTCGAATGAGTGCCTCTTCACGCTCGCGAGAGTCGCGGTCCTGGAACAGCTCGTAGTACTCTCGGTCCCCCTCCCGCACTCGCCGCCAGCGGTAGTCGAATACCGCAGAGAGCTGCTGCATGACTTCGCCGGCGGGCCGATCCGCGACCAGCACGACCGCCGGCTCGTCTGCAATCGCCGGGTGCGCTTTGAAGCGAACTCCGGTCTGACGTTCGAGCTGCTCGTGCACCTCCGCCAGTGAGCTTTTCCCGACCCAAATCGTGATCCGCCGCTGCAGGTCGGCTCGCAGGGACGGTGTGACCGCCTCCCCTTCCGGTGCCGCAGTCAGTCCGGCTGTCGTGAGAGCAGAGGCCGTCAGTATAGCCGCAAGGCCAATCAGCTTCGGGTGCATTGTGCACTGCTCCACCTGCCCTGAGCGCGAGGAAAGCTCCCTCGCCGCCACTGGAACCGCGAAGGGCGATCCCCAGGTCACGCAGGCTCTCTTGCGGCTTACAATTCCGTTCGGGATGTCTGACGCGCTTCCTCTGTCGTCCGAACGGAAGGTGCCTGCCCGTCCAGCAACAAGGGTGAGAGCGGTAAGGCCTAGTCGAGTCTGACGCGGCTCGGCATGTGAGGCCGGTGCTCCTCAGGCGGCTAGAACCGCAGCCGCAGCTCGCCGCCGAGGTACGGGTTGCCGTTCTGGAGCTCGGCTTTGAAGGTGAGCGGCTTGAGCAGGGTCACCCAGAGGCCGGCGTTCAGGCGACGGGCATCGTACTCGGCGATCAGGCTCACGCGCTCCGCCACGTCGACGCGGACGCCGGCGAAGACCCCGGAGAGCCGGCCGGTGCCGAGGCCGAGCGTGAGCTGGACCCGCTCCACCCCTTCCGGGATGCCGAGCTGGCCCGGGCGGAGCGACTTGCTGAGCACCAGGAAGCCGCGCCGCCCCCAGGGCGAGCTGTTGGTGAGGTCCCAGACGCCGAGCGCCACTCCGGGGGTGATCACCCCGTCCGGCAGGAGCTGGAGCATGCCGCCGCCCTCGATCCGGTGCTGGCCGTCCTCGTTGTCGTAGTAGCGGAACATCAGCTCGTAGGCGAGGCCGGCGTTGATCAGGGCGGTGCCGTAGCCTTCGCTCACCTCGTCCAGGCGCCGCTTGTACTCGAACGTCGGGTCGGTCACCCGGTCGGCGGTCGGCACCTGGATGAGCTGGTCCGCCGAGGCGGCGGAGGGCCAGCCTGCCAGGAGGGCGAGGGAGCCGAGAGTCACGCGAAGAGCGGTCAGAACGGTCGGTCGGCGCATGTCGGTCTCCCTCTACTCCGGACTGGCTGTGTGTCCAGCTACTTCTGATGAGGCGGAGTGGGAGCAAGGGAGAATGGGCGAGTGGGAGACACGCTCTCGAAAGCAGCTTCTCAAGCTCCCTCACTCGCCCATTCCCCCAATCCACACCTTCCAACCAACTCCAACTGACAGACTCAGGCGACGGTCAGGCCGGCGGTCTCCGCCGCTTGCTCGCGCCGCTGCGCGCGCAGGCGGGAGACGAAGCGCTCCATCCGGGTGAGCGCCTCGCGGAGCTGATCCAGGCTGGCGGCGTAGGAGCAGCGGACGTGGTGCTCCGCGCCGACCCCGAAGGCGCTGCCCGGAACCACCGCCACGCGCTCTTCCATCAACAGGCGCTCGGCGAACTCGTCGCCGGTAAGGCCGGTCTCCCGCACGCTGGGGAAGGCGTAGAAGGCGCCCTCCGGCAGGTGGCAGGTGAGGCCGATCTCGTTGAGTCCCTTCACGAAGAAGCGGCGGCGCTCGCCGTACTGCGTCACCATCTCCTGCACCTCGGCGTCGCCTTCCCGGCACGCCGCCAGCGCGGCGTACTGCGACATGATCGGCGCGCAGAGCATGCTGTACTGGTGGATCTTGGTCATGGCGCCGACCAGGTCGGGCGGGCCCGCGGCGTAGGCCATCCGCCAGCCGGTCATCGCGTAGGCCTTGGAGAAGCCGTTCAGCAGGATCGTCCGGTCCCGCATGCCGCGGAGCCCGGCGAAGCAGATATGGGCGGCCTCGTAGGTGAGCTCCGCGTAGATCTCGTCGCTCACCACGATCAGGTCGCGGCGCTCCGCCAGCTCCGCCAGCCGCTCCAGCTCCGGCCGCCGCAGCGTGGCGCCGGTGGGATTGCTCGGGTAGTTCAGCAGGATGGCGCGCGTGCGCGGTGTCACCGCCCGCTCGATGGCGTCCACGTCGACCCGGAAGCTGTCCGAAGCGACCCCGGGCACGGGGACCGGCACGCCGCCCGCCAGGCTCACGGTGGGCCGGTAGGAGACGTAGCACGGCTCCGGAATGATCACCTCGTCGCCCGGGTTCAGGATGGCGCGCATCGCCAGGTCGAGCGCCTCACTCACCCCGACGGTGATCAGGATCTCGTTCTCCGGGCGGTACTCCACGCCGTAGGTGCGGTCGAGCAGGCGCGCCACCTCCTGCCGGAGCTCCAAGAGGCCCCAGTTAGAGGTGTACTGGGTGTGGCCCCGCTCCAGGCTGTAGATCGCCGCCTCGCGGATCCGCCATGGGGTCACGAAGTCCGGCTCGCCCACGCCGAGCGAGACGACGTCTTCCATCTGGGAGACGATGTCGAAGAAGCGCCGGATGCCGGAGGGCGGGATCTCCGCCACCGCCCGCGCCACCCGGGAAGGTCGGCCGCCGCTCACGGGGTCACCGCCAGTCTACGATCTTCTTCCGGCTCGACCAGGATCTCGCCGTCCTCTTTGTAGCGCCGCAGCAGGAAGTGGGTGTTGGTGGAGATGACGCGGTCCAGCGTGGCGAGCTTCTGCGCCACGAAGAGGGCCACGTCCTTCAGCGACGGCCCCTCGATCACCACTTCCAGGTCGTGCCCGCCGGAGAGGAGGTAGACCGCCCTCACCTCCGGGAACCGGAAGATGCGGGCCGCCACCTCGTCGAAGCCAACCTCCCGCTCCGGCGAGACGCGCACCCCGATAAAGGCAACCGCCTCATCCTTGCCGGCGCGCTGCCAGTCGATCACCGTCTTGTAGCGGCGGATGATCTTGTTCTCTTCACAGTCCCGGATGATCCGCCGCACCTCGTCCTCGGCCACGCCGACCATCGTGGCGATGTCGGCGGCGGAGGTGCGCGCGTCGCGCTCCAGAATCTGCAGGATCTGCTGCGTCGTGCTGTCCATTGCGATCTCAGTGGCGGGCCGGACGAGCTGCTTGCCGCGGCCGCGTGGGGCGGCACGGGGGCAAGGGGTACCGGTGTAACCTATCTTATCGCGGAGGTCCGAATCTCAGGAGCACGCACCGGAGGCACACGGTAACTGCCTGCCTCGCGCCGCTAAGTGCTGTCCGTCATGGATGGAGTGGGAGCAAGGGAGAGTGGGGAATGGGAGAGCCGCTCCCTCGATGCTGTTAGCAGGTTGCAGGTTAGCAAGTTTCAGGTTCCGAACCCCGCGTGCCGGGTGCCAATCTGCAACTGACCTCTCCCACTCTCCCACTCTCCCACTCTCCCATTCAAGCCGGATCTAGCGGTAGCTCTCCAGATCCAGGCGCTGCGTGCGCGGGTTCCAGTTGGCGCGGAGATCCATCACGCGGGTGAGGAATTCCACTGGCACGTAGATCTCACCGTCGACTGTCATGGCGGGCGAGTCGAGGCGCAGGTCGCGCCCGTTCGCGCCGCTCAGGCTGGTCTCACCGGTGAAGACTTCCACCTGGCCGCCGCGGGTCTGGAGCATGAAGTCCTGGTCGCCCGCGCGGTGGTCCAGCCGCACGTTAGCGGCGCGGGCTACCGGCGCCAGCGGCACGTAGAGCGCGCCGTTGATGCTGAGCGGCCGCGCGGTGCCGAGGTCGACCCGCCGCCCGTCCATCATGATGTTGGTAGCGGCGTAGCTGCTCTCCTGGCGGGCGCCGAGGACGCGGTCGTTGATCGCGCCGCGGTCATTCCGCGCGGTGTAGCGGTAGCCCGGCTCGGTGTTGAACGCGATCCGGTCGCTCAGGCGGATCCCGAACTCCGTGCCGCGGTCGAGCCGAACCTCGCTGAACTCCTGGCGGTCCTTGTCGCGGTTCAGGTAGCCGTAGATGGCGCCGCCGAGACCGCCCAGCAGGGCGCCTTTGAGCAGGTTGTCGCCGAAGATCTCACCCAGCACGGCGCCGCCCGCCGCACCGTAGCCCACCCACTTCCAGTCGAAGCTGCGGCCGCCGCCGCCGCCGTCGTCATCGCGGTCGCGGCGCGCGCGGATTCGGCCGTCGCGGGTGCGTCGGATGTCATCCTGCGCCAGGCTCGCCAGGTCGCCGTTGATCGCCACCGACTCGCCGCCCGGCAGGAGTGCGCGGTCGAACGTCATGTCGATCACGCCGGGACGGTCGCGAGACGAGCGCTCTACTTCCGTCACCCGGCCCTGGAAGCGCGTCCCGAGCGGGAACCCGCTCCGGTCCTCGGCGGCGAGCTCCGCCGTGACGCGGTCGCCCTCGCGGGCGTTGCGGCTGTCGAGCTGGTTCTGCAGGGTCGCCCGGACGATCGTGTTCGCCGGGATCACCATCCGGTCGCGCTGCGCCTCGGCAGCGCCCGCGGCGGCCAGCCCGAGGGCGACCGCCAGCACCGGAGCGTATCTTGTATTGACACGGAGCTTCATCACTTCTCTCCTTCGTGCGTAGACTCCGGGTCTCGCTCCGCCGCCGGAACGCGGCGCGGCGATCTCGCGGGAGTCTCGGTACCCGTACCCCGCTGCTTCACCAGCAAAACCCCTCCCTGCTCGCTCCCACGGGAGCCGCAGCAGCCCGGCTCTTTCTCAAGCGGGCAATCGCCGGATAAGGGATTGAGCCGGGGGCAACACGGGTAGAACTCAACCGGCACCTTTAAGGGTGAACCGCGGGGGAAACCCGCGGAGAAAAGCGGGAACGCCGGGCCTCCGGAAAGGGGTCCTTGATCATAGGCGCCGATGCGAATAGAAGAGGATTAGGGCCGAGAGCTTTGAGCCCGCCCAGGCAATCCGATCGGTTCGGATCGGCTCCGGGACGCTGCCGCGCTCAATGGGGAGCCGGCGGCAGATAAGGGGGACAACGTGCAGTACCTGACGGTTGAAGAGAGCGTTCGGCGCCTTCGTGCCGCGGGCGTGCCGGTACGGACGCAGACCGTTCTGGAGTGGATCGAGAAGAAGCAGGTGCGAGACGTGTGGGTGGTGGGCCGGCACACTTTCATCTACGAAGGCGAGCTGGACCGCATGATCCATCACCGGCACTAGCTTTGCCCTCGGGGCCGGAGCCGCGCAGCGCAGCGCCGTTCCGGCCCCGAAAACTTCGCCCCTCACTACGCCCCCTCTCGCGCGCTCCGTTACCCGCTCCGGCTTCCCTTCTCGGCGGCGCCCGTGCCGCGGGCCTTCCGGTATTCCCGTGGAGACAGTCCGGTCGCCTGGCGGAACTGGCGCGTAAAGGCGCTCTGGTCGGAGTACCCCGCCCCGAGAGCGAGCCCGGCGATCGGCTCGCTCGTTTCGCTCAGCATCCGCTGCGCGTAGTCCAGCCGAAGCTTGAGCAGCCACTGCCCCGGGGTGAGCCCGAAGACGCGGCGCATGCGCCGGTCGAGCTGAAAACGCGACAGCCCCGCGATCTGCGCGAGCTCCCCCACCGTCGGCGGCGTTGCCAGGTGCTCCTCCGCGTAGGAGACGGCGGCCAGGACGTTCTGGAACTCCTGCGCTGAAACGTCCGGCAGGCGGAGGTCCTGCGAGACGCCGACCAGTCCAACCGGGGCCCCGTCGGCCGCCAGCAGCGGCAGCTTGCTCGTCAGGCACCAGCCCACGTCGTGTGACGGGTAGAGGTGCAGCTCGAGCTGCCGGATGAGCGCCCGCCCCGTTTTCAAGACCCTCAGGTCCTGGGCCTCGAAGCGCTCTCCCAGCGGCGGGCGGAAGACTTCGCTCGGGGTTCGTCCGAGCAGCTGCGACTTGTCCCGCAGCCCGCACCGCTCCACCAGCGTCCGGTTGGCGGCCACGTACTGGCACCGCGAGTTCTTGATGAAGTAGACGATGTCCGGCAGGTGGTCGAACAGCGGCTCGCCGGTGAATGGCTCTCGCAGCCGGCCGAACAGAGCGTGAAGCGAGGATTCGCAGTCCATGTCTCGATTGTGCGCAGATTCAACCCCGCACTCCACCATCCGCCAAGACTCGGCCCCGGGGTTCAGATACCCTATCTAGGGCGTTCCGGACCGGGGACCAGGCGCTTCACCGGAACGAGAGCAAGGAGCTTTGCCTATGTCAGCGTCGCAGGTTTTTCGCGGATGCATGCCGGCGCTCATGACGCCGTGCTTTCCCGATCGCGCGGTGAATTACGACGCGCTGGTCCGCAAAGGGCAGGAGCTGATCGCGGCCGGCATGCGCGCGGTCATCTACTGCGGGTCGATGGGCGACTGGCCGCTGCTGACCGATCGACAGCGACAGGAGGGAGTGCGGCGGCTGGTGGAGGCGGGGGTCCCCGTAATCGTGGGGACCGGCGCGCAGAACTCGCAGCTGGCGGCGGAGCATGCGGCCCACGCTCGAGAGGTCGGGGCGGCCGGGTTGATGGTGATTCCGCGCGTGCTGTCGCGAGGCACCTCCCCGGCGGCGCAACACGCCCACTTTTCCGGAGTCCTGAAAGCGGCCGGCGATCTCCCGGCGGTGATCTACAACAGCCCCTACTACGGCTTCCAGACGCGCGCCGACCTCTTCGCGAGACTGCGGCACGACCACCCCAATCTCGTGGGCTTCAAAGAGTTCGGGGGCGCCGAGGCGCTCAGCTACGCCGCCGAGTTCATCACGAGCGGCGATCCGGACCTGGCGCTGATGGTGGGTGTCGACACGCAGGTCTACCACGGCTTCGTCCGCTGCGGCGCCGTCGGCGCGATCACCGGGATCGGCAACGCGCTGCCCCGGCCGGTGCTGCAGCTGATCCGTCTCTGCGAGCGGGCCGCGGCCGGCGACGCGGAGGCACGGGGGCTGGCACGGGAGCTCGACGAGGCGCTGCACGTGCTCTCGAAGTTCGATGAAGGCCCGGACCTGGTCCTGTATTACAAGTACCTGATGGTGCTGGAAGGAAACCCGGAGTACGAGCACCACTTCCTCGAGTCGGATGGGCTCAGCCCCACCCAGCGCGAGCTCGCCCGGTCGCAGTGGGAGCTTTTCCGGAACTGGTGGAACGAATGGGCCGGCCAGGGGATCTGAACCACGCCGCGCTCCGGACGCAGGTGATCGACTCGCACACGGAAGGAGAGCCGACGCGCGTCGTCGTCAGCGGCGGGCCGGATCTCGGCAGCGGGCCGCTCCGCGAGCGGCTGCGCCGGTTCCGGGAGAGCGCCGATGCGTTCCGCCGGGCGGTTATCCTGGAGCCGCGCGGATCGGAAGCGCTGGTCGGCGCGCTGCTGTGCGAGCCGGAGGACCCCTCCTGCGCCGCGGGCGTCCTCTTCTTCAACAACACCGGCTATCTCGGGATGTGCGGGCACGGGACGATCGGGGTGGCCGTCACGCTCGCCTATCTCGGGCGGATCGGCCTCGGGACCCATCGGGTGGAGACGCCGGTCGGCGTCGTCGAAGTGAGGCTGCTCGATCCCAATCAGGTCGCCATCGATAACGTCCCCAGCTTCCGGTACCGGGAGAGCGTGAGCGTCGATGTGGAGTCGCTCGGCACGGTGCGGGGCGACGTGGCCTGGGGCGGGAACTGGTTCTTCCTGGCGGAGCAGTCGCCGTTTCCGCTGGTCCCCGAGAACATCGCTCGCTTGACGGAAGCTGCCGTGAAGGTCCGCCGGGAGCTCCGGCGGCGCGGGATCACCGGGCGCGGGGGAGAGGAGATCGACCACGTCGAGTTCTTCGGTCCGCCCCGGGCTCCGGACGCCCACAGCCGCAACTTCGTCTACTGCCCGGGAGGGGCGTATGACCGCTCCCCCTGCGGGACCGGCACCAGCGCCAAGCTCGCCTGCCTGGCGGCGGCCGGCAAGCTGCGGCCCGGCGAAGTGTGGGTTCAGGAGAGCATCATCGGGAGCCGGTTCACGGCGAGCTACCGCGAGGCGCCCGACGGAGCGATCATTCCGACCCTTACCGGGCGCGGTTACGTCTGCTCGGAGGCGGTCCTGATCCAGCAGCCGGGCGACCCGTTCCGCCACGGCATCTCGCTCGGGGCGGCGGAATGAGCTCCGCGAGGCAGCACAGCGACGCCCTCGTCGTGGGAGCCGGGATCATCGGCATCGCCTGCGCGCATTACCTCTCCCGGGCCGGGCTTCGGGTCACCGTGATCGATCAGGGCCGCGTGGCCGGCGGGTGCTCGCACGGCAACTGCGGCTACATCTGTCCCAGCCACGTGCTGCCCCTGACCGAGCCCGGCGCCATCGGCACCGCGGTCCGGTCGCTGCTGAACCCGCGAGCACCGTTTCGCGTCAACCCGCGGCTCAGTCCCGCGCTCTGGACCTGGCTGTGGCAGTTCGCCAGGCGGTGCAACCACCAGCAGATGCTGACGGCCGGCAGCCACCTCAAGGCGATCCTCGACTCCTCCATGCGGGAGTACCGGCGACTGGTCCCCGAGGAGTCGCTGCAGTGCGAATGGAAGGAGAACGGCCTGCTCTACGTGCTGCAAACCGAGCACGGCACGCAGGAGTTCGCCCGGGCGGACCGGCTGCTCTCGGACCACTTCGGCGTGACCGCCCGGCGCCTGGATGGAGACGAACTGCCGTCGTTCGACCCGGCGCTGAAGCCCGGGCTGGCGGGGGCATTCCATTACGAGGAGGATGTCTCCGTCCGCCCCGACCTCCTCAATACGAGCTGGTCCCAGCGGCTGCAATCGCAGGGGGTCTCGTTCCTGGAGGAGTGCCGGCTGGAGCGGATCCGCAAGCACCAGGGGATCATCACCGCCCTGCAGACCTCGCGCGGCGAGTTGTCGGCGGACTGCGTGGTCTTCGCCATGGGAGCCTGGAGCCCGCAGCTCGCCTCTGAGCTGGAGTGTCCGATCCCGATCGAGCAGGGAAAGGGCTACTCCGTCACGATGGCGCAGCCGGAGCCATGCCCGCGCTACCCGATGCTGTTCCCGGAGCATCGGGTGGGCGTCTCCCCCTTCGAGACCGGGTTCCGGCTCGGGTCGATGATGGAGTTCTCCGGCTACGACACCACCATCCCGCCCTTCCGCATCCAGCAGCTGCAGGACTCCGCCCGGCCCTACCTCGTCTCCGCGTCACCGGGCGGGCCGCTGGAAACCTGGTACGGCTGGCGGCCGATGACGTGGGACAGCCTGCCGATTATCGGGCGCGTCCCGAAGCTGCAGAATGCCTACCTGGCGACCGGCCACAATATGCTCGGGCTAAGCCTGGCACCGGCCACGGGGAGACTGATCGCGGATCTGATCGGCGGACAGGCGCCCCACCTCGATCCCGCCGCGTACTCACCCCAGCGCTTCGCCGCCTGACCCGGAGCGGAGACGCCCCCTTGGAGACGGAGAGACCGGAGCCCGGCCGGCCCCTTTTTGGAGCACCCGGAAAGTGCTCACCCCTTTGCGAGAGCAGGAAGTGGCGCGAGAAGGAGGCCGCGCAAGGATACTGTTGGCGAAATCAGCAGGGCAGGAGGATTACCGGCTATCGAGCACTCCGGCGAGATTCCCCTAGCGGGGAAGCGGTGGCAAGTGTCACACGCTGTAAAGTTACGCCGCTGGTGGCGCAGGAAGGTTTTGCCGCATCGCTCGCTTGCGCGAAGGAGGCCGGGGATGCGCTACCTGCAGGCCCACG
>JBKBRF010000034.1:0-78178 GCA_046292385.1 Armatimonadota bacterium | reverse complement strand
CTCTACGGGACGGGCTCCACTCGGTTTCCCTACAGCGCGGAGGCTCTCTAGCCGGTCTGCAATTCTCAAGCTCGTCCTGGCTCCGGGGCGTCTCCGCCGTCCGGGCCATTCCCGAGCGCTCCATCAGCTTACCAGTCCCGCGCGCCGCTGTCAATCGGGAGTTTTTCGCTCCGGTTTCCGCGGCGGCCGTTTCCGACCGGGGGCTGCGCTCTCGGGGTTGTCCCCGGGAGCGTGCTGTAAGCTTATCAAACCGGCCGTCTGGAGTCAAGCCTTTTGCGAACATTCGTTCGCTGCTCTCTTCCGGCAGACCGCGGGGCAATGCTCTCTCGAGCGCCGCTCGGGCGGTCCGTTTCGGCTGGCTCGCGTATCTTACTGAACGCCTCCGCCGGAGTCAACAGGTGCTTTTCGGCTCTCCGCCGGGACGGGCAGATCGTCGCCGTTTTGCGGGGGCTGGGCGGGCCGGGGCAGGTCGTCCGGGCGCCCGCGTCCCCTCTCGGAGGGGATCGGCAGGTCGCGGCGGTTCGCGGTGGCCGCCTCCACCTGCGCGAGGGCGCGGCGGTAGATCTCCTTCTCTTCGCGCGGCAGGGTCCACGCGCGGGAGAGGCTGCGCAGGCGTCGGACCGCTCCCCGCAGCGCCAGCGACGGCTCGGTCTCCGCGAGGCGGCCCAGCCCCCGGGCGGCGCGCTCGCGGATCCGCCGCTCCAGGTGCAGCGCCTCCACGAGTGAGGCGATTACCTCCGCGCTCCCGTCGCCGTGCTCAGCTAAGGAAACGCCCGCGCATGCGCGTACCTGCTCCGCTTCCTTCTCCTGCGCGTGCGCCGAGCGCAGCGCCGCCCTGACGGGTGGGAGGGCCAGCGGGCCGAGGGCGAGTGCCGCCTCCTGCCGGACTGCTGCATTCGGATCGGAAAGAGCCCGGACCAGGTCCGGAGCGTAGTCGGGCACTGCCGCCGCGCCGAGCAAGGCCGCGGCGCGCCGGCGCCCCTCGGAGCTGGGGGCGCCGAGCATCTCCGCCAGTGCGCCCGCCGCGGCCGGCCCCAGCTCCTTCAGCGCTTGCTCCGCGAGGTCGGCGGTGCCGTCGTCGTACGCGAGGAGGCGGGCCAGCGGCTCCGCGCCGAGGGCGCCGATCTTGATCACGGCCCGCAGGCGCGCGTGTCGGATTTCCGTCGGAACGGGGTAGGCCAGGAACTGGCAGAGCGGGGCGACGGCGCGCGCGTCTCCGATCTCCCCCAGCGCCTCCGCCGCCGCCACCCGCTCTGCGTGTGAACCCTGCTCCAGCATTTCACACAACGGCAGCGTCGCGCGCGGGTCGCGAAGCTGCCCCAGCACCCGGATGACCCGCTCCCTCCCGCCGAGGAGCAGCGAGCGCATCATCTGCAGGACGGCCGGCGTCGCCGAAGGATCGCCGATGCTCCCGAGCGCCTCGACCGCGAGCAGGCCCGTCTCCCCTCCCCGGCGCGCCAGCTCGCAGAGGGTATAAACTGAATCCGGTGAGCGGAGCGCGCGCAGGGCCGCCACCGCGGCCAGGGCCACGTCTTGCGAGGGGTCGAGGGCCGTGCGGCAGAGCCAGCGGACCGACTGCGGTGCTCGGAGCGTCTGCAGCGCCCGGCACGCCGCGATGCGCGCAACTTCGAACTCGGTCTCCAGCACGCCGCAGAGAGCGGGGACCGCCGCCTCGCCGCAGCGAATCAGCTCCGCAATCGCCCGGTCCCGGATCCGCGCGTCCCAGATCCGCAGGTGGCCGGTGCTCTCCTCGATCCGCTCCTCCAGGGACGGCTCCTTCCTACTCTTTTTCATTCGGTCGCTTCTCCGTCTGTCGCAGCCGGTCCGGGCCGCGGGAGCCGCTCCGGGTCCAGCGCGGGTCGTCCGCCGGGCCGGGGCAGGCTAGACTGGTCTCCCCCACCACGCTCGGCCGGCAGCGGCAGGCTCGCAAGGTGCCGGGTCGCCTGCTCGATGCCCCGGAGTGCCGTGCGGTAAGTCCGCTTCTCCTCCTCCGGCAGCGTCCAGGCGCGGGAGAGACTGCGCAGCCGCTTGATGCAGAGGCGCAGCGCGACGTTCGGCCGCGTGTTCGCCAGCTGCAGTAGTCCCTCGGCTGCTCGCTGCCGGCTCTCGGCGTCCTGGAGGTGCAGCCCGCGGGTGAGTGCCGCCTCCAGAGCCGGGTGCTCGACCCCGCGGCGGGCCAGCGCGAAGGCGGCGGCGGAGCGCACCGGGTCGCTCTCCGCCTCGTTTTCTACGATCCGCCGCAGCTGCTCCGTGCCGCAGGGAGTCTCGATCTCCGCGAGCGCGAGTGCCGCGCCTTCCCGCACCGCCGCGATCGAGTCCCCGAGCGCGAACGCGAGCGCCGGGCCGGCTTCGGCCGCCTTCAGCCCCCCAAGGACCCAGATGGCCCGGGTGCAGGCGGCGGCGCCGAGGTGCGGCAGCGCGTCGATGAGCGGCGCGATCGCCGCCTCGCCGATCCGGACGAGCGCCGCTTCCGCCTTCCCGTCGTCGTTTTGCAGCAGGCCGACCAGCCCCGGTACGGCGCTGCTGCCGAAGCTGGCCATCGCCTCGATCCGGGCTTGCCGGAGACTATCGCGTTCATTCGGTCCGCCCAGCAGCCAGAGCGGCTCGACGGCGCGCGGATCTCCCAGATCCTGGAGCGCGCGGATCGCCGCCAGCGCTTCGTCCGCGGACGGCCCCTCGAGGAGCTCACAGAGGGTGGAGAACGCGCGCGGATCGCCCAGCCGTCCGAGGGCGCGGATGACCCGCACCCGGTGTACCTGCCAGCCGGAAAACAGCAGCATCTGCTGCAGGATGGGCAGCGCGCCGAAGTCGTGCAGCTCCGCCAGCAGCTCCGCGGCCGCGAGCCCGGCCTCTCCCCCACTCCCGGCCAGCTCCCGCAGCGGGTGAGCCACCCGTTCCGGAGGGAGCGCCGCGAGGGCTGCCAGTGCCGCCCGTCGTACTTCCGAGGAGCCTTCGGTTACCGCCTCACAGAGCGCGGTCGCCGCCTCGGGCGCCTGCAGCGTGCCGAGCACCTGGCAGATGGCGACGCGCGCGACATCCGGCGCCGTTACCAGCGCGCGGCAGAGCGCCGGGACCGCCGCGTGGCCGGACCGGACCAGCCGCTCGATTGCGGCGCTCCGGAGCTGCGGATCGAACGCGTTGAGCTGATCGATCGCCTCGTCGATGGGCGCGCCCGGATCGGCTGCGTCGTCAGAGGTCGCCATGGGGATCGGCCTCCGCCGGATGAGCTGCGGACGTGATAGCGGGCCGGGGTAGGCCTGCCGCGGCGAAAGGGGCTTCGGCGGGCTGCGGCAGGCTGCGCAGCTCCGTCGAAACCCCCGCCGGTACCGGCAGGGTCGCCATTCTCTCCAGTGCCGTCTCCACGAGGACGAGCGTCTCCCGGTAGGCGGCGGTCTCCGCTTGCGGCAGCTCGCGCGACCGCGCTAGCCGGCGCACCAGGGGGACCGCGAGGTCGAGCTCCCGCCACGGGCGCTCCCGCGCGCAGCACGCCAGCACGGCTGCGGCGCGTTTCCGGATGCGGTGATTGCCGTGGAGCCCTCCCACTGCTAACTGGATCCGTTCCGCCTCCGAATCGCCCCGTTCGCAGAGAGCGATGGCGGCACACGCCCGCACGAGCGGGTGTTCGTCCGCATCCCGCATCACCTGCGTGAGCGCCTGGGAGCCGGACCCCGGGATGACGGTGCCGAGCGCGAGCGCGAGGTCAATCCGGGTGGCGACGTCGATTCGCCGCTTCCGCTCCGGGTCGCCGAGCACCCGCGCGAGCACCGCGCCCGCCTCCTCAGTGCCGATGGCGGCGAGGATCCGCACCGCACTCGTCCGGACCGCGCGATCGGAGGAGTAGAGCGCGTCGAGCAGAGCGCCGGCGGCCGGGCTTCCGATCCGTACGAGGGCGGAGGAGGCGACCTCTTCAGCGTCGAAGGCGAGCGCCCGGGCCAGCAGCGGGACCGCTGGAGCCCCGATCCGCGCGAGCGCCTCGATGCAGGCCTCCCGAAGCGGCGCACCGGCGCTGCCGGACGGCGCGTGCAGCAGCGGGGCGACGGCGCGCAGATCCCGGAGCCGCCCGAGCGCGCGTGCCGCCGCGGCCTGCTCCGTCGGTTGGCCCTTCGCGAGCTGCTCACAGAGCGCGGGGATGGCGGCACGGCCGCGCCCTGCCGGCTCCCCTATCGCGGAGCGTGCCCGCGCGTCGGGCGGCTGACCTGTCTCCGGATCGCCTCCGAGCGATCTCTTTCTTCCGTCGCCAACCGGGTCCATGTCCTACCGGTCTCCCTCCGGGTCGCCCGCCGGCCGCGGCAGCAGTTCCGGCGAGAGCGGCGCCGATCCGGCCGGCCGGGGGAGCGCGCTGGCGTCGACGGGCGGCCGCTGGGACGGTAGCGGCAGGTCGGTCAGGCGGTCGCCTGCCGCCTCGATCCGCCGCAGCGCGCCCCGGTAGACTGCCTTTTCCTCGGCGGGGAGGAGTGTCCACGGCCGGGTCAGGCTCCTGAGCTTCCGGACCGCCGGCCGCAGATCGACCCGCGCTCCCGATTCCGCGATCCGGGCGATGGCGAGCGCCGCCCGCTCCCGAATGCGCCGCTCCTGCGTGAGGCCGTCCGCCGCCGCCGTGAATACTTCCGCGTCCAACTGGCCCTGCTCCGCCAGCACGATGGCTGCACTCGCTTTGACCCTGCCCGGCTCGTCCCCCTCGAGCACGCGAAAGAGAGCTCGCGTGACGCGTTCTTCGCGGTATCTCGCCAGCGCCAGCGCCACCTCCACCTTCACGTCATCGTCCGGATCGTTCAGGGCCTGTAGGAGAGCGCTCGGATTGGGGCTGCTCATCCCGAAAACGCGGGCAGTTCTGCACTGCAGCGCCGGATTCGGGGTACGCAGCAGAGTTTCGAGCCGATTCAGGGCGGGAGCTCCGATCCGCGCCAGCGCCTCGTCCGCGAGCTCCAGATCTCCCGCGGCGAGCGACCAGAGCCGGATAAACGCCTCGGGGTTCCGCATTCCGAGCAATATCAGCGCCTCGAGACGAGCTTCGCGCACTTCGGAGGTGAGCGGCTCCACGGGCGGCAGCCAGAGAGTGGGCGCGGTGCGGACATCGCCGAACTGGGCCAGCGCGTTTGCGGCGGCGATCTGCATCTCCGACGAGCCCTCATCCAGGATGCGCTGAATCAGCGGGAGCGCCCTCCTGTCGCCGAGCCCTCCGAGTGCGGCGACGACGCGCGGCTGCGGCTCATTGATCCGCATCAGCCGCACGCGCAGGATTGAGAGCGCCTCCGGGTCCTCGCGGCAGGCCAGGAGCTCGGCAGCCTCGATCGCGAGCTCACAGTGGCTCTCGGCCAGCGCCCGAAGCTCCTCCGCGCCGTCGCGTGGCTGGAGCGACGCCAGGGCGCGGAACGCGGCCCGGCTGACGGCCGGCGACCCGGATCTCACCGCCTCGCCGAGCCAGGGGGCGGACTTTCTAGACCGCAGCCGCTCCAGCGCGTCGCAGGCGGCGAGCTTCGCGGGCTCCGTGCCGCTTTCCAGGACCGCGCAGAGGTCCTCCACCGCGGCCTCCCCGCACCTCACCAGCCGTTCTACCGCCGCCTTGCGCCGGGCTGGATCGTCCGCCGACAACTCCCGAAGCAGCCGGGCGATCGAGGGCTCTTGGTGGCTCCAGGGATCCATCGAGTTAGCCCTCCCACTCCCCGGTGCCGGCCGGTCCGGCGGACGGTCTCGGCAGCTGCTCGGCGGAGGTCCGGCTCTCCATCGCTGGCCGGGGGAGCGCGCTGGCGTCGACGGGCGGCCGCTGGGACGGCAGCGGCAGGTCGGTCAGGCGGTCGCCTGCCGCCTGGATCTCTCGCAGTGCCTCCTGGTAGAGCGCCTTTTCCTCCGCGGGGAGCGTCCAGGCGCGGCAGAGCTGGCTCAGTCTCCGGATGGCCGGGTTCAGGTCGACGAGCGCGCCGGACTGCGCCACGCGGACCAGCGCTCGCACGGCGCGCTCGTTCAGCCGCGGGTCGCGCCCGAGGACGCGTGCTACCCGCTGGAGAGCCGCGGGGAGCACTTCCCCATGCTCCAGGAGCGCGATGGCCGCGCACGCTCGGACGCTCTCCTCCTCTCGCTCGCTCTGCAGCACGGCGAGGAGTGCCTGCCTCGCCGACTCTTCTGTAAAGGAGCCGAGGGCCAGCGCCGCCTCCTCGCGAACGCTAGCCTCCGGGTCGGAGAGCGCCCGCGCCAGCGGGATCGCGTTGTCCGGCATCCGCGCGAGCACCCGCACCGCTCGCCGCCGCGCGGCCGCATCGTAGCGGTCGGGCCGCTTCAGCACCATCCGCAGCGGGCGCTCGCCTGAGTCGCCCAGGGCGACCACCGCCTCGTCCAGCGCCTCGCAGGCGAAGGTCTCGTCGACGCAGAGCCGCGCGAGGAAGCCCGGCTGCCGGGCCCCCAGCTGCCGCAGCGCCTCCGGATCCACCGTGGGGGCCTCTGACGCGAATGCCTCGCCGCCGCCCGGGTGGAGCAGCCCCAGCAGGATCGGCAGCGCCGGCCGATCCTCCATCCGCGCCAGCAGCTTCGCCGCTTCGAAGGCGCGCTCGCCCTCCTCTCCGGAGAGATCCGGCTCCTCCCCCGCCACGGCGAGCGCCTCCAGGGCCGCCCGCCGGACCTCCGGTGCGGGACTGGTCGCGGCGCGGCAGAGCGGCGGGGTCGCCTGGCGGGAGCGGAGCTGCCGCAGCGCCCGGCAGGCCGCAATCCGCACGGCATCGGAGCCGCTCTCGAGTACCCGGCACAGGTCGCGCACCGCGGCGTCGCCGCAGCTCACCAGGCGCCGTACCGCCTCCTCGCGCTCCCCCGCGTCCTCGCTCTCGAGCTGCGCCACGTTCGCTTCGATCAGCGCCGCCAGGTGTGGATGGATAGCGAGATGGCTCATGGGACCAGGAACTCCGGCTCGTGATCGGCCGCCGGGGCCGGCCTGGGGAGCGAGTGCGGCGCGCCGTCCGGCGCGGCGGCCGGGCGCGGGAGCTGGTCCGCCTGCGCCTCGAGGCCCGCCGCCGGCAGCGGCAGGGCAGCCAGGTTGCCGGTAGCGGCCTCGATCTCGCTCAGCACCCTGCGGACAGTGTCTCGCTCGCCGGCCGCAGCGCCCATCGGATGCAGGGCGGCGCGCAGGCGCGGGATCGCCGCTCGGAGCGCGGGCGTCGGCGCCGCTCGGGTGAATTGCAGCAGCGCCCGGAGGGCGCGCCGCCGCAGGAACTCCGGGTGGCTGCGGTCGAGGCCGCCGACGACCAGGGGGATCAGCGCCTCCTCGTAGCCTTCACAGAGGATCAGGGCGACCGCTGCCGCTGCCTGCACCGACGGCGCCTCATCCGGCAGCAGCGTCCGCAGCGCCGGACAGGCCGCGGGATCGCCCAACTCCCCCAGCGCGAGGGCCGCCTCGAAGCGGACCTGCACTGTCGGATCAGCGAGAGTCCGGATGAGCGCCGGGGTCGACGCGGGGCTGCGGATCGCGCCGAGCACCTGGGCGGCGTGGGCGCGGCGCCGCCAGCTCCCGCCCTCCGTCGCCGCAGGGCGATCGAGCGCCTCGAGGAGCCCCGGCACCGCCTCCTCGTCCAACTCCTGGAGCAGCTCGGACGCGAAGACGACCGTCGTGCGGTCCCGGTCGAGCGCGTCGATCAGGGCCGGCACGGCGCATTGGCCGAGGCGGAGCAGCGGCTGGCGGATCGCAGGGGCGGTCCAACGCTGCCGGGTGGCGTAGTCGACCAGCGCCGCCGCTGAGTCGGGATGCCGGATGCGCCCGAGTGCCAGGATGACGTGCTGCAGCTCGGAGGGGCCCTGCTCGCCCAGGATCGCCACCAGCGCGGGGACGGCGATCGGCTCTCCGATCATTCCGAGCGACTCCACCACGGTAGTCCGCAGCGAGTCCCGCGCCAGGATCTCGAGCAGCACCGGTGCCGCCCGAGGGTCTCCAATCCGCCCCAGGGCACGGATGGCGGCTTCCCGGCAGCTCGCCGGGCCGGACTTCACCATCCCCAGCAGCGCGGGGAGCGCTGCCGTGGACCTCCGCAGGCCGAGTGCGCGCATCGCCGTCCGGCGCACGGTCGGCGCGCGGTCTCTTAGCGCCTCGATCAGCAGCCCTTCCACCTCGGCCAGGTAGTGGGCGGAGAGCAGCCGCACCGCCGCGGACCGGGCGGGGCCGGAGCCGCGCCGGAGCACCCGCGCCAGCACCGGCACGGCACTGGCGCCTGCTCGCTCCAGGGTGGCCGCCGCCCGTCGGCGCTCCGGCGGATACCAGAACCCCAGCCGGGCGGCAGCGCGTTCCAGTTCACCGGGCGTCGAGCTTAGCATTTCGGTGTGGACGCGCCCGGCGAGGAAGCGGAGAGCTGGCGCATATGAACGTTTGAAGGACTAGCCATACGTAGATCGTGTCAGGTTGAAGTCGTCGCCGGGAGAGTCGCCGGCAGCCCCCGCAGTCTCGGGAGCCGGCTGCGGGCGCGGCAGCGACTCCGGAGCGGTGGCCGAGGCTGCCCGCGCCGGGAGCGGCAGGGCTGCCTCCCCACCCGCTCCGCTGGAAGGTAACGGAAGGTCGGAGAGACCGGCCGTCGCCGCCTCGATGGCGGAAACCGCCTCCCGAGCGGCCGACCGCTCAGCGGTCGGGCGGAAGAAGTTGCGGGCGATGCGTCGGAGCGCCGGCAGGGCGAGCCTGAGCCGCGAGCAGGGCGCGTCCCTCGCGATCCGGGTGAGTGCTGCCGCGGCTCGTGGAAGGAGATCATTGGGGACCGTCAATTCCAGTCCGCGCACCAGGTGCTCGATCAACTCCTCCTCCGCGGCTCCACACTCCACGAGCGCCACTGCTGCGGCCTCGCGGATCCCCGGGGCCTGGCTCTGCAGCAGCGGGCACAGGGAAGGAATTGCCTTCGGTTGCCCGATCAGCCCGAGCGCCAGCGCCGCCGCCTTGCGGACCTGCGGTGCGGGGTCCCGGAGGGTTCCTACCAGGGGGCGAACCGCCGGAGACCCGCAGGATGCGAGCAGGCGTATCACCCGGAACCGGCGGTTCCAGGCTGCATGGCTCCGGTAGTCGGCCGGGGCAGACAGCGCTTCGCTGAGTGCCGGAGTGACTGAATCCCCCATGGAGCTCAGAAGGTTCTCCGAGAGATTCGCCGCATCCGCCGGACCGCCCAGGGCGTCGATTAGCGCCGGTACTGCCGCCGCACCGAGGCCCTGCAAGGCCTCGATCCGCAGCCGGAGTGTCCCGCCGGCACGGTCGAGGCCTTGTAGGAGCGCGGCTGCGGCATCCGGGTGCGGGATGCGAGCCAGGGCAGAGATAATGTCTGCCGCCGAGGACGGAGCGGAGCCCAGCAGCTTGGCGAGCGCGGGAACGGCGGCGGGATCACCGCTGGCCGCCAGCGCCTCGACGATCACCGCTCTCGAACCGCCCTCCGTCAGAAAGCGGCAAAGCGCGGGTACGGTTTGCGGGTCGTGGATCTTTGCCAGGGCTCGGAGCACGTCCTCGCGGCAGGCCGCCGCGGGCAAGCGGGCAACCTCGATCAGCACCGTGACCGCTTCCGCGGCCTGCATCGTCCCCAGCGCAGCGATGGCGGCGCGGCGTACGGCGAGGTGGGGGTCCCAGACCGCCTCCATCACCGCCGGCACGCTCTCCGGTTCCCGGATCACCGCGAGCAGGTGCGCCGCGGCGATGCGTGCCCGCACGCTCCCCTCTTTCAGCACCGTGCAGAGCGGAGGAACCGCGGCGAAGCCAGCGCGGGCGAGCGCGTCGAACGCCTCCCGCCGCGCGCCGGGGTGCGGCGCGTCCAGCCGCGCGATCTGGTGCTCGACCTGGCTCTGGACGGGATCGCTCTGCATCACGTTCCTGTGGGACCCTTCCGCTCCGGTTATGCGCCCTGGGATCCACGCTCATACTCGCGGCTCGGACGAGGCAGCGACTCTTCGCGAGTTTCCGCCGGCTCCGCGGGAACGGGCAGCGAATCGGTGTCGCCGGCCCGGCGCGGGATCGGCAGATCCGATATTCCAACGGTAGCCGCGCGGATCCGTTCCGCGACGTGCCGGCAGAGCGCGCGCTCGTCGCCGTCGATTAGCCACGACCAGGAAAGCCGCCGCAGCGGGCCGAGCGCGCTTCGCAGCGAGAGCGGCGCCTCCGCTTCCGCCAGCCGTTCCAGGGCTCGGGCCGCGCGGACGCGGACTCGCGAGTCGTGATCCTGCAGCACGCGGACCAGGGGCGGGACCAGCTCGTCGCTCCCATGCCCCAGCTCCACCAGCGCCAGCGCGGCGAGGGGACCGAGATCCGGCGCGGCGACCGCCTGCCGGAGTGTCTCACGCGCCCCATCGCAGCCCAGCTTCCCGAGGGCGAGCACCGCTTCCCGGCGTACCTCCGGCTCCGTCCGGAGCATCGCACGGGAGAGCGGCTCCACCGCGAGCGCATTCCCGATCTCGCCCAGCAGTCTGGCGCTGGAGGTGACAGTACGCGAGAAGCGGGAAACCAGGCCGTCGCACAGCGCCGGCACCGCATCCACTCCCATTCGCCGGAGCGCCATCAAGGCAATCCACGTGGCGCTGTCATCCACGGAGAGGGCGCGGACCAGCTCCGGAGCCGCGGGAGGTCCGCAGGCGGCCAACATCCGGATTCGGGTGTTGAGCTCGTCCGTCCACTCGAAGCCGGGTACCCGCGCCAGCCTTTCTACCGCCTGCGGAGACGCGAGCGCGGTGAGCGCCTTCATCGCCGCTTGCTGGGCGACCGTGGTTCCCTTCAGTGCGACGTGGCACACTCCGGGAATAGCTTCCTCGCCGAGGCGGGCGATTCCGGCTATCGCTTCCTCTCGACGCCTCTGATTGGGGTGGCTGAGGTCCGAGAGGAATCTCCCGAGTACCGCACGATCACTCTCCATCGCGTCACCTCAGGCGGACTACCGGCTCGTTCTCCTTGAGCACCTGCTTGCGCACCAGGTCTTCCACGGTCACGCAGAGCCAGCGGTCGGCGTTGATGTTGTAGGTCACCCGCAGCCGGGCCGAGGCGCCCTGTCCCGGCGGCCGGAGCGGCACCGCCTCGTCCGCCGGGTTCAGCAGCACCACCATCGCGCGCTCCCGCTCGTCCTGCGGGCACCAGTACCGGTTGGCGTTGGGACGCTGCTCCCAGGAGACCGGCGACTGCCCCAGGCGGCCGACCTCGCAGACGCTGAACCGGACCTCGTTCATGCCGGGGTAGTCCGCGTAGTAGCGGACCGCGAAGTCGGAGGTGGTGGGATAGCGGGTGCGGCGGGGCACCAGCAGCTCGTACTCCTGGCTCCGCGTTTTCTCGTTCTGCACGGCGATGGCGTAGTCGTGGTAGACGAAGTCCTCCAGCGCGGTGCCGCCCGCGTACCGTGCCGCGCCGAGGGCGACCGACTGGAATACGAAGTCCGGGTCGTGCCGCACGATTGCCTGGGGGAACGCCTCGTCCACCACCGCCGGCACCTCCGGCAGCAGCGTGGAGCCGCCGACCATCAGCACCTCGTCCACCCCGTTCACCGGGATCATCGGGTCCTCGGCGAGCTGCCGCTGAATGTCGCGCAGCGCGATGCGGAGCTGCTCGTAGAGGCCGTGGCGGTCGAGCACTCCCACCAGGTCGTCGCGCGTCACGTGGCGCTGGATCCCGCCCCAGCGGAACTCCGCGCTTCCCTGCTGGCTCACCCGCTCCTTCACGAACATCGCTTCCCAGTGGATGTCCTTGTACCACTCCGGGATCTCCCGCAGCTCCGAGGCGACCAGGTGCTCCACCAGCCAGTGGTCCACGTCGTTGCCGCCCACGCTCACCATGTGCTTGGCCACCACATCGGCCTTGCCGGTCTCCGCCGTGCGCGGTCCCAGCCGCACCACCGCCAGGTTGAGCGTGCCGCCGCCGAAGTCGACCACCAGCAGCGACTCTTCCCGCGCCACGTTCACGCCGTAGCCGAGCGCCGCCGCCACCGGCTCGTCGAGCGAGCGGAAGCGCTTCACGCCGAGCCGCTTGACCATGGAGCTCAGCTCCGCGCGGTAGTGGTCGAAGTAGCCGACCGGCGCCGGGATCGTCAGGTCCTGCGGATGCGCCCCGTGCTGCTCCCGGAGCCGGGCCAGGAGCTCCCGCAGGAAATGGAAGGTCACGTCCCGCGCGGTCAGCTCCTCCCGGTCCCCCACCCGCAGCAGCGGCTTGTGCGGCTGGGTGGCGAGGACCGGCTTGAAGCTCTGCGCGAAGGCGGGCGAGCGGCCGTCGAAGTTGCGGCTCAGCGCCTGCTGTCCGATGCTCACGTTCCGGCGGCGACGGCGGAAGAAGTAGAGCCACCGCTCGTAGCTATCGGTAATGTGCACGGCCGAAGGGATGAGCGGCGATTGCTCCACCGGAAGGGTTCGCCCCACCCCGGGAAGCGTCACCGCGCGGACGCTCCCGAACTCTTCCATTGCCACAACGGTGTTCGTAGTCCCGAGGTCGATTGCCCAGCGCGACGCCATCCTGCCTGCTCTTCCCTTCGATACCGGTAACGGGACAGAACCACGTTCGTCTCGGAGCCGCCCGGCACCTGTAACCGCCGCTTCAAATGCCGTAAGCCCTCGTTGCAGGTTGGCAAGTTAGCAGGTTGCAGGTTGAGACCACCGGGGCCGGGGCTCGGCACCTGTAACCTGCCAACCTGCAGCGAGGGCGGGAAAGGCACTCTAGCGCGCCGCCGAGACGCTTGTAGAACGGGCGAGCTGGCGCCCGGGTACGGCACGGGGAGGCGGGTCCCCCTTCGTTGACAGCCCTCCGAGCATCCAGGATACTGAGGGCGAGCTCCCCCGAAGCAATTCCCCCGAAGGAGGCCGAGGTATGCAAGCGTTCCTGCAAGGGTCGCGTGGCTGGATGTGCGCCGCCGGCGCGGCGGGTCTGGCAGTCGCCGGATTCGGCGCCGGACGGCTCCTGGGGAGCGGACCGTCTCCGTCCGGGCAGCTCGCCGAGGCGACCACCCGCACGGAGACGAAGTCGCCCAGCAGCGACCCCGCCCTCACCGCCGTCCCGGAAGCGGACGCGGAGAGCGTGGTGCTGGCCCAGAAGAAGCGGATCATGGGGCGGTTGAACTCGCTCGAGATGGTGAGCCGCGTCGCCACCACCATCCGCCCGCTGCTGGACAAGGCGCACGAGATGCCGGAGGTCCAGGCCGACATGAAGGCGCTGGCGAAGCAGTCCGGCATGTCGCTGGCGGAGTACCGCGACTACTTCAAGGGCAAGCAGGAAGCGGACCTCCTCCTCGAGTCGGGCGGCGATCCGAACGCCCGCTCCGTGGCCGACGCGATCGGCGTGGCGCAGTTCCTCGCCAGCACCGGCCGCTCGTGCGGGCTGAAGGTCGACCTCGGCGCTTCCAACCGCCTCTCCCGGGAGATCGCCGGGGTGGAGCGCGAGATCGATTGGCTGCAGGCGCAGGCCGAGAGCTGGACCCGCCCGGTGCCGGTGGCGCTGCGTCCGTATGCGGACCGGCTGGCAAAGAAGCAGTCGCAGCTCCAGCTCGCCAGCGCCGGCACCGACGCTTCCGAGATGCCGGGCGTCGCTCCCGCTCCGAAGACCGACGTGTGGACTCGCGACCAGTGGCTCGACTACCGGCGCAGCCAGCGGGAGCGGCTCATCCAGCAGCGGCGCCAGGCCGACGAGCGGTTCGATCCGTTCAAGGCGATCCGCGCGCAGACGAAGTACCTGGTCCGGCTCACCCGCCGCTACGGCGGGGTCGACTGGGCGCTCCAGGCCTACCACGGCGGCGAGGGCGGCGCGTCGCGCACCATAAGTCTCTTCGCGGAGGGTCTCGGCTCCCGCACGCAGCTCGCCAGCCGCGGCTACACTCTCGGCGGGGACGGCCGCTGGCTTCCCTACGCGGAGCTCTACCGGCGGGTCAGCCCCACCGGCACCCCCGGGGCGTTCGGCTACCTCTTCGGCCGCAGCGACGACCACCGCTACTACTGGTGGAAGGTGCTGATGGCGGAGCGGGCGCTGAACCTCTACCGGGAAGACCCGGAGGCGTTCAAGAAGGAGTGGCAGGCACTGCAGCCGGGCCTCTCTTCGGACGCGGTCTGGTACGCCGATCCGAGCCCGCTCTCGTTCTCCAGCGACCGGGAGCTGGCGGAGGGGTATCGCTCCGGGACGCTGGTGCCGCTGCCTGCCTCAGCGGTCAAGCTGGGCGTGCGCACGCAGAACCTGGCCGCGCTCCAGCCCTCCAGCGAGAAGCTCCACAAGGGGCTCCGCCCGGAAGCGATGGGCGCCCTCCTGCGGCTCGCCGCGATCTACCGCCAGCACGGCGGCCGCGAGCCACTGGTGCTGCTCTCGATGGTCGAGACGGAGAGCTACCGGGAGAAGTTCCGGGCCCGGTATCCGCTGGCGCCGCTGCCGCCGGACGTGCCGCGAGACCCGGAGTTCCACACCATGGGCGTGACCTTTGATGTGAAGCGCCCGTCTCGCGACTGGGACCGCAAGGTGCTGGAGTACTCGCTCGGGCGGCTCTACGACTCGCTGCGGATCACCTGGCGGCCGGAAACCGAAGCGGGCAGCCGCCGCTATCACGTAGCGGTGAATCCGGAGCACAAGGCAGAGCTGGCGGCCCACTACGAAAAGGCGAAGTAGCTCACGCTCTGAACGAGAAGACCTGGCGGCCGGGGGGAAGTCCCCCCGGCCGTTGTCGATTCTGCCGCCGCTCGTGCGATCTATAATGTGGCAGGCAAGGAGGACGAGGGGGCGACATGACGCAGACGTGGGGCCGGTTGATGGGGGCGGATGAGGCGCGAGCGCGCTTTGCGGAGGCGTGGGAGCCTAAGCACGAGCGGGAGCAGGTAGACACCCCGCACGCGCTGGGGCGGGTGCTGGCGGAGGCGGTGCAGGCGACCGAAGACCTGCCGCCGTTCCACCGGGCGTTGATGGACGGCTTCGCCTGCCGCGCGGAGGACATCAGCGCCGTGCCGTCGATCCTGCGGATCATCGGCGAAGTGCACATGGGCCAGCCGACCTCCCTCTCCCTCTCCGCGGGCGAGGCGGCGCGGATCCCGACCGGCGGCATGCTGCCCGAGGGCGCCGACGTGGTCGTCCCGATCGAGCAGTGCGAGGCGACGGACGACGAGGTGACGGTGCATGCCGCACTCACCGCGGGCCGGCACCTGATCGAGCGCGGCGAGGACGTCCGCGCCGGAGAGCCGCTCCTCTCCGCCGGTCACCGCCTGCGGGCTCCCGACATCGGCGCTCTGATGGGGCTCGGCGTCACGGAGGTGAGCGTCTACCGTCTCCCCCGCGTCGGGATTCTGGCGACCGGCGACGAGATCGTCCCCGCGGACCAGACTCCGCCGTTCGGGAAGATCCGCGACATGAACTCCTACGCCCTCGCCGCCTCCGTCGAAGCGCTCGGCGCGGTCGCCACCCGCTACCGGGTGATCCAGGACGACGAGGAGTCGCTCCTCGCCGCCGGCCGCCGCGCGCTGGCGGAGAACGACGTCGTCCTCTTCAACGGCGGCACTTCCGTCGGCCCGAAAGACCTCGTCGCCCCGGTGATCCAGCAGCTCGGCGCCCCCGGCGTGCTGGTCCACGGTGTCGACATCCGCCCCGGCAAGCCGACCGTCTTCGCGGTCTGCAGCGGGAAGCCGGTCTTCGGCCTCCCCGGCCAGCCGGTCTCCGTGCTGAACACGTTCGACCAGTTCGTCGCCCCCGTGCTCCGCCAGCTCCTGCACCTGCCGGAGCAGGTCCCCACCCTGCGCGCGAAGCTCACCCAGCCCCTTCGCTCTGCGGACGGCCGCGAGGACCACGTGCGCGTGACCCTGGAGCAGCGCGACAGCGAGTGGCATGCCACGCCGATTATGGGCGTTTCCGCGATGATCACCACGATGGTGCGGGCGCAGGGGATTACGGTGGTGCCGTCGGGGTCTGCGGGGTACGCGGCGGGGGATGAGGTCATCGTCCGGATGATAGGCGAATGACTCCTTCTCCTTCTCCTTCTCCTTCTCTTTCTCGTTCTCCCGGTTCCATCATCATCGAACTCTGAAACGGAGTGTGAGGTGACTGACCCGATCTTCGACCACGAAAAGCTCCGCGTGTACCAGGAAGCCATTCTTTTCGTCACCTGGTGGACTTCGACAGCAGATCGAGCGCCAGGCAGGCTGGCGGTTCGGGACCAGATCGACCGTGCGTCGACAAGTATCCCCCTCAATATCGCAGAGGGAAATGCCAAGCAATCGCCTCGGGAGCGCTGTCACTACCTCGACATCGCCTGTGGCTCTGCCTTCGAGTGCGCAGCCGGACTCGACGTCCTGGTCGCGCAGGGGAAGCTCGCCGCCACGGATGCGAACACGGGTAAGCGCCACTTACACGCGATCGTGGGGATGCTCCGTAAGCTGCGGAACAGCGTCGCAGACCGGGTCTCTGACGCGCAGGTTGAGTATGACTCCGGCGGGCTTTCGGAGTAGGAGAAGGAGAAGGAGAAGGAGTAAGAGCTAGCGGCGCGGGAGCGCCGCATATGTCTGAACCACCTGCGTCCAAATCCCCTACCCCCCGCCGCGCCCTCGGCCCCGTAGAAGGCGCCTCCATTGTCGTCGGCACCGTCATCGGCTCCGGGATCTTCGTCACCCCCGCGGCGATCGCCGGCTCCCTCGGCTCCTACGGGTTCGGGACGATCCTGCTGGTCTGGATCGTCGCCGGACTCCTCTCCCTCGCGGGGGCGCTCGCCTACGCGGAGCTCGCGGCCATGTTCCCGCGGTCCGGCGGGCAGTATGTCTACCTCAAGGAGGCGTACGGACCGCTCTGGGCGTTCCTCTTCGGGTGGATGGAGTTCTGGGTGGCGCGGCCGGGAAGCATCGCGGCCCTGGCGGTGGCATTCACCGATTACCTGGGCGAGTTCGTCGCGCTGGGGCCCGACCAGCAGCGCTGGGCGGCGTTTGCCGCCGTCGCGGCGTTCACGCTGATCAACTACGTCGGCGTGAAGACCGGCGGCGTCACCCAGGTGCTCTTTACCGCCGTCAAGGTCGGCGCGCTGGTGGCGCTGGTGATCGGCGCGTTCGTCTATCCGATCGGCACGCCGCAGAACTGGCAGCCGTTCTTCAGCGGCAGCTTCGGCTGGGCGCTGCTGCCGGCGTTCGGCTGGGCGATGCTCCAGAGCCTCTGGGCGTTCGACGGCTGGGCGAACGGCGCGGCGGTGTCGGAGGAGGTGCGCGACCCGCAGCGGAACGTCCCGCGCGCGCTCCTGTTCGGCACGCTCGCGATTACCGGCATCTACCTGGCGGTGAACCTGGCGTACCACTACGTGGTGCCGATGGCGGAGGTCGCCAGCTCCAAGCGCGTGGCGGCGACTGTCGCCGGAACGCTCCTCGGCCCTCCCGGAGCGAGCCTGATCGCGGCGGCGGTGATGATCTCCACTGCAGGCGCCGTGAACGGACTGCTCCTCACCGGCCCGCGCATCTTCTACGCCATGGCGCGCGACCAGCTCTTCTTCCGCCAGATGGGCGAGTTGCACCTGCGGTTCCGGACCCCGCACTGGTCGATCCTGTTCCAGGGCGCCTGGGCCGGGCTCCTCATCCTGATCCCGTTCGGCGACTTCCTGAACCCGCTGCTCGGCTGGGAGAAGGACAAGAAGCTGTTCGACCAGCTCATCACCTTCGTAATCTTCGCCTCGTGGGCGTTTTACGGGATGACGGTCGCCGGAGTGCTGGTGCTCCGCGTCCGCCGGCCGGAGCTGGAGCGCCCGTACCGCGCCTGGGGATACCCGGCCGTGCCGCTCGCGTTCGTACTGCTCAGCATCGCCTTCGTCGGCTACACCCTCTGGACCCAGCCGCAGGAGGCGCTCGCCGGCCTCTTCCTCGTGCTGCTCGGCCTCCCCGCCTACTGGTTCTGGCACCCCGCCCGCCACCACCGGCACGGCCCCGAGCCGCCCCGCGGCGCGGCTCGGTAGTCACTGTCATTTCGATAGGTCGGTGCTCGACAGTTGGGAGACGTTCCGATGCCGCAATTCAGCGAGATCGGTGGGTTCCAAACCGCTTCGTTTATTACCGGCCCTTCGCACGTACTGCTGGGGCTGCGGTTCGGCGCCCACGGCTCAGCCCAGCTCACATTGCATCGGCGTCCGCCTATCGGCACCTGCAGCCACGGCCAGATTGATGAGGTGCAGCTCGAACGAGCGATCCGAACCGGCGTCGACCGCGCCAACGCCGAACGCGGAACCAAATGCGGAGCAGTGGAGGCGTTCTACATCGAGAACGACTCGCCGAAGTATAGCCTTTACGAGAGGTGCACTTACCTGCTGACGCTGCGCGCTGGAGACGACGCTTCAGAGAGTGCTGACGGATGATCTCGCCTGCACAAGCGGCTACCGTATCGCAGGCACTGCCGACGACAAGAGTAGTACGCTGCCTGGCGCTGTGATCGCAGCCGGAGCCATATGGCCGTCAGCAAAGCGTTGATGAACGAAGATGCTCGGTGCTCACTCGTCCGGGAGGCGTAAAGGAGTTGAGCAGGAGTTGAGCCATGGATGCACAGCTTGGCGCGGTGCTTCTATTCCTCCAGCGACACTGGCAAGCACAGGCGGAGAACCGGCCGTGGGGGATGTGGATCACCCGTCATGCCCCCGTGGATGGCGAGGCGGACGCGCTGGACTACGCAGCTTCGCCGGCTCTGGATGCGTGGTTTCTCAGCGATTCGGGGGTCACCCCTCGTAGCCCGTGGGGGTTTCGCCGGTTCTGGTCCGTACACTTCCTTCAGCCATGGTGTCAGCGACCGTATTCCGAGCAGACGGGGATCTACGGCGAACGCCGCTACCCGATCGGTATCGCGAGCTTCGCGCCATACGCTGCGGAGACGAATTGGCTGTACGTCCAGCTGACCTACGGCCGCCTCTTCGGACGGGGGTACCGTTTGCGTGTCAGCGACGGAGTGGTCGACTCGGAAGTCGAGCTTTGGAGGTCGTAGCCTGGTCGGGAGCACGATCCCGAGGATGAGGATGATCTTCGACGTCAGCTCATCTCTTCCAGGATGCGCTCGACTTCCTCATCGCTCTCATCCCCCGGCCATTTTCCCACGATCGCCGCGATCCAGCTCTGTCCCGGAGGGGCCGGTCGCTTGGGCTTCAGGTCCGCGAGACTCTGCGGCGGCTTACGCTGCTTGAGCGCCTCCAGCTCGTGTAGGACGAGCTGGCGCTTGAGCAGCTCCGAGACGTACTCCCCGGGCTCCTTGCCCGCCTCGGCCGCCTCTTCTCGGAGTCGATCTTCCCATTCCGGTAAGTTGATGACGAGCGACATCCGGGCGCCTCCTCTCTCCTCTCACTGCGGCCCCGAGCGACCCGAGTGTATTATAGGTGACCTGGAGGTCCGGCGCGACCGGCGCGGCTACGGAGCGGCCTTCGCGCGGCGGGGGAGATAGCGGAAGGTCAGCGCCGCGAGGATCAGGGCGCCGCCGCCGATCGTGTAGGGGGTCGGCCGCTCGCCGATGGCGAGGAGCACCCAGAGCGGGCTCAGGAGCGGCTCCACCAGTGCGAGCAGGCTCGCTTCCACGGCGGTCACCCGCTGGAGGCCGTAGCTGAAGAGCACGTACGGTGCGGCGATCTGGATGCAGCCCATCACCGCCAGGGTGCCGACGATCGGCCAGACGGCCGCCTCGCCGCCGAGCGCGCGGGGAATGAGCGCCAGCTCTCCCGGAGAGATCCAGGCCATCGCCGCCCCGCAGACCAGCGCCGCGCCGCCGTTGTTCAGGACGGTGACCGCGACCGGGTCGGCCTCCCGCATGCGGCGAAGCCAGAGCATGAAGAGCCCGAACAGCGCGCCGCTCGCCGCCCCCATGATCAGCGGCGCCTCCGCCCCGGGCACGTAGTTGCCCCAGAAGAGGATCGCGATGCCGATCATCGCCGCCGAGAGCGCGCCGGCGTCGGCCCTCTCGAACGGCTCCTTAAAGAAGAGCGGTCCCAGCACCAGCGCGTAGAGCGGCGCCGTGTACTGGAGCAGGATCGCGTTGGCGGCGGTGGTGCCCTGCACGGAGGAGACGTAGAGCACCAGCAGCGCGCTGTAGAGGGCGATGGAGCAGAGGATGTCCTTCGCCTTCGGCATCGTCCGACCCCGCAGCAGCAGCGCGAGGCAGAGCGCCGCGAAGAGGCTGCGGTAGCAGGTGATGGCGAGGGCGGAAGGCTTGACGGAGGGATTCAGGCCCATCGCCTTGATGAACAGGCCGCCCAGGCTCCAGAGAATCCCCGCCCCCACCAGAGCCACGCGATACCGGTTCAACTCGCCACCCCCACTCTCCGCCAGAGGGGAATTATGGCGCCTTCAGCCGATATCGGGCGGTTGAAACCACGGCAACAACGGCACGAAGTCCCCCTTCGGGGACTGAGAAGGTCAGGTACGGAAGTCCGGAGGACGCGTGGCCGTAGGCCGCCCAGCGAGGGAATTCATTCCCTCGCCGCTCAGCGCGCACTCCTCGTGATCCGGCTTGCGCGCCGGGGTGACGCGATGCAAACCGGTCGCTAGAGCGTCACCTCGAACAGATCCACGTGCCCGAACGGCTCGATCTTCCCGTCTTTGGGCATCGGCTGGCTGCGGGTGCCGCCAAGCGCCAGGCGGCTGCCGTCTGCGGTAAAGGCGGCGCCGGTGACGCGGGTGTCGGTCTTGAGGGAGTGCTGGAGGGCACCGTCCGCTAGGCTGAAGAGGCCGGTGTTCCAGCTTCCACCGCGGAGGCGGCCCGACATCACGAAGTGGGAGCCGCCGGGGTGGACTGCCAGCGCTTCCATCAGACCTTCCCCGCTCTCGCTCGCCTTCGTCTCCGCTACCATCTTGGCGGGGGACTCCTTCCAGGCGAACCGCTGCCAGAGCTGCTTGCCGTTGCCTGCCATCGGATCCCGCATGGGGCCCATGCCGCAAACGATCAGCTCCTCCCCACCGGGAGCGAAGGCCATCCCGAAGATGCCGCCCAGGTAGCAGTGGCTCTTGATGATGCCCCAGCTCGTGAACGAGTCGGTGGTCCAGCTCGCCACCTGCTTGCCGGCCGGCACGTCCCAGACCCGCACCTCGCCCATCAGGTTGCCCGCGGCGACATACCGGCTGTCCGGGCTGAAGGCGACCGACTGCACCGACGGCACGTGCGAGAAGCTCCCGACCAGCGCGCCGGTGGCGGCGTCGAAGACCTTGACGGAGGGCTCCGTCTCCGGGGCCGGCTCGTACTTGGGGCCGCCGGAGAGATACTGTCCGGTGACCGACGCCACGTACTTGCCGTCCGGCGAGACGGCGAGGCTCCACGACCAGAAGTTGTGCGCCTTCACCGTGCGGACCAGCTTGCCGCCCGTCAGGTCGTACCACTTCAGCGCGCCGTCGTACCCCGCGGAGACCAGTGTGCCCGCTTTCTCCAGCAGCGCCACCCGGGACGCGTAGCGGTCGTGCGTGTAGAGCTGCCGCGCCGCGCCGGACTCGGCGTTCACCTCGTAGACGCCGTCCATGCAGGCGGCGTAGAGCGTGCTGCCGTCGCTCCGCATGTCGACGCCCAGGACCGCCGTCGGCAGCATATGCCGGTGAAGGCGCTTCAGTTCAGTCATGACAAGTCAAGTAGAGGGAAGAAGAAAGATGAAAGACTGCATTACGCAGGAATAGCGGTCTGCGAATGGCGCAGTCTGCCCCGCACAGACCTAGACCCTGGACCCTGGACCCTAGACCCGCAGCACCTCTCGGATCGGCTTTGCATCACCCTCTACGCGGTAGAAGGTGGGCAGTCCGGGCAGGTCGTACTGCTCGTGCGGCTCGATGCCGAGCGCGGTGAAGAAGGTCGAGAAGAGCTGGCGCTGGTCGACCGGGTTCTCCTTGACGTCGATCCCCAGCTCGTCCGTGGCGCCGTAGACCACGCCCCCGCGGATGCCGCAGCCGGCCAGCGCCATGCTCCAGGCGTTCGGGTAGTGGTCGCGGCCGCGGGCGTCGTTCAGGTTCGGCGTGCGGCCGAACTCGCCCATCATGATCACCAGCGTCTTGTCGAGCATGCCGCGCTGCTCCAGGTCGTTGATCAGGTTGAAGATCACCTGGTCCAGCTCCGGCACCAGCATCTGGTGCATCTCGTGGTTGTAGACGTGGCAGTCCCACGGCATCCCGTTCGCCACCATCACGAACGGCGCGCCGTTCTCCACCAGGTGGCGGGCCAGCAGCGCGTGCTGGGCGAAGGCGCCCGGCCCGTACCGGTCGCGGTCCTTCTGCGGCAGCTTCTCCAGGTCGAATAGGTGCGCGCAGCTCATCAGCCCCTTCACGCGCTCGTAGGCGGCGTTGTAGGAGCCGGAGGCCGCGCTCTTGCGGTCGTTCTCGTACTTCCGGCTCAGGAAGCGGCGCAGCGCCTCCCGCTCCTCGTGGTCGACCTCCGAAAGCTCCTCCGGACGCGCGATGTCCTCGATCCTGAACTCGCCGCCCACGCGCACCGGGCCGTACTCCGCGCCGAGCCAGCCGGCCCAGTTGCCCGCCTTGAAGGCGCGGAACTCGTTGCCTTCCGGGCAGGGATCGAGGAGGACGAAGCTCGGGATCGGGCTGTCGAGCTGGCCGAGCTGCTGGCCCAGCACGCTGCCGAGCGTGGGGCGGATGAACGGTGGGCGGGGACCGTCTCCCCGGTTCAGCAGGTCGATCGCCTGGAGGTGCTCGCTCTGGGACGTCTTCATCGAGCGGATCACCGCCAGCTTGTCCATCATCCTGGCGCAGCGCGGCATCAGCTCGCTCACATGCACGCCCGGCAGGTTGGTCGGGATGCTCCCGAACGGTCCACTCGTCGGCACGCCCGGCTTCGGGTCCCAGGTCTCGAACTGGCTCGGCGCGCCGCAGAGCCAGAGCAGGATGACGTGCTTCTGCTCCTTCTTCGCCTGCTCCGCGAAGGCGGGGATCGAGAACAGGCCGCTGAAGCTGGAGACGCTGAGCGCACCCGCGAGGGTCCCCTCCAGGAAGCGGCGACGGTGGATCTTATGGTCGGGACTTCCGCAGTTGCGCGGAGCCTTCGGGTTCTTCATCGTTCTCGTATCCCTAGTGGTTGAACCGGAACTCGGCGCCGGTGAGGAGCGCCCACCAGAGCTGGGAGGTCGCTTCCTTCGGGCGGTCCGCGCGAGCCTGGAGGTAGGCCGTCGCCTGCTTCAGCTCCTCCGCGTCCGGCTCTCGTGCGTACGCGATGCGGAACGCCTCCTTCACCCGCTGGGCCGGATCGGCGATCGCCGCCAGCTTTTCCGCGGTGCTGCCGCTGTGAGGCTGGACCAGCTTCTGGATCGTCGGGTTGTTCGTCAGGAACATCGCCTGCCGCAGGGTGGCGATGTTCTCCTCCGCAAAGACGTCCGGAAACACCTTCACCAGCGACTGGAGCAGCTCGCCGTTATCGGCCTCGGTGTTGCCGCTGGTGGCGACCATCAGCGAACGGTAGAGCATCTCCGCCGTCAGCGGCTTCTCCACGCCGTAGGCGAAGAGGTCCGGCTGCACCGTCCCCGTCGCCTTTGCCTGTAGCTGGTATGGTCTGGAGAGCACGATGGAGCGGACCAGCCGCTTCACGTCGTAGCCGCTCTTCTCGAAGTCGGCGGCGAGCCAGTCGAGCAGCTCCGGGTGGGATGGCTTGTGGACCGAGTCCATCTTGTCGACCGGGTGTACCAGCCCGCGGCCCATCAACAGCGCCCAGAACCGGTTGACGGCGGCGCGGGCGACGAGCGGGTTGCCCTGCACCACCCGCTCCACGAACAGCTCCCGGCGGGAGAACTTCGGCACCGGCGGCTCTTCCTTCGGAGCGGTCTCCGGCTTCGGTCGGTACAGCTCGGGAGAGTCCATCTCCTTCACGTCCGGCGCGGGCCGGTCCTCCGGCAGCGGGTCGGTCCCGAGGAAGGTCAACTGCGCCGGCTTGCTTTCCCCAAAGAGCGTGGCGAACTGGGAGAAGCCGCCGATCGCCGACTCGGCGACGCGGGGCCCCTGCGGGGTGTTCTGGTTCTTGCTGCGGTTGAAGAACGCCACCAGTCCCCAGTAGTGCGCCTGCTTGATCTCCGGCGCAATCGGGTGGTCGTGGCACTGGGCACACTGGATCTGAAGGCCGAAGACGGCGGGCGAGATCGCCTCCGCAATGTCCTGGAACTTCTCCTGGCGCGCGTAGAGGAACCAGACCGCGCCGCGCTCCGCATCGCCCGCGGGACGCGCCAGCAGCAGGTCGCTCACCACCTGACTCCACGGCCGGTTCTGCGCGAACGACTGCTCCAGGTAGTCCAGCCACTGCGCCCGCGCGTTCTGCACCTCTCCGCCGCCCCGTCGCCGCCGGGGCTGGGCGCCCTCTCCGCGGCCCATGAAGACGACGTCGAAGATGTCGCGCAGGTGCTCGGCGTACTCCGGGCTGGCGAGGAGCTTATCGACCAGCGCCGCGCGCTTTCCGGTGGAGGTGTCGGCAACGAAGGCCGCCAGCTCCACCGGCGTCGGGATCCGCCCCGCGAGATCCAGGTAGACCCGGCGGGCGAAGCCGGCGTCGTCCACCCCGGGGGTCGGGGTGACTCCGCTCTCTTTCCACCGCTTCTCCACCAGGGAGTCGATAGTCCGCGTCATCTCCGCCGCGGCCGCGGCGGGCGGAGGCGGGTCCTGGGAGCGGGCGGGGACGACCACCGAGATCGACAGCGCGGCGATGCCGAGCGCCAGCCAGGCGCGTCGGCCGGCGTGGGGAAGGGACCAGGGAGACAGGCTTCTCATGAGAATGGCGCGGGCGGAGAGAGGGCCGCCGAATACTCCGTCAGACCGGGATCTATAGGTGGATCTGGCAAGGGAGAGTGGGCGAGAGGGCGAGCTTGGGAAGCTGCTTACGGGAGCGGCTCTCCGACTCCCCCATTTTCCCTTGCTCCCACTCCAACACATCAGCGGTATCTGGGCACACCCTCAGACAGGATAGACAACCAGGCCCACTGGCGGTTTCTCGGAAGCAGGTTGAGCTTCCGCAGCACGGAGGGTCTATGCTGAGGATACCGCTGAACCGGTGTAGCGTCGAACCGCGGCGGCGACCTCCGGATCCCAGTGCCGCTTCCGCGCGGGATCGTCCGGGTCCCAGGTCACCCAGGCGCCGGGGGCGGGCCGGCCCCAATCGAAATCGCCGAGCGTCAGGATCGGCGCCCAGGTGACGGCGCTGATCCGCGCGCCCTGCTCGTTGGCCAGACGGACCTGCTCGTCGAGCAGGCGCAGCCAGCCTTCCGTGGTAAAGCAGTGGGAGAAGTGGCAGTTCCCGGTCTCCCCCATCACGATCTCCTGCTCCGGGAACTGGCGCCGCGCCTCCAGGAGCAGGCGGTGGAGCGGCCAGTCCTGCTCCTCGCCCCAGTTGTTGTAGAAGTTGAGCCCCACCACTTGCAGGAGCGACGGGTCGCCGCCCAACTGGTCGGTTCCGAGCTCATGCTCGGCCGCGGGGTCGGGCCGGCCCAGCAGGGTGTTGAAGGGTCGTCCCTGTTCGGGCAGGCTCAGGTCCGGGTGCCAGGCCCACGGCTCGGAGAGCGCGATCCGGGCCGCGGGATCGGCGGCCCGGATCGCCAGCGCCATCCCGGTTAGCATCCGGCCCACCACCCCGTACAGCTCCCACCAGCGGCGGCGGGGCCGGTCCTTTCCCGCCGGCCACCAGCGGTTCCAGTCGGTCATCATCGCGGTCCAGTAGCCGCTCTCCACCACCGGGATGTAGGCGTCGAAGCAGCCGCGGTACCGCTCCGCCACCCGTCCGGCGAAATCGGACATCAGCTCCACCGCCCGGCCGTTCCAGAGGTCTTCTTCTTCGATCCAGGGGAGCCACTCATAGTGACAGAGAGAGAGCGTCACCTCTCCGAGGCTCGCCGCCGCGAGGCGGTCGAGGTAGTCCCAGTCGAACCGGGAGGGCTCCGGCCAGGTGCGGGCGAGCCAGGCGCCGTCCCGGAAGCGGCGAAGCCCGAACTCCTCGCGGAAGAGGCGGTAGTCCGCTTCGAGCTGCTCCGCATGGCCGGTCATCTCGAGCTGGTGGAAGTCGAGCTCCTGCTCCCAGCCCGGAGTCCAGCCGCGGATGTGGCCGGCGTCGAACGCCCCGGCGAGCTCCCAGCCCCCCATGGTCACTTCCCCATCGGCGCCTGCGGCGGCGCGCTGGTGACGGCGCGGTGCTCCGGGTCCTCTTCCTCCCACTCGCTGGCGTGTCGGTGCACCTCATCCAGCTCCACGCGGGCATCGCAGTGGCGCAGGGTCTCCGGATCGACCTGCTCCGGGTGGCTCAGGAGCTGCTGCCAGCGGCGCAGCTCCTCGATGTACGGGTCACACGGGCACCGCTCCAGCGTGTCCCGGTCCGTCACGTCGAACAGGCCGATCTGGGCCCACTCGCCGGTGTTCCAGTCCGGGATATCGACGCACGGATAGAGGCAGACGCCGTGGAGGTCGACCCCGCCGTTCAGCGCTTTGAAGCTCTCCTCCATCGTCATCCGCAGCCACTCGGCGCGGCGGTCCTGGTAGCCGCTCGTCTCGCCGATGATGATCGGGCGCCGGTACCGCTCCCAGGCGTAGAGCAGCAGCTCACTCAGCGGCTTGCGGCGTGGATCGCGAGGCGCGAGGATCTCACGGTTGCCCCTGGCGTCCTGCTCGGCCTGGCTGAAGTGGTAGACGTTCACGCCGACGATGTCGAGGATCTCCGGCGCGCCCCCCAACTCGGGATAGAGGCCGCCGTAGAGGATGTCCCACGCCTCGTAGGCCTCGTCGTAGGCCTTGTGGTACGCCTCGTCAGAGAGATCCGGGCGGTCCTCCGGCGGCGCGTGGTGGATGATCGGGTCGACGTGGACCATCCGCGCCTCCGGACAGACTTCCCGGATCGCCTTCACCCCGGCGATGTCGAGCCGGCAGAGCGCGCGCTTGAGCTCCTGGTAGCGGCCCCTGGCAAACGGGTACATCCAGCCCATGTCGGTGCCGGCGCCGGAGAAGAAGCTGATCTCATTGACGGGGGTGAAGAAGCGCGTGCCGGTGCCGTGGGTCAGTACCCGCTCCGTCACCGCGCGGCAGTAGTCCTCGAAGCGGCGCACGCAGTCGTCCGAGAAGGGGTCGCAGCCGTCCGGAAAGCCGTAGTGACAGAGATCCCAGATCGGCGTGACGTGAAACTCCTCGGCCGCTTCCAGGAACGGGTCGAGATAGCTCCAGTCGTACTTCCCGCCGCCCCGGTCGATCATCGGCCAGCGGACCGCCTCCCGCGCCACGCCGATCCCGAGCTCCAGCAGGCGGCGGTAGTCCTCCCGGAGGTGGCGGTCGTGCCCCGTAATCGCGACGTAGTCCTTCCGGCCCTCGTCTTTCCAGATGAAGGTAGAGCACTCGAACCCGGCCATGAAGAAGGTCGGGAAGATCTCCCTCGGATCGGGCTTCTGCGTGGGCTGGCCCCCTCGTGCCGGCATGGCTCATCCTCCAGTCTGCGCTGCGTCCTCTCGGTAGGTCTCTCCCCATTTAAGGGGAATGAAACCGCCGTGCGGCTGCCGGCCTCCCGCCCGCGTGGAGCGACGAGCGGGTGGGGTGGAGCTGCGCGTCCGCCTGGTCCGCGAGCTGGGCCGGGCGAGTGGATGGAGTGGGGCACGGGGACGTTTCTCGCACCCGCGCCCCAAGGCGCACCGGCTCAGGGGCTGTTGCCAGGCATGTTCCCGGCCCCGCTTCCGGTAGTGCCTTCCGTCCCTTCCATGCCGCTGGAGGCCCCGGTGCCTTCGGCTTCCACGATCAACGTACCGGTCATCCCTAGCTCACGGTGGTTCCCAACCGGGCAGTAGACGGTGTAGCGGCCCGGCTCCCGCGGCGCCTGGAAGTCGAGGCTCCGGGTCTCCCCGGGCGGGAGGTCCTCTTCGAATTCGACTTCGCCGGAAGGCAGCTCGAACTCGATGTTGTGCGGCGAGTTCCCCCGGTTGGTCAGCGTTACCCGGACCTGTTCGCCGGGCTGCACCGTGATCTCGCTTGGGTCGTACCGCATGTCTTCCGCCACCACCTGGATCTCACGGGTCTCCCCCGTGCCGTTCATGGTCGCTTCCGGCGTATTGGCCGGAACGTTCGCGGCGGTGTCTGGCCCATTGCCGGTCGTCGCAGTGTCGTCTCCCGCGCAGCCGACCAGGAGCGCCAGTGCCAGGCAAGGCGCCAGCAGCAGCGAGAGCCAGCGTGCGGTTCGGTGTTGCATGCTTCGCCTCCATCGGGAGCCCGTGGGCGGCGGTTTCCGCCCACGGGCTCCCAGGGGTTTGGTGGGCGGCGGCTTCCGCCCGGGTTGCATCAAGCCGGGACCTGCTCCTTCTGGACTCGGTCCCAGTGGCGGTGGGCGGCAATCGCCGCAACAAAGGCGGTCGCCGCCTCCGCAACTCCGTCGCCTGAGAGACCGACGGCGTCCTTCACCTTCTCCACGAGCGAGGTATCTCCGGCCTTCTCCCGCCAGGTCACAACGCCGTGGTCGCAGGTAAGATTGCCATCGTCGCCCGCCAGCGAAACCCCGGCCAGGCGGGACGCTGCCAGCAGATCGACCCCCTCGCCGGTGGCGGCGACCGGCTTGCAGTGTCGGAACGCCTCGCTAACGAAGTGGACCGCGTCGCCCATGCTCCGCAGGGCGCGCGCGCTCTGCTCGCCGCCGGGTACGTAGACCGCGTCGAACAGGACGGAGGCGGTGGTGACAAACGTCTTGTCGACTTGTATTTCCTGCCCCTCTGCGCTCTTGATCGTGCCGCCGAGCTGGGAGACGACTTTCGATTGGACCCCCGCGGCCGCAAGCGCCTGCCTCATCTCACTCAAGTGCGAGTGGTCGAAGCCGTCCATCGCCAGGATCGCCACCTTGCGTGTCTTCGGCGATTTCGGCGTCGTTTCCATACTCAGCGCCGGAGAGGCCTTGCCGTGGTTCTCCCGCGCCGGCTTCGCCGGTGGCTCCACGCCGACGCTGGCGGCCATCTGCTTCGCCATCTCGTGGTCGACGTGGTTAAAGAGATCGACCAGGCGCTTGCGGATCTCTTTGTCCTCCACCTTGCCCCACTCAAAGTGCGCTGCTTCGATGATCCGCTGCTTCTCCGGGGCGGACATGCTGTTCCAGAAGAGGGTCGCCTGGCTGAAGTGGTCCTTGAAGCTGTCGCTCCGCTCGCGGACCTTACGGCCCTCGACCTTCTCCATGTAATGGGCGTAGCCCCCCATGCTCTCCGGGGCAAGCATGGGGCAGCCGCCGCCGCGGGAGTTGGGGAAGTAGTTCACTGGGCCCTTGTTGATCGTCTGCCGGCCGTAACCGTCCCGCTGGTTGTTATGGACCTCCACCACCGGCCGGTTGATCGGCAGTTCCGCGAAGTTCGGGCCGCCCAGCCGGATGAGCTGCGTGTCCAGGTAGGAGAAGAGCCGCGCCTGCAGCAGCGGATCGTTGGTGAAGTCGATTCCCGGCACCACGTGGCCGGGATGGAACGCCGCTTGCTCCGTCTCCGCGAAGAAGTTGTCCGGGTTGCGGTTGAGCACCATCTTCCCGACGATCTTTACCGGCACTTCCTCTTCCGGGATGATCTTCGTGGGATCGAGGAGATCGAAGTCGAACTTGTGCTCGTCCGCCTCCTCCACGATCTGAAGGCCCAACTCGAACTCCGGGTAGTCGCCCATCTCGATCCGCTCCCAGAGGTCACGGCGGTTGAAGTCGGGATCTTTGCCGGCGATCTTCTGGGTCTCGTCCCAGACCAGAGAGTGGACGCCGAGCACCGGCCGCCAGTGGAATTTGACGAGCCGGGCCTTCCCCTGCTCGTTGATCAGCCGGAAGGTGTGGACTCCGAAGCCTTCCATCATTGCGTAGCTGCGCGGCAGCGCCCGGTCGGAGAAGACCCACATGATCATGTGGACCGCCTCCGGCATCAACGAGATGAAGTCCCAGAAGTTGTCGTGCGCGGCGGAAGCCTGCGGCATCTCGTGGTGCGGCTGCGGCTTGATGGCGTGGACCAGGTCCGGAAACTTGATGCCGTCCTGGATGAAGAAGACCGGCATGTTGTTGCCGACCAGGTCCCAGTTGCCGTCTTCGGTGTAGAACTTGGTCGCGAAGCCCCGCACGTCGCGCACGGTGTCTGCCGAGCCGCGGAACCCGACCACCGTCGAGAAGCGCACGAAGACCGGGGTCTTCACGGACGGGTCCTGGAACACCTTCGCCTTCGTGTACTCCGTCAGCGGCTCGTAGACCTGAAAGTAGCCGTGCGCCGCGGAGCCGCGGGCGTGCACCACCCGCTCCGGGATCCGTTCGTGGTCGAAGTGGGTCATCTTCTCACGGAAGTGGAAGTCTTCCATGAGCGTTGGTCCCCGCCCGCCCGCTTTCAGGGAGTCGTCGGTGTGGGTGATCCGTACTCCCTGGCTCGTAGTCAGATAGGTGCCTTCCGGCTCCTCGCGGAATGGCTCCAGGGCTTCATTCTTGCTCTGCTCGTCCACGCGGTCGCGGGATGCCATCACAGTCTCCATTCCAGAGGCTCGGGAGGCGCCAACCCGAGCCGGCAGTGCTCTGAACGCGCTGGAGGGCATTCCCGGGTGGGAGATTGGGGCGCCGGGCGCGTTCAGAGCGCTCATTGCCGCAATCATCCGCCGGATAAACGTTCCATACCGCTGCCGCTGCCGCTGCCGGAAGAGGCACAGTGGGCGGACCGTGTGGAGCCCCAGTGTCGGACCCGCACTACTCCACCCGAACGCACCGTCTCTATCGGGGAGTTGGACCGCAGTGTGGGCTCGACGGAACGCCTCATCCAGGGAGAGAACGTCGCTCTCAACGCCGGCTATGCCGACGCTGACGGTGAGCTGCAGCGCCCTATCCCCACGTCGATCGTGCCTGCCGCCAACATCTTCTCCATGCTGCTGCCGGCAAGACGCGGTACCGGTAACTTGGGAGCACGGGGAGGTTGCTTGCCCTGGTCCTGAGCCTGGCGCAGGGAGCAGGCGCCTACTTGCTGGTTTGCTGTTGCTGCTGCTGCTGTTGGTGCATGATCTGCGCCTGCTGCAGCAGCGTCAGCGTGGGCGCCTTTCGGGAGCCGCCGGAGGGCCCGCTCGGGGCGACCGGCCGCTCCGGCAGGTACTCGGCGCGGGAGCGCTCGGAGAGCGCCTCCTGGTTGACCGGGCGGAGGCGGACGAACACGTGCAGCGTCTCCGTGCCGCCGCCGCGGAAGACGCCCCGGTTCGGCGGCACATCGCGGAAGTCGCGCCCCACTCCCAGCCGCACGTAACGCTCCTCCACCCAGGCGTTGTGGGTGGGGTCGACTCCCAGCCAGCCGCGGTCCGGGTCGAACACCTCGCACCAGGCGTGGCTCGCCTGGGGAGCGTCCTCTTCCCCCGGGTCCGGCAGCACGTAGCCGCTCACGTAGCGGGCGGCGAAGCCGAGGTGGCGGCAGACGGTGAGCATCAGGTGCGCGTAGTCCTGGCAGACGCCGCCGCCGTGCTCCAGGAACTCCTGGATCGGGGAGGACGCCGTGGTGAGCGCCGGCTCGTAGCGGAAGCCGGTGTGGATCGCGGCGCGGATCTCCTCGACCGCAGCCTCCACCGGAGCCCTGCGGAGGGGCTCCAGCGGCCGCGCGAATTCGAAGAGGCGCTCGCAGGGACGGGTCAGCTCCGTCGGCTGCAAGAAGTCGTGCAGCGCCATCCGGGCGGCCGGCCCGGCGCGCTCTGGCGGGGGGATCGGCTTGCCGCGGTAGCGCGTGGGGTAGGTCTGGACCAGGCTGTCGAACGCGACCTCGATCCGCGTCTGCCGCTCCAGCACGTTGAGGTGCGAGACGGTGTTGCCGAGCGCGTCGACATACTGCCGGACGGGACGCTGCGGGACCACCCGCTGCCGGTGCTGCAGCAGGTGCTGCGAGCTATCGGTGAGCGGCGTCTGGCGGAACTCCAGGTAGCTCACGCTCACCGGCTCGCTGTATTCGAAGACGGTCTGGTGGGTCAACTCCAGCAGCATCGATTCTCCCGTTCCTTCAGATCTCGAAGTAGACGCGGCGGATCGCCAGCCCGATCTGCCCGATCTTGCCGGCCACCGAGTCGACATACCCTTTGAGACCCATCTCCAGGATCTCGTTGATGTCCGCGAAGCGAAGCTCGCTCAGGAGGCGGCCGGCGACCTGCTCGGCTTCGTTGCCGTACTGCTCCAGGCTGGTCCCGCTCAGCGCGTGGAGCGAGTGGACTACCTGCTGGGCCGAGAACTCCACCGACCGCGGGAAGTAGTTGTCCAGCAGCAGGAAGGCGGCCACGTTCTCTGCCGAGAGGGCGTGGCCGGCGCGGGAGAAGGTCTCCAGGGCGGTGCAGCTCCGCAGCGTCGCCACCAGGTGCAGTGTGTCGATGTTGTGCCCGGCCGCATCCGCGGCGGCGAGCACGGGATGGGAGAACATGGCGGAGAGCAGGCGGGCGGTCTGGTCGGCCCGCTCCACGCTCTGCCCCAGCAGCATGAAGTGCCACTCGTCGGTGTGGCGCAGCGTGTTGTCCCGAAGCCCCTGGATCACGTGGGAGGTGGTGCGGACGCGGTGGAGCAGGGAGAGCTCGCTCGCCTCCGTCGGCCGGTCGTTCGCCTCCTGGCTCACGTAGAGGTAGAGCGTGTTCAGCTCCTCCCAGAGCTCGCTGGAGATAGCGTCCCGGATGCCGCGGGCGTTCTCCCGCGCCCGGGTGAGGCAGTTGACCAGGCTGTTGTCGAGCGAGTGGTCGAACGCGAGCCTCCGGAACGACTCCATGCCGCCTTCGCTCTGCTCCTGGGCGAACATCCGCCGGGCGACCGCCCAGCACTCGTCGGCCGCCTGCCGGGAGATGCCCCGCATCTCCTGCGCGTACCCGTGGGTGACGGAGAGGAACCGGGCGGAGTTCTCGGCGCGCTCCAGGTAGCGCGACATCCAGTAGAGCGCATTGGCAACACGACTCAGCATCAGTCAGTCCTACTCCGAAGCTCCTCCGCCCGGCTCAAGCCAGGACCCAGGTGTCTTTGCTCCCGCCGCCCTGGGAGGAGTTCACGACGAGCGATCCCTTGGGCAGCGCCACGCGGGTGAGCCCGCCGGGGAGCACGTAGAGCTCTTCTCCGTAGAGGATGTACGGCCGGAGGTCGACGTGTCGCGGCTCCAGCCGCTCGCCGATCCAGGTGGGGTGCGTGGAGAGGGAGATCACCGGCTGCGCGATGTAGGCCCGCGGCTCCGCGGCCACGCGGCGGCGGAACTCCTCCAGCTCCACCTGGCTCGCCGCCGGTCCGATCAGCATTCCGTACCCGCCCGACTCGTCGACCCGCTTCACCACGAGCTGGGCCAGGTTCTCCAGGACGTACTGCCGCGTGGTATCGTCGGTCGGGAGCAGCGTCGGCACGATCGGCAGGATCGGCTCCTCGCCCAGGTAGTACTTGATGATCGCCGGGGTGTAGGCGTAGATCGCCTTGTCGTCCGCCACGCCGGTGCCGAGTGAGTTCGCCAGCGCGACCTGCCCGCTGCGGTAGGCGTTCACCAGCCCCGGCACTCCCAGGATGCTCTCCGGGCGGAAGACGATCGGGTCGATGAAGTCGTCGTCCACGCGGCGGTAGATCACGTCGACCCGCTGCAGGCCGCGCGTGGTGCGCATGTAGACGACGTCGTCGTCCACCACCAGGTCGCTCCCCTCGACCAGCTCGACGCCCATCTGCTTCGCCAGGTAGGTGTGCTCGAAGTAGGCGGAGTTGTAGACCCCCGGCGTCAGCAGCGCGATCACCGGCTCGTCCCTTCCGCCCGGGGCGAGGTGCTGGAGTACCTTGCGGAGGGTGGGACAGTACGGCTGGACCGGCTGGACCTCGTACCCCTCGAAGAACTCCGGGAAGATCCGCTGCATCGCCTGGCGGTTCTCCAGCACGTAGGAGACGCCGGAGGGGCTGCGCAGGTTGTCCTCCAGCACCAGGTAGCTGCCGTCCCGGTCACGGATCAGGTCGGTGCCGCAGATGTGGACGTAGATGTTGTGCGGGACGGAGACGCCGATCCACTCCCGCCGGAAGTGGCTGGCGCCGTAGACCAGCTCCACCGGCACCACTCCGTCCCGGAGGATCTGCTGGTTGTGGTAGATGTCGTGGAGATAGAGGTTGAGTGCGTAGATCCGCTGCTTGAGGCCCTTCTCTACCCGCTCCCACTCCTGCCTCGGCACCACGCGCGGGACGAAGTCGAACGGAAAGATGCGGTCGATCCCCGCCGACTCCCCATAGACCGTAAACGTGGTGCCGCGGTGCAGGAAGAACAGCTCCGCCGCGCGGTGACGGCTGGCGAGGCTCCCGGGATCGGCGTTCGCCAGCGCCGCGGCGAGCGGGCCGTAATGCTCCCGCAGCTCTCCGTTCCGCCCCACCGCCTCGTCGAAGGCGTCCGCCAGCTCATAGCTCTCGAAGTCCCGCACCGGCAGCTCTCCCTCCCGCCCTATAGCCCTAACCCAGGTTACAGGCAAGGAGCCGTCTGTCGCCAGGGTTTCAGGCGCAGCCCGACCCGACTCGCGAGGACTCGCTCACCCGCCCAGTCGGCCGGCACTCGGATCAGGCTCTTACCCCCTCCCGCCACCCTCTGACACCTCCCGCGAGACTGTCGCCGGCCCGCCGCCGGGTACCGCCGGGTGGAGGAGAGCGAGATGGCGAGAACGACCCAGCCGGTGCTCGAGCGGGAGCCGACCACCGAGTACCACCCGGCGGTGCATCGCCGCGCACCCGGGCGGAGCACGCCTCCGTCCCCGCTGCGCGGCGTGGTGATCCCCTCGGAAGGTGAGCGGATGGAGGTGCGCGCGGGGGACCGGGTGGTTTGCCTGACGAACCTGGGGAAGCCGTTCTGGCCGGAGCTGGGGATCACGAAGGGCGCGCTGCTGCAGTACTACGCCGACGTGGCCTCCGTGCTCCTGCCGCACCTGATCGACCGGGCGATGGTGATGAAGCGCTACCCGCACGGAGCGCAGGGCGAGTTCTTCTACATGAAGCGCGCACCGAGCCCGCGTCCGCGGTGGATCGAGACCTGCTCGATCGCGCACCGCTCCGGGAACGTGATCGACTTCCCCCTGGTGCAGGACCTCGCGTCGCTGCTCTGGGTGGTCAACCTCGGCTGCATCGACCTCAACCCCTGGTACGCGCGCTGCGACGACGTGGACCGGCCCGACTTTCTCCATTTCGATCTCGACCCGGGTCCCGGCGCCGGCTTCGAGAAGGTGCGCGAGGCGGCGCTGCGGGTGCGGGACGCGCTCGGCTCGCTCGGCATCCCCTCCTATCCGAAGACGAGCGGCTCGAAAGGCATCCACGTCTACGTGCCGATCGTCCGCAATCCGGCGCAGAAGCAGGTCTGGGCCTTCGCGAAGGGCCTGGCAGTGAGCCTGGCGCAGCAGCACCCGGAGCTGCTGACCGCGGAGTACCGGATCGCCAGGCGACCCCATGGGCGGGTGCTGGTCGATTACAACCAGAACGCCTGGGGCCGCACTCTCGCTTCCGTCTACTCGGTCCGCCCCACCCCCCGTGCCACCGTCTCGACCCCCGTCACATGGGAGGAGGTGGAGGCCGGGATTGCGATCGAGGATTTCCACCTCGGCAACGTGCGAGAGCGCGTGCGGGAGCGGGGCGACCTGTGGAAGCCGCTGCTCGACCGGAGCGGGCGGGTCGACCTGGAGGCACTGCTGTGGAGCTCCCGCTGAAGCCGCCGGTCCCGCCGATGGAGGCGCAGCTGGTGGAAAAGATCCCCACGGGCGCCCAGTGGCAGTACGAGCCGAAGTGGGACGGCTTCCGCTGCCTTGTCTTCCGGGACGGCGACGAGGTGGAACTGCAGTCGAAGGCCGGCCAGCCGCTGCACCGCTACTTTCCGGAGTTGGTGGAGGCGGTCCGCGCCCTCCCCGCCGTCCGGTTCGTGCTCGACGGCGAGATCGTGATCCCGAAGGGCGAGACGCTCTCGTTCGACGACCTCCTGCAGCGCATCCACCCGGCGGAGAGCCGCGTCCGGCTCCTGGCGGAGACCTCGCCGGCCTGGTTCATCGCCTTCGACCTGCTGGTCGAGCCCTCCGGCGACCTCCTGACGGCGCTCCCGCTGGAGTCGCGGCGTCCGCGTTTGGAGGCGTTCTTCCGCGGAGTACCCGCCGGAGCGCCGCTCCGCCTCTCCCCCGCCACGCGCGAGCTCTCCCTGGCCCGGCAGTGGCTCGCCGGAGTCGGGGGGAGCCTGGATGGTATCGTCGCGAAGCGCGCCGACCTCCCCTACTTGAGCGGCGAGCGGCGCGGGATGCAGAAGATCAAGGCGATCCGCTCCGCCGAGTGCGTGGTCGGCGGCTTCCGCTACGGCTCCGGAAGCAAGGTGGTCGGCTCGCTGCTGCTCGGCCTCTACGACGACGCCGGCCTGCTGCACCACGTCGGCTTCACTTCCGGTCTGCGCTCTGCGGAGAAGAAGGAGCTGACCGCCCGCCTGGAAGCGCTGGTGCAGCCGCCCGGATTCACCGGCCGCGCGCCGGGCGGGCCGAGCCGCTGGAGCCGCGGCCGCTCGCAGGAGTGGCAGCCGCTGAAGCCGGAGCTGGTGGTGGAGGTGACGTACGACCACTTCACCGGCGGCCGCTTTCGCCACGGGACCAGCCTGCTGCGGTGGCGGCCGGACAAGCCGCCGCGGGAGTGCACGCTCGACCAGGTGGTGACCGGCACCTCGGGTACCCTGCGGCTGCTGGAGGGAAGTGGCTCCGACGCGCTGCGCCGCGCCGCGTAGTGCGCAGGCTCCTTCGGCTCGCTCCGACACAGGTAGAGGCGTCGCCCTCCAAGCGTGTTCACCAAGGGAGAGTGCCTCCTGGCGGCACCGTCAGCTCACCGGGGATCCACCCCCCGCCCTCACCTCCCGGAGCGGCCCTCCCGCGTGGGTGGCCCTCCGCGGCCCTTTGACGCTCCGGCTGCGCCTCTGCTAGCGGGCGCTGCGGGCGTGCTCCCCGCGCGCTCCGTTCCGCGTCCGCAGGCGGCGCCTGCAGCGAGACGACGACTCACGGGCCGCTCCAGGCGGCTCAAGCGAGGCCCCCTACCGCCCGCAAGCGGGCACCCGGGGGGCCTCACAAGGGGACCCCTCCCGCCCTGCCTGCCGGCAGCGCTTCCGGGCTCCTCAGGGTCTCTCCACGGAGAGTCTCCGCGGCTCGACAAGAACTCACGTCGAGATAGGTACAGGCATCTTCGGTCCAGGTACCTAACGGGGTGGTGCAATTCCATTCGGAGGAGAGACCGTGCGCGAGCGAGAGCTGCTGCCCCAGATCCAGGCCTTTGCCGCCGAGATGGCCGTCGAGCGGAACGCCCGGCAGCGGCGGCGGGCGCTCGACCCGGCGGACTTCGAGCGGCTCGAGGCGCTCGGCTTCCTCCGCGCGGCGGTGCCGGAGCCGCTCGGCGGCTCGTGGCGGAGCGTGGCGGAGTCGACCCGGCCGATCTGCGAGGCGCTGCGGACGCTGGCGCAGGGCGACTCGTCGTTGGCGCTGGTCGCCGCCATGCACCCCTCCGTCCTCACCTTCTGGCTCGCCTCTCCGGAGGCGCCCGCACCGTACCGGGATGCCTGGGAGCCGCAGCGGCGGGAGGTCTTCCGGAGCGCCGCCGAGGGCGCCTGGTGGGGCACCATCACTTCCGAGCCGGGGAGCGGCGGCGACGTCTCCCAGACCCGCACCCGGGCGGAGTGGGACGGCACGGGCTACCGGATCACCGGCAGCAAGCACTTCGGGAGCGGCTCGGGGATCACGTCGTTCGTCCTCACCTCCGCCTTGCCGGACGGCGAGCCGGAGCCGGACTGGTTCTTCCTGGACGTCCGCGGCGCGGAGTGGGACGGCACCGGCGGGATGACGCTGTTGGCGGAGTGGGACGGCCACGGCATGACGGCGACCCAGAGCCACGCGTTCCGGTTCGAGGGCTACCCCGCCGCGCGCTTTGCCTGGCCGGGAAACCTCCTCGGCCTGCAGAAGGCGGCCGGCGGCGCGATCTCCTGCTACTTCGCCGCGGTGGTGACCGGGATCGCGCAGGTGGCCATGGCGACCGCCCGGGAGCAGCTTCGCCGCCGGAAGGAAAGCCTGCGGTCCTTCGAGCAGGCCGAGTGGGTGCGGGCGGAGACGGAGAGCTGGCTGATCGACCGGGCTTACGACGGCATGCTCCGAGAGGTCGAGGCAAGCCCCGGCACGCCGGTCGGCACCCGGCTGGGCAAGCTCGCCATCGCGGAGCTCTCCGAAGTGCTGCTCACCCGCCTCTGCCGCATCCTCGGCGGCGGCAGCTACTCGCGGCACTCGCCGTTCGGTTACTGGCAGCAGGACGTGCGGGCCCTCGGCTTCCTCCGCCCGCCGTGGGCGCTCGCGTTCGACGCCGCCTTCCAGGGTCTCTGACGGCGGCGCTTCCCTCACGAGAACCCGTCCGGGCGCTGCCGAGCCCTCTCTGCTCCCAGCGGATTGCCGTCCCGGCGAGCTATTCATCTCTTCCGCCCCCCGCGCGTTTTGCGCCCCCGAATGCCGGGTAGTTTGGCTCACAAGGGCGGCGCTGCTCCTGGCTCGCCGTCCCGCGAGAGCGTACCGGCACACTCCCCGATCCACCCCGGCCGCCGACTCTCCGGCGGGCCCGGGACATGCCGCGGCAGGAGGGCAGAACCGTGAGCAGCCGAGCAATGAGCGAGGCCGAGATGTACGGCAGTGAGGGCCAGACCCGGGTCCGGCTGGAAGAGCCGCCGGACGCCTTTCGGAGTAACGGCGCCACCGCGCCGTCCGAGCAGTTCGCCAACGCGCTGGGGTGGCTGAGCCTGGGCCTCGGCCTCGCGGGTCTGGCGGCGCCGCAGGTGGTAGCACGGCTGGTCGGCGTGCGCGACAGCGAGGAGAACCAGAAGCTGGTGCGCCTGGTCGGCGCGCGGGAGATCGTGAGCGGCCTGGGCATCCTCTCGCAGGCACGGCCGGCCGGCTGGGTCTGGTCCCGCGTGGCGGGCGACGTGATGGACCTCTCGCTGCTCGGCACGGCGATGCGCTCCGACGACACCGATCGGACCCGTGCCGCCGCGGCGGCGGCCGTGGTAGCCGGGATCGCCGTGGTCGACGCTCTCAACGCCCAGCAGCTCAGCGCCGCTCCCTCCACCCCCGAAGGGCGGGCGGTGCGCGACTACCTCTCCCGGGTGAAGGCGATCACGATCAACCGGCCGGTCGAAGAGGTCTACCGCCACTGGCGCCGGCTGGAGAACCTGCCCCGGTTTATGAGCCAGCTTGAGTCGATCGACGTGCTGAGCGAGACCCGCTCCCGCTGGTGCGCTCGCGGGCCCGGAAACGTGCTGGTGGAGTGGGACGCGGAGATCACCGACGACCGCCCCAACGAGCGGATCGCGTGGCGGTCGCTGCCGGGCTCGCAGGTGGAGACGTCCGGCTGGGTGCGCTTCGACGCCGCGCCCCGCGGCCGCGGCACGGAGGTCCGGGTGGAGATCCAGTATTCGCCCCCCGGCGGCGGCCTCGGCGCGGCGGTCGCGAAGCTCTTCAACAAGGACCCCGAGTCCCAGCTCGAGGAGAACCTGCGCCATTTCAAGCAGGTGTTGGAGACAGGCGACGTCGTGCGCTCCGACGGGAGCATGACCACCCTCTCCTGGCCGCAGCACGCGGCACAGCCGCTCTCCACGCGCGAGATGAGCGAGACCCGGTGACGCGCGGCGCCGTGGTACCTTGACACCTTTTCGAGGAGAAGCGATGAAAGCGAACTGCTGGATGGGCGTGAACCGGGTTGAGGTGAAGGAAGTCCCTGACCCGAAGATCCTGAGCGACCGGGACGCGATCGTGCGGATCACCTCCACGGCGATCTGCGGCTCCGACCTGCACCTGTACGACGGCTTCATCCCGAGCATGCAGAAGGGAGACATCCTCGGCCACGAGTTCATGGGCGAGGTGGTGGAAGTGGGCCGCGGGGTGAACAACCTGAAGGTCGGCGACCGCGTGGTGGTGCCGTTCCCGATCTCCTGCGGCAACTGCGGCGCCTGCCAGTCGGAGATGTTCTCCCTGTGTGAGAACTCCAACCCGAACGCCTGGATGGCGGAGAAGCTGTGGGGCCACTCCCCCTGCGGCATCTTCGGCTACTCCCACCTGACCGGCGGCTACGCGGGCGGCCAGGCGGAGTACGCGCGCGTGCCGTTCGCGGACGTGGGTCCGCTGAAGATCCCGGAGGGGATGACGGACGAGCAGGTGCTCTTCCTTTCCGACATCCTCCCTACCGGCTACATGGGCGCCGAGATGTGCGACATCAAGCCGGGCGACACCATCGCCGTCTGGGGCTGCGGGCCGGTGGGCCAGTTCGCCATCGCCAGCGCCTACATGCTGGGTGCGGAGCGGGTGATCGCCATCGACCGCTACCCCGCCCGGCTCAAGATGGCGCGGGAGAAAGCCGGCGCGGAGACGCTGAACTACGAAGAGTTGAACGTCCTCGACGCCCTGCGGGAGATGACCGCCGGCCGCGGCCCGGACGCCTGCATCGACGCGGTCGGCATGGAGGCGCACACCCCTCCCCCGCTCTACTGGTACGACCGCACCAAGCAGGCGATGCGGCTGGAGACCGACCGCCCGATCGTGCTGCGGGACGCGATCCACGCCTGCCGGAACGGGGGGATCGTCTCCGTGATCGGCGTCTACGGCGGGTTCATCGACAAGTTCCCGATCGGCTCGTTCATGAACCGGTCGCTCACGCTGAAGACCGGCCAGACGCACGTGCACCGCTACATGCGGCCGCTCCTGGAGCGGATCCAGAACGGCGACATCGACCCGACCTTCATCATCACCCACGAGATGCCGCTCGACGCCGCTCCGGACGCCTACCAGATGTTCCTGAGCAAGACCGACGACTGCGTGAAGGTGATCCTGAAGCCAGGCATGCAGCGCTCCAACGGCCATGCTCGCCACGCCGGCGTTACTGCATAGGTTCCTCCGGACATTGCCACCGCTGAGCACGACGGCCCGTCCCGGATACGGGACGGGCCGTCTCCCGTAGGAATTTGAATCGAGCTGCTTCTACTCCAGCCAGCCGAGTTCCAGCAGCCCCTTGTCTTGCGCGCTGCTCCCGGCATTCCGGTCGTTGGCCAAATGGCGAAGGTCGACTTGCATGCCGCGGGGATGGGGCAGGTCCGTCTTTCGCGCGGGGAAGTCCGCCTCGATGGCTGTGATGGCTGCGATGCCGTGCTGATCCGCGCGGGAACGGATGTGGTCGAGGACGCGCTGTCCAGCAGCGGTATCTCCGGCCGCGCCAACCTTCACCCGGACGTGGGTGATCCTGCTCCAATCTGCGTGCTGGCCGTGCCCCAGCCGAATTGCTTGAAATCGCATAGCCCCTCCTGATCCAACCTTACTGCGCGCCCGTCGATTGGAGGTGAGACCAGGCAGCATCCTCCTCGGGGCGACTCCAGTCGCCGAGTGCGGGTTCGCTCAAGTGAGCTATCTCTGGCGTGACCGATGCGGGCTCTTCCAAGATGGTCACCCAGTGCCCGTCGAGCTTCCGGAAGCTCGACGCTCTCCAGCAGGTGCACCTTGCCGGCTTCGTCAATAACGGCTTCAACTGTGTGGATCATCCTGACGCCCATATTCCGCCTCGAGACACCGCGGATACGACCCAATCGCTCTCCTCTCGGTGGCTCTACGAAGCCGTCCTCACGAGCCGTCCTCGCCTTGAGGGGAGAGAGTGGGGGCAGCTCCGTTCGGGTTCGGATCTCCCACTCCCCCACTCTCCCTTTCACCCACTCCTGGTCCGCGCGCTACTCCTCGTAATCCAGCGTGGAGAGACCCGGGAACGGGCCGTAGTCGGAGCGGGGGCCGGGCCGGGTGCTGGCGCGGCGGGCGCGGGCGCGGGCGTCGGCGGCCTCGTAGCGGGCGCGGTTCTCCAGCACCGTCTTGATGGCTCGCAGGTAGTAGCCGGTGCTCTCCGCGGTCGGCGTCTCCATGGCGCGGTCGTAGGCGTAGAGGTTCTTGCCGTCCTCCACCAGCCGCTTCAGGTCCGCGCCGGAGAAGCCTTCGGTCGCCTCCACCATCCGGTCGAGGTCCGGACGGCCCATCTCTCCCGCCGCGCCGGCCAGGTGCCGCTCGAAGATCTCCCGCCGGGCCTGCGCGTCCGGCAGCGTCATCTCCAGCCACAGCTCCACGCGGCCGGACCGGAGCAGCGCGGGTGGGATGTTCGCCACGTCCATGGCGGTGAGCATCAGGCAGACGCGGCCGGCGCTCTCGCTCTCCAGGCCGTCGAGCATGGTGAGCAGGTAGCGGTAGAGGCCCATCTCCTCGCCCGTCTCGAAGATCACGTCGCAGTCGTCGATGAAGATCACCGCCGGCGCGTTGTGCTTCGCGGACTCGAAGATGTGGTGGATCTGCCCGTAGAAGTGACTGGAGCCGGCGATGACGGTGCCGTCGACCAGGAAGAACTTGCCGCGCAGCCGGTGGGCGAGGGCGCGGCCGACTGTCGTCTTCCCCGTTCCGGGCGGTCCCGCCAGCAGCACGCCGCGCTTCGGCTTGAGGCCCAGCTCCAGCGCCAGGTCGTCTCGCTCCAGCGGTACGACGATGTTCGCGATCAGGCTGCGGATCACGTCGTCGCAGCCGCGGATATCCTCCAGCGAGACCGCCTGGACCTCCGCAAGCTCGACGTTGCTGCTGAGGCCCTGCTCCTGCAGGTACTCGATGAACTGCTCCGTATCGAGCCCCGGCTCCGATCGCAGCCAGGTACACGCGCTGCGGAGCTGGTGCCCATCCAGGTGAGACGCGAACCGGTGGACCTTCTGGAAATCGAGGCGGCTCGCCACCTCCTCACCCAGCAAGTGGCGGCAGATGAAGGCATAGTCTTCCGAGGCAAACCGGTAGACGTAGGCGGAATAGGCGCGGCTCGACATCGGGCCCGGAGCGGCGCCCGCCAGGACCAGCTTCTTGCCGGCTTCGGCGGCGAAGATGGCGACCACCTTTGCCGCGGCGTCCAGAAACCCGGCGCGGGGGTAGTTGCCGCAGCCGCCCACCACGTTCACGAGCAGGTCGAGGTCGTCCACCAGCACCACCTCGTGCTCCCGTAGCGCCGCCATCAGGAGACGCTCGAACGCCTCTTCCATGGCGAGCGGGTGTGAGCCGCGAAGCTCTTCGACATACTCCTTCATGTCCAGGAGCACGCCGCCAAGCTGCCGGTGCAGGGCGCGGAGGAGGGTGGTCTTTCCCATCCCCTCGGTGCCGTGTAGGGTGACGATCGAGCCGAGCGAGAGGCCGCGCAGCAGGAGTTCGAACGCTTGCTGCTGGGTCGGCGAGAGGTCTGCTGACATCAGGTGGTGGGACGCCGTGTCCCACGGTTGGCGCCGCGGAGGCGGAGCCGGGAAGCGGGCTGGCAAGAGCCGAGAACCATTCAGAGTTGCCAGAGCTATGATACCGGCGCTCGTCCACTCGCAGCACGCACGACAGTGTCAAGCCTGGCGGCTAACCGGAAGCTCGAGATGGGTAGAGGAGGGTAAAGGGAGGACCGGCCATGCGGATCCAACTGGGGGTGCTGGTGCCGTTGGGCTACGGGAAGTACGTACGGTCCGACCGGGTCACCGCGATCGTGCCGATCGAAGAGGAGCGGGGACCCGGGCGCCGTACCTTCGTCTTCGTAGAGGGGCAGGAAGAGCCGCTGGTTGCCTCCCGCGCGGAAGACTCGCTGGTCCGGGACCTGGTCCGCGAGCCGCGCGAGGTGACCCGCGCCCGGCAGCAGCAGGAGATCCTGCGAGACCTGCTGGAAGACCTCGGCACCGTGAACGAGACCGTGCGGGACATCGTGCGGGACCGCAGCAGCCTGGACCTCAACATCGCCGAGCGCCGGATCCAGGACGTGGTGGAAGAGCCCTCGGAGTAGCGGCGTGCCTCGCGCGGAGCCGGTCGCAGCGGGGAGCCTAATGCCGCGGCAGCTCCTGCCGGCGCCGGGCGCGGTTGTCCGGCACGCCAGGTACTGGGACACTCTCTGCCGATCCTGGGAGGCGACTCAATCCTGATCCGCTTCTGAGGCCTCCGCAGCTTCATCCCAGAACTCGGTCTCCTCAACCATGTCGTATTTACGAGCGACTTCCGGGTCTGTGGTGGTGAGAAACACGCAGTCGTCACGCACGCTGTCCAGAGACTGAAGCTCCACACCGTCCCGCTGCATCGCTTCCAGCAGCTCTGCCGCGTCACGAAGGCGGCTCGCCATCTCCTGGATACTCGTAGCACCGGCTGTCAACCGCTCATTTCGCCAGAGAGTCACATATCGGCGGACCGCCTGCGCCCACAGTTCCTCGTACTTCTCACGGACGTAAGGGTCGAGGTGCCGGGAGTAATCTCGCGGAAGCCCAATCAGCTTGATTAACTCCAGGACATCCGAGTGATCGCGAAGACGGCCAACTCCGGTCATGCCTGAGGCGAGCTTGAGTTCGATCAGCTTCTCAAGGCTGAGAAACTTGATCCCATCTCGCTCCACCGTCGCACCTTCAGGATCTGGGAACTGCACCGGCTTGGGCTTCCCGTCCCCCGGGTACTCGCCGGAGGTCAGGAACTCGATCCGAACTCCCAACTCGGTATCTCGGAGGTGCTTACTATGGGGATGTGGGGGCCGGTACCCACGCCCCTCCAGCCGCTGATGGATGGTTCTGAGATCCTTGGGAGTGACCAGGATGTCGACGTCTTCCGTAAACCGGCGGTATCCGTGTTGGAACAGGGCCATTCCGCCGACTACGGCATACTCCACGCCTAACTCATCAAGCCGGCGTGAGATCTTTTCTAGCGCCTGGAAGACCGCGCTGTTCTCCTCGAAATGTCGGCTGCCTTCACTCAACGCCCACCTCGGGTTCTCTGCTAACTGGCGCTCGTACGGGATGCACCCGTGTGACGGCGGGATCGCCTCATCCGGGGCATTGTGCCTCGGCACCTCGTCCGGGGGAGCGCCGAATACCGGAGCTGCGTTTTTCCGCACGACCATCACCTCCCAGGGAGCTCCTGCCGGCGCCGGGCGGCGTGGTCTTCGGTCATCATGCGCCGGTCGCCGTTGTCCGGCACGCCGAGCTCCTCCTCGCTCCAGTCGTCCCACCGGCGGAGCCACTGGATCACCTCGATGTTGTTCCCGTCGGGATCGTGGATGAAGAACCGCTTTGCGCCGGCGATCGGCACCGTCTCCCGGATCGGCACCCCGCGCGCGGCGAGCGTCTCCCGGGCGGCGTCGCAGTCGTCCACGTGCACCGCAAAGTGCCGCGGGCTCACGACGTCCGGCTCGTCGTTCGGGATCAGGTGGAGCTGCTGCTCCCCCAACTCGAACCAGCGGACGGGGGTCACGAAGTTGGAGGGCCGCTTCACCTCGGTGAGGCCCAGCGAGTCCCGGTAGAACGCGACGGCGCGCTCCATGTCGGAGACCAGGATCGAAACGTGGTGGATGCCGGTGAGATTCATGATGCTTAAAATCGATCGCAGGCGCCTGGTTTGCTCTTTAGCCCGAGATAACGACCACTTGTCCCGGCTGGAGAGTGTCCAGCGCGCTGGATACGGCAGGCATGAGCGCCGCTAGGTCTTCCAACCGGTTACTGCGGGCCTGCAACACGACAATGCCCATGGACAGCCACGACAGGTTTTGCTGGTGGGGGATTCCCTGGTCGGTGGTCAAGAATGCATCGAACTCCGCGTGTGCCGCTCGGAGCAGCTCGCCGTTCTTCTTCCCCGGCCAACCTCGTTCCGCCACGGTCATTGCCTGGACGTTCGCGGGCAGGTAGTGCTTCAGGCGGCGGGGAAGGTTCTCGTCAAGCAGCACACGCATGTTCAGCTTCGAACTCCTTCAGTGCCAACTGCAGGAAGGCTACCGCCTGCTCCCGGCTGACGCTCGGAAAGTCCTCGAGGAACAGCTCCAGCGAGTCTCCCGCCGCGAGATGCTGGATCAAGACCTCGACTGGAACGCGGGTCCCGGCGAAGACCAGCGCCCCGTTCATGACTTCGGGGTCGCGTGCGACGATCTGGTTAGTAGTCATAGCGGCATTTTACCTGGTGACGCTGGAGCCTACTCCGCAGCGGCGGATTCCGGAGCGGCAGTAACCAGGGGATACCTGACCGACACGGGGCCCAGGCCCCCGCCCGCGGTCCGCCACCGAATTGTGCCGAGCGGAAGACAATCCGCGTCCGTCGAGACAGAGTCATGCGTGTGCCCGAACTTCACTTGGCCTCTGGCCGGCACAGCCCCCGCGCCACTGGCTGTGGACCCCCGCTTCCTTGGTTCGGCACGGCGGATGCACCGAACCGCGACGCTCTCTTTGCCTGCGGGTCACGGAGGTGCCCTGCGCCCGGGTGGGCTCACGCGTCGCGCTCCCGCCGAGCTCGACGACCGGCCCTGCTATCCGTTCACCAGGCACTCCACGAACCCGCGGGTTTCGTCTCCGAACTGGGCGAGCTCTTCCTCGGTCAGCAGACCCGCGGCGTAGATGTGCGCGAGCTGAAGCAGAGCGGTAGACCGCCGGGGGGTATCGAAACCGCGCTCCAGCTCCTTGTCTCGCTCCTGAAGGAGCCGATAGAGTTCGAGGTACCGCTGGTGGGGGCTCCGCCCGGCGTCCCCCGCTATTCCCTCCACCTCCTCCAGAACTCGCCGGCAGAACCGGTCCATCGCGAGCGGCTGCAGCCGGCGGAAGACCTTCCAATCTGCTTCAGGGATCTGTCGAAACACGTCGCGTCTCCGTTGGGACCGTCAGCTTGGAAAGCAGGCACAGACTGTCCCTAGCGCTCTCCCGAGGCCCGATGCCTCTGCGGGTTGGCATCCGCTCCCCGAGGCAGGGAACAGCGGAGCGTAGACCCTCCCGGCACTGTTAGAAGTCAGCGGGCCGTTCCAGGTTGCAGGCCGGGGGCGAGTCGCGGCGGATGCCGGTGAGCTGCGTAGTGCCCAGGCGCGGCAGAGATCCAGTCTCGGAAGGGCGACTGCGCCGGACGACTCGTCCAGGACCGTCGGAATCCCTGCTACGCCGCCTCCGAGAGGATCTCGACCATCCGCCGCACCTCTTCCTCGTCCGCCAGGTACACATTGCCATAGTCGCTGACCTGCGTATTGACGTACGTCAGCGGGTTGGGAGCAATCGTGCGCGCCGAAGCATGGTACTCGCGGGCGCCGCACTCCCGGCGCAGCCTCGCCAGGTTGCTGCTCTTGACGCCGGCACCCGGCATCACGCTGATGCGATCGCCGGCCTGCTGCACCAATCGGGCGAGAATCTCACCCGCCTCGGGAGCGCTGCTCTTGCCTCCGGAGGTGAGCACCCTCTCGCAGCCGCAGCGGATCACCTCTTCCAGCGCCTGGAAGAGATCCGGCGCGCCGTCGAAAACCCGGTTGCAGGTAACGCCCATCGGCGTGGCCCACTCGACGATCCGCTTCAGCCGCTCCGTATCGATCTCCGCGTCGATCGTCGCGACCCCGACCGAGATGCCATTGCAGCCGAGCTCCTTGCACGCCTCGATGTCCCGCCGGATGATCTCGAGCTCGTCCTCGTCGTAGAAGTAGTTCCCCGAGCGCGGTCGGATGATCGGGTAGAGCGCGATGTCGACTCGCTCCCGCGCCCGCCTCACGGTGCCGTAGCTCGGCGTGGTGCCCCCTTCGATCGGGTTGTCGCACAGCTCGATCCGCGCCGCCCCGGCGCGCTGGGCAATGACGCAGGATTGAACGTTGAAGGCACAAACTTCGAGCTGATCATTGGAAGGCATGTTGCTCTCTGTCCGGGTCAGTCAGGAAACGGCGACTTCAGATATCGCAGGTCAGATTAGGTCAAGATCAGCCGCACGGCAGCCTGCGTATGGCAGGCTCATTCAAGCTCCATATCCGATCCTGTACTGCGGGGCCGGAGGATCTCCTGGAGCTTCGTCAAGGCGCGCCAGATCTTCGACTCCTCTTGCATATGCAGCGATTCGTGAATCGCGCCCGCCCACCCCCTCAGAGTCAAGTACTCCAACTGGCCCGCCGTGACCGGACTCTCGGAAGGTTCGTCGTGTCCGCAGAGCTCATCGCGCTCGGTCTCAGGGAGGCGCTGCCACACCTCGTCAGCTCTGTGATCGGCGGCTTCCCAGTCGAGGAGACGTTGTCTCAGCTCGCTGCCCGGCCGCTGGTGGAGAACGGAGAGCGCTTTTTCGTGCATGCTCCACTCGAAACCGTACGACACGTAGGGGAAGAGCACGAAACGGCACTCATCCTCCACCTGCGTCGGTAGCCGTTTTGGGGGTCCCCCATCCCGCAACCAGTAGCCATCCGACTCCCACATGTAGTCGAGATGCCCAAAGGCCCGCCGGTAACCTTCAGCGTCATTCCCGAAGGGCAATGGCGGGTGCTGAGTGGGATAGCACTCGCCGGCGTCGGGAGCCAGGAATACGTAGAAGGCATCTCCGTCAAGCAGCGGGAGGTGCTTATACCAGCTGTGTACGTTCTTCAGGTGCTCGACAAATCGTGCCAATTGAGCCGCGCTGGGCAGAGGAAGATCCCGCATTTCCTCCAGGGTGATCTGCTTCGTAAGCATCTGGCTTGTAATCCCGCACTTCACGGACGACACCCCAGGTTTACCCGATCGAGGTCAGAGGTGGCGGATCAGGTGATCATAGTCGGCGTGAGGGCCGATCCAGAACCAGGTTGCCGTATCAGTGTCGAGGACGCAAAGCGCCCGATAGTGTAATCCGACCCGCGCCGAGTAGATAAGTTCGCTGTCGTGGACCCTCTTGAAGCGCAGGCCAGGGTGGAATGGATCCTGTCGGAAAAGCCGGTATGCAGCGCGTGCCTGCTCTTGCACATCCGTCGGGAGGCGGCCAAACGCTCGCCGGAACCGCTCGGTGGTGCGGGAGGTCATAGCTCGTCCGGCTCAAGCTCCCGCGTCACCCCAGCGCGATGCTCGGCTAGCGCTTCTTGAGCCAATAGGGAAAGCTGGTCTTGGGATCTCTCGAACGCGTCCTGCCAGAGTCGCTCGTCTTCCAACTCCTTCAGGATGACGGCGGCAATCTCGTCCTGCTCACTGGCGGGGAGCCCCCGCACCTCTTGGATCGCCTGCTCGAGTAGTCGGGTCATGTCTCTCTCTCCGACGAGGGCGTCGGCCTGATACTTTTCTATCAACTCCCCGTTCGCCCTCGGCCTCTTCGCTCCCGAAACCGTTCTCCCCCGAGGAAGGCGTCGCCTGCGGTCTCGCTGCTTCGAGTCGCTCCGTTGCGGCGAGTAGGCGCTCGTAGACCAGGCGGTTCGGGCGGTGGTGCCGGAAGATCTCCTCGGAAGTCCGGCCGAGCCACTCCGCCAGCGCGGCCGCCAATCCCGCTGAACGCGATACCCATCGCACTGGCAGATGATGAGCCGCACCGCCTCCGGGTGCTGGCGCGCGAGTTCTACGATACGGCGGCCCTATCCCTCGGAGAACGCCTTCCGGTCCGTCCCATCCAGAGTCGTGTCGTGAGAGCACAGCCACAGGAGCCCCGCGCCGTACTCCGACTCCTGACTCCCACCTCCAGGCGCAGCGTCTCGGCTCTTCCGAGTATCTGGCAGGCCGTGCGCTCGCCCCGCAGCGCGTCCCGAGGGATCGGCGGTATCAGGGCGCCCCTCCCCAGAACGAACGGGTAGATAGGTAACGACTTGGACCGGGCAGATGGGTTACACCCTACCAGTCATCCTACAGTCTCGTGGTGGGCGCTTCCAACCTCCGCCCCACTCTCCGTCAGTGTCGGAACCGGAGGCAGAGCCCCGACGCTGTCTTCAGCCAGAGGTTCGGAGCACCTGGGTGGGCGTGGCGGAGGGATCGGCTGCGGGCCGGGGGCAGAGAGAGCCCCGGGCTCCGGAGCTCTCTCTGGTCGCCATGGGTCGGGTTTAGTCGCGGCGGCGGTCGCGTGGGAAGCGATCCCAGTTGTTCGGCACACCGTCCCGGTCCCAATCATTCGTCCGCTGCCAGCGCCGGAAGTCGTTCCGGTCCCAGTCATTCATCCGGTGCCAGCGCCGGAAGTCGTCCCGATCGAAGTCCCGGCGATGGAAGCGCCCGAAGTGGTCCCGGTCGATGAAGAACGGGCGGTTGAAACCTCGGTCGATAAAGAACGGGCGATTGAAGTCCCGGTCGATAAAGAACGGGCCGCTGAACCCCTGGTTCACGAGGAACGGGTTGCTGAAGCCCCCGCCAATGAAGAACGGGCGATTGAACCCCTGGTCGACGAAGAACGGGCCGCTGAACCCCCGGTTCACGAAGAACGGGTCATTGAAGCCCCGGTTGAAGAATGGATCATTGACGCTCCGGTTGAAGAAGAATGGATCGTTGAAGCCTCGGTTTACGGAAAATGGACGGTTCAAGCCCCGGTCCGAAAAGATCGGAGCCCTGCCACTGTCGAAGTTCCCCGTGCGGAAGCTCGACCTGCTGCCCCCACCAAAGCCGCCGCGGGAGAAGCCGCCCCTGCCACCCATGGAGCCACTGCCGCGGAAGGTCTGCGCCTCCGCCGGCTGACTCACCAGGGCAGCACCCAATATCGAAACGCCCATCACGAGGGCACTTGCTATTCCGGCAATACGGAGTCTCATCTTGTCCTCGGTTCATCAGGAGCCCATCCGTAGAGATGGGCGAGCCTTATATGGGGACTCTTGCCGGAGGGGTCCAGCGGTAAACTCGCCCGTGTGTGTCGCGTGGGGCTTCCTGGGTATCAAGTGATTTAGCCAGCGGTAAGTGGCAAGTGCCCCGCCAACCTGGGCAGACGCGGGCTGGGGGCTAACGGCTGGCCGGAGCTGGCGTTAACCCGGCAGGGAGGTCGTTTCAGGCCCGAGACGGCCTCCGCCCTCGGCAGGTCGCCGTGCGCGAGATCAGCACCGGCGGAGGATGCAGAGCACTTCCGACTTCTACACCTCTACGATCCGCTTTCCGGCCGCCGCGCGGCGAGCGCGGCCTCTGCGCGCGACGGGATGACCGTGTCGCGAGCGAGGTGCGAAGGCTCCCTCAATTCTGGTTACAGAATCCCCTGCCGCCGGGCACCCTCTGGGGTAACGGTAGGGTGACCGTCGTCACCGCTCGGACCGTCTCTGGAAGTGTGATCAGTAGGAGACAGGATGGGCAGACAATCTTGCCGCAAGTGGCACCGCGTTTTCCTCGCCGGCGCCTTCGCACTCGGGGTCCTCACCACCCCTTCCCCCCTCCCGGCGCAGTCGTCGGTCTTCCACTCGCGATTCAGCGGACTGGCAGCCGAAGCCAGCTTCACCGGCTACGATCCGTCGACGGAGAGCTGGACGGAGGTGAACCTCTTCGCGTTGGACGGCCGGCGGCAAGTGGGGGCGGCACGGCCCGAGCCGACTACCAGCCTGTGGGTCCAGGTGATGAAGACCGATCCGCAGACCGGCTTCCGCTGGCTGGACGGCTTTGCCGCGACGGAGCTGGCGGGAGGCTCCTTTCAGATCGACCGCAGCTTGAGCCAGGCGAGTCTCAGGACTACCGTCCGGCTCTATGACTTCTCGTCCGGCAGCTACTTCCCGCTTGCGCTCGATCTCCACTGGAAGGGAGCCGGCGACCGGTCTCGCTCTACGGAGCAGTCCGGCTTCGTCGGCGATGGGTATCTCTTTCGTTACCGGACCGTGGGCTTCTCACGAACCGCCACGGCTATGGGAGTGTTTGTCCTCGCGGATTGGAGCCCGGAGACGTTAGGGCCGGCCTCCGGAGCGTCCCTCTCCTCCACCGCGGATGGTTACCTGGAAGTGCGGTCGGGAAACGGCCCTTGAGACGGCCTTACGCCCCCTGGGTGGCTCGGCAGGCCACCCAGGCGGGTCCACCCACCGCGCCGCGCCTGGCGCTTACGGTGCAAAACCGCTCCCAGGGACGCCTTCAGTCCGCCGGCCCGTCCAGGTCCGGTCGACCATTGCTCGTCCTTACGGCTTATCCGTGCCCGCGGCTCCTGCTGCGCCCGGTTCTGCCGGTACGTCGCCTGAGCCCTCTGCGGCGAAGCGGCGCGCCGCGGCGAGCAAGCGCTCGTAGACCAGGCGATTGGGGCGGTAGTAACGGAAGATCGGATCCGATGCCTCGCCGAGCCACTCCGCCAGCGCGGCGGCGATTCCGGCCGAGCGGGAGATCCCCCCTCGCACTGGCATATGATGAGCAGTACCTCGTCTCGGTGCTGGTTGACGAAATCGACGATGTTGCGGGCCTGCTCTTCGGAGAACGCGTGGCGGGCGGTCCCGTCCCGATCCGTATCGTGAAAGCAGAGGCGCAGCAGCCCGAGGCGATGCTCCGACTCGGGATATCGCACGAGCGGCACGCCCGGCTCCGAGATGGAGATCACTAGATGCGGGACCCCCACTTCCAGGCGCAGGGTGTCGGCGCGACCGAGCACCTGAACGGCGAAACGTCTGCCTGGCAGCGCTTCTCGAGGGACCTGCCGCATCAGTACTCCACTCTTTCCCAGGTCGGCCGCTCGCTCCGCTCAGCGCGCCGTCGCGCCCGCGCGCTGGTACCCGGACTCGGATGGCGCTTTCAACGGCGGGGGGCTGGCCGACCATCCGCCTCCTGCCGAGACGAAGCGCCGCTTCGTCAGGCCCGGTGCCCGGCGGGTTATTGATCGGCGGTGAAGATTACCGGACGGTCACCCGCCGCGACCTTCTGGTAGAACGCCTGCACTCCCTGGAACCACTCCCACGTGTAGTCGAAGTCCTCGTGGTCGGGAAGCAGGCCGTAATCGTCCGGGTCGATCCGGAAGTACTTCCCGCGCAGCCACTGCCGGTCCAGGCCCTGGATCGCTGCGGCCACTTCCTTCACTTCGGCAGGAGAGAGGAACGAAACGATGTAGTCGTCGCCGTCATAGAGCTGGCGTCCGCCGAGGACACACTGGTGCAGCGTCGAAAGTGGGGCGAAGCTCAGGGTGCCGTCGGTCAGGCAGCGGTGGATCGCGTCCCACGCTTGGTCCGTCTCCTGCAGCCACTCCTCATCCCAGCGCTCCTCGAGCTCTTCCTGAACGATCTCGAGGACCTCTTCGCCGGAGCTTGCAGCCAGGAGCCGCTCCGCCTGCGCCGGCGACAGCGCGAAGAACACGCCTCTACAGCCCATTGCCCTCCCCTTTCGTGTACTCCGTTGCGTTCAGGAATCGTACCACGTGGTCCAGATCGGTCAGTATTCGACCGCGCCAGGTACCCCACCGCATCCTCTCCGTTCCATCGCGCCGCCCGCTGCTCCCACTCCGCATCGGTAAGCTGTGCCTCCCGGGCGTAGGTGGAGCCGAAGGCGGTCGGCGTGTCCTGCAGGGCGCGCAGCCGGACCGCTCGCAAGGACTCCGCCAGATCAGGCGTGATCGGCCTCAGGTGCATCATCTGCGCAGGGCTCCAGCTCGTTCGTCTCCAGACTCATCAAAACGTTGGAGCGAGCGGGTAAGCCCTCCTGCACCTACTCCGAGCGCTCCTTCGGTCCGGTCGGGGTCGCGATAGACCGTGCCGAGCGCGTGTGGGTGAGCAGCCTCAACGATCGGGTGCAGTGCTTCACCTCCGAGGGGAAGTTCCTTATCGCCGCCGGTAGCCCCGGCTCGCAGCCCGGCCAGTGGACCCGACCCCACCGCCAGGCGGTGACCGCCAGGGCTACCTCTACTTCGGTATCCGGCGTGCGGGCAGCTTCCGCTCTCACGCTCGCACCCGGGTAAGGCCGCACGCATGACGACCGCGAGCCCGACGGCGATCTCGGCTCCCCCTCATCCGGCGCCCGGCCGCGGGCTCCACCGGGAAACGGGCAGTGATCACGGCAGTTCTGCTCCAGTTTCGCCGTAAGCCGCTGGTCGCAGCTCTCCGTGCCCTCGTCGGGTTTCTCCGCTCCGTGCTGCCCCCACCGCCTTCGCAACACTCACCTCTCGTAGAGTCACGGCTGAGATGAATGCGGAGCCCGATTTCAGCATCTTTCGGAGTCGAAACATGAAGTGCGGCAGGTCATCGTTGTAAGAGATTCCTGATCCGAAAGGCATGGGCTAGCCAGTCGGGTCAACGACCGAGTAGACGTGAGTTGCTGGATATGCAAGCATGCAAAGGTAAAGGTACCGGTCAATAGAATCTGTAAATTTAAGGGTGTCGGTTGCTGTGATGCCGGAATACTCAGCGTGTTGTTTTTGCCTCTTCGTGCTTCACCAGGGTGTCCCATTCGGGAGAGAGTACGTGAAATCATGTGGGTATAGATCAGAGGTCTCGAGCTGTAACCGTGTGGAAGTCAGATGTGCTTCCGACCGTGAGCTGCTCATCTGGGATGAGCTCGTATCGTCGTTTTGTAATTGCAGAGTAACCCACAAAACGGCATGGCTGTGGTCACTGGAAGCTTGTGGGCTGGGCACCCCGATCCACCTCGTCTTCGAGAAGAATGGGAAGATCGTTAGCTGCTTGCCGGGGCTCCTGGTTTCGGTCGGTTTCTTTCGGGTTTTTGGATCGCCCCTTCCAGGATGGCAAACGGCGAGCATGGGTCCTGTCTTCGATCCATCTCACATCTCCACTGAAGAGATGATAGCGGTCCTGGTTCCCTTCCTTCAGAACCGGTACGGAGTTCATCATATCGAGATGATCAGCAGCGAGCTCGATGCGGAGGCAATGAAGGCCTTCCACTTCCGCGGTGATCCCGTATTCACCTATCGGGCGCCTTTGTACCCTGGGGACGAAGCCAGAGCGATGAAGATGCTGAAGGACAGCGCCAGGCGGAACGTTCGTCGAGCGGAGAAGCTGGGACTCATCACGAGATTTGAGGAAGATGAGAGCTTTGTCGACGAACACTACGACCAGCTCAAAGAAGTCTTCCTGCGCGGTGGAAACATCATCCCCTTCAACAAGAAGCGAGTGTTGGAGTACTTCCGCCACATGAAGGCAGCGGGCAACCTGCTGGCGATCTCCGTCTATCTTCCGGACGAGGGCGGCAACGAGGTGAATATTGCCACGGGAACGTTCACGGTGGAAGGGCACGAGCTGCTTCTTTGGATGTGGGCTCACCGTACGCAGTACCGCTGGTACCGGCCTACCGAGCTGATGACGTGGATGGTGATGAAAAAAGCCATGGAGCGGGGTTGTGACACCTTCGACTTCATGGGACGAGGTGAGTTCAAGACGAGACTCGGCGCAGAGCTGGATGGGAGCCAACACCGGTGGATCCGAAGTCGCTACGGCTGGCTCACCCAGGCTCGCAGCCTGGCGGAGAAGGGGTATCGGTGGCAGCAGTCGTTCCGAGGCCGAATGTCCCGGCAGCAATGGTCTTCACTGCTCGGCTTCGGAGCTGCGAGTAGGACCCAGGTACCCCGATCCCTCGACGAAGCTCAGAAAGAATAGCGTTCCGGAACGGGACGTGCTTCGACGGAGACTCCGGATGGCCACCGGAATGCCGATCGCGTGTGTAATGGGAGACATGGACCTGGTGCGCCCACTCGGCCTTCGTGGAATCCCCTGCGCAGTCGTGGCTGGTCGCGGCAGCCCGGCTCGGTATTCGCGCTTTGCACGCACTATTCTGGACTGGGAGGACTTCTCGGAGCGGCCGGAGGAGTTGGCCGCCATGCTCGTCCGGTACGGTTCGCGGCAGCCCTCCGCACCGGTGTTGTTCTACGAAAGCGACGCGCAGCTACTTTTCCTGTCGCGCCACCGGGACCTCCTGGCAGAAGTCTTCCGGTTCGTGGTGGCGGACGCGGAACTGGTCGAAGACCTGGTCGACAAGGCGCGGTTCCAGGTGCTGGCGGAGCGCCTGGCCCTCCCCGTTCCGAGAACACGCCAGATCCAACCCGCGGCGGGATCTACGCCCACGGACATAGACCTTGGGTTTCCGCTGATGATCAAGCCGCTGACCCGCTGGAAATCATGGGAGCAGATCGGCGGCTCGAACAAAGCACTGGAAGTGGAGACCCCCGCAGCGCTCAGAGGGCTGTGGCCGCGCCTGGCGGAGTCGGGCATGGCCTTTCTGGCGCAGGAGCGGATTCCAGGGCCGGAGACCCGGGTCGAGAGCTATCACGTCTATGTCGATTGGGATGGGAAGCGGGTCGGTGAGTTCACCGGGCGCAAGATCCGGACTCGCCCGGTGGCGTACGGACACAGTACCGCGCTGGAGATCGCGGACCTGCCGGACGTGGCGTCGCTCGGACGAGAACTGGTGCAGCGGATGGGCCTCCGCGGGGTGGCAAAGCTCGATTTCAAACGGAGTCCGGACGGGCGGCTGTATCTGCTGGAGGTGAACCCGCGCTTCAATCTCTGGCATCATCCCGGGGCCATCGCCGGCGTCAATCTCCCCGCGCTAGTCTACGCGGACCTGGTCGGGCTTCCTCGGCAGGCCCCATCGGTGGCCCGGGCGGGCGTCCGGTGGTGCCGCATCTGGCGAGACCTGGCGGCGGCCAAGGAATGGGGGGTGCCGCTGCCTAGGTGGTTGCTCTGGGTGGCACGATGCGAGGCCAAGTCCGCGGTATCGTGGGACGACCCCATGCCGTTCGTGCACGGCTTGATGCTGTGGTCGCGTTCCGCACGAGATAGTGCGGTTCACTGACCCCGTTTCCATCAGAGGCAGCGAAGTCCGCCGGGGCTCTCGACCTCGTAGAGCCTGGATGTCGCGCCCATCGCATCCGCACGGTAGGCCTCCACCACCCTCGATGTGCCTCCCCTCCGCATAGACCGCCGCTCTCACGGTCTCGCTTCTCGGACGCCTGCAATCGCCGTTCGTTTCTCCCGGCGCGTCCTCTTCGACCAAAGCCGACGGATGACTACGCGGTGGTAGGGTCGAGGTCCGGTTTGCCATTCCTGAGATCGAGTAATCCGGACGTGGATTCTCGAATCAGGGAGGAACGTTTCACTGGCCAGGCGCCTTCGCCCAGCGCCAGAGCGTGGGCGCCCTCCTGATGCACGCCGTGGAGAAAGCCGCGCGAGAGCCGGGACGCACGCTACTGGTGCTGGACGCCGTCACCGGTGGCGGCTCGGAGCGGCTCTGCGAGCGGTTGGGCTGGCAGCGGGTGGGCGTGGTGCCCGGCTTCGCGCTGATGCCGGACGGCGGCCCGTGCAGCACCACGTACTTATACAAAGTCCTGGTGTGAACGGATCGCAGGGCTAGCGCGCCGTCTTCCCGCGGAGCCAGTTCACGCCCACCGTAATCATCCCCGCCGCGAGGAGCGAGGCAGGGAGCGGATCGATGCCTCGAGTCTCCGGGAGTGGCTGGATGTACAGGTTGTAGACGATCCAGCCTGACTGCGCCAGGCCCAGTAAGAGGATCAAACCACCGAACACTCTTCGCATCGGACCTCTTCTCAGTCGCTCGCCGACCTGCAAAACGCAGCGCAGCTCTCGCCCGGCGTACCGGCGGGGGTTTCCGGACTGTGTAGTTGATCTTCGGTTCCACGAGCGTCCGATATTTCCTCCCCGAGCAACCTACCAGGCTCGCAATTCGCAGTTCTTGGCCGCCGGGCAGGAAACGGGCCGCCTGGGTTGGAAAGGCAGCATGGGACAGTCGGCGGCGGCTGCGCGGTCGCGCGGCGCGGGCGCGGCGGGAGGTAGTGGGATGTCAGAGGAGATCCAGGGCGCGGCGTCGAGCCGCCGAGAGTTCTTGAAGGGTGCGACGGCGGCGGGCTCGGCGGCACTGCTGGCGAGCGGAAACTACGCCTTCGCGCAGGGGTCGGACCAGCTCAAGGTGGGGCTTATCGGCTGCGGTGGGCGTGGGACGGGTGCCGCGGTCGACGCGCTCCAGGCCGACAAGGGCGCCGTGCTGACGGCGATGGGCGACGTGCTACCCGAGGTGATCGAGCGGAGCGTCGGCGCGCTGCGGAAGCACGAGACGTTCGGCTCCCGGGTGCAGGTGTCGGCCTCGCAGCAGTTCGTGGGGCTCGACGCCTACCAGAAGGTGATCGATTCCGGCGTCGACGTGGTGCTCCTCTGCGCCCCGCCCGGATTCCGGCCGCAGCACATCAAGGCCGCCGTCGCCGCGGGCAAGCACATCTTTGCGGAGAAGCCGATGGGGACCGACGTCGCCGGCGTACTCTCCGCGCTGCGGGCGGCGGACGGGGCGCGGAAGGACCGCTGCTTCCTCTCCGGCTTCTGCTACCGGTACGCGGAGCCGCACCGCGCCTTCTTCAAGCGGCTGCACGAGGGCGCCATCGGCCCGGTCCGCTTCATCCACTCCACCTACCTGACTGGGCCCGTCAAGCCGATGCCACCCGCCTCCGCGCGGCCGGCGGGGATGAGCGACGTGGAGTGGCAGATCCGCAACTGGTACAACTTCGTCTGGCTCAGCGGCGACGGCCTGATCGAGCAGGCGTGCCACAGCGTCGACAAGATCATGTGGGCGATGAAAGACGTGACTCCGGTGCGCTGCGTCGCCACCGGCGGACGGGTCCACCCGAATAACGAGGGGAATATCTACGACCACATCGACGTCTTCTACGAGTGGGCGGACGGCACCCGCGCCACGATGGCGCAGCGCCAGATCGCCGGCGTCTCCCACAACGACAACACCGACTACGTGATCGGCGCGAAGGGGACCGGCACGGTGCGCTTCGCCGCCGCGGAGATGTCCGGGGAGACCGAGTGGCGCACGCCGCCGCCGAAGAAGACGATGTACCAGTTGGAGCACGACGCCCTCTTCGCCGCCATCCGCAAGGGCCAGCCGATCCGCGAGCAGGAGAAGATGGCGCGCAGCACCCTGGCCGGCCTGATGGGCCGCATGGCCGCCTACACCGGCGCCGCCGTCACCTGGGACGAGCTGCTGAAGTCCGGCGAGGACCTCTTCCCCAAGGAGCTGCGCTGGGACGGGCGGCTCGCCATCGCCCCCATGGCGAAGCCCGGTACTCCCCCGCTCGGGTAGGCGACCCCGGTTCGCCAGGATAAGGAACAGAAAATGAAGCGACGTGATTTCCTCGCCCAGACTGCCGCGGGCGCGGCCGTAGCCGCCGGGCTGAGCGCCAGCTCGGCCTTCGCGGCCCAGGAAGGCGGCATGAAGAAGGCGGTCGTCTACTCCATGCTCCCCTCGGCTCTCCCGCCGGCGGAGCGGTTCAAGCTGGCGCGGGAGTGCGGCTTCGACGGCATCGAGATGCCGCCGGTGCCGGAAGCGGAGTGCGAGGCGCTCCGCTCTGCCGCGGAGAAAGCGGGCGTGCGGCTCCACTCGGTCATCTACGGCGGCTGGAATCCCCCGCTCACCCACCCGGATGCTGCCCAGCGGGAGCAGAGCGTCAAGCTGGCCGAGGCGGCGCTGCGCAGTGCCAAGGCGCTCGGGTCGGACTGCATCCTCCTGGTGCCGGGGGTGGTCAACGCCCAGACGCCGTACGGCAGCGCCTACCAATGGGCGCAGGAAGGGATCCGCAAGCTGATCCCCACCGCGGAGCGGCTCCGCGTGCCGATCCTGATCGAGGAGGTCTGGAACAACTTCCTGCTCTCCCCGCTGGAGTTCAACCGGTTCGTCGACAGCTTCCAGAGCCCCTGGGTCCAGGCTTACTTCGACGTCGGCAACGTGGTGCCGTTCGGCTGGCCGCAAGACTGGATCCGCACCCTCGGCCCGCGGATCAAGAAGGTCCACCTGAAAGACTTCAAGGGCGGTCCGGGCCTCTTCCAGGCGATCAAGGGCGACTTCGTCAACCTGCGGGACGGCAGCATCGACTGGCCGGAGGTCCGCAAGGCGCTCGGCGAGATCGGCTACAACGGCTGGGTCACCTGCGAGCTGGGCGGCGGCGACGCCGACTACCTGAAGGACGTCAACCGCCGCGTCGACCTGATCCTCGCCGGCAAGTAGACGCGGCCCCGGCCATTCAAGAGAGCGCATCCAGGTCGGCCAGGTCCTTCGGCCGACCTGTTGCCGCTTTGTTTGCCCGCAGAGTCTCGAGGTCGACGAAGATCAGCGTCAGGCCGTCGAATTCATCCTCGATCCGCTTCTCCCAGGCATCGTCAAAGGTGGCGCCGCTGATCCCGGTGAGCAGATCGATGCGGTTAGGCGGGTAGCCCAACTGAATGACGATGCCTTCCTGGAGGAGATCGGCTGGGCGTAATCCCAGGCTGGAGAAGCCAAACTCTCGCAGCGCCTCGATCACGCGAGAAGCGTTTTCTTCGGAGACCTGAAGGAGGAAGTCGATGTCCCCCGTCGAGCGCGGATAACCGTGGTAGGCCACGGCGTAGCCGCCCACGATGAGATAGCGAACCTCATTCGAGTTCAGTAACCCGATAAACTCGCGCAGGTCTTTCGGAAGGCTGATCATCTACGGTTGGATAGAAGCGCCGGTTCAGCTCCAGGAGAATCTCCAGGCGCTCTCCTGGAGAGAGGCTCCGGTAGTATTCCTTCTCGGCGCGCTCCGCTGCCTCGAACGATCGGAATACAACCGCCGCTTTCTTCATACTTTCCCTCTCGATCCATTCGCCCTCCGAACGGCGAGCGGACTGTGGTGCAGGCGCGAGTCCCGCAGTACTTCCTGCCCACGCCCTGGAGCTCCATTCCATTCTACCCTGTGGATCGGTGTAGTCGACCGCCGCGCCGGCGGCTCGACGATCTGGCTCCGCCGCCGACAGCAGCGAGGCCGGGTACGACACCGTGAACACTCGCGGCGGTTTCCGGAAGAGTAGCTGGCGCAGGATGGTCTCCGCTTCCTCCGCGGGGAGTTACCTCCCCCCGAGTGATGTCTCCCCCGCAGAGCGCGCCGGTCGCGAGGCGGCCGGTTACGGATCGGCCATCATCGCCCGGAATCGGCTCACTTCCTCGGCGGGCATCTGCTTGAACATGGCGCGGAGGGTGTAGTTGCCGACCATCTTTCCCTCGCGCTTATAGAGCCAGTCCGAGATGTCGGCGTCCGGGATCGTGATCCGCTCCCCCAGCTTGACGTTCCGGACGATGTTCGGATCGTTGTCGATCTTCCCGGTCGTGACTCCGTCGCGCCGTTCCAGGCTGCCCACCCAGAAGTGCTCGGTGCCGTTCCCGTCCGTGATCTTCACCTTCAGCGAGAACACGCTCTCCCCGCGGATGGGACGCTCGAAGACACTCCAGAGGTGGGGAAGCGAGGCACGGGCCTGGGAGATGGCGGCGGCCATCTCCGGGTCATCGTCCTCCACCTGCAGGACCGAGTCCCGCGGCGAACAGCCGCAGGCGACCAGGGCCAGAAGCAGGGGGAGGAGGCGCAGGGTCCATTGGAGACTTGCCATACAGACAGGTTCACCCACTGCGGGTAGAAAGCCTTTGTAATGCCGGCAGAAGCTGTGCCGATGCACCGTTGCGTTCAGCGTCCCGCCCGTCGCGCTCGGAACGCCATCCGCTGCGGCGCGAGGGGCATCTCGCCGTAGCGGCGGAGGGCTCGGACGGTAAACCCTTCCTTCCGCAGCCAGCCCTCCAGCTCCGCGCGGGAGAAGGTCTGCAGCCGGTGGATCTCCGCAGAGGCGCGCTCGATGCCGTCCACGCACCGCGCGATTCGGATCTGCCGGGTGAGGCGGGAGCGCTCCGGCTCTTCGACCACGTCGACTTCCACCCGCCAGCCCTCCCCCTCCCGTGAGGCGTGATAGCGCATGGGGCGCCTCTTGGAGCGAAGCACCACGTCGAAGAGGAAGAGCCCTCCCGGCGCGAGCGCCTCCCGCACGCGGGCGAAGAGCGGGAGCAGGAGCGGCGGATCGTGCCCGGGCGGATAGTAGTTGAGCACCTCGCCGAGAGCGGTGACGGCGGCGCACCGCGGCAGGGCCGCCTCCTGGATCGAGGCGGCTACGAAGCGCGCGCCGGGCGCCTCGACCCTTGCCAGCCGGAGCATGGCCGGCGAGCGGTCGATCCCGAGCACGTCGTACCCCGCGCGCAGCAGCTCTCCGGCCCAGATGCCGCTGCGCAGCCGAGGTCGACGACCCTCCCCTGCCGGATTCCTGCGCTCCGCAGGTGCCGGATCAGGCCGGGCGCCGTGCCCCGGGCGAAGTCGCCGAAGCCGGTGTGGTGGACGTACGCCAGGTCCTCTGCATAGAAGTCAGTCATCACCGGGTCGACGGAACGTGCTAACCATCGGCCGCGTCCGGCTCCGCGAGCAGGTCGTAGGCGGCGTAGTCGTCCCGGAAGAGCCGGAGGAGGTCGGTGCCCGCTGTCTCGAAGCTGCTCCCCATCTGCGGATGGTAGACGATGATCTCTTCCGGTGGCCGCCAGTGGATCCCCCACACCTCGTCGCCGCCCGAGTAGCCGAAGAAGAGGTAGTCTCGGAGCTCCAACCCGGGCTGAATCCCCGGCCATTCGTCCCAATAGAAGCGGGTCGTGCTCACCAACGAGCCGATCGTATCCGGCTCCGTCAGGGAGAGTAGGTACTTCGCGTTGCCGCGGTCTTCTCGGAAGCCATCGGCTTCCAGGTAGAGGCGCCGCAAGGGCTCCGGCAGCCGCACGCCCAGGCTCGCCTCCACCGCGGCGATCTGCGCGTTGGAGGCCGGAGGATGAAACCGGCCGTGGGGGAACAGCTCTCGCAGCATGCGGTAGACTCCGTGGGTAGAGGCTCGCGAGGCGCCGGTCAGGGTCAGCTCGCGGCGAGTTTGCCCGGCGTTAAGGGGAAGCGCCGATCACCGCGTCGGCCTCGATCTCGACCAGCATCTCCGGGTCGATCAGCGCCCGCACCTCCACCATCGTGGTGGCCGGCCGGATCTCGCCGAACACCTCGCCGTGAGCCCGCCCCGCTTCTTGCCAGTCGCGGGCGATGTCGACCAGGTAGATCCGGGTCCGCACCACGTCCTCCAGGCTGGCGCCGGCCCGCTCCAGGGCGGCCGCCACGTTCTTGAGTGTCTGGACCGTCTGGGCGTAGACGTCTCCCTTGCCCACCAGGGTCCCGCTGGCGTCGGTTCCGGTGGTGCCTGAGACGAAGACCTGCTCGCCCACCCGGACGGCGCGCGAGTAGCCGATGATCGGTTCCCATTTCGATCCGGTGCTGATGTTCTCTCGGCTCATCGTGTTCTCCATTTGAGAAGGGGCTCTCGTTACGGGCGGGGCCGCTCCCGTACCTCTTCGGCGGTAAAGGCCCGCCCGTGGAGCGAGAAGTCCGCGAACGTGGCCGCGAGGAACTCGTTGCCGGCGTAGCGCGGGTTGCCTCCCAGGGCGACTTCCCGGCTCCGGGACCGGACGGAGAGCGGCGCTGCGGACTGACCCACCACCTGCCCGTCCACGTAGAGCAGCAGGCGCGGGCCCTGCTTTACCGCCACCACGTCGTACCAGCGGCCGGGGGTCACCGGGAACCCGGGGGTGCTGAAGCTGCCGCCCGCTTCGATCCGCGCGAAGAGCTTGCCGCTGTCCACCGTGATCCGCAGTGGATCGTCCGCGGGGGCGGTCCAGGCGCTAAAGACCTGCGCGATCCGCCCGCTCGGGAGCGCGTCGATCCGGACTCGCACGGCGACGGTGTACTCTTCCTCGGGAAACTGGTCGACGGCGTACTTCAAGCGTCCGCGCGCGCCGTCCAGCCGCACCGCGCCGTTCGCCTCGCCCCCCGGCCCTGTGGAAGCGCTCGCGCCCTCGGCCTCGGTCAGCGTCCCCTGGCCGGGATCGGGCGCTCCGGAGAGCGCCGCACGCAGGAGCACCCCGACCGCGGCCGGCGGGCGAAGCTGCGCTTCAGTAAGCGGAGGCAGCGTTGGGTCGAGCGTGAGCCGCGCGGCGGGGCCGGTAGAGCGCGAGGTGCCGTGCGCGTTCACCGCTTCCACTCCCCACCAGTAGCTGGTGCCCGGCTTGAGCGCCTCGAGCTGCTCGCCGGCCACCACCCAGTTCGTCTTCACCGCCGGTATCCGGACCACGGGGCGCTTCAACTCCGGATCGTCCGCTACAATCAGCCGGTACTCGTTCACGGAGTCGTTCGGAGACGAGGGTCCGGTCCAGCGGAAGAGTACCCGGCCTTTCGGAACGGCCGCGCCGTCCCGTGGCAGGCGCGTCACGGGCGGAGGCGGCAGCGGAGACGCTGCCGGCAGCCAGGAGCGGTAGCGCCGGCCGGTCGCTCCGGCGCTGGCGAAGTCCCGCAGCCGCACCACGGTGCCGTCCGATCCCGCCGCCTGGAGCAGCACCCACCCGTCCTTTGGAGCGCTCAGGCTTGCCTGCGCCAGCCGCGCCAGGTCGAGCGGCGGCAGCCGTTCCTCGTCGAAGTCATTGTCGCGCGGATCGAACGCCAGCAGCAGCGGCCCCCGGTAGAGGCTCACCTTTCCGAGCGCGTCCCGGTCTCCCGCGACGGCTCGCAGCGCCATGTCGAGCTCCAACTCGACGCGGTCCCCTTTCGCCCAGCGGCGGTCGAGCGCCAGGTAGCGGCCGGGCTGCACCTGCTCCACCGCCTTTCCGTTCACCCGGACCACCGTCCGCTCCGACCACCGCGGAATGCGCAGCCGCAGCGGAAAGCGGGTCGCCTTCTCCGGCCGCACGGCCAGCGTGACCCGACCCGAGCGCGGGTAATCGGTCTCCCAGTCCAGGCGCACCTTGAGGCCGCTCTCCAGCTTCCCGTCGAACCGGCCGGGCGCGTAGGCGTTGACCGTCAGCCCCGCCCCGTCGCGCATCACGGCCCACTCCGAGAGCATCCCCAGCGCCCGCGGGCCGTTTACGGAGCAGCAGTTCAGCTCCGGCGTGCCGGCCCGCGCCTGGAAGACGATGGTGTGTGCGGAGGCCTCCCGGGCGCCGTCCATCGGCGTGTCGTAGGTCCACCAGCGGCCGGAGGGATGCTGCGCCCCCACGCCGGCGTTGTAGGTGGAGAGCTCCAGCTCGTCGGCCGCCAGCGGGTCGCCGGTCAGGCGCAGCATGTCGAGCGTCAGCGCCATCCAGGCGACGGTGCAGCAGGTCTCGATCGCGGTCGCCGCGTACGGGTCGCCGGTCGCCTGCTCCCCGGAGGAGAAGCCGCCGGTGTTGCGCCGGTCCCACCGCAGGATGCTGCGCCAGTGGTGCTCGAAGGCGGTCCGGTAGCGGTCGTCGCCGGTAATCTGGTAGAGCTCCACCAGCCCCTGCAGATCGTGCAGGCTCTCCCAGCGCGGGGTGGGCGTCTGGAAGAACTCCACGCCCGCCAGGCCGGTGCGGAAGTAGTCGCCGGCGCGCTCCCAGTCCTTCTCGATCTCACGCGCCATCCGCAGGTAGCGGGGCTCCCCGACAAGGCGGTAGAGCCGCCCCAGCACGTGGATCACCGCCATGTTCATCTCGGGGGAGCCGGCGTCGTGGACTCGTCGACCCGTGTCGAGATAGGTGGCGCAGATCAGGTCGGCCGCCCGCATCGTGCCGCGCAGCGCCGCCGCGTCGCCGGTCTGCTCGTGCCACGTCAGCAGGCCGAGCATGCAGTGGTAATGGCCCCAGAGGTCCCAATGTCCCCGCAGGCGCTCCGCCCGCGTGAACGGGCCGAGATACCCGTCTTCCGCCTGTGTGGAGAGGAGCCCCTTCACCAGCGAGGCGACACTCTCGCGCAGCGCCGGGTTCTCGTGCTGCCGCAGCGCCTGGACGCCCGAGATCAGGTGCTTGCCGGCGAACTCGCCCGCCCACGGTACGAGCTGCGGCTTCGGTAGGCGGTCGCGCACCCGGAACATCTCCAGCATGCCGGGGTTCGCTTCCGGCGCCGGGATCAGCCACTCCCGGGTGTTGCGCGCCACGCGGCTTCCCAGCAGGTCGGAGAACTCGAACCGGGCGTGCGGGTCCGGCTCCAGCGCCAGCCGCGGCACCGCGGCGGTCTTATCGGGTGGGGCAGCATCGGCCGAGAGCGCGGCGGAGACGGGGAGAAACCCGGAGAGCAGGAGCGCCATCAGAATCGTTCGCATGGAGCCTCACGAGCGGCAGCGGGGTCAACACCTCTGCTCTTACTCGCTCCGCCGCGGACCTCCTCCCCACTTCGTCGTCCTAGCGAGGGGGTGACGGAACGCAGACCGGGGGACGACCGCTCGCCGGATGACCGTCGCCCGCACCCCGGCGAGCGCGTCCCGGCTCCGCTCTTCCTCCGCGGCGGCCATCGCGCGGAGGGGGTGAGCCCGGCCGGGAGTGCGAGGAGCGCGCTTCCGCAGCCGCGGGGTCCCGGAGGTCATCACGTCGAGGATCATGATCTTCTGCCAGATCTTGTTGGAGAGGCCTCCCGCCAGCGCCTCGACGTCGTTCACGGCCGCCAGCACCACCGGGTCGTTCAGGTACTGGACGTGCAGCGCGGCCAGCTTGCTCGCGAGCGACAGCAGCTCCGAGCAGAAGTCGAGATAACGCGCCAGCTCCACCCGGGTGTAGCTGCGCGCGGGCGGGAAGGTGGTATCGGGGCTGAGGAGCTGCTGCGGGTCCTTCGTCAACTGGTGCATGTCGACGATGTGGACGATGCTGCGCAGTTGGTGCAGGGCGGCGAGCGCTCGCCCCCGTTTGACCCGCGTCTCCAGCGAGAGCAGGAAAAAGATGGCAAGCGAGAGCAGGATGATCTCGTTCACGGCGGCTTCGCTCGCCTGCAGCAACTCCCCCACGCCATCCACCCGCAGCGGGATCGCCAGCGCCAGTTGGGCGCCCCCGCACATCACGAGCACGATCCCGAGGATCCCGATCGCCGCGCCGATGCGCAGCGGCCAGATCGGCTGCCGGAGCCATCCGGCGGTGGGACCGGCCTCCCGGGCCAGCCGGCCCAGCTCGGCGGTCACGCGTCCCAGGCCGCTGCCGGGGAAGCTCCCCTCGATGCGCTGTCCCAGGTGGTTGATCGTCTCGACGATCCGGTCCGGGCGAAGCTCGGAATACATTTTCTCCGGGTCCTTTCTCCGCTGCCCGGCGGCTCCTGCGAGACAGGCTGCAGGCTCCGCCGGACCCCGGGTTCGGGTCTTGGCGTCCGAGGCGAGTCTTCGTGCCCGATAACTCGGGCGCGCCTACTCCCCGGACGCGTTCTGTCACTTCCTCCTGATCGATACTGACCGCCCTACAGCAGCTCCGGCGGTCGGGAGCAAACGATCGACCTCTACGGCTAGTGATCGCTTCGGCCGGCTCCGACGGTGGTCCGGTCCTCCTGCAGCGACTGGAGCCGCAGCTCCGGCACGATGCCGCTTCCGAGCTCCACCCGACCCCGCAGGGTCTCCACCAGCGAGAGTGCCTCGTCCGGCGTGAGATCGAAGCGGGTGAGGGTGGCGCGGGCGATCTCGAGCGCCGCTTCCCGTTCCCCCAGCACCACCTCGTCGGCGTAGGTCAGGAGATGGATCCACTCGCTCTCGCTGTGAGTCCGCGCGATGATCGTGATCTCGGGGTTGAGCGCCCGCGCGTGCTCCACCACGCGGCGCACGGAGAACGGGTCCGGCATCGCCAGTACCAGCACGCGCGCCCGGTCGAGACCGGCGTGGCGCAGCACGTCCGGATTGGCGGCGTCGCCGAAGAACGCCAGCGTACCCCGGGAACGGAGGTCGTCCACCCGCCGCTGGTTCAGCTCCAGCACCACGCAGGGAATGCCGCGGTGCTGCAGGAGCGTGGTCACCAGGCTGCCGACGCGGCCGTAGCCGCAGATGATCGCGTGGTCGTGCAGCGGCGGATGCCCCCCCTCCGTCATGTCCGGCGCCGGGGCGCGATCTCCCGCGAGCCAGCTCAACCGCGGATGGCTCTTGATCCATCGCTCCAGCGGCTCGACGGTGCGGAACAGCAGCGGGTTGAGCGAGATGGAGATCAGCGCTCCGGCCAGCAGGAGCTGGTATCCCTCGTCCGGAAGCAGCTGCAGCTGCCGCCCGAGCTCCGCCACGATGAACGAGAACTCCCCGATCTGGGCCAGGCCGACGGCAACGACGAGCCCGGTGCGCAGCGGCCCTTTGAAGAGCGCCACCAGCGCGAAGCCGGCCAGCGCCTTCCCGACGATAATGATGGCGACCACCGCCAGCACCCGGCCGGGGGACGTCATCAGGATGCTGGGATTGAAGAGCATCCCGACCGAGACGAAGAACAGCACCGCGAACGCGTCCCGCAGCGGCAGCGCGTCGGCGGCCGCCTGGTGGCTCTGGTCCGACTCGCTGATCACCATTCCCGCCAGGAAGGCGCCGAGCGCGAGCGAGACCCCGAGGAGCATCGCCGAGCCGACCGCCACCCCGAGCGCCACGGCGAGCACCGACAGCGTGAACAGCTCTCGGGAGTTGGTGCGCGCCACCTGCATCAGGAACCAGGGGAACGCCCGCGCGCCGACGAAGAGCATCAACGCCACGAACAGGGCGGTCTTCCCCACGGCGAGCACGAAGGCGAGCAGGACGTTGGAGCCGCCCAACGCCGCGGCGGCGCCGTGTCCGGCGGTGCCGCCCAGTGAGACGGCGAGTGCCGGCAGCATGACGAGGATCAGAATGGTGACCAGATCCTCGACGATGAGCCATCCGACCGCTACCCGGCCGTGACCCGTGTCGAGCAGGTCTTGCTCCTCCAGGCCTCGCAGCAGCACGACGGTGCTGGCGACCGAGAGAGCGAGTCCGAGGACGATCGCGCCGCCGAGCCCCCAGCCCCAGGAGAGAGCGAGCCCGCCTCCCAGCGCGGTGGCTACGAAAATCTGGCCCAGCGCTCCGGGCACCGCCAGGGATTGGACGGCGAGCAGCCGCCGGAGCGAAAAATGAATCCCGACGCCGAACATCAGCAAAATGACGCCGATTTCGGCAAGCTCGGCTGCGACCTTCACATCTCCGGTAAAACCGGGAGTGAAGGGGCCGATGGCAATTCCAGCTACCAGGTAGCCCACGATGGTGGGCATACGAAGGCGGGTAGCAATGAACCCGCCAATAAGAGCGGCGACCAATCCGGCGGTGATCGTAACGATCAAGCCCGCGCCGTGGGGCATGCGGTATCTTCCTTTCTCGCGTTGCGGACAAGCTCCTGCTGGAAGCAGGTTCCCGCCCACCTCGTCTTTCATCTCCACCGAACGGAGCCCGTGCTTCCCGGGAGGTTTCTCCCCGGCCGCTCGCGCCCTATTAGCCGCCTCGGACACAGAAAGGGATGAGGCGGTGGTGGTGAGTGCCAGAACCATTATACTATTGCGCGACCAGGAGTCTTCCTCAGAATCCGGTGCGGTTACCGGAATCTACGCGCCGCCGCCCTGCCGCCGCGGGCAGAAGAAGGCACTGCGGAACCGCCGGTGCCTTCCATCGGAGGAGCTGCCGGGCGTCACGGATCGCGTGGGAGTGGGGTGTCGGTGAGGGGATAGCGGCGCCAGTTGGGGTCGCTGAAGTGCCACCACTCGTACTTGTTGGCGATCCAGCCCTCCGCCCGCATCGCCGCGTCGAGGATCCGCGCGTTCTTCTGCGCCAGCGGGGTCACGCCCTTCGTCGCTCCGCGGTGGGCGCGGGCGCTGAACTCGTCGTGTGGGGTCGGCAGCTTCAGCTCGCGGCCGTCTCGGTCGACCAGCGTGACGTCGACCGCCGCCCCGCGGCTGTGCTTGCTGCCGCCCTTCGCGGGGTTGCTCAGGTACCGGGTCCCCGGCTTCGCCCGCCAGAGCGCCCACTGGACGGAGGTGGGACGGTAGGCGTCCCAGACCTTCAGCCCCAGCCCCTGCTTCTCCAGCCGCCTCTGCACGCGGGAGAGGCGCCGCGCCACCGGCTCGCGGAGCAGGGCCACTCCGCTCCGGTAGAAGCGCTGCTTGAAGGCGTTGTCCGCCGTGTTGTACTTCAGCTCGACTCGAATCTTCGGATCGATCTTCTGGATGCGGACCAGCGGCGGCGGCGCGGCGAGCGCGCAGACCTGCAGGCCGAGGAGGGTCAGGAGCAGCAGCCCGCGCGTGGAAGTGGAGCCGATCACCGGCACTCCACTCCCGGGAGCCCCTCGCGCACGAAGCGCTCGCGCAGGCGGTGGTCGGTCAGGTCGAGCTGGATCGGCGTCACCGAGATGCAGCCGTCCGAGATCGCCGCCACGTCAGTCCCCTCTTCGTGGAGGTCGACCGGCTCGTCGCCGCCGAGCCAGAAGTAGGCGCGGCCCATCGGGTCAACCCGCTTCTCCAGCTTTCCCGGATAGCGCCGCACGCCCTGGCGGGTGATGCGGGCGCCGTTCGGCACGGTGTGCGGCACGTTGACGTTCAGCAGCACGTGCTCCGGCAGCGGGTGCTGCGCCAGGTGACGGGCAAGCTGGGCGGCATACTCCGCGGCGGGACCGTAGTCGAGCGGCGGCGGGGGCCCTTCTTCTTCCTCCACCACCCGGCGGAAGCGCCATGCCACGGAGATCGCGACCGACTGTACGCCGCCGATCACCCCCTCCATCGCCGCGGAGACGGTGCCGCTGTAGGTGAGGTCCCAGCCAAGGTTCGGGCCCTGGTTGATCCCGGAGAAGATCAGGTCTGGTGGCGCGCCGCGCATCACGTCGAGCAGTGCCAGGGTGACGCAGTCGGACGGCGTCCCGTTGGAGCACCACGCGCGGCTGCCGTCGGCCAGGCGCGCCTCCGAAAGGCGCAGCGGCTTGTGCAGCGTGATGCTGTGCCCGCAGGCGGAGCGCGGCCGGTCCGGCGCCACCACCGTCACCTCCGCCACCGGCTCCAGCGCCCGCTTCAGCGCCAGCAGCCCCTCGGCATGCACGCCGTCATCATTCGTAATCAGGATTCGCACGCGGCCTCCGCTCCCATTCGTGGTAGGGACACGCTCAGTTTACACGCATAGCGAGGGTGTAGCGTTTAGGGTGTAGCGTGTAGGTCTTCCGGGGGGCTGGTGCGCAATTCGTGAAGAGTTCGTCAGCGGTGGGCTGTCGATCTTGCTCGGCCCGTGCCCGCGCGACGGAGCGCACGGCCAGCCGCGTAGCAGTCTCCGTCTTCACAGACCTACACCCTAAACGCTACCCGCTAGCGCAGCTTCCTGCCGCCGGGTGGCGACGAGCTGCATCACGGCGCCGACCACCATGAAGACCAGTCCGATCGCGAAGACCCAGCGGAGGTCGTGCCCATTGCCGCGGAAGACGCGCACCAGCCAGCCGCCGACGAACGGCGCGATCGTGCCGCGGACGCCGAGGAGGAACGACTGCAGCGCCTGGTAGCGGGAGACGTTCTCCGGGCCGGCGAACGTGAGCAGCGCGTTGAAGTACGACATGTCGATCCCCGCCAGCACCACGCCGGAGAGGATGTAGGCGGGTACCAGGTGCCACGCGCTGGCGCCGGGGATGAACGCGGTGGCGATGTACACGACCGGGATCAGGCAGTTGAGCAGGATGTTCACCACCACCGCTCGCTGCGGGCTGCGGCGGTCGACGTACCGCCCCCAGTAGAAGTAGGCGGAGATCGCGACGCCCTGCATCACGTTCGCCAGGATTGCGAGCTGTCCGGTGTCGATCTTCAGCTCGTCCACCTGGATCAGCGGGATGATCGGCTGCGTCATCAGGTTGCCGAAGCCGTAGGTGAAGACCGAAAGCGCGAACCAGCGGTAGGCGACGTCCTCGCGCAGGATGCCGAGCGTGCCCCAGATGAAGAGCGCGGTCTCGCGGAGGCGCGTGCCGAGCGACTCGCGGACCGCCTTCCCGGGGACCTCCCCTTCCGGCTCCGACGGGGCCACGTCGATCGCTTCGTTCGGATTGATCCGGGAGAAGACGAGCGCGGAGGCGATGCCGATCAGCGCCGCCACCGGGAAGACGTAGCGGTAGCTGATGAACGTCATCAGCCAGCCGGCGAGGAGGGTCGCCGCCACCTGCGCGAACAGGATCGCGGCGCGCGTGATGCTCAGGATCCGCCCGCGCTGGGAGTCCGGGTAGACGTCTTTGATGATCGCCGCGTACGCCGGCGTCGCGATCGTCCCGACGATCTGGCAGGCCGACATCACCGCCACGAACGGGAGCGCGGTCGAGGCGAAGACGGAGGTCAGCACGATCCCGCGGGCGCCCAGGTGCGACCAGAGCACGAACGGGACCTTCCGCTTCCCTTCCATCGCCCGCGCCCAGAAGAGCGCCATCAGGTTGCCGAGGAACGGCGCCGCCGTGAGGATGGCGATGACGGTAGCGGAGGCGCCGAGCTGCTCGCGCGCGATGAGCGGCAGGAACGGGAAAACGGCGCCGGTGTAGAGGCCCGCCAGGAGCATCGCGATCAGGTCGACCCGGAACGCCTGTCGCGCTCCCCCCGGAACCTGCCGGCGAACCACCTGCTTGGCGCCGATCCGGGCGCGCTTCTTCAGCGCCGGAAGCGGCGCCCTCCGTCCGGTAGTCGGCTCGCCGGGCACCACTTCGGCACGATCTGGACTCTGCCCGTTCTCCGGCACGATACCTCTCCGGAAACTAAAAGAGTGGGTGAATGGGAGAAATGGAGAATGGGAGAGTCCGCTTACGGCAGCGGCTCTCCCACTCTTCCCCACCTACTCAGTTGCAATACCAGGCTGTTGCAAGCGACGGGCCGGAACCCCGGCACCCCTCAGCCCGCGCAGGCGGGCTTCGCCCTCTGGAGCGTCGACTTCAGTCGCACGCTCCAGTGCCGCCGATCATCCCGCTAAAGGTCGACCAGGCGCACCTGGTCCGCCTCGATCGCCTCCTGGATCCGGTTCAGCAGCTCTTCCGGCACCGCCTCGTCCACGGTCAGCACCATGATCGCGCGGCGCCCGGCGGCCTCGCGGCCCACGTACATCCCGGCGATGTTGATCCCGGCATCCCCCAGCATGGTGCCTACCAGGCCAATGATGCCGGGCCGGTCGGTGTGCCGCGCGAAGAGCAGGTAGCCTTCCGGGCGCAGGTCGATGTGGAAGTCGTCGATCTCCCGGATGCGGAGGTCACGCCGCCCCAGCACGGTGCCGCTGATGGTGTGCGTGCCGCTCTCTTCCTGCACTTCCACGCAGATGTAGTTCGGCAGGTCGTCCTCGCCCGCGGTCTTGCTCTCCGTCACGCGGACCCCGCGCTGCTCCGCGATATACGGAGCGTTGACGAAGTTCACGCCTTCCGCCAGCATCGGCTGCAGCAGCCCGACCAGCACGCTGCGCGTCACCGGCTGCACGTCCAGGTCGAGCAGCTCTCCGCCGTAGGTGACGGAGACCGCCGTGATCGGGCTCTCGGCGAGCTGCGCGTGCAGCCGGCCGATCTTGGTGCCGAGCTCCAGGTGCGGAGAGAGCCGCGCCAGCAGGTCGGCGCTCACGGCCGGCATGTTCACCGCAGCGCGCGGCGGCTGGCCGTCGAGCACCGCGACGATCTGCTCCGCCACGTCGAGCGCCACGTTGACCTGCGCTTCTTCCGTGGAGGCGCCAAGGTGCGGCGTGGCGATCACGTGCGGATGGTGGACCAGCCGGAAGTCGGTCGGGGGCTCCTTCTCGAAGACGTCGAGCGCCGCCGCGGCGACCTTTCCGCTCTCCAGCGCGCGGAGGAGCGCTTCTTCGTCGATGATCCCACCGCGCGCGCAGTTCAGGATGCGGACGCCGTCCTTCATCTGCGCGAACGCCTCGTCATTGATTATCCCCCGGGTGTCGCGGGTCAGCGGCGTGTGGACCGTGATGAAGTCGGACCGCTGGTACAGCTCCGGCAGGTCGACCATCTCCACGCCGTCGCGGCGCGCCACGTCGGCGGCGACGAAGGCGTCGAACGCCAGGACCCGCATGCCGAGGCCCTTGCAGCGCTTGGCCACTTCCCGCCCGATCTTGCCGAGTCCGACCACGCCGATCGTCTTGTTGTAGACCTCGACGCCGACGAACTTGCTCCGCTTCCACTCCTCGTGGCGGAGCGAGTTGACCGCGTCCGGAATCCGGCGGGCGACCGCCATCAGCATCGCAGTGGTATGCTCCGCGGCGGCGATGGTGTTCCCCTCGGGGGAGTTGACCACGATCACGCCCGCCTTCGTGGCGGCGGAGACGTCGATGTTATCGACCCCCACCCCCGCGCGGCCGACGATCTTGAGCCGCTTCGCCGCGGCGAAGACCGGCTCGGTCACCTTCGTCTCGCTGCGGACCACCAGCGCGTCGAAGTCCGGAATCTTCGCGATCAGCTGCTCCGCAGTGAGGCCGGTCGAGACCTCTACGTCCGCCGCCTGCTCCAGCAGCTCGACCCCCTTCTTGGAGATCGGGTCGGCTACCAGCACGCGATGCCGCTTCGTTCCCTCTTGCTGCTCCACGCTCATTCTCCCGCCGGGCCGGTCAGCACCTGCTGCGCCGCCGCCACGCCCGCGCCCAGCTCCACCGGGCGGCCGTAGGAGACCAGCACCCGCTCCAGCGCGCCGAGCATGGCGATCACGTCGTTGTCGTCCACGTAGCCCAGGTGCCCCAGCCGGAACACCTTCTCCTTGATCTTGCCCTGGCCGCCCGCCACGACGACGCCTTCGCCGCGCATTCGGCCGCGGAGCTCCTTCACGTCGATCCCTTCCGGGACGCGGACCGCGGTGAGCGAGTTGCTGTAGAAGCCTTCCTCCGCGAACAGCTCCAGGCCGAGCGTCCGCACCGCCGCGCGGGTCGCCTCCGCCATCCGGCTGTGGCGCTTCACGCTGGCAGGGACTCCCTCGGCCAGGATCCGGCGGAGCGAAACCTGAAGTCCGAAGAGCTGGGGCAGCGCCGGGGTGTACGGCGTCTGGCCCGTCTCCATCGACTTGTGCATCCGGGTGAAGTCGAAATAGAAGCGCGGCATCTTCGCCTGCCGGTGCGCGGCCCAGGCCCGCTCCGAGATGGAGAGGAAGGTCAGGCCGGGCGGGATCTGCCACGCCTTCTGGCTGCCGGCCACCACCACGTCGAGGTCCCACTCGTCCGGCCGCATGTCGGCGGCGAGCATGCCGCTGATCGAGTCGACCAGCACCAGCGCGTCCGGCCGGATCTCCCGCACCGTGCGGGCGAGCGCGGCGACGTCGACCAGCACGCCGGTGGAGGTCTCGTTGTGGGTGAGCAGGACCGCCTTCACGTTCGGCTCTTCCCGCAGCACGGCGGCCAGTTCTTCCGGACGCGCCGCCTTCCCCCACTCCACTTCCAGGCGCCGGACGTCGGCCCCGTAGACCTCCGCGATCTCCGCGAACCGGGCGCCGAAGGAGCCCATCGGCACCGCTACTACCCGATCTCCGGGAGAGAGCACGTTCACCAGGGCCGCTTCCAGGCCGCCGGTGCCGGCCGCCGGGAAGATCTGGACCTCGTTCTCCGTCTGGTAAGCCTGCTGGAGCCCGGCGATCAGCTCCCGCTGCATCGCGATATACTCCGGCCCCCGGTGGTTGATCATCGGGTGCGAGAGCGCACGAAGAACCTCTTCCGGGACCGGCGTCGGGCCCGGGATCATCAACAGCGACTTCTGCGGCATCGGAACAAGCCTCTCCTCGGAATGGGGCGGACGACGCGTTATCTTATCACCGCCCGCCGCCGCGCCTTCCCGGTGTTGGAGGGCTTTTGCCGGGGAGCCGGGAGATCCGAGTCGCAGAGCCGCGGGCCGATCCCCGGCGAGCGACGCCCGCTACCAGAGATGCAGGAGCCGAGCGCGCGCGTGCAGGCCGCGGCTCCTCCCTGGAGAGCGCGCGGCTCCTCGAATCGGCGCGGCGATCGGATCCCCGCCGGGAGCGGGTGGAGGCGTTAGCTGCCCGGGAAGGCATGGACGACGGCGGGCTTGGTAACCTTGCCCATCGCGTTGCGAGGAAGCTCATCCAGAAGCAGGAGCCGGGTCGGGATCTTGTAGGGGGCGAGCCGCGGCCGGCACCATTCCCGCAGCTCCGCCAGCGTAAGGGTCGCCGCCGGCGGAAGGACCAGCGCCGCGCCGACCCGCTCGCCCCACTCCGGATCTTCCAGGCCGACCACCGCGCATTCCGCGATCGCAGGGTGCGTCCGCAGCACCTCTTCGATCTCCAGCGCCGAGACTTTGTAGCCGCCGGTCTTGATGATGTCGACGCTGCTGCGTCCGAGGATGCGGTAGCTGCCGCCCTCGAGCGCGGCGACGTCGCCGGTGCGGAACCAGCCGTCCCGGAACGCGGCGGCGGTCGCCTCCGGCCGGTTCCAGTATTCCCGGAAGACGGCCGGGCCCCGGACCTCGATCTCGCCCGGGGTGCCCGGCGGAACGGGCGCGCCCGCCTCGTCCACCAGCCGGACTTCCACGCCCGGGAGCGGCACCCCCACGTGGCCCGGCCGCCGCTCTCCCCGGAGCGGGTTGGAGAGCCCCATCCCGATCTCCGTCATTCCATACCGCTCCAGCAGCACGTGCCCGCTGATCTCGCGCCACGCCTCCAGGGTGCTCACCGGGAGCGCGGCGGAGCCGGAAACCATCAGGCGGAGTCGCCGGCACGCGGCCGACATCTCCCGCTGGCTCTCCGGCGCCGCTTCCCGCCAGGCGGCGATCAGCCGGTGGTAGATGGTCGGCACCGCCATGAAGAGCGTGAGCGGCTGGGTGAGGAGCTCCTGCCAGACCCCGGCCGCGTCGAACCTGGGCAGCATCCGGCAGCAGGCGCCGCTCCAGAGCGCGCAGGTGAGGACGTTGATGATGCCGTGGATGTGGTGGAGCGGCAGGAAGTGGAGGATCCGGTCGTCCTCGCTCCACTCCCACGCCTCCACCAGCGCCGTGACCTGCGCTTCGATGTTGGCGTGCGTCGTCACCACCCCCTTCGGCCGGCTGGTGGTCCCGCTGGTGTAGAGAATCAGGGCGCGCCGCGACGGCTCGATCCGGGGCAGCTCCGCCGTACCTCCCTCCCGAGCGTCCCGCACGGAAAGCGCGCGGATCCCGCGGACGGCGGCGAGCTCCCGCGCCGTCTCGAGGTGGGCGGCGTCGGCCACGACCACCGCGGCGCCGCAGTCCTCGACCACGTACTCCAGCTCCGCCCCGGGGTGGGAGAGACAGAGCGGTACCGCGATCCCGCCCGCGCGCCAGATGCCCCACTGCACGGCGACGTAGTCGGCTCCGGGAGTGACCAGAAAAGCGACCCGCTCCTCTAGGAGGTCCTCGCGACCGTCCAGGAGGCAGCCCGCGATGGCGGCCGAGCCGGCCAGCAGCTCCGCATAGCTGCACGAGGTGGTCGGCGTGGTGATGGCGGTCCGCGCGCCGTAGCGCTGCGCCCGGTCGAAGAGAGGGAGAGAGGCAGAAGTCATTGCAGGAGCCCGAACCAGACGTAGCAGATGAGCGCGCCGGCGACCGCCATCGAGAGGCCCCAGATCAGGATTTGATTGAAGACCTTCCGCCGCTCTTCCGCGCAGGCGACCGAGGCGACGCAGAGCGCCCCGATCGTAGAAAGGGGCGAGACGTCGACCATGTTCCCGCCCACGCTGATGGAAGAGGCGATCGCCAGCGCGTCTCCGCCGCCCAGCTTCTCCACCAGCCCCGGAACGCTCGGAAGGAAGGCGGGGAGCACCACGCCGGTGGTACTGCTGTAGACGGAGAGGATCCCGGTGACGAAGGCGATGACCCCGGTGACGGAAGTCTCGTTGGAGAAGCGGACGATCAGGTCGCTGAAGCGGTCGACCCCGCCGGTCTTCTCCATCAGCGAGGTGAGCACGGTAACGCCGCAGACCATGACGATCACTCCCCAGGGGATCGCCTTGACCGCCTCCTTCTCGTCGGCAAGCTTCAGCACCGCGAGCAGCACCGCCCCGGCGAACGCAGCCATCCCGACGTGGACCTCGAAGCGCACCGCGCCCAGGATGAGGAGGCCGATCACCGCCAGCGTGGCCCAGTGCGCCTTCTCTAGCTTCTTCGGAGCGGCGGCAGCCGGCTCTGCCGCCAGTTCCGCCGGGGCCGGCTTGGCCGCTGCCCGCAGGAGGGTCCGGCCGCCGAAGAGGAGGTAGGCCACGCCCGCCACCGCCAGGTTCGGCACGAGGTTGTGGAAGTAGCTCTGCCACTCGTGCCCGCTCAGCCCCATCTTGGCCATCAGACCGTTCGAGACGATGCCGGTGGGGGAAAACGGGGAGAGCGCCCCGGCAATGGCGCCGTGCCCCACCATCAGCGCCATCAGCGTGGCGGGAATCCCCATCCGCCCGGCGGCCGCCATCGCCATCGGGGCCACCAGTGCCGCGGCGGCGATGTTCCCCGCGCCGATCGTCGAGAGCACCAGCGCCAGCAGGAAGAACATGAACGGCACCACCGCCACGTTTCCCCGGCAGAGCCGCACCGCCGAGCCGGCGATCCGTTCCAGAGTGCCGTTCCCCTGCGCCATCGTGAAGAGCAGCGTGACCCCGACCAGCGTGAGGAAGAGATCCGCGGGGAAGCCGCCGATCACCTCCTTCACCGTGAACGCCTTGCCGAGCATCGGGCCCAGGTAGACCCCGATCGACCAGGCGAAGATCAACGCCAGCAGGCCGGGGTTGACCGACGTCGTGCAGCTGATGACGATGACGACGAGAAGCGCCGCCAGGGAGATCCAGGCGAGATCGAGCTGCATCGAAGGTCCGTTTCTGGGGAGAGGAGTGCGTCCCGGGCGGGGGCTAGAGAACGGGATGGCGCAGATAGGAGCGTAGCAGAAAGTCCACGGTGCTGTTCAGCACCAGGCACCGTTCTCCTGCGCGGTAGCTGCCCGATCAAGCGGACGCCCGCGGAGAGATACTGTTGGCGAAACCGGAAGGCTGCGCCGGATGCCCCGCTGACGCGGGGCGCGAAAGCAAGCATTCGCACTCCACAGGCCAGCCCGGAAGAGATTCTCTCTCGTCGAAAGGGAGACGGCCTCGGTGCAGTCTGTGGAGTGCGGTGGCTTGTGTCACACGCTGTAAAGTTACGCCGCTGGTGGCGCAGGAAGGTTTTGCCGCATCGCTCGCTTGCGCGAAGGAGGC
>JBKBRF010000033.1:0-80112 GCA_046292385.1 Armatimonadota bacterium | reverse complement strand
GAGCGGATCGTGGGCCTGCAGGTAGCGCATCCCCGGCCTCCTTCGCGCAAGCGAGCGATGCGGCAAAACCTTCCTGCGCCACCAGCGGCGTAACTTTACAGCGTGTGACACTTGCCACCGCCTGCCGCCAGGCAGCTTCGGATCCTGCTTCCGAGGGTAGCTGCAGGGCGCGGGCATGGATGCTGCTTCCGGAGCCCCGCTGGCGCGGGCCGCGAAAGCAAGCATTCGCACTCCACAGACTGGCTCGCAGGCGGTTCCCTCTCGTCGACCAGGAACCGGTTCGCAGCGAACACCTGACCTCGCCGCGGGGACACGCCGGATGAGCCTCTATCCCTCCCGCTCTACCGCCCGCGACCGCTGGATCCTCTCCCACCGGCCGGAGCGGAACGGGCTCGACCCGTGGCGCCCGTACGCGTTCCTGGCGGAGCCGGAGGTCGGCGCGGACGGGCGGGAAGCGCTCGTCGCGACGATCTTCCTCACCAACCGGGAGTGCCCGTGGCGCTGCCTGATGTGCGACCTCTGGCGCAACACCCTGTCGGAGACGGTGCCGCCGGGCGCCATCGCGGCGCAGGTGCGGTACGCGCTGGAGCGGCTCCCGGCGGCGCCGGTGCTGAAGCTCTACAACGCCGGCAGCTTCTTCGACCCGCGGGCAATTCCGCCGGCGGAGTACGCGGAGATCGCCCGGCTGGCGGCGCCGTTCGAGCGGGTGATCGTGGAGTCGCACCCGGCGCTGGTGGGGCCCCGCACGCTCGAGCTGCGCGACCTCCTGCCGGGACGCCTGGAGGTGGCGATGGGGCTGGAGACGGTCCACCCGGAGGTGCTGCCGCGGCTGAACAAGCGGGTCACCCTGGACCGCTTCCGCCAGGCCGCCGAGCTGCTGCAGGAGGCCGGCGTCGACCTGCGCGTCTTCATCCTGGTCCGGCCGCCGTGGCTCTCGGAAGCGGAGGGCCGGGAGTGGGCCTGCCGCTCGCTCGACTTCGCCTTCGACTGCGGCGCCGCGGTCGCCGCGCTGATCCCGACGCGCGCCGGGAACGGCGCCATGGAGACGCTTCAGGCGGCGGGAGAGTTCACCCCGCCCTCGCTGCGGTCGCTGGAGCTCTGCGCGGAGTACGGCCTCCGGCTGGGCCGCGGCCGCGTACTGGCCGATCTCTGGGATGTGGAGCAGTTCGCGCGCTGCCCTCACTGCGCCTCCGCGCGGATCGAGCGGCTCGGCGCGATGAACCGAACCCAGGCGGTGCCGCCGGCGGTCGGCTGTGCTGCCTGCGGGGCGGGGGACTGAGCCGATGTTCGACCTGGCGATTCTCGGCTCCGGCTTCGGCGGCTCCCTGCTGGCGATGGCGGCCCGGCGGCTGGGGCTCAGCGTCCTCCTCCTGGAGCGCGGCACGCACCCGCGGTTTGCGATCGGGGAGTCGAGCTCGCCGCTCGCCAACCTGCTGCTGGAAGAGCTGGGGCGCCGCTGCGACCTCCCCCGTCTCCTCCCACTTGCCTCCTACGGGACGTGGAAGCGGACGTACCCGGAGGTCGGGGTGGGGCTGAAGCGCGGCTTCACTTTCTACCACCACCAGGCGGGTCACCCGTTCCAGCCGCAGCCGGAGCGTGAGAGCGAGCTGCTGGTCGCCGCCTCACCCAACGACGACCTCGCCGACACCCACTGGTACCGCCCCGACTTCGACGCCTTCCTGATGCGGGAGGCGGTGGGGCTGGGCGTGGAGTACCTCGACCGCACGGAGATCCGGCGGGTGGAGCCCGGCGCGGAGCAGGTGCGGTTGGAAGGGGAGCGCCGCGGCCGCCCGGTGACGTGCGAAGCGCGGCTGGTGGTCGATGCCAGCGGACCGCGCGGCGCGCTCTTCCGGCTGCTGGGGCTGCCGGAGCGAGAGATCGCGCGCTTTCCGGGGACGCAGTCGCTCTTCTCCCACTTCACGGGCGTGCGGCGGTGGGAGACGCTCGTCCCACCCGGTCCCGGCACCCCGCCCTACCACCCGGACGACGCCGCGCTGCACCACGTCTTCGACGGCGGCTGGATCTGGATGCTCCGGTTCGAGAACGGCATCACCAGCGCCGGGATCGCGGCGGAGGACCGGCTCGCGGAAGAGCTGGGCCTGGCTGAAGGGGAGCCCGCGTGGGAGCGGGTCCTGTCGCGCCTTCCGAGCGTGCGGGAGCAGTTCGCGGAGGCGGAGGCGGTGGAGCCGTTCCGGTTCATGCCGCGGATCGCGTGGGGCTGCGCTCCGCCGGCACACCCGCGCCTGGCGATGCTCCCCTCCGCGCTGGGGTTCGTCGACCCGCTCTTCAGCACCGGCTTTCCGCTCACGCTGCTCGGGATCCACCGGCTGCTGGCCGGGCTGGAGCGCGGGGAGCTCGCGGCGGACCGATCTGATTACTACCGCCTGGCAGAGCGAGAGGCGGACGCCGCGGCGGCGCTCGTCTCCGGCTCCTACGCCGCCTTCCCGCGCTTCCCCGCCTTCGCCGCGCTCTCGATGTTCTACTTCGCCGCGGCGAGCTACAGCGAGATGGCGCGGCGCCTCGATCGCGGTCGCCTGGCCAGCGAGTTCCTGCTCCAGAATCAGCCTGGCTTCCGGGAAGGGCTGCTCCACGCGCGGGACCGCGCTCGCGGCGGCAATCCGCTGCGGCTGGAAGAGGTGGCCGCCCGGGTGGAGCCGTGGAACGTGGCGGGGCTCTGCGACCCGTCGAAGCGGAGCTGGTACCCGGCCGACCTGGCGGACGTGGTCCACGGCGCCGCCAAGCTGGAGGTGACGGCGGATGACGTGCACGCCCTGATTGCGCGGATGGGCTGGTGATCTGATCCAGTGTGGGCGTACCTGTCAAGATCGGTATCACCCCGAAGTCCCACCCCGCGCCCTCACCTCCCGGAGCGGCCCTCACGCGTATTTGGCCCTCCCTCAGCCCTCTCACGCGCCTACGGCGCTAACGGGCTGGTCCGGGCGTGCTCCCCACCAGGCAGCGCTCCGCGTTCGCGGGCTGCGGCAGCAACAGGTCAGCGATTCACGGGCCGCTCCGTCCGGCTCAAGCGAAGACCCCTCGCCAGGGGTCTTCACAAGGGAGCTCTCCGCCGCTGCCTTCGGCACCGCCTCCGGGCTCCATCGGGTCTCATCTCGCGTGCGTGTGCGCAGCGCCCGTAACCCGGCTACTCAGCCGCGCTTCCGGCGCCAAGACAGGAGACACTGGAGCGCCGGGTGAACGGCGGGGTGTCGTCTCTTCCAGGAGCCCCCTGCCCATGTCGCTCTTCCGCAGCCTTGCTCTCGCGCTGACCTGTCTCGGCGTCACCTCCGCGCTCACCTGGCGTCCCGCGCTCGCGCAGGAGCAGCACCCGCTGCCGCGGACGGTGGCGGAGGGCGCCCGGCTGACGGTGGAGTACGAGGCGGAGCACTTCTTCGAGGGGCCGACCTGGGACCCGGGCACGGGCAAGCTCTACTTCACCTCGTTTCCGAGCGGGGAGCGGGTGAACACACAGATCCTGCGGCTGGACGACCGCGGCCGCGCCTCGGTCTGGATGGACAGGACGGAAGGGATCAACGGGACCTATCTGGCGAAGGACGGACGGTTCCTCGGCGCGCAGGCGTTCGGGCACAACCTCTACAGCATGCGGATCGGCAAAGAGGGCCCGGAGGAGCTGAAAAGCCTGACCAACCACTTCCAGGGCGTCCCGTACCTCCAGCCGAACGACGTCTGTCAGTCGCTCGTCACCGGCGGCATCTACTACACCGACCCGAACTTCGCCGGCCGCACCCGCAGCGCGGTCTACTACCTGAGCCCGGAGGGGCGGGTCCACCGGATCATCGAGAACCTGAAAGTCCCAAACGGCGTGGAGGTCTCCAACGACGGCAAGACCCTCTTCGTGGGAGACAGCTTCGAGCTGCGGATCTACAGCTACCCGATCCTGCCGGACGGGACGGTGGACCAGGGGCGGGTGCGCGTTTTCTTCGATCCGCAGACGGCCAACCAGAACGCGCCGGACGGCATGTGCACCGACGCCGAGGGAAACCTCTACTTCGCGATGCGCGGCGGGGTGTGGGTGGTGACGCCGGAAGGGAAGAGCCTGGGGCTGATCCCGATCCCGGAGTTCTGCAGCAACGTCACCTTCGGCGGTCCGGACGGCAAGACGCTCTACATGACCTGCAGCAAGAAGGTCTACAGCCTGCGGATGAACGCAGCCGGCCCGACGCGGTAGTTAGCAGGTTGCAGGTTGGCAGGTTAGCTCCCCGGGAGGTGGGGTTCGGAACCTGCAACCTGCCAACCTGCAACCTGAAACAGCGATTATCGTTCGGTGACGATCACCTGCTCCGCGCTGGCCTGCAGCGGATAGATGCGGCTCTCTCCGTAGCCGGCGCTCCGGAAGGTGCGGTCGTACTCCTCGAAGGTGTAGGCGTCGCCGCTGCGGGTGGTGGCGAGCATCGTCAGGGCGAACGCCGCGGCCGGGGGTGGGGTCACGCGGTCCGGATTGGGGACGAACTCCAGTGTCACCACGCGGCCTCCTTCGGCCAGCGCCGGGCGGAGGCGGCGGAGGAGCTCCTCGCATGCCGGCAGGTCCATGTGGTGGAGGAAGTTGGTGAGCAGGATCAGATCGTATCGCTGCCCCAGCTCTGCGGTGAAGACGCTGCCCGGCTGCAGGCGATAGCGGTCCGCTACGCCCGCCTGCTCCGCGTTCTCCCGCGCTACCTCCAGCACCGCGGCCCAGTCGAGGGCGGTCACCTCCGCCGGGGGGAACCGCTTGGCGTACGCGATGCCGAAGAGGCCGTGCCCGGCGGCGATGTCGAGCACGCGCGTGGGACGGTCGGCCGGCAGCGGCGCGATCTCCGGAAGCTGCGCCGCGGCCGGGGCCATCATCGGCGCCATCCCGCGCGCGAAGGCGACCCACACCGGGTGGTTGTCTTCCATCGAGCCTTCGCCGGAGAGGGTGGTGCTCCCCTGGCGGACCGCCTGGGCCAGGCTCTGGTGCGCTTCCATGATCTCGGGGGAGAGCATGAACTCGATCGCGCCGCCCACGTAGGCCGCTGAGCGGCGGTTCAGGAATACCGCCGAGTCTCGCGTCAGGCCGTACCGGTCACCCTCTTTCGTGAGGAAGCCGAGGATGGTGAGGTGGTCCGCCAGGATCCGGATCCCGCGCTCCGAAGCCTCGCACCGCAGTGCCAGCTTCGCGGAGGTGTCGGATCCCTCCCCGACCGCCGTGAACAGATCCAGCTCGATCGCCGCCTTCAGCGCGGCGGTGCGCTGGTAGCCGTTGAGCGCCTCGAAAATCCCGATCGGAGACGGCCCGCCTGTGCCGCCGGATGCCGGTTGATCAGCCATGTGGTTGCTCCTGGGGCCCGCCAGGCGCGAGCCTCCTTCCATAGCATACCGCTACCCAGTCCGGGGGGAAGGGGGCGAGCTACCAGTCCGGCCCGAGCGCCGCTTCGGCCAGGTGGGCGGCGGTTGGCTTGACGATCTCCACGGGGGAGCGGAGCGCTTCGGAGAGCTGGGGGACGGTCCAGTCGTCCATGAACCACTCGTCGCGCACGGCGACGCTCGGCAGGAGCACCGCGTCGCCGAGCTCCCGCTCCGCAAGCTGCGCGGCGAGGTCGGCGCCGGCGAGGAGGCCCGCCACGGTAACGGTGGGGCCGAAGAAGTCGTTGCGGATCGGCACCACCCGCACGTCGAGGTTCTCCACCTGCGAGAGGCGCTCCGCGAACGGCTGGAGCACCGGCGCGGCGAGGGTGCCGGTGGCGATCGTCACGCGGCGCGGCCGGCCGACCCGGGCGGGGATCTTCCGCTCCACCCGGCGCCACTCCGCCAGCATGCGCGGGATCATCCCCACGCCGTTCTCATGCTGGGGGAACTCCTCGTAACTGCTCTCCGCCGGCAGGGGAGCGCCGGCGAGGAGATACATCTCGTCGGACGGGTAGACGAACCGGGTGCCCAGCTCCGCGCGGAAGCGACGCTGCCACGCCTTCGACTTCCGCACCACCTCGCGCGCCTCTTCGGCGCTCAGCGTGCGCAGGGCCGGCAGGTTCGACCGGAAGCCGGTCAGCCCCACCGGAACGATGGCGAGGGTGCGGCAGCCGCCGCCGTCGGGGCCGCCGTAGAGCTGCGCCATCTCCTCGACCGTGCGGTCGAGGAGATGGCCGTCGTTGATGCCGGGGGTGAGCACCACCTGGCCGTGGATCTCGATCCCCAGGGAGAAGAGGCGGTCCAGGTGCTCTCGCAGCCGGGCGGCGTCCGCGTTGCGCAGCATGGCGACGCGGGCCTCCGGATCGGTGGCGTGGATGCTCACGTAGAGCGGGCTGAGCCGGTACTTCGCGATTCGGTCCCAGCAGGGCTCCGTCAGGTTGGTGAGCGTGATGAAGTCGCCGTGCAGGAACGAGAGACGATAGTCGTCGTCCTTCACGTAGACCGACTTCCGCATGCGGCGCCGGTTCTGGTAGACGAAGCAGAAATCGCAGTTGTTGGCGCAGATCCGGATGCCGTCGAAGACATCCGCGGCGAAGGTCACGCCGAGCGTCTCGTCCAGCTCCTTCTCCACCACCACGGTGTAGGCCTCGTCCCGGTTTCCGCCCGGCGCCACCTCCACCTCGATCTCCTCGTCGGTGACGAGGAAGCGGTAGTCGATGACATCTTCCATCCGCTCGCCGTTGATGCGGAGGATCTCGTCGCCCGGCTCGATGCCGAGCTCCTCCGCGATGGAGCCCGGCTCCACCGTCTCCACCATGGCGTGCGGCTCCGGCGGCCGGTACGGATTGATCGGCCGCGGAAAGGCGGGTGGTTTGGGGGTGAGAACCGTCAGAGATGTTGCGATGTCCATGCCGCGCGCATTATACGCCCCGTCCTCTCCCGGCGCAAATCACGCCGTTCCGAGGCCTTCCGGAGACAGAGGGACCTTCCGGCGACAGAGAGACAGAGGGACAGAGAGACGGAGAGACGGAGAGACAGAGGGACCGAGAGACAGAAGGACAGAGGAACGGAGGGACGGAGAGACGGAGAGACGGCGCGGACGGCGCGGACGGCGCGGACGGCGCCCCGGAGGGGCGCGAGACGGTAGCCGGGGGTCAGCGCAGCGCAGCCCCCGGACTCGGAGCCGCCACCACGTTCCGCCCTGGAGGGGCGGCGGAACGCTGCGGACCGGGAGACGCTGCGGTGCGGAGTGAACTCCGCGGATTGGCTCCGCCGGCAGTCAATTGCCGGCGTTCGATCTCTCCCCGCGCCCTGGAGGGGCGGCGTCTCCTGTGTTGATCGAGCTGGCGAGGACGCGCCGGATCTCCCGGGTCGCCAGCGAGCAAGAGCCGGAGCAGGAGCAAGAGCAGGAGTGGCCGTAATCGGATGGCGCACCCCGCCCCCGCCGCCCTCGTACCCTAAACCCTAGACCCTAGACCCTCGATAGATCGGGGTTTCGTTTCGGCGCGGGACGGACAAAACGGGCCGATGTGGCCTGGAGACGAACTGGACGAGATGTTGATGGACGCGGCCCGCGCGCTCGACGCGGCACGGGACACGCGGATGGACGGCTGCCAGCTCCTGGTCGCCGCCCTGCAGCTCGGCGAGGAGCCGCCGACGGACCACCCCTGGACACCGGACCAGCTTCCGTTCGACCGCATGGCCCAGGATGACTACGCGGAAGAGTTCGGTATGCTGCGGGACTGAGCTCTCGCTGTTGCAGGTTGGCAGGTTAGCAAGTTGCAGGTTGCCGAACCCGGATACGCGGTGGCTCGGAGCTTGCAACCTGTAACTTGCCAGCCTGCCGACCTGCAGCCTGACATCGATCCCGGCTACGGCTCCATCTCTTCCCGGTAGACCTCTCGCCCGCCGACGGTGGCTTTACCGGTCTCGAGGAGCGACTTCAGCCGCATCAGGTCCCCGCGCATGCACTGCTGCGGGCTGGCGCCGAAGAGGCTCGCCAGCGCTTCGGTGACGCGCCCGCCGGGGAGGCCGTAGCGCATCTCCATCTCCAGGCGGCAGCTGTGGTCCGAGGTGGGGTGGACCTCCAGGGAGCCTTCGAACGAGATCATGGCGCCCGGCGCGCTGCGCCATTCCATGCGCCGGCCCGGGACCGGCTCGCTCATCAGCTCGTCCAGCTCCAGCGTCATTCCCGCCGGCCCGGCCAGCACCCAGCGCACGCGGTTCTCACTCAGGCGCTGGACGTCCTTGACGTACGAGATGTAGTGCGGAACGTTTTGCGGCCGGGAGCAGAAGCGGTAGACCTCTTCCGCGGGCGCCCGGATCTCCATCGACTGCCGGAACTCCCCGGAGCAGCAGGCGCCCGACAGAGCGAGCGCCTCGCCCAGGGGGCGGTTCGTCATGCTCCGCAGCATCAGCCCCGCCCCCAGCAGCCCCGCCGGCACTCCCAGCGGATCCCGACGCCGCGCCGCCGCCACGCCGTACGCGGTCAGCGCCCCTCCGGCCGCCCCGGCCAGCAGGCGGGTGGCGGGCAGCCACATCTCGGTGCCGCCGGAGCCATGCTCGCCGGGCGACTCCTGCAGGGCCGGCACGTCGCCGGGAGTGTCGTGCACCTCGAGCTGCTCCACCACCTCGCGGACACCGCGGACCCGGTGGATCCGCGCGCGCAGCGCCGGGAGGTCGCGCCGCAGGATCGGGCCGCTCAGCGTCACCCGCCCCTCGCGGGCCTCGACGTGCAGGGCTCGCGGGTGGGAGACGACGTGTCCCATCTCCGCGCGGACGCGCGCGACCAGCACTTCGTCCGATACCGCTTTCTCCCGGATCATTCCGCTCGCCTCCGAGACGACCCCGCGACTGCGGTTCGCCAGGTCCCGGGAGCCGGTCGCCAGCGCAGATCTGGCGGCGTGGGCCGCGTGGACCGCCTGATCTCGCAGGTAGGCGCGGCGGCGGCGGCCGCGGTCGGGATCGAGCAGGTACATCAGCGCGCCGCCCACGCCGGCGCCGCCCAGCAGCAGGGCCGCGTTTCGGTTCAGTGTGCTCATCGTCTGTCCCTCAAGTCGGAGGCGAAGCGGCTCGCGCGCCTGGCGCGAGCCTGGAAAGGATGGGGAGAATGCCTCTTCAAGTACGTGGCTACCCGCCTCCCGCGTGATTGAACCGGAGGTCTGTGTTCGAGACTGCGTTTTACGGGCCGGACCCCCGGCTATCCTGGGCTTAGCCCGAATCATTCACGAGCACCCGGTGCCGGAACTGGGCTGCGGGCCGAGCCCTCCCTCCTGGCCTGCGCGGCCCTCGACCACACTCCTCCCGGGCCTCGTGAATGATCCGGGCTAGCAGTGATCCCCGCAGCGGAGGAAAGCCATGGCCATGCCGGAGAACACGCCGCAGACGACGACGGAAGTCGTTCCCCGAGGCGACTGGGAACAGTTTCTGGACCAGTTCACGGAGATGAACGCCGAGACCACCGTGCGGGTGGAGATCCTGGGCGCGCCGGAGACCGGGGCGCAGATCCTTTCCGAGGAGGAGCCGCTGCTGGCGGTGACGCTGGATGAGGAAGCCGGCGTCGACCAGCTCATCATCGAGTGCGGCGATACCGTGGGCAGCTCCCCCGCGTCGTTCCGGCACGTGGTGAGCCGCCCCACCGCCATCTGGGTGCGGAAGACCGGCCCGGTCGGCTGGGACGCGCTCCAGATCGAGTCCCCGGACGGCGCCGTGGTGCTCACCGTCAACCCGCACCCGGGCCGCGGCGACCTCCACCTGGACGAGACCGGCCGCTCCGAGATCAGCATGTAGCTGCCGGTACGGACGCACTTGAGGGCGCGAGGGGACCCCCGGCGCGCGCACGGAGTGGCGGTAGGTGGAGCCGGGGCGACTCGCGCCGGCCGGCCTGCGTATGGTTCCCCCGGCGGGCTTGCTCGGGAAGCGTCCGCTCGTTCGGATACGGAACGCCTGTTCGCGCGGCGGGGCGGCAGCCGATAATGGTTTCGGTGTCTTGCCGGAACTCGTTGCCGGCGCTCAGGAGGTAGTTCCCCGATGTCCGTCCCCGCTCAGCGCGTCGTCCCGATCGCCGACCTCGTGCTGCTCCCCGAGTTGAGTCCCCGGGCGCGTCTCTGCGAGGAGACCGTCATCCGATACATGGAATCGTTCCCCTCGCTGCCCCCTCCGCGGATCCAGGCGAAGACCAACGTGGTGATCGACGGCTACCACCGCGTGGAGGCCGCCATCCGCCTGGGGATGGAGCAGCTCCTGGTGAACGAGGAGCCGATTCCGGATGAGGACCTCCGCCTGCAGGCGGGCGTAGCGAACGCGGCGCACGGACAGCCGCTGACCCGCGCGGAGCGGAACACGCTGGCGGTGGCGCTGGTGAGCCAGTACGGCAAGCTGCGGGAAGAAGTGGCGCGGCTGCTCGGGATGAGCCCGAGCGCGGTGACGCTGGCGCTCCGCGAGCACCAGTACAACGAGATGCTCTCGGAGAAGCTCGGCTCCACCGTCCAGGTGATCAACTCCGCGCACGTCCGCGCGCTCTACCGCGTGGGGCCGGAGCAGCGGGAGCGTCTCCTGGAAGCGGTGGTGAGCAAGGTCGACGATGACGGCCAGCCGTACCCGCTCACCGGGGCGGAGCTGAAGCTGCTGGTCGACCGCATGCTCGACCCGGCCACCCCCTCCGCGGAGCTGAACCGGCTCCTGAACGATCCGAAGGCCCGCCCCAAAGCCGCCAACCCCACCACCCCGCCGGCGGTGGCGCCGATCGAGGCGGGGCCGACCACCAACAGCGACGATCCGTTCGTGGAAGAGAGCGGCGGCTCCCGTCCCTGGGAGCGGGAGTGGGAGAGCCCGCTCAAGGGCGGCGACACGGAGGCGTTCGAGCGGACCCGCGCCGTCGACGAGGAGATCGAGCGCGCCGGTGGGGGAGTGGACGAGCGGCAGGTCCGCGAGCTGCTCCGCCGCGCGGAGGACAACGCCCAGGAGCGCGGCGACATGCCGTACAGCCCGTTCTGGGGCTCCGCGGACGAGCCGGCGCCCGGAGCCAGCGGCGACCGTGTCCGCGACGGGGTCTACGCTGCCTCCAAGGCGCTGGAAGAGCTGGTGCCGCAGATCCAGCCGGAGGAGGTGCGCCGCCAGGTGGAAGCGGTGGTAGCGCTCCTGAAAGGGCTTGCCTGATCCGAGTAGGAAGCAGCGCGCGGGAACGCGAACTTCCCTGTAGATCGTCAGGCTGCAATCCTCTCCCGGTGCCCCAGAGTGGGTGAGTGGGCGAATTGGAGAGTGGGAGAAACCTCCACGCGAAAGGCTTCTCCCGCTCGCTCGCTCTCCCTTTCCCCCACTCACCTCCGCAAAGCCGCAGCCCGACATCGGGAACTCAGTAGCGGAGTCGAATGGTCGGCCCCGCTTTCCCCGCAGGACGAACGCTCCCATGAACCGCACTCCCCGCCGGTGGATCGGCGCCGGGCTCGCCCTGGCCGTGGCCGCGGCGCTCACCGCCGTCGCCCCCGCCGCCGCGCAGAAGCGCGACACGATCCAGCTCTTCAACGGCAAAGATCTCACCAACTTCTACACCTGGCTGGTGGGCCACAAGTACTCGGACCCGGACCGCGTCTTCAGCGTGGTCGACCAGGTCGACGGCGCCCCCGCCATCCGGGTGAGCGGCCAGCACTTCGGCGCCTTCATCACCAAGGAGCCGTACGAGAACTACCACCTGGTGACGGAATACCGCTGGGGTCCCGCTACCTGGGGCGGCCGCAAGAACGCCACGCGGGACAGCGGCATCCTGCTGCACTGCCAGGGGCCGGACGGGAATACCAGCAAGGACTTCAACGGTCCCTGGATGCTCTCCCAGGAGTGCCAGATCATCGAGGGCGGGACCGGGGACTTCATCCTGGTGGGCGGCCACGATAAGGACGGCAACCAGATCGTGCCGAAGCTCACCGTCACCGCGTCCAAGGACCGGGACGGGGAGACGATCTACGACCCGACCGCGCCGGCGCGCGAGTTCCAGGGCGGCCGCATCAACTGGTACGGGCGCGATCCGGAATGGCGGGACGTGCTCGGCTTCCGCGGCAAACAGGACGTAGAGAGCCCTTACGGAGAGTGGACCCGCGTGGAAGTGATCTGCGACGGCGACTCGATCACCAACATCGTGAACGGCAAGGTGGTCAACAAGGGCACGAAGTCGAGCCTGACCAAGGGCAAGATCATCTTCCAGTCCGAGGGCGCGGAGATCTACTTCCGCAAGGTCGAGCTCACCCCGCTTCGCTAGGATGAAGGGTCTAGGGTTTAGGGGGTAGGGTGTAGGTCTGTGCGCGTCAGGGTGCGCCCTGCGTGTGCAGCTACTCCTACTCCCACCCATAACCTCTCCCCGACCAGTCCTGGCTGCCAGTTGCCACTGCGGCGGCTAGTTGGGCTCCAGGATCAGCGCGTAGCCGTCCCACAGGTGCTCCAGGTCCCGGGTCGGCCAGCGCTCCGGGCCGTTGGTGGGATCGGAGACTTCGATCCACTCTCCCGCCGGGTCGGTGCGCTCGACGAGGATCGTGTGGCGCAGGCCGGGAGCCCAGCCGTACTGCTCCATGCGGGCGACCAGATCCGCGGGCGCGTTGCGGGCCAGCCCTACGCCGACCAGCGCCGGCTGCCGCAGCTGGCGCAGCCGCGTCTCCGGGTCGAAGCGCACCAGACGCGGTCGCAGCGCGGCCTCCCCTCCGGCGATGGTGAGGCCGCGAAACATGCCGAGCGGAGTGGTGCCCCGGCCGGAGCGAGTGAGGCAGAGCTGCGCCATCTCCGCTTCGTTGGACGGAACCCCGTGCCGGTCGAGCAGCATCGTCGCCGCGGCGGCGCTGCAGCTATCGGAGCTGGTCTGGGGGCAGAAGCCGCGGCCGTCGACCTCCCCGTGCAGGCCGTCCGGCAGCGGCGCGAAGTACCAGGTATAGCTCCAGAGCGATACCCCCACCAGCCCGACCCCCAGGACGGCGGCTCGGACCCGTGACCCGCGGTCTCGCGCCGCCTGCGCCAGGAGCGCCACCAGCACGGCCGAAAGCGGCAGGGAGAGATTGGTGAAAAAGACCGCGTCCGGCCAGCGCAGCGCCATCACACCGGCAGTCCAGTGCGCGCTCCGCTCCGCGAAGAGGCCGGCGGTGGTGAGGAGCACGAGCACCGTTCCGGCCAGGCGACGAGCCGCGGAGTGCGGCGGCAGGCGCAGCGCCGCGACCGCGCAGAGTCCCGCGAGCAGGAGATGGCAGACGATGTAGACGGGGGGCATGGCGCGTCAGCCTGGTTTCTGGTCGTTAGACGGACCGCTTTCCGGAGTAGTTCCCGCCGCCGGAGGCGCGAGAGCGTTCCCTCCCCAGGAAGATCATTCCCCGGTAAGCGCTGCTTCAGGCGCCGCCGTTTCGAGCCGGAGAGCGGCCGGGTAAATCGGGGCGGTGAGACGGCGTTGCGGACCGGGAGGGAGTATGAGACAGCGCGTAGTGAGGGGTTTGGGACTGGCAGCGGCGGCGCTGGGAGCGGCGAGCCTCGCCGGGTGCGCTACCATTCCCGCGTACATGCAGAGCCGGGAAAACCGCCCGCGGGCCGGGGTAACCACGCCCGCGCCGCGGAACATGGAGCCGCCGGTCTGGCCGGAGAGCCGGACCGGGGCGGCGCAGGACGGGGCGACGCCTCCCAGCTTCGGCGGCACGCAGGCAGAGGGCGGCATCGTCGAAGTGGCACAGGAGGTGACGCCCTCCGTGGTCAGTATTCAGCCGCTCGATAAACGCGGCATGGGCTCCGGGCTGATCGTCACTAAGAACGGCTACGTGCTTACCAACAGCCACGTGGTCCGGGGGCAAGAGCGGGTGACGGTGACGCTGGCAACCGGTCGAGAAGTGAACGGAGCGGTGCTGGGACAGGACCCCTCCGTCGACATCGCCGTGGTAAAGATCCCCGGAAGCGATCTCCCCGCGGCCGAGCTCGGCAGCTCGGACGACCTCCGCGTGGGCCAGCTGGCGGTCGCCATCGGGAACCCGCTGGGGCTGGAGCGGACGGTGACCGCGGGAATCGTCTCCGCCCTGAACCGTACGCTGCCGGGTGAGGGCAGCCTGCTCGACAACATGGTCCAGACCGACGCCTCGATCAACCCCGGCAACTCCGGGGGGCCGCTGGTGAACAGCCAGGGCCAGGTGATCGGGATCAACACCGCGGTCGTCTCGCCCCCGTACGGCGGCGGCGGCCTCGGCTTTGCGGTGCCGATCGACACGGCCCGGGAGGTGCTCCAGGACATCCTGCAGCACGGGCGGGTGATCCGGCCGTGGCTGGGCCTCACTTACACCCTGCTCACGGAGCAGATCGCCGAGCAGTACAACCTTCCCGTAAAGCAGGGCGCGATCATCGCGGACGTCCAGCCGGGCGGTCCTGCGGAGCGCGCGGGCCTGCGGTCGGAGGATATCATCGTGCGGGCGGGCGACCGGGAGATCAAAGACGCTGGCGATCTCCGGCAGGCGCTGCGGAACAAGATGCCGGGCGACCGGTTCCAGCTCACGGTGCGCTCCCGCGAGGGTCAGCGCACGGTAACGGTGGAGCTGGGCGAGGCGCCCCCGCCGGAGGAGATGCCGGGACGGCGGTAGTGGCTTTGCGACCGGGAGGCGGAACCGGATGTCCCCGAACTGCCTCCTGGTCTCTGCCCTGGAAAGCGGCAAGGCGGGCGATCGAGTTCAGTATCATCCTGGTCCAATCGCCTGACGGCAGGCTCCTGCGGAAGGATATAATCTGCCTATCCTCGCCGCTGGGGCGCAATGACGGGCCTCACGCGCGGAAGGATCGTTCTCATGCAGACGACACGTTGCATCCCGTCTTCCATCTTCGCCCACTGCCTCTGGGGAGTACAGACGCACCGCGATGAGTGGCGGAGCGCGGAGATCTCGCTCGGCGAGTGCCTGCTGCTCTTCACCTCACTCGACGCGGTTCACTCGTACATCGCCGGCTGTGATGACGCGCGCGAGGCGGGCCTGCATCCGCAGCTCTTCTCCCGCAACCGCAAGGAGTTCGGGCGCGGCGCGCGGCAGGCCGCCGCGGAAGGCTTCGTCGGCGCCCTCTTCGACGCGATGCCCGGTCCCGGCGAGGCGCCGTTCCTTCGCTTCGCCCGCATCGAGCAGGAATAACCCTGCCGGTGCCCCGCCGCCGGCTGGTCGTGATGGCGAAGGCCCCGGTCGCGGGCGCCGTCAAGACCCGCCTCTCTCCCCCGCTTGCCCCCGCGTTCGCCGCTGCCCTGGCGGCTGCCTTCCTGCGGGACGAGCTGGCCGCCTTCTCCCGCTTACCTCACCGTGAGGCGTGGCTCTGCTACTCCCCGGCGGCCGCTCGCGAGCAAATGCTCCCTCTCGCGGAGGGACTTCCCGTCTCACTCCAGCCTCAAGCGGACGGCGACCTCGGCACCCGGCTGCTTCGCGTGTTCGACGAGACCGGACTCCCGACGGTGGTGGTTGGGGGTGACAGCCCCGACCTCTCACCCGAGCGGCTCGAGGCGGCGTTCCGGCTGCTGGAAGAGGGCGAGGCAGAAGTGGTGCTCGGCCCCGCGGACGACGGCGGCTACTACCTGATCGCGGCCCGGGGTCCGCATCCGGAGCTGTTCCGCGACATCCCGTGGAGCGGCCCGGAGGTCCTGGCGCTCACGCTTAGTCGCGCCGCTGCGGCCGGGCTGCGCGTGCGGCTGCTTCCACCATGGAGAGACGTCGACACGCCGGACGACCTGCGCGCTCTCCGGGAGCGACTGGCGCACGCCGCGCCGGAAGTGGCGACCCACACCCGGGCGGTGCTGGCCGAGCTGGACGGATGAAAGGCGAATTCGCCGTCCAGCTCGGTCCGGCCCCTAATCCCTGGACCCAAGACCCTAGACCCTAGACCCTAGCCCGCAGTTCACTGCGCGGGGGCGGTGCCCGGCGGCGTGCGGTGCTGCTCCTCCTCCAGGCGGGCGAGGAACGCCTGCACCGCCGGCTCCCACTCGCCGCGGGACTGCAGCAGCTCCTCCACCACCTCGCGCACGGCCCCGTGCCCGCCGGGGGTCTTGGTAATCCAGTCGGCGCTGCGGCGCACGTCGGCGACGGCGTCGGCGACCGCCACGCGGACCCCGGCGGCGTCGAAGGCGGGGAGGTCGTTCAGGTCGTCGCCGAGGTAGAGCACTTCGTCCCGTCCCAGGCCGAGGCGGCCGCGGAGCTCCTCCAGGGCGGTCCGCTTGTTCCGCGCCCACTGGACGACTTCGGTGACGTTCAGCTCGCGGGCGCGCCGCTCCACGATGGGGGAGAGACGGCCGGTGATCCACGCCACGTGGAGTCCGGCCGCCAGCGCCACGCTGATCCCCAGGCCGTCCTTTACGTTGAAGCTCTTTAGCTCCGTGAGCGCGCCCGCCGCGTCGGCCGCCCAGCCGATGCGGCCGTCGGTCAGCACGCCGTCGACATCCATGGCCAGCAAGCGGATTCTCCGCAACTTCGATCCTAAGGACGCGTTAAGCATGACCGGGGATGGGTAAGAGCTGTTCGAAGAGAGACCGGCTTCATCTCCCGAAAAGCGGGTGAGCAGGGGGATTATAGCACGGGGGTCGTGTGGTCTCGCTCACAGGCGGGCTCCCCGGCCTCAAGATGCGGACCGGTCTCGCAGATAATCAGCAAGTCACCCGGACGATTGGTAAAAGAGGAACCTGGAATGACCCGGCAGCGAAGACTGCTCGCGCTCGGCGTGGTCGCCGCGGCGATCTACGGTTTCGGCAACCTGTTCAGCCCCACGGTGGTGCTCGGCGAATCGATGAAGCCGACCCTCGACAACGGACAGGTGCTCCTGGTGGACCGGCTCTACTACCAGACCCACAAGCCGCAGCGCGGCGAGGTGGTGGTCTTCCGGCTGGGTGGCGAGACCTACATCAAGCGGGTCTACCGCGGGCCCGGCGAGAAGCTGAGCTATCTGGAAGTCGGCGGCGAGTGGCTGGCGGCGATCCGCGAGAACCGCGAGGATGAGATGCGGCGGCGGTACGAGGGCGGCATCAGCGCGATCCGGGTCTGCGAGACCACGATCCCGGAAGACTCCGTCTTCGTGGTGGGCGACAACATCCACAACTCGGAGGACAGCCGCACCTTCGGACCGATCCCGATCAGCGCCATCCTCGGCCGGGCGAACCTGGAGGTGGATCGGACCAAGGCGCTCGTCTACGAGACGGTGCCGACCGTGCGCCGGCCGGTAGCGGCGCACCACGCAGCGCCGGAGAAGCCGGAACCGGATCACGCGCTGCAGCAGCACAGCCGCGGACCGGTGGCACACCCCCACCCAGAGGCGGTCCGGGCCATGGTCGCCTCCGCCTCGTAATCCGGAGCGGGACCACGGGAGCGGCGGTGAGCGCCGCTCCCGGTCGCTCTCAACCGCGGAACCGCTCGAAGAGATTGCGCGTAATCCGCTGGACCCGCGGGTCCGGCCCTTTCGGCTCGGTGTAGACTTTCGGACGCACGTAGCCGGGCGGCTCGGAGAGCCCGTCGCCCCACCAGATCGTGGCGGCGTTGAAGATCAGGTTGCCCTTCGCGCCGGGGAAGAGCACGCTGGTGTACGTCCCGTCTTCCCGTCCGCCGCTCGTCTTCCCGGTGCTCACCACTTCCAGCCCCGGCAGCTCGGCCGGCGCGCCGTGGAACTCCCAGCCGACCAGCCCCGGAATGCCGTCGCCGTTCTTCATCCCGGTGCCTTCGAAGAGCCAGTGGTCTTCCTTCGAGCAGACCCAGGGCCCTCCGCCCGTTGTGGGCCACACGCTGCGGGCGCCCATCAGCAGGGCTTCGTTCGGTCCGTTCTCCGTAAAGCGCTCCATCTCCGGCCAGCCGGGCACGTAGCGCGGGTCCATCGGCCCGAAGATGCCGGTGCGCGTGAGGGTGCGGTGCGGCACCCCTTTGCTGCTGGGGCTCATCGGGGTGATTCCGTAGACGCTGTTCCCGCAGAGGAAGCCGCCGTGCACCCCGGCATCCAGCGCGCGCTTCACGTTGCGGTACATCTCCCGCGACCAGTACTCGTCGTGTCCCACGGAGAGGAAGGCGCGACCGCGCAGCAGCGTCTCCGGCTCCGCGTGCGTCTCCACGTTGGTGATGTAGGAGACGTCGTAGCCCTGCTGCTCCATCCAGTAGGCGAGCGGGAATTCCCAGAGCAGGAACTCCCCGGAGCCGGTGGAGAGCGGCGCGTCGAAGATCTGGCAGTACTTGCCGTAGGGGCGGTCGTAGCTGATCCGCACGTCCGGTCCCCAGTACCATTCCTTCTTGCCGTCGTCGTAGAGGGAGAACTGGCTCGGCCAGCGGTTGTAGGCGTGCCAGGTGTTGGTGCTGCACTGGAAGAGGAAGTCGGCCGGGCGGTGGTCCCGCACGATCCAAATCACGTAGCTCTGCCAGCCCTCCCGTTCCGCGGTGAGCTTGCCGAGGTAGACGCCGCTCGGCCACTCCTCCGGAATCCGCAGCCGCACGGCGGGCTCCCAGGCGCACTCCCGGAGGCGCCCTTCCCCCTCCGGCGGGTCCGGCTGCGGCTCTCCCTTGAAGGGGCCGAGCGTCTCCAGGTGACGCGCTCCGGTGCCGCCGTAGTAGCCCAGCCGGTAGACGTCGATCCGGAAGGGGGAGGCGGGGTTGGCGCTGACCATGATCTCCAGCGTCTCGCCCGCCGCGACGGAAGCGCGGGAGCAGTAGCCCTCGATCCAGGGACAGCGGTAGCGGGTTTTCGGGTCGATCCCGGTGCGGGTGAGGAGCCAGTCGCGGGTACCCTGGCGGGCGTTCTCCTCCCGGATCAGCTCCGGCCGGCGGCGGGGCTCCGGCGCGGCGGAGGCCAGGCGCGGCACGGCCGCGGCGAAGCCGGTGGCGAGCGCTCCCTTCAGCACCCGCCGGCGATTTACAGGTCGATCTCCACCCATGCCTCCGGCACCTCCTTCACCACCCGCATGCGGAAGTTGCCGATCTCGATCTCGGAATCCTCGGAGAGGCGGCGGGTCTCCATCACGAGCTGCCCGTCCACCCGGATCCCGGCGGGGCTGTTGTTGCCGATCAGGAGCGTGTTGTAGGTGGCGCCGGTCGACTTGTCCGCGTAGATCCAGAGCCAGGCGTGGCAGCCGCGGGAGACGCTGTTCTCCGCGTCGAAGAGGCGGATGTCCGGGACCAGCTCCGCGCGGGGATCCTCCCGGCCGATCAGGATCACCCCGCGGCGCAGCGGCCGCTCCGCCAGCACTTCCGGCTCCGGACTGGGCGCCGGCTCCGCGGGCGAGAGGTCCCATTCCTGCGTGCGGTCGAGGTCCTCGTCCACATCCCGGAAGAAGCTGCTGATCCGGTTCTCCGGCCGCTCCGGCCGCTCCGGCACGGGTGCGGGGGCGAAGGTGCCCGGCTTGTAGATGATGAGCCGCGCCGCGATCTCGTCCTTCTGCGGCCCCTGGTAGCGGAGGCGCACCTGCAGCCGGTGCGGGCGCTCCTCGCCGGAAGGCGGAAGCTCCACCTGCAGCGTCTGCGGCTCGTACTCCTCCATCTCGACCCGCACCTCCAGCGGTCCGGCCGGCAGGCGCAGGCGCGCGGGCGCCACGCGGGTCTCGGCTCCCACCGTCACCTGGGCGCCGGGCGGGAAGCTTTTCACCTCCAGCACCCCCATGTCCGGCTCCGGCTGCAGGCGCGCCCGGTAGACCAGCTTCTGTCCCGGCCGGCCCGGCTCCACGCGGTAGGTTTCCTCGTGGAGCAGGAACCCGGGACGGGAGAGGGTGATGACGTGCTCCCCTTCGCCGATGTCCTCCACCCGGCACGGCGTGACTCCGACCGGGCGGTGGTCGACGTAGGCCTGCGCCTCCTTCGGCTCGCTCTCCAGCAGCAGCGTCCGGACCCGGCGCGGCAGGATCACCTCCCGCTCTTCCCGGAGCTGCGCCAGGGCGGCGGTGAGGTCGTCGCCCTCCAGCACGGTGGAGAGCGCCCGCTCCGCCTCCCCGCGCTCCGCCTCGGCGTCGGTCATGGCGACCAGGTCGATCGCCAGGGCGGAGCGCGGCTTGATGTCGCGCGCCTGGCTTTCTCGCTCCAGCTCCTGGACCAGGGCGGGGCGGCTCTCCGCGAACTGCTGCTCCCAGGTGTCGCGCGTGTCGGCGTCCGGCAGCAGCCGCACCACCAGGTACTGTCCGGGCGCGGTGCGCTGGCCCAGCACCAGGTTGGCGGTCGCCGCCTCCGCCATCGCCTGCACCACGCGCCGGCCCAGGAATCGGAACGGCTTGTCCCGGTCGAACCGCGGGAGCTTCTCCAGGAGCTTTTTGGGGTCCATCATCTCAAGAGCTATTATGGCGTATTGCGTATCGCGTATTGCGTAGCGGAGCGCTGGTCCCGCTTTACCTGACGTCGTGCCGGGCGGCTGGTATTCCGTATTCCGTATTGCGTAGCGGCAGGCCTTTCCCACGTCACCAGTACGTCGTGCCGAGCGAGGCACTTGGAGCTGCCTTTCGCCCGGCACGATGTTCTCGCCGAGCGCTCCCGGCTCTCCGCTACGCAATACGGAATACGCAATAGTTCGATGCAGCACGCGTCCGTATCGATAGCCTGAATCACCGCGAGAGCCTCGAACATCCGTCAGCCGCAGCGTTATACTGAACCCCGGTCGACTGCCGGACGGGCAGTGCAGCAAGCGCGCAGGCGTGGGGAGACGGTATGGCGGCGGCAGAAGAGCGGGTGAACGGGCGGCCGGGCGCGACGGGGAAGACCGACTGGAGCTATCTCTGGGCGTGCTTCCGCGGCTACGGCCCGCGCATCGCGGCGACGCTCCTCTTCCTCGCCCTGGCGCGGGCGGCGGCGACGGCGGACCCGCTCTACCTGAAGAAGGTGATCGACGGCATCGGCGCCCGAGACCCGCTCTCCGTCATCATGAATGCCGTCTGGTTCTACTTCGGCCTGCGGGTGATCACGATCATCGGCGAGTTCGCACGCGACTGGATCTTCGCGCCGGTGCAGATCGGGGTGGGGCGGCGGGTCGGCGAGACGGTGTTCGACTACCTGCTCCGGCTCCCGGTCTCCTACCACGCGGAGCAGAAGACCGGCGCACTCGCCCGGAAGATCGGCCGCGGCACCCGCTCCATCACCTGGATCCTCGACTTCCTGGTGATGAACATCCTGCCGGTGCTGGTGGAGCTCGTCTTCGTCTCCGCCCTGCTCCTCAAGCTCTATCCGGGCAGCTACGGCCTGATCACGCTGGCGACGGTGGTGGTCTACACCGCTTTCACGATTTGGACCACGGAGAAGCGCCAGATCTTCCGCCTCAACGCGAACATCGCCGACGACGAGGCGAGCGGCGTCCAGATCGACAGCATCACCAACATTGAGACGGTCAAGTACTTCAATAACGAGCGGCTGCGGATGGACCGCTTCGGCGAGGGGATCCGCCGCTGGTACGACCTCTCCGTGCTCTCCAACCGCCTCTACTCCGCGATCTCGGCGGGGCAGGGCGCGATCATCCTGGTCGGGCTCGGCTCGATCCTCTACCTCGCCATCCGGCAGGCCGCCGCCGGGCTGCTCACGATCGGCGACCTCGTGCTGCTCACCACCTACGTGGTGCGCCTCTCCACACCGATCGGCGTGCTGGGCATGATCTACCGCGGCATCAAGGACGGCATCGCGGACCTGGACGAGATGGGCCGCATCTTCAACAACCCGATCACGGTGCAGGAGCCGGCGCGCCCGGTGCCGCTGCCGCAGCCGCGCGGCGAGGTGCGCTTCGAGGAGGTCACCTTCAACTACGCGGGCCGCGCGGGCGTGCTGCAGGGGCTCGACCTGGCGATCCCGCCCGGCGCGCGCGTGGCGGTGGTCGGCCCCTCCGGCGCGGGGAAGTCGACGCTCGTCAAGCTCCTCTTCCGCTTCCACGATCCGTCGGAAGGACGGATCCGGATCGACGGGGTCGACCTGCGCGACCTCTCCGCGGAGACGCGGCGGGAAGTCTTCGCCATCGTGCCGCAGGAGCCGGTGCTCTTCAACGACACGATTGCCGCCAACATCCGCTTCGGCAAGCCGGACGCCACCCAGGCGGAGATCGAAGCCGCCTGCCGGCTGGCGAACATCCACGACTTCATCCAGCGCCTTCCGGAAGGCTACGAGTCGGTGGTCGGCGAGCGCGGCCTGAAGCTCTCCGGCGGGGAGAAGCAGCGGGTCGCCATCGCGCGGGCCGTGGTCCGCGACCCGAAGATCCTGGTCTTTGACGAGGCGACCTCCAACCTCGACTCCCACAGCGAGAAGATCATCCAGGCCTCCCTGGACCAGCTCGCCCGCGGCCGCACCACGATCGTCATCGCGCACCGGCTCTCCACCATCGTGGACAGCGACGTGATCTACGTGCTGGAGCACGGGCACATCGCCGAAGCCGGCACCCACGACGAGCTCCTCGCCCATGGCGGTCTTTACGCCAAGCTCTGGAACCTGCAGGCCCGCCTGGAAGAGGCGCAGGAGCAAGAGGAGGTGGTCCGCCAGCGGGAGCGCGAGCTGGCGGAGGTGGGAGCGGAATAGGGGTCCTTCCCGAACCGGATTCACCGCAGAGACGCGGAGAACGCGGAGAGAACCCGAACCAGGATCCGAACCGGGTTTACCGGCAAGAGCGCCAAGAACGCCAAGCAATGAACCAGTAGGGAGAAAACCTTCGGGGTTGCAGTCCGGGACCCGTGAGGCGGAACAGGCCCCTCCCTCTGGTTCCGGTTCTCTCCGCGCGCTCTGCGGCTCGGCGGTGAATTCCCGTTCGGTTCCTCTCCGTGTCCTTTGCGGCTCTGCGGTGAGTCCCGGGGGCGGAGATCAGGAGAGCAGGCCGGTGCGGGCGGCGGGGTCCGGGGGCGGGGCGGTGGGGGCCGGGTGGGCCTGCTGCAGGCGGTGGAGGCCTTCCAGGGCTTCCGGATAGACCGGCCGGTGCTCCAGCGCGCGCTCGTAGTAGGCGCGGGCTTCGTCGGGCCGCTGCATCGCCTCGTAAATGGCGCCGAGATGGTAGGTGAGCTCCCCCATGATCCGGCGGTATTCCATCCGCCCTGGCTGCGCCGGGAGCTGCTCCCACAGCCCGACCGCCCGCTTCTGGGTGCGGAGCGCCTCTTCCAGCCGTCCCTGGCGGTAGTAGGTCCAGGCCAGGGTGTCGGTGATGGCCGGGTCGTTCGGGCGGGCTTTCAACGCCAGCAGCGCGTGCCGCTCCGCTCGCGGGTAGTCGCGCTGGAGCTTGTCGGCCAGCATCCACGCAATGCTGTTGTGCGCCTGGGCCAGCAAATCCCGGTCCTGCGTCAGTCGCGCCGCGCGGGCATAGTGATCGAGCGCCTCTTCCCAGCGCTCCGCCTCGTAGGCGAGGTTCGCCTCCAGCCAGAACTTGGACGCCAGCACCTCCACCTGGTTGTAGAGGCTGCGGTTAGCGCGGCCTTGCTCCAGCACCTGCTCGTACTGCCGCGCCGCTTCTTCGTGGCGCTGCATGCGCTCCAGCACCCGTGCCAGGAAGATCCGCGCCTCCACGAAGTAGGGCCGCTGCTCCACCACCAGCTTCAGGTTCTGGGTGATGCCGCTGCCGCTGCGCGCGCGGCCGGCGCGGAGCAGGTCGAGCTCGTTGGGAAGGCTGCTCGCCAGCCCGAAGGCGCCGTACGCGAGCACCGCGATGGCGGTGGCGAGGGCGGTGGGGAGCGGCAGCCAGTCCCGCTCCGACTGCAGCGGCCCGGCGATGCGGCTTTCCAGCAGCAGCGCCATGATCGCGCCGCCCACCGCGCCGCCGAAGTGGCCCCAGCCGTCGCTGTTCACCAGTCGGGAGGTATCGATCGCCAGCTGCAGCAGCAGCACTGCGATCAGGAACCAGAGCATGCCGTTCACCCGCTCCGGCAAGTACCGCCGGTAGCGAGCGTTGTGGGCGATCAGCGCCCCCAGGAGCCCCATCAGGCCGGTGGAGGCGCCGAGACTCTCGTTCGGAGTGAGCAGGTAGCTGGCGACGGCGCCGGTCATCGCGGAGAGCACGAAGATCACCAGCAGGCGGGCATGCCCGTAGAACGCCTCGACCAGGCGTCCCAGCAGGTAAATCCCGAGCATGTTGGTCGCCAGGTGTCCCCACGAGTGGTGCAGGAAGTTGGCGGTCACCAGGCGCCAGTACTCGCCGTATTGGACCAGTGAGGGCAGCTTGACGCCGAGCGCCCAGTTGACGGGAGCGTTGCCGATCTCCTCCGGCCGGAGCTGGAAGCCGGTGGCGGCGAGCTGCCCGAGCGCCATCAGCAGGTTCACCGCGATGAGCGAGAGCGTCACCACCGGCGCGACGATGCGCGGCGACGCGGTGGTGGACCGCGCCGTCCGCACCTGCTCCTGTTCTGCGGCGGTGGGGGGCGACTGCATCGCGGGCGTTATTCGTTCGATCCGGGGGCCGGCGGCCGACTCTGGAGCCGCAAAAGCCCCAGGTGTCCTCCCCTAAGACGTATCAGGCGCCGAAACCCTTCCATCTTCTTCCTTAGAGATGGTCCGAATGGGTCCTCAGCGCCAGTCTAACTTGCCTCAGCGGCGGATCAAGATATTGTAACCACCGTCTACCACGGCGTATCGGCCGGGTGGGATCCAGGTGGTGGTGTCTTCCTGCGTCACCAGTGCCGGTCCCCGCCAGCGGTGCCCCGGAGCCAGCCCGGCGCGCGCGTAGACCGGGCACTCGCCCCAGGCGCCGTCGAGCCACACCCTTCGCCGGCCCACCGGCTGCGGCTCTCGCAGCTCTTCCACGATGGCGGTAGGGAGCTGCGGCTTCTCCGTAAGGCCGATTGCCCGCAGTCGCACGTTCACCACCTCTGCCGCGCCGTTCTCCGGCGCAAAGCCGTAGCGCCGCGTGTGCGCCTCTCGCAGGCCGCGAGTCACCTGCGCGGGGTCGAGCGTCTCCCCGGAGATCGTCAGCTCGTAGCTCTGGCCGCGGAAGCGGGCGTCGAGGTGGCGCGACAGCCGGATGCGCGCCGGCGCCGTGCCTTCCGCCGCCAGCTCTGCCAGCGCGAGCGCCTCCAGCTCGGCAAAGAGCGACTCCAGCTCCGGCAGGGTCTCGTCCGCCGGCCGCATCACCGTGCGAGAGTACTCCTTCAGAAGATCGCTGAGCAGCATCCCGAGCGCGGAGAGGATGCCCGGGTACCGGGGCACCAGCACTTCCGGGATGCCGGTCTCGTCCGCGAGGGCGCAGGCATGCAGCGGGCCGCCGCCGCCGAAGGCGAGGAGCGCGAAGCGGCGGGGGTCGTGCCCCCGCTCCACCGAGACCCGCCGCAGCGCCCGCGCCATCTGCACGTCGGCGACGCGGACGATCCCCTCCGCCAGCTCCTCCAGCCCCAGGCCGAGCTGGCGCGCCAGCGGCTCCAGGGCAGCACGGGAGCGGTTCGGGTCGAGGTGCATCCGCCCGCCGAGGAACTGGTCCTCCGGCAGCCGCCCGAGCACCAGGTTGGCGTCGGTGACGGTGGCGAGCATCCCGCGGCCGTAGGCGGCGGGGCCCGGGTCGGCGCCGGCGCTCTCCGGTCCCACGCGCAGGCCGCCTTCCGGATCGACCCGCGCGATCGACCCGCCGCCGGCCCCGACGGTGTGGATGTCGAGCATCGGCACCCGGATCGGCAGGTCGGAGATCACTCCGCCCTCCGCGGAGCCGGTCGGCTCCCCGTCGATCAGCGAGACGTCGGTGGAGGTGCCGCCCATGTCGAACGTCACCAGCCGCGGGTAGCCCGCGGCGGCGCCGACCCGCCACGCGCCGACCACGCCGCCCGCCGGTCCGGAGAGCACCGTCCGAACCGCTTCCTGGCGCGCCTGGTCGACCGAGATGATGCCGCCGTTCGACTGCATCACCTGCAGCCGCTCCCGGCCCCGCTCCCGCAGGCGGCGGTCGAGGCTGCCGAGGTAGCGGTCCATCAGCGGGGCCACGTAGGCGTTCGCCGCGGTGGTGCTGGCTCGCTCGTACTCGCGGTACTCCGGCAGGATCTCGCTGCTCAGGCTCACGGAGAGCCCCCGGGCGCGCGCCCGCTCCCCGGCGCGCCGCTCGTGCTCCGGCCGCGCGAAGCTGAAGAGGAAGCAGACCGCTAGCGATTCCGCCCCGGAGGCGAGGACGGCGTCGAGCGCCGCCTCCAGCGCCGCTTCATCCAGCGGAGCCACGACTTCGCCGTCCCGGTCCACCCGCTCCGGCACCTCGAAGCAGCGGTCGCGCGGGATCAGCGGCACGTGCTTCCGCGGCTCCAGGTCGTAGAGCCCCAGGCGGGTCTGCCGCCCCAGCTCCAGCACGTCCCGGAAGCCCTCCGAGGTGAGCAGCGCCGCCCGCGCGCCCCGCCGCTCCAGGATCGCGTTGGTGGCGACGGTGGAGCCGTGGACGTACCGGGCCCCGGCCGGGATCTCCAGCTCCGCCGCACCTCGGAGGAACGCCTCGGCCGGATCGGCCGGGGTCGACGGCACCTTGTAGATCGTGAGGACCCCGCCGCGCACGACGACGAAGTCGGTGAACGTCCCGCCGATGTCGACGGCGGCTTTGGTGGACGGCTCGCTGGAGGATGGAAGGGGAGAGCGCATGCCGTATTTCGTATTCCGTATTGCGTAGCGGAACGCTGCCGCCGCTTTACCTTGCGTCGTGCCGGGCGAGGCGCTCCTCAACAGCGAAACGCCCGGCAGGATTTGCCGCAGCGAGGGCCCAGCCCTCCGCTACGCAATACGCGATACGGAATACGCACCCGCTCTACTTCGGCGGACCCACTCCGCCGCGGTTGTTGATCAGCTCCTGGAGCTGCCGGAAGCTCTGCAGCATCGGCTCGGAGAGGCCCGGCAGGCGGATGCCCTGGTTGAGCTGGATCTGGGCGTCTTCGAACCGGCCGGTGCGGTAGTAGAGCACGGTGAGGGCGAAGTGGATCGAGGGGTTCCCCGGATCGTTCTTCAGCAGCACCCGGTAGAGCGACTCCGCCTCGCGGTACTTCTTATTGTCCTCCAGCGCGCGGCCGTAGTGGAGCGGGATCGTGACGATGGCCGGGTCGGCTCTTGCCAGCTCCGCCGCTTCCTCCATCAGCTTCAGGCCCTCTTGCTTCTTCCCCTGGGCAGTGACGAGCTGCCCCAGGCGGAAGACGAGCCCCGGGTGGAGCGGCGCTTTCTCCCGCGCCGCGCGGAGGACCGCTTCCGCCTCGGCGGGCTGCTGGTTCGCTTCGTGGAGATCGGCGAGGGCAAGCTGCGGCTCCACCTCGTCGGGGGAGCTGCGCAGCGCCGCCTGGAGCGCCGCCGCCGCTTCCTTCGGCTTGAAGTTGAGGTGGTAGGCCTTCCCGAGGTAAAGGTTCACCGTCACGCTCTGCGGCGCCAGCCGGGCCGCTTCCTGCAGCTCTTTCAGGCCCTCCGGGTACTTCTTCTGCACCAGCAGGAGCCGGCCCAGCTCGCAGCGGGCGAGGGCGTCGGACGGCTCCCGCGCCACGATGCTGCGCTGCTCCTCCTCCGCCTTCTCCCACATCCCCGCGGCGCTCCAGGAGAGAGAGCGCATCTCCTGCGCCATCAGCTCCCCGGCCGCCTTCGGGCGCGGCAGCGTGGAGGCCGGCGGACGGACGAACGGAGCGAAGTCGGTGATCCCGGCGGAGCGCAGCACCTGGGCCAGGTGTCCCGTCACGCTGCCGGCGGGGTAGCTCTCTTCCGCGTTCGCCTTCGGGTAGTACCGGGAGTGGAAGACCGCCACCACGCTGTTGCGGTCGAGGCTGACGATTGGCCCGCCGCTCCACCCCGGCTGCGCGTCCGGGCACGACTGCAGCACGCTCAGGCTCGTGTCGCCCCGCTTCGCGATCTCGCGGATCTTGCTGTCGTTTTGCTCCGGCCTGGCGAGGGAGGCGACCGTCGCCTCGCCGTAGGTGAGCGGAAAGCCGAAGAGGCGCAGCGGGCGGTCCTTCAGCGCGGCGAGCGCGGCGTTGGCGTCGGTCACCTCCAGCCCTTCCAGCGGGAGCGCCGGAAAGCCGCTCTGCGGCAGCTTCAGCAGCGCGATGTCGGCCGGGCCGTCCAGCGCCATCACCCGCGCCTCGTAGGGGCGACCGGTCCACGGCACGTAGACGAGGGCGGTCTGGTCGCTCACCCGTCGTCCCTTGCCGAGATCGACCGACACCACGTGGCTCGCGGTGACCACCCAGCTCCCGTCGCCGATCAGAAAGCCGCTGCCGCGGGTGGAGCGGAGCGAGTTACTGGTGCGGATCAGCACCACCGCGTCCTCCGGCGAAACCGCCCTGGCGGGCGCCTCCGGCAGCGCCGCCGGCGCGGGCGGCGGCTGCACCGCGGCAGCCCCGGCCGCGGCGGTGAGGGACGGGATTAGCAGGAGAGCGCCGGATCGGAGGAGCTTCAGGGAGCCGAGGGAGCGGAAGAGCTTCATAAGACTCTGGTCGGTCGGAACTGCCCCCATGTCCGACAGCCGATAGCCTGAACCCTCCCCCGGCACGCTACTAACGACGATCCCCCGCCCGCCGGAGCAGCCGTGAAACCTCGGGCCGCGCTCTCTCCGGCGCCATGTGCGTGAGTGCGCCGCTGTCCCTGGCGGCCGGGTTCACCTCTACTCCTGCCGCGAGCAGCCGCCGCACGAGCGAAACGTTTCCGGATCGGATTGCCTCCGTCAGGGCGTTCAGCCCACTCGTGTGGCTGACGTTCATCTCTACCCTCTCGTCTAGCAGCCTCGAAGCGAGTGAAGCCGGTCGCCAGGGTCCATTGCTTCGCGTCCACGTTCTCCAGATCGGGGGATCCCCCAGGCGGCAGCTCAGCATGAGGGGGGTTGTCCCGTCGGGGCTGGCGGCGCGAGGGTCAGCGCCCATCTCCAGCATCCGCAGAGCGAGAGAGCTGTCCCGAGCTCGCAGTGCCAGAACGAGCGAGGGAACCCCTCTGCGGCTGCGCACGTTCACGTCGGCCCCGGAATTTACGAGCGACCACGCCAGGTGCGGCGCTCGCTGCAGCGCGACGGCGAGCACCGCCTCGCCATCGGGCCCGGCGCTGTTCGGGTCCGCGCCCGCGCGCAGTAAGGGGTACCCGAGCCACGACTGATGCCGGGCCGCCAGCACCAGCACCGGGGTACCGTCGACCGCGCGAGCGTTCGGGTCGGCTCCCGCTTCCAGAAGCATCGACAGCGACGAAGGGCAATGGTGCACGGCCAGCACCAGCGCGGGCTCCCCGGTCCGGCCTCGCCAGTTCGGGTCGGCCCCCGCGCGAAGCAGCTCCTGAACCCTCTCTGGCTCCCCCGTCATCAGAGCGGGAATCAATGCCTCGCTCGCGCGGCGCCGCGGAAGCCATACCTGAACGAGCCCGACAGCCGCAAGACACACCGCGAGCGCCAGCAGCCTGATGAGGAGGCGCATTGGGTCACCCCTTTCCGGTGATGGTGCAGAGTGGCTGGAAATACAATATCTCGAGAATCATCCGGGGGCCATTAGCGAGGAGCCGAGGCCGCGCCCGCGGGTCCCGACACCAGCACTCCAGTCGAGAGACCGCCGAGTAGGAGTAAGATAACGAGTGCGAAGAGGAGTGCCCGGATTGGGGGGCCCCGGCTCCGCGTTCTCAGCTATGGACCAGCCGCGTTTTTTCGAGACCCACTGCCACCTGAACCACGTCCAGTTCTCCGGGGACCTGCCGGAGACGCTGGCCCGCGCCCGCGCCGCCGGGGTCGAGGAGTTGCTGCTGATCGGGTACGACCTCGAGTCGAGCCGCGCCGCCGTGCGGATGGCGGACCCGGAGCGCGGCCTCTTCGCGGCCGTCGGGATCCACCCGCACGACGCGGAGTCGTGGTCGGCCGCGGCGGAGCGGGAGCTGCGGGAGCTGGCGGCGAGCCCCGCGGTGGTGGCGTACGGGGAGATCGGGCTCGACTTCTACCGCGATCTCTCCCCCCGCGAAGCGCAGTACTCGGCGCTGCAGGCACAGCTCGCTCTCGCCGCGGAGCTGCGACTGCCGATCGTGGTGCACACGCGGGAATCGGTGACGCCGTCGCTCGACCTGATCGAGCCGTTCGCCCGCGCCGGCCTCCGCGGCATCATGCACTGCTGGAGCGGCACGGTGGAAGAAGCCCGCCGGACGCGGGAGCTGGGGCTCTTGCTGGGGATCGGCGGTGTCTTGACCTACAAGAAACCGGGCGCTCTGCCAGAAGTGGTAGTGGAAGCGCCGCTGTGGGAGCTGGTGCTGGAGACCGACTGCCCCTACCTGGCGCCGACTCCCCACCGCGGCCGGCGCAACGAGCCGGCCTACCTGCCGCTGGTGGCGGAGCGGATCGCCGCGTTGAAGGATGTGCCGGTCTCCGAGGTGGCGGACGCGACCCGCGCGGTAGCGCGAGCGCTGCTCTGCCGGTGAGGCTGCTCGCCTGCTCTGCAATCGTGGGAACCTGAGGACCGATTCCTGGTCTATATGTCAGCGCGGCGCGAGCCCGGAACGGGGTTCAGCTGGCCGGGTTGAAGAAAGAGAAACAGAACGATGAAACGGCGCAACGTTGTGGTACTGGCCGCGCTCAGCTCCGTGCTGGCGGCTACGATGGCGGCGGCACAGATCCTGCCCCGCGATACCCAGACCGCCCTGAACGAAGAAGGCATCCGCGTCCAGGCCTACGGCCGGGTCCGGGAGGTGGTGGACCGCGACACCTTCGTGATTGCGGTGGAGGGGATGACCTTCCGCGTCTTCGCGCAGCGCGGGGCGGTGCCGGCGGGACGGACGATCTCTCGCGGGGACACCGTCCGCATCTTCGGCGACCTGAAGGGCACCGAGCGGATCCACGCCAACCAGGTGCAGTTCGTGCGCAGCGGCGGCCGGGACGATGACCGCGACCGGCCCGTCCGGGGGCAGTCCCGCACGGTAGAGGGGACGATCCGCGAGATCGACCGCCAGGGCAACTACATCCAGGTGACGGTTCCCGCCGGGAACGTCCGCGTGACGATCGACCGGGATACCACCTTCCTCCGGAACGGCACCGCGTCGCGGCTCCGCGACTTCAAGACCGGCGAGCGGGTGCGGATCGTCGGCGAGCGCGCCGGCCTCAACGCGATCAACGCGCGGCGGGTCCTCTTCGGCGGCCGCGCCGGCTGGACCAACAACGCCGTGGGTGAGGTCGTGGGGCTCGACAGCCGGAACCGGGAGATCGACGTCGACTTCGACGGCGAGGTGTGGACGGTGAAGGTGGACCGCGCCAACTTCCGCGGCCGCGGGCAGCAGTTCGGGCTGAACGACCTCCGCCTCGGTCAGGACGTGCGCGTCTCCGGCAGCAGCACCGGCACCCGGACGGTGAACGCCACCGCGATCGAGCTGGTGCGCGACTCCCGCCGCCGGGACTAGCGGCAGGAGCGGGCGCAGGGGGGAGTGGGGGAGTGGGGGATCTGGTTTTCCTCCACTCCCCGGCTCTCCCACTCAGTCCCGCTTCCGCCGTCCGGCTCTTTCCCTCGCTTCGGCGTAGAGCTCCTCGTAGCGGGCGGCGGTCGCCTCGATCGTGAAGTCCCGCGCCCGCTCCAGGGCTCGCTTCCGCATCTGTGACCGCACGGCCGGGTCGCGCAGCACGTGCAGCAGCGCGTCGCTCCAGGCCTCCACGTCGGGAGCGGTGAGCAGCCCGTCCTCCCCGTGCGCCACCACCTGTCCGGGACCGTACGCGTCGACCGCGACCGCCGGCAGCCCCGCCGCCTTCGCCTCGGTCAGCACCAGCCCCTGCGTATCGGTGAGGGAGCTGAAGGCGAAGACGTCGGCGGCGGCGTAGACCGGCGGCATCTGCTCCGGGGGGATGAACCCGGTGAAGACGATCCGCTCCGCGGCGCCGGTCGCCGCCGCCAGGCGCCGCGTTTCGGCCTCGACGGGCCCGCTGCCGCAGACCAGGAGCCAGGCGACGGGGAGCTCCCGCGCGACCCGGGCAAACCCCGCGAAGAGCAGCTCCAGGTTCTTCTCCCGCGCCAGCCGGCCGGCATAGAGCGCCAGCGGGGCGTCCGGCGGGATGCCGTAGCGACCTCGGGGAAAGGCCGGGTCCGGCGGCGCCGGCGGGAGCAAGCGGAGGCCGGTCGGCACTACGTGGATCGGGGTGCGCACCCCGTACTCCAGCAGCAGGTCGCGAATCGGGGCGGTCGGCGCCGCCACCACGTCGCACCGGTCGCAGTAGAGCCGGGAGAGCCGCCTCAGGAACGACGCCACCCAGGCCTTCGGAAAGTACGGCGCGTAGTGGGCGTAGCTTTCGTAGATGGTGTGATAGGTCGTCACCACCGGTACCCCGTGCCGCCGCGCCCAGCGCAGACCCGTCTGCCCCAGCGCGAAGGGCGAGTGGGTGTGCACCACCTCGAACCCCGATCCGGCGAAGGCGCGGTGGAGGCGGCGGGAGTAGGGGATCGCCAGGGGGTAGTCGCGCTGGTGCGGCACCCGGTACGAGGGGAACCGCAGCACCGCCTCGTCATCGGCGAACCCGGGATACCGCGGCGCGAAGACGCGCACCTCGTGCCGCCGCGAGAGCTCCTCGGAGAGCAAGCGCACCGCCACCGCCGCTCCGTTGATGACAGGCCGGTAGCTCTCGGTAAACTGGGCGATGCGCATGGTAGCGTAGGCGTGTTCCGCTGCGTCGGGGTGGCCGTATCGAGTATTGCGTATGGCGCAGAGAGGCGCCGTATTGCGTATTCCGTATTGCGTAGCGAGGCGCCGCGACCGCTTCACGAGACGTCGTGCCGGGCGGGGCGCCGGGAGCTGCCTTCCGCACGGCACGCTGTAATGGACAGTGGGATCAACGAGCCGCTACGCAATACGGAATACGCAATACGTCCTACTTCCGCTCCGTCTTGCGATCCTTCTTGAACCGCAGCGCGATCCCGTCGACCCAGGCATCCATCGCCAGGTAGAGCAGCCAGAGCGCTGCGCCGAAGGCGAGAATGTACCAGCACGCCAGCTCCTCGTAGAGCAGCACGTTCCGCGCGATCCGCAGCACTTCGGCGGGACGCGTCAGCAGGTCCCAGCTGTTGAAGCGGGGCCGCAGGCCGAGGTAGACCCCGAACGCCGAGGCGAGCGAGAGCAGCGGCAGGACGAGGGCGCCGGGGATCCGGGCGCGTCCCAGCCCCTTGAGCACCGGTCTCACTGAGAGCGTCCAGAGCCAGGCGCCGGCGCCGCTGAAGAGCAGGTAGAAGCCGGTCCAGAAGAGGAAGCGCTGCCGCTGTCGCTCGGAGTTCGGAAACTCGCCGGCGTAGTCGCTCAGGTAGTGCCGGACCTCCGTCAGCAGGTACGGCGCGTTCGGCAGAAAGAAGAGCCAGGCCGCCGCCACCGGCAGCCAGAGGAGGCGTAGCCACGGACGCGTGCGGCCGACCCCCCACGCGAGCAGGTAGCCGAGCGCCACCGGCACCACCCCCAGGAAGAGGTCCCACCCCGTATTGACCAGCAGCTCCAGCTTCGGCATTCCACTCTATCGTATCGGATCCGCCCACCCAATCCCCCGTCCGGCAGCATTCCTTCTGTGAAGATGCACCCCTGCCGGAGAAAGAGGCCGTCCATGTCGCCACCATCGCCGCCGCTGGGGCGGATCGCTCTCGCCGCGGCACCGCTCCTGCTCGCCGCCTCCCCGGCGTGGGCGAACGGCGCGATGGGCCTCGCGCTCGCGACCTTCGCCTGGGGTCCCTGGCTGGCCTACGTGGCGGCGACGCTGCTCTTCGAGGCGCTGCTGCTCGGACGCTGGCTCCGCGTGCCGCCCCTCCGCGCCCTCGGCTGCGCCTTCACGGCGAACCTGCTTACGGCGGGAGTGGGCGGCTTCTTCTCGGGCATCTTCGTCTATGGTCTGGACGGCATCCTGGGCAGCCGCCTGAACCCGAACCCGTTCGGATCCGCCGTCCTGCTCTTCACCCTGTTCGGGCTGCTCTCCGCGACGGTCGAGGCACTGGTCTGGCGAAGAGCGCCGTCGAAGTCCGGCAGCCTCCCGCTCCGGCGCGTATTCGGCGCTTCGGTGGCGGTGCACCTGCTCGGAGTCCCGCTCGGGCTGGCCATCCTGCTGCTGCCGGAGCGCCCCTATCCCGGCCTGGAGGGACGAGTGGGAGCGCACCGCCAGGTCTGGCTTCAGGGACAGTTCCGCCGCGCCGTGGAGAAGTACGTCGAATCCCACGCGAAGCTCCCGCCGGAGCGGACCTACGGCGAGCTGCTCCAGCGGTTCCGCCCGCAGCTCGGCGACTATGCCGGCGATCCTCACCTCTGGGCCGCCGCCTACGTCCCCCGCTACCACCGCTTCGACACCGTGGAGCGTCGCCGCCACCCCGTAGAATGGAACGTGGCCGCCGCGGGCGAACGAATCGACACGGGCCCGCCCCGCACCCTCTGGCTGCTCCGCTACCGGAGCGGTGGATACCACTTCGGCCTGGTGATGGAGCTGCCGGGGTTCGCCGTCCGGCGGAGCAACGACGCGGCGGAGTTGAGCTTCAAAACGGCTGTAGACGATGAGTGACCTGCCACCCCCAGAAGAGCTCACGGACTGCGCCCCCTGGTGGACCTCCGAGCGCCAGAACCACGTGCTCGTGCGTGTGGTGCTGCCGGACGAAAGCGAATACCTCGATATCTACCATCGGGACGGAACCTACCTCACCCCGCCGGATGCAAGGCTCTGTGCGCTGGTCTTGGAGCGGATGCTGGCGGCAGGCGTGCCCGTCCTCGATGGCGACGCCTGGGTCCTCCAGCAGAAGCTGGCGCCCTACAAGTATCTCTGGACCGGCCGAGCGGATCGGTTTTTGGTGATCCGCTTCCAACCGCCGGACGGGTCCCCGCGGAACCTGATCTACGACGAAGAGGGAGAGGTCTATCCGATCTACGAAGACCCTGTCCGCGACGCGGTCGTGGAGCGGATGCTGGCGGCGAGCGTCGAGCTGATCGAGATTCCGGATCTGGACGCCATCTCTCCGCAGTTGAACGTTAAGCAGGAGGCGGAGCTCAATCTACAGGTTGAGGAGGAGACTGCCGAAGTCGACGGCACCCTCTACCTGCGGCTATTCGAGAAGCCCCCGTTCGAGCCTGCCTCGAGCTGGCGGATTGTCGGGCGCCGCTCCCCGGGAGAGATCACCGCCTACTTCGCGCAGTACGTGTCGTGGACGTACGGCACCGAGCTTTCGTTCCGGGAACGGGTGCGGCTTCCGGTGGAGGAGCAGGGCTGGACCGCATCTCTGGTTCAAGACGAGGTGCCACTCGACGGCGCGTGGGCCGAGAGCCTGTTGCTGGAGTTGCAGAAGATCCGGATACCCGCCTACGTGCCCGAGCTCGGCGGCGGTAAGGACGGAACGACCTACCGGCTTACCCTCGGACATTGGCCGCACCAATCGGAGTGGACCTGGTGGTGCAGCGGCCCGGAGGAATGGCTACCGCTAGTCGAGTTGGCCTTCGAGGCCCGCGAATACCTGGAGCAGCTCTTCAATGAATAGTCGAGATTACACCGAGATCCTCGGGTTCACGAGCCGCTGGAGCGAGCTGGGGGTGGTGACGCCGGACCGGCTCGCGGAGCTGGGGCGGATCTTCGAGCGCGGGGAAGACCCGCACCCGGAGCACTACCGGTACTACGCCTTCCGCGAGTATCTCTCCGGGAGCCGGCCGATCGACCCGGACCAGTGCGAAGCGCTCTATTCGCTCGGCGGCGAGGATCCCGACCCCGCGATGGGCCGGGCGATGATGCATGACATCCTGAAACTCAGCGAGTGCCCGGACGAGATGCGGGAGCGCGCGTTCGCCTCCGGAGAGTCCGACCTCGTGCGCCTGGTCAGCCGTCTCCGGCTCTACGCCGAGCTCCGGACCGGCCTGACGGAAGCGACCTTCGACCGGATCTTCTCCTCTGGGGACGGCGGCGCGCAGCGCGAGTTGCTGCGGATCCACCCCCTTTCAACCGCCCAACTGGAGCGCCTCGCCGCCACCGGAGCCACCCGCGCCGTGCGCAACCTCGCCGCGGAGGCACTCCGTTCCGCCCGACGGTGACGCCATCGTCCTCCGACCGAGACCCGAGAATGCAGCTTGCGTCGCTCGAGACGTTTCACGATTGGTGCGCGGACTCGCCGATTCAGGCCGAGAACCGCGAGTGGTCTGAGGGCCATTTCTCGCTGGAGCTCACCTCGCGCTCCGGCACGACGGAGAGTCGCGAGTGGTCGACTCCCTACGAGACGAAGACGCTCCTCGCGTTCGTCACCGCGCTCCTCGACACGCTCTCGCCCTTCGACTACTGCTGGGTCCTCAAGCGCGAGGGGAAGTGGTGGGACCAGGGCGAGAACGAAGGGCTGGAGCCGGTGCTGCGGAGCCTCGGTATCCCGGCGGACTTCGAAGGCGCGCTGCGGTTCACCGCCGACGAGCGGCCCGCCCTGACGCTGCTCGTGACGGCGCAGATCGCCTTCGGCTGGAGCGGCTACTACGACCTCTGGGTGGTGCCGGATCACGGCCGCGCGCTGCTCCGGACCGACGACGACGACTTCACCACGCTCTACTTCACGGACCCCACCCCGATCGAGCCGGTAGTCCAGCAGATGGCCTCCGCGGGCTTTGAGCCATCGACAGACCACGCGGCTGCTGACGCTTGACACGGCCCGGCACCTACGGGACCTCCACCGAGTGCCGGAGGAGCTGCACCCCGTCGACAACCACGTAGCCGTCGGTGCCGCCGTTGGAGACGGTGATGGTGGTCTGGCGGCCCGCGGGGAGCAGGAAGCGCCCGACGGGGCGGAAGCCGCTGCCCTGCGGGCCGCGGAGGTCGACGCGGACGCGGATCGGGTCTTCCTTGCCGATGGCGATCTCCACCGGCGCGTTGGTGGCGCGGTTCGGGTGGGGCGGGGCGAGTATCAGCAGCTCGTACTCGCCGGCGGCGGGGATCTCCGGCGTGAAGCGGATCTGCGAGCGGCCGTCGCGGGTGTCGTTGTCGTGGAGGTAGCCGGTCCCGACTCGCCGCTCCACGGAGCGGGTCGAGACGGCCCAGGTGCCGGAGCGTTGGCCGTCCACGTCATCCAGCACCACTCCGGGGAGCGAGCCCGGCGCGATGAGCGGGGCGGAGCCGTTCGCCGCGGCGGTGCCGGTCCATTCGAGCACCTGCCCCAGCTCCCGGAGACGCTCCTGCAGGCTGGGCACCGGCACGTTCTGGACCACGCCGTCGCCGTCGAGCGCCATGTCGGCCGCGACCGCCGCCGACTGCGCCAGTACCATGAAGACCGGCTCCATTCGGATCGAGCCGTAGGCGATGTGGGAGGAGCTGACGCAGACCGGCACCAGCAGGTTCTCGCACTCCGCCCGCTTCGGCACGATGGCGCGGTAGGAGACCGGGTACGGAGAGAAGCCGCCGACCTGCACGTCGCCCTCGTTCATCACGCGGCCGTCGATCACCACCCGCTGGCAGTTGTGGGAGTCCATGCCGTAGGAGCCGAGGCCGACCGAGTCGTCGACCTTTCGCTTGCCGCGGCAGTCGTGCTCCGTCATCACGTAGTCGCCGAGCATGCGGCGCGCCTCGCGGATGTAGAGCTGGTGCGGCCAGCCGCTGGTGCGGGTGAACTCGTCCTTCGGCAGGCCCCACTCGCTCATCCGGCTTCGCACCTCGGCTGGGACGCTCGGGTCGTTGGCGAGGAACCACATCAGCCCCTGCTGGTAGACCACGTGCCGCTGGAAGATCTTCTCCCGCTCCCGGTAGCTGCCGTCCGGCCAGCCGTAGTTCTGGCCGATGTAGTCGGTCGAGATCGCGCCGTGGTTGTTCTTGTCGACCTTCCCCCCGCGCAGCGGATCGAACTTGCCGAAGACGAACTGCGTGTCGCGCTGCAGGTAGCGGGAGAGCAGGACGTACTCGCGCGGGTCGTAGCCCGCCGGCTTGGGGAACGGGATCCGGTTGGCGGGGTCCTTCGTGAGGGTGAGGCGGAAGTTGTACGCCTGCACGCGGTGGTCGCCCGAGCCGGCCGGCGCCACCGGGCCCGGCTCGATGCCGGGGAGCAGCCCGCTCTTCGGGTCGCCCTCCACCACGTACGGGGAGACGGCGTGCTCGAACTGGTGCTTGTCCCGCACCTGCACGCCGTTCAGCGTCTCGCCGTAGGTGGCGTTCGACTCCCGCCCGACGGTGTAGCGCACCCCCGCGCGCGCCAGCAGGTCGCCCTCGTAGGTGGCGTCGATGAAGATCCGCGCGTTCACCGTGAGTCCCCGCTCGGTGGTGAGCGAGATCAGGCGGCGGCCGTCCTTCTTCACCCCCTTCAGGAAGTGGCGGTAGCGGACCGGGACCTTCGCCTCCGCGATCCACTCCTGGAAGACCTGCTCCGCGACCTTCGGCTCGAAGGTCCACTCCACCTCGGCACCGTACTTCTGCCCCACGCGGCGGTAGAACTCCCGCGAGAGGCCGCCGATCGCGCTCTTGTTGCCGAAGTCGGTCCAGGTGAGCCCGCCGCTGCTGAGCCCGCCGAGGTTCGCCTCCGGCGCGACCAGCACCACGGTGTGCCCGTCGCGCGCCGCCTGCACCGCCGCCGCCACCCCGGCGGAGGTACCGCCGTAGACGCAGAGGTCGACGTCCAGCGTCTCCTTCCTGGGAGTGCGCGGCGGGGGCTCGTAGTAGCGCAGGTTCGGGTGGATCGGGGTTGTCTCCGCCGCGCCGGCGCCGTGGGAGACCCCACCGGAGACGGCGCCCAGCGCCAGCATGCCGAGGAGCACGGCCAGGGCACGGGCCGGGAGGGCGGTTCGCGAGAGGTCGGTCATCGGATATTCCATCAGGAGAGATCGCGGGAGAGAAAGAGCGCCACTTCGCCGCTGCCGGGCTCCGCCGGGTCGTAGAGGGAGGTGTCGAGCCCGCAGAGCCGGAAGCCGCGGCGGAGGTAGAACTCGACCGCCGGAAGGTTCACGTTCTGCGTCTCCACCCAGAGGCACCGGGCGCCGAACGTGCGTCCGAACCACTCCAGCTTCGCCAGCAGCGCCGTCCCCACCCCGCGCCCACGGCATTCCGGCGCCACGTAGAGGTGAGACACCTGGAGCCGCCGGTTCCACTCCGAGAATTCCACCACCGCATAGCCGGCGACGCGGTCATCCAACTCCGCGACCAGGGCGATCGGCGGCACTGCCGAGGGCTCCGGCGGGGAGATCGGCCCGTAGCTCTTCCACAGTGGCGGGTCGACGGGCTCCTCCACCAGCGTGAACCCGAGCTCCTCGCAGACCACCCGGTAGATCCGCTCGGTCGTGAACGAGGTATCCAGACCGGCGAGCGCGGCGGCATCGTCCGGCCACCGGGCAGGGCGGATCGTCAGCATACGGCGCCCCGTTCGGCGTCCACTCTCGAACGACCTCGGTCCGCCGCGGCAGTTTACGGGCGCGAGGACCTCAGCTCGCGAAGGTGGACCACCAGCCTGCCGACGCCGGTAGTGGGGTTGAGATGGGGATCGTCCCCCACCTCCGCGACGCGGACTGCCAGCGCCTCCGCGCGGCGGATGGCTTGGCTCACAGAGTTGCCGATGCGGCTGCGGGCACCCGGGATGGGCGAAAACACGGTGAGCGCTACTTCATTCGCGGCCTCACCCCCGGCCCCTCTCCTGAGAGGAGAGGGGAGCTATGGGTGTGATGCTGTAGCTCCCCCTTCCACTTCAGGGAAGGGGGCTGGGGGGTTAGGCCGCGCCAGGGTGCCAACCGACCGTGATCCTCCCGCGAGAGCCGTTTTCACTCGCACCCTCACAGGCAATCAGCACCCGAGTCCCATAGGTCCGATGTCCTGACGGGCGCTGCAGGCTCCGACTCGGGCTCACGCGGCCTTCTCCGGCTCCGAGAGCATCTGCGTGATGGGTGGTAGTACGGGAACGGCGCCAAATCGACCGTCGAGATAGGCCCGCTCAATCGCCAGGTCCCGCCGCACCTTGAAGTCGCTCAAGGAGTAGAGCTCGGTCGAGCCGTCCTCTCGCTTCTGCGTGAACCAGGTCTGGTCCCGCCGCAGCGTCTCGCCGTCGTGCAGGGTGGCGTCATGACTGGTGAAAACGAGCTGCGCTCCGTTCGGGTTGGTGGCGGGATCCTGGAACATCCGCACGATCCGCCGAGCGAGGTGGGGATGTAGGCTGGCGTCGAGCTCATCGATCAGGCACACGCCACCGTGTCTCAACGAGAGGAGCAACGCGTACGAGAGCGCGACGAGGCGCTGCGTTCCCGCTGACTCCTCGGACATGCCCCAGGAAACCAACCCATCGTTTCCCGAGCGCGTCACGATCAACTCGAGATCTTCCCATCCGTCCGGGCCAACGACCCTCTTTCGAGGCTGGAGCCCCACGCGGTCAATGCCGGTGTCACTTGACCGGACGAGTTGATTCAGGCTCACGAGAAACTCCGGATGCTCACTCGCGTTGTAGGTGGTCCAGCGAAGGAGCGCCGCCTCGTCTTCAGGGCACCAGCACGGACCTGTGGAGAAGAGCCAGTCACGGAGCGGCTCTACTACTTCGACCTGAAGCTGCTTAACCAACAAGCCCAGGTACGGTTGCTGCGGGCGCAGTGCTTCCTGGAGCTGCGTATGCGCTCCCAGAAAGTCCTCGCCGTTCTTCCAGCGGTATTGCTCCCGCTCCGGAAGCCACTGCCGACGATAGAGTAGCCTGGAGCGACGCGGCGGCTTGAGGGCGTAATCGAGCTGCTCCTTCCAGACGCGGGACGCATCAACGTGGATCTCGTAAGTGAAGACGGCTTCGCCCGCCGCTACTCGAATCTGGAACTCGGTAGGCGCTTTTCGGGTAGGCGCGTCTAGCTTGAACGGCACGATCCCCCTTAACGCATCGCGATCCGAGTCTCTCCTGCCGGAGGCGAGGAGTAGCAGCTCCGAGAGTGCACGGATTACGTTGCTCTTCCCGGAGGCGTTGGCGCCGAAAATGGCGAGGGCGGGGAGCAGCGAGACGCCGTGCCCCTCGACAGGGCGAGCGGGGGCAATCTGCTCGTCCGTCAGGTAGCGGGCTGACGCGGCGCCGCTCTTGCCGCTCCCGGTGCTCCGGCCGGTCGCGATGGCGGAGAGGGTGACCGGCTCTTTGATGGAGCGGAAGTTCGCTACGGTGAAATCGACCAGCATGCTCGCTCTCATGCGGTGAGACAGCGACACGGATCCCCTGCGCGTGCTGCGTCACCGGCGCCACGGGTGCCATAGGCAGCACCCGTGACAGGATTATCCCGTGATTGCGTGGATGTTTCACGCAATCACGGGGTTTTCTCCAGTGAGAGGCGGCTACTCAGCCCCCGCCGCGGGGGTCGGCGCGGGGCTGGCGATAGGGGCGCGGCCGTCGCCTGCGGTGGAGACGGTGGGGGTGCCCATCACCACGCGGACGGCATGCTCGCGGCCGTCGTCGACGAGCGGGACGCGGCCGTCCGGGACCGGATTGCCGTCGAGGGTGACCTCGCGGACGCCGGTCTCCACGCGGTCCGGGTTCTCCACGGTGACCACGTACTTCGTCTCTCCGTGGCAGTAGTTCAGGCGGAAGCCGGGCCACTCCGCGGGGATGCACGGGTTCATCGTGAGCGCGTCACCGAGCAGGCTGAAGCCGAGCAGCGCCTCCAGCCCCACGCGGTACATCCAGCTCGCGGAGCCGGTGTACCAGGTCCAGCCGCCGCGGCCGGTGTGCGGCGGGACGCCGTAGACGTCGGCCGCGACCACGTACGGCTCGACCTTGTACTTCGCCACCGCCTCCGGCGTGTCGCCGTGCCAGATCGGGTTGAGCAGCGTGAAGAGTTCATGGGCGCGTTTGCCCTTGCCGAGCAGGGCGGTGGCGAGGACGGTCCAGAGCGCGGCGTGGGTGTACTGTCCGCCGTTCTCCCGCACGCCGGGGACGTAGCCCTTGATGTAGCCGGGGTCGAGGCTGCTCTTGTCGAAGGCCGGGGTGAAGAGCAGGATCAGCTCGTCCTTCTCGTTCACCAGGTACTTCTCCACGCTCTCCATCGCCTGGCGGGAACGGGCCGGGTCGCCGGCGCCGGAGATGACCGACCAGCTTTGCGCGATCGCGTCGATCTTGCACTCCTCGTTCACCTTCGAGCCGAGCGGCGTGCCGTCGTCGAAGTAGGCGCGGCGGTACCACTCGCCGTCCCAGGCATGCTCCTCGATCGCGGCCTGCAGGCGGACGACCTCCGCCCGGAGCTCCTCTGCCAGCTCGTGCTCGCCGCGCAGTTCGCAGATCGGCGCGAAGTCCTGGAGGATGGAGCAGAGGAACCAGCCGACCCACACGCTCTCCCCGCGGCCTTCGTGGCCCACGCGGTTCATGCCGTCGTTCCAGTCGCCGCTGCCGAAGAGCGGGAGGCCGTGCGCGCCCTGGGTCATGCCCTTGCGGATGGCGCGGAGGCAGTGCTCGTAGAGCGTGGCGCTCTCGTCCGCCACGGTCGGCAGGTCGTAGTACTCGTCTTCGCCTTCCGCCAGCGGGCGGCCGATCAGGAACAGCGCCTGCTCGCTCAGGATCGAGGTGTCGCCGGTCGTCTTCACGTAATGGTGCGTGACGTACGGCAGCCAGAGCAGGTCGTCGGAGAAGCGGGTGCGGACGCCGCGGCCGGTGGGCGGGTGCCACCAGTGCTGCACGTCGCCCTCGATGAACTGGCGGCTGGCGTGGAGCAGGATCTGCTCCCGCGCCACCTGCCAGCCCAGCGCGGAGCCGCTGGAGATGAGCGCCATCACGTCCTGAAGCTGGTCCCGGAAGCCGAAGGCGCCGCCCGACTGGTAGAGCGCGGAGCGCGCCCACACGCGGCAGGCGAGGACCTGGTAGAGGAGCCAGCGGTTCAGCAGCAGGTCGAGCGCGCCGTCCGGCGTCTCCACCTGGACGGTGCCGAGGACGTCCTCCCACACCTGCCGTACCGTCGCCAGCGCGTTATCCACCTCCTTCGGATCGCGGTAGCGGTTCACCAGGTTGCGGACTTCCGCCAGGTCGGCGCCTTCACCCAGGGTGAAGATCAGCTCCCGCTCCGTCTCCGGCTGCACCGCCAGCTTCACCTGCACCGCGCCGCACGGGTCGAGCTGCGCGCCCACCGTGCCGGAGAGGTCGGAGTGGCTGAGCGCGCGCGGGCTGCGGTAGCTGCCGTTGCGGCCGAGGAACTCGGTCCGGTCGCCGGTGACGGTGCGCTGCATCCGGTTCACGTCGAGGAAGGCGATCCGCTGCGCGAACTCGGTGTTGTAGCTGTTGCGCGCCAGCAGCGCCCCGGTGGCGGAGTCGAGCGAGGTGACGACGTACGGGTGGTTCAGGTCCCGCAGCACGCCGAGCACCCACTCCGCGTAGTAAGTGGCGGAGACGCGCTGGACGCGGTCGGAGACGTTCCGCAGCTTGAGCCGGACGATCTTGACCGGCTCGTCCGGCGGCGTGAAGACGGTCAGCTCCTGGTTCAGCCCGTGCGACTCGTGCTGGTAGGTGGTGTAGCCGGGGCCGTGCCGCACCACGAAGGTGTTTCGCTCCCGGATCGGCAGCGGGGTGGGCGACCAGAGCCGGCCGGTGTCCTCGTGGCGCAGGTAGAGCACCTCGCCGGGGGTGTCGGAGACCGGATCGTTCGACCACGGCGTCAGCCGGTTCTCCCGGCTGTTCCCCGACCAGGTGTAGCCGAGGCCCGCCTCCGACGCGAGGAAGCCGAAGCTCTTGTTCGCAATCACGTTGATCCACGGCGCGGGGGTCCACTCCCGCCCGAACAGCAGCATCACGTACTCGCGGCCGTCCGCGCTGAAGCCGCCGAAGCCGTTGAAGAACCGGAGGTCCATGTGCATCGGCTCGTGGTGCTGCGGCGGCAGCGGCGCGCGGGCCGGCTGGAACTCCGCGGGCGGCTCCTTGCGCTCCGGCCGCCAGTCGAGCTGGTGCGCCAGGGAGCCGTAGTCGCCGTTGAAGACCGCCCGCGCCACGAAGAGCAGCAGGTGGCGGCCGGCGTCCGGGATGTGCTCCGCCTTGCGGATGAAGACGCCGCCCGGCTGGTCGAAGTAGGCGCCCTCGTTGCGCGCCGCGTCGAAGAGCGCCTCCTCGAACGGCTGCAGGTAGCCGGGCGGGTGGGCGTTCAGGATCACCAGGTCGAAGCTGAGCCCCTTCAGGCGCAGGTACTCGTGCGCCACCAGCAGGTCGCAGACGAGCGGGAGGTCGTCGAAGCTGTCGACCTGCGCCAGCACGATCGGCAGGTCACCGGAGATGCCGTAGGCCCAGAGGCCGGACTGCCCCTGCGTGTTGCGGGCCAGCACCTCCGCCGGGGGACGGACGTACGAGTCGACGTAGAGCACCCGGGAGGCGAGGCGCTGGCACAGGTTCGCCTGCTCCGGGGTGAGCCCCAGGTGGCGCAGCTCTACCTGGCTGTTGGTCCACGCCAGCTCGAAGGCGCGGCCCGCGGCGCGGAGGTCGTGGTACCGCTCCGCCAGGGCGAGCGCTTCTTCCCGGCTGGCCGCGGCGCCGGTGATGTAGGCGAGCTGGACCGTCTGCCGCGGCGCCATCCGCACCTTTTGCCGCAGGGAGAAGATCGGGTCGAGAACCGGTCCGGTGGCGCCGGAGAGCGGCTCATTCGTCTCCAGGGCGAGCGGGTTGGCGGTGGTGCGTCCGCGGCCGGTGAAGCGGGCGCGGTCGGTCTCGTACTCGGTGGCGGCCCAGATCTCCGCCGGCACCCCCTCGTGCGCCAGCACGTGGACCGCCCAGAGCCGCTCCTGTCCCGCGGCGCGTGGCCGGCGCGTGGCCAGCAGGGCGGTGCGCTCCGGACGGAACTCCGTCTCGAGGAAGAGGTTGCTGAAGGTGGTGTGGGCCATGTCGGCCTGCGGCTTGGCGAGCACCACCTCCGCGTAGCTCGTCACCTCGATCTCCCGCGGCTGGTCGGAGAGGTTGGTCAGCGTGAGCCGCCGGATCTCGACGTCGTCTTCGGGGGAGACGCAAACCTCCAGCCGGCTCATGATGCCGTGCTCGCGCCGCTGGAACTCCGCCTTGTCCTCCGTGAAGTAGACCTCGTACTCCGCGGCGACCTGCGGCAGCGGCTGCTGCGTGGCGCTCCAGACGCTGCCGCTCTGCAGATCGCGCAGGTAGAGGAAGGTCCCCCAGTGGTCGCGGGTCGGGTCCTCCCGCCAGCGGGTGACGGCGATCCCCTTCCAGGTGCTGTAGCTGCCGCCGGAGTTGGTGACCATTCCCGCGTAACTGCCGTTGGAGAGGAGCTGCACGCGCGGGGTGCTCGTCTGCGCCGTGGTGTAGTGGCGCACGGAGGCGGCGGCCAGCTCGCGCCGGACGGTCTGCGCCGCCAGCACTTCCTGCGTCTGCGGGTGGGCCGGCGTCGCCTCGCGCGGGTTGCGCTCCTGGAGCAGCAGCTCCGCCGACTTCACCAGCGGGTCGGCGTGGAAGCGCTGCTGCATCGGGTCGCCGAGCAGATAGTTCGCCAGGCTCACCAGCGCCATGCCCTGGTGGTGCGCCATGTAGCTGCGCACCACTTCGCTCCGCTCGCCGCGCGGCAGGCGGGTCGGGGTGTAGTCGATCGCCTCGTAGAAGCCGAGCGGGCCCTCGCCTCCCTCGCGCTCCAGCGCCTCCAGGTTCCGCACCGCCTCCCGCGGCGCCAGCGGCAGCGCGAGCAGGGTGGCGTACGGCGCGATCACCAGGTCTTCGGAGAGGTCCGCTTTGAGCCCCAGGCCCGGCACCCCGAAGGCGTGGTACTGGTAGCTCATGCCGGGGTCGCGAGCGCTGAAGCCGCTCTCGGAGATCCCCCACGGCACCCCTTCGCGCGCGGCGTAGCGCTGCTGCTGCCGCACCACCGCCGGCATCGTCTCCGCCAGCAGCGTGCCGCCGTAGGAGCGCATCACGAGCAGCGGCATGAGGTACTCGAACATCGTGCCGCTCCAGGAGACGAGCGCCCGCTCGCCGCCGGCGGAAGTGAGAGCCCGGCCCATCCGGAACCAGTGCTTCTGCGGCACTTCCCGCTTGGCGATCGCTACGAAGCTCGCCAGCCGGCACTCGGAGGCGAGGAGGTCGTAGTGGAACCCGTCCAGCCGCGCCTCGGTGACGTTGTAGCCGACGGCGAAGAGATCGCGCGCCTCGTCGTAGAGGAACGCGAAGCTCATCTCCTCGACCATCCGGTTCGCCTGCTCCGCCAGGGCGCTGAGGCGGCGCAGGAGCTGCACCCGCTGCACCCGGCACTGCTCGAAGGCGTTCCGGAGCTCGCCCAGCCAGGTCCGCGCCGCTTCCTGCTGCTCCGGGGAGACCCCGTCCAGCTCCAGGCGGGCGTAGAGCCGCTCCAGGTGCGCGAGGGCGCGGTCCATCGCCTCCGCGAGCTGGAAGAGCCCGCGCGGGCGCTTTCCCGGGGGCGTCACCAGCTCCGCGAAGACGTGCGGCCGGTCCTCGAGGTCGCCGAACAGCGGCTTGCCGTCGCCGAACGGCACCGGCTGCATGGTGAGGAGGCCGGCCCAGGGGATCAATGTCTCCAGGTCGCGCTGCAGCTCCGCCGCGGACCGGGAAAGCATCCCGATCCAGGCCCGCGGCTCCCGGCCGAGCTCGATCTCGGAGAGTGACGCCGCCTGCTGCTCGATCACGGTGGCGACCGACCGGATCTTCTGCAGGTGGAAGTGCCAAGCCGGGCCGCTGTAAGACGGATCGTTCAGGAGCTGGGACATCGTCGCCAGCGGCTCCGCCAGCACGCCCTCCTTGTCGCCCAGCGCCTCGCGGAGCCCGGCCAGCACGTCCCGCAGGCCCGCCAGCGTCTGCTCCCCGAAGACCGGCTCCGATTGCAGCTCCCAGCACGCCTGCTTGAGCGCGATCAGGTGCCCGGCCAGGTTGCCGCTGTCGACGGTGGAGATGTAGAACGGCAGGATCGGCTTCGCGGTCTCCGTGTCGTACCAGTTGAAGAAGTGCCCGCAGAACTTCTCCATCCCGTCCAGGGTCGCCATGGTGCGCTCCAGCCGGTCGGTCATCTCCAGCAGGCCGACATAACCGAGGTCGCGCGCGGAGACGGTGGAGAGCAACAGGAGGCCGATGTTGGTGGGGGAGGTGCGGTGCGCGATCGCCGGCAACCGGTCTTCCTGGTAGTTGTCCGGCGGCAGCCAGTTGTCGGCTTCGCTGACCGTCTCCTCGAAGAAGCGCCAGGTCTTTCGGGCGGTCAGGCGCAGGTAGTCGATCTCATCCGGGGCCAGGGTGACGACTTCCTTCCGGAGCGGCCGGCTGACCGCCCAGGCGACCCAGGGCGCGGCGAACCAGGTGAGCAGCACCGGCAAGGCCGCGCCGAGCGCCCCCGGCCGGAGCGCCGCCACCAGCACCAGCAGCAGGGCGGAGACGGCAACCGACGGCGCCATCCGCCGGGTAAAGCTGACGAGGTCCGAGCCGAGCATCCGTTCCGCGGCGGCGGCGGTGGTCCACTCCAGCAGGTTCCGTCGGGTGACGAACATGCGCCAGAGGGTGCGCACCGCCGCGTCGACCGCGTTCACCGCCTGGTGCATCAGGAAGCTCAGCGTGAGCGCCCCCTGCTCCAGGTTGGTCAGCGCGTCGTACCAGACGTTCCAGAAGTAGCTGGTCCAGGGGACGGCGCGCGGATCGACGATGAGCGCGCCGGCGAGGTGCGCGTAGATCGGGAAGAGCACCACCAGGAGCGCGCCGAGAGTCCAGACCACCGGCTCTCCCGGCAGCACGAGCCACCCGAGCGCCAGCATCAGCGCCAGCGCCGGCGCCACCATGCTCCGGCGGAGGTTGTCGAAGATCTTCCACCGTGCAATGGCGGAGAGCGGGTTCGGGCCCGGGCGCCCCCCGGTGGCGGGCTGCCGGACCCGCGGCGCCAGCCACTTCAGGAGCTGCCAGTCGCCCCGGATCCACCGGTGCTGCCGGGCGGCGTGGCTGTTGTAACGGGCCGGGTAGTCGTCGAACAGCTCGATGTCGGTAGCGAGCGCGCAGCGGGCGAAGCTGCCCTCGAAGAGGTCGTGGCTCAGCAGCTCGTTCTCGCCGACCCGCCCCTCTAGCACCTGCTCGAAGGCGTCGAGATCGTAGATCCCCTTTCCGCAGAAGATCCCCTCGCGGAAGAGATCCTGGTAGACGTCGGAGACTGCCGTGGTGTAGGGGTCGACCCCGGCGTTCCCGGAGAAGATGCGGGTGAAAAGCGTCTGCGCGGCGCTCGGCAGGTTGATGCTCACGCGCGGCTGGAGCAGCCCGTAGCCTTCCACCACGCGCCGCGTCTCCGGATCGATGACCGGGCGGTTGAGCGGGTGCGCCATCGTCCCGATCAGGCGGTGGGCCGACTCCGGCGGAAGCTGCGTGTCCGAGTCGAGGCAGAGGATGTACTTCACCCCCTGGATCGCCTCGCGGTCGCCGATCACGATCTGGTAGCTGGTGTCCTCCGCGCCGCGCAGCAGCCGGTTCAGCTCCATCAGCTTGCCGCGCTTCCGCTCCCAGCCCATCCAGACTTCCTGGCACGGGTTCCACTTGCGGGGGCGGTGGAAGAGGTAGAACCGCTGATAGCAGTTGACCCCCTCATACCGGTCGTTCAGCCGCAGGATGCCGCTGATGGCGCGGTGGAGGAGCGCCAGGTCGGACGGCATCTCCTCCTGCGGCGCGTCGGCGAAGTCAGTCAGCAGCGCGAAGTGGAGGTTCCGGTCGGTGTTGGCCAGGTAGTGAACTTCCAGGTTGTCGAGCAGCTCGTCGACCCCCTCTTCGCTGGTGAGCAGCGTGGGGATCACCACCAGCGTGCGGAACTCCGTCGGCGTGCCGGTGCTGAAGTCGAGCTTCGGCAACACGCGCGGCCGGAGCAGCAGCGTGGTGGTGCGGTTGACCACGGAGACCGCCAGATCGCTGGCGGGGATGAGCGCCGCCAGGCCGGCCAGCGCCACCAGCCAGGGCGAGGCATCCGGCCCGGCCACGGCGGCGTACCAGACCGCGATCGCCGTGAAGAGCACGGTGAAAAGCGTGATTGCGCCGAGGAAGATGGCGGTCGGGTGGTCCAGCACCCAGGTATGGACCCGCTCGCCGGAAGTGGGGCGGTACTCCGACCGCCGCTCCAGCTCCCGGCAGCCGCGGTCGATCAGGTAATAACCGACGTGCGCCCGTCGCACCTCTCCGGGACGGCGCGCCTCTCCCTCCCGGGCGAGGTCGATCGCCTCCGTGGCAACTTCCAGCTCGGTGGAGTTGCTGCGCTGGGCGATCCGCTCCACCTCATGCCGGCAGGCGTCCCGCGTGGCGAAGTCGCACTGCGTGTAGATCCCGGCGGGATCTCGCCGGAGCACCGCCTCGACCAGGCTCACTTTCTCGAAGAAGGAGGCCCAGTCGATGCGGTCGAGCAGCCGGAAGCTGGTGATCGTGTTGCTGATCGAGACCTGGTCCGCCGCCTGCAGCTGGTTCTGCGCGCGGACCCGCTCCTCGATGGTGGGACCGCCCTGGCCGGAGACGTGGCGCGTCAGCCAGTCGAGCACTGGCTGCACCGCGGCGCCGCGACCGCGGAGCCGCTGGACCAGTCGCACGACGAACGGGTCCCGCAGCCGCAGCCGGCTCCCGGCGAGCTGTCCCAGCACCACTGCTACTTCGGAGGCGCCGTTCGCCGCGGCGGCGATCACCTGCTCCGCCCAGGCGTCGGCCTCCGCGCGCGCCAGGCGCTGGGCCTCCAGCGGCTCGGTGAGGCGACGGAGGTTCTCCACCAGCCCCACGCGCAGCATGATCGCCACCGCCCAGAGCTCGCCGATGCTGAGCGGCGAGATGCTCTGGTACGCCTGCACCACCTCCGCCAGCGTCTCCTCGTCCAGCGCGCCGTCGGAGTGGGAGATGATCAGCAGCGCCAGCGCGTAGACCCGCGGGTAGCCGGCGAGCTCCCCGTCCCGCAGCTTCGGCAGCTCCGCGTAGTAGGTGCGCGGCAGGTGCTTGCGGATGCCGGTGATCTGCTCCTCCACGATGTGGAAGTTGTCGAGCAGCCACTCCGAGGCCGGCGTCACCGGCTCGCCCCGGCGCGCCGCCGCCGCGATCGCCTGGTAGCTGCGGACCAGCGACCGCGCACTCTCCTCCACCCGGCGCAGCAGCGGGCGCCCGCGCTGCCTTCCGGGGAGCACCCGGTGCTCCCGCGCCAGCTGCCGCGCCCGCTCGGCGAGCTGCTCCCGGCTCAGGAGCTCCGCTCGGAACGGGGCCTCTGCCTCTTCGGCAGGCGCCATCTGAAGCACGGAGAGGGCGGCGCCGATCAGGGTGGCGGCGGTGCCCAGGTGGAGAAAAGACGAGGGTTCAGTAGGCATAGTCGGACGTGGCGCATCCGGATGGGCGGCGGAGGAGTAAAGGAGGCCGCGGGGCGGTCACGCAAAGCTTATCAATGAAGAGAGGGCCTGTCGGTATCGAGCGAACAAACCGGCCGGCCCGGCGACCCCGGCTGGTTTCGCGAGGCCGGAGGAAGTATTGCCCACAGTCACTCCGGCTTCGAACCTGCAGCTTGCCGGGCCGTCAGCCAAACCGCAGGAGTCCGCGATGGTGCACCAGGAACAGCTTACCCTTGAGACGCGCGGCCATGGAGAGACGCACGACCTGACGGAGCGGGTGGCAGAGGTGGTGCGCCGCTCCGGCATCCGCACGGGGCTGGCCCACGTCTTCAACCTCGGCAGCACGGCAGCGGTCGGCGTGATCGAGCTCGAGCCGGGGCTGCGAGAGGACCTGCCGGCCATGCTGGACCGGCTGATCCCGCCGAGCCGGGACTACGGCCACGAGCAGCGCTGGCACGACGGCAACGGCCACTCCCACCTCCAGGCGACCCTCCTCGGCCCCGGCGTCACGGTGCCGGTGACGGAGGGGGAGCCGGCTCTCGGCACCTGGCAGCAGATCTTCCACCTGGAGTGCGACGTCCGTCCCCGGCGGCGCACCGTCGTCGTCACCGTCCTCGGCGACGCGTGAGCCGTCCGCGCGGGCGTCCGTTCTCCTATTCCGCCAGCGAGGCGGCCTCGCCGCGGCTCAAGAACCGCACGTAGGTGTAGTCGGCCCAGCAGCCGGGGGTGACTCGCGCTACGTTGAGGCGAATGCGGAGCTCCCTGGTCCCGGAAAGCCCGGTCTCACTGGCGAGATCGTACAGAAGCACGCCCGGCTCGCGCGAGCTGGGCGTCTTGTATTCCGGCCCCACCAGCTCCCCGTCCTGTACCTCCTGCACCATGAAGTCCCACCAGGTGTCGCCGCTCAGCCGCGTGGTGCGCACCGCGAGGATCGGATAGCGGTCCAGATCGACTTCGGCGACGCGGTGTACCGTCGCCCAGTAGAACGGCGGCGCCGGGTCCTGGGCTGCCGCCGGCGGAATCCGGAGCCGCATCACGCCGCGGCGCGGCACCCGCTTCTCCGCGGCATTGGGAGGCGGGAAAGCCGTCCAGCGACGCGGCTTGTTCAGCTCGTCGTGCCAGCCGACCGCAACCCGCGGCCGGGCGGCGAGCGCGCTGCCGGCCAGCGCCGCCGCGGCGACCGACAAGACCATGGCCCAGCCGAGTAAACGTCGAGTCGATTTCATGGCTACTTGCCTTTCCGCGCGACGAACGGTCCGCGCTGCGTAGGGGCGTCCCGCAGGAGGAGGCGGTGGTCGCGGGCGTGCGTCTCGCGGGCGCGGCGGGCCAGGGTCTTCGGCGGGAACGGCGTGCCGCCCAGCTCGATATAGACCTTCTCCACCTGCGCCGCGAAGGAGTCGCCGACATACTTCGCGATACGCGGCTTCTTCCGGATCTCTGCCTTGATCCGCTCCACCTGCTCCTGCGCCTCGCGGGGCGACTTCGTGGTGCTGTGCAGCCGCCGGCCGTGGCGGTAGAGCTCCAGGAAGAACTGCCGCTGGTCTTCGAGCAGCGAGCCGTCCGCCACCGGGCCGTGGCCGGGGACGACGGTCGTGGCACCCAGCTTCTGCGCCGCCTCCAGCGTCTTGATCCACTGGCCCACGTGGCCGTCGCCGACGTAGTTGAACGGGCCGTTCACGCAGGCGTCGCCGCTGAAGAGGATCTTCTCCTTCGGCATCCAGCCCCAGCCGTCGCCGTGGGTGTGGGCGACGCCGAAGTGCCGCAGCTCCAGGCGGTGCTTCCCGTCATCGAAGACCAGCTCCTTCGGGAAGAGGAGGGTGGGCGGCTTCAGGCGGCTGGCGGCGACGTCCGGCCGGTCCCGGGCCGCCTCTTCCCAGCGGCCCGGCTTGCTGCCGTAGTAGCCGGTCTCGTACTTCTTCATCTCCCGGATCACGCCCTCGTGCGCCACCGGGATCGCGCCGTTCTCCACCCACACCTGGTTGCCGTAGGCATGGTCGCCGTGGTGGTGGGTGTCGAACGCGAAGCGGATCGGCTTCCGGGTGCTCGCCTGAATCTTGGGGATAACGACCTGCGCGCCGGAGGGGAAGTTGGCGTCGACCACCAGCACGTAGTCGTCGAAGACGACCCAGGCGTTATTGCAGTGCCCGTGCCCGTGCAGATCCCCCTCGTGGAAGAACACTCCGGGGGCTACTTCCTTGACCTGGTTCACCTCCGACGCCACGGGCCGGAGCCACAGCAGGCCCGCTGCCGCGATTCCCACCCCCACCACTCCGAGTGCTGCCCTGCGCATGGCCCTTCCCCTTCTGTGAAACGGGCGGGGCCGGCTGGGCGGCTCCGCGTCCTGCTTTCCCCGAGCGACTGCTCAGAGTACGGTTCGCGGAATTCCGCCGGGACTCCTCGGCGGCCAGGCGAGCACTCGTTTCCCGGAGGGCGGCGCGGCGCACCTCCGGCTCATAGACCAGCGGGGTGACCGCGTCGGTCCAAAGCCGGATCCAGCTCTCCTGCCCCTTTTCGGTGTTGTGGACCCCGTCCGGGCTCAGCTCTTCCGGGTGGCGGAGGAAGTAGTCGTACGGGTCCATCCGCGTCTGCAGCGTGCGCGGATCGAGAAGCGCGGGGGAGTACTCGCGGATCAGCGGATCATAGATCATCTGGTTGTACGGCAGGGAGCCGTGGAACTCCGGCGGCACCCGCGGCTCGGTCTTGTACGCCCGGTAGCTCATCCGGGAAAGGTAGACCTGCCGGCCGTCGCCACTTAGAAGCTCGAGCAGCTCGCGCATCCGGTCCCGGATGCGGCCGGCGTCATTCGGGTAGTAGCGGGCGCGGGTGATGTCATTGCCGCCGATATGGACCAGCACCGTCCGAATCTGGGGATGCCGTCGCAGCGTCTCCGGCGCCCGGCGGAGGGCGTTGTCGATGACCCAGCCGCCCTGGGCCAGGGAGATCAAGAGCGGGTCTGCCTGGGGGTAGCGGCGCCGCACGGCGCGCCAGAACTGGTCCGGGTCCTTGAACGCCGCTTCTTCCAGGCTGGCGCCGACGACGAGCCAGGCGTCCGGGCGGGAGCGCTCCGAGAGACGGAAGAACTGCATCCGGGAGAGGGTGACTTCCACCCGCTCCGGCAGCGGGCTGCCGTTCTCCGGCGGTACCAGCTCCACGCGGAGCGTCGCGGGACGGCCGTCCGCCTCCCGCAGGATCAGGCTTCGCTGCCGCGCCACGCGGATCTCGTCCGCGGAGAGCAGCTCCTCCGCCGCGGCGGCGCCGTCCGCATCCAGCAGCGTGAGCCGCAGCGGCACCTTCGGCTCGACGTCCGCCACCGTGAATAGCAGCAGGTCCCGGTCCCGCGCGCGGCGGGTCGGCACCCGCAGCTCGGCGGCCTGCCCGGGCGAGAGGGAGAGGCTCCACCGGAGCTGCGGGGGGCCGTCGTCCGGCCCCGGCAGCAACTCCCCGGCGGAGGCTTCGAGCGCCGCCGGGCGCACCGGCAGGCGCCAGCGGAAATCGGGAGACTCCGGCTCCGCTCCCGGTCGGGCCGGGGCCGGAGCGACGGCGAGCAGCAGGAGTACCAGGGTGAGCGCGGAAAGCAGTCGGAAAGCCATGCAGTACCAGACACCGGCGCGGATCGCGAGCCCCGGGGCTCGGAGCAGCCAGGCGCGCGCCTCCAGGAGAAGGTATTGCCCGGCCGGACTCAGTTTACACTCCCTGTCCGCCCGCCGGGGCGCCGCCGGCGCGGGGCGGCGCGGAAGAGGTAGCAGCCGGGCGCGCGGTGTGCTATACTACGCGCGCCTTTCGGTCGGACGGTCTCCTCCGCACGCGGGGCATGGGTCGGTAGCTCAGTCGGTAGAGCATCTCCCTTTTAAGGAGGTGGTCCTGGGTTCGAGTCCCAGCCGACCCACTTTTCAGCGGTGCCGATTCCCACATCAGGCACAAACAGCGCATCTACTCCCTGATCCGCCAGCTCCTTCGATCCTTCGATAGGAGCTGAAAACGCAGCTCAGACCCTCTACCCCTCGACTGGGGCGGGCGGCTGTTTCCGTCTCCACCCCGGGCGCCGCCCGGAGCTCCCGCATCGCTGCGCCCCGGCGTCCGGAGTCGATCTCAATCGCGCCGTTGGCCGTTGGATCACCGGCAAGGCCCAGGGCTGGAGCCGACGGACCCTCATGGACCGCACGCGGATCCTGGAGCGGTTCGTCTGGCGGCTGGCGCAGGTTGCGGGCGAGGCGTTGCACCTGGACCCTCTGTCGCCTGGTTTGGTGCGGTCATCCCTGGCGTGGAGCAGGATCCCAACCACCACCGGTGGAGGTGCCTGCTGCTACTCCAGTGAGCAGTAGTGCTCTTGAACGGAGACTCGCCCTCGCGTGCAGCTTGCAATCTCTCGTTGTAAGCAGCTTCCACCGTGCGGTCGCACCCCATCGTCGTAAAACCGATGACGGAACCCCTCCGTATTCCCCACGTCATGGCATATAGCAAGGAGTCTGCCTTTGGCGAGAACAAGCGTCTTAGTCGATGTGGGAAACAGTTTGTCCGGTGCTCCCGGAAACCGGGGTGGCGCGGCGTCGTTCAGGGCGGCAAGGAGGCTGCATGGAGACTCGATGCAGGATCCAACTCCTCGGCGGGCTGCGGGTGAACCAGGGCCAGCGGGAGATCACGCAATTCCGCACTCAGAAGACCGCGGCGCTGTTGGCGTACCTGGCCTACCACCTTCCGCGCGGTCATCCGCGCGAGGTGCTGGTCGGGTTGCTCTGGCCGGAGGGCAGCGTCGAGTCCAGCCGGCACAACCTGAGTGTCGCGCTCTCCTCTCTCCGGCGCGATCTGGAGCCCCCGGGAGTGCCGGACGGCGCCGTGCTGGTGACCAACCGCTTTTCCGTCCATCTGGATCCGGCCGCGGTGACGACGGACGTTTGGGAGTTCGAGGCCGGGCTGCGGGCCGCCCGCTCCGTTTCGAGGTCCGAAGAGCGGATCGACCTGCTGGTGCAAGCGGTGGATCTTCATCGGGGAGAGCTGCTGCCGGGGTTCTATGACGACTGGATCCCTCCGGAGCAGCACCGCCTTCGCTCGCTGCTGCTCCAGGCACTGGAGCAGCTCTCCGCCGAGCTGGAGAAGATGGCGGAGTACGAGCGCGCGCTGTTCTATGCCCTGCGCGCGGCGCATTCGGATCCACTCCGCGAGACCGCGCATCGCGCCGTGATGCGGCTGCACGCGGCGATGGGACAGCCGGCCGCCGCGCTTCGCCACTACGAAGAGCTGGCGGCCCACCTCAAGGGCGAGTTGAACGCTGCCCCAGCTGCCGCTACCCGGGCACTGGCCGCGGAGCTGGCGGGAGGCTCCGCCAGCCCCGCCCATACGGCGGTACCAGCGGAGCGCGCGAGCGACACGGCGCCGGAGCCCTCTCTACCCCCCGTCCCCCGGGAGCTTCTGGAGCCGGTCGGCGGGGCGGTACCGCTCGGCTCCCGGTTCTACCTGCCGCGCCCGGCGGATCGCGAGTTCCGGCAGGCCGTGAAGCGGGGGGACAGCCTGGTCCTGGTAAAGGGCGCTCGCCAGGTGGGCAAAACCTCGCTCCTGGCCCGGGAGCTCCAGCACGCGCGCGAGGCGGGAGCGCGGGTGGTCTTCACCGATTTCCAGGTCCTCAGCGAGGCGCACCTTGCCTCGGCCGACTCGCTGTTCCGGGTCCTCGCCAGCTGGATCTCCGAGCAGTTGGAGCTAGATAGGGTTCCCACAGAGACGTGGGAAGGCGGCGGCGCAGGACTGAGCCTCCGGCGCTACCTGCGCCGGGAGGTCCTGGGCCGGCTGGAGACCCGCCTGGTGTGGGGGCTGGATGAAGTGGACCGGCTGTTCTCGTGCGGGTTTGCCAGCGAGGTATTTGGCATCTTCCGCTCGTGGCACAACGAGCGAGCCCTGGACCCCGCCGGGCCGTGGGGCCGGCTGACCCTCGCGATGGCCTACGCCACGGAGGCGCACCTCTTCATCAGCGACCTGAACCATTCGCCCTTCAATGTGGGGACGCGCCTGGTGCTGGAGGACTTCACCTGGGACCAGGTGGCGGAGCTCAACAGCCGGTACGGCGGGCCACTCCGCGACGCGAAGGAGCTGGGGCGCTTCTACCGGCTGGTGGGCGGTCATCCCTACCTCGTGCGGCGCGGCCTCCACGAGATGGCGACGCGGCATGGGACCGAGTCGGACCCGCGCCAGCGGCCGATCGATGCCTTCGAAGCCGACGCGGAGCGAGAGGAAGGAATCTTCAGCGATCACCTTCGCCGCTTGCTCGCCGCTCTGGCGCGGGATCCCGACCTCACCCAGGCGCTCCGCGCCGTGCTGGACGGACACCCGTGCCCCTCCGCGGAGAGCTTCTTCCGCCTGCGCAGCGCCGGGGTCCTCACCGGAGAGGCATCGGGTGCGGCGCGCCTTCGGTGTGAAGTCTATGCTCGCTTCCTCCACCGCAAGCTGGCCATGTAAAAGCCCGCCCCCGCGGTGGTGAGAGAGTTCTGAGAGACTTGCGGAGACGCTGGTTTTGAGAGAGCTCCGAGACGGACCCCAGCTACAGTATCAGCAGCGTGCCGGGGCCGGGTCCTCGAACGAAGAGCAGCGACTCGGAATGGCGGGTGGGTGAGCGAGTGGCCACCCAGACGCGGCGGAGCGGACGGGTGCAGCCGGTACAGAGCCAGGAACCTGCGTGAAGACGCTCACTTCCAGCTTTTACGTCACGGGGGGAACCCTCCGTCCGGAGGCGCCCTCGTACGTGGAACGACGGGCGGACGACGAGCTGTACCACGCGCTGCTGCAAGGGGAGTATTGCTATCTCCTCACCGCCCGGCAGATGGGTAAGAGCTCCCTGATGGTCCGCACGGCGGTGCGCCTGCGTGAGGTGGGCACGAGCGTCGCAGTCCTGGACCTCACCACGCTAGGCCAGAACCTCTCCCCCGAGCAGTGGTACGAGGGGCTGCTGGGCATCATCGGCGAGCAGCTGGACCTGGAGCGGGAGTTGCACCGGTTCTGGAGGGAGCACGCGCACCTGAGCCCGCTGCAGCGCTGGGTGCGGGCGCTCCGGGAGGTGGTGCTTCCCACCGTGGTGACGCTCTCCTGCGGACCCGGCCAGCGGCTGGTGATCTTCATCGACGAGATCGATACCGTGCGCTCCCTCCCGTTCTCCACGGACGAGTTTTTCGCCGCTCTCCGCGCCTGCTTCAACCGGCGGTCGGAAGACCCGCGCTACGAGCGGCTCACCTTCTGCCTGCTCGGCGTCGCTTCTCCTTCGGACCTGATTCAGGACACCCGCACCACCCCGTTCAACATCGGCCGCCGGATCGAGCTCACGGACTTCACCGAAGCGGAGGCCATGCCGCTGGCGTTCGGCCTGGAGAAGCGCGACGTGCCGGGACTGGGGAAGAGCCACGCCGGCCTTCTGCTGCGGCGCACTCTGTTCTGGACCGGCGGGCACCCGTACCTGACGCAGCGCCTCTGCCTGGCCGTCGTCCAGGATGGGACCGTCCGCGATGCCGCGGGCGTGGATCGGGTCTGCGAAGCGCTGTTCCTCTCGTTGGCCGCCCGGGAGCGGGACGACAACCTGCTCTTCGTGCGGGACCGTCTCCTGCGAAGCGAGGTCGATCTCGCCGCCCTCCTGGATCTCTACGGGCTGGTGCGGCGCGGCAAGCGGGTGAGCGGCGACGAGAACAACCCTCTGGTCAGCCTCCTGCGCCTCTCGGGGATCGTCCGCGTCGCCGATCAGGTGGGACTGCCCGCGAGAAGAAAGTGCAGGGCATTCCTGGCCGTCCGCAACCGGATCTACGAGCGGGTCTTCGATCTGGACTGGGTCAGGCTGCACATGCCGGATGCGGAGGTGCGCCGCCAGAAAGCCGCGTTCCGGCGGGGGCTCCTGCGCACCGCCGCCGTCTCATCCGCGATTATGGCGGTCATCGGCGGTCTGGCGTTCTCGGAGCGCAGCACGGCACAGCGGGAAGCCCAGAATCGGCGGATGGCGGAGCACTACCTCTACGCGGCGGACATGAACCTCGCCCAGCGCGCCTGGGAGCGGCGGGATCTTGCCCGGGCGGCGGAGTTGTTAGAAGGACACCGCCCCCGACCCGGCGACGCGGACGTGCGGGGGTTCGAGTGGCGCTATCTCTGGCGCCTCTGCCAGGGCGAGGCCAGCGCGACCTTTACCGGGCACGTAGGGGTGGTTACCTCCGTCGCCTTCTCCCCGGACGGACGCCGTGTCGCCTCCGCGGGCGGAGACCGCACGGTGCGGCTGTGGGACGCGGCTACGGGCCATGAAGTCGCCACCCTGACCGGCCATACGGAAGAGGTGGACTGCGTCGCGTTCTCACCCGATGGACGGCGACTCGCCTCCGGAAGCCTGGACGGCACACTCAGGATCTGGGATGTCCCCTCCCGCCGCCAGGTGATGAGCATTCCCGCGCATAACGGCATCGTCTGGTCGGTTGCCTTCTCCCCGGACGGCGGGAAGGTGGCGACTGCCAGCGACGACCGGACGATCCGGGTGTGGGACATGGTGAAGGGTCAGGACCAGACCGCGCTGACCCTGACGGGACATACGGCCCGGGTCTTCGTGGTCGCCTTTACTCCGGACGGAAAGACTCTCGCGTCCGCCGGCGACGACACGATCCGGACCTGGAGCCTGGCGGAGGCGAAGCCCGGGGCCCGGACGCTAAGCAACGGACGCATCTTCGCGACCGCGAACTTCCGAAAGCGGCCGTTCGACGGGGCCGCCGCCAACAGCCGCCGCCGGCAGGTGGCGTTCACCTCGCTTGCGCTCTCGCCCGACGGCTCACTCCTGGCGGCGGGTGGAGTGGACGGGTTCGGCCGACTCTGGGACGTGCGCACCCGCAAGCTGCTGCGAAGCTTTCGGGGCCACTCCACGAACGTGCATTCGCTGGCGTTTTCCCCCGATGGCAAGATGCTGGTCTCGGGCGGCTGGGACACCGCGATCATGCTCTGGGACGTGAGTACCCCGCGTGACAACGGGCGTGGCGAGCTGCTCCGCACACTCGCTGGACACCGCGCGGAGGTCCACTGCGTCGCTGTCTCGCCGGATGGCAGAACCCTCGCCTCCGCCGGCGCGGACGGGACCGTGAAGCTGTGGCCCTCCTCCGTCAGCGCCGATCAGGACCATCTCCCCCGCCACGACGACACCGTCGCCGCGGTGGCGTTCTCCCCCGACAGCAAGAGGCTCGCGACCGCGGGGTTCGACCGCAGCGTCTACCTCTGGGAGGTGTCCGGGGGCCGGAGCCAGACGCCCGCTACCTTCAAGGGGCACAAGGACGCCGTCTTCTCCGTGGCGTTCTCCCCCGACGGCCGCACCCTCGCCACGGCGGGCGCGGACAGCACCATTCGCCTCTGGGACGTCGAGACCCGAGAAGAGTTGATCCGGCCCTTGAAGCGGCACGCGCACGGGATCTACTCCCTCGCCTTCTCGCCCGACGGCCGCACCCTCGCCTCGGCGGAAGGAGACTGCAACGTCCGGCTCTGGAACGTGGCCGAGCGCCCGGTCCACCAGATCGCCACTCTGCAGGCGCATACCGCACCGGTCGCGTGTGTCGCATTCTCGCCGGACGGACGGATGGTGGCCAGCTCCAGCCAGGATCGGACCATCCGCCTCTGGGAGATCGCGAGGGGAGAGGACCAGACACCCCGGATACTCTCGCCTCGCGGCGGCTACTCGCTTTCGATCGCTTTCTCACCGAACGGCAGGCTGATCGCCGCCGGCCAGTCCGACGGGAATGTCAGCCTGTGGGACGTGACGCGGCCCGTTCCCGGGGCCGGCAAAGCGGAGCTGCCCGCGGCAACGCTGAAGGGGGTCCACGGCTACATTTACTCGGTGGCCTTCTCGCCGGACGGCAACAGCCTGGCCGTGGGCAGCACCGACCGGGTGGTCAAGATCTATAACGTCAACGTCACTGCCCGCCGGGAGGTCGCCTCGCTCGACGTCGGCTCTCACTTCATCAACTCGGCGGTGTTCTCCCCGGACGGCCGCATGCTGGCCGCCGGAGCCGGTGACGGGAGGGTGCGGCTCTGGCGCGCCGCCACGTTCAACGAGACCGATCGCCGGCGCGTTCAACGCATGTGGCCGTTCCAGGCCGCGGTCACCGTGCCGGATGTCCGGCCGGCGGCAGGCGGAGCGAGGTAGGAGCGCCTAATGTCCCGGATGAACCCTTGCAGCCGCTGCGGCGCCCCCAACCCGGCCGGGAAGAGCTCCTGCTATGACTGCGGAGCCGAGCTCGTGGCGGCGGCGCCCGCGCCGGTGAGCGAACGAATCCGGAATGGGATCGCGACGCTCCAGAGCCGCTGGCTGCTGGCCGCCGCGGTGGGAGTGGTGGCCGTCGCCGGGTTCCTCCTGCCCGGTCGGCTCGGGCCGGCCAACCTGGAGCGGGCAGCGCTCCACGGCCGGAGCTTCGCCGGGGCGAACCTGAGAAACGCCAACCTCCGCACGGCGAACCTGACGGAAGCGGACCTGAGTCGCGCCGATCTCTCCGGCGCCTCTCTCACCGGCTCCCAGCTCGCCCGGGCACGCCTTCCCGGCGCCAATCTCACCGGGGCGCGCCTCGAAGGGGTGAACCTCAGCGGCGCCGACCTCTCGGGGGCCAACCTGGCAAACGCCAACCTGTCCGACGCCCAGTTGGACGACGCGAACCTTGACGGTGCGAACCTGACTGGCGCCATCCTGGAACGCGCCGGCTTTAACCGCGGCACCCGCTGGCCCGCCGGTTTTGACCCGGCCGCCCACGGCGCCGGCACTGTAGAGTGACTTTATCTCCGCGCGCACACAGGAGATTCCGATGTCCCGCAAACGTGCCTTTACGCTGATCGAGCTGATGGTGGCGATCGCGATCATCGCCATCCTGGCGGCGCTGCTCTTTCCGGTACTCGCGGCAGCGCGGGAGAAGGGTCGAGCGGCGACCTGCCTTTCAAACCTGAGGCAGCTCGGCAATGCCTTCATGCTCTACGTACAGGATCACGACGAGCTCTTTCCCCTCGGCGCCCAGGCTCCCGACCGGGCCGGCCGGCTGGCTTACTACTCGCCGCCCAACCTGGTGGTCGACCGGAGCTCACCCGAACACCTGGCGTGGTACAGCTCTCAGGGCCCCAATGCCGTCTACGCGTACACCCGGAGCTACAAGATCTGGGCCTGCCCCTCGGGTGAGACCGCCGACCTGATCCCCGGAGATCCAGCGATGGCGAACCTCACCCCCGGCGTCCAGCCGACGGAGATCAGCTATTCGTTCAACGGGCTGCTGGGCGCGCTGAACCAATCCGAGGTCCGCTACCCGGCGCTCGTGCCGCTGCTCTGGGAGACCGGCCGCTCCCGATGGCGGGGAGCCGGACAGATCAACCCCGGGGTCCACCCGCTCTTCGCGCCGGAGAGTGCCTGGCCCTTCCGGCTGGGAGACTGTGATCCCGCCACCGGGAGGACCAGCACCGGTGCGCGGGGCACCTTCTATGTCCAGATGTTCATGAACGGTCGCCCCGAGGCGCACCACGGTGGCCAGCACTGGCTCTACGCGGACGGCCACGCCAGGTGGAAGAAGGTGGGGGGGACCACGATGAACACCGACCCGGCGACGGAGCCGTTCCGCTACCACGCGGACGGCACCATCGCGCAGGCGTGGGTCGACCCCTGCGGACGCATGCTGCTCTTCCGGCCGGAACAGGAGCCGAACATGACGGTCCACCCCAGCGCGATCAGCACGTGACCGCTTAATCCCTGACGCGGCCAGTTGGCCGTTTCCGAAAGAAGCAGGATGAGCCGGACTCCCAGGAGGGGTTCGGCTTTACTTTCGGGCTCCTGCCTGGTGAGAGCCTTTCGAGAAAGTTCGTTTTACCCCTCCCCTGGGAGAGTCCCGAGAGAGCGGCCGGTTACATTCAGGCTGGGACTCCCGCTCCAGGGCGGCCCGCACCTCCATCGGGAGAGTGCCACCATTTCGGGAGAGAGTGGGATGAAACTGGCCATCAAGCGAATGGGCCTGGCGAAAGGGATGTCGATGCTCCGGGGTTCCTTCAAATGTCTTGCGACGGCAGCGGTGCTGCTCTGCTGCGCCGCCGGCCCCGCGCGGGCCGACGTGGGCACGTGGAAGTATGTCGAACCCATGCCTGTCGGTCTCGGGTGGGCCGGCGCGGCCACCGGTCCAGACGGCCGCGTCTACGTCCTCGGCGGCCACGATGGCTGGAACTATTCGGCGGCGGTGTTTGCCTACGATCGCCGGACCGGCACCTGGGTTTCCGTGGCCCCTATGGCCAATCGTCGCGCCTACTTCGGATGTGTCACCGGCCGGGACGGGCGCATCTACGCGATCGGCGGTTTCCAGGGTTATGACCTGGCGGAGCCCTATGCCACCCGTGCGGAAGCCTTCGACACCCGTGCCAACCAGTGGTCGCCCATCGCGTCGCTGCCCATCGATCCGTCTACGGAACACGTCAACTCGGCGGCGGTGGGGAACGACGGCCGGATCTACGCCATAGTCGGTCGACACGACGGCGTTCCCTTGCCTCCGTACCTGATCGCCTACAACATCGCCACGAACGCCTGGTCTCCGCGAATCGACCCTCCGATCAGGCTCCTCCAGGGGGCAGGTGTGACGAGCGACGCCGGGGGGCGAATCTATTTCGCCGGCGGCTATAACCCGGATGGCGCCGTAAGCACCGCCGTCTACCGATTCGATGCGCTCGCGAACGCCTGGGAGTCGCTCGCCCCTCTGTCGGCCGGGCACACCGAGGGTGTCCACCTGAGTCCCGCCGGGGATGGCCGGATCTACGCGATCGGAAGCGACTTCGACGAATACGGCTGGGTGTATTACAACTCGGTCGAGGCTTACGATCCCGCTCGGGATAGCTGGGCCGCCGTGGCGCGGCCGAACGCCGTACACGACCTGCCGGCCGTAACCATGGGCCAGGACGGGAGCATTTATGTTCTGGGCGGATGGGACCAGAGCTGGGACGGGTATCTGTTGACACAGCGCCAGGTAGAGGTCTACCAGACCACGGGACCCAACGTCACGGCCGCGTCGATCCAGGCGATCGAAAGGGTCGCGTTTACGGGAGTTGTCGCTAGCTTCACGGACCCACGCTCGACCAGAGCCGCGGACTTCAACGCCTCCATCCAGTGGGGGGACGGGCAGACGTCCGTCGGTCTCATCACTGCCAACGGCAGCGGCGGGTTCAGCGTGGCAGGGTCGCACACCTACACCACCCCGGGCACCCTTGTAATGCGGATCACCGTGGCTGCGGCCGACGGTTCCTGGGGCGTCTCGAGCGGCTACGCGAGGGTGACGCCGCAGTTGAGCGCCACGGGCCTCAACATCGTCACCGGCAGCAGCCAGTATTCTGGGCCGGTCGCGAACTTTACGGACCTGAACCCGTCCGCAGCGACTGCCTACAAGGCGACCATTCAATGGGGAGACGGCGGTTCCTCCAGTGGAACCATCCAGGTGAAGGCCGGAGGCGGGTTCACCGTCACGGGAAAGCACAAGTTCCAGCCGCGGCGCTCATCCTCCCGGATTACCGTCACCATCACCAAGGCGGGTGTCAGCCCGGCGACGGCCTACACGTACATCACCATCACCAGGTGAGTTGGGCTCGAGCCGCTCCGAAGGATGAAGCCGGACCCCCAGACGGGTTCGGCTTTTCCTTGCCTTCGGCAGATCGGACGGATCTGTTGGATCGGACGGAGCGCCGGGGAGCCAGGCAGCGCTGAGAGGCTTCCGAGAGTGTTCCTTCCACCCCTCACCTGGGAGAGTCCCGAGAGGGTGGACGGTTACATTGAGGGCAGGTCTCCCGCTTTCCCGGGCGACCGGCCTCTCCGTCCCGGAGAGTGCGCCGATGAGGAGGCAGACGGATGAAACGGCTTCTTCAGCCACTGGCCTACCTGGCCGTCGCGATGCTGGTGCTGATGGGCGCCCGTCCCGCACGCGCCGACACGGTTACGGGGTGGAACGAGATCATGCAGCGGGTGGTGTCGGTCAACGCTCCGCCGAGCGCCCCGAGCAACCCGCTCTTCCAGGCCCGCTGGGCCGCCATCACGCAGTTGGCGGTCTTCGAGGCGGTCAATTCGATCACGGGCGACTACGAGCCTTACGTCGGCGGCTTCGACCCCGAGCCGGGGGCTGAGCCGGAGGCGGCCGCCATCGCGGCCTCCTACTACACGCTGGTGGAGCTGCGTCAGAGCCTGTGGTTGGCGGCCCCCGACCTCCTGACGCAGCTCACGAACGAGTTCAACCAGGCGCTGCTGGCGCTCCCAGGGGATGACCACGAGGCCGGCATCAAGACGGGCCGCCGGGCGGCGGAAGTGATGCTCGCCCTTCGTGCGAACGACGGATGGAACCTCCCGCTCCCCTACGCAAGCACCGGACTTCCCGGCGACTTCAATCCCGCCCCCGCAGCGGCCTTCCTTCCGAACTGGGGATCGGTCGTCCCCTTCGGCTTGAGTTCCAGCTCGCAGTTCCGCTGTCCGCCGCCCCCTGCCATGAACAGCGGGCGGTACGCGGCGGACTACAACGAGGTGAAGCTCCTCGGGCGGGCAGGCCCCAACCCGTTCCGGTCATTGGACCGGGAGAATGTGGCCCGGTACTACAACGCCGCCTCACCGGTGCAGATCTGGAACACGGTCGCGCGGCAGGAGAGCGCCGCCCAGGGGAAGACGCTCTCTGAAAACGCGCGGATTTTCGCACTCATCAATATGGCGATGGTGGATGCCACGGTTGCGGTGTGGGAGACGAAGTACTTCTACCGCATGTGGCGGCCGCAGGCCGCGATCCGGAGGGGAGATGAAGACGGCAACACTCTCACGGAGCCGGACCCGACCTGGACGCCGCTGCTCTCTACGCCGACGCATCCGAGCTACGGCTCCGGCCATGGAGCGGTCTCCGGGGCCCCGCGCGTGATCCTCGAGCGCATCTTCGGCGAGCACGGGCAGAACCTAACCCTGACCCATCCCTCGCTGCCGGGGCTCGTGCTCAACTACACGTCCTGGAAGGAAATCACCGACGACATCTCCGACGCCCGCGTCTATGGCGGCATCCACTTCCGATTCGACCAGGAAGCCGGCGCGCTCCAGGGGCGAAAGGTGGGCAATTACATCCTCCACCACTACCTGCGCTCGGCGACAGAGGGGTCCGGCGAAGACGAGTGAGGTCCTGATCTGCCGATTGGCGACCTGCGCGCCGGGGCCTCCGGGTCCCGGCGCGATCCTTCTGACCAGGACCCGCCCGACCGGTCGATACCTGGATGCGGGTGCCCGGGCCGGCGGCGCTTACCCGCCGAACGGTTGAGGCGGATCGTCCCGCCGGTAGATGGAGGTGTCCGGGAAGAACGCCGACCAGCCGTACCACGCGCTAAGGTGGCTCTCCACCGACGCCAGCTCCTGTCCGGCCAGCGGGCCGGCCTCTCCGCGGCCCTGCAGGCTCCAGCGGGTGCCGGTTTCCCGGTCGTAGATCTCCACGCGGCCGTCCGGCAGCCGCTTCCCCTTGAAGGTGAGCGTCCGACCGTTCAGCACGCGCGAGACCGCGGTCGCCGATACGCTCTTCGGTTCCAGGAAGACCGCGATCGGCCATTCCGCCAGCTGGTCATTGACGACGCTGCCCTCTCTCTCCAGCGTTCCAATGGGGTAAGCCCGGCGCGCGACGGCGTCCGCACCGGAAGCAGCGCCGGCCGGGACCGGCACCTTGACGCCCAGCACCTTCTCGAATGGAGAGAGGCGCCGGTCACCGCGGGTCACGCTCGCCTCCATCGATCGCTGGGGGAAGTGCGGATAGCCGCGCGGCTCCGGCTGGTCCGCGGGGGGATAGTGCTCCGCAAAGCGCTCGTCCGGCGCCATGACCAGGGTGTCCGGGTGGAGCTGCTTCCATTCCTTCCAGGTGGTATCGAACAGCGGGAACCGCTCGAGGCGCGTGCCGGCGAGCGGACCCAGGATGGCCCGCCCGGTAGTGGGGGTCCAGACGCTCTTCGTCTCGCGATCGTAGACGGCAGCCACTGCGTAGTAGAGGCCGTACAGGTCGAAGGTGAGCGTGCGTCCCCCCGCGGTCGGGTTCAGACCGACTCCGGTACCGCACATGCTGCAGTAGGTGATCGCCACCGCCTGGCCCTGGACCTGGTCGTTGATCGCGTGGTGGAGCGAGGCGAACCGCGAGGGGTACGCGCGGCTTTCGCCGTTCAGGGTGAGGCCGAGGACGTAGTCGTCGTCGTGGAGGAAGTCCGCCTCGGCGCCGGAGACCATGCGGGGTTGATCCAGGGCACGGAACTCACTCACCTCGCGGGCGTCGATCAGCGCCCGGGGATCGAAGTCCGGAACCGACTTCTGCCGCCAGAGCAGCTCTCCCCCGACCACCAGGGCCACACCCACTACTGCACAGGCCACGGCAACCCAGCGATGACGTCTCTCTGGCTTCACTACAACCCTACTCTCAACCGCTAGCGGCCCGGCGGGAAGCGCCCCGCAGCCGGCCTCGGGATTCCTCGCGCCCCGGCAGCGATGCCCCGGACGCTCATAACTATTTTAGATCTCGTCAGAACCAGAAAACCGGTCAGCATTAATTTTAATGATATATTTCGCATTAACTTGTCCCGCTCCGCAGGTGAGGGAGGCTACTGATACTGAGCGATCTTTTGCGATCTCCCGGGCGCAGGGCCGACTCCTCCAGCCGCCAGGCGCACCGTCGCTGTCCGAGCGACGGTGTGCGGCACGCTCACAGGCAGCAGGATCGCCCGGAGGCTCCTTCTCCGCGGGTCACCGGGACGATCGAGATGGGGACTGCATAACGCCTCGATCCAGAGGTACAGACGTACGAGGACTCGGGGCCGTGTGTCGCAGAACCCAATCACGAGGGTGCTTGGCCGGCCGTCTCTCTGGCGGCCCGCCCCTGCGCGAAGGAGACCCTAAACCCGTGTCCAGATACGATCCTCTCCGGCAATTCTTGCTCGCCACACCGTCGGGTCAAAGGGAGGTGATACTGAGCTATCGTCAACTGGAGGCGCTGATCGGCGGCGAATTACCCCACTCGGCACACGCGCATCGAGCCTGGTGGGCTAATCAGGTGGACACCCGCAATCGGCCGCATGCGAGCGCGTGGATGGGAGCCGGGTTCCGGGTGGAGGAAGTGCGCCAGACCGGTGCCGAGCGATGGGTGCGGTTCCGGCGGACAGAGGGGACAGCATGATCTACAAGAGCTTCGTCGATTGGGTCGAAGCCGAGGTGCTTTCCGCGCGGGAGGCTCACCCGGAGTGGAAGCGGCTGGACGGGCGAGACTCGGGGGGAAACCCTGCCACGGTAGCGCGGTTCGAGGCGTTGGGACAGGCGTGGGAAGTCCACGGCGACACTCACTTCGACCCGGTGCTCCGGGCCTATGCCGCTATCCGCAGCCGTGAGGTAGAGGAGCCCTTCGTGATGGAAGCCACCCGCAGCCGGGCGTGCCTCAATCTAAGCCCAGCTCTGCGTGGCCAGGGCCGCCGCAAGTACTTCTACGTCTACCGCCGGGCAACCGCCCGCCGGTAGCACTCGCTCGCCACGATCGGGACTTTGCCGCACTCCGGGGCCGCAGAAGCTCCCCGTCAGGCGAGACAGGGACAATTCCATCCCCTTATCTCCAGCCCATCCCCCATCCCCTCTTCTTACACCAGCCCCTCAAGACATCTGCAGAGGCTTCGGGACGTTGGGATCGCGGTTGAGGCGCTGGGCGGCCGCTTCCATCTTGGCGGCGAACTGCTCCGGCGTGCTGGAGCCCATCAGGAGCGAGGCGAACTCGCTGCGGCAGATCTCTTCCAGCTCCTTGTACCAGCGGGTGTAGTTGGGCGTCCACGTGACTCCGGCGGAGCGGAGCGCCTCCGCGGCGCTGGCGAGGGTGTCCGGGAGCGGGTCGACGTTCGCTTCCCGGATGGCGCTGAGCGTCCCCTTGGCGAGGACGAACTCCCGCGCCTTCTTCGGCGTGGTGATGTACTTCAGGTAGCGGATCGCCAGCGCCTGGTTGCGGGCCTGCGTGGGGATGAGCCACGGCTCGGTGCCCACCTGCAACGCGGTCGGGTCGCCCTTGCCGCCCTCCACGTGCGGGGGCGTGAAGAAGCGCATCCGGAAGCCGGCGGGGGTCTGCTCCTTCATCTCTGTCTCCAGCCAGGTGCCGCACGGGATCATGGCGGCGCGGCCGTTCAGGAACTCCATCTGGGCCTCGGTGTGGCTCATGCCGTCCGCGCCCTTCTGGAACATGCCGCGCTCCCGCAGCTCGACCACCCGCCGCGCCGCTTCCACGAAGGCGTCGCTCGACCACCCGCCCGGCTCCAGCGCCTCCGCCTTCTGGAACGCCTCGATCCCGCCGATGCCGATGACCCACGGCAGCAGGAAGCCCTGGATGGCGTAGTACGGGTACTTGCCCTGGTAGGTGATCGGAGCGATGCCCTTCGCCTGGATCTTCTCCCCGAGCGACAGCAGCTCGTCGTAGGTCCGCGGCGGCGTCCAGCCATTCTCCTCGAAGAGCCCGGCGTTGTACCACCAGCCGTTCAGCGTGAGGAAGTAGGGGAGCAGGTAGGTCTTGCCGCGGAACTGCCCCATCTCCAGCACGGCCGGGAGGAAGTCGTCCTTCCAGTCGCCGGAGGTCTCGCCGTACGGTGGACTCGCCAGGGCGTCGTCGAGCGGCATCACCTGCCCCTCGTAGATCAGGGCGTAGTGGTCCATTCCCCAGCCCGGCATGGTGAGACCGGGCGGGTCGCCCCCGACGAACCGCGGCCGGAGCTGCTCCCAGATGCGCGGATCGCCCTTCAGGTCGAGCCTGACGTCCTCGAGCTCCTCGAGCTCCCGGGCGGCCTGCTCGTAGAAGTCGATGCCGTACCCGCCCTGGAAGATCCGGATCTGGAGGTCCGGCTCGTCCAGCGGGCGGACGCAGCCGCCGGCAACGGCGGAGGCGCCGGCCATCACGCCCAGCTTCAAGAGATCGCGGCGTTTCAGCATCTTACTTCCTCGGTGGGCCCGCACTTTGGCGCGAGGGCGGCCAGTCTCTGTTCCAAGTTGCAGGTTGGCAGGTTCCAGGTTAGCACCTGGTGGGGTGGGGCTCGAAACCTGAAACTTGCAACCTGCCAACCTGTTAGCCGCGGAAAGTCTCCCACGCCTCCATCACCCGCCGGCCCAGCTCGCCGTCCGGGCGCTGGCCCGTAAAGCGGAGCAGCGCCTCGCCGGGGCCCGCCTCGCGCACCACTCTCTGCACCTCCGCCGCGGCGGGATCGCCCTCCGGCGCGAAGCGGAAGGCGGCGGCGAGGGCCCGGACGATCGACGCCGGCTCGACGTCCCAATCGAGACAGGTCAGCGCTGCCCCGACGAGGCGGTCGTCCGGACGGAGCTTGCGGATCGGATCGCGCCCGACTCGCAGGACGGTATCCCGGAGCGCGGCGTTCCGGAAGCGGCGGATCAGGTTCTCCCGGTGCCGCCGGATCACGTCGCGGTCGAAGCGGTGCTTCCGCACGAGCGCCTCGCCCGCCTCCGTCATGGCGCCTTCGACCACCGCGGCGACCTCCGGCCGCTCCATCGCCTCGTGGATGTACTCGCAGCCCCGTTCGAAGCCGAGGTAGGCCGCCGCGGCGTGGCCCATGTTGTGGACGTAAAGCTTCCGCTCCACGTAGGCGCCGAACTGCGCCACCGGCTCCAGCGACGGGATATCCGGCAACGTCCCCAGGAAGCCGGCGCTCGCCACCGGTAGGGTGGGGTAGTCTTCCGCCACCGCCAACAGCGGATCGCTCTGCCGGTCCTCCTCGGAGAGCACCGGCACCATCCGGCTGACCACGCTCTCCACCAGCCCCACCCGGGAGAGCTGCCCCGGATCGAGGTGCTGCGCCAGGAGCCCGCGCAGGAGATCGGAGCAGTGGAGCTGGTTCTCGCAGAGGATCACGTCGAGCGTCCGCTCGCGGCGCCGCGCGCCCGCGGCGAGCGCCGGAACCAGGTGGGGGAGGGCCGGCACCCCGACCGCGGTACACGCGAAGGCGCAGCGCTCCAGCTCCGCGGCGACGGCTTCCAGGTCGCGCCCGTTCACCGCGCGGACCGGTCGCACCTCCAGCGTCTCGAACCGATCCGGTCCCACCAGCCGCAGCGGGTAGGAGCGCCGGTCATTCAACCCCTCGACCAACTCCGGCGAGACGTCGACGAAGACGACCTCGTACCCCGCCTCCGTAAAAAGCTGCCCCACGAACCCGCGGCCGATGTTTCCCGCGCCAAACTGAACTACCGTCTCCACAGTTTCTCCTGAATCGCCGCCTTCTCACGCTCCGGATGGGGAAGCTTTGTTGCAGGTTGGCAAGTTGACAGGTTTCAAGTTGGCTGACCGACCAGCGGGGTTCGGAACCTGCAACCTGCTAACCTGGAACCTGCCAACCGAGCGGAAACTCGGGTCTCCCACTCGCCCATTCCCCCTTGCGCCCACTCAGTCCTAAACGAGTGGGTATTCTGTCATCTCTCCAGTTTCCAGGTCGGCGTAGAGCAGCCTTCCCCGCAGCAGCTCGCCTTCTCCCAGGATCAGGCGGGTGCCCTGCTCTTCCAGCCAGGCCCCGACCATCAGCACCGCGCGGCCGTCCAGGTCGGCGCCGGTGCGCTGCGGCTCCAGGTGCGGGTGGCGGGGCTTGTAAACCAGCGCCACGCCCGGGTCGCCGGGGAGGACGGTGGTCGCCTGACCTCGGCGCTCCTCGATGCCGGCGAGGACGAGCGGTCTCTCTACCCGGCGGCAGGCGAACTGGAGAAGCTGCTCCTCCATCGAGTCCCGCAGGCAGGCGAGGACGGCGTCGGCTCCCTTGAGCGGCTCCAGTCCGCGCCCGCTCTTCACCTCGCAGCGAGCGGAGAGCACTTCGCTGCTCGCGTTCCGGTTGCGGACCGCCGCCGCGATCTTGTCGCCGTCGGAGGCCGCCTCGCTCGCGGCGCCGTCCGGCTGCGGAGAGAGGACGTCGATCCGCCCGACGCCGTTTGCCGCCAGCAGCTCCCCCGCGCGTGCCAGCACCGGACCTCCGCCGATGAGCACCACGCGCGCGCGGATCAGCCGCGCCTGCGCCTCCGGCGAGAAGCGGGCCTGGTTGCGGAGGAAGTGCAGCGGCACGATGCCCAGCTCCACCGCCGCGGCTTCCACTTCCCAGCGCGGCACGCCCGCCGAGCCGGACAGCCGCTCCACCGCCGGCGACGCCAGCACGCGCCGCTCCTCCCCGCCCGGCACCCGGAGCGGCTGGGAGGCGGCCAGGATATCCGCTTCAAGCTGGTGACTCATTGGGGAAGGGTCTAGGGTGCAGGGGATAGGGTGTAGGGGGCTGCGGTGCGGCTTCGCCGCGGATCCGGAGCTTTCTCCGCATTCAATCTACCGCCAGCGGTAAGCAGTGTCGGCCTCCCGTGGAAGTTCTACACCCTAAACCCTATCCCCTCGACCCTGCTCACTCCTTAAGAGTGACCACCGTGGCGCCGGCTCCGCCTTCTTCTTCGGAAGGGTGGGAGTAGCCGGAGACGTGGGGGTGCTGCTGCAGGAGCTCCCACACCACGCGCTTCAGCGCTCCGGTGCCCTTACCGTGGACCACCCGGATGGGGGAGATGCCGGCGAGACAGGCGTCGTCGAGGTACTCGTCGAGTCGCTGGATCGCTTCCTCCGCGCGCATTCCCCGCAGGTTCACCTCCGGCGAGATGTTCGCCCGCGCCTGCAGCCGCATGTCGGAGAGGGCCCCGGCGGCGGCGCGGCTGGCCGGGCTGGGTGCCGGGGTGCGCGTGGCGGGGGTGGCGGAGTGGATCTTCTGGAGGTTCTCCAGCGGCACCGTCATGCGCATGGAGCCGATCAGCACCTGTCCGCGGTCGTCCTCGCCGATCGAGACGAGGGTGCCGCGCTGGTTCAGCCCGGAGATCCAGACCACGTCTCCGGCGGCCAGCGGCCCGGGCGCGGGCTGCGGCGCCGCTTCCGGTACGGCGTCGGTCTCACCGCGGCGGGGACGGGTGACCCGCTCCGCGCGCTGCTCCATGCGGCCGGAGGCGCGGGTCAGCTTTTCCCGGACCTGCTGCAGCCCCGTCGGCGTCGTCGTCTGCTGTTCGGAGGCGCGCCGGGCCTGCTTCTCCAGGCGGCGGATCTCGTCGCGGACCCGGTCCATCTCGCGCCGGGCGGAGCGGACCATCTCCTCCGCCTGGGCGCGCGCCTTGGAGAGGATCTCCGCGCGCTCCTTCTCCGCGCGCTGCAGCTCCTGCTCCAGCCGCGCCTGCTTCGCTTCCAGGTCCCGCGCGGTCTGCGCCGCCTTGCGGAGGTCCTGCTCCGTCTCCCGCTGCTCTTCGGTCAGCCGCTGGATCACCTCGGAGAGGACGGTGCGGTCGGTCCCGATCAGGCTGCGCGCGCTCTCCACGATCGGCAGCGGCAGCCCCAGGCGCGCCGAGATCGCGAAGGCGTTGCTCGTTCCCGGGATCCCGATCAGGAGGCGGTAGGTGGGGCGGAGCGTCTCGGTGTCGAACTCCACGCTCGCGTTCTCCACGCCGGGGGTGGAGTAGGCGAACTCCTTCAGCTCGCCGTAGTGGGTGGTCGCAATGGTGCGCGCGCCCCGCTGGAGCAGGTGCTGGAGGATCGACTTCGCCAGCGCCGCGCCCTCCGTAGGGTCGGTCCCGGCGCCCACCTCGTCCAGCAGCACCAGCGACTTCGCCCCGGTCCGCTCCACCTGCTCCAGGATGCCGGCGATGTTGGTGATGTGGCCGCTGAAGGTGGAGAGCGACTGCTGGATGCTCTGCTCGTCGCCGATGTCGGCGTAGACGCCGCGGAAGACGGAGAGCGTGCTCCCCTCGTGCGCGGGAATCTGCAGCCCGGACTGCGCCATCAGCGTGAGCAGGCCGACCGTCTTGAGGCTGACCGTCTTTCCGCCGGTGTTGGGACCGGTGATGACGATGACCGTCTTCTCCCGACCGAGGTCGATGTCGATCGGGACCACGTCGCCGGTGAGCAGCGGATGGCGGGCGCGCCGCAGGCCGATGAAGCCGTCCCGGTTCAGGATCGGCTCGACCGCGTTCATCTCCAGCGCCAGGCGGGCGCGCGCCACGATGAAGTCGAGATCCCCGATCGCCTCCACGGAGTAGCGGATATCCTCGGCCGATTGCCCCACCATCCCGGTGAGCTGCCGCAGGATCCGCTCCACCTCCGCGCGCTCTTTCAGCTCCACCTGCCGGAGCTCGTTGCCCAGCTCCACCACGGAAGCCGGCTCCATGAAGACGGTGGCGCCGCTGGACGACTGGTCGTGCACCAGCCCGCCGAACTGGGTTCGGTACTCGCTCTTGACGGGGATGCAGTAGCGCCCGTCCCGCGTGGTGATCACCGGGTCCTGGATCATGTCCCGGTGGCCGGGGCTGCGGATGATCGAGTTGAGCCGCTCCGTCATCCGCCCGCGGATGGTGCGCATCTCCCTCCGCAGGCGCGACAGCAGCGGCGAGGCGTCGTCGCGCACCTCCGCCTGCTCGCTGATGGCGCCGTAGACGGCGTCTTCCACGTGGCGCAGCTCCAGGATCCGCCCGGCCAGCTCCGACAGGACGGAGCACTGGTCGCGCCGCTGCAGCAGGTAGGCGCGCAGCTTGCGTCCGGCGGAGAGCGTATCGGCGACCTGCAGCAGCGCGTGCGGCTCCAGCATGCCGCCCACCGCGGCGATCTGCAGCGCCGGGCGGATGTCGTGCACCCCGCCGAGCGGCACCCCGCCGCCGCCGCTAAGCAGCCGCACCGCCTCCGCGGTCTCCACCTGCAGGCGGCGGACCTCCTCCTCCTCGAGGGAGGGCGCCATCTCCCGCGCCCGCTCCTGCCCGAGGGAGCACGCCGCCAGCCGCACCACCCGCTCCCGGATGGCGCCATACTCCAGAACTCGCAGCGAATGGGGGCCCATTTTCGTATCTCGTATTCCGTATTGCGTAGCGGAGCGCTTGACGGTGATTCCGCAGCCATCGTGCCGGGCGGAAAGCCTTTGCAGCGCCTCGCCCGGCAGGATGTTCCGGTTCAGAGGACGGAGCAGATCGCAACGCAATACGCAGCACGCAATACGTACGACCCGCGATTATACCACGCTAACTTACCCTCAAAAGCGGCCCCCGACGGCTGCCCGGCGGCCCTTCCGGGTAGAAGCGCTCCGAAGGGAGCGGCGGCGATGCGGCGGGGCGAGGCGCGGATCGGGACCTCCGGCTGGCAGTACCAGCACTGGAAGGGCCTCTTCTATCCGGAAGGGCTCCCGGTGAGCCGCTGGTTCGCCTTCTACGCGGAGCGCTACGACACCGTCGAGATCAACAACAGCTTCTACCGCCTGCCGGAAGCGGCCACCTTCGAGGCGTGGCGCCGGCAGGCGCCGCCCGGCTTCCTCTATGCCGTGAAGTACAGCCGGTACGCCACGCACATGAAGAAGCTGAAGGACCCGGGGGAGTCGCTCTCGCTCTTCCTGGAGCGGGCGGAGCGGCTCGAAAGCTGCCTCGGTCCGATCCTGGTCCAGCTCCCGCCGCGCTGGAAGGCCAATCCCGCCCGCCTGGAAGCGTTCCTGGAGGCGGCGCCGAAGCGGCACCGGTGGACGATTGAGGTCCGCGACCCCTCCTGGCTCCGGGAAGACGTGATGGCGCTGCTCCACCGCCACGAGGCGGCGCTCTGCGTCCACGACCTGCTCCCAGACCACCCCTGGCGGGTCACCGCGCCGTGGGTCTACGTCCGCTTCCACGGCACTAACTACGGCGGGACCTATCCCCCGGAACGGCTGCGGGAGTGGGCCGACCGCCTCCGCGGCTGCCTCGACGACGGGCTCGACGTCTATGCCTACTTCAACAACGACTGGCATGGCTACGCCCTGCCGAACGCCACCGACCTGCGCCGCTGCCTGCTCGAGTAGCGATTTGGCAAACTTTTATTTGCTCGAAGGGTGACGAGAAGCAGGGAAGCGCGTACGATAGAACGAACAACCGGGTTACCCGCTCTATCGCCCGAGGCGGGCAGCGTGCTAAATGGAACTGAGTGGGGGAGTGGGCGCAGGGGAGAGTGGGAGAAGCAGCCTGCGGGAGCAGTGCGCTCTCGCCGGGTACAGCAGCGTTCCCGGACCGCCGCGAGTGAGAACGAGTAAGAGGTCCCACGGTTCGCCTTTTCGCCTTTTAGCCTTTTACCTTTAGCCTTTCTTACGATGAGCGTCTACGAACATCTGCCCGCCTACTACCGCGTCGCCGAAGGCCGGACCTACAGCCCGGACGAGGCGCGGCGGTATACCGAGCGGCTGGCGCGGACGCATTACGAGAACTTCACGGTAGTCTCGTGGCTGCTCCCGCGTGAGCTCCGGCAGCACATGTACAACGTGTACGCCTACTGCCGGTGGTCGGACGACCTGGGCGACGAGCTGCCCGATTCCGGGATGGCGCTGCGCGCGCTGGAGTGGTGGCGGGACGAGCTGGTCTCCTGCTACGCGGGGGCGCCGCGCCATCCGGTCTTCGTGGCGCTCGCCGAGACGATCGAGCGGTTTGAGATCCCCGCGGACCCGTTCCACCACCTGCTCGACGCCTTCGTGCAGGACCAGACGGTCAAGCGGTTTCCCACTTACGACGACCTGCTCGACTACTGCACCCGCAGCGCGGACCCCGTCGGGCGGCTCGTCCTCTACCTCTTCGGATTCCGGGATGCGGAGCGCCAGCGCCTCTCCGACGCCACCTGCACCGCCCTCCAGCTCACCAACTTCTGGCAGGACGTCACGGTCGACTGGCAGAAGGGCCGCGTTTACCTGCCGCTGGAAGACCTGGAGCGCTTTGGCGTGCGAGAAGAGCAGATAGCGCGGCGAGAGGTGACGCCCGAATTCCGGGAGCTGATGCGCTTCGAAGTGGAGCGCGCGCGGCGCCTCTTCGCGACCGGCCTCCCGCTCGTCCACATGGTCCCGAAGCGGCTGCGGCTCGACCTGGAGCTGTTCACGCGCGGCGGCGAGGCGATCCTGAACGCCATCGAAGCACAGGAGTGGGACGTCCTCACCCGCCGCCCGGAGCTTTCCAAAGCCCGCAAAGCCCGCCTGATCCTCACCCGCCTCCTGGGCCTGCCGGGGTTGCGATAGGCTGCCTTCCCGAACCTGATTCACCGCAGAGACGCGGAGAGCGCGGAGAGAACCGGAACCAGAGTTGGACCTGCTACGCGTCTCGAGTCCCGCACAGCGACTCCGGGGTTTTTCCGTGCTGGTTCCCTTTGGCGTTCCTGGCGTCTTGGCGGTAAGTCGGGTTCGGATCCTGGTTCGGAGGTTCTCTCCGCGTCCTCTGCGTCTCTGCGGTGAATCAGGTTCCAGAGTCCCTACGGCTCGCTCGCGGAGGCGGCCAGGCGCATGATGTCCGCTACGGGGCCGACGACGATGACGACCTCGCCGGAGAGGAGCGGCTCGTCCCGGTTTACCTCGCGCGGCCGGCCGTCGCGGGTGAGGCGGCCGAGGACGTAGACGCTGGGGCGCTGGATCTCGCGCCACTCGCGCAAGCGGGTGCCGACCCGGTGCTCCGGCACCACCAGCACTGCTACTTCGCGGTCGCCTTCCAGGTCGATCCACTGCACCAGGTTCGGCGCCTGGATGCTCTCCGCCAGGCGCACGCCGGCGTCGCGCTCCGGAAAGACGATCTCCGCCAGCCCCAGCCGCCGCAGGATGCGGGCGTGCTGCTCCGAGGCGGCCTTTGCCAGAATCCGCGTCGCGCCGAGCTGCTGCAGGTTCAGCACCAGCAGAATACTGCTCTCGATCCCGGCGGCGCGGCTGACAATGCAGACCTCGAAGCCGGGGATGTCGAGCGTGGCGAGCGCGTCGATGTCCCGCGCGTCGAGTTGCACCACGTGGCCGATCCGGTCGCGCATTGATTGCACCACCTCGCCGTCGATGTCTACGCCGACCACCTCCCAGCCGAGCGCGGTCAACCGCTCCGCGGCGGCGCTGCCGAAGCGGCCGAGGCCGACCACCAGGGCGCTGTGACGGATCTGCCGGTTCATCCCAGGGGTACTCTTTCTTCCGCCAGGCGGCGGGGCACGGGGCGGGGCGGACGGGCCAGGGCTACGAAGGCGGTCAGCGGCCCTAACCGTCCCAGGAACATCATGAACATGATCACCAGACGGCCCACCTCACTCAACGAGCCGGTGATGCCGGTGCTCAGTCCCACGGTGGCGAGCGCGGAGATCACCTCGTACTGGATGCGAACAAAGAGATTCGTGCGGATTCCCGCCTGCTGCAGTCCCAGCGGCTCCGTGAAGCTCAGGATGAACGTCCCGGCGATCAGGACCGTCAGCGAGAGGAAGACCAGCACCAGCGAGCGGTAAACCAGGTCCGGGGGCAGGCGCCGCTCGAATACCTCCGGCTCCGGCCGGCCGCGCAAGGTCGCCCAGACAGCGATCACCGTCACGCCGAAGGTGGTGGTCTTGATCCCGCCGGCGGTGCCTCCGGGCGAGCCGCCGATGAACATCAGCACCCCCATCATGGCGAGGGTAATGGACCGAAGCCCGCCGAAATCGAGCGTCGCGAACCCGGCCGTGCGCGTGCTGATCGACTGAAAAACCGACGCCAGCAGCTTGTTGCCGGGCGACAGCGGCGCCAGCGTGTTCGGATTCGACCACTCCGCCACCAGGATGGCGAGGGTGCCGGCCACGGTGAGCCAGAAGGTGACGGTCACCACGAGCCGCGTGTGGAGCGAGAGCGGCTTTCCCGAACGGTAGCGCAGCAGCTCCTCCCACACCACGAAACCGAGGCCGCCGATGATGATCAGCGCCGCCACCGTCACGTTCACTATCAGATCGGTCTGGTAGCGGCCCAGGCTCGCGATCGGAAAGCGGTCCGGCCCGAACAGGTCGAAGCCGGCGTTGCAGAAGGCGGAGACCGAGTGGAAGACACCGCGCCAGAGCGCCTCGCCGAAGGTGCGGTCCGGCTCCTGCGCGAAGCGTGTCGTCAGGATCGCCGCTCCCACCAGCTCGACCACCAGCGTGAACCGCACCGCGCGGAAGAGGAGCTGCTGCGCGTCTCGCAGGGTAACGGTTCCGAGCGCCTCGCCCACCAGCAGCCGCTCGTGGATTCCGGGCTGCCGGCCGAGCAGCAGCACCAGGAAGGTCGACGCCGCCATGTAGCCGAGCCCGCCCAGCTGGATCAGGCCGAGGATCACCGCCTGCCCGAATGCGGAGAAGACCGTCCCGGTGTCGACCACCGCCAGCCCGGTCACGCAGACGGCGGAGGTGGCGGTGAAGAAGGCGGTGCTCCAGCCGACCGGCTCCTCCCGGGCGCTCTGCGGGAGCGAGAGCAGGATGCCGCCCACCACGATCGCCGTCAGAAACAGCAGCGCCACGGTGCGCGCCGGGTGGCGCGGCTGGATCAGCTTGTCGCGGGCGTGCCAGCTAAAGCGGGGTCGGCGGAGACGCATCATCGGGGGTGCGAGGCGAGCGGCGGCTTGCCCCTCAGTGTACGCCAAACTGCCCGCGCCGCCGCAGCGAGCGGCGCGCGGGCAGCTCGGATCGCCTGCCGGGGGCGGTTAGTGGCGTAGGACCTGGCGGTGCTGTGGCGGAAGCTGTGGTCCCGGCGCCAGCTTGTGCACGCGCTTGCCGTCCAGGTTCGCGACGTAGAGGCAGCCCTGGTCGTCTACCGTCACCATATGGGCGCAGTTCATCTGGTTACCCGGCCGGATTCGGCTCAGCAGGCGTCCCTCCAGCGTGTAGATGCTCACCGTATTGCCGGTGCCGTCCCCCACGAAGAGCTGCTGCTCCGGCGTCACGTAGACGCTGAAGGGGCGCTGATAGACCTTCCAGCCGCGGATGAACTGGCCGTCCGGCGTAAAGACCTGGATCCGCCAGTTCTCCCGGTCCGCTACGTAGACCCGGCCCGCCGCGTCGGTGGCGATCGAGTGGAGGAGATTGAACTCCCCCCAGGCGTTGCCGCGCTGGCCCCACTCGCCTAGGTACTGGCCCTCCCTGGAGAGCCGCACCACGCGCGAGTTGTAGTAGCCGTCCGCCACGTAGACGTCGCCGTTCGGACCGAAGGCGACGTCGGCGGGGCCGTTGAAGCGGTCCGGCCCGCTCCCGCTGCGCCACTTCACGCCGAGGGTGAGCAGCCGCTCGCCCTCTGGGGAGTACTTCAACACCTGGTGCGTGTCGACGTCGGTGAGCCACACGTTGCCTTCCGGGTCGACCCGGCAGCCGTGCGGGGCGCTGAAGCCTTTCCCCCAGGCCTGAATGAACCGGCCGTCGCGGTCGAAGACCAGTACCGGCTTACGGGAGCGCTGGAAGACGAAAACCCGGCCCTGTTGATCGGTGGAGACGGCGGAGACCTGCACCTTGCGGTAGCGCGGGGCCTTCTTCGGCTTGTTCTTCGGCCATTTGCTGACCTGCTGATACTCCGGTCCCTGCGCCTGCGCGACCGGCGCAAACACGGGGCCGGCAGTGGCTGCCGCGACCAGGGCGACTATCGGAAGGACGGCTTTCACTTCGGTTTCCTCCTCGTCGGAACTGCAGGCGTGAGGAGCGGTGTCTCCCTGCCCGACCGGGCGGCCGTTCCACGAGAGCCGGATCGCCGGAGCGCCGGGGGCCGGCACTCCAACGCCATCCTTCCGCGGAGCCCCACCGAGCGGGCGCCTCGCCCCGTTTCTACCAGGGGGTTGGGGAAAGCAAACGTCGCGCTGTCGCCGCCCGGGGGCGGGAGGGGATAGCGACCCGGAGCGCAATTGACGTTTGCGGCGGCGAGAAGCGTGGCATATTCTGGACGGTCGCCACCCGGTCGAGGGCCGGGGAAGCGACACCCACCGCAGTCTCAAATCGTACCGCCCGGCTCCCCGGGGAGCCGGAGACCCGGAGACACCGGCTGTCTCTCCGCCCGGTGAGCCGGATCGGCTCACGGCGGGGTTCCGCACGGAAAGAGAAGAGAGGAGACCCGAGTTGAAGCGACTGATCGCTCTTTGTGGCGGCACCCTGATGGTGCTCGCGCTGTCCGCCTCCGCCGCGCAGGCGCAGGATCGCACCGCCGAGCGCGGCGGCGCCATGCCGGCGGAAGCGCGTCTCGGCCCGCGCGGCCAGCTGCGATATCCCGACATGCCGTGGTACTACCAGGTCAACCACCTGGAGTTCCACTACGGCGCGCGCATCGACCGCGTTCACTGCGCGCTGCGGGGCGACTGGGAGTGCCACACCCGCCTGGGCGGCCTCACGTGGGATGTCAACGGCGATGGCCGCATCGACCAGGAAGACCACGAGTACTAGGCTCGGCAGGGAGCTCTGATCGGCGAGGGGGGGGGGGGGGGGGGGGGGGGGGAGGGAAGGAGAGGGGGGGGGGAGAGGGGAGGAGAGGGGAGGGCAGTTGAAA
>JBKBRF010000032.1:0-80912 GCA_046292385.1 Armatimonadota bacterium | reverse complement strand
CCGGCTGTAAAGCGAGTACCCGCCCTGCAGCCGGCAAAACATACTCTGCGCCCCGGGGCGCACCAACTTTACAGCGTGTGACACTTGCCACCGCTTCCCCGCCAGGGGAATCTCGCCGGAGCGCTCTGCTACCGGTAACCCACCTGCCCGGCTGAGCTCGCCAACGGTATCTGGCGCGGGGTGAACCCTCGGAGCGATGAGGTTCTCGCCTAGCCAAGCAATCTCCCGCCGACGCGGGCTTGGTTGCGGCATCGGCCGTGCTGTGACTCCATCACTTGCGCGGGGAGGAGGCTCTGGAGATGCGCTACTATCTTCGACGTGGACCGGGCGAGCGGATCGAAGGGCCGTACTTCCCTCGACAGCTTCAGGCGATGCACGCGGAGGCACCGTTCCCACCGGAAGCCGAAGTGCTTGAGGCGCGGGGACAATCCGCCTTTACCCTGCGGCGATCGCGGGACTGGAGCCCGGTGGGGGAATTGCTGTTACTGCCTCCGCCGACTGAGGATGAGGAAGAGCCGCCGCCGCCCGAGCCTGGCACGGTTCGAGCCCGCCGCCTCCGCCGGCTGGTCTCCCGCTACCAGCACGCGTATTTCACGGCACGCGTCGCGGTGAACGTCGGCATGCTGCTGGTCGTGCTCGGCGGGGTGGCGGCGATCGTGGTGTTCTTCACCGTGCTCTCCTTCACGAATCGCGTGCTGTCCCCACCCTTCGGGGATCTCCTCGCGAATCGGCTGCCGGGCCCGAGCGCCGGGGATCTGTTCTGGACAGCACTCCTCTCCGCCGTACAGTCGGGCTGCGGAATCGCGCTGCTGGGGCTGCTGGTTACCGCGGCCGGACACTTCCTGAGCGCGGCGCTGGACCGGGTGGTGCAGGCCTCGCCGTTCCTGAATGACGACCAGCGGGTGGAGATCATGTCTCTGTAGCCGGCCGGTGGGGTAGCGTAAGGTAGGCAGGAGACGGCGGGGAGGCGCGGATGGAGTGGCTGGAGCTGGCGGGGGAGGCGGGGCCGGGCTGCCCGGTGCGGGTGGATGCGAAAGCCGCTCCCGTCGAGCCGCTCGACTGCGCGCTCTGCGGCCGGCGCCTGGCGCCGGGAGAGCTGGTCTCCATCGAAGGCTACTGCTCGTTCGGGGGAGAGATCCCGCTGGGGGAGGCGGCGTCGCTCTACGCCGACACCCTGCAGCCGCGGGCGAAGCACCTGCGCTGTGCGGCGCCGCCCGGACCGGGGGAGCTGTGGACGATCGGGCACGGCACGCGGCCGCTCGAGGAGTTCACCGGCCTGCTGCGGCAGAACCGGATCGAAGTGCTGGCGGATATCCGCACGGTGCCGCGCTCCCGTCGCAACCCGCAGTATGCCACGGAGAACCTCGCCGGCTCGCTGCGGGCGGAGGGGTTCTGCTACCTGCACGTACCGGAGCTCGGCGGGCTGCGGAAACCGCGCCCCGACTCCCCGAACGATGCGTGGCGCAACGACAGCTTCCGCGGTTATGCCGACTACATGCAGACCTCCGCGTTCGAAGCCGCCCTCGGCGAGCTGGCGGCGCTGGCGCGGCTGCGGCCCACCGTCATCATGTGCGCGGAGACCGTCAACTGGCGGTGCCACCGGAGCCTGGTGGCCGACGCGCTCTTCGCCCGCGGCTGGACTCCCTGGCACATCCTCGGGCCCGCAGAGCCGAAACCGCACCGGCTCACGTCGTTCGCGCGCGTGGAAGGGGAGCGGGTCTGGTACCCCGAAGAGGCTGCGGGTGCGGCGCCGCCTGCATTGACCTGACACGAGTGGCGCGGATTCGCGGTAATCACGCGGCCTGGTTCGGCGCGCCTTCAGTCTTCCGAGCCGGAGAGCATCTCCACGGCTTGCTCGGCGGCGTCGACGAACGGCAAGAGGACCAGGTCGGCCCCACCATGCTTCAACTCCTCTGCATCCTCCGGGGTGTGTGCCGTCAGCACCACCAGCCCTTCATACCCGATCCCGCGGAGACCGCGCAGCAGCGTCAGATTGGTGTTGAGGAGGGGCACCGTGCTGATCACCATCCTGGCCTGCGAAAGCGGCAGGTGCGCCGCGAACTCCGGGTCCTCCGCATCGCCGTACTGCGCCGGAAATTCGCGCTCATCCCAGGCGCGGACCGCTTCAGGATCGAAGTCGACCCCGAGCAACCGCACTCCGTTGCGAATCAGCCCCGCGCCGATGCGGCTGCCGTAGCGCCCCAAGCCGAAGAGGATCGCGTCGATCCCGGCGGTGTCGCCCCCGGCCGCAGCGCGGCGCTCACGGTGGGGCAGGTGCCTCTCGAAAACCCCCAGCCACGGGGACAGCCATTCGTACAGCACATGGGAGTAGAGGATCATATAGGTTGAGAGCCCAATCGTCACCAGGCCGACCACCGTTACCAGTCCGACGGTGCTCGCGCTCAGGTGTCCCAAGCTCATCCCCAGGGCCGTGAGGACCAGGGAGAACTCGCTAATCTGTGCGACGGTGAGCCCCGCGAGGAAGCTGGTGCGCTTGCGGTAGCCCATGTACCCCATAATCACCATCACGATCAGGGGATTCCCGACGAGCACGAAAGCGGAGAGCACCATCGCCGGCAGCCACTGCTCGCCAAGCTGGCGCAAGTCCATCTGCGCACCCAGATGAACGAAGAAGAAGAGGAGCAGGAAGTCCCGCAAGCTCTGGAGCCGCGCGCCGATGATCTCCCGGTACCCGGTGGTGGCGAGGGAGACACCGGCGAGAAAGGCTCCAACCTCTTTGCTCAAGCCCAGGTAATCGCCGAGCGCCGCGAGAGAGATTGCCCAACCAATGGCGGAGACCACGAGCAGCTCCTGGGACCGTGCGAGCCAGTTCAGTAGACCCGGGAGCACGTAGCGCATCAACACGCCGACCGCCGCCACGAAGGCCACGCCCCGGACCGCCATCAGCAGAATCACGGGTCCCGCATCCGCAACGCCGGTACCCAGCCCGATCGCAGACAGCACGATCATTACCAGCACCACCACCAGGTCCTGGACGATCAGAAAGCCCGTGGCAATCCGGCCGTGCAGGGAGTCGATCTCGCGCTTGTCCGAGAGCAGCTTGACAATGATGATCGTGCTGGAGAAGGTGAGCGCCACCGCTACGTAGAGTGCGGTGAGCGGAGTCATCCCCAGCGCCCGGGCTATGACGAAGCCGATGGCGCTGGTGAACGCCACCTGTCCCAACCCGGTGGCGAGCGCCACCGGCCCGGTGCTGCGGATCAGGTGGAGGTCTAGCTTGAGACCGACCACGAACAGCAGCAGCGCAATCCCCAAGGTAGCAAGGAGCTCGATCTCATGTTCGGCGGAGGTCCAGCCGAGCCCAGCAGGGCCCACCAGGATGCCGACCACGATGAAGGAGATGATGAGAGGCTGCCGCAGCAGCTGACCGACCGCGCCTACCCCTGCGGCCACGATCAGGATGAGCGCCAGGTCGTGAAAATCGGTTCCGGTCATCGACGCGTCCGGAGCTGGGTCGCGCTCGCGTCTCGACCGCCAGCGCGGCTCGGTGCCTTACGTCCGGCACGGTCGCCGCACCCGCGGCTCGGGTGCGTCTCCGCACGCTGCTCCTTCACCGTGCCCTTCGCCCATGCTCTACCCGGCGCGGCGGGCTCGGAAGCGGCGACGCCGGACGGACGTGATCCTGCCGGCAGCACCCGGAAACGCAGCCGGGGAGGAGAGGCCGCTTCGGCTCTCTCCTCCCCGGCTGCGACAGCGACCGATCGCTGCCTCGGCTACGCCGCGGTGCGGTCCATCTGCATCATGCCGAAGATGTTGCTCTCTGTGTCCTTGACGTAGGCGAGCCACCCGATGCCGGGGATCGGCATCTTCGGGAGTGCGATCTCGCCGCCGTTCGCGACCGCTTTCTCCACGGAGGCGTCGAGGTTCTCCACGTCGACCGTGCAGACGAAAGCGGTGATCGCCGTGCCGTCCAGCGGGCACTGCCGCGGCATCAGCCCACCGTCGATCCCCGGCTGCTCCGGCGGTCCCGTGCGGATCAGCCAGTAGTCGCCCACACCCCCGTACCTGGAGAACTGCCAGCCCAGGGTGTCCCCGTAGAACTTCATCGCCCGCTCGGGGTCGTCCACGTGAATCTCGAAATGTACCACGCGCGCCATCGGAACGCTCCTTTTCCGGACGTCTGAAGCCGGGGACCGCGATCAGGATGGGCGGGGCAACGGCCGTTTCACACTGCGACAACACGGCGATCGCCTGCCACTCTAGCGATCATATGTTTGATGGAGTGCTTTGCGGATCCTCCGCGCACGGGTGAGGGAGTGGTGACAAGATCTCTCGACGCCGGCTCGAAGCGCGATCGAGCCCCGGCGTGCTTCCGCCGGAGGACAGCGTGCCGGATGCAGGCGACTTAACCGCGAAGGGAGGGCCGCTTCCTGCGTAGGGAAGCGCTGCTGCCTGCTCCACACGGGGATCGGGGAGTGAGCTCCAGCCCTGACTCGGCCGGCGAGCTCCGCTTCGCGGCGCGAGGTGGTCTGTGGGCGAAAGCGCATCCCCACTATCCCCGCCCGCTATCCCCCCCATCTCCTTCAGGAGGCTCCGCCGGTGAGCCGCTTGCGGTACTGTACCACGCGGTCGACTTCCTCGAAGCCGAGGCGGAGGTGGGCTTCCTGGGAGATGGTGTTCTCCAGCAGGGCGTCGGAGGCGAGCTCCTCATAGCCGAAGGCGCGGGCCCACTCCTCCGCCGCGGCTACGAGCTTGCCGCCGACGCCTTCACCGCGGTAGCTGGGATCGACGTACCAGCCTTCCAGGTAGGCGACCGGGCAGGTGTCGCAGCCGTCCGCATAGGAGCGCTCCGCCACCTCGGCGAAGCCGCACAGTCCGCCTTCCGGCCGCTCCGCCACGAAGATGGCGCAGTCGTTCCGCGCGAGCCAGTCGTCGATCTCGGCGAGGTGCTCCTCATCCGAGGCGTGCGGCCAGAGTGCCCGCCGCATGCGGAGCCATTCGTCCCGGTCGTCGGCAGTACCCCGTCGGATCACCATGAGTTCCCTTCTACCCGTGGGCCGGCGCGCTAACGCTCGGCGTCGAGGATCTTCTCGACCAGTCGCTCCATGCGGTCGAAGACCAGCTCGATGCGCTGCTCGTCCCACTGCTCATTAATATCTATCTTCAACGCGGCACGGATAGTGTCGAGCGCGGCCAGGCGCACGTCGCCGGCAGGTGCGGCGGAAGGGGAGGCGGCGGCCGGCGCCACCGGCGGACTGGAGGGGGGAGGCGCCGCGGCGGATCGTCCCGGCGCCCGCGGCTCGGGCGGGGAGAGGCGCACCGGCTCGGCGGACCGCGCCGGCGCGCGGGAGCCGAACTCCCGCATCAGGTCGATGAACAGCTTCGCGGCGGGGCCGGCACTGCTGACGGAGAGGCCGTACTCCACCTTGAAGAAGTCCTCCACCTCCTCCCGCGCCATGCCGCCGTACGCCTCCCACCGCTCCACCAGCTCCGGGTAGGCCTCCCGCAGCGCCTCGCGCATCTCCGCGTCCCGCTGCCCCGCGGCGCGCACGCGGCGGGCGCGGTCCGTAGTGTAGCCGTACGGGTCGACGAGCCCCAGCACCCGGACGCTCTGGAGAAAGGCGCGCACGTCGCCGCCCTTCAGCCCCAGCCGCGTCTCCGCGTAGGCGTGGTCCACGCGAGCGGGGAGGGAGTCGCTGAGCTGCTCGAGGAACCGGCGGAGGATTCCGGTTCTGGTATAGGCAGCGGCCCGGACAGGCAGGGTAGGCATCGGGAATACGCCGGGAAATGGGCGGGAAGTCGTCGGCCGAATGTCGCACCCGCGCCGGAGTGGCGTCGGAAAGCGGCATCGGACAGGTGTCGGAACGTCTGCGGTAATCGTATCCGACATCCCGACATCGCGTCAATCGACGCGGCGGGAGCCGCCTGGCTGGGTGCGGTGCCTCGATTCCGGATCGCCCTAGTGCCGGCCGCGTCGAGAGCCGACATCTGAGGATAGGAGGCGGTCATTCCGGCTGTCAGCCGCCCCTGGGCGCAGGCACGCGGAGCGCCAGGCGGCGGAGAACATCCGTTTGCCCGCCGCAGGCCGGTATGGTAAACTGTCGGCGTGCGCTTGCCTGCCCGCCAGGCCCCCGCAGCGCCGACAATTCCCGCCGCCCGAGGCGAGTCTTCCGACGGATCCCGTTTCCTTCCGACGCCGCGGAGGGTATCTTCCGGCAGGATCCGACGAGCTGCGGAAGAAGTCCGACGCGCCGGGCGAGCGCTGCGCCCTTTCCCGACACCTCTCTGTGCCGCTGTAGAACGCCAGGAGCCCTCCTCCAGATGTCTTTCGTTCACCTCCACTGCCACACCGAAGGAAGCCTGCTCGACGGGATGTGCCGGTCTAAGGACATGGCCAAGCAGGCGGCCAACTTCGGGATGCCCGCCATCGCCGTGACCGACCACGGGGTGATGTACAACGTGGTCCAGTTCTACGAGAACTGCACCTCGGCGGGGGTGAAGCCGATCATCGGCTGCGAGGTCTACGTGGCGCCGGGCGACCGCCGCCAGAAGGGCGGGACCAAGGGGGAGAACTACTACCACATGCTCCTCCTGGCGAAGAACGAGACCGGTTACAAGAACCTGGTCAAGTTGGTGAGCCGGGGTTACCTGGAGGGGTTCTACTACAAGCCGCGCGTGGACAAGGAGCTGCTCCACGAGTACCGGGAGGGGCTGATCGCCACCAGCGCCTGCCTGGGCGGAGAAGTGTGCCAGGCGCTGCTGAAGAACGAGATGAAGGAGGCGCGCTACCGGGCCAGCGAGCTGAAGGAGATCTACGGGCCGGATCACTTCTACATCGAGATGCAGGACCACGGCCTGGAGGAGCAGGCCGCCACCAACCCGGAGCTGATCCGCATCGCGCGGGAACTGGGGCTGCCGCTGGTGGCGAGCAACGACGTCCACTACCTCCGCCAGCAGGACGCCGATCCGCACGAGGTGCTGCTCTGCATCCAGACCGGCGTGACGATGAACAACCCGAAGCGGCTGCGCTACGGTCCGCCCAGCTTCTACCTCCGCTCGCCGGAAGAGATGGCGCAGAAGTTCGCGCACTGCCCGGAGGCGCTGGCGAACACGGTGCAGATCGCGGAGCGATGCAACTTCCAGTTCGACTTCACCAAGACCCACCTCCCGCACTGCGAGGTGCCGGCCGGCTACTCCCACGAGAGTTACCTGGAGAAGCTCTGCCGGGACGCCATCCCGGAGAAGTATTCGGTCCACACCCAGGAGCTGGAAGACCGGCTGAAGTACGAGCTGGACGTGATCCAGACCAAGGGCTACTCCGCCTACTTCCTGATCGTGCAGGACTTCGTCCGCTTCGCCCGCAGCCGTGGGATCATGTCGCAGGCGAGAGGCTCCGCCGCCGGCAGCCTGATCTCCTACCTCCTCGGCCTGACGGTGATCGACCCCCTCCGGTACGGCCTCCTGTTCGAGCGCTTCCTCAACCGGGAGCGGAAGTCGATGCCCGATATCGACCTCGACTTCGCGGACGACCGCCGGGAAGAGGTGATCCAGTACTGCCGCGACAAGTACGGCGCGGACCACGTGGCGCAGATCATCGCCTTCGGAACGATGGCCGCCAAGGCGGCGGTCCGCGACGCCGGCCGCGCGCTGGAGTACCCGCTCCCGGAGGTGGACCGGGTCGCCAAGCTGATCCCCACGGTCCCCGGCACCAAGCTGGACAGCTCGCTCGAGTCGATCGCGGAGCTGAAGGGGCTCTACGAGAACGAGGAGCGGGTCAAGAAGCTGGTCGATACCGCGCGGAGCGTGGAGGGCCTCTACCGCCACGCCAGCGTCCACGCCGCCGGCGTGGTGATCACGCGGGAGCCGGTGATCGAGTACGCGCCGATCCAGCGGATGACGGACGACAACGTCGCTATCCAGTACGAAATGGCCGACGCGGAGAAGATCGGCCTCGTCAAGATGGATTTCCTCGGCCTCCGCAACCTCACGGTGGTCGACAAGTGCCTGAAGCTGATCAAGAAGCACCGCGGCGTGGAGGTGAACCTGAAGGAGGTGGCGCTGGACGACGGCCCGGCGTTCCAGCTCCTGCAGCGGGGGGAGTCGATCGGCGTCTTCCAGTTCGAGTCGACCGGCATGCAGAAGCTGCTCCGGAACCTGAAGCCGGACCGGCTGGAGGACCTGATCGCGCTGGTGGCGCTCTACCGCCCCGGCCCGCTGCAGAGCGGCATGGCGGATGAGTTCGTGAAGCGGAAGCACGGCCTGAGCGAGATCAAGTACCTCCACCCGCTGCTCGAGCCGATCCTGAACAACAGCTACGGGATCATCCTCTACCAGGAGCAGGTGATGAAGATCACCATGGCCCTGGCAGACTTCACCGCCGGCCAGGCCGAAGCGGCGATGAAGGCGATGTCCAAGAAGAAGGCCGACGTGATGGAGAAGCTGAAGCCGATCTTCATCACCGGCGCCACCGGCAAGGGGGTCGACCGCCCGATCGCGGAGCAGATCTACGAGGTGATGTATAACTTCGCCTCGTACGGCTTCAACCTGAACCACAGCGCGGCGTACGCGATGCTGAGCTACCACACCGCGTTCCTGAAGGCGAACTTCCCGCACGAGTTCATGGCGACCAACCTCTCGTCGATCGTCGACAAGAAGGACAAGCTGGCGCTCTACATCAACGACGTGCGCCGCATGGGGATCGAGCTGCTGCCGCCGAGCGTGAACGAGAGCGACGCGGAGTTCAGCATCCGCTCCGAGAACGGGCAGCCGAACGCGATCCGGATGGGGCTGGAGGCGATCAAGAACGTCAGCCGCGGGTGTATCGACGCGATCGTCCGCGTGCGGGAAGAGGACGGGCCGTTCGTCGACTTCCAGGACTTCATCCGCCGTGTCTGCGGCAGTGTCGACTCGCAGACCGTGGGCAAGACCGCCCTGGAGTGCCTCATCAAGGCCGGCGCGCTCGACTGCCTTCCGGGCCACCGCGCCCAGCTCCTCGCCGCCCTGGAGCCGGCGCTCGCCGCGGCGGCGGTCCAGCGGCGGCAGCAGAGCCTGGGCCAGGGCTCGCTCTTCGACGGCGGCGACGAGACCGAGGGGCTCGACGCGCTCTCGATCACGCTCCCCTCCGCGCAGGAGATCAGCAAGCAGGAGTCGCTGGCGATGGAGCGGGACCTGCTCGGCGTCTACGTCTCCGACCATCCGCTCAAGGAAGCGTCCCGCGCCCTCCGCAGCGCCGTCTCCGTGATGGCGGCGGAGCTTCCGGAAAAGAAGGACCGGGAAGAGGTGACGGTCGGCGGCATCATCAGCCAGCTCGTCCAGCGGATGACCAAAGACAACCGCGCGATGGCGAACGTGGTGCTGGAGGACATGACCGGCCCGATGACGGTCGTCTTCTTCCCCAAGAGCTACGAGAAGGTGAAGGACCAGCTCGAGAAAGACCGCATCGTCGTAATCCGCGGCCGGGCGAGTGTCCGCGACCGCATCGTGGAAGACGACGACACTCCCGCCGTAGTGGAGGTCCAGGGCGAAGAGGTGACCCCGATCGAGACGCAGCGGGTGATCCACATCCCGAGCGTGCACGTCCGGCTGCGCGAGGCGCGCCGCCAGGAGCTGATGGTGCTGCGGAGACTGGTCGCAGCCAACCCCGGCTCCGCGCGGCTGCTCTTCCACATCCCCACCGGCGGCCGGGAGGAGCAGGTGCTGAGCGCCATGCGGGTCGACATCAACCCCACCCTGATCCAGGAGATCCAGGCCGTAGCGGGCCGCGTCGGCGGCAGCGTCTGGGTGGAGTAGGCGAGCCGCGGCCAGCAGCACCGGCCGGGCTGCCGCTGCTTCGGTCGCGGTGAGTACCATGCTCTAACTCGGGAGTCTTAACCTCCGGGAGCGGGAGCCGGCGAGCCCTACCGTGGGTTTCTTCGGCCTTCGCTCCGGAGGTCCCGCCATGCTGCCCGTCCTTCGCCTACGGGTCGTACCGCTGCTTACCCTGTCGCTCTGGAGCGGGCCGCTCAGGCTTCAGACCGCAGCGCCTGCGTCGCCGCCGGAGTACCGCGTCGTCGAGCTGGAGCCGCTGCCGGGCTGTGATTGGGCGAGGTGGACCGGCCTGAACGACCGGGGCGAGGTATGCGGCACCTCGTACCCAAACGAGGATCAAAGGTGGGGGGCACCGATTCCGTGTGTCTGGAGCGACGGGAAGTCGCATGCGCTTCCGCACGACCGGGATCAACCGGCGCTGGCGCACGCCATGAACAACGAGGGCGACGTCGTAGGCGAAGCCGAGGCGGGCGGCGACCGCTACCCGGTGATCTGGCGCGCTTCCCCGCGGCGCTCCGAGTGGCTCGATACCAATCCCGGCGTCGCGCGGCTGATCGGTTCGGACGGCAGCTGCGTTCTGGCCGCCCGCGGAAGCTTCCTCATGCCGGGCCGTCGGCCCCTCGCCGCTCCGGACGAGCGGCTGGTGCGCACGACCGATATGGTCGATCGCTCCCTTATCGTGGGATATACCTGCGAGCCATCTCAGGGCTTCAGCCCTCACCTGCCGCCGTTCTCCGTCTCGAGTCCGCGGGCAGTCGTCTGGGAGAACGGACGACCGCGCATGCTGCCGGACTTTGGGCACTCCTCCGAAGCCCGGGCGGTGGAAGCCGGCGGCACGATTGCCGGATGGGCCTGGAGCAAAGAAGATCGCTCCGTCGCCGTGCTCTGGCGCGGCGGCAAGGTGGAGCAGCTGCCTACCCCGGAAGGTCAGCACGGCAGCGCGGAGGACCTCAATCGCCGCCTGGAGGTGGTAGGCTCGCTCTCCAGCCCCACGGAGGTTCGGGCGGTGCTCTGGAGGGATGGGAAGTGGTTCCCCCTGGAAGAGCACGTGAAGGGACAGTCCGGCTGGCTGTTCCGAGAAGCGCTCGAGATCAACGACCGCGGCCAGATCCTCGTAACCGGAATCCGGAACGATCGAAAGGCAACCTGTCTGCTCACGCCGCTCTGACGGACCAACGTCGCTCACCAGTCCGCCCCACGGTTTCCTGTCCTCGAGCGGCTGCCACCGCACCGCCGCTTCCGTAATTCTGCCTCCGAGCAATGCGGAGAGTGCTTGGCAGCGTTCGTGCCACCACCCCAGGCACCGTGAACGGAGTGATGGGTCTACGTCACCTGTTCCTCGCCGGAGAGAGTTCCGGCGAGCGGGGGACCGGTGGTAGACTCCTTGTCACCCGTTTGCCCCCTCCGAATCAGCAGGTCTGCCGAGATCCGTCACTGGCATTCTCAAGAAGCTTCGACCCAGATTGCCGTTCCATGAGGTACGCGTCGGTGACGGCGTCGGCCCTGCGTGCCTCGGCTCGGCTCCCCGGAGGTCATCCTGTGCGTGGAGGAGCGATTTCACCCCGGCTCTTCGGGGCGTGCGTCTCGCCCTCGTTCGGGAGCGCCCCGCCAACGTTGATCCTCGTCACCCGCGTGCGTGCTCCAGACCAGGTCGGCTGCCGAGATTCTTCACTTCGTTCAGAATGACGAATTCGGAGAGTGGTGCATCTCAAGAGGAAGACGGCCGGAAGCGGCTTTCGGTTGTTCTTCTAACCCGTTTTCTCGGGAGTGGCGGGTCTCCGGTCGTGCCTGGGGATCAGGATGACTGGGGTGAGACCAGTAGGGGCCGCAGGTATCAGAAGCCCCAGACCGCCCGGAGCAGGCCGATGCTCTCCATCCGGTAGAGCGCGTAGAGCGACAGTGGCGCGCAGACGATGCAGAGCGCCTTCTCGCGCCAACTCCGCCGCTCGCAAGCCAGAACAGCGAACAGCACGCTGGTCGGGATGGCGAAGAAGTAGGCAGGAGTTCCGAGTAGGGTGGCAGCGCCGGAGAACGCCTTGCCCTCGATGGAGCGCCACTTTCCGCTCCCAGAGACGGTTCCGTCCTCGCGGACGTACTCGTCGTACCAACCCTGGACAAGTCCGCCGGCGGCGTCGTTCCAGAGCAGGAGCAGCACTGCCACAGCCACGACGTAAGCCAGCAGCCCGAAAGCGACCACGCTGACGCGGTCGGATCGAGGCCGGACATCCACCGGCGCGGTTTCCGTGGTTGTATCGCCGTCGCTACGCACTCGCCTGTCTCCTTCGAAGGGGCCGACTGAGCTGGCGCGGAGGCCCGGCGCCTCGGAGGTCTGGCCATCCGTGGCGCCGGGCAGCTACTCCGGCGGTAGGCTGCGTCCCACATGCGTTCTGATCTCCGCAGCCGCCGTTCCTACGGTTGGACGGTGAGCGTGCGAGAGATCGACTTGTTATTGGCGTCGGCGGTGATGACCACCGGCGTCGAGACCGCCACCTGCCGGGACTTGATCTGGAACTGCACGCTGATGGCGCCTTCCGGCACCACCACCTCGGCCGGCACCTCCGCCGCCGGGCTGTTGCTGGTCAGCGCCACCGTGACGCCTCCCGGGCCGGCCGCCTTATCCAGCGTCACCTGTCCCGCCACCATCTTCCCGCCGCGCACCGGGTTCGGGATCAGCTCCAGGAGGGAGGGTCGGGGTCCGGGTGGGGGAGTCTCGATGACGATCGACTGGGGATTGACGCCGACCGCGATCGTGCCGGTGAGGGTGTTGGTGGCGGTGTCGATCACGGCCACTGCACTGGCGTTCTCCTCGGAGACGTAGACGGAGACTCCGTCCGGGCTAACAGCGACGAAGGTGACGTCCTGGGCGACCGGAATGGTGGCGACTACCGCGTTGGTAGCGGTGTCGATCACCGAGACGGTCCTGGAGCTGAGGTTCGCTACGTACGCCCTGGCCCCGTTCGGAGTGACCGCCACGCCGAACGGCCAGTTTCCGACCGTCGGGGAGGCGACGACGGTATTGGTGGCCGTGTCGATCACAGAAACCTTGGTATCACGCGTATTGCCGACATAGATCCGCGAGCCGTCCGGGCTGATGCCCATTGCCGTTGGGAAAGAGCCGACCGCCACCTTGGTGAGGATGGTGTCGGTGGCGGTGTCGATTACGGTGACGTCGTTCGAAGACTGGCCGTTGACGTAGAGCCGTGAGCCGTCCGGGCTGATCACCGCATTATTCGGATGCACCGGCACGTGGATCGTTCCGACCACCGTGTTCGTTGCCGTGTCGATGATGGAGACACTGTCGCTCTCGGCATTGGTGACATAGACGCGGGTCCCTGTCGGGTTCACCACCAGTCCGGCGGGGAGCGTGCCGACCGGGACCGTGGCGACGATCGCCTTGGTACTCAGGTCGATTACCGACACGCTGCTCGAGTGGAGGTTGGAGACGTAGGCTCGAGTCTTATCCGGCGTGAGAGCGATCCCGTAGGGACGCGAGATGCCGGCTATGGTATCGACGACGGTGTTCGTGGCGACGTCGATGACCGAGATGCTGTTGCTGCCATAGTTCGCCACGTAGCCGAGCGGGGCAGCCTGAGCGGCGGTGGGAGCGCAGCAAAGCAGGGTGAGGAGCACGAGGCAGCGGAGCCACGGCGCTCGTGCGGACCATGAGCGGAAACGCATCGGTAGCACTCCGGGGTGGCTCCGGGAGCGGCCACATTGCCCCTGGACCGGGCAGCCACCAGGACGCTTGTGCCCTTTGCTGCCCGGCGAAGATTATCCTCTTCTAAACGTTGAAAGCAGCACCACTTACGAGTAATCTGGGACTCATTTCCTCGACTGCCGCCGATCACCTCGCGAAACGGATGAATTTGCGGGATAGTGCCCTACTCCGAGCTGCTCCAGCTCCTTCTGCGCCGCCTGGTTCGCCATCTGCCGCGCCGCCAGCTCCTCGTACTGCTGGAGTCGGGTCTCCGCGGAGGCTAGGCGCAGGCGGAGGAGCGGCGGCATGGTGAGGCCCTGGCCGAGCGAGGAGCGGAACACCACGCCGAAGGTACGGTCGACGCCGTGCTGAGCAGCCAGACGAAGGTCTGGACGTTATCGATCGTCGGCATCTCGTGCCACATGGGACTTGGCGGCAGCCGGCTGTGCGGCTGCCATCCCTGGCAGCCGCTTACGATCACGAGGCCGCCTCTCCGTTCGGGGAGTGGCGGCCTCGTTCAGTTCGAGCCCCTATCTAACGAGGACTGGATGCTAGCGGTTCGCTTCTTCGTAGGCCTGCTCCGTCTCGTGGTGGCGCTCTTCCGGGGTGACGTAGGTCTCCAGCTCCGCTTCGACCGCGTCGACGTAGACCTTTCGATCGTGGAGACGCTCCACCAGCTCACCCGGCACCAGCAGGGAGTGGACGAAGAGGTTCGGCTTGACCGCCAGTCCGACGAAGATATCGCTCGCCTCGTCCACGATCACTTCCCGGACGCCACCGATCGTCTCGCCGTCGCGACCCACCACCTCCATGCCGCGCTCGATCTGGGTGTAGCTGCCTTCTCTCATCCTGCCTCCTCGCGGAACCGCGCATCCTTCTCCACCGGAGGATACCCCGACGCCTCGCTGGGGAAACGAGCTCGGCGCCGCGGCGGTCCCCGGATGTTGGTCTTCTTTGACAGGCCGTACGGGGGCCGGTATAGTTCCCCGGGACCGCAGAGCGGCGCCCGCTGGATTGTGGAGTGACCCAGGGGAGGGCCCCTTTTGGCCGAGGTGGTAGAGACGGCGCTGGAAAACGGGCTGCAGGTGCTGGTGCAGGAGAGCCATACCGCTCCGGTAGTGAGCTGCTGGGTGGGGTACCGTGTCGGCTCCCGCAACGAGCGGCCCGGCATCACCGGCGCGTCGCACTGGGTGGAGCACATGACGTTCAAGACGACCGACGGGCTCCCTTCCGGGGAGATCTTTCGGCTCACGGCCCGTCACGGCGGCAGCAACAACGGCTTCACCAGCGACGACTACACCCTCTATTACGAGACGCTTCCCGCGGACCAGCTGGAGGTGGCGCTCCAGATCGAATCGGAGCGGATGGCCTCCGTCCTCTTCGATCCGGCCGAGACCGAGAAAGAGCGCGGCGTCATCCTGGCGGAGCGGCAGGGCAACGAGAACAGCCCGCTCTACCGCCTGGGAGAGCAGCTCCGCGCGGAGACGTTCCGCGGCCGCTCCTACGCGCACCCGATCATCGGTACGGAGGACGACCTCCGGCGCATTACCCGGGACGACCTGCGAGAGCACTACCGCACCTACTACGCGCCGAATAACGCGGTGCTGGTGATCTCCGGAGACGTCGATGCGGAAGCGGTGCTGCCGCGGGTGCAGCGTGTCTTCGGCGAGATCCCTCCGGCGGAGCTGCCGGCGCCTGCCGCGCCCGCGGAGCCCCCACCCGCGGCGGGAAGCTCGCGGATCGAGCTGCGGGAGCGCGGCTCCGCGGCGTACCTGCAGCTTCTCTATCCCACCCCCGCCGCAGGGCATCCGGACTGCTACCCGCTGGCAATGGCGGACGCGCTGCTGAGCGGCGCCCGCCCGGTCAGCTGGAACGGCGGCGGCTACATGGGCCGCACCGCCCGCCTCTACCGGCGCCTGGTGGAGAGCCACCTCGCCATCAACGTCGGCTCGGCATTCCGGTTCTCCACCGACCCCTACGCCTTCTCCGCCTCGCTGACACTGCGCGAGGGACGGGACCCGGCGGAGGCGGAAGCGGTGCTTGCCGAGGTGGTCGAGGGCCTGGCGACGGAGCCGCCCTCGGAGGAGGAGCTGGCGCGGCTGCGCTGCCAGGCGGAAGCCCAATTCGCCTACAGCCGGGACGGTGTCACCAGCCGGGCCTTCGCGCTCCTCCACTTCCACCTGCTGGGCCACTGGAGCAACCTGGACCACCACCTGGAGCGGCTGCAGGCGGTCACGCCGGAAGAGATCGCCCGGGTCGCCGCCCGCTACCTGACCCCGGAGAACCGCACCACCGGCTGGTTCCTGCCGGAAGCGGCGTAGGAGCAGAGGAATGTCGACCGCCATGCTCCCGCCCAGCGCCGCCGCCCCCCGTTTGAGTCCGGAGCGTGAACAGCTCGACAACGGCCTGGTGCTGCTCTCCAGCCGCAGCGACGACACTCCCGCCGTCGCTCTGCGCGCCAGCTTTCCGGTCGGCGCGGCCCGGGACCCGGAAGAGCGGCTCGGCCTCGCCGGGTTCGTGGCGCGGGCGCTGCGGCGCGGAACGCTGCGGCGCGATACCGCCGCCATCTCGGAAGCGGTGGAGGCGGTAGGGGCGAGCTTCGCCATCTGGGCCGGGACGGAAGAGGCCGGCTTCTCCGCCAAGTGCCTGAACCGCGACCTCCCCCTGGTGCTCCGCGTGCTGCGGGAGGTGCTGGAGGAGCCGGCGTTTTCGCCGCAGGAAGTCGACCGGACCCGCGGCGAGCTGCTGACGCTGCTCTCGGAGCGGGACGACAGCACCCGCGCCCGCGCCGACCTGGCGCTCCGGGGTCTGCTCTACCCCGCCGGGCACCCGTACGGCCGTCCCTCCACCGGCTACCGGGAGACGATCTCCGCCATCACGCGCGAAGAGCTGGTCGACTTTCACCAGGAGCACTACTCCGCGCACGGCATGCTCGTCAGCATCGCCGGCTCGTTCGATCCCGATCCGGTGCGGCGGGAGCTCTCCGGCTGGCTCCAGGGTCGGCCGGGCTCTCGCCTGCCGGTGACCGACGTGGGCGCGGTCTGCCGGCGGACCGAAGAGCGGATCTCGCTGCCGCACAAGGCGCAGGTCGATCTGCTGATCGGAGCGCCCGGCGTGCCGCGCACGCATCCGGACAGCTACGCGCTGGCGATGATGAGTCTCATCCTTGGCGGCCTGGGCCTGATGGGCCGTCTCGGCGCACGGGTGCGGGAGGAGCAGGGGCTGGCCTACCAGGCGAGCTGCCGTTCCAACAGCCGGCTCTGGGCGGGGGAGTGGGTCGCCTCCGCGGGGGTTAGCCCGCAGAACGTGGACGCGGCGCACGCGGCGATCCTGGCGGAGGTGGAGCGGCTCCGCCGCGAGGGCGTCACCGAGCAGGAGCTGGCAGACGCGCGCGACTACCTGATCGGCAGCCTGCCGCTGCGGATGGAGACGAACGACGGCATCGCCGCTTACATGCTCAACACGGAGTACTACGGGCTCGGACTCGACTACCTCTGGCGCTATCCGGAGCTGATCCGGCGGGAGACGCGGGAGTCGCTGCGGCAGGCCGCGGTCCGCTACCTCGATCCGGACTGCTTCGCGGTCGCCATCGCGGGAGCGGTCTGAGCCGTCGAGCAATCCCTGTGTAGCGGCGTGCAGGTTCGGGAACACCGGAGAAGAGGCGGACGGAACGGCGAATGGCGTCCCTCTTCTTCCATCTTCCAGCTGACAGCTTGTAACGGGGAGAACGGGATGTTGGATGCAGAGGGACCGGAGCACCAGTATCTGACAGCGGTGGCGGCGCTGGAGCGCGGCGACACCGAGCGCGCGCGCCGCCTCTTCGAGCTGATCTTGCTGGACGATCCCCGGTTCGCCCCCGCCTGGGACGGTCTGGCCGGCTGCCACGAGGCGGACGGCGACCTGGAGCGCGCGGGCGAGTGCTCCGCCCGCGCGATGCGGCTGGACCGCAACGGCTGGCGCAGCCGCTACAACTGGGGCGCCGCGCTGCATCGCGCCGGCGAGCTGGCCGAGGCGTGCCGGTGGCTTCGCGAAGCGGCGCGGCGAGCCCCGCGGGAGCGGCTGATCGCCTACCGGCTGGGGCAGTGCTGCTTCGACGTGGGCGATTTCGACGAGGCGGTCTCCCACTACCGCAAAGCGCTCGAGATGGAGGAGCGCGCCGTCACCGATACCCAGATCCTGATTGCCCTGGGAGACGCGGAGGCCGAGCGCGGCGACCTGGAAGCGGCGGACCGCGCTTACGAGCGCGCCTGCCTGCTCTCTCCGGACGACGCGCGGGTCTTCTACCGCTGGGCACTGCTCTCCGCGCGCGGGGGAGACGTGGACGCCGCCGACCGCCTGGCCAACCGTGCCGTCTGCCTCGACCCGCGCTCGGTGCTCTACCGGCAGTTCCGGCTGGGGCTGGCACTCGACCGCGGCGACACCCGCAGCGCTGAGCGGCAGATCGACGAGCTGGCGGCGCTGCCGGAGACCGGCCGTCTGGTACTGGCGCTCCGGGCGGAGATCGCTCGCCGCGCAGGCGCGCCCGAAGCCGCCCGGGAGCTGGCGCTGGAGACGCTGCGGATCGCCGGGCCGCCCTCCGACCAGGCCGTCGATCGCGCCCTCGCGACTCTGCGGGAGCTGCGAGGGATAGAGGCACCATGCCGCGCCTACCGCATCCTGATGGAAGTGGAGTGCGGCAGCCAGTCCTACTTCCGGCCGTTCGTGGTGCTGGCGGAGGATGAACGGCAGGCGCGGACACTGGCGATCGAGCTGCAGGAGGCGCTCGATCCGAACCGCTGGCGCATCGCGGAGTCGGAGTCGTTCCCGCACGACGGCAGCAAGTGCCTGATGGGCGTCTACCAGCTCCTCCTCACGCGGGTGCTCTTCGACCGGGAGCCGGCGGCCCCCGAGCAGTCGCCCGCGTAGCCCGCGGCTACGGCCGGTCCAGGTTGAAGAAGGCGCGCATGCTGCGGAGCAGATCCCCGCGCGTGCTCTCGACCGCCCGGCGGCGCGCTTCGCGGCTCAGCTGCTCGCGCGCCTCGGCGAGCCCGACCTTCCGCACTGCGAGCGCCGTCGCCACCTCCTCTGCGACTTCCGGTCGAGACTGCAGCAGCTCCTCGAAAGCGCGGTGGCCGAGCCGCAGCGCGGAGACGCGCGTCAGCGCGAGGGCGGTGGCGCTCCGGGGCTCGCCGGTGATCAGCCCCATCTCTCCCAGGAAGCTTCCGGGGCCGAGCTCTGCCACCGGCGTGGAGTGACCGCTGCCGTCCTCCACCAGCACCTCCACCTGGCCCGACAGGATCAGGTACAGGCAGTCCGCCTCCTCACCCTGGCGCATCAACCGCTCGCCCGCGGCGAAGGGCGCGCGCTCCAGTCCCTCGGCGAGCCGGATTAGCTCGTCCGGCTGGAGCGCGCGGAAGAGATCGACCGACTGCAGCGCCGCCGCGCGCTCGTCGAGGGCGGCCGCGGCCTTGCGGCTCTTGCGCGCGCTGGTCTCCTGCGTAAGAAAGACCGCCTGCGCCGGGATCGAAAGGGGTATCCCGGCGCGATCGAGCGCGGTCCAGATCCGGATGCGGACTTCCGAGTCGGTCGGTTCGTCGACCGCGAGGTTTGTGAGCCAGTAGCGTACCGCGAAGCCTGCCTCGCTCTGCACGATCTCCGTCAGGACGCAGTCCGGCTGCGGCTCCAGCGCTACCCCCGGGATTCTGGCAGCCCGGAGGGTCTGGGTCACCACCTCGATCACCTGAGTCGGCGACTGCCGGTAGTCGACGAAGAAGCGCACGGTCCGGCGAAGCTGGACCGGCTCTCCCTGGCGCCGCCCGAGGATCTTGAACTGGTTCTTGGAGAGCACGCTGTTCGGGATGATCACCGTCTCCCAATCGCGCGTCTCCAGCGCGGTCTGCCGCCAGTGGATCTCGACCACTCGCCCTTCCACGTCGCCGATCCGCACCCAGTCGCCGACCCGGACCGACTGGTCGAGCTGCACCGCCATTCCGCCCAGGATGTTGCCGAGCGTGTCCTGCATCGCAAAGCCGATCACCGCCGTGAGGACCGCCGACGTGGCGAGCAGGGAGGTAAGATCGACCCCGTGCAAGCGGAGCCAGGTGAGACCCCACACCATGCTGGCGACCGTGACCACCACGTCCTGCAGAATGCGCGGCTGCTGGACTCCCAGCGACGGGAGCGCGACGCGAAACACCGCCATCCCGACCAGCAGGATCCCGCAGAGGCCCTCCAGCAGGATGCCGGCGTTCAGCAGGGCCTGCGCAGCCCCCGGGTGGCCCAGCGCGTGAAGTGCGCCGGCGGAGAGCCCCACCACCAGCGACACCACGAAGAGCCCGGAGGCCGCCAGGATGCTGCGCCGCTCCTTCGGCAGGGCGCGCGCCAGCACGCCGGCGGTCAGGAAGAACGCCGCTGCGACCAGGGCCGCGCCGGGATGAGGAGCGTCGAACGGAGACTCGAACGGTAGCATGGAGGGAAACCGGAAGTGGCGGTCCGGACGGTGATTCGGCGAGCCGCCGCTCGCCTCCGAATAGCTACGACCGTTTGCGACCGCCTACCTCCGCCTCGCGGTAGACTCTGTGTATCGCAGTGAGACCAGGTAGAGGTGAGTGGATGCGCCGATCCGGACGATCGGGAATGAACCCGCTGGCGGAGGTGCTCTCCGGCACCCTCCGGCGCCTGGAGCTGGAAGACGCCGCGCTCGAAGCAAAGGCGCTGATGCTCTGGCCGGAGATCGTCGGCGAGCAGATGGCGAAGGCGAGCGAGGCGCGCAAGATCCAGGGAGGCGCGCTGGTGGTCACCGTCCGAAACAGCGCCTGGAGCCAGGAGTTCGCGTTCCAGAAGAGCTTCATCCTGCGCAAGCTGCGAGAGCGGCTCGGGAAGGAGCTGGTGAAGGACCTGCGGTTCGTGGTCGGAGCCGTCCGAGGTGTCGCCGACCCGCACGCGACGATGCGGCCTCCGACGGAAGAGGTCCGGCGTATCCAGCTCTCGGAAACGGAGAACGCCCGCATCCGCGCCGCCGCGGAAGACACGGAAGACCCGGAACTGGCCCAGGCGATCCGCCGCGCCCTTACCCGCGAGGCTCAGATCCGCCAGTGGCACCTGGAACACGGCGCCAAGGCCTGCACCACCTGTGGAGCCGCCCACCGCAGCGCCGCCGATGTCTGCCCCGCCTGCCGGGTCAAATAGCAGTTGCAGGTTGGCAAGTTTCAGGTTGCAAGTTAGTCCGGGCGCGCGGTGGGCCGGAAACCTGCAATCTGTAAACCTGCCGACCTGCTAACCCGAAAGGTTTAGATGCGCATCTCCACGTCGGAGGCGCACTCGATGCAGTAGGGCGTCCAGGGGAGCGCTTCCAGGCGCTCGGCCGCGATCGGCTTCTCGCAGCGGGAGCAGAGCCCGAAGGTGCCCTTCTCCAGGCGGGCCATCGCGTTGTCGACGCTCTCCAGCAGGGTCCGGGCGTTCGCTTCCATGGAGAGGTCTCGCTCCTCCAGGAACGTCTCCGTCCCGGCGTCGGCCTGGTGCTGGTCGTAGTGAGAAAGCTCGGCGCCCTCAAACTGCCCGTGCTGGTGCTCCACGTTCTCGTCGAGCGACTCGACTTCATACACCAGGCGCTTCCGCTCCTCTTCGAGCTGGCGGCGGAACTTCCCCAGGTCCAGGTCGGTCCTCGCATTCGCAGGCATCGCTGGCATCTCTTCCTCCCCCTTTACGTCCGTTCACAGGTCCGGTCGCCTTTCCGGGCGGCGTAAACAGAGACGGGGGCGCGACCACGGTCAGCGCTCCCCGTCTCCTGCCACCGGGCCGCCGGGAAAGCAGTGCAAGCTCCGCCTGCCCGCTTCCGGTTTCTGTATACCCGCAGGGACACAGCGCTACGCGCCGCGCCTCGCGAGGGGAAGAGCGGAGAGTGGGATCGCAAAGGCAGAAGGCCTTTAAAGGCAAAAGGCTAAAGGCAGAAGGCTAAAGTGGGCCCCCCGTGCACGGGAGGTCCTGCTCCTGCTCTTACTCTTGCTCGCTGGCGACTCCCGGACCCCGACACGGATCCGTGAGGTAGCAGGTTGCAGGTTAGCTCCCGTATGCGGGTGGCCTAACCTGACAACCTGACAACCTGCTACCTGCTAACACCGGGATCAGATCGCCTCCGCGCAGCGCTGGCAGAGGTCCGGATGCTCCGGCACGGAGCCGACGCTGGGAAAGACCAGCCAGCAGCGCTCGCACCGCGGACCGGGTGCCTTGTCCACGCGCACGTCGAGGCCGGCTTCGTCCCGGCTCTCCAGGTGCACGACCGGCACCATCAGCACCGTCGGAAGCTCCGCCGCGTACTGCTGGAGCAGCTCCTGCCAGTCCGGACCGGCGGTGAGCGTAACGACCGCCTCCAGGCTGCTCTTCAGCACGAAGTTCGGATCGTTCTTTTGCTTCGGCTTGAGCGGCTCGATGGCGGCATTCACGCGGGACCGCACCTCGCGCAGGCGCGCCCAGCGGGCACCGAGCGCGTCGTCCCGCCAGAGGCCGTGCGCGTCCGGGAAGCGGGCCAGGTGCACGCTCTCGTGCCGCTCCCTCGCTCCCGGCAGCACCTGCCACACCTCTTCCGAGACGTGGACCATGATCGGCGCGAGGAGCCGCACCAGGTGGTCCGCGATCTGGTAGAGCGTACTCTGCGCGCTGCGCCGCAGTTGGCTGTCCGCCGGCGAGCAGTAGAGCCGGTCCTTCAGCACGTCCAGGTAGAAGCCTCCCAGGTCGACGGAGCAGAAGTTCTGCACCTGGTGGAAGACGTCGTGGTAGACGTACCGCTCGTACGCGTCGTTGCACTCCGCGAGCACCTGGTGGAGCCGGTGGAGCGCCCAGCGGTCCAGTTCTTCGCGGTCTGCCTCTTCCACCCAGTCGCGGGACGGGTCGAAGTCGGACAGGTTGCCCACGAGGAACCGCAGGGTGTTCCGGATCCGCAGGAAGACGCTCCGGACGTGGTCCAGGATCTCCTTACCGATGCGAACGTCGTCGAAGTAGTCGACGCTCGCCACCCAGAGGCGCAGGATATCCGCGCCGGAGGTCTGCATCTCGTCCAGCGGCGAGACGACGTTCCCCAGGCTCTTGGACATCTTCTGCCCGTTCGGGTCCAGCACGAAGCCGTGCGTCACCACTCCCTTGTAAGGAGCGGTGCCGCGGGCCGCCGTGGCGATGGTGAGCGAGCTGTTGAACCACCCGCGGTGCTGGTCCGACCCCTCCACGTACAGCTCGGCGGGGAACCGCAGCTCCGGCCGCGCTTCCAGGACCGCCGACCAGGTGGAGCCGGAGTCGAACCAGACGTCGAGGACGTCGGTCTCCTTGCTGAACGGGCCCGCCGACTGGCAGTGCGGGCAGCGGAAGCCCTCCGGCAGGATCTTCTCCGCCGGCTCGCTGAACCAGGCGTCCGCGCTCTGCTCTCGCACCAGCTTGATCGCCGCGTCGAGGCTTTCCCGCGACAGGATCGGCTCGGTACAGGCGTCACAGTAGAAGACCGGGATGCCGACCCCCCAGGCGCGCTGCCGGGAGAGGCACCAGTCCGGCCGACCGCCCGCCATCGCCTGGATACGGTTCACGCTCTCCGCCGGAACCCAGCTCACCTGACCGATCTGCTGGAGCATCCGGTCGCGCAGCGTCTTGCCGCCTTGGAGCTGGTGGTCGATCGCCATGAACCACTGCACCGTCGTCCGGAAGATCAGCGGTCCGTGACAGCGCCAGCAGTGCGGGTAGTTGTGCTTGTAGGGCGCCCGCTTGAGCAGGTTGCCGCTCTCGTGCAGCGCCGTCAGCACCGCCGCGTCGGCCTCGCCGGGGCGGATCGCCTTGCCCTGGAACGGTCCGGCTTCCGCCGTGTAGCGGCCCTGCGCGTCGACGGGAGAGAGGATCTCCAGCCCGTACTTCCGGCCGGTGGCGAAGTCCTCTTCGCCGTGGCCCGGGGCGGTATGCACCACGCCGGTCCCGGCGTCGAGCGTGACGTAGTCGGCCAGCACCACCGGCGCCGGGCGGTCGAAGACCGGGTCGAGCGCGTGGAGCGGGTGCCGGAACTGCATGCCCTGCAGGTCCCGCCCCGGGTAGCGCGCCACGATCTCGTAGTCGCCCACACCCACCGATTCCATCGTCGACTCGAGCAGCCCCTGCGCCACCAAGTACTGGGCGTCCCCGACGCGAGCGACGACGTACTCCAGCTCCGGATGGAACGCCACCGCCAGGTTCGCGGGGATGGTCCACGGCGTGGTGGTCCAGATGATCGTGTAACTCTGCGCCCCGGCGGGGAGCAGCTGGTTCGGGTCCTGCAGCAGCGGGAAGCGCACGTAGATGGAGGGCGAGGTCTTCTCGTCGTACTCCACCTCCGCCTCCGCCAGCGCCGTCTCGTCGTACGGGCACCAGAGGATCGGCTTCAGACCGCGGTAGACGTAGCCCTCGAGCGCGAGCTGCGCGAAGACCTCCACGATGCGCGCCTCGAACTCGTGCGACATCGTGAGGTACGGATTCTCCCAGTCGCCGCGCACGCCCAGGCGCTTGAACTGCTCCCGCTGGATATCGATCCACCCCGCGGCATACTCGCGGCAGCGGCGCCGCAGCTCCACGCGGCTGGGCGTCTCGCCCTTCTCCCGCGCGGCCTGCGAGACGGCGTACTCGATCGGCATGCCGTGGTTGTCCCACCCGGGCACGTAGGGCGAATAGTAGCCCTGCATCGTGCGGTGCCGGGTGATGACGTCCTTCAGAATCTTGTTGATGGCGTGGCCCATGTGGATGTCGCCGTTGGAGTACGGTGGTCCGTCATGGAGGATGAACGTGCCTTTCGGCGCCTCACGCTCCACCGACTTGCGGTAGATCTGGGTCTCGTCCCAGAAGCGCTGGAGCTCGGGCTCACGCTGCGGCAGGTTCGCGCGGATGTTCAGCGTGTCTTTGGGCAGGTTCAGGGTCTCGCGGTAGTTCATGGGCTTTGCCGGCATCAGGGTAGGAGTAGAGGTGCCAGGTGGAGCGGGCAACGCCGCGGACGCCGGGTCCTGCGGGCGAGGGGGGTTGCCGGGGGCAGGCTCCGGGCAGGAAACGGGTTCGGTTGAAGCTCTCAGATCCCCATCAGTCGGCCCTCCAGGGTCGCGCTTGCCGGGATTGACAAGCCTCTTATTTTCATCCCGGCTGGAGGGGAGTGTCAAGCGGGCGGACCCAGGGTTAGGGTCTTGGGGTTAGGGTCTAGGGTTCAGGTCTGTGTGGGGCGGGTGCGCCACTCGGAGGTCGCTGCATCGCAACCAGCCCCTCGGGGACATAGGACGACAGGTTAGCGCTCCGGCGCGGCCTAACCCCCCGACCCCCTTCCCTAAAGTGGAAGGGGGAGTAGGCTAAACCTCCACCCTCGGTCCCTCTCCTCTCAGGAGAGGGACCGAGGGTGAGGCCGCGTGAGACGTAGCCGCCGTCGCACTTGATCGCGGTGGGTGACCCTGTGGGTCATAGCGATGACTCTCGCTCCCGCTCGGCGTGTCCCCGGCCTCCTCTACACCTTGCGGATCGTGCAGACGGTGTCGAACCAGGCCTGCATGCCGGTGACGGGGGAGGGCTGGATCGGGAGGACGGCGTTCACGTTGAAGCCGGGGCCGACGCCGCGGTGGTCGCGGTCCCACCAGAGATTCTCGGACAGGTCCGGGTCTTCAGGGAGGACGGCCGGGTCGTAGCCGGGCCCTTCCGGACGCGGACCGCGCTCCGCGGTGGCGGCGCGGCCGCCGTGCTCGAAGCCGAGGCTGTTGCTGACGGCGAGCACGCGCGGGTGGATGCCCTCCGTCACGAACGCCTGTACGCGCACGCTGCCGAGCTTCTCGCCGGTGGCCCGGTGGGTCTTGCCCCTGGGGCGGTAGGTGGTCACCTCCACCCAGTCCCCGGTCTTGATCCCCAGCTTCCGCGCGGTCCGGGTGTTGATCCACATCGGGTTGCTGTGGACGATCTCCGAGAGGTACTTCTGCGGAGCGGTGCGCGCCTGCGTGTGGACGTTCCACTTGAAGGTGGTGAAGATGAACCGGTCTTCCGGCAGCTCCTCGTGCGCGGGGATCGGGACGTAGTGCGGCCAGCCGTCGTCCTCGATGCCGACCTTCTTCGACTGCTCAACCACCGGCTTGCTCCAGACCTCGAACTTGCGGGAGGGAGTCTTGAAGCCGCGGCGGACCTCCCCGTCGACTTTCACGCCGACCGCTTCCATCTGCCCGTTCGCTACGTTCTTGCGGTAGTAGACGTCGCGGAGCTGCTCGTCCGTCCCGGTGCGCGCGTCGGTCGCCTCCTTCAGCTCCTCGGGCGTCAACGGGCGGGAGTAGAGCTCGTAGGTCTTCGGCTGGCTCTCGTCCATGTAGACGCCGTGCTTCTTCATGTATTCGAAGCCGCTCTCGGCGTCGCCGGGCGGCACGTTGCGGCACTGGTGCGCCACGTACTCCTCGTGGCTCTTGAACGGGAAGTACTTCGCCACGTCGGGGCCGCACCGGCGGCCGAGCTCGATCAGGACGTCGGCGAAGTGGACGCACTCCGCGGGCGGCGGAACGATCGGCTGGCGCAGGGTGACGTAGGGCCGCAGCTCGTAGTTGTTGCGGGTGTCGAGGCCCCACCGCTCCATGTAGCTGGCGTCCGGCAGGATCAGGTCCGCGTAGTGCGCCATCTCGGAGTATACGATGTCCGAGCAGGCGTGGAACGGGATCAGCTCCTCGTCCTTCAGCACCTCCACCGCCAGGCTGCGTCCTTCCGGCCAGGTGAGCGGGGAGCCGAGGGTGTAGGAGAGGTAGACCTGCACCAGCGCCCGCCGCTGCTGGATGTAGTCGTAGACGATCTGCCCGACCCGCATCTTCTGCCAGAGGTTGGCGATGGGCCACTCCGGCGGATCTTCCAGGTCGGTGCGGATCTTGGGGCGCGGGGGCAGGGGAGCCGGTGGGGGGAACTTGACCGGGTCGACCCGCTCCGCCTCGCCGTAGCAGTAGCCTCCCCGCTTGCCGATGTTGCCGGCGAGGGCGTTGAGCAGCACCACCGCGCGGTCGTTGTTGAACCCGTTGTAGTGCGCGTGGCTGCCGCGGTTGGTCCACGCCGCGCAGTGCGGCCGCGCCCGCGCGAAATCCAGGGCGATCCGGCGGATCTCCCTGGCCGGGATGCCGCTCACCTTCGCCGCCCACTCCGGCGGGTACTGCTCCAGGAACTTCCAGAGCGCGTCCGGGGTGACGTTGGTCCACTTGGTGATCCACTCCCGGTCGTACTCGCCCTCCTTCATCATCGTGTGGGCCATGGCGAGGGCGACCGCCCCCTCGGTGCCGGGGAAGGGGGCGTGCCACTCGTCGCTGCGGCCGGCCGTGTTGGAGAGGCGGACGTCGAACGTCACCAGCTTGGCGCCGTTGTCGAAGCGGCCGCGGACGACCCGGCGCAGGAAGTGGATGGAGCCCTGGTGCGCCTCGTAGAAGTTGGAGCCAAAGTTCAGCAGGTACTTCGAGTGCTCGGCGTCGACCGTCTCCCAGTCGGTATCCCCGATGCAGGCGTAGTTGGCCGCGCGCTTGTTGAGCGAGCAAAGCGCGCGGTGGTTCAGGATCACGGGCGAGCCGATGGCGTTCTGGAAGCGCTCCACCACGTCGCTGATACGGGAGCGGCCGTAGTGGATCGCCACCTGCTCCGGGTGCCCCTCGTCGAGGCACTTGCGGACCCGCCGCGCGATCTCCTCGTACGCCTCGTCCCAGGTGATCCGCTGCCAGAGCCCCTCGCCGCGCTTCCCCACGCGCTTGAGAGGGTAGAGGAGCCGCTCGGGGTAATCGTTGATGGTGGGTCCGGACTGCCCCTTGGCGCAGAGCGTCTTGCCGTTGTTCGGGTCTTCCGGGTTGCCGCCGACCTTCACCAGCTTCCCGTCGATCACGTACCCCACGATCCCGCAGACGGTGGAGCAGTTGAGGCAGACGCTCGGCACGCGCTGCGCGCGGGAGTAGTCATTCGGGACCTTCGGGATCGCCTTCTCACCCGGCCGCCGCTTCACGCGCGGCGCCGGCGCGGTGGCCTCCGCGATCGCTCCGGGAAAGAGGCGGATCACCTCGCCCACCTCGAGAGTCGCCAGGGCGCCGATCCCGACCTTGATGAAGTCTCTGCGGTCCATCTAGTCCTCGTCGAAGGTCGGCCGGAGCGTGGCCCAGGTCTGGATCTCGTAGGAGCGGGGATCGTGGTTGCGGCCTTTGGGGACCTTCCGCTCCATCTCCCGCCGGTGGCCGCGGTACCGCACCTGCGGCTGCGTCTTCTCGCCCGGCTTGAGCACCTTCAACTCGTCCGCGTGCTCCGCGGCGAAGCGGGAGATGCGGCTGTTCGGGTCGTTGAGGTCGCCGAAGACGAAGACCTCGCCCGGGCAGGTCTCCACGCAGGCCGGCTCCATGCCCGCTTCGAGCCGGTGCTCGCAGAAGTTGCACTTGTCCGCGACGTTTCGCTGCGGGTCGACGTAAATCGCGCCGTAGGGGCAGGCGTCCTCGCACTTGCCGAAGCCCTGGCACGTCTCCTGGTTGATGTGGACGATCCCGTTCTCCAGCCGCACGATCGACTGGGTGGGGCAGGACTTCATGCAGGGGGCGTCGGCGCACTGCATACAGACGACCGGGAGGAAGTCGCGCCGCGCCTGCGGGAAAGTGCCGCGGTCGTGGTAGTAGACCTTGGTGCGGAAGTTGCCGAGGGGGACGTCGTTCTCCACCTTGCACGCCACGGAGCAAGCGTGGCAGCCGGTGCAGCGCTCCACGTCCAGCACCATGCCCCAGCGGGGACCCTGATCAGCCAAAAGTCTCTCCATCCCGCCCGGCGCTGAGACTGCCGGGCTCGCCAGGAATTTTACGTCCGGCGCTGGGGCGGATCAGATGGAAAGTATCGATGGGGCTTTGGGGACGGATAGGGGGAGCTGATGCGAGAGCGGAGACGGCTGCTTCTGACGCGGCCTCACCCCCGGCCCCGCTCCTGAGAAGAGAGGGGAGCTATCGGTGTAGAGCCGGGGCTGGGGGATAGGCTCCGACGAGCGGGTACACCCTCTCGTCGCAGGCCTATCCCGCCTCGCGAGGCTCTCGAGTAAGAGTAGGAGTAAGAGAACGAGTAGGAGCTAGGTTCGGGAGGTTGTCATCCCCCAATCCCCGTTCCCACATCCCCCCATCTCCTGAAAACCCTCAGATTCCCAGCTGCTCGAACGTGTGCTCCAGGTGCTTCAGGTGGTAGCGCACGTCGAAGCAGCGCTCGATCTCTTCCTCGCTCAGGTACTGGCGGACGGCCTGGTTCTCGCGGACCGCCTTGCGGAAGTCGGAGCCGGCCCAGCCGTCCATCGCGAGCTGCTGGGAGAGCTTGTAGGCGTCGTCGCGGGAGGCGCCCTTCTCGACGAGCGAGAGCATCACCTGCTGGCTGAAGATGAGGCCGTGCATCTTCTCCAGGTTGGCGGCCATGTTCTCCGGATAGACCTCCATCCCCGCCACGATCGTGGTGAAGCGGTGGAGCTGGTAGTGGACCAGCGTGGTGGTGTCCGGGATGATGACGCGCTCCACGGAGGAGTTGGCCAGGTCGCGCTCGTGCCAGGTGATCACGTTCTCCAGCGCGGGGATCGCGTTGCCGCGGACCACGCGCGCCAGGCCGGAGATCTGCTCGCAGACCCACGGATTGCGCTTGTGCGGCATGGCGCTGGAGCCGCGCTGGCCCTTCGCGAACGGCTCTTCCAGCTCCCGGATCTCGGTCCGCTGCAGGTTGCGGATCTCCGTGGCGTACTTCTCCAGCGACGCGGAGAGCAGCGAGAGGGTGAGGAGCACCTCCGCGTGTCGGTCGCGCTGCAGGATCTGGGTGGAGGCGGGGTCTGGCTTCAGGCCGAGCATCTCGCAGACGCGGGCTTCCACCTGCGGCGGGATGTTGGCGTGGGTGCCGACCGCCCCGGAGATCTTGCCCCAGGCGATGTTCTCCTTCGCACGCACCACCCGCTCGCGGTTGCGGAGGAACTCCGCCAGCCAGACCGCCAGCTTGAAGCCGAGGGTGATCGGCTCCGCGTGAATCGCGTGCGTGCGGCCCATCATGATGGTCCACTTGTGCTCGCGCGCCCGGCCGCGGATCGCCTCGATCAGGCCGTCCAGCTTCTCCAGGATCAGGTCGAGCGCCTGGATCATCTGCAGGGAGAGAGCCGGGTCCTCGATGTCGTAGGAAGTAACGCCGTAGTGGAAGTAGCGCCCCTCCGGCCCCAGGTTCTCCAGCACCGCGCCGACGAAGCCGAGGAGGTCGTGGCGGGTCGTCTTCTCGATCTCCAGCGCCCGCTCCAGCTCGAACCGGGCATTCTTCACGATCAGGTCGGCCTCTTCCCGCGGGATGCGGCCGACTTCCGCCTGCGCCTGGACCACCGCGAGCTCGACCTTGAGCCAGTTGTCGTACTTGTTCTGCAGCGACCAGAGAGACTGCATCTCCGGAAGGCTGTAACGCTCGATCATCGCTTCTCTCTCGTTCCTGTCGTGCCGGTGGAGCCGCGGTGGGCTAGCCGACCAGCTTTTCGAATTCGCTAATGTTGCCGCGGATCACGTCGAGGCTGGAGCGCCAGAAGTCGATGCTCCGCACGTCGATCCCGAACCGCTGTGCCAGGGTCGCCGCGTCCGCCAGCCCGGTGCTGGAGAGCAGGTCGTCGTAGCCCTGGCGGAACCCGTCCGGATCGCCCTGGTACCGGGCGTAGAGCCCCAGCCCGAAGAGCAGTCCGAAGGTGTACGGGTAGTTGTAGAACGTGGGGCCGTAGTAGTGCCCCTTCACCGCCCACATGTAGGGGTGGCGCCGCTCCGGCTCGAGGCCGTCGCCGTAGGTCTGCGCCTGAGTCTCCAGCATCAGCTCGGAGAATTCGGCGGCAGTCAGCTCGCGGCGTCCGCGGCGCTCGAAGACGCCCTTCTCGAAGAGGAAGCGGGAGTGGATGTCGACCACCACCATCAGGTCCCGCTGCAGAGAGGTCTCGAGGAGCCCGAGCCGCTCTTCCGGGCCGGCGTCTTTCAGCGCCGCTTCGAACGCGAGCGTCTCGCAGAAGATGCTGGCGGTCTCGGCCAGGGTCATCGGCGTCTGCCGCTGCAGCGGGGTCCGCTCCGCCAGGTTCAGGTTGTGGTAGGCGTGGCCCAGCTCGTGGGCGAGGGTGCTGACGCTGTTGAACGAGTTGTCATAGTTCATCAGCACGCGCGATTCGCCGGGACGAAGGCCGGTGCAGTAGGCGCCGCCTTCTTTGCCGGGGCGCGGCTCCGCGTCGATCCAGCGCTCCCGGAAGCTGCGGTCGGCGAAGCCGGCCAACCGCTCCGAGTAGCGCCCGAACTGCTCCCGGATGAACGCTTCCGCGTCGTCCCAGGTGTACTCGCGGGAGGCGGTGCCGAGCGGCGCGTGGAGGTCGAACCAGGCGAGCCGCTCCACGCCGAGCGCGCGGGCCTTCGCCCCCATGTAGCGGCGGAAGTCCGGGAACGACTCCACGCAGGCGGCCTGCATCGCCTCGAGGATCTCGCGGTCGATGCCGTTCACGATCAGCGTCGGCTCCACGTCGTCCCCATAGCCGCGGCGCGCGCGCAGACTTCGCTGGAAGCCCTTGATCCCGTTCAGCGCGGCCGCGAGGGGGACGGTTACCTCGTCCCACGCGCGAAGCTCCGCTTCATACGCGCCCTGGCGAACGGAGCGATCCGGGTCGTTCGCCAGGGCGCGAACGGAGCTCATCGGCAGCGTCTGCTCCTCCCCGCGGAGGGTCAGCGTAACGGTAAGCAGCGACGTGACGTCGTTATGAAGCCGCGCCCAGCCGTTCAGCCCCGCGGGCTGCAGCTCCGCAGCCAGGGCTTCCTCGCCTTCCGGCATCTGATGCCGCGCCAGGTAGCCGGCCCGGCGGACGGCGTGCTCGTGGTCGCGCGCCGTCTGCGAGGCCTGGAGCAGCGCGTCGGTGTCGAGCGTGCCGGCCCAGGCGGTGTAGCGGGTGCCGAGCTGGTTGAGCGGCACGCTGAGCGCGCGGAGCTCGGAGAGGAGCGACTGTGCCCGATCGTCCGCCGCGTCGATGCTGACGAAGCAGTTGAGGTAGGCGCCCAGGACCCGGTTCTCCTGGAGCCGGGCGTTCAGCCGCCCCGTCACCTCGTCGAACGCCGCGGCGATCTCCGGCGTCACGGCGCCGTCATCCGTCCCGCGGACCTGGTGCCGGTCGAAGAGCCGGCCGAGGTCGGCCACGTCTTCGCGGGCGCGCTCCAGCGCGGCGGCGAGCTCCGGCGAGTCGAGCCCGGGGAAGATAGGGGTCATGTCCCAGTGGGGGAGCGCGCCGGTCGCCATGCTGTAAGCTCCTTCTGCCCGTGCCGGAAAGGGCGCGGTGGTCGATGCTCGCGCTGCTACGCCACGCGGGCGGCGATGTCGGTGCGGAGCTGCTTCCCCTCGAACTGGATCAGCTCCGCCGCCCCGTAGGCCCGCTCCCGCGCTTCCGCGAAGCTGGCGCCGAGCGCGGTCACGTTCAGCACGCGGCCTCCCGCGGTGACGACCTCACCCTCGCGGCGCGCGGTGCCGGCGTGGAAGACCTGCACCCCTTCGCGCGCGGCGGCGGCTTCCAGGCCGTGAATCGGCTTGCCGTTCTCGTAACTGCCGGGGTAACCGCCGCTCGCGAGTACCACCGTGACGCCCACGCCCGGCTTCCGGGGAACGAGGTGGTCTTCCAGGCGCTCCTCCGCGACGGCGAGCATCAGCTCCAGCAGGTCCTCGTCGATCAGCGGCAGCACCACCTGCGTCTCCGGATCGCCGAAGCGGCAGTTGAACTCGATCACGCGCAGTCCGCTGCCGGTCTTCATCAGGCCGGCGTAGAGGCACCCGCTGAACGGCGCGCCGTCTTCCCGCAGGGCGCGAAGGGTGGGGCGGACGATCGTCTCCACCGCCTGCTCGTAGAGCGCGGGAGAGATGAGCGGCGCCGGGGCGTAGGCGCCCATCCCGCCGGTGTTCGGGCCTTCGTCGCCGTCGAGAGCGCGCTTGTAGTCCTGGGCCGGGAGCAGCGGCGCCACACGGACGCCGTCGGTCAGCACGAAGAGACTCGCCTCCTCGCCGACCAGCCGCTCCTCGATCACGACTTCCTGGCCGGCCTCGCCGAATTCGCCGCCTTCCAGCATCGCGCGGGCGACCTCGCGAGCCTGCTCGAAGGTATCGCAGACGATGGCGCCCTTGCCGGCGGCGAGCCCGCTCGCCTTGACCACCACGCCCGCGGCGCCCTGCTTCTCCAACTGGGCGAGGACGAAGGTCGCGCGCTCGAAAGTCGTGACGGAGGCGAAGGAGGGCTGCGGGACGCGCTTCCGCTGCATCAGCTCGCGAGCGTAGGCCTTGCTGCTCTCGATCCGCGCCGCGGCGGCGGAGGGTCCGAAGACACGGATGCCGGCGGCGCGCAGCCGGTCCGCCAGCCCGGCGGCGAGCGGCACCTCCGGCCCGATCACGGCGAGCCCGATCTTGCGGTCGACCGCGATCCGCACCAGCTCGTCGAGGTCACTCACCCCCGCCGGCAGGCACTCCGCGATCTCGGCAATCCCCGGGTTTCCCGGCGCGGCAAAGATCCGTCCACAGCGCGGCGACTGCCGCAGCTTCCAGGCGAGCGCGTGCTCGCGTCCGCCGCTTCCGACTACCAGGAGGTCCAGGGTGCTCATCAATCAGGATCGCTCGCGCGGTGTGCGCCACCGGCGCGGGGGGAGAAGCGCGCCTGGAAGTTATAGCAGCACCGCGTGAGAACGGGAGGCGCGCGGCGCCACCCGAGGCCGGCGGCGGATCTCCAAATTCCGGGCGAAACCTTCCGAGGCTCTGACGCGTCTTGTATTGCTGATCTAATACAAGAGACAGGAGCAGCCCGTGCAGATCCAGATCTCTCCCCAGGAGGGAGTGCCCATCTACCAGCAGATCGTGAACCAGGTCCGGCACCTGGTGGCATCGGGGCGGCTCGCGCCAGGAGAGGAGCTGCCGCCGATCCGGGTGCTGGCGGAGCGGCTGACGATCAATCCGAACACCGTGGCCCGCGCCTACCGCGAGCTGGAGGTGGCCGGGGTGGTCGCCAAGCGCCGCACGTCCGGGACGTACGTCTCCAGCGGAGCGGCGCCGATGCCTCGCTCGGAACGGCTGGCGCTGCTCGCGGACCGGATCGACGCGCTTCTCGCCGACGCGGAGCAGCTCGGCCTCGACGTGGAAGCCCTGGCCGGCTACCTGCGCGAGCGGGACGCCTGCCGGCGGGAAGAGCCGGCGAAGGAGGGGGTGCGATGAACGACACGAAGAGACGCGGGATGCAATACCTGGCGCTGCTCGCGGGAGCCGCCCTGGCGCTGGGCGGGGCTTCCCAGGCGGCGCCTCCGGAGTCGCTGGAGGAGCTCTGCCGCACGCTCTCGGAGCGATACCGGCTGCCGATCGTTCCGGACCCGGAGCTCGCCGGCACTCCGGTACCGGTCTCTCCCCCGGCCGCGCTCTCGCTGCCGGAGGCGATGAAGCGCCTGTGCGAGGTCCTCCCCGGAACGGCCTGGCGGCGGCTCCGGGTTCCGGAGCACCCGAACGGGGCCACCGGCAGCCCCAGCCTCGCCGCGACGGCGCGCCGGCTCGCGGCGAGTGAGACGCATCCGCTGGTGCTGGAGGGCGGCACTCCGCGGACTCTCACGCTCTGGCTGGAGGTTCCCCGGAGAGATGCTGGGGTGGAGCGCGGGCGCGAAGTGGTCGTCCTTTACAGCAGGTCGCCGGCGGAGGACGGCGGCCCTCCGGAAGCGCAGTTGCGGAGCCTGCAGCGGCAGCAGCTGGCGTGGCAGGGCGGCCGTGACCGGCTCGGATCGGCGTATGCGGAGACGGCGAAGCACTTCATGGGACTGGAGCCGGCGGAGAGGGAGCGGTTCGGGCGGGCAATGCACGCCGCCGGGATGCGCCGTTGGGACGCCACGCCGCCGGCGGAGCGCGGCGCGATGATGGCAGGCGTCTCGACGCTCCTGGAGCGGTCCGGCCTGGTGCCGGGCGGAGCGCCCCCGGGTGGAGCCGCGCCAGCCGATCCGGCTAGCCGGATGCGAGGCGGGACGCTGCAGGAAGCGGCGGGGCGAATCTCGCGGCAGACCGGTGCCCGCGTCGTGGTGGAACCCGCGCTGCTTTCGCTCCAGCTCTCCGAAACCGGCCCGAACCACCTGCCGATCGAGGAGGCACTGGAACGCCTCACCGCGGCGCTGCCGGGAGTCGACTGGTGCCGCATCTTTCTTCGCAAGGTTCCGCGGCTGGCGCTGGGGCGACGGGAGCACGCCGGGCGGCTGGGCGCGACCGTGCGGGCGCTCCAGGAGGTCGAAGTAGAGCAGGTCCGGGTCGCCGAAGGGGAGGCGGGCCCCGCGCGCCGCTTCGAGCGGCTGCCGGCGGCGCCCGGGGCTGCCGAGCGCGCGGCGCGGGATGCCGGGTTGGAGGCCGAGCCGGTTTACCTGGTCTACAGCACCTGGCCGGCAGCCAGCGGGGACACGGCGGAGGAGCGGCTGGCGGGGCTCCAGCGGGCTCAGCTAGAGCTCCTGCGGCGGATGAGCCCGGACGAGTTGGAGCGCTCGCTCGACCAGCTCTTCGAAGGGTTCGACGCGCTCCCGCCGGAGCAGCGGGCCCGGGTCATGGACCTGCCGCTCACGGCCGCGATGATGGCGACCTGGCTCCCGCGGCAGGCGCAGGAGCGTGGGGGAGGAGGACAACCATGAGCCAGCTCCTGGAGCGGCAGGCGGCACCCGCCGGCGCGGTGGAGGAGCCGGTGGTCGAGATCCGCGGGTTGACCCGGCGGTTCGGAAGCCGCGTTGCACTCGACGCGGTCGACCTCACCATCCCACGCGGCACCGTGATGGGGTTGGTGGGAGAGAACGGGGCGGGAAAGACGACGCTCATCCGTCACCTCCTGGGTCTGCTGCGGGCCCAGCAGGGCTCGGTGCGCGTCTTCGGCCGCGACCCGGTGACCGATCCGGAGGGGGTCCTCTCCCGGATCGGCTATCTCCAGGAAGACGCCGATCTCCCCGGCTGGATGCGGGTGGGCGAGCTGATGCGGTACACGCGCGCGTTCTACCCGACGTGGGACGATTGCCTGGCGGAGCGCCTCCGGCAGGAGTTCGGACTCGACGCCGGCGCCGCCATCCGGACCCTCTCCAAGGGGCAGCGGGCCCGGGCGGGGCTGATGGCGGCGCTCGCCTATCGCCCGGAGCTGCTGGTGCTGGATGAGCCGTCCTCCGGTCTCGACCCGATCGCGCGGCGGGACATCCTCACGGCGATCATCCGGAGCGTCGCCGACGAGGGGCGGACCGTCCTCTTTTCCTCGCACCTGCTGAGCGAGGTGGAGCGGGTAGCGGACTCGATCGCCATGGTCCGGCACGGGCGGATCCTCTTCTGCGCTCCGCTGGACGAGGTTCAGGAAGTGCACTGCCGTGTAACGCTCCGCTTCCCGGAGCCGCGGCCGACGGCCCCGGCCCTGGCCTCCGCGCTGCGCTGGGACGGCTCGGGGCGGGAGTGGACGGCGATCTGCCGCTGCGGAATCGCCCCGGCGGAGGCGGAGGCGGCGCTCCTCGGGGGCCGGGTGGTTCATCACGACCAGCCATCGCTCGACGAGATCTTCGTCGCCTATTCGGCCGCACCGTCGTACGCGGAGGCTCCGTCATGATCCCGAGCTCCGCTTCGCTGACGCTCTGCCTCCACAGCCTCTCCCGGTACCGCGGGTTCGCGGCGGCGGTCCTCGGGTACCTGCTCCTCCTCGGGGCGGCGGCCCGCCTTCCCGGCGCCGCGGCCCACCGGGAGCTGCTGTTCATGCTCGCCATTCCACTCGCGTTCAGCTCCGTCTTCCTGATCGCGGCGGCGGCCTTCCCGGAGGGAGACGTGCTGGGGCCGGGCTCCAGCTTTCCGCCGCACCTGCTGATCCTGCCGGTCTCTACCGGGCGGCTGGTCCTGTGGCCGCTGCTCTCCGGAATGGCGATCGCCGCGCTCTGCTGGGTGGCGCCGGCACTCCTGGTGCTTCGTCCCCTCGGCGTCCAGGCGCCGCTGCTCTGGCCGGCGTGTCTGCTGTGCGCGATGGCGGCGGCGCTGCAGGCGATCCTCTGGTGGTCGCCGGGCGTGCCGTACGTCCGTGCCGTCACCGCCGCGGTCGTTCTCCCGGTGATGGTCTCCGCCGGGGTCATCGCGGATGCGAGCGGAGTGCCGGCGGTCGCTCTGGCTGCCGCCTACCTGGGCGCCGCCGCGGCGGCGTCCGCAGCGGCGACCCGCGCGCTCGCCCTCTCCCGCCGCGGGGAGGTGCCCGCGTGGCGGTCGCCGCGGCTCCGGCCCAGCAGCCGCGTCGCCAGAGGGAGCGCGCCCTTCGCCTCCGCCTTGCGGGCCCAGCTCTGGCTCGAGTGGCGCGCTCACGGCCTCACCCTGCCCGCCTTCACCGGCCTGGTCCTGGCGCTGCTCTCCGTCCCGTTCCTGTGGGTTGCCGACCGCGTCCCCCTGGAGCCGAACCCGCCCCGGTCCGAGTTCGGCAACATCCAGGTCAACCTCTGGCTCTCGCTGCTCTTCTCCTCGCTCCTCTGGCCGCCCCTGCTCGCCGCGATTATCGGGTGCGGGCGGAGGAAGTGGGACACGCGGCGACACGAGCTGTCGCTGCATCCGCTGATCGCCGCGCGTCCGCTGGAAACCGGCCGCTTCATCGCGGCGCGCCTCTGGATCGCGGCCGGAAGCACCGCCCTGGCCTGGCTGATCGCGCTCGCCGTCTTCTCGGCCTGGCTGCTGCTCCCGGCGGTCGATCGCGGCGAGACGGCGCCGCTCGCGCTCCTTATGGCCCGCTACGGAGATGCGAGAACCGGCTTGCTGCTGTGTCTCCTGGTGGCGGCGCTCGTGTTCTGGACCTGGAAGAACCTGGTGCAGGGCCTCTTCGCCGACGTGAGCGGCAAGCCGGCCCTGGTGTACGGCACGCCGCTGCTGGCGCACTCGCTCACGGTGGCAGCGTTCCTGTGGGTCGTCAACTCGCTGGGACAGGCGCGGGAGGTCGACCCCCAGTACGCCGCGCTCCCGCAGGAGCTGCCGTGGCTGCTTGGCGCGGGACTCGCCCTCAAGCTCGCCCTCGCCGCCTGGGCCGGCTGCCGGCTACGGCGGGAGGAGCTGCTCAGCCGGCGGGCGCTGCTGCTCGCCGGAGGCGCGTGGATCGTGGTGGTGGTCGCGCTCGGCGCCGGCCTGACCTGGATTGCCGAGAATGCGGAATGGAGCCGCCCCGCGGCGTTCTTCACCGGGGTCTACGCGCCGTTCCTCACCGGCGCGGCACCCTCCGGGCTCCGCACGCCCCCGTACCTCTTCACCCTCGCCGCGCTCTTCGTACCGCTCGCGCGGCTGCTACTGGCGCCCCTCACGCTCGCCGCCAACCGGAGCCGGTAGCGTGAGGGAGCCGAAGAGTGCGCGCCGCAGCTAACTCTTGCGGAGGCGCGCCACACGGACGACGGTGTTGGTGCCGTAGGGGTAGGCGGTGGCGTGGAGCGTGAGCTGCTTCGCGCCGGAATCCTGCTCCAGCTTCAGCTTCTCCCCGTTGTCGATCCACTCGGCCGAGCCGTAGCTGCCTTCCACGCCGCGAAAGGTCCGCTTGCCCGGGCCGCGCGCGCCGGAGTCGTGCGCCTGGGTATTGGCCGTAGCGGTGAGATGCAGCACGAAGAGGTAGAGGTCGCCGTCCAGCTCCAGGGCAAAGTCGTCGCCGTCGCCGGAGATGCGGGTGGCGCGTCCCTGGTAGATCGGGCCCGCGTCGCCGCCGTGGAGGCGGATCCACTCGCCGACCCGCCGGAACGCGGCCGACTCGTACTCCGGCAGCTTGCCCTGCGCCTCCGGCCCCAGGTTCATCAGCAGGTTGGCGCCGGCGCGGCGGGCGAGGCAGAGCTCCTCGATCACGTGCGCGGGGGAGAGCATGTTGAAGTCGTTCTGCGCGAGGCCCCAGTGGAAGTTCATCGTGTGGCACATCTCGGCCGCCACGTACTTCGGGTGACCGCGCCGGTCGAGCGGCTTCGGCCGGCCGCGCTCGAAGGTGACGCTGTCGATCTCCGGGTGCCCCACGCGTCCGCCCTCGCTGATGCCGGTGTTGTTGATGATCAGCGCCTCCGGCTGGTGCTTGCGGATGAGGGCGTAGAGCTGGCTCTCCTGCCAGTCCGTGTTCTGCTTGCTCCAGTTGCCGTCGAACCAGAGGCCGCCCAGCTTGCCGTACCGCGTGCAGAGCAGCTCGATGCTGTCCCGGAGGTACTGGAGATAGGCGGGAAAGTCTTTCTCGAAGCGCGGCTCGGTCCAGTCGAGCGTGGTGTGGTAGAGCATCGGCATGACGCCCTCCGCGCGGCAGCCCTCCACGAAGTCGCGCACCAGGTCGCGCTTCGCCGGGGTGTGGGTGACGTCGTACGGGGAGAGGCCGCGGGTGTCGTACAGGGAGAAGCCGTCGTGGTGGCGGCTGGTGAGGGTGATGTACTTCATCCCCGCCTGCTTCGCCAGCCGCGCGTAGTCGCGGCCCCGGAAGTCCTTCGCCGTGAAGGTCTTCATGAGCTTCATGTACTCGTCGGTCGGCAGCTTCTGGAAGTGCTTCGCCCACTCTCCGCGACCGAGCTGCGAGTAGAGGCCCCAGTGGACGAACATCCCGAACCCCATCCGCTCAAACCGCGCGATGCGCGGCGCCGGCGTGGGAACGGTGCCCGGTGTGCCCGGGGCCGGCTGCGAGGCGGCGGCGCGCTGCAGCGCCGCGGCGCCCAGTCCGGCGGCGGCTCCCATGAGTACGGTGCGACGGTTCATCGACATACGCTCCTCCAGGGGGATCTCTCCGAGCTCTCCGAACGAACGCGAAGGCGCGAAGCTCACGCGAAGGACGCGAACGGAACCCAGAGTGATTAATCCCGGCTCTCCGTTTCACCGGGTTCGGCAGCCCGTGAAGGCGGGCTTCGCTCTCAGTAGCGCCGAGTTTACTCGAGCGCGGGCTCGCGGAGTGCGGCGATCACCTCGCTCCCATTGGTCCTCGCGTGCAGGCGTGCCCAGGTTCCCTTCGCGTTCTTCCCTCACTTCGCGCCTTCGCGTTCGTTCGGATCGCGTTTGGTATCGCGTTCGGAGCGCGCGCTGCTGCTTCCTCTACTTCTTCGACTTCCGCCCCCGGGCGGCAAGCTGGTCGTAGGTGTAGTCGATCTGCTCCAGTGCGAGTGCCAGGGAGTCCTCATCGGAGACGGTGACGAGCACCCAGCCGTAGCGGCCGATGTACGGGGCGGGCTGCACGCAGGGGAGGGCGAGCAGCGCCTCGCGCTCGTCCGGGTGCGGCTTGACGCTCACCGTCGCGCGGTCCGGCGGCCCGATGAAGGCAAAGCCTTTGCCGCGGATCTTGTAGACGCTGTCGTCCGGCCCCCACGGGTGGTCTTCCACCGCGTCCGGCTTCGCCGCGCAGTGCTGCCGCATCCGCGCGCGGTATCGGTTCTCATCCGTGTCCACGTGGCTCTCCCTCCGAGCAAGCCTCTCCCTCTCACGCCCCCCGTTGGCGCTCGAGGCCCGGCTCTCCTTCCGAACAGATTGCCGAGGACCCTCGTCCATCCACGGTAAATGGCCCTTCAGGACCGCTTCGCGGTGTTTTCAGGTGGAGGCTCCCATGGCAGACCGAATGCAGATGTACATCAACGGCCGGTGGACGGCCGCGCGCTCCGGGAAGACCCTCGGAATCATCAACCCGGCGACCGAAGAGGTGATCCTCGACGTGCCGTACGGCGGTCGCGAGGACGTGCGGGAGGCGGTGGAAGCGGCGGGGGCGGCGTTCGAGACGTGGTCGAAGACGACCGCCTACGAGCGCGCGGCGATCCTGAAGCGGGTGGCGGAGCTGATCCGCGAGCGGACGGAGCCGATGGCGCAGCAGCTCACCCGCGAGCAGGGGAAGACGCTGCCGGAGTCCCGCGCGGAGATGGCGCAGAGCGCCGCCAACTTCGAGTGGATGGCGGAGGAGTGCAAGCGCGCCTACGGCCAGATCATCCCGCAGAACCTGCCGAACAAGCGACACTGGACCCTGAAGCACCCGGTGGGACCGGTCGCCTCGATCGCCCCGTGGAACTTCCCGGTGCTCCTGCAGGCGCGGAAGATCGCCCCCGCGCTGGCGGCCGGCTGCACCATCGTGGCGCGGCCCGCCAGCCAGACGCCGCTCGCCACCATGCTCCTCTTCCAGTGCCTGGAGGACGCCGGAGTGCCGGCGGGGGTCGCCAACCTGGTGCTCGCCGCGCCGGGCGACTTCACCCCGGAGATCATGGAGAACCGGATCATCCGGAAGATCAGCTTCACCGGGTCGACGGAGGTCGGCAAGCAGCTCGCCCGGCAGGCCGCAGACCAGATGAAGCGGATCTCCCTGGAGCTGGGCGGGCACGCGCCGGTGGTGATCTTTCCGGACGTGAGCCCGGAGCAGGCGGCGAAGGTGACCGCCATCGGCAAGTTCCGCAACAACGGCCAGGTCTGCATCTCGCCGACGCGGATCTACGTCCACCAGGCGATCCGGAAGGAGTTCACCGAGGCGGCGGTGGAGCACACCCGCAATCTGAAGCTCGGCTACGGCTGGGAAGAGGGGACCGACATCGGCCCGCTCTTCGAGCAGCGGTCGCTGGAGAACACGATCGGCTTCATCGAGGACGCGAAGGCCCACGGCGCTCGCGTCCTCACCGGCGGCAAGCGCCCGGAGCGGTTCCAGAAGGGCTACTGGTGGGAGCCGACCGTCCTGACCGACATCAACCCCGACATGCGCCTGACCTGTGAGGAGACGTTCGGCCCGATCATGCCGATCATGGACTTCGACAACCTCGACGAGGTGATCCGGCAGGCGAACCATCCCACCTACGGCCTGGCCGCCTACGTGATGACGAACGACCTCGGCACCGCCATCCGCATGGCGGAGGGGCTGGAGTACGGGATCATCGGCGTCAACGACACCGTCCCCGCCACCGCACAGGCGCCGTTCGGAGGCATGAAGGAGAGCGGCGTCGGCCGCGAGGGCAGCCGCGAAGGCCTGGAAGCATACCTGGAGACGAAGTACGTCTCGATCGGGCTCTAGCAAGCCAGCCTGCACGGCTCGGCTGATGCCGCAACCGAACTCAAGGCGGCGAAAGTCAGGATTCTCTCGTCGAGGCCGTCATCGCTCCGAGAGTCCACCCCGCGCCCTCACCACCCGGAGCGGCCCTCGCGCGTGGGTGGCCCCTCCGCGGCCCTTTCACGCTCCGGCTGCGCCTCCGCTAGCGGGCGCTGCGGGCGTGCCCATCGGTTGGCTGCGTTCCGCGTCCGCAGCCGGCGCCTGCAGCGAGATGACGACTCACGGGCCGCTCCGGGCGGCTCAAGCGACCACCCCTACCAGGGGTGGTCACAGGTGAACCCCTCCAGCTCTGCCTCCGGCAGCGCTTCCGGGCTTCGCAGATCCCGACGCCCCGTGGGCGCGAAGCCCAGGCGTGCTGGACCGGCTCGCGGTAGCCCGCCGGCGGCCGACCGTGCCCAGACCCGAGGCGCCCGGAGGGCGCCAGTTGTGACCACCCCTGGGCGGAGGGGTGGTAGCTCGAAGGGTCGGGAGGCAGCCCGTGAGCTCCCCTGCCGGCACGGGTTACGCTTCCTGGCGCGGGAAGAGCTTCTCGACGGGAGCTCCCGCAGCTGCCTGCCAACGGAGCGCAGCGGAGTGTGAAAGGGCCGCGGAGGGCCTGCGTCGCGGGAGGGCTGCCTCCCGGCACAAGGGCGCGGGGTCGGATCGCGGGATCGATGCTGCATCTTAAAGAGAAGCAAAGACGCCTCAAGACTGGCCCCTCCCGCTTCGCACGGCCCACGCGCGATGACCGCCGGCGGATCTGCGCCTCCCGGCAAGATTCTCGTAGTAAGTAGTACAGAAGGGTGGGGGAGCTCTTCCGGGGCTCTCCCCCCTCGTTTCCAAGGCCCCGCGAAGAATTCTCCTTTGTTCTCCCCACAGGGGGTTGTCGGTACCACCCCGTCCTATTATTATTCTCAATAATGAGAACACTCTCCGTACAGCCGCAGCATGTCCAGTCGTAGAGCCACTCTCATCAGCCATCCGGTCCGCTCCCGCATCCTCACGGCGTTGATGGGGAGGCGGCTCACGACCTACCAGATCGGGCATCTGCTGCCGGACGTGGCGCTCTCCTCGATCTACCGCCACCTGCGCCTGCTGGTGGAAGGCGGGATCGTGGAGCCGGTGGAGGAGGTGCGGGTCAACGGCGCGCTGACCAGGGTGTACGCCGTCCGCACGGGCGAGACGCGCATCGGACCGGACGACACGGGGGGGATCTCCGCCGCCGAGCACCTGGGCCACTTCGGGACCTTTCAGAACCTGCTGGCGGAGCTCTTCCGCAGCTATCTCGCACAGGAGGGTACCGATCCAGCTCACGACCCGTTCCACGCCCTGATGGGCTCACTCCACCTGAGCCCCGGGGAGTACCGGGAGTTCATGGAGGAGCTGCGCGAGCTCCTGGAGCGATGGGGGGCGCAGGAGCCGGGAGGCGACCGCCGCCGGCTCGTCTTCGCGCACCTGATGATCCCGGACCGCGAAGATCCGCCGCTGACGCCTTAGTCGCGGTCAACCCCGCAAACGGTTTGCAGTCCACTCAACGGAGAGAGAAGCGATGAAAGCGCGATACGCATGGCTCCTGGCCGTCTCCACCGCCCTCGCGGCGGGAGGCGGCGCTTACGCCCAGGGGGAGACCCCCGCCCCGCTCGATGCCGCCGCCCGCGCCCGCGCCATCGACGGCGTGCTGCTCCGGCTGCGCGAGGGCTACGTCTTTCCGGAAGTCGCGGAGAAGATGGAGAAGTCAGTGCGGGAGCGCGCCGCGAACGGCGCTTACGACAAGCTCGACGGCCCCGGCCTCGCGCAGGCGCTGACGGCGGACCTCCGCGCCGTGAGCAATGACAAGCATGTGCGGGTCGGCTACTCCGCGGAGGTGCTGCCGCCGGAGCCGGAGCGGCCGGACAGCCTGACGCCGGAGATGGCCGAGGAGCTGCGGAAGCAGATGGCCCGGGACAACTTCGGGCTGGAGAAGCTCGACATCCTGAAGGGCAACGTCGGCTACCTGAGCTTCCGGCTGCTGGCGCCGCCGGAGGTGGCCGCGGAGACCTACGCGGCGGCGATGACCTACCTCACGAACACCGACGCGCTGATCATCGACCTCCGCCGCTGCGGCGGGAGCATCTCTCCGGATGCGATCCCGATGCTCTGCACCTACTTCTTCGAGAAGCCGACCCACCTGAACGACATCTATTGGCGGCCGGAGAACACCATGCGGCAGTTCTGGACCTGGGCGCACGTGCCGGGCAAGCGGTACCTGGGGAAGCCGATCTACATCCTCACCAGCCCCGCCACCTTCTCCGGCGCGGAAGAGCTGGCCTACGACCTCCAGAACCTGAAGCGCGCCGTGGTGGTGGGAGAGACGACCGGCGGCGGCGCGAACCCGGGCGGAGACCGCCGCGCGGACGACCACTTCACCGTCTGGGTGCCGGTGGGGCGCGCCATCAACCCGATCAGCAAGACGAACTGGGAAGGCGTCGGCGTGAAGCCGGACGTCGAGGTGCCGGTCGCCGCCGCGCTCCACCGCGCCCACACGCTGGCCCTGCGGAAGGTGGTCGAGGCGATGGAGGCGGGTCCTCGCAAGGAGTGGACGCAGAATCTCCTGGCCGAGGTGGAGCGAAGCGCCCCCGCGCTCAAGAAGGTCACCTTCCGCCTGGAAGGCTATCCGGAAGCCCGGGAGGTCCGCGTGGCCGGGACGTTCAACTCCTGGACCCCGGAGCTGTCCCCCCTCGTCCGGAAGGGCGACGCCTGGACCGCCGAGGTGCTGGTCGAGCCGGGCCGCCACGCCTACAAGTTCGTGGTCGACGGCCGGTGGATGGTCGACCCCGCCAACCCGGAGCGGGAGGGGGAGGGCGAGTTCGTCAACTCGATCCGCGTGGTGCAGTAGACAGAGACGGGACACGACAGCCGGGGGCGGCGCCGCTGCCGCCCCCGCGCCGACTCCAGCGGAACAGCGACCCAGTTACCGAATTCGTCATTCTGACCGCAGGGAAGAATCTCGGCAGCCGTCCTAGACCGGGGCACGCACCAGCGTGACGAGGTGTCGGCCAGGCGAGACGCTTCCGAACGTGGGGGCTCATCGGGTTCCCGCAGAGTGGAGTGACGTACCTCCTCACTGGCGTTCAGGATGACCGGGGTGGGCGGCGGAAGCGGCCGTGCCAAACTCCAGGGCGTTATGCCTCGACGGCGCTCACCTCAAGCCGCTGCCCCCGGATCAGCTCCGCGAACGCCTTCTCCCGGCGGTGCCGCACCGTGCGGTTCCGGATCTGTTTCCAGCGGATCTCCTGGTCGATCCACCGCCGCTCCCGCTCGCGGCGATCCGCCGCCGTGGCCTGCTCCATGAGAAACGGCTCCACGTCCCGCAGCCGGGCCGGGCGGGGTCCCGGTCCGCCGCACCCGCAGGAGTGGAACGTAACCCCCTTCCGGAAGAGCAGCCCCACCTTCGCCCACTGCTCCCGGTCCCGGTGCTGCGGCGGCTTGAAGTCCTTTCCCAGGTCGTGCATCGGTCCGGCGCAGCGGGGGCAGGGCACCTCGCCCTCCCGCCACGGCCGCCGGAACATCCGCCGGCAGGCGAAGCAGGCGTAGTGCTCCATGTAGGGGTACATTGCATACCGGCACATCGTCGTGTCTCCGCGAAGGCGCTTGCAGGCCACGCTGCCCGCCCCCGCATTCTACGGAGCAGCGCGGGTCGGAGTCTACGTGGAACGCCCTGCGGTGGCGCGGCGTCAGTCGGAGGGCTCGAGCTCCGCCGGAGCAATGCGGGAGTCCCACACCAGCGACCCCTCACCTGTCGGTGTGATAGACCGGACGCTTCCATCCATGCGGGCGACTTTCGACCGGCCATGCCGATCGCTCGGGAGGGTCGTGCCCGGCTCGACGGTCTCGTTCCGGGTACGAGCGTCATGCTCTACCAGGATCACCGTTTCCGGATCCGCGATCTCGCGCACTGGGCGGCCCGCCACCGCGCGGTTGAGAGCGTAACCGTAGGGACTGCGCGTACCCAGGCAGCGAAATGCGGCCTCGCGTTCCTCATTCGGCAGGAACGTCGCGATCCGGTCACCCCAGCGGTCGGCCGGTGGGTAGGTCTCGTCCCACTCCTCCAAATAAAGCGCCAGGGCGGTCGAGAGCTGTTTGAGGTGGGAATGGCAGATGACCGCCCGCATCTTCGCCAGGCTGCCGAAGTACGGCTTGATGAAGAAGGAGGTGAAGACGAACAGGGCCACCGGATAGGCGGCAACCGCTCCCAGGGCCAACAGCGCCCGCCGCCGCCAGAGCTCTCGCCGGGATGGCGCTTCCTTACCACGGGAGAGGCGGACGGCGACCCACCCAATCCCGAGCGCCGGAACGACATACCCGATTACAATCAGCAGCCAGTCGAACCGTCCCCAGGTCTGCATTCGGCCCTCTCCCGATCGGTACTCCCTATCCGTAGAATGCCGGGCGAGGGCCGAGGGTTGGATCAGCTTGCCGGCGACGGATCGGCCCCGGGGGCGGCAGGCGGCTTCGGGGTGCCGGTCACCTCGCGCCACTCCGCGGCGATCCGCTCCTGGAGCGAGAGAATCCCGCCGAGGCTCTTGAAGTGGACCCGCTTGACCCGGTGGATCGCCTGGCCGAGCTGCTCCATGAAGGCGCCGATCCACTCGCCATTGATGTTCTTCTGGTCGGGAGCGATCGCGGCCACCGGGGCGCCGACCGCGAGGTAGCTGCTCAGCGGCATCCCCGCCTGCATGTTCTTGAGCGGGGGGAGCGGCAGTGCGGCCGCCTGCCGTATCGCCGTGCCGTAGGTCTCCCGGGCGGTCCGGAAGTGTCCCATCACTTCGTTGTGCGTCGCCTCGTCGATGTCCGGGCGTGTCTGGAGGTAGCCGAGCACGTGCTCCATGCGCGCCATCTCCCCGGCGAGGTTCCGGAGGATCTCCTGCGCGCCGGTGTGGAAGCGGTAGCGGGAGAGCAGTTCGCCGGACTCGGATCCGCCCAGGTAGCACGACATCTGGAAGTGGACCAGAAAGACCTCGCGGTCGAACTTCTCCAGCCACAGGGAGTCCTGCTCCAGCTCCTTCTCCACCTGCTCGCGGAGCCGCTTGACGTCCCCCTTTCGATAGCGGGCGTCCCGGAACTCGAAGTCCTTGCCGCGGAGCTTGTACTCCCCGTCGTCCAGGCCCGCCAGCATCTGGTGCTCGCTCATGCGGCGGTAGTGCTGCTCCGCCCGCTCCTTCAGGGTTTCCGCGTAGAGCGCGGTGTAGACCTGGCCGATCCGCTCCCGCGGCCACGGCGTGGCGCGGATCGCGGCCACCACTTCGTCCACGTTGCCGGGTGTGAGATAGCGGCCGTCGTAGAGGCCGTGGTAGCGCTCGTCGTAGGTCGTCTCGCCGTGCTCCTCGTCGATGAACGCCTGTACCTCGGAGGGCTCGCGGAGCTGCGTGCCGTCCGGCAGGCCGGGGCCGGTGCGGTACGCCTCCGAGGTAACCCGCTCGCGCAGCTTCTCCGGGTCCCGGAAGAGGAGCCAGGACGACCGCTCGTCCAGCACGCTGCGGAGGTAGTCCCGCTTGGCGTTCTCCTCGCGGTCGGAGTTCGGGGGGTGAGAGGCCCACATGGAGGGCGGCTCGCCCTGGCCCGGCTCGAAGACCCGCGACTTCTGCGCCGGATCGTCCGGCAGCGGCGGCGGCGTGCCGAGGCTCGGGTCCTTCGCCTGCGCCCGCAGGTACTCGATGGCGCGCGAGTGGTGATGGAAGAGGTCGCGGCTGTAGAGCCCTTGCGACAGCGCAGCGGAAAGGTCGTGCTGCGCCTGCCCCAGGGCGTGCGAGGCGAGTTCGAGGCGCGAGAGGGCATGCACCAGCGCGTCGCTGCCGGTCACGCTCACCGCCACCAGGTCGGCGTGGAACTCCATCTGCCGGGAGAGCGCCGACTCCGCCAGGTTGATGACGCGGAAGGCGCCGGTCAGGAGGAGGCGCACCACCCAGACCAGGCCGGCGAGGATCCAGGCGATGATTGCGAGGCGGATGTCGAGCTTCTTGGCCTGGTGGAGCCAGTCGTCCCAGAAGTCGCGGCCGTAGACCATGTCCGCGATGATCCGGTTCACCACGTAGACGTAGCTCCCCAACGCCATGCTGCTCTGAGAGAAGTGCCCGAATTCGTGGGCCAGCACCGCGCGGAACTCGGTCATCGGCAGCACGTTCACCAGCCCCAGGCCGATCAGCAGGTTCTTCTTGACCGGCAGGATCAGGTTGAGCAGGGAGGTATCGTAGAAGACGGCGGCGTTGACCTCCGGGCTCAGGAAGACCCGGTGCGGAAATGGGGCGCGCGTCTCCGCGCAGAGCTGGCGGATGAAAGCGTACAGCTCCGGCTGCTCCGCCTCGGTGATCTCCACCATCCCGTCCTGGCTGCGCTCCTGCCGCTTGAACAACCCCTTGAGCAGGAAGAGAAAGAGCATCGCCGCGGAGGCAATGACGGCGAGCTTAAGGAAGATCTGCCCTCGCTCCGAAGGGTCGATCGGGAAGACGACCGAGAGATAGAGCAGGTAGCCGGTCCCTGCCACCAGGCCCACGTAGAAGACCAGGAACAGGAACAGACTCGCCAGGACCAGGCCCACCCAGAGCCGGTAAGCGGGGCTGGGCTGGGTCAGCTTCGGCGGCACCACCGGCGCGCCGGTGGGCGAGGGTGCCATCTCCATCGCCATGGGGGTACTCCTGGAACGCTTCGGGAGAAATCTGTCCTGAAAGGAAATCTTACGATCCTGGCGGGCGGGAATCCTCCGCAGAACGAGTCACGGGAGAGACGGTCGCACTGCATAGGGCCGGGGACGCTTGTGTTAGAATCGAGTGCCGTACCGCAAACGGATTTTCGATCTACCGGGGCTCGCCGTCATGCCGCTCGACCGCATCTCCATCCAGGGCGCTCGCCAGCACAACCTGAAGAACATCAGCCTGGAGATCCCCCGGGATAAGCTGGTCGTCATCACCGGCGTCTCCGGCTCCGGGAAGTCGAGCCTGGCGTTCGACACGATCTACGCGGAGGGGCAGCGCCGCTACGTGGAGAGCCTTTCGGCGTACGCGCGGCAGTTCCTCGGGCAGATGGACAAGCCGGACGTCGACTACATCGAGGGCCTCTCGCCGGCCGTCTCGATCGACCAGAAGTCGACCTCCCGCAACCCGCGCTCCACCGTCGCCACGGTGACGGAGATCTACGACTACCTCCGCCTCCTCTTCGCCCGCATCGGCATCCCGCACTGCCCGCAGTGCGGCCGCCGCATCGCGCAGCAGAGCGTGGAGCAGATGGTCGATACCCTGATGGAGCTCCCGGAGCGCACCCGGCTGCAGGTGCTGGCACCGGTGGTACGCGGCCGGAAGGGGGAGTACCGGAGCGTGCTGGAGGATATCCGCAAGCAGGGCTTCGTCCGCGTGCGGGTCGACGGCACCATGCACGAGGTGACTGACGACATCCAGCTCGACCGGTACAAGCAGCACACGATCGAGGTGGTGGTCGACCGCCTGGTGCGGCGGGACGACGTCGGCAGCCGCCTGGCGGAGAGCGTGGAGACGGCGCTGCGCCTGAGCTCCGGCATCCTCGGGGTCCTCTACGAGGTGCCGGAAGGGGTGGAGCCGCCCCGGCGGGACGGGACGCCGCTGGCGCAGAGCGGGGAGCTGACCTTCTCGGAGCACTTCTCCTGCATCGAGTGCGGGATCAGCCTGGACGAGATCGCGCCGCGCAACTTCTCGTTCAACAGTCCCTACGGCGCCTGCCCCTCCTGCCACGGCCTCGGCACCCACACCGAGTTCGACGCCAACCTGGTGCTCGACCCGGAGAAGAGTCTGGACCAGGGCGGCGTGATCCCGTTCGCCTCGACCACCAGCGACTACGTGACGCAGATCCTGCGCTCCGTGGCGCGCAAGTACGGCGCGGATGAGAAAACGAAGCTCGGCAAGTGGCCGGAGCGCGCGCGGGAGATCCTGTTGCACGGGGCGCCGGAGCCGGTCGCGGTCACCTACCTGAACCCGCACGGGCGCCGCCGAAGCTACAACGCGCAGTTCGAGGGCGTCATCGGGATGCTCCAGCGCCGGCACCAGGAGACCGGCTCCCAGATGATCCGGGACGACCTGGAGCGGTATATGTCGACGCGCCCCTGCGAGGCGTGCGGCGGGGCGCGCCTGAAGCCGGAGTCGCTGGCGGTGAAGGTCGGCGGCCTCAACGTCTCGCAGGTCACCCACTTCTCGATCGGGAAATCGCTCGCCTGGCTCTCCGGGCTGGAGCTCTCCGAGCGGGAGCAGATCATCGGGCGCCAGATCCTGAAGGAGATCCAGACCCGCCTCGGCTTCCTGAACGACGTCGGCCTGCACTACCTCACGCTCGACCGCACCGCGGCCACGCTGGCGGGAGGAGAGGCGCAGCGCATCCGCCTCGCCACGCAGATCGGCTCCGGGCTGATGGGCGTGCTCTACATCCTGGACGAGCCCTCCATCGGGCTCCACCAGCGGGACAACCGCCGCCTCATCGAGACGCTGGTCCGGCTGCGCGACCTTGGCAACACGATCATCGTGGTGGAGCACGACGAAGAGACGATCGCGGCCGCCGACTGGGTGATCGACATCGGACCCGGCGCGGGCGAGGGGGGCGGGCAGTTGGTCGCCGCCGGCACGCCGCAGGAGGTCTCGGAGAACCCCGAGTCGGTGACCGGGATGTTCCTCTCCGGCCTGGCCCGCATCGACGTGCCGGCCCAGCGCCGCGCGCCGAACGGCAAGTGCCTGGAGTTGAAGGGCGCGCGGGCCCACAACCTGAAGAACGTCGACATCAAGATCCCGCTCGGCTGCTTCGTGGCGATCACCGGCGTCTCCGGCTCCGGCAAGTCGACCCTCCTCCAGGAGACGCTCTATCCGCGCCTGCTGCAGAAGCTGTTCGGCACCCGCACCGTCTGGGGGGAGCACGACGAGCTGCTCGGAGCGGAGCACCTCGACAAGGTGATCGACATCGACCAGTCGCCGATCGGCCGCACTCCGCGCTCCAACCCGGCGACCTATACCGGGGTGTTCGACCTGATCCGCGACCTCTTCGCCGCCACGCCGGAAGCGAAGGTGCGCGGCTACAAGCCGGGCCGCTTCAGCTTCAACGTGAAGGGCGGGCGCTGCGAGGCGTGCAAGGGCGACGGCATCATCAAAATCGAGATGCACTTCCTGCCGGACGTCTACGTGCCGTGCGAGGTCTGCAAGGGCAAGCGCTACAACCGGGAGACGCTGGAGGTCCGCTACCGCGGCAAGAACATCTCCGAGGTGCTGGAGATGACGGTCGCGGAGGCGCACCAGCTCTTCGAGAACATCCCGCCGATCGCGCGCAAGCTGGCGACGATCCGCGACGTGGGGCTGGAGTATATCCGCCTGGGACAGCCCGCCACCACCCTCTCCGGCGGGGAGGCGCAGCGCGTGAAGCTCGCCTCCGAGCTGAGCCGCCGCTCCACCGGCCGCACGCTCTACATCCTGGACGAGCCGACCACCGGCCTCCACTTCCGGGACATCCAGAAGCTGCTCGGCGTGCTGACGCGGCTGGTCGAGACCGGCAACACCGTCCTGGTGATCGAGCACAACCTCGACGTGATCAAGACCGCCGACTGGATCATCGACATGGGTCCGGAAGGCGGCGACGGCGGCGGGACGGTGGTCGGCGTCGGCACCCCGGAGCAGATCGCGGAGATCCCGGCGAGCCACACCGGGCGCTTCCTGAAGACGGTCCTCGCCCAGCGCGGCTACCTGGAGCGCGGCGAGGCAGAGTACGCCGCCGGCGCCACCACGCTCCCGCTGGAATCCTCTCCGTCGGAGAATGGCAAGAAGGCCGACGGCAAAGCCGCCGCCAAGCCGAAGCGCCCCCGCAATACCGCCTCTTCCGCGAGCTGAGATGGCGATGGTCCGACTGCTGATCCTGGACGTCGAAGGCGTGATCGCGCTGCCGGGCGGGTCGCAGCACCCGTGGCCGCTGGAGACGATGCTGCGGCTGCGGAGTGTGCTCGCGGCGGCGCCGTACGCGTGCGGGCTCTGCACCGGACGGCAGGAGCCGTACGGGGAGGCGATCGTCCAGGCGCTGAGCCTCTTCCGGCCGCTGCCGGACGACGTGCGGAAGCGGGTGCGCGCGGCCGGCGGCCCGCCGCTCGTCTCCTGGCCCTCGATCCTGGAGAACGGGGCGTACTTCTACGATCCGGTTGCCAAGACGCCCTACGCCCATCCCGCCCTCACGCCGGAGTGGATCGAGACGATCCAGCGGGTCCGCGCCGAGGCGATCCAGCCGTTGGTGCGGGAAACCGGCGCGCTGCTGGAGGCGGGAAAGGACTTCTCCCTGTCGCTGAACCCTCCGCTTCTCGACCCCGGTACGGGAGAGCGGCAGTCGACCGCCGAGTTCCGCCCCCGGGTGGAGGCGGCCGTGGCACCGCTTGCCGACGTGGTGGAGGTGAAGCACAGCCTCTCCGCCATCGACATCACCCCTCGCGGCGTCAGCAAGGCCTCCGCGGTCCGCCTCCTGCTCGAATGGACCGGCCTCGCGCCGGAAGAGGTGCTCGGGGTGGGTGACACTGCCGCGGACGAGGCCTGGCTCCAGGTGGTCGGCCACCGCGCCGCCCCCGCCAACGGCCGGCCGTTCCTGCGGGACCTTCACTACTACGCCGACGCGGAGGTCGTGGAAGGGCTCCTCCAGATCCTCCAGCGGCTGGAAGGCAACGGTTACGCGGGGCTGTAGCCGCGCTGCCTCAGCCGCGAGGCGGTTCCGCCGCCCCTCCGGGGCGGATCTGTTGGGCCGGCGTGAGTCCGGGGGCTGCGCTGCGCTTGCACCCCGGCTATCGTCTCGCGCCCCTCCGGGGCGCCGTCCCCTCTGTCCCCGAAGGTCTCTCCGTCTCCGAAAGGAAGGTCCCGCCTGCCTGCGTGCCCAACTGTCTGGGCGACCTGACCGGACCGTCGATCGTGCTGCGAGGAGACCGATTTACATGGCTGAGACTTACCGCGTTGGCGTGGCCGGGTTGATCCACGACCACGTCTGGGGCATGCTCCGGTGGTGGAAGGAGCTCGAGGGCGCGGAACTGGTGGCCGCGTCCGACGAGAACGCGCCGCTGCTGGAGAAAGTGCGGTCTGAGTACGGGGCGCAGAACGTCTACGCCTCCTACCGGGAGATGTTCGAGCGGGAGCGGCTCGACATCGTCACCGTCGCCACCGACAACGCCGGGACCGTCGAGATCGTGGAGGCTGCCGCGGCGGCCGGCGTGCACGTGATGTCCGAGAAGCCGATGTCGGCCACGCTGGAGCAGGCGCAGCGGATGGTCGACGCCTGCCGCCGCGCGCGGGTGGAGCTGATGATCAACTGGCCCACCGCCTGGAGCCCGGCGATCCAGACGGTCGACCGCCTGGTGCGGGAAGGCGCGATCGGCGCGGTGCACAAGACGAAGTACCTCGCCGCGCACCAGGGGCCGAAGGAGATCGGCTGCACGCCCTACTTCTACGAGTGGCTCTACGACGCGCAGCGGAACGGCGCGGGGGCGCTGATGGACTACTGCTGCTACGGCGCCAACATGGCAGCCCACTGGCTGGGCCGGCCGGAGAGCGTGGTCGGGATCATGGGCACGCTGGTGAAGCCGGACTTCCCGGTCGATGACAACGCCGTGATCCTGATGAAGTACCCGCACGCGTTCGGCATCGCCGAGGCGTCGTGGACCCAGCAGGCGCCGGACGGCGGCGCCAACCCGGCGCTCTACGGCGCTACCGGCACGCTTTCGGTGGTCGGCAACCGCGTCCGCCTCGGCCGGCTGGACCGCGAGCCGGAATGGATCGACTTCGACCGCCCGCAGCCCGGCCGCCGCAACGGCGCCGAGTACCTGGTGAGCTGCCTGCGAGCCGGCACGCCGGTGGAAGGCATGTGCAGCGCGGAGACGAGCCTGATCGCGCAGGAGATCCTGCAGCGGGGGCTGGAGAGCGCCCAATCGGGGCGGGAAGTTTCGTTGGCATAGGCCCCGGCGGTTGAAACCGCGGCAACAACCGCACGAAGTCCCCTGCGGGGACTTCCCGTCTATTCAGGTTCGGGCGTCCGGAGGACGCGTGGCCGCAGGCCGTCTAGCGAGGGATTTCAATCCCTCGCCCGTTTCGATGCACCACGTACTCGCGGGAGGGGATGGAGTTGGCGAAGCTAGGGATCGGCATCATCGGGAGTGGGGGGATCGCGCGCGGGGCGCACCTCCCGGGTTATCAGGCCTGCGCGGACCGCGGCGTGGAGATCGTGGCGTGCGCGGACATCAACCGGGAAGTGGCGCAGCGGACCGCGGACGAGTTCGGGATCCCGCACGTCTTCGACGACTACACGCAGCTCCTCGCGATGGACGAGGTCGACGCGGTAAGCATCTGCACCCCGAACTACCTGCACATGCAGCCGACCATCGACGCCCTGGAAGCGGGGAAGCACGTGCTGGTCGAGAAGCCGCTCGCGATGAACTCCATCGAGGGCAAGGCGATGGTCGAGGCGGGCCGGCGCAGCGGCAAGAAGCTGCAGGTCGGCTTCATGACCCGCTTCAACTCGGCCGCCCAGGCGCTGAAGCGGTTCATCGACGCCGGAGAGATGGGGGAGATCTACTTCGCGCGTGCCCAGGCGATGCGCCGGCGCGGCATTCCCGGCTGGGGCGTCTTCACGCAGAAGGACAAGCAGGGCGGCGGGCCGCTGATCGACATCGGGGTCCACATCCTCGACCTCACCCTCTGGCTGATGGGTCACCCCAAGCCGACCTACTGCTCCGGGCAGACCTACGCCAAGTTCGGGCACCGCAGCGACGTTCTCGGGCTGCTCGGCCAGTGGGATCCGTCGACCTTCAGCGTGGAGGACTTCGCCATCGGCCTGATCCGCTTCGAGAACGGCGCCACTCTCACGCTGCAGTCCGCATTCGTCGCCAACCAGGAGGCGCGGGACCACTTCGATACGGAGCTCTACGGCACGGAAGGCGGCTGCAGCTACAACCCGTGCAAGATGTTCTTCGAGAAGCACCGCACGCTGATCGACGCCACGCCCGCCTTCCTTCCCGCAGTGAAAACGCACGAGGAAGAGGTCAAGGCGTTCGTCGACGCGATCCTGGACGACACCGAGGTCCCGGTCACCGGCGAGCAGGCGCTGATGACGCAGCAGATCATCGACGCGATCTACCGCTCCAGCGAGATGGGCCGGGAGGTGCCGGTCGAGTAGAGGGATGAGGGCGGAAGGGTGAGGGATGAGGGATGAGGGATGAATTCCGAACGGGATGAGTCCGAAGCCCTCTACCTCTCCTCGACAACCGCCCGGGAGGGGCGTGGGAGATTAGCCGGGGGTGAAACGCAGCGCAGCCCCCGGGCTCCTGCCGCCGGAGACACCCGCCCCGGTACGGGCGGCGGATCTTCCTTCTTTCCTCTTCCGTCTTCCCTCTTGAGAGCTAGATCCCGCAGACCCGCAGGATCTCTCCGAAGCTCGTGAACGTGTAATCCGGCGCCTCCGCCTCCAGCGTGGCGCGCGGGTGCGGACCCCAGGTGGCGGCGCCGGTCTTCACCCCCGCGGCCCGGCCGGACTGCAGGTCGTACGGGCTGTCCCCGATGAAGAGCACTTCCTCCGCGCCGATCTGCAGCGTCTGGAGCGCCAGGTAGACCGGGTCCGGGTAGGGCTTGGGGCGGGTTGTCTGCTCCGCCGTGACGACCACCCGCACGAACGGGTGGATCGGGAACCGGGAGAGAGTCGGATCGAGTTCGATCCGCAGCTTACTCGTGACCAGGCCGATGCGGATCCCGCGCTCGTGGAGGCGCGCCACCGTGTCCAGCGCCCCGGGGAACGGCTTCTCCTGATCGGAGTGCTCCTCGTAGTAGGCGAGGGCGGTGTCGACCATCTCCGGCGCCTTGTCCCCGCCCAGGATCTCCATCTGCACGATCGCCGGCTTGCCGATCAGCGCGTAGTACTCCTCGCGCGGGTGGGTGCGGCCCAGGTGCAGCCGGCAGGTGTACTCCAGCCCGTCCGCAATCAGTTCCGCCGTGTCGATCAACGTCCCGTCCACGTCGAACAGGACGGCCCGGAAAGGACCGGGCGGAGGGGTATCGTGGGCGAAGTACATCGTGGTTACCGAACCTGAATTGAACCGCCAAGACGCCAAGAACGCAAAGAGGAACCAGAAGGGACAAACGCCGGGGCCGCTGTACGGGACTCGTGAGGCGGATCAGGCCCATCCGCGCAGCCTCTGGTTCCCCTCTGCGTTCCCTCTGCGCTCTTCGCGTTCTCTGCGGTGAGTCAGGTTCGGGCCGCGGCCGCTGTACGGACTCGACAGGCGGGTCAGGCTCCTCCCCTGGTTTCGGTTCCTCTCTGTGCCCTCTGTGCGCTCTGTGGTGAGTCAGGTTCGGAATCCTGGCGTGCCTGGCGGTTAGATCATCACTCCCCGTGGACGGGCGCGTCGCGCTCGCCTTCGATCCAGGCTTCGCCGCCGACCCACACCTCGCGCTTCCAGATCGGGACGCGCTCCTTCAGGGTGTCGATGACATAGCGGCAGGCTTCGAAAGCATCGCCGCGGTGGGCGCAGGCGGCGACGACCAGCACGCTCGGCTCACCGATCTCCAGGCGGCCCAGGCGGTGCTGGATGGCGATCCGCGCCTGCCAGCGCTCGGCGGCCTCTTCGGCGATCTTGCGCAGCTCCCGCTCCGCCATCGGGCGGTAGGCGTCGTACTCCAGGTACTCCACCTCGCGGCCGCGGTTGTGGTTCCGCACGTTGCCGCTGAAGGTGACCACCGCCCCCATCTCCGGCGCGTCGACGAACCGGACCAGCGGCGCGGGGTCGAGCGGGGTATCGAGGATCTCGACCAGCACCCGGGGCTTTTCCTCGCCGGGCGCGCCGCCGCTTACCGGGGGAATGAAGCTCAACTCGTCGCCCTCCTCGACCGGGTCGGTCCAGGCCGCGTACTCCAGGTTGCGCGCGGGCCGACAGAGGCCAGGGATCCAGTCCAGCACCGGGAACCGCTCCACCAGCGCCCCGGCCGCGTCGCGCAGGGTGGCCCCGGCGGGGAGATCGAGCTCGACCTCGCGGCAGCCGGTCTGGGTGGAAGCTCTTCCGAACAGCTCGATCTTCACGCGCATGGCAGGAGCAGGAAAGAGAGCCGGCCGTGGCGCGGGAGGCCGGCCGAAGACGAGGAAGTATAGCACGCCTCGGGAGAGGGCCAGACCTGAGGGATGAAGGATGAGGGATGAGGGATGAATCCGAACCCTCCGTGAACAGCAGGTCCTGCTCCTACTCTTGCTCTTGCTCCTGCTCGCTGGCGACCATCGTGTTTCCGGCGTGCTTGAGAAGGATGAAGGCGGAAGAATGACGGATGAATCCGGACCTCCGGCAGGCGCGAGTCGCCCGCTTTACGCTGGGCTGCTTTCGGTTTCGGGCAGCCTCTTGAGAAAGAGAAGGAGAACGAGAAGGAGTAGGAGGCCAAGTCCGGTTGGTTCCCCATCCCCCTCATCCCCGTCCCCCATCCCCTTATCTCCTTTTCTTACACTCTGCCGAGGCCCCGTGAGCGGCCCGGTATAATAGGGAAGCCACCCTCAACCACCCGCTTCTGGAGCAGCCAACGATGAGTGACGCCCTCGCCCAGCTGAAGTCCCGCCTTGCCGACGTCCACCACCTGAACATGGCCGGCTCCGTGCTCGGCTGGGACCAGCAGACCTACATGCCGCCGGGCGGCGTGGCGGCGCGGGCGGAGCAGACGGCGGCGCTGGCGAAGCTGTCGCACCAGATCTTCACGGCGGACGAGACCGGCGATCTCCTCTCGCACGCGGAGGCGGAGGTGCAGGGTGCCCCGCTGGTGAGCGACGACGCGGCGTACGTCCGGATGGCGCGGCGCGACTTCGACCACGCGACGAAGGTCCCGACCGAGTTGGTGACCGAGATCTCGCGCGTGACCTCGCTGGCGCAGGAGGAGTGGGCGAAGGCGCGCGCGGCGGATGACTTCCCCGCCTTCGCGCCGTGGCTGGAGCGGATCCTGGAGCTGGAGCGGCGGCTGGCGGAGGCGCTGGGCTACACCGACCGGCTCTACGACGCGCTGCTGGACCAGTACGAGGCGGGGATGACCTCCGCGGAGCTCGACCGGGTCTTCGGAGAGCTGAAGCAGGAGATCATCCCGCTCTCCCGAGCGATCTTCGAGCGGGTCGAGCGCGTCGATGCCGGCATCCTTCACCGCGATTACCCGGTGGAGACGCAGCGGAAGCTCGCCGAGCAGGTGCTGAAGGCGTGCGGGTACGACTTCGAGCGCGGCCGGATGGACCCTTCGGTGCACCCGTTCTGCACCAGCTTTTCGATCAACGACGTGCGGATCACGACCCGCTACGACGAGAAGTTCTTCCCGCAGGCGTTCTTCGGCTGCCTGCACGAGATGGGCCACGCGATGTACGAGCAGGGCGTCTCGCAGTCGCTGGAGGGCACGCTCCTGGCGAACGGCGCGTCGCTGGGGGTGCATGAGAGCCAGTCGCGCCTCTGGGAGAACCTGGTGGGCCGCAGCCGCGGCTTCTGGAGCCACTACTTCCCCCGGGTGCAGGAGGCGTTCCCGGACGCGCTGGGCGGCGCCGACCTGGAGAGCTTCTACCGGGCGATCAACCGGGTGCAGCCGTCCCTGATCCGCGTGGAGGCCGACGAGGTGACCTACAACCTCCACATCATCATCCGCTACGAGATGGAGAACGCGCTGCTGGACGGGCGGCTCTCCGTTGCGGACGCCCCGGACGCGTGGAACGCCAAGTACCGCGAGTACCTGGGCGTCACGCCGCCCAGCAACCGGGAGGGCATCCTGCAGGACGTCCACTGGTCGATCGGCATTCTCGGCTACTTCCCAACCTACTCCCTGGGGAACGTCCTCTCGGTCCAGCTCTTCGAGAAGGCGGTTTCCGACGTGCCTTCGATCCCGGACGACATCTATCGCGGTGAGTTCGGCCCGCTGCTCGGCTGGCTGCGGGAGAATGTCCACCAGTACGGCCGCAAGCTGCTCCCCGCGGAGCTGGTGCGGCAGGTCACCGGCAGCGAACTGCAGACGGCTCCCTACCTGGGCTACCTCAAGACGAAGTTCGGCGAGATCTACGGGCTGTAGCTGCGGCCTCGGGGGGTGTTCCGGTCGCAGCGCGGAGCTACGGCCGCTGGGGCTTGCGGAGCTTCGCGTCCTTCGCGGAGGGAGGCAGGCGGAACAGCTCGTCCGGAAGCACGCTGCCGAATTCGGCCTCGGTGATCGACCGATCGATCCACTGCTCGCCATCCCGCGCCTGTATGGTCCACCCGACCGGGAGTTGCGTCTTGGGGTTGACGGCGAGCACCAGTCGTTCCCGCTCATAGCCTCCCTGGAGGGCGAAGAGGTGTACTTCACGTCCACCCCAGCGCCCGCGCTCCAGAAAGTGAACGCTCTGCTGGTACCCCGCCCGTAGAGAGCTGTGGACCATGGCGGCGGGAGAGAAGCCGGTGGGCGCCACGTGAAACGGGCTCTTGCGATTCTCTCGGGTCCAGCTCCGCCGCTGATGGTGGTAGATCCACAGGGTGCCGTCGCGGAAAATCTGCGTATCCTCGCCCCTTTCCAGGCGCCACAGACCGGCTTGAAACCAGATCTCGTGCGTCCGGTTGCGGCGTTTTCCGGCCTCCAGCTCCCACGTGGTAAAGTGTGCGCTCTTCACCGATGAGAGTGACGCCTCCATGTCCTCGAACAGCTCTGCCTCCACGTGGCGCGGGGCGAGGGTGGCGAGGCCGATGGCTGCCAGCACCAGCACCACCAGGGCGAGTGCCATCCGCGCCACCAGGCGCCGGCGCTCCGGAGTCCGGACACCAGGCTGCTGCTGGGCTCGGACGCGGGCCAGGACCCGCGCCCGCAGCTCGGGCGGCGCGGCCTCGTCCGGGAAGGCGCCGCCCAGCAGCTCCGGTAGCTCCCGCTCGAAGCGCGTCTCATCGGCAGCACCCGTGCGCGGGTTATCCGGCATCGGCGTTCCTCGGTGGCTCCGCCGACAAGTAGGGATGCTGGAGCCGGTTCTGCGGTTGTGATCTTGAAAGCAACATCGGGATCAGTCGAGATCGAGGAAGTAGGCGCGGCCCTTTTCCCGGACGGCGCTCCGTGCGCGCTGGAGAAGGCTGTTCACGGCGGCGTGGGACCGCCCGAGTAGCGCGGCGATCTGATCCAGGCTCAGGCCCTCTCGGTACTTCAGCAGCAGGACCTCGCGGTGGTCCGACTTGAGCGAGGCGACGAGCTGCCGCATCCGGTGATACCGCTCCTCCTGGATCACCCGGTGTGCCGGGTCCGCGGAGGGAGGCGCGGGAGTGCTTTCCACCGAATGCGCGTCGATCGGAACCTCGCGCCGGCGGCGGAAGCGGCGCCGAAGCGAGGAGATCTGCCGGCGCGCGATGCCGTAGAGCCAGTACTCCACCGGGCAGTCGCCCCGGAAGCGGGAGAGCTGCGCGCAGGCCGCCGCCATCGTGTCGCTCGTCAGGTCCTCCGCGTCCGCCTCGCTCTCGACCCGCCGCCGGATATAGCGGTAGACCGCGTCCAGGTACAGCTCGCACAGCTCCTCGGCATCCGCCGGGATCGCATACGCGGTCTTTACGGCGGCCGCGGGTCTGGAAACGGAGTCGTGCTCAGTCACCGATGGGCATCTCGGACCGATGGCGATGAAAAGTGCCGGGGGTCAACTCAGCTTCACCCGCGCGGCGAACAGGGCGGCCTGGGTGCGGTCGTTGCACTCCAGCTTCCAGAGGATGTTGCTCACGTGGTTCTTCACCGTCTTCTCGGCGATGAACAGCTCGTCGGCGATCTCCCGGTTGCGCTTGCCCTGGGCGAGCAGCTTCAGCACCTCCCGTTCGCGGTCGGTGAGCTGAGTATAGAGCCGCAGGTCCTCCTCGTGCTGGTCGCTCAAGCGGCTGAACTCCGCGATCACCCGGCTGGCGATGGAGGGGTGGAGCAGCGCCTCGCCGCGCGCCACGGCGCGGATGGCGGCGACCGTCTGCTCCGGCGGGCTCTCCTTGAGCACGTAGCCGCGGGCGCCCGCCTTGATCGCTTCGAAGACGTTCGTATCCTCGTGGTGGATCGTCAGGATCACCACCTGCACGCTCGGCATCTCCGTCTTGATCAGCTTGGTGGCGTCCAGGCCGTTCATCTCCGGCATCTTGATGTCGGTCAGCACCACGTCCGGCAGGAGCTTGCGGCAGAGCGCCACCGCTTCTTTGCCGTTCGCTGCCTGGCCTACCACCTCGATGTCCGGCTCCATCGAGATCAGGCGCGCCAGCAGCTCGCGTGTCATCGCCTCATCTTCGGCAATCAGCACCCGCACCTTGTCCATCGCGCCTCCTGTTACTCCCATTGTCTCGCTACTGCGCCGCGTCGGCCGGAAGCTCGGCCATCACTCGCGTGCCGCGTCCCGGACGGGAGGTGACGCTTACCTTCCCGCCATACGGCACCAGCCGCTCCGACATGCCCTGCAGCCCGTGACGCGACCGCCCCTCCAGGTGCTCCGGATCGAAGCCGCGCCCATGGTCCTCCACCACGGCGACCACCCGGTCCGGCCCCACCGGCGCCTCTTCTACGCGGATCGAGACGAACGCCTCGTCGACGCCGGCGTGCCGCAGGCAGTTGGTGATCGCCTCCTGCATCACCCGGGAGAGGTGGTACTGGCGGTGCGGCGAGAGCGGCAGCGCCTCCTCCGGCAGCTCCAGCCGGAGGTGTAGCGATTCCGACTCCCCCAGCTCCGCCGCCATCGCCCGGAGCGCGGTGCGGATGTCGAACACGCCGGTATCGGTGCGGAGCGTGGCGACGATCTGCCGCATCTCCTCCATCGCGCCCCGGAGCGCGGTGGTCTGCTGCGCCACCGTCTCCGCCGCTTCCGGCTCCGCGGCATACTGCCGGCGGGCGACCTCCAGGCTCAGGATCACGCGGGTCAGGATGTGCCCGATGCCGTCGTGCAGGTCGCGCGCGAGGCGGCGGCGCTCCTCGCTCACACTCAGCGCCTCCCGCAGCGCGGCGAGGTCTGCCTGGCGCCGGCTCTCGTTCTGGGCGATGGTGCGGGCGATCGAGGCGACCAGCACCAGGAAGAAGACGCGCGTGGTGAGCAGCTCTACGTACTGCTGGCTCGGCTGCACCGGCCAGGTGGCGACCACGTAGCTCAGGATCGCCGCGGCGTCCGTAACGACCACGCCCCGCGCGCTCGCCGCCAGCGTCTCCGCAATCACGAAGATGAAGTAGAGCAGCCACAGCTCGCTCAGGATCCCGCCGGTCTGGTTCACCCCCAGGGCGATGAAGAGGATCGAGAGGGCGTCGAAGAGTACGCGGTGCCAGCGCTCATGACCGTGGCGGATGCCGGTAAGATAGCGGAGTGCCACCCCCGCGATGGCGAGGAAGTAGAGGGAGTAGATGACCCACGACTGGTACTCCCGCGCCACGGAGAAGTGGAGCCAGACGAAGACGAACGCCGCGGCGACCCAGACGTGCTGGGCCACGCGGGCCACCGCGAGGAAATCGTGACGCTGATTGACCTGGTTCATGAGGTTGCTGCTGCCGCAGAGGGGAGCGCCGGGAAGATTGTCGGTCGCTCACTCGCCGCGCGGGGAGCCGGGCGCCCGTGCTGGACTTGCTCCGCGGCACGTGGTTAACTTAGCCCTGGAAAATCTTAGAAGAGTTACGAATCTGCCTCACATTTCGGATGTCATTCAAGCTTACACAGAACATCAAGAAGCTGCTCTCGGAAGAGCGCGGCACCCTCTATAAACCGGACGGCGACCGGCTGCGGTTCGCGCTCGCCTTCCCCAACAGCTACCGCCTGGGGATGTCGAACCTCGGCTACCAGCTCGTCTACCGGCTGCTGAACGAGCGGGACGACACCGTTTGCGAGCGGACCTTCCTGCCGGATCCGGCGGAGGAGCAGGAGCACGCGCGCAGCCACACGCCGCTCCTCTCCTGGGAGAGCCAGCGGCCGGTGGGGGAGTTCGACGTGCTCGGCTTCTCCGTCTCGTTCGAGATGGACTACCTGAACGTCCTGAAGATGCTGGAGCTCTCCGGGCTGCCGCTGCTGGCGGAGGAGCGGGACGAGACCTACCCGCTGGTGATCATGGGCGGTCCTGCGCCTTGGGTGAACCCGGAGGCGGTGGCGCCGTTCGTCGACGCCGTGATCATCGGGGAGGCAGAGGGCCTGACCGACCACCTGATCCCGGCGATCCGGGAGCATCTGGACGCGGCCGGCGGCTGGAACGACAAGCGCGCGCTGCTGCGCCGGCTCAGCCAGATCCAGGGCGTCTACGTCCCGGCGCTCTACGAGTTCCGCTACCACGAGGACGGGACGATCGCGGAGATCGTCCCGCAGGACGACGCGCCGATGCCGGTGCGCCGCTGGGTGGCGCGGGATCTGCACAAGTACAACACCAGCGCGCAGATCCTCACGCCGAACACGGAGTTCAGCAACCTGTTTCTCGCGGAGACCGCCCGCGGCTGCGGACAGGGCTGCCGCTTCTGCTTCGCCGGCTACGCGTACCGCCCGGTGCGCTACACGCCGCCGGAGCAGTTGGAGCGGGAGTTCGCGAAGCGGCAGGAGCAGGAGCTGGTGCAGCTCCGCGTCGGCCTGGTGGGAAGCTCCCTGACCGACCACAAGAAGATCGTCGACATCACCCGCGGCCTGGCGCAGAAGGCGGAGGGTGTCTCCCTCGGCAGCCTCCGCGCGGACAACCTGAGCGAGGACGTGGCGTGCGCCATCGGCGAGGCGGGACAGAAGACGGTCACCATCGCGCCGGAGACCGGCTCGGAGCGGCTGCGGTACGTCGCTCGCAAGCACGTCACCGACGACGACGTGGTCGTCGCGGCGGAGCGGAGCGCGGCCGTGGGGGTGGAGCGGATCAAGCTCTACTACATCGTGGGGCTGCCGTGCGAGCAGGAGAGCGACCTCCTGGCGATCGCGGAGCTCTCGCACCGGGTGCAGCAGGCCGGCAAGTTCCGCAAGGTCACGCTCACCCTTCACCCGTTCGTGCCGAAGCCGCACACCGCCTACCAGTGGGCGGGGTCGTTTGCCCCCTCCGAAGTGGAGCGGCGGCTCAAGGCGGTGGGCAAGGCGGTGCGGAAGGCGAACCCGAAGTTGGAGTTTACGGTCGACAGCGTCCGCGGCTCCTTCGTGCAGGCCGTCCTCTCCACGGCGGACCGCCGGGTGGCGGCGGCGCTGCTGGAGGCGCACCGGAACGGCGGGAACTGGAAGGCGGCGTTCCGGGACGCCGGGATCGACGGCGAGTGGTATGCCTGCCGTCCACGCCCGTTCGAGGAGATCCTCCCCTGGGAGCACATCCACCTGGGAGTGAAGAAGGAGTATCTCTGGCGGGAGTGGCAGCGCGCGATCGAGCTCGACCGCGAGACCCGGGACGTGGAGAACTGGCGCTACGGCGCCCACGGCGCCGAGCCGAGCCCGGCCGAGGCCGGGAAGCAGCTGCAATACGCCAACTGGGGGTAGTCTCGATCCCAGCGGTAGCGACCGGGCGCGCGGCTGCGCCGCGCACCGCCCGTCTTTCTCTGTAGGACGCACGATGGCAATGGAGACCCTGACCGCCGGACACGTGCGGCGGGAAGCGAGTGGGCTGAGCTGGTTCGAGCCGGTGGAGCCGGTCGGCGGCGTGGCGCGCGTCGTCATGACCACTCGGATCGGCGGCGGAAGCCGGGAGCCGTACCAGTCGCTCAACCTCGGCTTGCACGTCGGCGACGTGGGCGAGCGGGTGCGGCTCAACCGGCTGGCGCTCCAGAAGGCGCTCGGACGCCACCTGCTCGAGCCGGTGGTGGGGGACCAGGTGCACGGCCACCACGCCGCGGCGGTCGGCGCCCTTCACTCCGGTACTCGCTGGCAGGCGCAGGAGGCAGCGCTCGCCGCCACCGACGCGCTGGTCACCTCCACTCCGCGCCTGCCGCTGGTGACGCTGGTGGCGGACTGCGTTCCCGTGGCGCTGGTCGATCCATACCGGAAGGTCGCCGCAGCGGTACACGCCGGCTGGCGCGGCCTGACGGGGGGCGTGCTGGAAAGCGCGCTGGGAGCGATGCAGCGCACCGCCGGGACCCCCGCCGGCGACGTGGTCGCCTGGATCGGTCCCGCGATCGGCCCCTGCTGTTACGAAGTCGGACCCGAGGTGGCGCGCAACTTCCCGGAATCGACCGCCCCCTCACCGGACGGCGGCGCCCGGAGCTATCTCGACCTTCCGGACGCGGTGCGGCGCCGCCTCCGCGGGGCGGGGCTGCTCGACGAGAACCTGGCGGGGCTTCCGCTCTGTACTTCGTGCCACCCGGAGCTCTTCTTCAGCCACCGGCGCGCCACCCGGGAGGGTCTCACCGCCACCGGGCGGCAGGGCATGCTCGTCTGGCTGGAGTAGAGTCAAGCAGCCGGCGTCAGCTTCCGGCTTCCTCGCCCGTTAAGGAGCGGAGTTGCTCCCTTTCGATCCAACCGGAACGCTGCTCCGAATCGCCGCGTACAGCGTGGCGGCCGGCGTGCTTGCCGCGCTGCTCGCCGCCCTGCTGATCCACCTCGGCTCCACGCGGCTGCCGCCGCGACTCCCCGCATCCCGGGTGTGGGCGGACTGGCGCCAGAAGCGGATGGTGTGGGGCCTGAGCCTGGTGCTCACCCTCGCCGCCGCGCTCGCCGCTGCCGACTTCCTCCTGCGCCGGATCGGCCTGACGGACCTCTACTGGTACGACCGCGCCGGAACGCTCCAGACCGTCGCCTACTGCGGCGCGCTTTTTGGCTATCTGCTGATCGCCTTTCTCGCGGTCCTCTCCGCCGCCTGGCGCCGCAGACGGAGAACTCGCCCGTAACGGCAAAGCAGGATCTTCGTCTGATATTGCGACCTCGTGACGGAGAGACTGCTCATGCGTTCCACATTCCGACTGTTAGCCCTGGCGGCCGGTCTCGCCGCCGCCCCCGCCGCTGCCGTCCCGCTCGGCGTGGACCGGGTCCTGCTGACCGAAACCGAGGCCCTGATGGTGGGTCCGGTCGAAGCGGTCTCGTCGGCGATGGTGCGGCAAGCGGAGTGGTCACCCACCGGAAGGTACGTGCTGGTTGCGCGAGAGAGCGTGCGGCTGGGCAGGGAGATCTCGCCGGACAAGCTCCCCGAGATGGAGAGCAGCGTCAGCTTCTGGAACCGGGACACCGGCAAGAGCCGGACGGTCTGGTCCACCCGCGGTCCCGCCGGCGGGCTTCGCGCCGCCTGGATGCCCCGGACGGAAGTTGCGGTCTTCCTGGCGGACGAGCCGCTGCCCCCGCCGCCGGCGGGAGCCGTGCCGCCTGCCGCCCAACCGGGTGCCCCGCCGCCGCCGTTCCGCCGGGTGCTCTACATCGCCTCCGCCGACCGGGGGACCGCCCGACCGCTGATCCTGGTTCCACCGACTTCCCAGCTCGCGGTTTCGCCCGTGGCGCCCGCGGCGGTGGTCTGGGATTCGGAGCCGCAGCTCATCCGGGTGGTGCAGCCGACGGGGACGATCCGGGCGGTCGGGCTGCCACCGGGCTTCATACTCGGCTTCGTCCATTGGGCTCAGGATGGACGGGCGCTGGTGCGCGGGCACGTGATGGAGGGGGACAAGCTCCTGACCCGGCAGCTCCTTCTCGACGTGACGAGCGGGCGCCTGGAGCCGACGGAAAGGGAGGTGGCGCCGTACCAGAAGCCGGAGGAGCAGGGCCCGCTCTCTCTGGTCGTGGCGGACTCGGTGGTCCGGAAAGAGGAGAGTGCCCGCCCGATCCGATCCCTCTGGCTGCAGAGCGCCTTCAAGAGCGACGCGAGCCGCGTGATGGTGGCGGCCGACTCGGAGCGGAGCGCGCTCTCCCCGCGGGAGGATGCCGTGCTCTACACCACCGACGCCGCCGTCTACGTGGTTCCGCTCGTGCGGATGTCGAAGGAGTCGTACCTCGCCGCGCGAGAGGCGGCGCAGCGGGCCGTCGCGATGTCGAACGGAAAGCAGCTCGGGGTAGCGTTGATGATGTACGCGCAGGACTATGACGAGACGCTTCCCGACGGCGGCGCCGACGTGGCGGGCCTGCTAGCGCCCTACGTGAAGAACGATGCCCTCTTCGCCGGCTTTACCTACACTTTTGGGGGCGGCAAGCTCTCCGACATCGAGAAGCCGGGCGAGACGGTACTGGGCTACGTGGTCGGACCCAACGGCCGGGCGCAGATCTTCGCCGATGGCCATGTCACCTGGCTCAAAGATGAAGGAGTCCGGTAGTCTTCCCGTAACCGGGCGGGATACCGGACGTTCAACCAACGGATCTCCCGCGAGACGGGGGAATGGGAGGAGTGATGAGATGCGACGGGTAGGATTCGCGACACTGCTGGCGGTGGGACTGGTCACCGCGGCGAGCGCCCAGGTAAAGCTGGAGCTGAAGTTCCCCGAGGGCGAGAAGCGCACGGTGGTAGAGACCACGCGCGTGGCGCAGACGCTGACCATCGCCGGGATGAACGTGGAGACGCGCGCCGAAGGTGCCAGCACCACGGAGGTGGCCTACGGGGCGCGCCGGCCGGACGGAAACCAGCCGATCACCGAGACGATCAAGCACGTCAAGCTCAGGCTGGAAGTGCCGGGCTCCGAGGTCGACTTCGACTCCGACAAGCCGGCCCCCGCCGTGGGCGGACCGCTGGACCAGGTGATCGAGAGCCTGAAGGCTTCCAAGGGCGTCTCCTACACCATCCTGCTCTCGCCGCAGAACAAGGTGGCGGGGGTGGAAGGCCTGGACAAGGTGGTTCAGAACCTGCCGCCGGCCGTGGCGGAGTCGCTGAAATCCGAGTACTCGCCGGAGAAGGTCAAGCAGGCGGCGGAGCAGGCCTACTCCGTGCTGCCGGCCGAGCCGGTAAAGAAGGGCGACCGCTGGTCTCGCACCGAGGTGATGAACCTGGGCGCCGGGCAGCAGTTCGTGCTGGAGGCGTTCTACGAATACGAGGGACCGGTGGAGAAGGGCGGCAAGACGCTGGACCGCATCGCCTACTCGGTCGGCTCGGTCAAGTACCAGCTCGAGCCGAACTCGCCGCTGCCGCTCCAGGTGGCCAACAGCGACCTGAAGATCGATTCCTCCGGCGGCGCCATCCTCATCGATCGCGAGCGCGGCGCGGTGGTGGAGCGCACCAGCAAGATGCGGGTGATAGGCCCGATGACGTTCGACGTGATGGGCATGCAGATCCCCGGGAAGCTCGACGTGACGATCGAGTCGACCCGCGTCCCGAAGTAAGAGAAGCAGCGAAGACGTGATGCGCGGCGAGGCCGGCGGAGTGCTCCGCCGGCCTCGCGTACGTGCGGGCTCCCGCAGACCTACGCCCGGCCGGCGAAAACGAGAAAGACGTCGTAGAGCGCGTGGGTCCACGCCGCGACGGCAAAGCCTCGCACGGCGAAGAGGGCGGCGAGCACCAGCCCGGCGATGAACCGGAACGTAAAGCTCCCGAGTTGGAACGGGTCGCCGTAGGCTCCGAGGTAGTGAAACCCGGAGAAGATGAGCGCGGAGACCAACACGGCGAGGGCGACCGGGGTGCCGAGTCCCGCCTCGCTCCCGGTCTTCTTCGGGAGGAGCTTGCGGAAGAGCCAGGCCAGTCCGCCCGTGAGCAGCAGGCGGAAGACCAGCTCTTCGTAGAGCCCCGCGCCGAGGCTGAGGGCGAGTCGCTGCCCGAAGTTGAGCGAGCCGCCGCCGATCTGGAGCAGCCCGCCGCCGGAGAGCAGCAGCGACGTGAGGAACGCGACCAGCGTGCCGAGGACGAGCGCGTAGACCGAGCTCTCCGCCAGCACCCCCGGGAACAGCCGGAAGCGGGTGCCGCCGCGGCGGCCCTCCGGGTCGAGGAAGTAGACCGCGATCCCGGCGACCACCGCCAGCACCAGCGAGCTGCCCAGCACGCCGCCCACTCCGAGCGACCGCAGCGTCCCGTAGAGCAGCGCGTCGGCGCCGTTTACCACCGGGTAGCGCATACCGGCGTTCGCGAGGAGCACCGTCGCCTCGTACAGCAGCAGCAGCGGCAGCACGAAAACGAACGAGTGCCAGGGAGACCGGGTGATGCGGAAGTAATCTTTCATAAGGGATGAGCCAGCCCGGAGACGGGACTCGCACACCTGATTAAACCACACCGCCGGCAGGGTGGTTACGGCAGCCAATCAGGCCGCCGACCGGTGCGAGACACATCCCACGGTGCCAATCATGACCCCGACTGACTTCTGGCTCGACATCGGCGCGGGCAGCGACGCGGAGCACTGGGCCGCCACACCGGCGCCGCCCGGCGTCCGCCGGATCGCGCTCGACCCGCTGATCACGTCGGGCCGCGTCCGCTCCGGGACGCTGGCACCGCTTCCGGCCGACGTGCTGCGCTTGGGAGCGGAACTGCGTCCGCCGGGGTCGGTGGACCCGGGGAAAGAGGCTTCGTACCTGCCGTTCCGCAGCGGCAGCCTGGCGTGGGTCCACTGCGGGTACGTGCTCCACCTCTTCCTGGAGCTGAGGGAGCTGCTCGCCGCGGAGAGCCACCGCGTGCTGCGGGACGGCGGGGAGCTAACCGTGCTCCTGCCGCATTTCGGCGAGAGCCGGAGCGACACGATCATTCGCGAGACCCACGCGGTACTGCAGGCGTGCTTCGGAAGCGCGGTGCTCGCGGAATACCGGGGCGCGGCGAGTACGTTCTGGGCGGATCTCTACCGCGGAAGGAGCTTCGAGATCCGGTGTGTCAAGCGAGACGAAGCGAGGGCGGAGGGGTAACCCTCCGCCCTGCAAGATCACCGCACCAATCGCCGCGGCTTAGTCCACCGACTGGACCTCGGTCCACTTGCCGTCGTCGTTGCTGCTGGCGACGGCCGCTTCGATGAACGCCATGCCGGCGGCGCCGTCCACCACGTCCGGGTGGGGGTAGGCCGCGGGAACGTCTTCGCCGTTCTTCTTGCGGATCTGGAGTTGGATCGTCTTGTGCAGGTTGGCGAGCGCCTCGTGGAAACCTTCCGGGTGACCGCTGGGCACGCGGAGATACGGCTTGATGCTGGCGGGGAAGTAGTCGTACTCCGCGCCGAGGCGGTAGATCTGCACCGGCTGCCCGCCCTTGAAGAGCTTGAGCGAGGTGTGGTCGGTGATCGACCACTCCACGGTGCCCTTGTCGCCCACCACGCGGAAGCCGTTGTCGTTCTGCGCGCCGATCGTCACCTGGGAAGCGGTGATCGTCGCCAGCGCGTCGTTGTTGAGCCGCGCAAGGACGGTGAAGTCGTCGTCCAGCTTCCGGCCGCCGACGAAGGTGTGAAGCCGCGCCTGCACCTGGACGGCGGTGAGACCCGCCACGAACCGGACGAACTCATAGGCGTGGGTGCCGATGTCGCCGCCGCAGCCGGAGGCGCCCGACTTCTTCGGATCGACGCGCCACTGCGCCTGCTGCACGCCCGCGTCCTCCGTCCGGCCGGCGAGCCAGCCCTGCGGATACCAGGCCTCCACCTTGCGGACCGTGCCGATGTCGCCGTTGCGCACGAACTCCCGCGCGAGCATCACCATCGGGAGCGCCGTGTAGGTGTAGGCCACGATGAACGGCAGCCCCGTCTTTTTCGTGAGCTGGATCAGGTCGAGCGACTCCTCCAGCGTGAGGGTGAGCGGCTTCTCGCAGAGGACGGGGATGCCGGCCTCCAGGAACGCCTTCGCGGCGGGGTAGTGCTGATCGTTGGGCGTCACGATGGTGACGTAGTCGATCCCATCGCTCAGTGCGGCCTCCTGCGACGCCATCGACTGGTAGTCGGGATAGCCGCGGGTGAAGAAGAGCTCCTTCGCGGACTCGATGGAGCCCTGCGGGTTGGAGCGGAGCGCGCCCGCCGTGAGCTCCGCGGTGTTGTCCATCAGGATCGCGGTGCGGTGCGGGCCGCCGAAGAAGTTGGCCGGGCCGCCGCCGCCGACCATCCCGACGCGCATTCTTCGATGTTCGGGCATCTGCAAACAACCTCTCTCTCTGGTGGGAAGTAGACCTACTCTCCTTACTGCGGAGGCGGCCAAACATCCTCTGCGTTGAGTGAGAGTCTCTTGCGGACTGCTGCTCTCAAGGCATCTGCCACTTTCCGGAAACGCCATCTCTGCGGCGGTCCACCCCGTGCCCTCCCCGGGCGGAGCGGCCCTCCCGCGTGCTTGGCCCTCCGCCGCCCTTTCACGCGCCTTCGGCGCTAGCGGGCTGCTCCGGGCGTGCGCTCCGGCAGCCTGCGCTCCGCGATCGAGAACGGCGGCTTCCACAAGACGGCGTCTCACGGGCCGCTCCGCCCGGCTCAAGCAGCCACCCCTACCGCCCGCAAGCGGGCACCCGGGGGTGGCCACAATTGAACCCCTCCGGCTCTGCCTCCGGCAGCGCCTCCAGGCTCCGATGGTCTGTGGGCGCGCGGCCGTGTTCAAAGGCGGCTGGAGGGGCAGCCGTAGGCTGGACCGGAGGGTGCCACCTGTGAACCCCCCGCGGCGCAGGGGGTTTCGCTCGAAGGGCCGGGAGGCAGCCCGTGAACTGGGCTGTTGAAGCGATCAAGTCTGTGACGCGGGAAGAGCCTCGCGACGTGAGCTCCCGCAGCGGCCTGCTAACGGAGCGCAGCGGAGTGTGAAAAGGCCGCGGAGGGCCTTCGTCGCGGGAGGGCTGCTTCCCGGCACAAGGGCGCGGGGTCGGGCTCTCGGGGCTGATGCTGCTTGGCAAAAAGGCGCCAGGTCGCCAGCTCAGTCCCAGTCCAGGCTGATATCCAACGCCGTGACGGAGTGGGTGAGCGCGCCCACGCTGATCAGGTCGACCCCGGTCTCCGCCACGGAGCGGATCGTCTGCTCGTTGATGCCGCCCGACGCCTCGGTGAGGGCGCGGCCGCGGCAGAGGTCGACGGCGCGGGTCAGCGTCGCCAGGTCCATGTTGTCGAGCATCACGATGTCGGCGCCGGCGTCGAGCGCCTCCTCCACCTGCTCCAGCGTCTCCGTCTCCACCTCCACCTTGAGCAGGTGGTGGGCGCGGAGGCGGGCTTGCTGGACGGCGGGCGTAATCCCGCCGGCGGCGCGGATGTGGTTGTCTTTGATCAAGACGCCGTCGTAGAGGCCGAAGCGGTGATTCGTGCCGCCGCCCACCCGCACCGCGTACTTGGAGAGGCTGCGGAGGCCGGGGACGGTCTTGCGGGTGTCGACCACTCTCGCGGAGGTCCCCTGCACCAGCGCCACGAACCGTGCGGTCCGCGTCGCGATACCGGAGAGAAACTGCAGGAAGTTGAGAGAGGTGCGCTCCGCGGTCAGAATCGAAGCGGCAGCGCCGCGCGCCACCGCCAGCTCCGTGCCGGGCGTCACGTCCTCGCCGTCGTGGCGGAGCAGCTCCAGCCTGACGGACGGATCGACCCGCGCGAAGACCCGCTCCAGCACCGGCATCCCGGCGAGCACACCGGTGTCCTTCGCCAGGAAGACCGCGCGCCCCGGGGCATCCGGCGGCAGGGTGGCGAGGGAGGTGATGTCGCCCGGACCGATATCTTCGGCCAGGGCGCGGTCTACCGCTTCGTCGATCTCTCGTGGGCTCAGCATCGGGTTCAGGGTCGCAGCACCGTGTTGTCGATCAGGCGAGTGGTACCCACGCGGGCGGCGACGGCTAACACGGCGGGCCGCTCCACGCGCTCGACCGGCTCCAGCGTCTCCGCGTCGGCGAGGGCCACGTAGCCGATCCGGATCTCCCGCTCACTCTCCAGCGGCGCGCGGGCTGCGGCTTCCAGCGCTTCCCGGCTGCGCTCTCCGCTCTCGAAGAGCGCGCGCGCCTGCGCGAGGCCGCCGGAGAGGGCGAGCGCCCGCCGCCGCTCCTCCGGCGAGAGGTACTGGTTCCGGCTGCTCATCGCCAGGCCGTCGGCTTCCCGGACCGTGGCGCAGGGGACCACCTCGACCGGCAGGTCGAGATCGCGTGTCATCTTTCGGATCACCTGGAGCTGCTGGTAGTCTTTCTCGCCGAAGTAGGCCCGGTCCGGCTGCGCCATGTTGAACAGCTTGGCGACGACGGTGGTCACGCCTCGGAAGTGAGTCGGCCGGTGCGCGCCTTCCAGGCAGGTGGTGAGGGGACCCTCCACGGTAACCCACGTGGCGGCGCCTGCCGGGTAGACCTCGTCTACCCCGGGGGCGAACATCAGGTCGGCGCCCGCGCTCCGGGACTTCGCGCAGTCTCCTTCGAAGTCGCGCGGATAGCGGCTCAGGTCCTCGGTGGGAGCGAACTGGGTCGGGTTGACGAAGAGCGTCACCACCACCAGCCCGCACTCCGCGCGCGCCCGCCGGATCAACGAGAGGTGCCCCTCGTGAAGCGCGCCCATCGTCGGCACCAGGCCGACCCGCGCGCCGCCGGCGCGGGCGCGCCGCACCGCCTCCCGCAGCTCGGAAACGGTGGTCGCTACGTCCACTTGGAGGGATCCTCCAGGTCGCGCTGATGGTAGCTGTGCGCCTCCTCCGGGAACTGGCCCGCGCGCACCTCGGCGGCGTAGGTCGCGATGGCATCGTGCACTGCCTGCCCCAGCTCCGCGTACCGCTTCGCGTGCTTCGGCGTGAACGGATCGTAGAGGCCGAGCATGTCGTGGAACACCTGCACCTGGCCGTCACAGTGCACGCCGGCGCCGATGCCGATCGTCGGGATGCGCAGGCTCTGGCTCACCACCTTCGCCACTTCGGTCGGCACGCCTTCCAGGACCAGGCTGAAGGCGCCGGCTTCTTCCAGCTCGCACGCGTCGCGCAGGAGCTGGCGCGCAGCCTCCGGGGAGCGGGCCTGCACACGGAAGCCGCCCAGCGTATGCACCGACTGCGGCGTGAGCCCCAGGTGCGCCATCACCGGGATGCCGATGGAGACCATCCGCCGCACGAGCGCCACCACCGCGTCGCCGCCCTCCAGCTTCACGGCGCCGGCCCCGCCTTCCTTGATGAAGCGGCCGGCGGTGCGGATCGCCTCTTCCTCGCTCACCTGGTAGCTCAGGAACGGCATGTCGGCCACCACCAGCGCGCGGGGCCTGGCGCGGACCACCGCCCGCACGTGGTAGAGGATCTCGTCCGGCGTGACCGGCAGCGTGGTGTCGTGCCCCTGAACCACCATCCCGAGCGTGTCGCCCACCAGGATGGCGTCGACGCCGGCACGGTCGGCGTAGAGCGCGCCGGCATAGTCGTACGCCGTCACCACGACCACCTTCTCGCCGCGGCTCTTCATCGCCACGAGCTCCGGAGCCGTCACCGGCTTGCGTTCTGCCATCTCCGCTCTCGTCAGGACTTCTTCGCGTGCCGGCGCTCCTGCAGCCAGTGGTACGCCACCGGCAGGAGCGACACCGCGATAATAGTGAGGATCACCTTCTCGTTGTGGGCCTTCACCCAGGGGATGCTGCCGAGGAAGTAACCCAGCAGGCTGCAGATCGCCACCCAGGAGATCCCGCCCACGATGTTGTACGTCATGAACCGGCCGTAAGGCATCTCCGCCGCGCCCGCTACGATCGGCGCGAAGGTGCGGACGAACGGCACCCACCGCGCCAGGATGATCGTGCGCCCGCCGTGCTTCTCATAGAATGCCTGCGCGGCGAGCAGGTGCTCCCGCTTGAAGAGGCGGGAATCGGGCCGGTTGAAAATCCGGGGACCGGTCTTCTTTCCAAACCAGTAGCCGCAGGTATCCCCGGCGATTGCGGCGATCATGAGCAGCAGGTTCAGCAGCACGATGCTGGTGAGCGGATCCTGCGGGATCGGCGCCGGCGCCTTCAGCAGCCCCGAGCCGACCAGGGCGCCCGCGGTGAAGAGGAGCGAGTCGCCCGGCAGGAAGAACCCGATCAAGAGACCGGTCTCCGCGAAGACGATGGCGAACAGGAGCAGATAGCCGCCCCAGCGGATGAATTCCGCCAGGTGCTCGCCGTGGAGATTCGACAACAGGTCTTTGATCCAGTCCATCCTGACTCCCGGGCCTGGTACGTTCAGGCCTATTCGTTCTGCAGCCCCGCTGCGTGCGTGGACCTAAAGTTTCGCCTTTCGCGACCGCATCATCTCCCCGGTGGCCCACCCCGTGCCCTCACCGAGCGGAGCGGCCCTCCCGCGAGTGAGGCCCTCCGCGGCCCTTTCACGCCCTTCGGGCTAGCGGGCTGCTGCGGGCGTGCGCCCCGTGTGGCTGCGCTCCGCGTCCGTAAGTTGCGGCTTCGCCGAGACGGCGATTCACGGGCCGCCCCGTCCGGCTCAAGCAACCACCCCTACCGCCCGCACGCGGGCACCCGGGGGTGGTCACAACTGGCACCCTCCAGCCCTGCCTCCGGCAGGTCCTCCGGGCTCCAACAGTTTCTAGCTCCCGAGCCTCTGCGGGGTCTAATCTCAAGAGGAAGCGCAGTTCCGGTTGGATCGCAGCCAGAAACCAGGGCGCCCGCAGGGCGCCACTTGTGAACCCCCCTGGGCGCAGGGGGGTTCGCTCGAAGGGCCGGGGGGCAGCCCGTGAACCCAGCTGATGGTGCAATCCCGGCAGTGGCGCGGGATGAGGTCGGCGGTGCGCACTCCCGGAGCGGCCTGCTAGCGCCGAAGGCGCGTGAAAGGGCCGCGGAGGGCATTTGTCGCGGGAGGGCTGCCCCCCGGCACAAGGGCGCGGGGTCGCGCCCTCGGTGTCGACGTTGCCAATCGGCACGCCGCCTGCCCGCCGGAGCGGGTTCGACACGGCCACTCGGCGCAGCAAACCTGGAGCGTGTAGCCCTTCAAACATCACGTTACGGCCTCGGCTCCCCGAGCACCGCATCCAGGTCCGGCGGCGGTGGGTTCCACCCGCCATCGTACGAGCGTCCCCGCCACGACTCCCCGCCCGGCGGACGCGGCGCCTGTGCCGGCGCGGCGAGCGCCTCTTCCAGGCTCCCGGCCAGGGCGCTCACCCGCCGCGCCGGCGGCAGCGACCGCAGCACGATCTCGCCGTAGCGCATCGTGAGCACGCGGCGGTCGAGGATTGCGACCATGCCGGTGTCGGTGCGGGTGCGGATCAGGCGTCCGAAGCCCTGCTTCAGCGAGAGCACCGCCTTCGGGAGCATGTAGCCGCCGAACCAGTCCTCGCTGCGGAGCTTCATGCGCTCGGTGCGGGCCTGCACGATCGGGTCGTCCGGATTGGCGAACGGGAGCTTGTCGATGATCACGCAGGAGAGCGCGTCCCCCGGGATGTCGACCCCTTCCCAGAAGGTGCCGGTCGCGAAGAGAACCGCGTTCGGCGTCGTCTTGAACCACTCCACCAAGCGGGCGCGCGGCAGGTCTTCCTGCGTCTTGCTTGGGTAGGGGAGCTTCGGGCCGAGGCGCTGGGAGATCTCCCGGAGCGAGCGGTAGGAGGTGCAGAGCACGAACGCGCGCCCGCGCGACATCCGCAGGATCCGCTCGATCTCGTCCGCCGCCTTCTCGCTGAATGCCGCGTCGTTCGGCATCGGCATCTGGCGCGGGATATAGAGCAGCGCCTGCCGGCTGAAATCGAAGGGGGAGCCCAGCACGCAGTCGAGCGTCTCGTCCGGCAGTCCCAGCTCCCGTTTCAGGAAGTCGAACTTGCCGTCGACCGCCAGCGTGGCGGAGGTCATCACGCAGGTGCGCTTGGACCAGAGCAGCTCGTCCAGCGCCTTGCCGACGTCGAGCGGGGCCGACTGCAGCTCGTAGGTGTCCTTGCTTGGGTCGAGCACCATCCAGCTCGCGCGCTCGTCGCCGCCGCGCAGGGTGGCGAAGTAGTCCCACCGGCGCGCGAGGTCGGCCGTCACGGAGGTCATCTGCTCCCGCACCGTCTCCGCGCGCTGCTTCGCCTGGGCCGCGTCCTCGTCGAGCAGCGTCATCTGGCCCACGTCGGCCTGGCTGAGCCAGGTGGAGAGCCGCTCCAGCGACCGCTGCATCTTTCCGGCGGCTTCTTCGAACGGCGCGTCCCGCTCGATCTTGAACTGACCTCGCCCCCGCCGGAAGACCAGCTCCATCAGGTCGGTCTCGGCGTCGGTCACGTCCTGGACCAGCTCCAGCGGCACGCTGCGGAAGCGGCGCTGCACCCGCTGGAGCAGCTTGTTCCCCATCCAGCGGCTCACCTGCACGGAGAGCGCGCCCAGGGCCGCCCGCTCCAGGTGGTGCGCCTCGTCGAAGATCACCAGCTCGTGATGCGGGAGCACGCCGCCGCCGAGGGCGAGATCGGTGAAGTAGAGCGCGTGGTTGGCGACGATGATCTGCGCGTCTTCCACCTTCGCGCGCGCTACCCGGTGCGGGGTGAAGCCCCAGTTTGGGCAGCGCGGCCCCAGGCAGTCCTCCGCGTCCGACGCCAGGGCGTCGAGCCAGAAGCGCGGCTCCACGGAGAACGGCAGCTCCTGGCGGTCGCCGTCCCAGGCGCCGGAGTGGGAAAGCTCGATCAGGTCGTTGACCGTCGTCTGCAGCGGGTCGGAGGGCGGCAGGGTGCGGAACGCCTCGTCCAGCTTGCGCAGGCAGGCGTAGTTGGAGCGGCCCTTCGCCAGCGCCACCTTGATCTCCCGCCCGTACGCCTGGGAGAGGAACGGCAGGTCCTTGTTGAGAAGCTGCTCCTGCAGGGCGATGGTGCCGGTGGAGATGACCGTCTTCTTGCCGCTCTCCAGCGCCGGGATCAGGTAGCCGAACGACTTCCCGCTCCCGGTCCCCGCCTCGATCAGCGCGTGCTTCTTCGTCTCGACCGCCGCCCGGATCGTGCGCGCCATCTCGAGCTGCTGCGGGCGCACCTCGTACCCGGGAAGCTGCGAGACGATTTCTTCGAAAATCCGTTCTATAGGTGGCACGCAGTTGAACCCGTGGTGGAGCCGGAGGGGGAAGGGCCCTGGAGGGGCCACGGTACTCTAACGCAGCCCCGGGGGGCCGTCAAGGACCGCCGCCCGGTTGGCGGAGAGGCCCGTCCGCCGCAGATACGAGAGGGGAGAGCATGCGGGTTGCGCATTCGACGGAAGAGAGCTCAAAACCGCGAGGCTCGCGCCGGCGCACGCTCGCCGGGTGCGGCGCCGCGCTGCTGCTGCTGGCCCTGATTCCGGTCGCCTATCTCGTCTGGGCGAACACCCCTCCCGCCATCCCGCCGGACACTCGCGTCTACCCCACTCCGAACGGCTACGATCGGCTTCGCGCCGCCGCGATGAAGCTCACCGCCAGCGAGGGCGACTCGCCGCTGGCGAAGGCGGCGGAGGGAGATCCGGAGGCACTCCGACGCGCGCTCGCGGCGGATCCGGCGCAGCGGGCGGCGCTGGAAGAGGTGCGGCAGGCGCTCAAGCTCGACGCGATGACGCCGCCGTCCACCGGGTTCGAAGAGCTTTACCCACACCTGGCGAGATATCGCGAAGCGGCCCGGCGGTTTGCCGCCGAGTCACGGGTGGCGGACCACGACGGAAACAGTAACCGGGCGGCGCAGAGCGCCATCAACGCGGTCGAGCTGGGCAGCCGGAGCAGCCCCGGCGGCGGGATCATTCACCACTTGGTGGCGGTTGCCTGCGCCTCCATCGGGGTCGCCGCACTGGAGGGGATGGAGAGCGACCTGTCCGCCGACGAAGCCCGGCGCGCCGGGGAGCGCCTCGACCGGGTGATGGCGCAGTTCTCCCGCGCCCCGGACATGTTCCGCGAAGAGAAACGATCCGCGCTCACCGGCCTGGCGCAGGTGTTCAGTGGGAAGGTTGCGCTCAACCCCGGGGCACCCACCGCCGGCTCATCGACCGAGTCGCGGGGGTGGTTCCTCTTCTTCTATCCGAAGCCGCTCAGCTACGCGGCGATCAGCTCCGGTTTCGACCGGATGGCCGCGGAGGCGGAGAAGCCGTACGTCCAGAGAGTGCCGATCGAGCCGCCTACGGAGATGTTCGCGTCCCTCCTGATGCCGGTCTTCCAGGAAGCCGGCCTGGCTCTCACCCGTGGGGAGACGAGCGTGGCGCTCGCCCGGGGAGCGCTGGCTCTGCGGGAGTTCCGTCAGCGCCGCGGCCGCTACCCGGAGTCGCTGGCGGAGCTGGGGCAAGTCACCGGCGTGAGCCTGGCGCCCGACCCGTTCACCGGCCAGCCGCTGCGGTACCGGCGCACGAACGGCGACTACCTGCTCTACAGCGTCGGCCCGGATGGTGTCGACGACGGCGGGCGCCCGCTGGCGGTGCGCGACACGAAGAAGGAGGCGCGCGGCGATCTGCTCTGGGGCTCCCTCTACCCACCCCGGAAGTGACGGAAGTCTCCTCCGATGCGCCGGATACCTTCCTCCGCCCTCGCCACCCGCAGGCGCCTGTGGCTCCTCGGCAGCCTGGCGGGCTGCTTCATCCTCTGGCCGGCGCTCTACCTCCGCTGGGCCAACGCACCCCCGCCGCCGCTGCCTCCCGCGCCCGCCGAGCCGCGTGAGAACGGATACCCCGCGCTGGTGAACGCCGCATTGGGGCTCACCGGGACGATGCGGGAGGTTCCGCTGGAGAGCATCGATCGCGTCGAGATCGCTGTCCTGCGGCGGGAGCTGCGGCGTACCGCGGCGGATGCGCCGCTCTTCGAGGCGATGCGTCAGGCTCTGGAGCTGGAGTGCGTCCGACCGGCGGTGGTCGACCCGATACGGGAAGGAAATCCGGAGCTCGCGCGGTTCCGGAGGGCTGCGACCCGATGGTTGGCCGAGGCACGGGTCGCCGGCGCGGACGGAGACGCCGATGCTGCGGTCGCCCACTTGCTCGATGTCCTCGCGCTCGCCAGCCGCATCGGCAACGGCAGCGATGGGATCGGGAATGGTGTGTCGTCCACGTTGACACGGGAGGCGGTACGCGGTGCTCAGTCGGTCATCCCGCGCCTCTCCCCCATGCAGGCGCAGCGGGCACTCGCGCGGCTCCGGAAGCTGGAGGCGCAGTATCCGACGTCGCTGCAAATCCTCGCGGTGGAGGAACGCCAGGCACTGCTGAGCGCTCGCATCACCTTCCGCGACCAGATCGGCCTGGGCTGGATAGAGCAGGCACCACGCTGGTTTCGGCGCGCCTACTTCCTGGTCTACCCCAAGCCGCGAACGTACCGTCTGATCACGGAGCACCAGGCGCGGCTGCGAGAAGGAGCCATTGGACCGTGGGGCCCGGAAGCGGACCCACGGTCCGGCGACCTCCTCGCTGACATTTGCAACGGCTTCTATTCGGAGGGTCAAGTTCGCGCCCGTGATGCCTATCTCGCGCTCCTCCTCGCGGCGCTGACCCACCAGGCCGGTCTCCCTCTCGCCGGCGAGCGGCTCCCGCGCGATCCATTCTCCGACGGACCGATCCGGGTGCGCCGAGCCCCAGACGGGCTGCGGCTCTACAGCGTCGGCCCGGACGGCGTCGACGACGGCGGAGAGCCGCAGCGGACGCCGTTTCCCTACGCCATCTCGCCGGGCGACATCGTCCTGAGGCTCAGACTTCGAGCTCGACCTAAGTGAGGAGAGCGACTCATGCCAGTGACTGAATTAGAGGAGCCGTTCCGCACGGCAGTCTACGAGGCGATGGTCTTCGTCGCCCGCGGGCCGGAGTTGGAGGAGTGGGAGTTCCACACGCGGATGGGGATCTATCGTCCGGAGCTGGAGGACGCCCTGTCCCGCTGGCCGGAGTTGTCCGATGCGGATCGGGACTCTCCGGACTTCCTGGCAGTGAACAACTCGTTGAACGAGGTCTGCCACGGTCTGCCGATCTCGGACGAGCAGTGGCGAGAGTGGTTCACGGTTGAGCCCGAGATAGTGGCGGGGGCGTATCGCCGCTGGGCACTCTCGGTGGGGCTGGAGCGGAGGGGGATCCAGTAGGCAGCGCACCTCGGCTGCGCCACTTAAAACTGGTTCGCTCTTACGTAAGGGGGAATACAGGGGATGGAACTTCCGCGCCCGTTCTGGCATCATGCTTAGTGTTATGAAGCGACCCACTTTCTTCACCCTCGCTACCCTGGCCGCCGGCGCGCTGATCTGGAGCGGGCTCGCGTCAGTGCGGGACACGCTCTCGACCGGTGCCTGGCTCAAGAACCCGCTCGGCTTCACCAGCGCGGCGCGCGCCACCGGTCCGGTGGTGCTGGACCAGGTCCAGGCGCTGCAGCGGCTGGAGACCTGCCGGTACAACGGACAGGTGGTCGTCCGCGGCGACACCTCCGGCTGGGTGCCGAGCTGGCTGGCGGGAGACAAGATCCTCTTCGTCGGCCGCGGCGAGGTGGTGGCGGGAGTCGACCTCCGCTCCCTCCAGTCTCACGACGTGCGCGTGGAAGGGGAGCAGGTGGTAGTGCGCCTCCCGGAGCCGCAGATCTTCCACAGCCGGCTGGACAACCACGGCAGCCAGGTCTTCGAGCGGCAGACCGGCCTCTTCTCCAAGGCCGACTCGCAGCTCGAGACGCGCGTGCGCCAGGAAGCGGAAGAGCGCATCCGCAGCGCCGCCATGGAGAGCGGCGTGCTGGCCACCGCCCGGGAGAACGCCCAGAGCGCCCTGCGGCAGCAGCTCTCCCTGCTCGGCTTCCGAGAAGTCCGCTTCCTTTAAGCCGGCGCTTCCGAACGAGCGCGCCCCCCGTACGCTCACATTTCGCAGATGGAGTTACGGTATCGCTTGTTGCGCTGTGCGCAACAAACTCCCTTGATGAAGAAGCAGGGAGCGGGGGCATGATTTGGCCCGCCACGCGGTGAAT
>JBKBRF010000031.1:0-86969 GCA_046292385.1 Armatimonadota bacterium | reverse complement strand
GGTGGCTAGAGCGTGGGGGACACACCCGTTCCCATCCCGAACACGGCAGTTAAGCCCCACTGCGCCGAGAGTACTGCTCCTTATCAGGAGTGGGAGCGTAGGTCGCCGCCAGAATACTTTGGACCGGAGCCCTAGGGCTCCGGTCCACCTCAACTACCAGACGGCTCTTGACGAGACGCGCGGTAGCACATAACATGACCACGCAGGCCGCAGTGGCGGAACGGCAGACGCGCTAGATTCAGGATCTAGTGCCCGAAAGGGTGTGGAGGTTCAAATCCTCTCTGCGGCACTCGGGCCCGTCCTCTCTCCAGAGGACGGGCCTTCTTCTCGTTTGTGGGTGGCAATCGCCCGCGCTTCCGGATGCGATAGGATGGAGGGGTGCGGCCCGGCTGCTTGATGACCGTGGCTGCAGCCGCTCACTTCGGCTCGGTCACCCCTTCCTCTCATGTCCTCGTCTCCCTCCAGCGCTGGCACGGTCCTCGTCACCGGCGGGGCGGGCTTCATCGGCTCGCACCTCGTGGATGGGCTGCTGGCTCGCGGCTACTCGGTGCGGGTGCTGGACGATTTCTCCACCGGGTCGGCGGAAAACCTGGCGCACGTGGACGACCGAATTGAGCTGATCCGGGGCAGCATCCTCGATGCGGAGGCGGTCCGGCGCGCCGTGGCCGGCTGCGTGGGAGTGCTTCACGAAGCGGCGATCGCTTCGGTGGCGCGGTCCGTGGACGATCCGGTCGGGGTCAACCAGGTCAACGTCGGCGGCACGATTGGGGTGCTCACCGCTGCACGGGACGCGGGGGTGAGGCATTTCGTCTATGCAGCCTCCGCCGCCGCTTACGGAAACAGTACCCGCCTGCCGCTGCAGGAAGGCGAGCTGCCGGACCCGCTCTCTCCCTACGCCGTCACCAAGCTGGCCGGCGAACAGTATTGCCGCGTCTTCCACAGGCTCTTCGGAATGCAGACAGTCGCGCTGCGTTACTTCAACGTCTTCGGTCCGCGCCAGAGTCTGGCTTCCCGCTACGCGAGCGTCATTCCCGCCTTCGTGACCGCGGCGCTGAGCGGAGAGCCGATTCCGCTGGAGGGAGACGGCACGCAGTCGCGCGATTTCGTCTACGTGGGGGACGTGGTGCGGGCGAACCTCCTGGCGCTGGAGACGCCGTCCGCCGGCGGCGAGATCCTCAACATCGGCGAGGGCCGGCGCACCGATCTCAACCTGCTGATCCGACGCCTCGGAGAGCTCTCGGGGCGGGAGCCGCGGGTGGAGCGCGGGCCGGCGAGGCCGGGCGACATCACCCACAGCGTGGCGGATGTCTCGCGGGCGGCGCAGGTGCTCGGGTATCGACCGGAGACCGGTTTCGCCGAGGGGCTGCGCCAGACGGTCGAGTGGTTTCGGCAGCAGCTGGAGACCGGCTCGGTGGGGCGTCGGTCAGGCGAGTAGATGGCGGGGTATACTCGGTCGTCAGGCGTCGCGTTCGTATCAGGGGGAGCGAAGTAGCATGTCACTGCACCACGACAACAGCATGCGCGTAGCCGTCATCGGGACCGGCTACGTGGGACTGGTCACCGGCGCCTGCCTCGCTCACGTCGGCCACCACGTCACCTGTCTCGACGTCAACACGGAGAAGGTGCGCCAGCTGCGGAACGGCAAGATCCCGATCTTCGAGCCGGGCCTGGACGAGCTGGTGGCAGAAGAATTCCGGTCGGGCCGACTCGAGTTCACGGACGACTACCGGGTCGCGGTCCCCTCGGCGCAGGCGGTGTTCATTTGCGTCGGCACTCCCTCGCTTCCGTCCGGCCAGGCCGACACTTCGGCGGTGGAAGCCGCGGCCCGCTCCATCGGCGCTCACCTGGGCTCCCAGTATGCCGTGGTGGTGAACAAGAGCACGGTCCCCGTGGGGAGCGGTGACTGGGTGGGAATGCTGGTGCGACAGGGGGCGAGCCATCGTGCCGGCAGCGGCCATTCCGGGGAGGCCGCGGAGGGCGCCTCCACCGGCGGAGGCACCGCCGTGGCGCTGGCCTCGCGGCCGGGGAGCACCATTGACTTCGACGTGGTCTCCAACCCGGAATTCCTCCGTGAGGGGACGGCGATCGAGGATGCGCTGCACCCGGACCGCATCGTCGTGGGCGCGGAGAGCGAGCGGGCGGTCGACGCGATGCGAACGCTCTACGCGCCGCTGCTGGAACGATGCCGCGCCGCCGGCCACGAGGTGCCGTTCGTGGTGACCGACCGCGCCAGCGCGGAGGTGATCAAGTACGCCGCCAACGCCTTCCTCGCTACCAAGATCAGCTTCATCAACGAGATTGCCAACATCTGTGAGCGGGTGGGAGCAGACGTCCGCCAGGTGGCGCAGGGCATCGGGCTCGATCACCGCATCGGCCGGGCCTTCCTGAGCGCCGGCATCGGGTGGGGCGGCTCCTGCTTCCCCAAGGACCTCGCCTCGCTCATCCACACCGCAGAGGAGTACGGCTACGAGGCCCGGCTCCTGCAGGCGGCGCGGGAAGTGAACGCCCATCAGCGTATGGCGGTGGTGCGGCGCCTCCAGGAGAAGCTGAAGCTGATCAAGGGGAAGACGATCGCGCTCTGGGGGCTGGCGTTCAAGCCCGGCACCGACGACCTCCGCGACGCGCCGGCGCTCGACATCGCCGCCCGGCTCCTCGAGATGGGGGCCGAGGTTCGGGCCTACGACCCGCAGGCGGTGGAGCCCGCCCGGCGGCTGCTGCCGAATGTGGAGCTTGTCTCGGACCCTTACGCCGCGGCGTACCAGGCCGACGCGATCGTCCTGGTTACCGAGTGGCCGGAGCTCCTGGATCTGAACTGGTCCCGCCTCTCCGAGGAGATGCGCCGCCCGATCGTGATCGATGGCCGCAACGCCCTCGACTCGGCACGGCTCGAAGCCCACGGCTTCGACTACTGCGGCATCGGCCGTTAGGGCTGGATCTCGATCTCCGTTCCGAGGGGGAGTGATTCGAAAAGCTCCTCGATCTCCGGATCGGAGACGGCGATGCAGCCGAGGGTCCAGTCCCGCTGACCGCCGCCCCCGTGGATGCCGATCGCACCGCCGAGCGCGGTGCTCCACGAGGGCTGGCGCCGCCCCTGGTGCGCGGCCAGGATCGCCCGGTGCTCGCCGCGCGTGATCTGGCCCGCCGCGAGGCCGCGCTCGACGTCGTCCGGCGCCGGGTAGCTCAGCCCCAGGAACCGGTGGAAGCGGCTCTGCCGCAAGCGAGTGCAGACGTAGAAGCGGCCTTCGGGCGTGCGCCGGTCTCCTTCGCGCTCCTTATCGCCCTCGGGAGCGCCGCCCAGTCCCACCCGGTAGCGCGTCAGCGGCTCCCCGCCGGAGAGCAGCACCAGCTCCCGCCGCCCCTTGTGCAGGACCAGCGACGGCTTCGGAGGCGGGTAGCTCAGCCCTTGCTGCCGGCACAGCTCCCGCAGGGACGGGCTGGTGCGTTCGTCCGCTCCGCGCAGCGTCCCCAGCGCCCCGCGGACGGGGCGCTCCAGCACGGCGCCCTTCCCCCCGGCCCAGACGGCGAGTCCCACCGCGGGCGGTAGGAGCAGCACCCCAAGCACGAGCAGGCGGACCACGCGGCGGTGGGTACGTGAAGCGGTGGGCATTCCTGGTTCCTCCCGTTAACCAGGAATGCCCGCCGCGAACAAACGGTTGGTCCGTTAGTTAGTCGCCGTGCTCGAGTCCCTCGCCGATGACGCCCTCGCGCTCCCCGAGCTCGCCTTCACGCTCGCCGATCACGCCCTCGCGCTCCCCGAGAGAGCCCTCGCCTTCACGCTCCCCGTAGATCGGCGCCTCCCGCTCCGGCGCCAGGATCGGCTCGCGCGGCTCCATGTAGGCGCGCTCTTCGGCACAGCCGGTGAGCACCAGGGTTGCGGCCAGAGCGGCGGCCGCCGTGAGTGTCCGTATCATCCTCTCCTCCTCTTTCCGGAGCTTCGTGGGGTGACAGTCGTCACCGTGCTCCGTTCCAGGGGAAGGTCTACCCGGCGAGAGGATGAGGAAACGCGGCCGGCACGGGGCCGTTCGCGGGCTCAGCGAGCAGCAGGGCGGTAGGTGAGCCCCAGCTCCGGCGTCTCCAGGGGCTCGCCTTTTCGGTGGCGGGACTGCATCACGCGGTCGAGCACGCCGGTGGTCAGGAGCGTCCGCTCCACCGGGTAGGTCGGCTGGCCGGTGAGAAACATCCGCTGGATGGCGTCGCTCAGGCGGGCGAAGTGGCCGAACGGCTTTCCGTCCTGCAGCCAGAAGAGCGAAGAGAGCGGCTCCGCGCGGCCCTCCACGCGGGCGGCGAAGAGGAACTCCTCCACCAGTCCCGGCAGCATCAACACCCGGCCTCGCGTGCCGTCCCGGTACTCCAGCTCGAAGAGGTCCGGCTCCATTACGCGGGATTGCACCCGGTCCCAGGTGGCGGCGCGGACCTCCGCCTTCTCGGAGCGGGAGAGCGCCGCGGCGACCAGCTCCTGCGGAACGCCCGCCTTCCAGACCGCCTCTCCGGAGAGACAGCGCACGCGGCGCACCCCGGTCTCGCCTCCGCGCCGCCGCTCCAGCATACACTGCAGCGTCTCCAGCGCGTGGAAGCCGTACGCCTCTACCGGACCGTACGCCACCACCAGCGCCTCCGGCACGCGAGTGCCGGCCGGCAGCTCGACCTCCGGCTTGCGCCAGGTGACCGGCAGGGAGGAGCCGGCCATGAACGGGATCTTCAGGGCGCGGGCGGTGTCGTACATCGACTTCGCCTCGACCCAGGAGTAGGAGAGGTGCTTGTCGTTGAAGACCGGCACCGGCCGGCCCGCCTCCCGGATCACCGCCACCGCCTCGTCGAAGAAGCGCTTGCGGGGATAGAGGTGCTGTCCCAGCTCGTTGTACGGGTAGCGGCCATGCTCGCCGATCAGGAGCACGCCGTCGACCGCCAGCCGGTCGCCCCCCAGCGTCATCGCCTTGCGGATCGAGTCGTAGACCGGCACGCCGTGCCGCGCGGCGATCTCCCGCCCCAGGTCGTTCGGAGGCACCTGGTCGAGGTAGAGCGACGCGATCCGGACCCGCGGGTCGAAGCGGGTGTTGAGGACCGCGCACCCTTCCAGGAACTTGGTGACGATCACGTCGGCGTGGGAATTCTCGCGGTACTCGGTCACGACCGCCGCAATCCGCGGGCGCTGCTCGCCGGCCGTTGCCGCGCGCGAGACACCCAGCGGGGCGCCGCCGAGCCCGAGCCGGAGCAGCTCCCGCCGGTTCAGGCCGCTCATCGCCTCACCACGTGGGTGCCGCAGATCGTGTCGTGCCAGCCGCGCTGCTCGTCGTTCCAGATGACGGAGAGATAGCCGAGCCCGCAGAGACAGCCGCCGATCAGCCGTCCGACCGTCGAGCGCATGAAGGCACGGAGCCAGCCGACCTGGTCGCCCATCTCGTCGACCACCCGCAGCCCGAGCGCCATCTTGCCGAGGGTGCGGCCCCACACGGCGGTCAGCACCGTTTCATAGCCGACGAGCAGCGAGAGCCGGAAGATCGAAGCGGTCATCTCCGCTTGCGCTTCTCCGGCCTGTCGCGGGCTGATCGTCAGGAAGTCCGAGGGCTCCATCAACGTCTCGAAGTCGACGCCCATCAGGAGCGCGAAGCCGATCCAGAACGGCATCAGGATCAGGTGGTCGAGAATCACCGCCATCCAGCGGAACGCAAACGCCTGGAAGCCCCCCATGCCGCTGTCGGTGCTCTGGGCATTCATCGAGTGAGCGAGGGCGGCCGGGTCAATCGGAACCGGGGCGGCGCCGTACGGGGTGTACTGCGACGGCGGCGGGGCGGTGGAGACCGGTACCGGCAGCGGCGAGGAGCAGAACTCGCACGCCAACCCCGGATGGGAGAACTGCCCGCAGCCGGGACACTGCACCGTGCCGGGCGGAGCGTCGGCCGGCGCCGCCGCGGGCTGATAGGACGGGGCCGGCGCAGGCGGGGCGAAGCCTCCCGGCGGGCCGCCGTGGGGGGCCGCGGCTGGAGGAGGGGAGTAGCTCGGCACTCCCACCGGAGGCACCGGTTTGGGAGCGTTCGCCAGGAGCTGCTGCCCCGCGGCGCCCATCGCCTGCAGCTTCGCCTTCGCCTGGGCGTGGTCTTTGTTGTTCACCAGGGCATCGCGGTAGCCGATCACCGCGCCCTGCATGTCGCCCGCGCGCTCCAACGCCACGCCCAGGTTGTAGTGGAAGTTGGCGTTCTGCGGCTGCAGCTCGATCGCGGTCTGCAGCGCCCGCTTCGCTTGGGCGTGGAGCCCCTTCTGGCTGTACGCCACGCCCAGGAACGCCTTCGCTTCCGCGTCCGCGTCGTTCAACATCACGGCACGCGCCAGCAGATCGATCGCGGTCCCCAGGTCTCCCGCGCGCAGCGCCTGGATCCCCTGGTCACGCAGTGACGGCCCGGATGGATTGGACATCGTCGCACCTCCTCGAATCAAACCGGGCCGCATCCGGTGACGCGGCGAATCGTCAAGCCCGCTCCACGTGCGTGCCGAATATCTTGTCGTGCCAGGTCTGCTGCTCCGGGTCCCAGAGCATCCAGAGATAGCCGAGCAGGCAGATCCCCGAGATCGCCTTTCCCAGGCTGTCGCGGAACGCGCCCCGGAAGAAGCCGGGATTGTCGCCGTCCGGCCCTACCACCCGGATCCCGGTCGCCATCTTTCCGAGCGACTGCCCCCGCGACGCGTACATGGCGCCGAAGTAGAGCGCCATCAACACATAGGGGTTGATGTACAACAGGTAGCCGAGCAGCGCTGCCTGGCCGGTGGAGGGCTCGCCGCCCGGGCCGACGGACGACATGATCGTGAATCCCGCCCCGAAGAGCAGCCCGTAGATGATGATCGAGAGCAGGATGTTGTCGATGAGCGCGGCGCCCAGGCGGCGCCCGAACGCCTCGCCGGAGGTCATGGAGGGAGCCATGCCATAAGCGCCGTACGGCTGGGCATGGAACCCACCCGGCTGGGCGGCGGGGCCGTATGCGGGCGCGGCGGGGGCCGGCGCGGGGGCCGCCAGGGCTCCGCTGCACCACTCGCAGGAGATGCCGGGCTGGGAGAACTGGCCGCAGCTGGGGCACTGGACCGTCCCCGGAGGAGCGCCCTGGGCCAGCGGATCACCATGCGGGGGAGCGTAGCCGGGCCCGGGGACGGCGCCCGGGGGACCCGGCATCGGGGGCGGAGGCGGGGCGTAGCCGCCCGGAGACGGCGGAGCCGGGGGCTGCGTGGGCTGCGTGGGCTGGGATGGCGGCGTGTTGTAGGTGGGAACGCCGACCGGCGGCACCGGCTTGGGCGCATTGGCGAGAAGCTGCTGGGCCGCGGGGCCCATCGCCTGCAGCTTGGCACGCGCCTGCGCGTGGTCCTTGTTCAGTTGCAGAGCGTCCCGGTAGGCAACCGCCGCGCCCTGCATGTCGCCCGCGCGCTCCAGTGCCACGCCCAGGTTGTACTGGTAGTTGGCGTTCTGCGGCTGCAATTCCACCGCGGTCTGCAGCGCGCGCTTCGCCTGGGCATGGAGGCCCTTCTGGCTGTAGGCTACGCCCAGGAACGCCTTCGCGTCCGCGTCGTTATCGTTCGCCATGACCGCGCGCGCCAGCAGGTCGATTGCGCGGTCGAGCGCGCCCTCTTTCAGGGCCTGAATCCCTTGCTCTCGCAGGGAAGGCGTGGGGGTCTCCAATGCTCTGCTCCCTCTCCGACGGACCGAACCGGCACACTCTCGCCATTCGAACTGTTTAGAATGAGTTTAGACTTCTCCTGCTTCCGCCCCGGGAAGTTGGCCCGGACTTGATTCGCACGCCTCGATACACTTCCTCCGTGAGGCGGCGGAGACTGGCGAGCGGCTGCGCCTGCTGGATACTCGCCCGGCAGTCTTGGGTGTCCCGACGCCTCACCGTTTCCGGACCTCTCTCTCCCGCACGGCGGGTGAGCTGCTCGGCTGCCGGCCGAGCGGCCCTCGCACTCCACGCCCGCCATGTCGATCCTGGTCGTCGATGATATCGCGGACAACCGCATGCTCCTGGAGCGGATTCTGGCGCGGGTGGGCCTCACCGATGTCGTCAGCCTCACCAGCGCGCGGGAGGCGTTCGACTACCTGGCGCTAGGGCGGGCCGACGCCGGCCCTTGCCCCGTCGAGCTGATCCTGATGGACATCATGATGCCCGAGGTCTCCGGCCTCGAGGCGTGCCGCCAGATCCGGGCCGATCCCCGGCTGCGGGAGATTCCGATCCTGATGGTCACGGCCCGCGCCGACACGAGCGATCTCCGCGTGGCCTTCGAAGCGGGAGCCTCCGATTTCATTACCAAGCCGGTCGACCGGGTCATCCTGACCGCCCGCGTGCAGCATCAGCTCCGTCTCAAGCGCGCGGTCGACGAGCGCATCCAGCGAGAGGCCCAACTCCTGGAGACGCAGGCGCTGCTGGAGGAGGCGAACCGCCGCCTCGCTGAGCTCGCCGCGACCGACCCGCTCACCGGCGTGGCGAACCGCCGTGCCTTTGCCGAAGCGCTGGACCGCGAGTGGCTGCGCGCGCAGCGCCTCGGCCGCCCGTTGGGCGTAGTCCTCCTCGACATCGACCACTTCAAGGGCTACAACGACCGGCACGGGCACCCGGCCGGCGATCTCTGCCTGCAGCAGGTGGCGCAGGCGCTACAAGATGCGCTGCGGACCGGGGTCGACCTGGTGGCGAGATATGGGGGAGAGGAGTTCGCGATCGTGCTCCCGGAGACCGATGCCGCGGGAGCCACCCTGGCGGCAGAACGCCTCCGGAGCACGATCGAGGGGCTCGGCATCGAGCATGGCAACTCCAGCGCTGGGCCATGCGTAACTGTGAGTGTAGGCGTGGCCGCCGCCGCCGTCTCGCCGGAGATCCCCTCCTCTGCCTGGATCGCCGCGGCGGATGCGGCCCTCTACGAAGCTAAGGCTGCAGGGCGTAACTGCGTGCGCAGCGGTTGCCCCGCGGCCGGCGACGTCCCGCGGAGGAATTCGGTCGGATGAAGAGAGCTCGTTTGTCGACAACGCATTGGGTGCTGATCGGGATCGGGGTCCTAGGTCTGGTCGTGGGAGCGGAGGCCGTGCTGCGGATCACGCGCAACCCGCCGCCACCGCCGCGGCCGCCCTACGCCACCGCCTTCGATTACGGCGACCCCGCGCCCGAATTCACTCTGCCGGACAGCCGCGGCGCCACCCATCCGCTCAAAGAGCTGGTCGACGGCAGCACGCTCCTGCTCTTCGTCGACCAGTCGCAGCACTCCCGCGAGTTCGCCTCCTACATGCGGGAGATGCTCGGCCACGTGAAGAAAGACGCTCCCCGGCTGGTGACGGTGGCGGTCTTCCCCCGCGAGCACGAAACGGAATTCCGGAAGGCGACCGGCATCACCGGTCCGATCGTCTATACCGAGCCGGGATCGCCCGTGGTGCAGGAGTACAAAGCGGATCCCGCACCCCGGGCTTTCGGGCTGGACGAGAGTGCGGTCGTCCGATACGTCTCCGCGAGCGCGGCGGAAACGGGGCTCTTGCAGACCGCGCTGGCGATTGCACAGCAGTACGGTCTACAGAACCCGATGCTGCCCGGTGCCAAGAACGCCGCTCCCCGGCCGCGCGGACTGCGAGGAACGCCGCTGCCGCCTGCCGCCGCACCCTCGATGAAGTGACGCCGCAAGCAAGGGAGTGGGCGGGCGAAAGGTGAACGGTCTCCCACCGGAGTCACCGTCTACCTCGATGCCCTGCCTCTCCCGACGCTCTCTGTTACTGGCCGCCTCCGCCGCGGCGCTCCCCGGCTGCGCCGGGCGTGCGACCGACGGGCGGCGCGTGCTGCGCGTCGCCCACGATAACCCCACCTCGCACCCGGTCCACCTCGGGCTCGAGCGCGCGGCCGCGGTCCTTCAGGAGGCGAGCGGCGGGCGGTTGGAGCTCCAGGTCTTCCCGGCGTCCCAGCTCGGCACCCAGCAGGAAGAGCTGCTCGCCACCGTCGTCGGCTCGCTCGATCTCTACGTCACCGCGGTGAGCTGGCTCGGCCAGTACTACGCGCCGATCAGCGTGCTCGACAGCCCCTTCGTCTTCCGCGACCTGGCGCACATGTATCGCGCCTACGAGAGCCCGATCGGACAACGGCTGCTGGAAGGTGTCCGCACCCGGGTCGGCGCCCGGATCGTCGACACCTGGTACTACGGGCGCCGCCACCTGACGCTGGTCAAGGGGCCGGTCCGCACCCCGGAAGAGCTGAAGGGCGTGAAGATGCGCGCCGCAGCGGCGCCGATCTACATCGAGACGGTGCGGGCGCTCGGCGCCGATCCGACCCCGATGAGCCTGGGCGAGGTCTACCTGGCGCTCAAGACCGGCGTCATCGACGGCCAGGAAAACCCGCTTCCGACGATCGAGGCGATGAAGTTCCAGGAGGCCGCGCCCTACCTGGTGCTCACCGGCCACATGATCACGCCGGTCTCCGTGATCGCCAACGACCGCCGCTGGAGCCGCCTGCCGGAGTCCGAGCGCGCGCTGGTCCAGGACGCCATCCTGAAGGGCCGCGAAGTGAACAACGCGGCGATCCAGAAGCAGGAGCACGACCTGCTGGTGCGCTTCCGCGGGGAAGGAGTCACCATCGTGGAGCCGGACGTGGAGGCGTTCCGCCGCGCCGCGAGGGCCGTGGCGACGCGGTTCGAAAGCGACTGGGGCCGCGGCACCTATGAGGAGCTTCAGAGCCTGGGAGAGACCCGATGAGCTGGCTCCGGACACTGTCGGGCACGCTGGCCCGGGTGGAGGAAGCGTTTGCCGGCATCCTGCTCGCCGCCATCGTCCTGGTGATCGTCGGGCAGGTGCTGGTGCGGAGGCTGCTCGGGTTCTCTCTCCTCTGGAGCGAGGAGTTCTGCACCTACAGCTTTATCGCGCTGACGCTGATCGGTGCGGGAGCGGCTACCCACCACCGCCTCCACGTGCGGCTGACGCTGCTCCTCGACCGCCTGCCGGACCGCGCCCCCGTGGAGCGGTTCTCCGCCTGGCTGCTCGCGGCGGTGCTGGCCGGGCTGGTGCCCGGGACCGCCGCGTTCGTGATGGCGGTGCACCGGCTGGCGGTCCGCTCGCCCGCTCTTCAGCTCCCGATGAGCTGGCTCTACGCCCTCGTGCCGCTCGCGCTGGCGCTCTACGTGCTCCACCTGATCGGAGGCGTCGACGCCGAACCTGACACTGCTCCCGCCGGTCCCGCTCCTGAGAGCACCATCGCTCGCGCAGATCCGCTCCCCTGATCAGGTTCTCCCAGTCCGTCACTTCCAGCCGCATCCAGCCTCACGGATAACCATGCGCCTGCTTCTCTTCGGCACCTTCTCGCTGCTCTTCATCCTCGGCGTCCCGATCCCGTTCGCGCTGCTGGGGGCGTCGGCCGTCTACCTGTGGGCGGCGGGGGTCGAGCCGGCGGTGGCGGCGCTGCGGATGGTGAACAGCCTGGACAGCTTCGTGCTGCTGGCGGTGCCGCTCTTTCTGCTCGCCGCGCAGATCATGAACGAGGCGGGGCTCACGGCGCGCGTCTACCGGGTAGCCTCGCTCCTGGTCGGCCACCGCCGCGGCGGATTGGCGCACGTCAACGTCGTCTCGAGCATCCTTTTCGCGGGGATGACCGGCTCCGCCATCGCGGAGGCCTCCGGGCTTGGCCTGATCAGTATCAAGGCGATGACCGACGCCGGCTACGACCGCCGCTTCAGCGCCGCGGTCACCTCCACCGCGTCGACGATCGGCCCGATCATCCCGCCCAGCATCCCGCTGGTGATCTACGCCGTGGTGGCGGGTACCTCGATCGAGGCGCTGTTCCTCGGCGGTGTCATCCCGGGCCTGGCGATGGGGCTCGGCACGATGCTGATCATCGCGCTGCTCGCCCGCAAGCGCGGCTATGGCGCGGCAGAGTGGCCCGGGTGGCCGGCGCTCGCCGCGGCGACCCGTGAAGCGGCTCCCGCGCTGCTCACGCCGGTCATCCTGCTCGGCGGGATGTACTCCGGCTTCTTCACCGCTACGGAGGCGGCCGCGGTCGCGGTCGTCTACTCGCTGCTAATTGGCGGCGTCCTCTATCGCTCGCTTTCGTTTGCACAGCTCGGCCGAATGGTGCGGGAGACCGCCGTCACCACCAGCTACCTGATGCTGATCATCAGCACCGCCAGCGTCTTCGGCTGGATCCTGGCGATCGAGCGGATCCCGCAGGACCTGGCGGCCTGGCTGACAGGCGTCACCCAGGAGCCGTGGCAGCTTCTGCTGATCCTCAACGTCGTCTTCCTGCTGCTCGGCTGCGTGATGGACACCAACAGCATCCTGGTCATCTTCCTGCCGGTGGTGCTGCCGGCGGCCCAGGCGCTGGGGCTGGACATGGTCCACCTCGGCGTGGTGCTGGTGTTGAACCTGATGATCGGGCTCAACACGCCGCCGTTCGGCATGCTGCTTTTCCTGACGAGCGGCATCGCGCGCGTCCCGCTGGGGGAGCTGATCCGGGAGACGCGACCGTTCCTGGCGATGCTGATCGTCGTGCTCCTGCTCGTCACTTATTTCCCGCAGATGGTGCTCTGGCTCCCGTCGCTCTTCAAGTAGCCCTCCGAATCACGCCGGAGCGGGTCCGATCGACGGCCCGTGGCGTAAACTGTATCCGACGGGCCCACCCGCGAGCGTCGAGACTGCCGCTCACGTCTCCGCCTCCGCCTCTCTCGCCCGTCGGCTCTCACCGGCCCGGAGAACTTTTCGATGAACGAACGACTGCGCGAAGAGCTTGCGGGCGAGCTGCAGGCGCTGCGCGACGCCGGCACTTACAAGCGGTTCAACACCATCACCTCCCCGCAGGACTGCGTGGTGCGGATGGAGGGGCGGGGCGAGGTGCTCGTCCTCTCCTCCAACAACTACCTGGGCCTGGCCGCCCACCCGGAGGTGGTGGAGGCGGGGATCGAAGGGCTGAGGCGCTACGGGGCCGGCACCGGCTCGGTCCGCTTCATCTGCGGTACCTTCGAGCCGCACCACGAGCTGGAGGCGGCGCTCGCGGAGCTGGTCGGCACGGAGGCGGCGCTGAGCTACGTCTCCTGCTGGAACGCCAACGAGGCGGTGATCCCGAGCCTGACCGACGCGAACACCGTCATCCTCTCCGACGAGCTGAACCACGCCAGCATTATCGACGCGATCCGCCTCTCCCGCCCGGCGAAGAAGGTGATCTACCGCCACTCCGACATGGCGCACCTGCGGGAAGGACTGGAGTCGTGCGACCGCGACCAGCGCAAGCTGATCATCACCGACGGCGTCTTCAGCATGGAAGGGGACCTGGCGCGCCTTCCGGAGATCCTGGAGCTGGCCCGGACCTACAACGCGGTGGTGATCGTCGACGACTCCCACGGCACCGGCGTGATGGGCGCCACCGGCCGCGGCGTGGCGGAGCACTACGGCGTGCTGGGGGAGGTCGACATCATCACCAGCACCCTCGGCAAAGCGCTCGGCGGGTCAGCCGGCGGCTTCGTGGCGGGCCCGCGCGAGGTGTGCGACTGGCTGGCGCAGCGGTCGCGCCCGCAGCTCTTCTCCAACGCGCTGCCGCCGACCGTCGCCTGCAGCGCCCGCGCCGCGGTGCGCGTGCTCCGGGAGCATCCGGAGCGGGTGGAGCGACTTCACCGCAACACCCGCCACTTCCGGGAGCGGATCACCGCCGCCGGGTTCAGCCCGCTGCCCGGCGACTCCGCCATCGTGCCGATCATCGTCGGCGACACCGCCTTCGCCATCCGGATCAGCGAGCGACTCCTTGACGAAGGGCTCTTCGTGACCGGCTTCGGCTACCCGGTGGTGCCGGAGGGCACCGCGCGCATCCGCGTGCAGATCAGCTCCGAGCTGACCGACGACCAGTGCGAGCGCGCCGTGACGGCGTTCGGCAAGGTCGGCCGGGAAGTGGGGCTGCTCCCGGGCTAACAAGACCCACTCGAGGCCAGACCCGCTGCCCAGGCTCGAGCTGGCGAGAACATGCCGGGAGCACCGGGTCGCCAGCGAGCAGGAGCAAGAGTAGGAGCAGGAACTGGCCCGAAAGGCCATGCTCCATCCAGCGGGCGCAGTCGCCCCGGAGGGGCGCGAGACGATAGCCGGGGGTTAGCGCAGCGCAGCCCCCGGATTCTTGCCGCCAATAGAGCCGCCCCGGAGGGGCGGGAGAACCGTGCGTCGACCCTAACACACCACGCTAGGCCGGCGGCCGCGGGAGATCGGAGTACTATGAAATTTGCCAGCGCCCGTTCCGAGGCGGAGACCTTCCCGGAACTGGTCCGGGAGCTCGTAGAAGGGTCGGAGCTCGGCCTCAACGCCCGCCCGGACCTCGCCGTGCTCTTCTTCACGTCGCCGCTCATTCCGGCGGCGGCTCAGCTCGCGGCGGCGGTGCGGGAGCGACTGGAGCCGCGCCATCTCCTCGGCGTGAGCTGCGAGAGCGTGGTCGGCAACGAGCGGGAGATCGAGCGCCGGGCGGGAGCGGTGCTCTTTACCGCCAGCCTCCCGGGCGTCGACGTGAAGCCGTTCCACCTGGCGCGCGAAGAGTGGACCGATCTCCTGACCGACGAGGAGGCCCTGCGGAGCCGAATCTCCACCGGCGCCTCGCACCGAGGCCAGCTTCTTCTCCCGGACCCGTTCACCACCCCGGCGGACGAGCTGCTCCCCCGCCTCGACAGCGCACTGGGGGCTCCCACCTTCGGCGGGATGGCGAGCGGCTCGACGCAACCGGGCGGGAACGCGCTGCTGCTCGACGGCGAGCAGCTCACGGACGGAGCGATTGGCGCGGGCTTCGGGGGCGCGCTGGAGATCCGCACCGTGGTCTCCCAGGGCTGCCGGCCGATCGGTGAGCCGTTCGTCGCCACCCGCACGGAAGGTCAGGCGATCTTCGAGTTGGGGCGCCGCCCTGCCCTGGAAGTAGCGCGGGAGGTCCTCGACAACCTCTCCAGCGAGGAGAAGCGACTCGCCGCGAGGGGCCTGATGCTCGGGATCGCCATGAACGAATACCGCGACCAGTTCGAGCGCGGCGACTTCCTGGTGCGCGGCCTCCTCGGCGCGATCCCGGACGACGGCGCCCTGGTGGTCGGCGACGTGGTGCGCCCCGGCCAGACGGTCCAGCTCCACGTGCGCGACCACGAGACGGCGCACGAGGACCTGGTGGAGCTGCTGCGACCGGTCGGCGGTCTCCCCGGCGCGGCGGGAGCGCTGCTCTTCACCTGCAACGGGCGCGGCACCCGGATGTTCCCCCAGCCGGACCACGACGCCCGCACCACCCTGGAGGCACTCCCCGGCGTGCCCCTGGCCGGCTTCTTCGCGATGGGCGAGCTGGGCCCGGTCGGCGGGAAAAGCTTCATCCACGGCCACACCGCCAGCCTCGCCATCTTTAGCCCCGGCAGTTCCACCGAGTAGTGTGCCTGAGGCGCCCCGGAGGGGCGCGGGAGCATAGCCGGGGGTGAAAACCCCCGGATTCGCGGCGGACGGAAGCCCCCGCCCTGGAGGGGCGGCAGAAAACACCGGTCTGAGCTCGGCTACCGGGCGAAGTAGGAAGGCAGGGACACCGCCGCCTCGACCAGGACCCGGTCTACCGTGAAGTCGACCCGTGCCCGGCGGATGTCGTACGCGTCCGCCGCCCGGGGGTTCCAGCCCCCGTAGTGAGAGAACCCGAGCCGGTAGCCGGTCTCCCGCAGGGCCGTGCGCGTCTCCGCGTTGAAGTGTCCGCGCCCGCCGACCGGATAGGCGACCGCGCGCGCCGTCACGCCCAGCTTCTCCCGCAGGATCTCGCGAGAGCGGCCCAGCTCCTCCCGCTGCTCGTGCAGCGGCAGGTGCGCGAGCAGCCGGTGCGTGTGGGTGTGGGAGGCGATCTCCATCCCGCCGCGCGCCATCTCCCGCAGCTCGTCCCAGCTCGCGAACAGCTCGCCGACGCGGTCATCGTCTGCCGCGCGCGCTCCGGCCGCTTCCTCGATCGCGGCGACGAACCGCTCCTTATCGAGGGCGGCGTCGCTCTTGAACCGCCGGAGCAGCGCCCACACCGCCGCGGCGGGCCGGGTGCGGACCTCCTTGACCTCCAGGTCACCGGGGTAGGAGGGGCGGAGCGTCTCCGACCGGCACTGCTTCACGGCGTAGGCGATACGGTCCCACCAGGGAAGGTGCCGCTGCTCGATCAGGCCGGTTGGCACGAAGAAGACCGCGCTCGCCCCGGTGCGTCGCAGCGCGGGAAAGGCCCGGGCGTAGTTGTCCCGGTAAGCGTCGTCGAACGTGATCAGCGCTCGCGACCCGGAGAAGGCGCGGCCCGCGGCGTAGTGCGCCTCCACCTCCTCCAGCGTGGTGATCCGCGACCACCGCTGGAGCAGCGCCAGGTGGGCCGCCAGCTCCTTCTCCGTGGAGGAAAAGTTGTTGCCGTCGACCAGGCACCGGTCCGGGTCCCCGATCCGGTGGTAGGTGAGCGCCAGCAGACCGCGGTTCCGCCGGGCCGCCCGCAGCGCGGAGAGCAGCCCGGAACGGGAGGCGACCGCCGCCGCCAGCCAGGCGCGCGAGCGGCGAGATCGAGAGGGCAGCAGGCGGCCGGAGAGATAGGAAGCGAAGCTCATGGAATTGATAGGCGCCACGGCAGGCTATGCCTCGGAAGGCACTTACCCGAAGCGCTCTATCTCCAAACGCTCGGCAGCCGGCTCTGCGGGTGAGTCACCCGGCGACCCAGTCCCGGAGCTTCCGGTTCAGCAGGAGCATCGCAGTCACCCCGCTCGCGGCGTAGAGCAGGGTACTCGCCCAGGCCAGCGTCAAGCTTCCGGCGCTCCACGCGGCGAGGGGATTCAGCACCACCAGCCACCCGGCCGCTCCGAGCGAGCCCTGAGCGAACCAGAGCGCCACGGGAAGCCCCGCGAAGAGCACCGCGCTGCGGGCCTGCGCCTGTCCCACGGACGCCGACCGGACCCCGATGAGCGCGCCGATCAGACACGCGCTGAGCGGCAAGAGCAGCAGGGTGACCACCATCCAGGAGCCCGTGGCGATCTCCCACGAGTCAATACGAGCGATGATCAGCAGCTCCAGCACTGCTCCGACGGAAGGGACCCATGCGCTCTCCCAGGACGCCTGCAGCTTGTCCCGAAGCAGCTGCCAGTTCGCCGCAGGTAGCATCACCAGATCGCGCCAGCGGCCGCTCTCGCGGTCGGCCGCCATCGACGTGGCGGCATCGTGCGCAGTCGCCACCGCCGCCACCCCGAGCAGCACCTGAAACGTGATCGGGGCGAGGTGGTTCCACTTGACGCTGGCGAGGATGAACACCAGCGACAGCATTCCCATCAGGAGCCACGGAATGCTCAGGATCCCGATCCGGGAGCCGAGCTCCCGCTCCAGCTCCGCCACCGGCCGGTTTCCGAACCGGAGCGGCTCCACTTTGACCATGGGCGCGAGAGCGTCGGACACGTTGAGTCGCCACTTCCGCGGCGAGCGCTGCAGCTTTCCCCACAAGCCTTCCTTCTGCGCGCGGTGGGCGGCGTGGGCCCAGTCGCGGCGCAGCAGCCGGAACGCGATGAGGGTGAGGACCACCAGCAGCACCACGCAGACGATGAACCCGATCGGCCAGCGCTCCGGGCGGGTGCCGGCCGCCGCCAGGAGCGTGGAGATCGGATTGAAAGTGTTCATCGCCCGCCGCGGGAAGGCGAGCCAGCTCCAGCCGACCATCTTCCCGATGGCGGCGCACACCGCGCTGGTCTGGAAGACGACCCAGGCGAGATAAGTCGCACTCGCCGAGCCCTCGCCGCGCAGCGTGCTCTCCAACCCGAGGTAGAGCCCCAGGTAGGCGAACGTGCCGAGGGTGAGCCAGAGCCGGAGCAGCGCCCAGCCGTCCTGCCCGGCAACCGCCACCATCAGCAAGCTGGCGGGTAGGGCGGTGAGCGCCAGGGTGGCGGCAATCCCGGCCGCGGAGAGCGCCTTCGCCAGCAGGATGTCGGCCGGACCGGTGCCGGTGAGCAGGATCTCGTCGAGCGCGCCGGAGCGCAGCTCCCGTCCGACCCGGCGGGACGTCCAGTGATAGACCGCCGCCACCAGCGCGGCCGCGGTGCCGACGGCCCAGTAGACGAGCCAGGCCTTACTGACAGGATCGGTCCAGTGGCCCGGCGCGCTGCGGTGGAGACCCGGCAGCAGCGCCAGCAGTACGGTGAGCGCGGCGAAGCCGGCGAGCAGACGCATCCAGGCCGCCGAACGGACGGTGATGAGCGCCTCCCGCACCAGGAGCGTGCGGACGATCTCCCAGTCGACGCGGCGCCACTCGTCGCGCCAGTCGTCCCACCGCTCCCGGAGCGACCGCCGTGGAGCGGCCTCTTCTGCCTCGGCAGCGGGTTGGGCCTCTTCCGCGGCCGGGGAGGGTAGGGTGCCGGTCTCAGCCACGCTGCGGCCTCCTGGGAGAGCGACGGTACTGCGAGACGAAGATGCCGGCCGGACCGGGAGCGCGGGCGGCTCCGGCCGGGCCGGCATGTCGAACTGATAGCGCGAGCGCCGGCGTTTACAACACCGCGCCGGTCATCCAGGGGTTGAACTCCTCGTCGCCGATGCCATGCAGCTCGCTCTTGGTGCGCTCCCCGCTGGCCACCGCGATGATCTTCTCGAAGATCGCGCGGCCGACGTCCGCCACCGGCACGCCGTCGAGGATCACGCCGGCGTTGATATCCATGTCGTCGTTCATGTGCTCGAAGAGCGGCGTGTTCGTCGCCACCTTGATGCTCGGCGCCGGCTTGCAGCCGAAGACGGAGCCGCGGCCGGTGGTGAAGACCACCACGTTGCAGCCGCCCGCCACCAGGCCGGTGATCGACACCGGGTCGTGCCCCGGCGTGTCCATGAAGACGAAGCCGCGCTTGCGGATCGGCTGGGCGAAGTCGACCACGTCGACCAGCGGGCTGCTGCCGCCCTTGGCGAGCGCCCCCAGCGACTTCTCGTAGATCGTCGTCAGGCCGCCCGCCTTGTTGCCCGGCGACGGGTTGTTATCGATCTCCGCGCCGTGCATGCTGGTGTACTGCTCCCACCAGCGCATCAGCGCCACCAGCTTCTCGCCGACCTCCCGGCTCACCGCCCGGCGGGTGAGGATGTGCTCCGCCCCGTAGGTCTCGGTCGTCTCCGCCAGCACGGAGGTGCCGCCGTGGCGGACCATCTCGTCGGTCATCCAGCCGACGGCCGGGTTGGCGGTGATGCCGCTGTTGCCGTCGCTGCCGCCGCAGTTGGTGGCGACGAACAGCTCCGAGACCGGCTGCGTGCTCCGCTGGAAGCTGTTGGCGTAGGGGAGGAGCGCCTCGATCTCACGGATCCCGCGCTCCACCGTCTTGGTGACGCCGCCCTCGGTCTGGATCGTGATCACCGTCGGGTTGCGCTGCGGGGTGCCGAGGCTGATCAGGCCGGTCCGCTCGATCATGTCGACCGCCTGGTTCACCTCGCAGCCGAGCCCGGCCACGATGTAGCCCGCCACGTTGGCGTGCCGCGCGTAGCCGGCCAGGGTATCCTGCAGCATCTTCAGGTCCTGTCCCTGGATGTTCATGCCGCAGCCGGCCTTGTGGGTGACGGCGATGACGCCGTCGACGTTTGGGAACGCCTTCAGCGCGTCGCCGCGGAACCGGTCGGCGATGAAGCGGCTCACGGAGGCGGAGCAGTTGACGGTGGAGACGATCGCCAGGTAGTTGCGCGTGCCGACCTTGCCGTCCGGACGCTTGTAGCCCTGGAACGTCCGCCGCTCCGCCGCCGGCACCATCTCCACGTGCGGCACCGCGGTGGAGTACTCGTAGTCGAGCCCCAGCGGCTTCACGCCGAGGTTGTGCGAGTGGACGTGCTCCCCGGGCGCCACCGGCCCGCGCGCGAAGCCGATGATCTGCCCGTACTTGCGAACCGGCGCGTCCTCCTCCAGCGCGTGGAGCGCGATCTTGTGCCCGGCCGGGACGTTCTGGGCGAGGCGGACCTCGCTCCCGTTCACGGCGATCACTTCCCCCGCCTTGAGCGGGCGGACGGCCACGGCGACGTCGTCGCCCTCTCGAAGCAGCAGAACGCTGCGCTGCGTGTCAGTCATCTTCAACAACCTGTCTAACGCCGTTGTCGGGCGTGGAAAAGGGGGTGGGAGGGCGCTGCAGGTTAGCAGTTGCCGGTTCGCCAGAAGCCTCGAACCGCAGCACCGCGCACCGGAAGCGAATGTCCCCAATAGATGTTGGCGGAGTCCGGGCACACCACCTGCGCCGGTGGCCGCGCGGTTCAGCCGGTGGCCGCGCGGAGGAACGCCGCGAAGAGGGGAGCGTGCTCCCGGCGAACCTCCTCGTCCGCCCGGAACTCGGGGTGCCACTGGACGCCGAGGACCCACCAGCGGCCGGGGACTTCCACCGCTTCCACGATGCCGTCTTCGGGGGAGTGGGCCACGGCGCGGGTAGCGCCGCCTTCTTCCACGCGGCAGGCCTGGTGATGGCGGCTGTTGCAGCGGGAGGGAGCGCCGCTCGGGAACGCCTCCGCCAGCCGCGAGCCGGGGACGATCTCCAGGGCGTGGTGGGAGCTCGCTTCGCCGCGGGGGCAGGAGCGGTGCTCGATCGCGCCGGGGACCTGCAGCGGGATGTCGAGGAGCAGCCCGCCGCCGGTGCCGACCTGAATCAGCTGGCAGCCGCGGCAGATCCCCAGCACCGGCAGGTCCCGCTCCAGCGCCTCGAAGAGCAGGGGCAGCTCGTAGGAGTCCCGCTCCGGCTCCGGCGTCATGCGGTGCCGCGCCATGTAGGCGGCGGGGTCCTCGCCCTGCAGATCGGGTGGGTGGGGAAAGAGGGAGACGTCGATGTCATTCCCGCCGGGGAGCAGCAGCCCCTGGACTCCGGCCAGCGTCTCCGCCTCCCGCCCACGGGTGCTCGGATCGAGGTGCACCGGCTCCCCGCCCGCGGCGATCACCGCCTGCGCGTAGGCCCTCCAGGTCACCCCATCCGGTGCCCAGTGGGTACCGGTCAACCCGCTCGTGATGGCGATTCGCGGCTTCATGGGTAGAGCGGCGTAATAGGAAGTGGGGGAGGGCTGTTGCAGGTTTGCCGGTTCCAGGTTTTCAGGTTGAACGCCCCGGGAGGCGGGGTTCGGAACCTGAAACTTGCAACCTGCAAACCTGCCAACCACAGGACGGTTCGCCCACTCAGTTCGGGAAAAGTGGTGCGCGGGTATCATAACGTGTGCGGCCGGCAGCCGTCCGGTGTGTCGGCCGGGAGGGGAGGAGCGGGCGTGTCGAACGGGTGGGAAAAGGCTCTGGATGAACTGGTGGCGATCCAGGCCGCCCGGCAGGTTGCCCTGCGGCGCCACCTGCACGCCAATCCGGAGCCGAGCGGGGAGGAGTACCAGACCGCCCGGTATGTCTTCGGCGCGCTGCAGGAAGCCGGGCTCTCGCCGCGGCTGTCACCGTCGCAGCGCGGAGTGGTGGTCGACGTCGGCGAGGGCGAGCCGCAACTGGGGCTGCGCGCCGACATGGACGCCCTGCGGGTGCAGGACGCCAAGGAGGCGACCTACCGCAGCCGGCGGGTGGGGGTGATGCACGCCTGCGGGCACGACGGACACACCGCCGCGGTCTACGGCGCGCTGCTCGGGCTGGTGGAGGCGAAGCAGCGAAACCTGCTGCCGTGCAGCGTAAGCTGCCGCGGCCTCTTTCAGCCGGCGGAGGAGACGAGCGAGGGCGCGCGGGAGCTGATCGAGTCCGGCGCCGTCACCGGGCTGCGCGCGCTGCTCTCGCTCCACATGGATCCCTCCCGCAGCGTGGGACGGATCGGGCTGCGCTACGGCGCGCTGACCGCCGCCTGCGACAGCATCGAAATCTGCGTCACCGGGCGGGGCGGGCACGCCGCGCGGCCGCACGAGTCGATCGACCCGATCGCCGCCGCGGCGCAGCTCATCAGCAGCATCTATCTCTTCGTCCCGCGGGCCGCCCAGAGCTTCGATCCGGTGGTCGTCACCTTCGGACAGGTCCGCGCTGGCGACAACCCCAACGTGATTCCGGAGCGCGCGGAGCTGCTCGGCACGCTGCGCACCCTCGGCGGCGCCTCGCGGGAGCGGGCCAAGCTGCACATTCAGCAGCTGGCGCGAGGCCTGGCGGAGGTCTCCGGCACGCGCATCGACGTCACCTTCGGCGAGGGACCGGAATCGGTGGTGAACGACAGCGGCCTCAACGACCTCGTGAAGGCGGCGGCCGTGGGAGTGCTGGGAGAGGAGTCGATCGACCTGATCGACCGGGCCAGCATGGGCGGCGAGGACTTCGCCTATTACCTGCGGCACGTGCGCGGCGCCATGTTCCGGCTCGGCTGCGCCTCGCCGACCGCGGGGAGCTCGCCGCTGCACTCCAACCGCTTCGACCTGGACGAGCAAGCGCTCACGATCGGCGCGCAGATCCTCGCCCGCGCGGTGGTGCTCTGGCACCAGCCGGACGCGCTGCGCTCCATCTGAGGGAACGAATCCGACGGAGGGGACCGATGGGAAAGCTTGAGTTCCGTGCCAACGATCGGCCCACGCTCGGCGTGGAGCTGGAGGTTGCGCTGGTCGACGCAGAGAGCATGGCCCTCACCAGCGGCATCAGCCGCGTGCTGGAGCAGGTCCCCGCCGCGCTGGAGGAGAGCATCAAGCCGGAGCTGATGCAGTGCTACCTGGAGATCAACAGCTGCGTCTGCGGCACGGTGGCGGACGCGGAGCGCGACCTCTCCGAGAAGATCCGGGTGGTGGAGCGGATCACGGATGACCTGGGCCTCCGCATCCTCTGGAGCGGCACGCACCCGTTCTCCCGCTGGAGCGAGCAGGAGCTCACTCCCACGGCCCGCTACCAGATGCTGCTCGACCTGCTGCAGGACACGGCGCGCCAGCTCGTCACTTTCGGGCTGCACGTCCACGTGGGGGTCGATTCCGGCGATAAGGCGGTGATGGTCTGCGACCGGATCCTGCCGTACCTCCCGCTGCTCCTGGCGGTGAGCGCCAACAGCCCCTGCTGGGACGCGCGGATCACCGGGCTCAAGTCGAGCCGCTCCAAGGTGATGGAAGGGCTGCCGACCGCCGGCCTCCCGGAGCCGATGCGGAATTGGAGCGAGTACACCTGGCTGGTGAACCACCTGATCGAGACCGGGTTCATCCACACCATCCGGGAGATCTGGTGGGACGTGCGCCCGCACCACAACTTCGGCACGGTAGAGGTGCGGATCTGCGACATGCCGCCCAGCCTGGACGAGACGCTGGGGCTGGTGGCGCTGGTCCAGTGCCTGGTGCAGGCGCTCTCCGAGGAGATCGACGAGGGCACGTACCAGCGGGAGCACCACCCGATGATGGTGCGCCAGAACAAGTGGCGCGCCTGCCGCTTCGGGCGCGACGCCGAGCTCGTCGACCCGCGCACGCTGGTCACGCGGAGCGTGCCGGACCACGTGGCCGACCTGGGAGCGCGGCTGGCCCCCATCGCCCGCCGCCTCGGCTGCGTGGAGTACCTTCAGGGCCTGGTCGATTCGATCCGGGAGCCCGGCGGCGCCGACCGCCAGCTCGACCTGCTGCGCCGGAACACCGGCGATCCCGCCGCGGCCGTCCGGGAGATGCTGGGCTGGTCCCGGCTCACGCCGCCCCTGGAGAGCGCCGGCCGCCGGGCAGCGTAGCTTCTAAAGGCTAAAGGCAGAAGGCTAAAGTGGAACCCTCCGCGCACGGGAGGTCCTGCTCCTGCTCTTGCTCTTGCTCCTGCTCGCTGGCGACCTTCGAATCTCCGGCGCGGCTTCGTTAGCGCGATGCAGGGTGGTTGAAACCGCGGCAATCACGGCACGAGGTCCCCCTTCGGGGACTGAGAAGGGCCCGGTTTGAGGCGTCCGGAGGACGCGTGGCCGCAGGCCGACGAGCGAGGTATTTCAATTCCTCGCGGCCCCCGTCGGCGATGCGTCCGCCCCGGGATTCGCTAGGCGAAGAAGGCCGGCTCATCCCCCTCCTCCCCCTATCTCCACATCCCCCTTCTTACACAGGCTGCCAGGCGCAAAAAAATGGCCCGCCGGATTGGATCCGGCGGGCACGCTACGAAAGGAGGTGAAAATGAGGTTTCACGCAGCCGGATCATAGCACACGGACATCAGCGGCACAACCCCTAAAGTGTGCTGATCTGAAAAATTTTTCCGATCCACCAATCACCCGGGCGCTTGGCGGCCGGTTTTTTCGTGTCCGCAGGCGGAACTGCCACGAAAAACCAAGGCGTATGAGAAGGTGTGCAAGGGGTCACGGGCGGAAGGCTCCGCTCTGACCGGGCGCCCCGGTTTCCGGGTGCAGCGGTCAACCCGGCCGGATCTCTCCCCGGCTTCGCACCGCTCGGCGCCCAGCTACACCGTTTCATTGTCTCTACGCAGAGCTCGACCGGCCACCGCAAGAGCTCGACCATGGCTCTACCCTAGAGCAACGGAGGATCCTCCCAGATGGACCTGGCTATTCGCGCGGAAGGACTTACCAAGCGGTTCTTCCAGCGGGGTGAAGTGGTGGCCGTGGACCACCTGGACCTGGAAGTGTCGAGGGGTGAAATCTTCGGCTTCCTCGGGCCCAATGGTGCCGGTAAGACCACCACGATCAAGATGCTCCTGGGGCTGATCTACGCGGATGAAGGCACCGCCGAGGTGCTGGGCCATCCGGCCGGCGCCATCGCGATGCGCGAGAAGGTGAGCTACCTCCCGGAGAACCCCTACTTCTACGATCACCTGACCGGCGGCGAGCTGCTCGACTTCTACGGGCGCCTGTTCAAGCTGCCGAAGGATGCCCGGGCCAAGCGGGTCGATTCCCTGATGGACCTGGTGGGGCTGCGCAACGACAAGGCGAAGCAGCTCAAGCAGTACTCCAAGGGCATGATGCAGCGCATCGGCATCGCGCAGGCGCTGATCAACGATCCGGAGCTGCTGATCTTCGACGAGCCGACCTCCGGCCTCGACCCGGTGGCGCACATCGAGATCCGCAACCTGATCGAGTCGCTGCGGGACCAGGGGAAGACGATCTTCCTCTCCAGCCACCAGCTCTCCGACGTGGAGCTGGTCTGCGACCGCATCTGCATCCTCAACTACGGCAAGCTCGTGAAGGCCGGCCGGGTGGACGACCTGATCGCGGAAGGCCGGACCGAGGTGCTGGCGCGGGACGTGAGCGCGGAAGTAAAGGGCAAGCTGGAAGCGCTGACCGGAGCGGTCCACAGCGACAACGGCCACGTGCGGGTTACCTGCGCGGACGAGACGCTCGTGAACGACGTGGTGGACCTGATCCGGAACAACAAGGGACACCTGATCTCCGTGATGCCGTTGAAGCGCACGCTCGAAGAGATCTTCGTGGAGACGGTTGGCCTGGCGGACCAGCCCGGCCGGCGCATCGGCACGATGAACCAGTTGACCAAGGGCAAGTAGTCATGAACAACGTCTGGGTAATCGCCCGCAACACCTTCGGAGATGCGCTCCGCAAGCGGGTCCTGCTCATCTTCCTGCTGCTGGCGTTCGTCAGCCTGGTCCTCGCGCTGATGCTGAACTACTTCACGGCGCGCGAGCAGGCGACCGTGTTCAAGTCCACGCAGTTGGTGATCATCCTCATCTTCGGGGCGCTCATCTCCATCACCACCTCCGTCTTCCTGATCCCGAACGAGATCGAGCGGCGCACGATCTATTCGGTCTTAGCCAAACCGATCCAGCGCTGGGAGTTCTTCTTCGGCAAGTTCCTGGGCGGCGCGCTCACGGTCGGCTTCATGGTCGGCCTCATGAGCATCGTGCTGATGATCGTCCTCTTCGTGCTGGCGGCACGCCCCCCGCAGGGCTCCGCGGAGCAGATGCTCACCCAGGCGTCCCAGGGGGTGAACGTCAAAGAGTGGATGCTGCGCGGCTTCGGAGAGATGATCCTGGTGGCGCGCGCCACGATCGTGATCTACTTCCAGCTCGTGATCGTCACCGCCATCGCGACCACGCTCTCGCTCTTCCTGACGCCGACGGTGAACTTCTCCATCACCGCCTTCATCTGGATCGTCGGCTCGCTGCAGTGGCTCGTTTCCGCCCTCGCGAACCGCAACGAGCAGTCGATGGTGGTCACCTCCCTCCTCTCGAAGGGGATCTACTACGCGCTGCCGCACTTCCACGACTTCAACATCATGGGCAGCATCGTCCATCCGGAAGTGCCGATCGCGGTGAACCACTGGGTCTATGCCGCTCAGGTCAGCGTCTACGGCATGCTCTACGGCGCGCTGTGGCTGCTGGTGGGAATCCACGTGTTCGACCGCAAGGAGGTCTAAGATGCGTCCGAAAGGGCCGAACAAGCTCGTATGGGGCCTCTTCGCAGCGACTTTCGTGGCAAGCGCCGCGCTGAGCGAGGTGATCAAGCCGCAGCACGACCAGTACGTGCTGGCCGGGAGGGCCGTGAAGAGCAACAACGTGCGCGACGTGGCGGTGGGAGACTCCGCCTTCCAGGCGCTGCTGCCGACCGTGCTCGGGATCCGGGAGGCGGTCGCCTCGCTGATGTGGGTGCAGGCGGACGACTACTTCCACCGCGGCGAGTACCGGCCGATCATCAAGATGGTCCACACCATCACCAAGATCGACCCGCACCAGCTCGACGTCTACGCCACCGGCGCCTGGCACATGGCCTACAACTTCCTGGACAAGCGTCTCATCGAGGATGGGATCCAGTTCCTGGAAGAGGGCTGCGAGAACAACGACGGAGTGTATGACCTCTACTTCGAGCTGGGGTACATGCACTACGACAAGACGAAGGACTTCAAGAAGTCGACCGCCGCGTACGACTCCGCCTCCCAGCGCGGCACCACGACGGGACGGGAGACCGCCCCGGCCTTCGTGCGGCACCAGCTCGCCCACGCCATCGAGAAGATGGGCGACATCGACGCGGCCATCACGAAGTGGGAAGAGAACCGGCAGAAGTCCGAAGAAGAGATCTCCGCGGGCGAGAAGTCGATCGGCACCGCGGGTCCCAACCTGGACGCCGCGCAGCACAACCTCTACATCACCAACCGCCGCCGCAACGAGCGCCTGGCGCGCCTGGCGGAGCGGGAGGGGAACACGGCGGAGGCGCTGCGTCTCTTCCAGAGCAACCTGAAGCTCGCCGAAGACTGGCTGAAGGACAAGCCGAACGAGAACGTGCGGGGCGACCTGAAGGTGGCCACCAACCACGTGGAGCGGCTGCGCGGCGGCAAGCTGAACCGGACCCAGCCGATTGACCTGAACATCCGGTTCACGGTGACCCGGGTGGAGCCGAAGAAGATCCTGGTGGAAGGCACCACCAACGTGCTGGACCAGTCTCGCGTGCGCGTCCTGATCCGGGACAAGGACTACGAGGAGCGGATCAAGCGCGGGTTCGACTTCAAGATGGCGAACTGCATCCTGGAGTGGGACGACGTCTCCGTAAAGGAAGGCAAGTTCAAGAAGCTGATCGACCTGGACCGGGACCCGGCGGACATGGACCGGAACCCGGAAGAGATCTATCCGCTGAAGGCGGACGAGTATGAGCTGGTGGTAAGCTACAACCCCCGCCTGCAGGCCGCCTTCATCCAGGACCTCTACGGCTGGCACGGGGAGAACCTGCGCGGGCCGAGCGACATGATCCAGGAAGACCCGGAGCGAGGCGGGGTGATGGAAGGCAAGCGGTACCCGCTGCGCTACCTGAGCACCAGCCTGGTCCTGAAGCGCGACGACATCCTGGGCACGGGCAAGAAGCTCCTGGCCGAGCGTAAGTAGCGCCTCCGGCTCCGGCCGGCATACCCGGGAGGCGAGATCGCGGCGGTACCTGCGGCGACCTCGCCTCCCGTTCTCATTTCCGGGGCGTCATTCCCCCGGTGCCGGGATTCCGGTATAATAGCGCCACGGAGAGATCCGGACAGTTTGGTCGTGCTAGGCGGGGAGCTTGTGGTGCCCTGTACCCGAAACCCATCATAGCGGGGCTGAATTCCTGCCCCAGGCCTGTCACCCGGCGGTCTGCCTTACGGTAGCTGCGCCGAGGACCGGGTCCCGCGCAGCCGAATACCTGTGAACCCCGCCAGGCCGGAAGGAGCAACGGTAAGCAGGTGGACGGAGTGATGCGGACCACCCGATCTGAGTAGCAATCGTAAGTAACGCGCTCGTGGTGCAGGTCGAAGGCAGGTGCACGGCCAAAGCAACAAGCAGGCGGGGAGGACGAGCGGACGCCGTCCTCCTCGTTTTGCGTTCGGGGGTAAGGCCGCGTGGGGAGCAGTCGCGCCCGAATCGCGCCGAGCCGCGGCCCCCTCTTTCATCTCTCGTCTCCCAGCTTCCAGCTAGATGGCCTATATCTCCCTCTACCGGAAATACCGCTCCCAGACGTTCGAGGACGTGTCCGGGCAGGAGCACGTAACGCGGACGCTGCAAAACGCCGTCCGGGCCAGCCGGGTGGCGCACGCCTACCTCTTCTGCGGCCCGCGAGGCACCGGCAAGACCAGCACCGCCCGGCTCCTCGCCAAGGCGCTCAACTGCCGCCAGGCGAAGGACGCGGAGCCGTGCAACGAGTGCGACGCCTGCCAGCAGATCACGCAGGGGCGCTACCTCGATCTGACGGAGATCGACGCCGCCTCCAACCGCGGCATCGACCAGATGCGGGAGCTGCGGGAGAACCTGGCCTACGTCGCCGCCTCCGGCGGGTACCGGGTCATCATCATCGACGAAGCCCACCAGATCACGAACGAGGGCTTCAACGCACTGCTCAAGACCCTGGAGGAGCCGCCCGCGCGGGTGGTGTTCGTCCTCGCTACCACCGAAGCGCACAAGATTCCGCCCACCATCATCTCCCGCTGCCAGAAGTTCGACTTCCGCCGCGCCTCGATGGACCAGCTCCGGGAGCGGATCAGCTGGGTGGCAGAGCAGGAGGGCGCGCCGATCAACGGGGCGGCGGTCGACCTGATCGCCCGGGAGGCGAACGGCGGCTGGCGCGATGCCCTGAGCCTGCTGGAGCAGGTGCTCGCCTTCGGGGAGGGGGAGATCACCGCGAGGGAGGTCTACGCGGTCCTCGGCACGGTGGAGGCGGACACGCTCTTCGCCCTGGGCGACGCGATCCTGGAGGGGAACGGCGCCACGCTCTTCCGCACGCTGGAGGAGCTGATCAGCGAGGGGAAGGATCCGCGGCAGCTCCTGAGCGACCTGACCGCCCACTTCCGCACGCTGATGCTCACCGCGGCCGGCAGCCCCGCGCCCGGCGAGCCGGACCAGGCCGCCCGTACGCAGGAGCAGGCCCGCCGCTTCGGGCAAGGGCGCCTTGTCGCCGCCATCCAGATCCTGGCGCAGGCGGAGCGCGAGGCCCGGTGGAGCGAGCAGCCGCGGCTGCTAGTGGAGCTGGCCCTGGTGCGGATGATGACGGTAGAGGAGCTGCCGGCCGCCGAGCAGCGCCCGCGGCCGGCAGCCGAGGCGGCCCGTCCGTCCCGACCGGCGCCGCAGCTGCCCGCCCCGGCGCCGCAGCGCCCGCGGAGCCCGGAGCCCGCCGCGGCACGACCGGCCGAGGAGCCGTCGCCGTTCGTTCCGGAGCCACCCTCTCCGCCCCAGGAGCCGGTCCCCGCGCGCAAGGGAGCGAGCTTCGGCACCGGTGAGATGGGGCTCCCGCCGCTGACGGTCGGCGATGCCCGGGCCGGCGGCGATGACGATGACGACGACATGTTCTCGCTATTCGGGTCGGAGCCGTCGGAGCCGCTGGCGGGAGAAGTCGCGCCGCCGCCCTCCGCCGCTCCCCCGGCGCCGCCTGCGCGACCGGCGCCGGTCCGCCGCGAAGAGCCCCCCGCCACTCCGCCGGAGCCCGCCCGGAGCCCGGCCGCCGACAGCGGCCCCGCGCCCGACCTGGAGCTGCTCCGGCGCAAGTGGCGCGTGGTGCTGGAAGAGCTGAAGCGCAGCCGCAAGGCGACGATCCAGGTCTGCCTCGCCGATACGCAGCCGCTGCGGATCGAGCGCAACGAGCTGGTCATCGGCTTTCCCTCCGCCACGATGGCGGACATGTTCACGCAAAAAGGCAAGCAGTTCAGCGAGCCGCTCGTGCAGGTGATCGAGCGGGTGGCGGGATCCTCGTGCCGCGTCCGCGCGGAGGTGATCGGCGGCGGCGCCCGCGGCCGGCAGCCCGGGGGCGCGCCCTCGCGGCGGGAGCCGCAGCCGGAGCCGCCCGCGCCCGCCCCGGCCAGCTCTCCCGCCCCGGCCAGCTCTCCCGCCGCTGCCGCTCCGGCGCCCGGCTCCCGACCGCCGGCTCCCGCGGCGGCCTCTCCGCGCGACGGAGAGCTGCTGCACGACGTGATCGAGGTGTTCGAGGGCCGCATCGTCGACGAGCGCCGGTCCGGGGAGTGAGTGACGCTGCACCGGGGAAAATGGCGGTAAACTACGGAAGAGGATTCGCCGCGGAGCGCGGTCGGAAGGAGTGAGAGAATGCGGGGCTTTGGAAACCTGGGCGGCCTGGGCAACATGGGCAACCTGATGAAGCAGGCCCAGAAGGCCATGCAGGATATGCAGAACCTGGAGCAGGAGCTGGCGAACACCAAGCTGGAAGGCTCCGCGGGCGGCGGCATGGTGCGGGTGGAGATCACCGGCGCCGGCGTCTTCGAGAACGTCGAGATCGATCCGCAGGTGGTCGATCCTGAAGACGTGGAGATGCTGCAGGACCTGGTGCTCAGCGCCTTCCGCGAGGCCCAGGAGAAGGCGAACGCGCTGAAGCGCGAGCAGATCGAGAAGATCAGCGGCGGCCTGCCCATTCCGCCCGGCATGATGGGGTAGGCGGTCCCCGGCCGACGCGCGAGCGAGGGGTGCGGATGCGAGCGTGAGCGCCGGCTGCGGTGCGGACCGCCGGCGTCCGCGCCCCTTTGTCGCGCTCCGGCGGAAGCGGTAAGAGTCACTGGACGCAGGACGGAAACTCTGGAATGGATCGAGGCGAGCTGACCCGGACGAGACGGAGACCGAAAGAGGAGAGAGATGCACTACGCGAGACCGCTGGCGAGATTGGTGGGAGAGCTGGAGAAGCTGCCCGGCATCGGGCCGAAGTCGGCGCAGCGCGTGGCGTTCCACCTGCTGCGCATCCCCGCCGATGAAGCGCGGCAGCTTGCCGACGCGATCGTCGACGTGAAGCAGCGGATCGGCGTCTGCGGCGTCTGCTTCAACTACACCGACCAGCCGATCTGCGAGATCTGCCGCAGCGACCGCCGCGACCCGCGCCTGCTCTGCGTGGTGGCGGAAGCGCGGGACCTGCTGGCGATGGAGCGCACCAACGAGTTCACCGGCCGCTACCACGTCCTCGGCGGCGTTATCTCCCCCATGGAAGGCATCGGGCCGGAGATGCTCCACGTGCGGGAGCTGATGGAGCGGATCCAGCGGGACGACGTGAAAGAGGTGATCCTCGCCACCAACCCGACAGTGGAGGGCGACACCACCGCGATGTACCTGGCCCGCCTGATCAAGCCGTTCAACGTGCGCGTGACCAAGATTGCCTTCGGCCTGCCGGTAGGCGGCGACCTCGACTACGCGGACCAGGCGACGCTGCTGCAGGCGCTAGAAGGGCGTCGGGAGATGTAGTCGTCCGGCACTACCCGGATGAGTTGATACCGCTGAAGCCCCCCGGAAGGGTGAAAGATCGGTTGTAGCTGCTGCTTACGCGGCCTCACCCCCGGCCCCTCTCCTGAGAGGAGAGGGAAGCTATCGGTGTGATGCCGCTACGCCGGGCGGTAGGCCGCGCCGGAGTGTCAACCCATCGCCCTACGCCTCGAGGGGCATTTTCGAAGCAGGGAGCTGTAGCCCATGAGTGACGATCCGAAAGGGGACGGCGACGGCCGCCCGAAGAACCTGACTCCGGAGATGCGGAAGGCGCTCTCCCGCCGGGGACTGCTGACTGGCGAGCTCCGGCAGGCGAGCACGGAGGCGATCAGGAAGCTCCCGAAGGTCTCCCCGTTCCTCGGGGCGTTCATGCGGGAATCGGCCGCCGCGCGCGACGAGCGGTTGATGGAGAACGTCTGGCTCTTGCTGATGGGCCGCAAGCCGAAGCCCGAGGAGAACAAGGCGGGGCTGGAGGTGATCCGGAACGCTAAGACCCCGGACGAGAAGGCGGACGCGCTGGTCGACGTGCTCTGGGCGCTCTGCCAGACCCGCGAGTTCGAAGAGCTCCGGCGCCCCAACCGCGCCCTGATCCGCGGCCTCTACCTGATCGCCCTCGACCGCGACCCGACCGACACCGAGCGGGATTCCGCGCTCTCCATCCTGAAAGAAGCGGTCGAGCCCGCCGCCCGGGTCGCCGCCCTGGAAGGCCTCTTCACCGGCCTCCTCCGCTCCGGAGAGTCGGTTCTCTACAAGCGTTAGGGTAACGGAACCGGTGTCAGAAGGGATGAGGGCAGAGGACGGAGTGCAGAGGACCGAACCCGCCGTCCACGGAGGTTCGGAATTCCGCCCTCTGCCCTCATCCCTCTGCCCTTAGGACATCCCCTTATCCCCAGTAATCCCCTTATCTCCTTTTCTTACACTGGCTCGGTTCGGAAGCAGCCGCGCGGCGGTCCGTGTTAAGCTAAGGAGGTCGGGTTCGGCGCCTCGCAGGGCGGGCGTTCGGGCCGCTCCTTCACCGTTTTGTTCGAAGGCACCGCACTCATGACTCCGCCATCGGCGCCCCCCGCGTGGGATCTTTCCGACCTCTACACCGGGTTCGAGGACCCGGCGCTCCGCACCGATCTCGACGCGTCGCTGGCGCGGGCCCAGGAATTCGAGGCGAAGTACCGCAACCGCATCGCCACCGCGGAGCTTCAGCCCGAGACCCTCCGGCAGGCAATGGAGGAGTACGACGCGCTCAACCGGCTGAAGATCCGGCCGCTCGCCTACGCGCACCTGATGTTCGCGGCGGACACGGCCGACCCGGCCCGAGGCGCCTTCTTTCAGCGGCTGCAGCAAGAGAACACCGCCAGCTCCGCTCACCTGATCTTCTTCGAGCTGGAGATCGGCAAGATCCCGCAGGAGACGTTCGACCGCGTGATCGCGGACCCGGGCCTCGCCCCCTGGCGGCATTTCCTGGAGCACCAGCGCGAGATCTCTCGCCACCATCTCTCCGAGCCGGAAGAGAAGGTGATGGACGAGCTCCACAACACCGGCGCACGCGCGTTCGTCCGCCTCTTCTCCGAGACCACCTCCCGCTGGAAGCTGCGCGTGCGGCTGAACGGGGAGGTGAAGGAGATGAATCAGAGCGAGGCGATGGCGCTGCTCTACGACCCGAGCCGGGAGGTCCGCGCCGCCGCCGGCGCCGCGATGACGGAGACGATCCGCGAGCACTCCCACCCGCTCACCTTCATCTTCAACACCCTGCTACAGAACAAGGCGACTACCGACCGTCTCCGCGGCTACGAGACGCCGGAGCAGGCGCGCCACGAGGACAACGAGCTCTCCGCCGAGGTGGTGGAGAACATGGTCCAGGTGGTGCGGGAAAACTACGAGGTCGCCGCGGACTACTACCGGCTGAAGAAGCGCCTGCTCGGCCTGGAGCAGCTCGACCATCTCGATCGCTACGCGCCGATCGGCGAGACGCAGCAGGACATCCCGTTCGGCGAGGCCCGGGAGCTGGTGCTCAACTCGTTCGGCGACTTCTCCCCGCAGGTGCGGGAGATCGCGGGACGGTTCTTCGAAGGCAACTGGATCGACGCCGAGGTGCGCCAGGGCAAGCGCGGCGGCGCCTTCTGCAGCTCCGTCACGCCGGACCTCCACCCGTACGTCCTGATGAACTACACCAACCGCGCGCGCGACGTGATGACGCTGGCGCACGAGCTGGGACACGGGATCCACGGGGTACTGGCGGCGCGAAATAACTACCTCGACTTCCACCCGATCCTGCCGCTGGCGGAAACGGCGAGCGTGTTCGCCGAGATCCTCGTCTTCGAGCGGCTGCAGCAGCAGATCACCGACCCGAAGGAGCGGCTGGCGATGCTCGCCGGCAAGCTGGAGGACAGCATCGCCACCGTCTTCCGGCAGGTCGCGATGTACCGCTTCGAGCAGGCGGCCCACGCGGCGCGCCGGAGCGAGGGCGAGCTGACGACCGAGCGGTACAACGAGCTCTGGCAGAGCAGCATGCAGGAGATGTTCGGCGACGCGCTCACCCTGGGCGAAGAGCATGCCTGGTGGTGGCACTACATCCCGCATATCTTCGCCTCGCCGTTCTACGTCTACGCCTACGCCTTCGGCGAGCTGCTGGTGCTCTCGCTCTACGCCCGCTACAAGCAGGAAGGCCCCGCCTTCGTGGAGCGCTACCTCGATCTCCTCGCCGCCGGCGGCTCCCTGCGTCCGGAAGAGATCCTGGCCAAAGTCGGCATCGACGTCTCCCGCCGGGAGTTCTGGGAGGGCGGCGTGGAGCTGCTGCGCGGCATGGTCGAGCAAGCGAAAGAGCTGGCGCGGCAAACCGGCACGGCAGTGGACTAGCTCACGTACGCAATTCCCCTCCGGGGAAGCGGTGGCAAGCCACCGCACTCCACAGACTTCACCGCAGCCGTCTCACTTTCGGCGAGAGGGAATCCCCTCCCGGTTCGGCCTCTGGAGTGCGAATGCTTGCCCCCAGTACGGGGGGCTTGCTTTCGCGCCCCGCGCTAGCGGGGCACAGGAGTAACCTCCCGATTTCCCCAGCGATATCTGGTGAGGGCACGGGGTGGCCCCCGGTGAAGAACTCTCTCACGCCAAAAAGGAAAGCGCTCCGCAACGGACCAACCAACCCCCGAAGCACATTCGTAAAGTGAACCCACCCATGACACCCTTCAACCCCCTCGAGGTCAACCTCAGCAACGTCTTCCGGCTCTCCCGAGCCGTGACCCGCAGCATCAGCGCGGAGAACTTCACCGGCGAGAAGGGCAAAGCCGGCATGGCGACCGAAGGCACCGGCGCCACCTCCGCGCGGGAGCTGGGGCAGGGGTGGAAGGTCTCGCCTTCCATCAACATCGAGCCGCGGCAGACCGTCACCCTGGCCGAGATCGAGGGGCCGGGGGCGATCCAGCACATCTGGAACACCGTCCACCCGCAGTGGTGGCGCTTCCTGGTGCTGCGCATCTACTGGGATGGGGAGGAGACCCCGTCCGTGGAGACGCCGCTCGGCGACTTCTTCTGCAACGGCTGGTGCGAGCGGTGCAACGTCAGCTCGCTCCCGATCGCGGTGAACCCGGCGGGCGGCTTCAACAGCTACTGGGTGATGCCGTTCCGGAAGTCGGCCCGGATCACGCTGGAGAACCTGGCAGACGACCAGATCCGCGGCTACTACTACCAGATCGACTACACCCTGACCGACGTGCCGGACGACGCCGCCTACCTGCACGCCCAGTGGCGCCGCAGCAACCCGCTGCCGTACAAGACGGTCCACACGCTGCTGGACGGGGTCCGCGGCTGGGGGCAGTACGTCGGCACCTACCTCGCCTGGGGCGTCAACAACAACCGCTGGTGGGGCGAGGGAGAGATCAAGTTCTACATGGACGGGGACGCCGAGTTCCCCACCATCTGCGGCACCGGCACGGAAGACTACTTCGGCGGCGCCTGGAACTTCGAGCACCCGAAAGGGGAGTACGGCGTCTTCAGCACCCCGTATCTCGGTATGCCGCAGGTGATCAAGCCGGACGGCCTCTACCAGGCTCAGCAGCGGTTCGGGATGTACCGCTGGCACATCCAGGACCCGATCCGCTTCGAGGACGACCTGCGCGTCACGATCCAGGCACTCGGGTGGAAGTCGGCCCAGGAGGGCAAGGGCCGCTACCTGCCGCTGCAGGACGACATCAGCAGCGTCGCCTACTGGTACCAGACGGAGCCGCATGCCCCGTTCCCGGAGCTGCCGGACCGCGACTACCTGGAAGTGATCTGACGGTGCGCGCGGCGTATCCGATCCGAGGGGAGATGGTGGACCGCGTCGGGATCGTGATCCCGGCGTGGTACCCCGCCGCGACGCCGGCCCCGGAGATCGAGAAGCTGCTCCTCACCACGCTCGCGGACGCCGCATCCTGCGCGGCACCGGCCGACGTGGTGGTGGTCCCGGACGGCTGCCCCGCCGCCCTGGAGGCGGCGGAGCGGCTGCGGGAGAGCATGGGCCCGGCCTGGGGCGCGCCGTTCGAGCTGGTGCCGCTCCCGGAAAACCAGGGGAAGGGCGCGGCGCTGGCGGCCGGCATCCGGCACCTGCTCCGGAGAGAGCGACCGCCGGAGTGGATCGCCGCCCGGGACGCGGACGGCGATCACATGCTCGACGACCTCCCGCACCTCTACCGGATCGGAGAGCAGATCGCGGGGGAGTGTCCCGGGGTGCCGGTGGCGGTGATCGGCAGCCGCGCCAGCGTCCACGCGCCGCTCGGCTGGGTGCGTGGGGAGTACGAGCTGCTCCTGAACGACGCGATCGTCGACGCCGTCGCGTTCGCTCTGGCGCGGGACGGCTCCGCGTGGGACGCCCGCTACCTGATCCAGCGCGCGCCGGACCTCCAGAGCGGCTACAAGCTCTACAGCCGCACTGCCGCCGAGCTGGCGGTGCGGGCGCTGGCAGAACAGGCGCCGCTCCACCCGGAGCTGAAGCTGCTGCGCACCGGCATGGAGCTGGTGCCGTTCGTCACCCTGGCGCTGCAGGGAGCCGTCTTCGGCGAGGCGGGCCGCAAGAGCTACCAGGACCAGCCGGTCTCCGCCTACGGCAGCCTCGACTTTCCCACCTTCTACGGCCGCAAGCTAGAATGGGTCTTCCGCCGCTGCGAGGTCGCGCCGGCGGCAGCCGCCGTGATGCTCGACAGCGCCGCCGCGCGCCGCCCGCTCCTCACCCACCCGGACGGCAGGGAAAGCTTCCTCACCATGCGGACCCGCGTCCTCGAAGCCCTCAGCGGGGGAGAGCCCGTGCCGCCGTTCCGCATGCGCCACCTGCTCTGAGAACAGGCACCCGGGCCGTTCAGGAGATGGGGAGATGTGGCAACGGGGATGTGGGGATGCCCTTCGGGCTTAGCTCCTTCTCTTTCTCCTTCTCGTTCTCATTCTCAAGTTCGCAAGGCTCGAGCGACCCCGCCCCGGACGCAGCCTGACGCCGGAAGGTCTTTCCGTTTCCCACGGCTCACTGTCCCCTGGCGGGCGGGGGCTGGCTTGATTGGCACGGGGAGGCGGGATGCAGACGGAGGGCGGGTTAGAGGAGCTGGAGAGGCACGGCGTCCGCAAGGTGCGGCTGGCGGGGACCGACCTGGACGGGGTCCTGCGCGGCAAGTACGTCTCCGTAGAGAAGCTCGCCTCGGCGGTGCGGAAGGGCTTCGGGTTCTGCAACGTCATCTTCGCGTGGGACGTCGAGGACCGCACCTACGACTTCGACACCTTCACCGGCTGGAGCACCGGCTACCCGGACACGCTGGCACGGGTCGATCCGGACACGCTGCGCCTGCTCCCGGACGAGCCCCAGACGGCGCTCTTCCTCTGCGACTTCTGGGAAGCTCCGGAGACGCCGCTGCCGGTCTGCCCGCGCAATCTCCTGAAGCGGATCATCCGGCGGGGGGAGGCGCTCGGCTTCCACGCCCGCGCCTCGGTCGAGTACGAGTTCTGGATCTTCCGCGAGTCGCCCGCCTCGCTGCAGGAGAAGGGGTTCCAGGCGCTGGCGCCGCTCTCACCCGGCAGCTTTGGCTACAGCGGGCTCCGGGCGGCGCAGAACGGCGCGCTCGTTCACGAGATCCTCGACCGGTGCGCCGAGGCGAAGGTCGAGCTGGAAGGGCTCCACACGGAGACCGGCCCCGGGGTCTATGAGGCCGCGATCGCGGTCCAGGACGTCCTGGAGGCGGCGGACCGGGCGGCGATCTTCAAGACGCTGGTGAAGGAGATCGCCCACCGGCACGGATGCACCGCCACCTTCATGGCCAAGTGGAGCGCCGACCGGGCCGGAAGCAGCGGACACCTGCACCTGAGCCTGTGGGACTCGGGAGGGAGTAACCGCTTCCAGGGCTCGGGCGCCGAGATGGGGGCGTTCGTGGCGGGGCAGCTCGCCCTGATGCCGGAGCTGACCGCCCTCTATTGCCCCACGATCAACTCGTACCGTCGCCTCGTGCCGGGGTTCTGGGCTCCCACTTCCGCTACCTGGGGACTGGAGAACCGTACCACCGCGCTCCGCACCATTCCCGGGACTCACCCGGGCGCGGCGAGGGTCGAAAACCGCCTGGCAGGCGCCGACGCGAATCCGTACCTGGCGCTGGCGGCTGCCCTCGCCTCCGGCCTCTACGGAATCGAGCAGGGGCTCACTCCGCCCCCACCGGTGGCCGGCAGCGGATACCACGCAGACGGCGTGCCGCTGCCGAAGACACTGGACGAGGCCACCGCCCTTCTCTCCCGGAGCGAGGCCGCTCGGGAGCTGCTGGGCAGCGCCTTCGTGGATCACTTCGCCGCGTCGCGCGATTGGGAGGTGCGGCGCTTCCGGGAAGCGGTGACCGACTGGGAGCTGCGGCGCTACTTCGAGATCATCTGACGTGAGCCACCACTCGATGCAGGGGGACTTCGATTTCCCCACCCGAGTCCTCTTCGGCAGCGGCCGGCTGCGCGAGCTTCCGGCACAGGCAGCCGCCTTCGGGTCGCGGCCTCTGGTAGTTACCGATCCGGGAGTGCTCGCCTCCGGAGTGGTGGAGCGGCTGCGGGAGCGGCTGCGAGCGGCGGGGGCGACCCCCACGCTGTTCGCCGGGGTGCGCCCCGACCCGGATCTGCACACCGTCCTGAACGCCGCCGATGCCTACCGCGAAGCCGGCTGCGATTACCTGATCGCCATCGGCGGCGGCAGCCCGATCGACGCCGCAAAGGCGGTGCGTGTCGACGTCAGCCACGACGAGTCGTTCGAGCGGTTTCTGCGTCCGGAGGGGGACCCGTCCCAGGCCGAAGTGCGCGTGCCGCTGCCGCCGCTGGTCGCGATCCCCACCACGGCAGGGACGGGGAGCGAGGTCGGCCGCAGCACGGTCGTGACCCGCGGCGATCGAAAGCGCGTGCTGTTTCACCCCACGCTGATCCCTACGCTCGCGGTCTGCGATCCGGAGTTGACGGTCGGAATGCCGGCTGCAGTGACCGCAGGGACGGGAGCGGACGCGCTGATCCACAACCTGGAGGCGTTCTTCGCGAGGGGCTACCACCCCGTCTGCGACGGCATCGCGCTGGAGGGACTGCGGAGCGGCTTCGCGGCGCTGCCGCGGGCCGTGGAGAGTCCCTCCGATCTCACCGCCCGCTCCGACATGATGGCCGCCGCCTTGATGGGGGCCATCGCCTTCCAGAAGGGCCTGGGGGTGATCCACTCGCTGGCACATCCGCTCTCCACCGTCGCCCGCGTCCACCACGGCACCGCGAACGCCGTCATGCTCCCTCACGCGCTCCGCTTCAACGCCGGCGCCATCGCGGCGCGGGCGGGGAGAGTGGCGGAAGCGATCGGACTCGACGCACGGGGCGAGGCGCCGGCAGAGACGGTGGAGCGGCTGGCGGAGGCGTTCTCCGGGCTCTTCGCGCGGATCGGGCTGCCGCGCCGACTCGGCGAGGTCGGGGTCGTCCCGGAGCTGGTCGAGCGGCTCGCGGACCTCGCCTACCGGGATGGCTGTCACCTCTGCAACCCCCGCGACGTGACACAGGCGGACCTGGCGGCACTTTACCGGGCAGCGCTGTAGCGGCTCGAAGGATTATACGGAGAGAGACCTTGAGCAAGCGACCGAGCCGTGAAGAGATCATCCAGAAGGATATCGAGGACCTGCGCCGGCTCGGCTACGCCCAGCAGCTCTTCCGGGAGATGGGCGGGTTCTCCAACTTCGCCATCTCCTTCTCCATCATCTCGATCCTCACCGGGGCGGTGCTGCTCTACGGCTACGGCCTCAAGTTCGCCGGGCCTGCCATCAACACGGTTGGCTGGCCGATCGTGAGCCTCTTCACGCTCTGCGTCGCCGCTTCCATGGCGGAGCTCGCCTCGGCGTATCCCACCGCCGGCGGGCTCTACTTCTGGGCCTACCGTCTCGGCGGCAAGGGGTGGGCGTGGACCACTGCCTGGCTGAACATGCTCGGGCAGGTCACCATCACGGCGGGCATCAACATCGCCGCCGCGACCTACCTGATCGGCGCGGTCACACGGATGGCCGGCATCGACCCGGAGAGCACCATTCCGGTATTCGGCACCCTCACGAGCTGGTACTTCACCGTCTTCGTGATGGTGCTGCTCATGGTGCCGCAGGTCCTGGTCAACGTCTTTGGGATCCGGCTCACCGCACGGCTGAACGACTTCAGCGTCTACTGGCACATCGGCGGCGTGGCGCTGATCGTGGGGCTGCTGCTCTTCCTGGGATCCCATCAAAACCCGCTCGGCTTTCTCGCGACCTGGACCACGGTGGAGAACCCGCTCGACGCCGCCTCAGCCGAGCTCTCTCCCGGCCACCCTGCTCCCGCGCTGGTAGTGGGGGACTGGAAGCTGCCGTCGCCTCTCTTCAACCTCTTCCCGGGTCTCGCCAGCCTCTACCAGGCCGCGCCGCTGGGGCTGGTCTTCGTGCTGGGCCTCCTGCAGGCGCAGTGGACCTTCACCGGGTATGACGCCTCCGCCCACGTAGCGGAAGAGACGGTGATGGCGCGACTGAACTCCGCCTGGGGCATCTTCCTCTCGGTGGCGGTGTCGTCGGTGGTCGGCTACGTGCTGCTGCTGGCCCTTACCTGGCGCATCCCGAACGGCGACGTCGCCGCCACGGCGGGGGACCCCTACCCCGTCCTCTACATCGCCTACCAGAACCTGGGCGCGGCCCTGGGGAACGTGGTGGCGGTGATCATCGGCGTGGCGATGTGGCTCTGCGGTCTTGCCTCCATCTCCTCCATGGGCCGGATGTGGTACGCCTTCGCCCGCGATGACGGTATGCCCGGCTCACCGCTGCTCAAGCAGGTGAGTGAACGGCTCGGGACCCCGGTCTGGGCGATCCTGATCACCAGCCTGCTGGCGGTGCTGATCTGCCTCTACGCTGCGGCGTTCACGGTGGTGACCTCGATCTCCACCATCGCGCTCTACCTCGCCTACGCGCTGCCGATCTACTTGAACGTGCGGAACCGGTGGACCGGCCGGGGAGAGTTCACAACGCGCGAGACGGCGCCGTGGAGCCTGGGGCGGTGGTCGCCGCTGGTAAACGGCATCGCCCTCGGCTGGGTGGCGTTCCTCTGCGTCATCTTCAGCCTGCCGCCAAACGAGCTGGTGCTCTGGACCATGCTGCTGGCCGGCATCGGGCTCGCGGTCTACTGGCTCGCCTCTGCCCGGAGTCACTTCGCCGGACCGCAGGGCGAGGTGGCAGCCTCCACGGAATAGAGGTGGCTCTACGAGCTTCGAGCCGCCTCAGATCACTCCCGGCAGCCGACGTCCCAGCAGCGTGCCGTCGAACGCGATGCCCTCTTCCCGCAGCGCCCGGGCGTAGCGGGGGAGGGCGGCTTTCGACAGGCTGCCCCCGTGCATCGGGTGGACCCAGTTCAGATCGAGCCGCTCCAGCCGCTCCACCACCGCCACCACCGGCTCCTTCGCGGCGAAGATGCCGCTTTCGCGATAGAGCTGGCACATCGCGATCGTCATGTCTTCCTCGACCACCGGCGGCTGGTCGCCGGGCTGGATGAACAGGTCCGCCGGGAAGAGGCTGCCGGTCGTCTCGTCTACCACCATCATCGAGTCCCAGTGGTGGACGTGCGGCGTCTCGAGGAAGCGGAGCGTATGGGTGCCCAGCTCCAGCGTGTCGCCGTCCCGCTGGCCCTGCACCGAACCGGAGTAGTCCCAGCCGCTCAGGTTCACCGCGGCGCCGACCTCGCTGCAGATCAGCGTGGCCTCCGGAGCGTCGGCGACGAAGCGGCCCATTCCACCGCACTCGTCCGCCTCGAAGTGTGGCACCACGACGTACCGGAGCCGCTTCGGATCGAGGACCTCGGCGACGGCGCTGCGGACCGCCTCATACACCGGAAACGTGCCGGTGTGGATCAGCGCCGGGTGTTCGTCGTCGATCAGGAACTGGTTCATCGTGATCGGGAACCCCCACGCCTGCGTAGAGATCCGGTAGATCCCGTCACCCATCGGGTCGATTCGGGTCATGGCGCTCTCCTCTCGTCGGTCCGGCAGCTCGCTGCGACTCCCGTAGGGCGAGCCATGATCCAGGACGCAGCGCGCGCGGCGCGGTGACGCCGGATCACCTTGACAATATACCCCTGCAGGGTATATCAATTACCGGATACCCCACGGGGGTATGCCCGAACAGTCGTCTCTCTGTCAGAAGTGAAGCGATAAGGTGATGAAAGCAGACAAGAGCCAGCACCTCTCTTCCGGCGAGCTCGATGCTCGAGTGGGAAACAGCGCTATGAGCCGGCGAGAGATCGTCCGCCATGCCGTGAGCCTGGCGCTGACCGCGTCTTCGGCTGCCGGCCTGGCACTCCAGCCGCACTCGGCCCTCGCGGCCGACGAGCGGCCCGCCGCGCCTCCGGAGCCGGTCCCGGCGGAGCCCGCCTCTCCGCCGGAGATCCCGAGGCAGGTGCGGGAGCAGCTCGGGATCCCGGACGGCCGCCCACAGCAGGTGGCGATGCTGGTCTATCCCCAGATGACCGCGCTCGACTTGATCGGCCCGCAGCAGATCCTGGCGGGGATGGGAAACGTGGACGTCCACCTGGTCTGGAAGGACCGGTCGAAGCCGGTCGTGAGCGATGCCGGCGTGCCGATCCTGCCCACGCGGATGTTCAGCGAGTGCCCGGAGGAGCTGACGGTGCTGCTGGTCCCGGGCGGGACGCTCGGCACGCTTGCCGTGATGCAGGACGACGAGGTGCTCGACTTCGTGGCGGAGAAGGGCCGGAGCGCCGAGTGGGTCACCAGCGTCTGCACCGGATCGCTGGTCCTCGGAGCGGCGGGTCTGCTCGCGGGCTACCGGGCGACGTCGCACTGGGCCATGCGGGACTCGGTGCTGCCGCTCTTCGGGGCGACGCCGGTGAAGGCGAGGGTGGTGGTGGATCGAAACCGGATGACGGGCGGCGGCGTGACGGCCGGGATCGACTTCGGCCTGCAGCTCGCGGCCCGGCTGCGGAACGAGAGGATGGCGCGGGCGCTCCAGCTCAGCGCGGAGTACGACCCGCAGCCGCCGTTCGACGCTGGCACCCTTGAAGGCGCCGGGAAAGACGTCGCGGAGCTCGTAGAGGCCGGGTTTCTCCCGCTCCAGCGGATGATGAGCGAGGCCGCGGCGAAGTCGAGGCGCACTCCGTAATCACACCGACCTCCCATCCTGCGGGATAAGGATTCGAGCGGGAAAGGCTCGGCCGCCTTCGGTTTCCCACCCCCGTCATCCTGAAGGAAATGACGGACCTACGTCGCCCGCTCTGCGCCGGAGCGGGTGGCCGGGCGCGCGGAGGGAAACCGGAGGTAGAGTCCGCGTCACCCACCTGCGAGTCCCGTCCCAGCACGGCTGCCGAGATCCTTCACTGACGTTCAGGATGACGGGGGTGGAGAACGGTAGGGACCGCTCGTGCAATCCGGCAGCACCGATGCTGCGCTCCCGACGCAGGCACCTTACCACGCGCGTGACCCCTGGTGCCGGGCGACAGCCCGGGGCTACAAACCCAGCCGGAAGAGCACCCACTCCAGACCCTGGATCAGGTAGGCGATGCTAAGGACGATGACCACCGACAGGAGCATCCACATGATGCCCTGGTGAGCCGCCATGTCCCGCGCCCACGCCATCGGGTCGCCGCCGGACGCCGACGTCTGGAAGCTGAACTTGGCGGTCGCCTGGCCGAGGCCGAGCATCAGCGCCGCGTACTTCTGCTGGATGGCGGTATGGTAGAGCGCCACCCCGCCGATGATGCCGAGCAGCACCAGCGGAGCGCCCAGGCGGTACTTCTGACCTTGATGGTGGAGGTAGATGGGGCAGGCGAGGCACTGCTCCCGCTTCTCGCGGAGCGTCTTGGGACGCGCCACGGTGGCGCCCGCGGAGAGATAGCCGGAGCTGCCGCGGCTCGCCTGGTACTGGTTCCCGCCGCTCAGGGTGAGGATGACGTTCTGGTCGCAGTAGCAGCCGCGGCCGGTGCGCCAGCACGACTTCTTCTGCGCCCGGATCGGGCAGAGCTGCTTCTCGGTATCGCGGCAGAACGGCAGCTTCCAGCAAGCTCCCAGGAACTGGTCCTGCTGCTTCCGCACCTTCGCCGCTTCACGTGACGACTCGGCGCTGGCCTTCGGCCGGCGGCTGCCGGAGCTCGCGAGGCGGAAGACGCCGTGCACCAGGAGCTGCACCACCCCCGCGCCGAGCATCATCAGGCCGATCGACTGGTAGGTGCCGGGGAGCACCGCGCGGGGATTGCCCACCCGCTGCAGGTTCTGGGGCAGCGCGCTCGCGGGGCCAGCCAAGTTATCCAGCAGCATCGGGAAGCCGAACGCCAGCGCCGCGCCCACCACCACCACGCCCAGCCCGGTCTCCGGGAAGGCCCAGAAGCGGCCCAGCGTGCAGATCAGCAGGATCACGGAGGCAATGCGGAGCCACCCGAGCAGCATGTTCATGTTGCTCACGTGCCGGGCGAACTCTTGCGGCGTCATCATGCCGCCGGCGGGGGAGCCGCCGCGGAAGAGCTGGTCCGCCGCGGAGGCGGAGCCGTAGATGTAGTAGCCGGTGATCAGGACCACCGCCACCCCGCTGAGGATCATGCCCCACTGCAGGATGGAGTAGACGATCTCCTGCACGCTGATTGCTCCACCGTATTTGCTCTGCAACTGCGTGGTCCTCGGGGCGGTCCGCGGCACGGGGGCCGGGAGGTCTCCGCGTGCGTTTCCGCCTGCGGAGAGAGTAGGTGCGCATGTGGACGCCACATGCACTCTTTCTAACGGAAGCTCTTCCAAGAGAGTTCCGAACTGAGCCGCCCTATCAGTTCCCGAACGAGCCCCGATCTCCTCCCGCCAACGGGGCGGGCACCCGTCTCCCGAGGGGCTTTGCATGGGAACGCGTAAGGCAGGCAGTCTCTGGGAACATTCCGGATGCCACGGGCGCGGCGCGACCGTGGCCATACGAACCGGAAGAGGAGCACGGAACACAGAGATGGCAGGAGACGCGGAGGAGAGGGAGCTGCCGGGGCGGCTGACGCTGGGGGTGGAGGAGGAGTACCAGATCGTAGACCCGGAGACGGGAGAGCTCCGGAGCCGGGCCAGCCGCGTGCTGCGGGACGCGCGGCGGGAGCTGGGGGAGCAGGTAACAACCGAGCTGCACCTCTCCCAGGTGGAGTCTGCCACGCCGGTCTGCGAGACGCTGGACGACGTGCGGGCGGAGGTGGCGCGCCACCGGCGCGGCCTCATCGAGGCGGCGGGACGGGACGGTACCCGGATCATCGCGGCGGGCACCCATCCGTTTTCCCGCCCGGAGCACCAGATGATCACGCCGCGCGAGCGCTATCAGAAGCTGGCGGCGGATTACCAGCACCTGGCCCGGGACCTCATCATCTTCGGCTGCCACGTCCACGTGGGACTGCCGGATCCCGGCCTCGGGATCGAGGTGCTCAACCGCGCCCGTCTCTGGCTGGCGCCGCTGCTGGCGCTCTCCGCCAACTCCCCGTTCTACCGGGGAGAGGACACCGGCTACGCCAGCTTCCGGACGGAGCTCTGGGGCCAGTGGCCGCTCTCCGGTCCGCCGCAGCCGTTCGAGGACCGGGAAGACTACGAGTCCCTGATCGAGGGGCTGGTCGCCACCAGGGTGATCGACGATCCGAGCAAGATCTACTGGGACATCCGGCTGCCGGCGCGGCTGCCAACCGTCGAGTTCCGCGTCACCGACGTCTGCCTCGGCGTGGACGACGCCGTGATGATCGCGGGACTGATCCGCGGCCTCACCCGTGTCTGCCTGGAGGAGGCCCGCGCGGGAGCGCCGTACCGGAAGGCTCGCCCCGAGCTGTTGAAGGCCTCCATGTGGATGGCGGCCCGTTATGGGCTCACCAGCGAGCTGTTCGACGTGGAGCACTGCCGGCGCGTGCTGGCGGTCGACCTGGTCGAGCAGCTGCTGGAGCGGGTGCGGCCCGGCCTGGAGGCGGAGGGGGATTGGGAGCAGGTTTCCGGCCTGGTGCGCCGCACCCTGAAGCATGGCAACGGAGCGATGCGGCAGCGGGAGGTCTTCTGGCGCCGGAACGAGCTGCTCGACACCATCGCCTTCGCAATCCAGGAGACGGCCCGCGGAACGGGCGCGGAGCTGCCAGAGACGGAAGCCGGCGAGGCAGCCAGGGCAGCGTAACGCCGGAGTCTACGGTTAGGGAGCAGGCGAGGGGTGGTAGGATCACTCGGGAAGGGGAACCCGAATCCACCCCCTTCCCGTTTTCTTGTTGGATCATCGGCTGCTCGCCCGGCGCCCAGCGGCGCCCCTGCCAGCCCGGCAGGAAGCGAATTGGAAAGGACCCACCAGTGAAGAGCACAACGAGATGGACCCTGCTTGCCGGAGCGCTGGTTGCGCTGTCGGTAGCGGCGGGGTGCAACAACCCGCCCGAAGGAGACTCCACTCCTGGCGGACCTGCCGGCGGCAACGAGGCCGGCATGAACTCGGCCGGCACCAACGGCGCGGAAGCGGGCGCCGCGGATGGCGCTGTAGTCTACGCCCGCGCCTGCCAGGGCTGCCACGGAGAGGCGGGCTCGGGTGTGGAAGGCTCCGGTCCGGAGCTGACCCATACCGCCACCACGGGTGAGGACAAGCTCCGGGAGATCATCGAGAACGGCTCCGAAGACAAGAAGATGCCGGCCTTCAAGGATCAGCTCTCGGAGGAGGAGATCACCGCAGTCATCGCGCACATCCGCACGCTCGGCGGCGCAGGCGCGGCGACCGGGGGCGAGACGGGCCACGAGGGCCACAATCACCCGCCGGGCGAAGGCCACTAGTCGCTTCGACACACCGGTTTCCCAGCCGAAGGGCCGCCTCTCACGGGGCGGCCCTTCGGCGTTCCTGGTGCGTCCTCGTCAATCGAGATGGGCCTGGAGCTTCGCGGCGAGCGCAGAGGCCGGCTGCGCGCCGGTGAGCTGCTCCACCACGCTGCCGTGCTTGAAGATGAAGAGCGCCGGGATGCTCCGCACCTGCAGCGCCTCCGCCGTCCGCGGGTTCTCGTCCACGTTCAGCTTGGCCACCACGAAGCGGCCCCCGGACTGCGCCGCCAGCCGGTCCAGCTCCGGCGCCAGCATGCGGCAGGGACCGCACCACGGCGCCCAGCAGTCGAGCAGCACCGGCCGCGACCCACCGCCGCGTATGATCCGGTCGAAGGTCGCGTCGGTCACCGTCACCGGCCCCTCCGCCCTCCGCAGCTCCGTCCCGCACCGGCCGCAGGTAGGCTGCGCCGCCGCCGCCCGCTCCGGGTCGACCCGGTTCTTCGCTCCGCACGCTTCACAGGTCACCACCGCCATCCGCGTGGTCCTCCAGCCATCCACGGGACTAAGCTTCCCCGGCGCCGCGGCAGTCACACCGATCAGTACGCGCCGAGCTCGCGAAGGCGGTCGTCGCTGATCCCGAAGAAGTGGGCGATCTCGTGGATTACGGTGTGCCGCACCTGCTCTCGCAGCTCTTCCGGGGTCGCGCAGAAGCGCAGCAGCGGCTCGCGGAAAAGCGTGATCACGTCCGGCATCAACGGCGGCGTGGTGGTGCTGCGCTGGGTCAGCGGCACCCCGTGGTAAAGCCCGAGCAGCGTGTGTCCGGACGCCGCCCGCACCGCCCGAAGCTGCTCTCGCGTGGGGTAGGGCTGGACCACCACCTGGACGTTCTGCATGTAGCGCTTGAACTGCCGCGGCAGCCCCTCCAGCGCCTCCATCACCAGCTCTTCGAACTCCTCCTCGCTCATGCCTCTATCCTACCGGCATAGGATCAAGACGCCTTCCAGCCGGAGAGCTTCTTCAACAGGGGGCGCACGGCGCCGCGATAGACGGGGCTGTCCGGGTGCTTCGTCGCGAACTCGGCGACCACGCGGTTCTCGCGCCGCAGCTCGCGCATCGCGGCCGCTTCCAGCTCCTCGCGCCGCTCGACGGGCAGGGCGGCCCAGAACGCCTCGAACTCCGCTTCGGCGGCCGACTGCTTCACCTGGCGCTCCACCGCCTCGGTCCGGCGCCGGCGCTCCTCTTCTTCCGCCCGGCGGCGCTCCTGCGCCTGCAGCCATCCCGGCGGGGCCGCCCACGCCTCTCGGATCGATTTCACCAGCACGGCGCCGGGATCCCGGGCGTCCCGGTAGGGGAGGAAGTCGAGCTGGCGCGCGCACTCCTCCGCGCTTGTCCCCAGCAGGCTCGCCGCCGTGACGCGGGAGACCCCCGCTTCCTGCAGCCGCGCCAGCAGCGGATCTTCCGTTTCGGGGAGCGGCTTCGCGGCCTCTCGGGCGGCGCGGGTGGGGAACTGGAAGACGACCATCTCCTCGCCGCTCTTCATCGGCGCGTACTCCGCCCCGGCGAGGAAGCCGCACTCGATCAGCTCTTCGTGCGCGGGCCGCAGCTTCCGCTTGATGTCGGAGGCGTAGTAGCTGCGCGACATCCCCAGGTGCTCGAACGCGAGCTTCTTCAGCCCGATCCGGTAGCACGGCTTGCCGTCGTACCGCTTGGCGTCGAGGTAGCGGTAGAGCGCCTGCGAGATGGAGCTGCGGAGCGAGAGGAAGAGGTCGACGTCGAGCGACTTGATGTAGCCCGCCTGCATGTTGGCGTACAGCTCCTGGCTCCACCGGATCCAGCTCGGGAAGAGGGAGGTCTGGTGCGCGTTCGGCTGGGAGAGGTCGGCGATCTTGTAGCTCTCCAGGATGTGGAACGCCTCCTGGGTGGTCCACCGCCGCTGCCGGGCGTCGTAGAAAGCGTTCTTGGTGCGGATCGTGACGCCGACCAGGCGATCCAGGGAAAGGATCAGCCGCTCGTAGGAGGCGCCGCTGTGGACCCAGCCGAGGCGCTTCACGATGTTGCTGCGATTGAAGTAGACCCCCGCCGGAAAGCCCTGCTCCTTGGTGATCTCCATCAGCACTACGTAGACCTGCACGTCGACCGCGTTCGGCAGACCGTAGGTGCTGCTGCCCTCGACCACCCACTCCTTGGCGCCATCCTGGAAGACCAGCCGCTGTTCCTGCGACTTGCCGGGCCGCGTCGCCAGCAGCGCGAACGGGAACTCCGCCAGGTTCAGCTCATCGCGCCCGATCCGGGGACCGGGAGCCGCAGGGATTGGATCGTCCTCAAAGTCCATTGCTACAACCTCTGCCGCCGTTTTCGCTGCGCGCCGCGCAGACGTTCTCTGTGGTTCCAAAGCAGTCACTGTTCTCAGCTTCTTTCCAGGGGAGGCGCCGGAGCGATTTTCGTGCCTGGGAATCAATGAATCCGTGGGGTCGAGCCGTCCCGCCTGACATCGGCGCCCGTTCCGGGTGACACCGGCGATTCAGGATTCTCGTCTCACCTGACACGCCGGCCCGCCTCGCCTGACATCCGGCTTCGTCCCGGCTGCCATACCCCCCGTCTCGATTGACATCCCGGCCCCCGGTCCGGCCCTCCTCGTCCCGGCTGACACCCCGGATTCCGCGGAATCGGGAGTCGGAGTCTGGATTCGTGTGTGAATCGAGACGAGTGCGCGGCGCAGGCCCACTGAGCCACGATTCCGGCATGTCAATCGAGACGAGCGGCGGGGGAGTGTCAGGCGAGACGGGGGAGAGCGGTCCCGGCGGGTAGAGAGAGCGGAGCCGGGACGGCCTATGGAAGGGGCAGTTCATTCAGCGAGCAAGCGAGCGGGGGTCCGAGCCCGGTCTGTTTTTGACCGATCCGGGCTCGGTTACTGCACCGGATTCCGTTCCGGAGCGACCGGTGCGAAAAAGATCGTGTTAAGGCGGCGCTAAGAGAGCCGCCGCAGGCGTGGAGCCCCGGGAGATGTAGGGGCCGGCATGCGATTCCCGGGAATCGCGACAGAGACCCTCGGAGATAGAGAGACGGAGAGGCAGAGGGACAGAGGGGATCCTAACCGCCCTTCGGCGCGGGGCCACCCCGCCATCCGGTGGTAGCTCTCGCCGTCTCCCCTTCCCTCTGTCTCTCCGTCTCAGTTGTCGAGCGGCTCGTAGCCCTCCATCGCCAGGTCCTCGAAGCGGGCGTAGCGGCGCAGGAAGCCGAGGCGGACGGTGCCGACGGGGCCGTTTCGGTGCTTGGCGACGATCAGCTCCGTCTCCTCCAGCCACTCCTGGCCGGGGGGCGGCTCCGCCATGCCGTCGCCGTCCTCGCCGCGGTTGTAGTAGCGGGAGCGGTAGAGCATCATCACGATATCGGCTTCTGCCTCGATCGAGCCGGACTCCCGGAGGTCGGAGAGCATCGGGCGCTTGTCCTCGCGGCGCTCCACGCCTCGGGAGAGCTGGGAGAGTGCTACCACCGGCACGTCGAGCTCGCGCGCCATACTCTTGAGGGAGCGGGCGATCACCGAGATCTCCTGGTTGCGGTTCTCCGGCTTGCCGTGGCCGCGGATGAGCTGCAGGTAATCGACCAGCACCATCCCCAGGCCGTGCTCGCTCTTCAGGCGGCGGCACTTGGCGCGCATGTCGAGCACCGAGATGTCGGAGGCGTCGTCGATGTAGATCGGCAGGTCGCCCAGGCGGCCGCAGGCGCGGCCCAGGCGGATGTAGTCGCTCTCGTCGTCGTCCACGCTGGTGCGGAGGAAGCCGGTCTTGAGCCGCATGCCGTCGACCTTCCCCTCGGAGCAGATCAGGCGGTGCGCGAGCTGCTCCTTCGACATTTCGAGGCTGAAGACGGCGACCGGCGTGTCGGCGAGCGAGGCGGCGTTCAACCCGAAGGCGAGCGCGAGAGAGGTCTTACCCATCGAGGGGCGTCCCGCCACGATCACCAGGTCGCCGCGCTGCAGGCCGGAGGTCATCTGGTCCAGCGGAGTGAAGCCGGTCGGGATGCCGGTGATCCGGCTGTCGTTGGCGCGGACCGTCTCCAGGTGCTCCAGCGTCTCGAACACCACCGGGCGGATGTGCGTGAAGCCCTGGTTCACCCGGCGCTGGGCGACGGCGAAGATGAGCCGCTCCGCGTGGTCGACAATGTGGTCGACCTCTTCCTCCTGGTCGTGCGCCTTCCCGATGATCTCGTTGGAGGCGTCGATCAGCTTGCGGAGGGTCGACTTCTGCCCCACCGTCCGCGCGTAGTACTCCACGTGGGCGGCGGTGGGCACCGATTCCTGCAGCCGGTTGATGTAGGCGATGCCGCCGATCTGCTCCAGCTGGTCCCGGCGCCGCAGCTCCTCGGTGACGGTCACTTCGTCGACCGGATCGTCCCGCTCGGAGAGGTAGGCGATCACGTCGAAGATCTTGCGGTGCGCCTCGAGGTAGAAGTCCTCCCGCTCCAGCATCTCCAGCGCCCGCTCCACCGCGTTCCGGCTGATCAGCGCCGCGCCGAGGGTGGCTTGCTCCGCGTCAAGAGACTGGGGCGGTAAGTGGTCGCTCAGCAAGCTCATCGTCATCGGGGGTACTCCTCGGGATCGGGACGGGACTGGACGGGCGGGACCGCCCGACTCTCATGTCAGGCGGCGGCGGGCGAATCTGGAGTCGGCTTCGGGGCGGACTTCTAGGGATGAACGATGAGGGACCCTTAAAGGCAAAAGGCTAAAGCCGAACCCTCCGTGCACGGGAGGTCCTACTCTTGCTCTTGCTCGCTGGCGACCCCCGGGCTCCGGCACACCCCCGGAAAGGGTGGCGGCTCCGTCCCTCCGTCTACGAACGTCTCCCACTCACCCCGAAACGTTTTTTCCCTGCTTGATCTGCTGCAGCTCGCGGCGCAGGGGGCTCTCCTTATAGAACGGGTCGAGCGGGTAGCAGCCGGAGACCATGCCGTTCCTCGGGGCGGTGGTGCAGTCGCTGAAGGTGCGGCAGATCAGCTTCGACTGCATCTCGCCGCGGGTGAGCGTGTCCCGGGGCAGCTCCGGATAGGAGAGGACCATCCGCCCCAGGCCGACCGCGTCGACCCAGCCCTCTCGCACCACCGCCTGCGCCACGTGCGGCAGGAACTCTTGCAGGTAGGTGTAGGCGGTGCCGACCAGCAGCAGCTCGGGGAACCGGCGCTTCAGATCCCGCACTACGCCGATCTGGCGGGCGCAGCCAACCAGCGGGTCTTCCGGCGGCTGGTAACCATCGGAGGGCGGGTAGATGGCGGGCCGCTGAATGTGCGGGTTGTAGTACGGGCTTCCCGCCGTCAGGTTCACCAGGCGGATGCCGAGGTCGCGCAGCAGCGCGAGGAAGCGGACCGTCTCCGTCAGATCGGGCTGCACCGGCGTCTCCGCGTCGACGCCGAAGCCGTAGCGATAGGGGAGCGCCTCGTCGTACGCTTCGGGGATGCCGGGACCCATGCGGCCGGGCTGCGTCCGCTCCGGATCGGGGCGGAACGGGACGAAGTCGAAAGCGGAGAGCCGCACCCCGAGCTCCAGCTCCGACGCCTCCTCGCGGATACCGGCCACGATTTCGCGCAGGAAGCGGGTCCGGTTCTCGAACGAGCCGCCATACGGCCCCGGCCGGGTGTGGGCGCCGAGGAGCTCGTGGCCCAGGTAGCCGTGACAGTGCTTGAGGTCGACGAACTGGAAGCCCGCCTGCCGTGCCAGCACCGCGGCGCGGACGTAAGCCCGAATGAGCTCCTCGATCTCGGCGTCGGTCAGGACCGGGTAGTCGTCTCCGAGGCCGAGCCGCCGATCGAGCAGCGGGTGACGGAAGAGGATGCGCGGCTCCGGCCGGTCCTTCCGGTTCGGCCGGCAGAAGCGCCCGGAGTGGGTGAGCTGCAGGCCGACTACCAGGTCGCTCGTGTCGCCGCTCGTCTCCTGGTGCGCCTGGACCAGGGTGCGGCGCAGCCCGGCGAGGTCGTCCACCGTCGACTCGTGGATCAGGAGCTGGTTCGGGTTCGCTCGGCCTTCCGGCACTACGGCGACCGCCTCCCCGCCCCAGATCAGCTTCGCCCCGCTCTCCCCGAAGCGCCGCCAGCGGCGGATCGTGAGCTCGCTCGGGCGTCCATCCGTCGTGCCGTCCCAGCCCTCCATCGGCTGGATGCACCAGCGGTTGCCGATCGTGAGGGATCCGCACCGCAGCGGGGAAGCGAGCGGCGAGGCCGGCGCCGGCAGGATCTCGTCGTCACACGGGAGCTCGAGTCCGAGCGATGCTGCGTGCTCGCGGAACGCCCGGGCGTCGCGTAGAGAGGGGACTTTTCGGAACGCGGAGTCGCTCACGGGTGTTCCTCGCAGGGGAGGCCCATACTACATCGCCCAGATAGCGAGCGCAAGCGGAGGGCGGATAGTCCGACTGGTTTGGGAGCAAGCCTTGAGGTGGGTAGAACGGACCTGCGCCCGCTCACCCTACCGCCGCCGGAGGTGCGTCTCCGCGCCTGCCGGAGTGGGGCGGGCCCCCCTTTGGCGTGCCGTGAATTCAGTGAATCAAGGAGTAAGACGTTGACTGAAACCGATCCGATGGTCGTCCACTGCCACCTCCGGTGGGACGGAGTCTGGCAGCGCCCGCAGCAGATCCTCTCGCGGATGGCCGCCCGGCGCCGCATCCTCTTCATCGAGGAGCCGTTCCCCCACCTGCAGCCGGGCGAGACGCCGCGCGTGGACGTGCGCGAGCAGGACGGGATCACGATCGTCCAGCCGTGGGTGCCGCACCAGGAGGAGCACCTGCCGCAGGTCTCCGCGACGAACCAGCAGCTCATCCGCGACCTGGTGGCGCCCATCATCCGGGACCGCGGCTTCGGCGGCGGCATCCGCTGGCACTACGCCCCGATGGCGATCTACCTCGCCGACCTGAGCGACAGTCACACCGTCGTCTACGACTGCATGGACGAGCTCTCCGCGTTCCGGGGCGCGCCGCCGGCCCTGGTGGAATGCGAGCGGCAGCTGATGGGGCAGGCCGACGTGATGTTCACCGGCGGGCTCAGCATGTGGCTCAACAAGCGCCAGCACCACGGCAACTGCCACCGCTTCGACTCGGGCGTCGACGTGAGCCACTTCCAGCAGGCGACGCAGGAAGAGACCGAGATCCCGGAAGACGTCCGCAACCTCCCGCACCCGGTCATCGGCTACTACGGCGTGATCGACGAGCGGATGGACTACGACGCGATCCGCGCCCTCTCGGAAGCGTTCCCGGAGGGCTCCATCGTGCTGGTGGGGCCGGTCACCAAGGTCGACCCGGCCGAGCTTCCGAAAGCGGACAACATCCACTACGTCGGGCAGCGCACCTACGCGCAGCTCCCCGGCTACCTGAAGTCGTTCGACGTGGCGCTGGTCCCGTTCGCGGACAACGAGGCGACCCGCTTCCTGAGCCCCACCAAGACGCTGGAGTACTTCGCGGGCCTCAAGCCGGTCGTGAGCTCCCCCGTCAAGGACGTGGTGGAGAACTACGCCGATATCGTCCGCATCGCCCGCACCCCGCAGGAGTACGTGCAGGCAGTCCGCGCCGCGCTGGCAGAGGACAACAGCGACCGCGCCCGCCGCGGGCTGGAGAAGGCCCAGGAGAAGACCTGGGACGCGATCGTCAGCCAGATGGAAGAGCACCTGGAAGAGGCGGTCCGCCGGACCAGGGCCTGACGCGAGCCGGGTGATTTCACCACAGAGCACACTGAGGGCACGGAGAGGAACCGAACGGGGATTCACCGCAGAGAACGCAAAGGACGCAGAGAGGAACCGAACCGGACTTACCGCCAAGACGCCAAGAGCGCAGAGGGACCGGAAGAGACAAACCCCGGGGCCGCTGTACGGCATTCGTTCGGCGGAACAAGGCCGGAATTCTGGTTCCCTCCTCTGCGTGCCCTCTGCGCTCTCCGCGGCCTCTGCGGTGGATGCGGTTCGGACCGGGGCCGCAGCACGGGACTCGTGAAGCGGCGCAGGCCAAAACCCTCTGTTCCCCTCTCTGTGTCCTCTGTGTGCTCTGTGGTTAGTCCCGGTTCGGAGCCCCCACTCGCCAGCGGAGCCCGCCCGGGAGCGGCCCTGCGGCGTATTCCAGGTGGATCACCGGCCGGCGAGTGGCGGTGACGGCCGGGGAGGAGGCGTGCAGCACCAGGGGGCGCATTAGCAGGGCGTCGCCGGCGCGGGCGGGGAGGGGGAGGCTCTCTCCGCCCGCGGCCCACTCCCGGATCTCCGCCTGGGAGAGCAGGCCGTGCCGGTGGGAGCCGGGCAGCACCCGTAGGGCGCCGTTCCCGGGTGGGCAGTCGCTCAGGTGGAGGCGCACGGCGAGCATCCGCTCCAGCACCTCCGCGGGCGGCTGCACGTGCTGGACGCCCGCCTTGACCGTCCACGGGCCGAACCCCGGCACCTCTCGCCGCTCCTGTACCTCGATGGTGCGGTCCTGGTGCCAGGCGACGGTCCAGTTCGCGCCGGGGCGCTTGTCGAACAGGATCGCGCGCACCAGCAGCGCGTCCGGTCCGAGCAGCGGCTCCACCAGCGCCCGCACGGCCGGGCTCTCCCCCAGCTCCCGGACCGCCGGGGCTCGCGCCAGCAGGTCCCGCACCGCATACGTCTCCCCCGCCCGCCGCCGCACCGCCGGAGCAGCCTCCAGGCCGTCCACCACGGCGAGGAGCTCCCGCACCTGGGCGGCGTTCAGCACGCCAGAGATCACCACCGCGCCAACACGGTTGAGGCTATCGAGAGGCATTGGGAATCAGACTCACCGCAGAGACGCAGAGGACGCAGAGAGAACCAGAATCCGAACCGGATTTACCGCCAAGAGCGCAAAGGACGCAAAGAGGGGAACCAGCAGAAGAATCACCGGGGGTCGCTGTACGGGACTCGAGAGGCGCGGCAGGCCCGTCCTCTGGTTCCCCTCTGCGTTTCCTCTGCGCTCTCCGCGGCCTCTGCGGTGGATGCGGTTCGGACCGGGGCCGCAGCACTGGTCTCGTGAAGCGGATCAGGCCAAAACCCTCTGTTCCCCTCTCTGTGTCCTCTGTGCGCTCTGTGGTGAAATAGGTTCGGGGAGCCTACGCCTCCGGCACCGGGAAGAGCGCGTAGCGGCAGGCGTCCTTTTCGTCGTCGATCAGGAGCAGGTGCGGCTTACCGTCTACTTCGAGCGCTGCCACCGTCTCCGGGGTCTCCAGATCGACTTCCTTCGGGACGCTCGCCGGGACGGCGGCGCCCTTCATGTCCCACCGCCAGAGGCCCCAGGGCGCCTGGACGTCGTGCGTCGGGTCGGCGGAGAGGCCGGAGATGAGCCAGCAGAATTCCCGGGAGGGGTCGAGGCACATGCCGCGGATTCCCTGGCCGCGGAGGTCGAGCTTCACCGTGTCGGCGAGGAGGGCGCGCGCTCCCTGCTCCTCGAAGAGCGCGTGCGGGTTGGTGAGCCGGAGCACCACGGCGTCTTCCTGTCCCCCGTGCTCCCGCTCCACGCTTTCGGTAATGGTAGGGGCGCGGAGGCCGATCAGGAGGTGCCCCTCCGGCGACCAGGCGAGCCCCTCGATGTTCAGGCCGGAGCGGGCGGGCGGGCGGCGCACCGCGTCGGCCAGGAACGGCAGCTCGTTCACGATCGCCTGGAAGAGCGCGTCGGTCTCCTCCGCCTTCAGGAGCAGGCCGGTGGCGTCGAAACGGAGGCGGGCCAGGCGGTAGCGCTGCTCCGGCGAGTCGCCGCGCTTGCTGCGCGCGTGGGAGGTGATCAGGAACGCGCTGCCGCGCTCGTCCCAGGCGGCGTCTTCCAGGTCTTCCAGGTCGACCTGCTTCTCCATCAGCAGCCGGAGGCGCTCGTCCTCTTTCGGCTTCACGCTCCCGGACTGGAGCCGCTTCGCCGCGTCCCGGAACAGGAACACGCCGTTCCCTTCGTCCGCCACCAGGAGAAGGGCGCCGTTCCGGGTGAGGGTGCCGCCGGAGATTTCCGGGATCTCGATCTTGCCGGTCGTGACGGAGCTCTTCCCCATGCTCGCGCGCCCTCCGCGGGAAAGCAGCGCGGCCCCCACCACGGACGCCGCGAGACCGAGGGCCTTGCGCCGGTCGATCATGGCAAAGCTATACCCATCGTTGGTGGTGTCCCGCTACTTCTAGCGGTTTGGAGTGGGTGCAAGGGAGAGTGGGGGAATGGGAGACCCGCTCCCGTCAGCAGCTTCTCAAGCTCACCCACTCGCCCTCTCTCCCACTCCAGTACCGCTAGAGATTCCGGTTCTACGTCAGGCGGCGGAAACGGGAGTCCGGGCGACGCGCGCCTGGCCTTTTCCGGACCGCTTCGCCTCGTACATCGCGCCGTCCGCGCGCTCCATCAGCGACTCGATCGTGTCACCGGCCGCCGAGCTGGCGACCCCCACGCTGAACGAGAGACGGACGGAGCAGAAGCGCTCCTCCAGCTGGAAGTTGATCGTCCGCTGGGAGGCGAGGGCGTCGAAGCGGTCGCCCAGGCGGTCGGCCGGGATGCCGGGCGCGGCGAGGCAGAACTCGTCTCCGCCGTAGCGCCCGATCACGTCGCCGGGCCGCGCCACCTTACCGAGCAGCTCCACCGCGAAGCGCAGCACCTGGTCGCCCACCAGATGGCCCAGCGTGTCGTTGATGTCCTTGAAGTTGTCGATGTCGATCATCGCCAGCGCGAGGGGCGTGGGGGACGCGAGCAGCGCCTCGAGCTGGGTGAGGAAGCCGCCGCGGTGGTAGACGCCGGTCAGCGGGTCCTGCATCGCCTCCTGGCGGGCGGAGGAGAGGGCGGCCTCGAGCTGCCGCACCTTCGCGTCGAGCAGCGAGGCGCGCTCCAGGTCCGACTTCGCCTTCTGGTCGACCAGCGCGTCGACCCGCTGCAGCTCCGACTCCAGCCGCTCCCGCACCTGCCGCAGGTCGTCCAGCCGCATCAGGTTGCCCATGCGCTCGTGGGCGCCGCGCAGCCCTTCGTGGAACTGCTGGTTGGCGGCGCCGTCCATCCGCTGGTGCTCGCCGTAGATCCCCAGCACCCGCCACAGCTCGTCCTCGCGCTCCGCCAGGTAGCGGCGCTGGAGCTGCCCGAAGGCGGCGAGCGACTCGGCGACCCACTGCCGCTGCGCCTCCAGGTCGTCCGGGGAGGCGCTCCCGGTAAGCTGGGCGGACATGCGCCGAAGCCGGTTCAGGAAGCTCGGGGTGTCGAGGTCCGGGGTCGAAAGGATGAAGTGCTCCACCCCCCGGAACAGCTCCCGCGCCAGCTCCAGCGCGGTAAGCGTCTGCGAGGTAGCGACGGCGGGGGCGACCGGGGCCGCGGCGGGACGCGCGGCGTTGGAGGGCGAGGTGGGCGAGGCCGGCTCCGGCTCCGGGGAACCCTTACGACCAAATCCTCGAAGCAGGCGGTGCGGCATAGTTCGTCTGGATGGCCCCCGGGAGAAGCTCGCTCGCGCCCTCAGCAAGAGGGCTCGTTCTGTAGATGATTCTATTCTGATTGTGGCCGCGTTGCTAGTGGAAGAGAGCCGGATCACAGGAAATCTTCGCGGGGGCCGCCAGGGGCGGCGGGGCGCCGGCGGCGAGGGTGGACGATCCCGCCTCGTCGTTATACGCTTACCGGTCGAAGTCGATCAGGAGGTCGGGCATGCCAGGCGCATGGGAGCGGTATCGGAGCTATCTCGTCGCGGACGAGGCACAGGGATTCTCGCTGGACATCAGCCGGATGGAGTTCTCGGAGGCGTTCCTGGCGGAGATGGAAGCGCCGATGCGGAGCGCGCTCTCCGCCATGGAGGCGCTGGAGCGGGGCGCGATCGCCAACCCGGACGAGGGCCGGATGGTCGGCCACTACTGGCTCCGGGATGCCTCGCTCGCGCCGACGCCGGAGATCCGGAGCGAGATCGAGCAGACCTTCGCGCACGTCCGCGACTTCGCCCGGCGCGTGCACGCGGGGGAGGTGGCGCCGGAGCGGGGCGGCCGCTTCCGGAGCCTGCTGCTCATCGGGATCGGCGGCTCCGCGCTCGGGCCGCAGCTCGTGGCGGACGCGCTCGGCTCGGTGGAGCAGCCGCTCCGCCCGTTCTTCCTCGACAACACCGATCCGGACGGCATGGACCGCATCTTCCGCGAGCTCGGCGAGGGGCTGGCCCAGACGCTGGTGGTGGTCGCTTCCAAGTCGGGGGGCACCAAGGAGACGCGGAACGGCATGGTGGAGACCGAGGCCGCCTACCGCCGCGCGGGGCTCAGCTTCTCCCGCCACGCCGTCGCCATCACCGGCGCCGGCAGCGAGCTGGACCGCCACGCGGAGCGCGGCGGCTGGATCGCCCGCTTCCCGATGTGGGACTGGGTCGGCGGCCGCACCTCCGTCTTCTCCGCGGTCGGCCTTCTCCCCGCCGCGCTGCTGGGGTACGACGTGGAAGCGCTGCTCCGCGGCGCCGCCGAGATGGATCGGGCCACCCGCCGGTCGGAGATCCGGCAGAACCCGGCGGCGCTGCTCTCCCTGATGTGGTACTACGCCGGAGAGGGGCGTGGGGCCAAAGACATGGTGGTGCTCCCGTACAAGGACCGCCTGGGCCTCTTCGCCAAGTACCTGCAGCAGCTGGTGATGGAGTCGCTCGGTAAGGAGCTCGACCTGGAAGGCCGCCGCGTCAACCAGGGCATCGTCGTCTACGGCAACAAGGGCAGCACGGACCAGCACGCCTACGTCCAGCAGCTCCGGGAAGGGGCGGTGAACTTCTTCGTCACCTTCATCCAGGTGCTGCAGGACCGCGAAGGGCCGTCGATCGAGGTCCAGCCCGGCGCCACCAGCGGCGACTACCTCCACGGCTTCCTCCTCGGCACCCGGGAAGCGCTGGCGGAGAACGGCCGGGAGTCGCTCACTATCACCATGGAGAGGCTCGACGCCGCGGCGCTCGGCCGGCTCATCGCGCTGTTCGATCGCGCCGTCGGCCTCTACGCCTCGCTCATCGGAATCAACGCCTACCACCAGCCCGGGGTGGAAGCCGGGAAGAAGGCGGCAGAGCGGGTGATCGCCCTCCAGGGCCGCGTGCTGGAAGCCCTTCGCGCCGGCGGCCCGCGCACCGCCCCGGAGCTGGCGGCGGAGCTGGGTGAGGAAGAGCAGACGGAGACGGTCTACCAGGTCCTGCGCCACCTCGCCGCCAACGGCGACCGCGGCGTCCGCCGGGAAGGCGGTCCCCCCCCGAACGAGCGCTTCGTGGCGGGGTAGGGGGGCCGTTTCCGGGCGGTTGAAACGGCGGCAACAACCGCACGAGGTTTTATCCCCCGGACGGGGGAGCCCCTCCGGGGACTCAGCAAGGCCTCGTTCCGGCGTCCGGAGGACGCGTGGCCGGAGGCCGCCCAGCGAGGGAATTCATTCCCTCGTCCGTTCCGGGAGGACGCACCCGAGGCCCTCACAGACCGGGTCAGGAAGGGTCGGTTGCTCGGAGGCCGAACTACTCCATAGAGACGCTCGACCTTCTCTCGATTGGAGCATCGTGGATACCTCCATCACCTTCTACGGGGCGACCGATACCGTTACCGGCTCCCGTCACCTGCTCGAGACGGCCGGCAAGCGGGTGCTCGTCGACTGCGGGCTCTTCCAGGGGCCGCGGGAGATCCGCGAGCGCAACTGGAAGCCGTTCGCGGTGCGGCCCGACTCGCTCGATGCCGTCGTGCTCACCCACGCGCACATGGACCACACCGGCTACCTGCCGCGCGTGGTGAAGCACGGCTATCGCGGCCCGGTCTACTGCACCCCGGCCACGCGCGACCTGCTCCACGTGATGCTGAAAGACTCCGCACGGCTGCAGAAGGAAGAGGCGGAGCACGCGAACCGCCACGGCTGGTCACGCCACCACCCGGCGCTGCCGCTCTACGATGAGGAAGATGTCCGGCGCTGCCTGTCGCAGCTCGAGCCGGTCGACTACGACACCCTGTTCGAGCCGGTCCCGGGGGTCGCCACGCACTTCATCCGCGCGGGTCACATCCTCGGCTCCGCCTTCGTCTCGGCCGAGACCGACGCCGGGCGGGTGCTCTTCGGCGGCGACCTCGGCCGGTACGACCAGAGCATCATCCCCGATCCGACGCCGGTGACGCAGGCCGACTACCTGCTGCTCGAGTCGACCTACGGCGACCGCGACCACGCGAACATGGACGTGGAGCAGACGCTGATCGGGGTGATCGAGACGGCGGTAAAGAACAAAGGGTGGATCCTGATCCCGTCGTTCGCGGTCGGCCGCACGCAGGAGCTGCTCTACCTGTTGAACAAGATCTGGCGCCAGGGCCGGGCGACCGAGCTGGACGTCTACATCGACAGCCCGATGGCGGTGAGCGTGACCCCGATGTTCGCCAGTCACGCGCAGGACCACGACCTGGAGATGTCCGCGCTGATGGACGCGCGCCAGTCGCCGTTCGACGGCCCCAACTTCCGCTACCTCCACTCCCGGGACGACTCGAAGGCGCTGAACGACCGCCCGGGCCCCGGGATCATCATCGCCGGGAGCGGCATGGCGAACGGCGGGCGTATCCGCCACCACCTGCTGAACCACATCTCCGAGCCGACCACCACGCTGCTGTTCGTCGGCTATCAGGGAGTCGGCACGCCGGGCCGGGCGATCCTGGACGGTGCGGAGATGTTCCGGGCCTACGGCTGGGAAGTGCCGATCCGCGCGCGGAAGGTGCGGGTCGACGCGCTCTCCGCCCACGCCGACCGCGGCGAGATCATGCGCTGGCTGGGGCACTTCACCACCCCGCCGAAGCGGACGTTCCTGGTCCACGGCGAGCCGCAGGCGCGGCAGGCACTGAACGCGCGCATCACGACGGAGCTCGGCTGGAACGTCTACCTGCCGTCCCTGGCGGAGCGCTGCGTGCTGGGCGGAGACGGAGGAGCGCGATGAGCCGGGTCGTCGCCAGGCTGAGCGCCGCCGGCGGACAGGTGCTGGAGCTCCGGCACGGCGACCTGACCGCGGAAGAGGTCGACGCGATCGTGAACGCCGCGAACACGCACCTGCAGCACGGCGGCGGCGTGGCGGGCGCGATCGTGAGCCGCGGCGGGCGCGTGATCCAGCAGGAGAGCGACCGCATCGGGAGGGTCCCTGTGGGGCAGGTCGCCGTGACCTCCGCCGGGTCGCTGCCGGCGAAGCACGTCATCCACGCGGTGGGTCCGCGGATGGGAGAGGGCGACGAGGATCGGAAGCTGGCGAGCGCGGTCTCGCACGCGCTGGCGGCGGCGGAGGAGCGCGGTCTGCGCTCGATCGCGCTGCCGGCGATCAGCTCCGGCATCTTCGGCTTTCCCAAGGATCGCTGCGCCGCGATCCTGGTGGCGGAGGCGGAGCGGTTCTGCGCGGAGCGGCCGGATTCGGTGCTGCGGGAGATCCGCTTCACCCTGATCGACCAGCCGACGGTCGAGGTCTTCCGCGCCGAATTCGCGCGGCGCGGCGCGGAGGCGGTCGAGCCGCCGGAGAGCCCGGCGTGACGCTGCTCTGGATCGCCCTCGGCGGCGCGGCCGGATCGGTGACGCGCTACCTGCTGGGGAGCTGGCTCACCGCCCGCGTGGGGGCCGGCTTTCCGTGGGCGACCCTCGCGATCAACATCACCGGCTCGTTCTTGCTCGGGCTCCTCTACGCGGTCGGCCGGGAGCGGCTGCCGGAGCCGGTGCGCCTGGGCCTCGGCGTCGGCGTGCTGGGCGGATTCACCACCTTCTCGACCTTCAGCGTGGAGCTGCTCCAGCTTCTGGCCCGCGGGCAGTCTGCCCAGGCGGCCGGCTACGCCGCGGCGAGCCTGCTCTTCGGCGTGCTCGCCGCCGCGGCCGGAGCGGCGCTCGGCTCACGCTGGTCCTGAGCGCCGGGCGCCGGCGGCGGCGGGGTCGAAGCCCTCGGGCCACTGGGTGAACTCGTCGTAGAGCGCCCCGGCCAGGCGGCAGCGATCGAGGCGTGCCGCCTCCAGGTTCGCCCCCAGGAGCCGCGCGTTCTCCAGGTCCGCGCCTTCGAGATTGGTGCCGGTCAGGTCGGCATTCTCCAGGTCCGCCGCGTGCAGGTCCGCATCGCGCAGCGAGGCGGCCTCCAGGTCGGCGCCCGCAAGCTGTGCGCCCCGCAGCCGGCTCCGGCGCAGGCTGGCCCCGACCAGCGAGGTCCCGCTCAGGTCGGCCCCGCTCAGGTCCGCACCGCGCAGGTCGGCCCCGTCCAGCAGGGCTCCCGCCATGAAGGCGCGAGCGAGATCCGCCCGGGGCAGCTCCTGAAAGCAGAGGTTCGCACCCTCGAGCGTCGGTCCGGCAACCGCCGCGAGCACCCGCGTCCGATCCAGGTCGAGCACGTCCATCGTTAGCCCGGGGAAATAATTCCCGAAGAGAGACCGCCTGCCGGGTTGCCAGGCAGGCGGCCGGTGCCTAATGAAGCACTGCAGCTTACGCGGGATCGATGCCGCGCCGCCCGGGAACGGTTTCGGAGGACCGTCCCGGGCGTTTCTTTTGCTTGATCCCTCGCTTACCCGCAGAAGGCAGCCATTCAAACGCGCGGTCAGTCGAGCGGGTAGGGGATTCGCCGGCGCCGCTCGTAGCGGACCAGCTCCGTGTAGCCGGCGGAGCGGGCGAGCTCCCTGGCGCGGGCGAAATCCCGCGTCAGGAACTCCGGAAAGTGGGCGTCGGCGTTGATGAGCAGCGGGATGCCTCGATTCCGGGCGGACCGCAGGATCTCCGGCGACGGGTAGGCTTCCGCGGCCGGGAGGCTCCAGCCCGCGGTGTTGATCTCGATCGCCATGTCGGCGGCGGCGATCGCATCGAGCGCTGCTTCGATCTCGGCGGTGAGGTCGACCGTCGGCCGGAACCCGAACTTCTTCGGCAGGTCCGGATGCGCGGCGAAGTCGAACACCCGGCTCTCCGCCATCTGCCGGATCCGCTCCCAGTAGCGGCGCCAGACGTCGTTCCGCCCTTCCTCGGAGAGCGCTTCCCAGTCGCGGGAGTACGAGTCGATCGGGGAGCCGTCGACGTTGTGGACCGAGCCGATCACGTAGTCCCACGGATACGGCTCCAGCGCCTCCCGCAGCCGCTCCACCGTCTCCGGGAAGAAGTCGGCCTCGATCCCCAGTCGCAGGCGCAGGTCGCGCGTCTCCGCCGCCGCGGCGCGGAGTTGGAGGACGTAGTCACCCAGCAGGTCGACCGGCATCGACCACTCCACCGCCTCCCCGCGGGGATCGAGGACGTAGTGGTCGGAGATGCCCAGCTCGTCCAGGACCGCGGCCCGCGCCGCCTGGATCTGCGCCGCCAGCGTGGGAGCGCCGTCACTCCAGTTGGTGTGGTTGTGGTAGGAGATCAGCATCGTAGAGACGGGATTTCGAACGAACGCGAAGAGGCGAAGTTTACGCGAAGGACGCGAACCCGGGTTAAGGCGCGCTGGCCCGCGCGCGAGTAAACTCGGCGCTACATAAAGCAAAGCCCGCCTGCGCGGGCTGACGAACCCCGCTTCCGTGTAGATGGTGTCATTCCCGCCGGTTCCCTTCGCGTCCTTCGCGTAAACTTCGCGCCTTCGCGTTTGTTCGGATCCACGTCCGTTCGGATTCGCGTTTGTGCGGAAAGCTCACTCGAAGCGGCGGAAGATGAGGCACGCGTTGTGGCCGCCGAACGCGAAGCTGTTGCTTGCGGCGGCGCGCAGCGGTATCTCTCGCGCCTCCCCGGGGATGAAGTCGAGCTCGCCCGCCGCGCACTCCGGGTCGGTACCTTCGGCGTCCAGACCGATCGTGGGCGGGACCACTCCCCGAGAGACGGCAAGCACCGCGATCGCCGCCTCCAGGGCCCCGGCGGCGCCGAGCAGGTGGCCCGTGGCGCCCTTGGTGCCGCCGACCAGTGGCGGGCGCGGCCCGAAGACCTGGCGCACCGCGTGGCATTCTGCCAGGTCACCCGCCGGGGTGCCGGTGGCGTGCGCGTTGACGTAGCCGATCTCTTCCGGCGCCAGCTTCGCGTCCTGCAGCGCGGCTTCCATCGCGGCGGCGGCGTACCGGCCCTCCGGATGGGGCGCCACCACGTGGTAGGCGTCGCACGTGAGTCCCGCGCCGGCCAGCTCGGCGTAGATGCGCGCGCCGCGGCGCTTCGCGTGCTCTAGCTCCTCCAGCATCAGCACGGCGCCGCCCTCCGCCAGGACGAAGCCATTGCGCCGCCGGTGGAACGGCAGCGACTCGCCGCTGGGGGAGAGCGCCTCTCCCGCCAGGAAGACCCGGGCGGAGATCTCCTCGCACGGCGCCTCCGCGGCGCCCGCGGCAGCCACCTCGCAGCGGCCCAGCCGGATCAGGTCGGCGGCCTGGGCGAGTGCGTAGGCGCCGCTGGCGCAGGCGGCGGCCGGGCTGACGTTCGGGCCGTGAGAGCCGAGCAGCATTCCGACGTTCGCGGAGGCGGCGTTCGGCATCAGCTTCGGGGCGGTGAACGGAGAGAACCGGGCTCGCTTCCCCGTGAGCTTGTGCTCCGCCAGGTGCTGGCTGGAGGTGTCGTGCGTCCGCTCGCCCCCCATGGCGGAGGCGACCACCACCGCGGCGCGCTCCAGCTCTTCCGGGCCGGCGCCGCTGTCCTCCCGGGCGGCGTGCGCCGCCAGCAGGGCGAAGTGGCTCACCGGATCGAGCCGGTCCGGGCGCCAGCTGCCGCCGGCGCCGGGTGGAAGCGCCCGCACCTCCGCGGCGACGTCCCGGCGGCTCCGGCCGATCCGCAGCGGGAGGTCCGGCACCTGCCAGCCGTCCGGCTCGCAGAGCCCCGACCTCCCCGCCAGGAGCTCGTCCCAGGTGATCGGGGCGCAGAGCCCGATGCCTGTTACCACCACCCGTCGCTGCACGTCCCCCTCCGCGGCCAATGCCTCGTTACCGTACGGAACAGTATCATAGCCGGAGGGAGCCGGCTGCTACCAGCCCTTGCGAGGGTTCCGCCCGAAGCTCTTCTTCGGTCCCGCACCCGGACCGCTGGGCTTGGGTCCGAATGACGGACGCGCGGGCCGCTCCGGCTTCCCGAACGGCCGTCCCGCTCCGCGCGGACCCGCCGGCGGTCCGGCCGGGCGCGGGGGGCGGCCCGCCGGGCGCGGCGGCCGAGGCCCGCGGTCTTCCGGGCGCGGCGCCCGCTCTTCCGGGCGGAGCTCCGCCATACCCTCCGGCGCGCGCTCCGCCTTCGGCTTGCGTCCGCGCAGCGTGGTGCGGTTGAGCGCCTTCACCACGCGGTCGGCCGCGTGGCTCGGCACTTCGACGAAGGCGCAGCGGTCCATGATGTCGATGGTGCCGATCTCCTTGCCGGCCAGCCCCGCCTCGTTGGCGATGGCGCCGACCAGGTCGGTCGGCCGCAGTCCGTCCTGGCGGCCGACGGTGACGAAGAGCCGCGCCATGCCGGCTTCCGGCGGCGGGCCGGCTTCCGCCTCCATCTCCGAAGCGGAGGCCTGGTGGCGCTGCTGCTTCCAGAGCAGCTTGAGGGCGGCCGCGGCGATCTCCGCCGGGTCGAACTGCTCTTCGAGCTGACCGACCGTCACCAGGAAGTCTTCGAACTCGCCCTGCTCCAGCGCTTCCAGGATCGTCTGCTGGAACAGCTCCCGGCGGCGCTGCGCGATATCGGCGGCGGTGGGGAGGCGCACCGGCACGATCCTGGCGCCGGTCGCCCGCTCGATCAGCTTGAGCTGGCGGCGCTCCCGCGGCGTGACCAGGGTGATCGCGTCCCCTTCCCGACCCGCGCGGCCGGTGCGGCCGATGCGGTGGGTGTACGACTCGGCGTCCCACGGGATGTCGTAGTTCACCACGTGCGTCACCGTCTCGATGTCGAGACCCCGCGCCGCCACGTCGGTCGCCACGAGCAGCTCGGTCTGCCCTTCCTTGAAGCGGCGCAGCACGCGCTCCCGCTCCTGCTGGGCGAGGTCGCCGTGCAGGCTCTCGGCCAGGTAGCCGCGCCCGCGCAGGTGCTCGCCCACTTCGTCCGCCTCGCGCTTGGTCCGGCAGAAGATGATCGTGGGGCCGGGCGTCTCCATGTCGAGGATGCTGGTGAGCGCGTCGACTTTCCGCGCCGGCATCACCTCATAGTACGACTGCCGGATCTGGGGCACGTTGTGCGGCTCCGGCGCGATGACGATCCGCTCCGGGTCCTTCAGGTGCCGCTGGGCCAGCCGCTGGATCGGCGCCGGCATGGTGGCGGAGAAGAGCGCGGTCTGACGGTCCTCCGGCAGCGCCTCCAGGATCATCTCGATATCTTCGACGAAGCCCATGTCGAGCATCTCGTCCGCCTCGTCCAGCACGACCATTCCCAGCCGGTCGAGGGCGAGGGTGCCGCGGCGGAGGTGGTCCAGGATCCGTCCCGGGGTGCCGACCAGGACATGCACCCCCGCCCGCAGGGCGCGGAGCTGCCGGTCGATCGGCTGCCCGCCGTAGAGGGGGACGATCCGGATGCCGTGCGGGCGGCCGAAGGCGTAGATCGCTTCCGAGACCTGCACCGCCAGCTCGCGGGTGGGGCAGAGGATGAGCGCCTGCGGCGTCGCCGTCTCCGCATCGATCCGGTCGAGGAGCGGCAATCCGAACGCCGCCGTCTTGCCGGTGCCGGTCTGCGCCTGGGCGATCAGGTCCTTGCCGGAGAGCAGCACCGGGATCGCCTCCCGCTGGATCGGCGTCGGATTGTCGAAGCCTGCCCGCTCCACACCAGCCATGGTGGTGGGGGAGAGGCCCAGGCCTGCAAAGCCGTTTTCGCTCGGAGTGGTCGGTTCGCTCAGTTCGCTCGGTTCGCTCATCTTGTTGTTGTCCAGCGGCGTCGGTCATGCTGCCGGGGCTGACCGGCGCAACTAGTGGTGTGTCCAGCTACTTCTGATCTGTGGGAGTGGGAGCCAGGGAGAGCGGGGGAGTGGGAGCTCCGCTCCCTCGCTGTGGTGAGCAGGTTCCCGGTGGGCATGTTCCTGGTTCCGAACCCCACCCACCGGGGAGCTCAACCTGCAACGTGCCAACTTGCTCACCTGCAACAGACGTCTCCCACTCTCCCTTTCCAAATCCACTTATTCATCCCGGCCTGACGGAGTACTAGTGTATCCGCGCCGCGTCTCCGCTGGTGCGGGATGTGCAGCTTCCGGATTCCGGTCGGGCGGCCGGCGAGGCATCCCGGTGGGGTATTCCCGCGACCACCCGGTACGTGAAACGGCCCGCGGGAGCTGATCCCACGGGCCGATCGTGTCTTGGGTTCGCTCGAGCTGCTTACCAGCCGCCGCGGTCCCGGCCGCCGCCGCCGCGGCCACCGCGGTCCCGGCCGCCGCCGCCACCACCGCCGTAACCACCGCCGCCGTAGCCGCCGCCACCGCCGTAGCCGCCACCGCCGCCGTAGCCGCCGCCACCACCGTAGCCGCCGCCGCCGCCGCGCTCAGGGCGCGGGCGAGCTTCGTTGACGTTGATAGCCCGGCCGTGGAGCTCCTTGCCGTTCCACGCGTCGATCGCCGCATTCATCTGCTCGTCCGACACGTCGACAAAGCCGAAGCCTTTCGAGCGGCCCTCTTCATTCACGGGGATGGTCGCGCTCGTCGAGCCATAGGGAGCGAATGCTTCCTGCAGGTCTTCCTCGCTGGTGCGGAAAGACAGGTTGCCGACGAAAAGTCGCTTGCTCATGGTAGTCCTCACCGGTAACCGGTCTTCGGTTCCGGCCTAACGGCGGCCTGCATGACCCCGGCCGCGTAGGGTCAGACGGTCCGACTGTCCCCCCGGCAGACAAGAAACCCCGCCTCAAGGAATGCTCTCGCACTCTCGGGACGGGGCTGGCGCTTCCGAACGGTAATGCGAACGAACTCGATCTGAACTTGCGTGGAGTTTACCACGGGTCTGCGCGGGGCCGCAACGTTAAGTGAGTCTCGTTTTGCAGGTTTCTTTCCGCCGCCGCCGGCCGCTGGACCCCGGCCGCCGAACCCGCTACTCTGAGCCGGTCCGGAACCCCGTTAGCGACCGCCGTCCCTCTCTCCGGAGCTTCGATCACCCGCGTGGCGGAAGCTCGAGATCACTATGCACGAGACTACCTGTGGGATCGATTTCGGCACGAGCAACACCCTGGCGGCGATCGCCGCCCCGGAGGGGACCCGTATCTGCGAGATCGACCCGGCGAACGCCGATCCGCGCCTGCTCCCGACGCTGCTCTACTTCAGTCGCCACGACTTCCGCCGCATCGGGCGTTCCGCGGTGACCGCGTACCAGGCCGATCCGTTCGGCCGCTTCGTCCGCGCGCTCAAGTCCGCCCTGCCGGAGGTGACGCCGGACGAGCAGTTCCGCATGTTCCGAAGGGCCTATACGCTGGTCGACCTCCTCACGCTCGTCCTCCGGCGGGTGAAGGAGCAGGTCGACGCCTGTGCCGGCGCTCCGGTGACGCAGGTGACCCTGGGCCGCCCGGTGCGCTTCTCCCCCGACCCCGGGATCGACGCCCGCGCCGAGGGGATGCTGCGGGAAGCGGCAGAGCTGGCCGGGTTCACCGGGGTGCGGTTCCTCTCCGAGCCGGAGGCGGTGACTCGCTACTTCTATGCGGCCACGGGCGAGCGGTCGGAGGGCACCGTGCTGATCTTCGACTTCGGCGGCGGCACGCTCGATCTCTGCGTCGCGCGCACCGGCGGGAGCGGCTACTCCGTGCTGGCGACCGGCGGCCGCCACATCGGCGGGACGCTGCTCGACCGGATCCTCTTCGAGAACAAGCTCCTGCACCACCTGGGCAAGGGCGAGACCTGGAGCGGCGGACTGGAGCTGCCGCGCTCCCTCTTCAACCGGCTCGTGAACCCGGACGCGAACTGGCGCATCACGGAGCAGGAGTACACGTCGGAGGTCCGCCGCATCTTCAACGCCAGCGCCGCCACGGGGGGAGCCGCGCGCCTGGCGACGCTCCACACGGTGGTCTCCCGCCGGCTCGGCCCGGACCTCTTCGCTGCCATCGAGGCGGCGAAGGTGCGGCTCTCCGAAGAGGAGCGCACCACCATCTCCTACCAGGCGGACGGGGTCTCGATCGAGGAGCCGCTGAGTCGCGCCGACCTGCGGACGCTCTTCCGGGAGCAGCTGCAGGAGATTCGCCGCCTGATCGACGAGACGCTGGCGAAGGCCGGCCTGGCGCCGCGTGAGATCGATCGCGTCCTGCTCGCGGGCGGCTCCTCCGCGCTCATCTGCACGCAGGAGCTGCTGCGGGAGATCTTCGGGGAAGAGCGGGTCCCCCTGCGGCAGGACCTCTACACGAGCATCGTCAGCGGCCTCGCCCTCGATGCCGCCGCCGGATGATTGTTCGAGGCCTCGCGGAATTCCGCCGACGTTAGCAGTGAAGATTGCCTAACGGTGAATCAGGCCGGAGACTCTGCCGATGCACTCGATTCGGGTCCGAGCGTGCTTTAGCGCCTCGCTGCTCGTCACGCTGCCCCTACTCGTAGCTGCGCCTGTGGCGGGAGAACGGGACCGCTATCAACTCTCTGCGATCGAGTCCCTTCATCCGGACGGAAGCGCCTTCGCAGAGGGCATCAACGACTCTCGCCAGGTAGTCGGCTTCTCGACCGAAGCGTCCGGCGGCGACTACCGCGCCTTCATCTGGGACCGGCGGTCCGGCGCGCGTCCGGTGCTGCCGGACCACCCGGGCTTGAGCGTCGCCAACAGCATCAGCGACTCCGGATATGTCGCCGGCTGGTTCTCCTCCGGCAGCGCCACCGAGGGATTCGTGGCGCGCGGCGCGATGGTGGTGAAGGTTGGCATGCTGCCCGGCGGGTCACACAGCGAGGCGCTGGACGTAAACGACTCCGGTCACGCCGTCGGTTACTCACTCGTCGGCCGAGATGAGAACGGGGATCGACTCGAGGACGAGCACGCCTTCCTCTACCGAGATGGGGTGTTGACGGACCTGGGGACGCTGGGCGGGCACTCCAGCCGGGCGCTCGCTCTCAACGACGACGGCGTGGTGGTTGGCGCTGCGAGCACGCCCGATGAGAAAACCCACGCGTTCGTGTGGAAAGACGGGGTGATGCGAGACCTGGGAGTGCTCCCCGGTGGCAGTCACAGCGTCGCCCAGGATATCAACGCGGAGGGAGTCATCGTAGGCAGTGCCGGCACGGGGGAGTGGGCGGTTCCGGTCCGGCTGGTACGGTGGCGGTATCCGCGAGACACGGCGCCGAAGCCCCTGGAGAAGGCACGAGACTTCGGGGTAGAAGCAGCGGTCAATGACCGCGGAGTGATTGCCTACACGATCTCGTCGTTCGAGGGGCCGATCAGCCCGAGGCTCTGGAGCCGCGGCCGGACGAAGTCCGTCCGTCGCCTCGCCGTGCGGCACCTTCGGGGTCGGCGGCCGTTTCTCACCGAAGTGAGCGGCATCAACGGCCGAGGAGACCTCACCGTGAACGGCTCGCAGGGAGGCCGCGCGGTGGCGCTGGCGATGCTCCGCCGCTGAAGGAGCCTCCCGATCAGGCCACCGCGGCTCGGCGGCGTTGGGCTTCCAGAGCGACCATCAGGATGCCGACGTCGGCAGGGGTGACGCCGGGGATGCGCGCGGCCTGGCCGAGGCTGTGCGGCCGCTGGCGGCGCAGCTTCTCCCGGCCCTCGTACGAGAGGCCGTGAACCGCGTCGTAGTCGAAGTCGTCCGGGATCGCGCGGCTCTCCATGCGGCGCTGCCGGGCAACCTCGTCCTGCTGCCGCTGGATGTAGCCTTCGTACTTCATCGCGATCTCCAGGTCGCGGATGGCGAGCCGCGGCAGCTCTCCCAGCGCCGGGAACTCCCGCCGCATCACGCGGAAGTCGACGTCCGGCCGGCGGATGAACTGCGGCCCGAAGGTCTGCTTCTCCAGCGTGACCGGGCCGCGGCTGCCGGTGAAGGAGAAGCCCGGCTGCAGGTTGATGCGGCGCAGGCGGGCCTCCGCCTCCGAGAGCTGCGCGGTCCGCGCCAGGAACCGCTCCCAGCGCTCGTCGGTGACCAGGCCGAGCGCCCGGCCCTTCGCGGTGAGGCGGAGGTCGGCGTTGTCGTGCCGCAGCAGCAGGCGGTGCTCCGCGCGCGAGGTGAGCAGCCGGTACGGCTCGAAGGTGCCCTTCGTTACCAGGTCGTCGAGCATCACGCCGATGTACGACTCCCCCCGGTCGAGCACGAACGGCTCGGCCGCTTCGTCGGCGGCGCGCAGCGCGGCGTTGATGCCGGCGATCAGCCCCTGCCCCCCGGCCTCCTCGTAGCCGCTGGTGCCGTTGATCTGCCCCGCCAGGAAGAGGCTGCGGACCCGCTTCGTCTCCAGCCACGGCTGGAGCTGGGTCGGCAGCACGCAGTCGTACTCCACCGCGTAGCCGGGCCGCAGCATCTCGCACCGCTCCAGACCGGGGATGGTGTGGAGGAACTGGAGCTGGATCTCCGCCGGCAGGCTGGTCGACATCCCCTGCACGTAGACCCAGTTCGTCTCCCAGCCCTCCTGCTCCAGGAAGATGCCGTGCGCCTCCTTGTCCGGAAACTTGACGACCTTGTCCTCGATGGAGGGGCAGTAGCGGGGGCCGATCCCTTCGATGTGGCCGCCGTACATGGCGGAGCGGTGCAGGTTCTCCCGGATCACCCGGTGCGTCTCCGGCGTGGTGAACGTCTGCCAGCTCGGCAGCAGCGACTCCTGCGGGAGGCGGTCGTGGAGGTAGCTGAACGGCTCCGGATCGTCGTCGGACGGCTGCAGCTCGGTCCGGTCGAGGTCGATGCTCTCCAGCGCGATCCGCGGCGTGGTGCCGGTCTTGAAGCGGGAGACCTGGAAGCCGAGGCGGCGCAGGTGATCCGACAGCGAGATCGCGGGCGCCTCGCCGTGCCGTCCAGCGGAGACCTTCTCCTCGCCGATGTGGCAGACGCCGCGCAGGAAGGTGCCGGTGGTGATCACCACGGCGCGGCCGTAGTAATCGCGCCCCGTCTCGCAGCGCACGCCGACGATCCGGAACGCCGGCTCGGACCGGCCGTCGGTCGCCTCCGGCTCCACGAGCAGCTCGGCGACCGTCTCCTCGCGCAGGGTCAGCCCCGGCTGGCTCCGCAGCACCTGTCCCATGCGGTCCTGGTACTGCTGCTTGTCCGCCTGGGCGCGGAGCGCCTGCACCGCGGGGCCCTTCCCGGTGTTCAGCATCCGCATGTGGGTGAGGGTGAGGTCGGTATTCACCGCCATCTCCCCGCCCAGTGCATCGATCTCCCGCGCCACGTGCCCCTTGGCCGGACCCCCGACCGAGCAGTTGCACGGCATGTGCCCGATGTTGTCGAGGTTGAGGGTGAGCGCCAGCGTCCGACGTCCCATCCGCGCCGCCGCCAGCGCGGCCTCGCACCCGGCGTGGCCGGTGCCGATTACGATGACGTCGAACGTGTCGGACATTCCGCCTCTACTCCACTCCCGCTCCGGGCCAGAAACTCGGCCCGATTATAGTGGAGCGCACGGTGTCCGCGCAAACGGGACCCTTCGGAGACGGATGGACAGAGGGACAGAGCGCGGCTGATGCCGCAACCAAGCTCAAGGCCGCGGGAGAAGGATTCTCTCGGCGAGACCGTCATCGCTCCGGGTGTTCACCCCGCGCCCTCACCGCCTGGAGCGGCCCTCCCGCGTGGTTGGCCCTCCCGCAGTCCTTTCACGCCCTTCGGGCTAGCGGACTGCTCCGGGCGTGCCCATCGGTTGGCTGCGCTCCGCGTTCGCGGCCTGCGGTAGTGGCAATGCGGCGACTCACGGGCCGCTCCAGGCGGCTCAAGCGACCACCCCTGGTGAGGGGTGGTCGCTTGAAGGGTCGGGAGGCAGCCCGTGAGCTCGCCTGTCGGCACGGGTTACGCTTCCTGGCGCGGGATGAGCTTACCGGAGCCTACTCCCGCAGCGGCCTGCTAACGGAGCGCAGCGGAGTGTAAAAAGGCCGCGGAGGGCCTGCGTCGCGGGAGGGCTGCCTCCCGGCACAAGGGCGCGGGGTCGGGTCGCGGGCTCGATGCTACATCTCGAAGAGAAGCAATGACGCCTCGAGACTGGCCCCTCCCGCTTCGCAAGGTCCACGCTCGCGAGGACCACCGGCAGAATCTGGGCCTCCCGGCAAGATTCTCGCGGTTAGTAGTACAGGGGAGTTACCGCTTCGGCGCGGCCTAACCCCCCCCCCAACCCTCCCCCGTTCGGCGGATAAACCTTCCCTGAGAGGGAAGGGGGAGCAGGCTGGCTCCGCACCGATAGCTCCCCTCTCCTCGCAGGAGAGGGGCCGGGGGTGAGGCCGCGTGAGAAGCTGCCGTGGTCGCGGGCGGTGGAGACACGGTGCGGCGAGGCCAGCGCAGGGCGGAAGTCTTTCTTCTTCCCTCTCCCGTCTCCCGTCTCGCTACCCCCGATACTCCTTCATCATCGCGAGATACCGGGCGCAGGTCGCCTTCATGTCGCCGGGCCACTTGTCCTGCTCGATCGACATGAAGCCGTTGTAGCCGACCTGCTTGAGCGTGTCGACGACTGCCTTGAAGTCCATCACCCCATCGCCCACGTGGATAAAGCTCCGCATCATGCCGTCGATGTCCCGTACGTGCAGGTTCATCAACTGCTTCTTGGTCTTGTGGATGGCGACCGGCGGGTACTCCCGCTGGCTCAGGGTCCAGCCGGTGTCGAGGTTGTAGCCGAGCGCCGGGTCTTTGATCGCATCCCAGAGGCGGAGGAACGAGACGGCGTCCGGGATCATCGTGTGGGTGTGGTGCTCGATGGTGAGCTTCAGGCCGTGTGCCTTGGCGCGCGCCAGGCAGTCCTTCGTGGTCTGGACGTACGCCGCCCAGAGCGCGTCCCAGTCGAAGCCGGGGGCGATCTCGATGTGGAATTTCTGTCCCGGCTGCGGGTTGGGGAGGTCGTAGTAGCGGGGGAGGTACCCGCCTCCGGGTGGGTTCAGCTCTCGCGCCCAGGGAGCCACGATGTCGACGATCGGCGCGCCGAGCTTCTTCCCGATCTTGACCCCCGCCTCGAAGTAGTCGAGGTTCCGCTCGCGCTCGTCGCGGTTCGTACTGGTGAGGCCTTCGACCACCGGCTGGAAGATGACGAACTGCGCCACTTCCATCTTGTGCCGGTCGAGCAGACGGCGGAGCTCGCCGATCTTCGCGTCGGTCCAGAAGTCGGTGATGTCTTCCCGGGCGTTCAGGATCAGGTCGGTGCCCTCGAAGCCGAGCTCGCCCATGATCCGGATCGACTCGGTCGGGTCGGCGCCGCCCTCGAAGCCGTGGAAGCACCAGCTCACGCACCCGATCTTCGGCCGGCCCGGCTTCACCGCCTGTGCGGCGGCCGTGCTCTCCCGCGGGACCGCGGCCGCCGCCGCCAGCCCGGTCACCGCCGCCGCGGACCCGGCCGCCTTCTTCATCAGCTCCCGCCGGCTGTAGCTCTGGTCTTCCTGTTCCATCCACCTGTCTCCTCACGCGTAGAGCGCGCCCACGTGATACTACGGAGGCTCCTACAACAGACTATCCCGCCGCGGAGAAACTGTCCTCGCGCCGGTGGGAGTCCAGCAGCTTCCGCCTTCCTGTCTCGGGGTGCTCCGCAGGAGCCCGGGAAGCTACGCGGGTGGGGTGAACCCCCGCGGCCAACGGGTCTGCGTATCGTGAGTGATCCCGTCCAGCCTGGCACCCCGGAGGGAGGTCCAGCGCAAGTCCGCTCCCTCGAGGCGGGCTCCCGACAGGTTTGCTTCAACCAGCTGCGAGTAGCGCAGGTCGGCCCCGCGCAGATCCGCTTCTTCCAGGTTTGCACCCCGGGCGTCGACCGATTTCATCGCGGCCTGCCGGAGGTCCGCCCGGCACAGGTTGGCGCCGTCGAGGCGACACCGGTTGATCTCCGCGTTTGCGAGGGACGCTCCTTCCAGGCTGGCATTCTGCAGCCGAGATTGGTGAATGCGGATCCCGTTCATCAACGCCCCGTCGAGGCGCGCGTCCCGGAGATCCACGTTCACCAGCTTGCCCCCCTCGATCCGCGCTCCGGTGAGATCCGCGTGAGAGAGGGCCATGCCGGAGCCGATCTCGATCTGAATGCCCGTCAGATCAGCGCCGGCCAGGTTAGCCGATCTCATGCTGGCCGGCTTCTCACGTCGGCCCCACCGTTTCATTCCCCACACCGCGATCGACGACAGGACGAGGTATCCGATCAGCAGCGGGACGAAGGCGGGAGTCGTCACATAATCCCGAGACGCTGCCGCGAAACCGATGGTGGCGAAGACGAAGAGCGCCAGAAAGGAGAGGCTCCGAAGGTGGGCCAGCTTGTACCAGGCGCCGCCGAGGGACAGGGACAACACCATCAACAGGAACAGAGCGATGGAGACCGCATCATAAGGTCCGGCCGGATCGAACGCGATGGTCAACCCTACGGCCGCGATCGCCATCGCGCCGATGGCCGCGAGAAGCATGAAATCGGAAGCGGTCGGCCGGAGGCGAAAGACACACTGCCGCAAGTCAGCCCCCGCGAAGTCGCCTTTCTCCAAGGCATCCAGCTCGACCCGGCGTATTTCTTCCCTGTTCCCCGACCGCTCTATCACCAGGTAAGCCATCGTCACCCCGCGCCGGCCGTCAGGCGGAGCGCTGCTCCAGCGCCTTCGCGGCGCAGCTCCGCATCTTCTCCAGGCCGGTCTTCGCCACCTGGAAGGCGTCCTGCTTCCAGTAGTCCGGGTTGAACAGCTCCAGCGAGAGGACGAGGGTGCGGTCCGGGTGGATCAGGCTGCGCAGGATCGCGGGGATCGGGGCCACGCCGTCGCCCGGGTAGACGCGGTGGGCGTCGTTGAGCTGCGGCGCGGGGGGCTCGGCGGGGTAGTCGTTCATGTGGAAGACCTGCACCGACTCGCCGGAGAGCTGGCGCAGCCCGCCGAAGCCGGAGCCGCCGCGGTGGAGGTGGTAGATGTCCGGCAGGATGCAGCCGAACGGATGGCCCGCCTCGATCACCACGAAGGCAGTTTCGCCCAGCCGGCTCATGTTGCGGGAGAAGCCCCACACCTCCGCCTGCGGGACCACCTCCATCTGCTGCCCCAGCTCGCACAGCGCGCGGTACCGCTCTGCGGCGCGGGGAAGCTCGATCAGCGCGTCGTTCTGGCCCTGGGCGCCGACCGGCGGCGCGGCAATCCGCTTGCCGCCGAGCTGCTTGACCAGCTCCATCGAGCGCTTCGCTTCGTCCAGGCCCCGCTGCCGGCGGGCCTCGTCTTCGACGATCCACTCCGGGAAGCCGATGGCGCTCTCCACCGTCAGGCCGCGGTCCGAGATCCGTCGGGCGAGGTCGCGCAGGGAGCCGCCGCGCTTCACGTAGTCGTCGATCTCCCCGATCCACGGCTCGATGGCGTCGTAGCCGGCGCGCGCGGCAAGGTCGACTTCCTCCTCGAGCGGCAGCTTCTGCCCGCGGATGGTGCTGGTGTTCAGGCAGAAGCGGAACGGCTTCCGGGGGGTGGAGCCCGCCTCGGCGGGTCGGGCCAGCGCGGCCGCTCCGGCGGCGGCCGCGGCGGCGCCCGAGCGGGCGAAGAACTGTCGTCGGTCGAGAGAGCTGTCCACGGTCGGCTCCTGGCTCGCGGCGGGCGAGCGGAAAGGCGAAATCGCCCTTCAGTTTGCCGTCCGCCGGAGCGAGTCCCTCCTGTTTAGAGGGATGAAGGATGAACGATGAGGGATCCTAAAGGCTAAAGGCAGAAGGCTAAAGGCTAAAGTCGAACCTTCCGTGCACGGCGATTCCGGCTCTTACTCCAAGGCAGATGGTTACGGCGGCGGCCCTTCGCCAGGCGAGGGCGCTCCCCGGCAGCGGTTTCTCCCGCTCTCCCTAGCGCCCACTCTCCCTTGCGCCCACTCTCCCACTCCGAGGTGCTACTCCGGCAGGTGCTGCTGCACCGTGGTGAGTAGCTCATCGACGTCGAGCGGCCGCTCGAGCACGGCGACTTCCGCGGTCTCCCCGGCGGCGGACGCTCCGCCCACCAGGCGGATGACCGGCACTCCCGGCCGCCGCACGCTCTCGGGCGGCATTCCATCTCCCAGCAGCAGCAGCGCGGGGGGCGGCTCTGCTCGCAAGCGCTCCTGCGCGGCGGGCGCGTCCGCCACCACCTCCACCCGGTGCCCTGCTTCCTCCAGCACCTGCCGGAGGGTGGCTCGAAAGCGGGTGTCCGGGTGCACCAGCAGGATCTCCTTTGCGTTCCCTCGATCTTTCATCGGTCCCGTGGCCCTTTTGTCTGTTTTCCTGGAGCGGGTAGGTCTTGCTTCGCCCTCCCCGCACGCTATCTGAGTGGTAGTGACCAAACCGGCAGGCGCTCGGAGCGTCCTGGGTTTAGGCGCCGCTCTCAGTCTGGCAGCTTCGCTCCCGGTCCAAACCTGACGGCTCCTTGCCCGGATGGCTTGCCGGCGTCCGCGAACGGGCGCCGCAGGAGGGAGCGGGCCGCGCCGCCGTGAACCTCGGAAAGGCCGCTCGCTTCCTACCCCAGCCGGAGAGCGGCCGCCCGGCGGTCCCGCCGCCGCCCCGAATTCGTCCTAAGGAACCTGGAACGTGAACCGCCGCTCTCGCTTGCTCGCCACCCTCGCCGTCGCCGGCCTTTCCGCGGTCGCCCTGGCCGGGGTCGCGGATTCGGAAAGGCGGCGGCTCCCCAGCCGTCGCACCGCAGCTCCTACACGTGTCGGGGTCGCCGAGACCCCGCCGCCCTTCGCGTGGGTCCGGACCCTGAGCGGCAGCGAGACCTCCCGGCTGGAGCGGGCGGCCGACGTGGAGACCGATCACCAGGGGAACGTAGTGGCAACGGGCGCGGTCGAGTCGCTGACCGGCGGCACGGAGCTGGTGGTGGTGAAGTACGCGCCCAGCGGCGCGGAGCTCTGGTCGCGCACCATCAGCGCGTCGGGCGGCTCCGCGGCGGGCGCCGACGTGGAGGTCGGCCGCGACGGCTCCGTGTTCGTCGCGGGCTACGTGAGCGATCCGGCGACGGGAGAGGACCTGCTGGTGGCGAAGTGGGCTCCGGACGGCACGCCGGTCTGGGCCAAGACGCTGCCGGACCGCGGCGGGAACGACCGGGCGCTGAGCCTGACGCTCGACGCGGTGGAGAACCCGGTCGCCGCCGGTTACAGCACCGATGGGCGAGGGGTCCAGTCGTTCACCGTGGTCAAGTTCTCCGGGCGGGAAGGCGATCTCGGCTGGCGGCGGTTCATCAGCTCCCGGACCGTGGGGAACTTCGCCTTCGACGTGGCCGGAGCGGGGACGGTCACCGGAGGGGGCGACCAGGAAGATATCGTCGCCGTGGGCACGCTGATGACGGAAGGCGGGTCCAGCTTCTACGTGCTGAAGCTCCAGGGGAGCACGGGGGAGGACCTCTGGGACTACTCCGACGCGGGCGGGACGGGCGACGTCACGACGCGGGCGAATTCGGTCGTGGTGGACAGCCAGGGCCGCGTGGTCGTGGGCGGCACGCTCTTTACCGCCGGCGCGAGCCAGTTCTACGTGCTGCAGCTCGCTGCGGACGGAAACTTCGTGTGGTCGTCCCAGCCGGATGCCGGCACGGGGGACCACGCAGAAGTGCTCGACGTGGCGGTCGACAGCACCGACGCGGTGGTGGCTGCCGGCTTCCATAAAGGCTCGAGCGACTCCGACATTCGCATTGACAAACTGCTCGCCGCGGACGGCACCCGTTCGTTTACGAAGCGGATCCGCGGCTCCGAGACCGAGGCACCGGACAACCAGGGGAACGCCGTCTTCATCGGGCCGGGTGACCGCATCTACGTCGCGGGACGCTTCCACAACGCCGGCTCGGGCTTTGACTTCGCCCTGCTCGAGCTGGCGCCGAATGGCGACCTGCTGCCGCCGACGATCCTGAACGGCAGCCTGACCGGAAGCGTGCCGCAGGACGAGGCGCTGGCGGTGAGCGTCGATCCGTTCGGAAACGCCGCGCTCGCCGGCGTCACCCAGAATGCCAGCTCGGGCTACGACTTCACGGTGGCGTACGTCGACCGCCAGGCGCCGCTGATCCCCTCCTGCTCGCTCGATCCGACCGTGCTGGGACCCGCCGGCGGGACGGTGACGGTGACTCTCGAGGCGAAGGACAATGTCGACGTCGCTAAGGCGGAGGCGATCGTCCACCTGCCCGCCGGCGACGAGCGCGTGACGCTCGCCCGGGCCACGGGCGACACCTTTTCCGGCACCTTCACCGCGCCCGCGAATAGCGGCCCGGTGGAGATGACGATCGGGGTCGAGGTGGAAGTCGCGGACGCGGCCGGAAACACCAGCCGCGCGGGCTGCGGCGACGTCAGGGTACAGCGGGACGCCACCCCGCCGTCCCTCTCCAACTGCAGCGTGACGCCGAGATCGCTTCCGGCGTCCGGCGGTGACGTGGTGATCCGCGCGGACGCGACGGACGACGTGGGGGTGACCCGGGTCCAGGCAAAGGTCACGCGGCCGGACCTGACGGTCGAGACGATCCTCCTCGCCCGGACGAGCGGGGACACGTTCGAGGCGACCTATACCGCTGCCGCGAACAGTGGCTCGACGGCTGCTACCTACAGCGTCGAGATCGGCGCGGAAGACGGCGCCCTGAACCTCGCTACGGAGCCGTGCGGCACGTTCGAAGTGGCCGCCGGCGACGCGCAGCCGCCGGTGATTACCGAGGCAAATCTCATGCCGCGCAGTATGCCCTCCGGCGGCGGCCCGGTCCTCATCTCCGCGCGCATCACCGATAACGTGGGGGTCGCCTCCGCGAAGGCGGTGATCACCCTGCCCGACTCCTCCACGGCGGAGGCGGCGCTGACGCTCGATACCGGGGCGATGGTCTACCGCGGCACCTACGCCGCGCCCGCGAACACGGCCCGCGATGCCAAGACCTACTCGGTGGAGATCCAGGCGGCAGACGCGCAGGGGAACGTGGGGAGGTCCGCGGCCGGCGGTTTCACGGTGGAAGGGGCGGACCTCGATCCCCCGGTGATCGAGAGCGGCACGCTCGACCCGGTCGCGCTCTCGGAAGAAGGCGGCACGGTGACGATCCGCGCGATCATCACCGACAACGTGGGGGTGGTGGGTCCAAAGGCCCACGTCACCCTGCCGGATGAGACCACGGCAACGGTGACGCTCACTGCCGGCGCGAACGACGTCTACACCGGGACCTATACGGCCGGGGCGAACACCACGGAAGAGACGCTCACCTACGGGGTGGAGGTCCTGGCCCAGGACGCGGCCGGCAACGTGAGCCGGAGGTCGCTCGGCGCTTTTACCGTCGGCGCGGCGGATCGGACCCCGCCGCAGATTCACTTCTGCGATGCCAGCCCGCGGCAGCTCCTCGCCTCCGGGGGCCGGGTGCGGATCCAGGCGAGCGTCACCGACTCCGAGGCGCTGAACCGGGTGGAAGCGGTAATCACCAGCCCGGACGGCAGCACCGAGACGATCGAGCTGGGTGACCCGAACCCACGGATCCGCGGTAAGCGCGGGCCGCTGGGGCAGGGCCTGCAGATTACCCACGTGGGTGACTTCGACGCCCCCGCCAACGAGGGCGCGGAAACCGCGAGGTACGAGGTGGTGATCCGCGCCACCGACGCCTCCGGCAACGTGGCGACGCAGGACTGCGGGGAGTTTGTAGTTACCGACCTGCCGCGGATCTCGGACTGCACCGTCGATCCGCGGGAGCTTCCGGCCACCGGGGGCACCGTTCGGATCAGCGCCCGGATCCTCGACTCGGAGGGGCTGGAGCGGGTGGTCGCCCGGCTCGTGCCGGGCGGCGTCAGGAAGACCGGCAAGGGGAAGGGCGACGGCACCATTACGGTGACGCTCTCGCCGGAGAAGGGCGGCGAGCTCTACCACGGCTCGGTAACGCTCGCCGGCAACAAGACCGGCAGCCTCCGCGGGTACCGCGTCACGATCGAGGCGGTCGACGCGGCAGGCAACCGCGCTGCCGAGCCATGCGGTGAGATCGTTTTCCGGGGGGCCGGCCGCCTGGTAGTGACCCCCACCCGGGTCGAGTTCGGCAACATCCGCGTCACCTACTACGCGGAGAAGCGGATCACGCTCAAGAACACCGGTCAGGGAGAGCTAAACGGCACGATCGGCCCGGTCGAGGCGCCGTTCACGCTCTACGTCGGAAAGGAGAAGGTGCTCGCGCAGGGCGTCAGCGGCGTTCCCTATACGCTCGCCCCGGGCGAGTCGCTCCAGGTGACGATCCGGTTCATCCCGCCGAGGCGCCGCACGTTCTCCGAATCGCTCGTCATCCGCTCCTCCGATCCGCGGCGAAGCTCGGTCGACGTTTCGGTCCGGGGCACCGGGTGCGGGACGCGGCCGTCGTCCGGGAAGAAGTAAGGATCCCCATTGGTGTCCGCCCCTGGAAGCAATCTGGGCCGCGCGCTCAGCCGCGCCGGCTGGCTGCGGGTCGCCACGCTCGCCGTGGCCCTGGTCGCCGTGGTGGCGGCGTACACGCTGCAGGCGCAGCTCCACCGCGGCGGCAACCCGCTGCTGCTGAAGGTGGAGGGGACCGCGTTCGACCTCGGCATGACCGCGCGGGCGCAGAACGCGGGGGGCGGGTCGGTCCGGCCCGGGCCGGTCACGGTCGTGCAGATCTCCGAAGACACCTTCGAGCAGCTCTCCCGGGTGGAGACCCCGCCCGGCGGCCTCTCGTGGACCGACCACCCGCGCGCCTTCCACGCGCGCGTGCTCGACAACCTTCGCCGTCTCGGTGCGAAGGTGATCGTGTTCGACCTCCTCTTCGCGGACGAGGACGCCGAGGCGGACCCCCGGCTCGCCGAGGCGATCCGGCGCCACGGGCGGGTGATCCTGGCGGTAGTGGAGGACCGCGGCAACAAGAAGGACCTGGCGCAGAGCACGATCGACATCAGCTACCCCGAGTTTTCACTCTATGAGGCGTCAGCCGGGATCGGAGTCGTCAACGTGCCGCTCGACTCGGACAAGACGGTCCGGAGCTTCTGGTGGGCGTTTCCCGGGATCGACTACGACACCGGGGAGGACACGCTGATCCCGACGCTCGGCGTTGCCGCGGCCGCCGCCTATTCCGGCGCGAACCCCAAGACGGTGATGACGGAGGAGCTCGCAAAGACCGGGACGTTCCTCGGCCGGCGACCGGCGAAGCAGCCGTGGGACGCGCGGCGCGACGCCAGCTACATCTGGTTCTACGGCCCCAGGGGAGCGCCCGCGGGGCCGGGGACGGTGATCGGCTACGAAGACGTCTACCTGGCGTTCGAGCCGGAGCGCGCGGCGGAGCGGGAGATCCTGGCGGAGCGGCTGAAGGACCGGATCGTGTTGATCGGCGACGCGACCAAGGTGAAGCAGGACTTCCACCGGGTGCCGGTCCGCTCTTCGGAAGAGGACGGCTTCCAGATGCCGGGCGTAGAGCTGCAGGCGCACATCACGCAGACGGCGCTGCAGGGCCTTCCACCGTCCAACGCCCCGGAGTGGCTGCGGGTGCTGCTGCTCGCCGGCGTCTGCCTGCTGCTCGCGCTGGTCGGCCGAGCCCTGAGTCCCGTGCCGCTGGTGGCTGCCGGCGCGGGCGCCATCGGGCTGCTCTGGTGGGGCACGCCGCGTCTGCTGGCGGACTTCGGCGTCTGGCTGGAGCCGGTGACCGCCACGGTCGGGGTCCTGATCGTCGTACCCGCGCAGTCGGTGGTGATGTACTTCGGCGAGCGCAAGGAACAGCTCCGGGTGCGGCGGGTGCTGAGCCGGCACGTGGGCCCCGGCGTGGCGGACAAGCTGAGCGAGTGGCCGGAGCTCGGTGGCGAAACCCGCGAGATCACCATGCTCTTCTCCGACCTCCAGGGCTTCACCACCCTCTCGGAGACGATGTCGAGTCAGGAGATCTGCGAGCTGCTCAACCGCTACTTCGCCGTGATGTTCCCGATCCTGTTCAAGCACGGCGGGACGATGGACAAGCTGATGGGAGACGGCATGATGGCCTACTTCGGCTTCCCAGACCGGCAGCCGGATCACGCCGCGCGGGCCGTTCGCTGCGCCATCGAAATGGAAGAGGTGCTCAACGCCTGGCAGCGCACACCGGAAATGCGGGGCAAGCCGCCGCTCAAGACGCGCATCGGCATCCACAGCGGGCCAGCCACGGTTGGCGAGATCGGCCAGGGCGAGCGCGCCGAGTTCACCGTGATCGGCGACGTGGTGAACGTCGCTTCTCGGCTGGAAGGAATGAACAAGGAGTTCGGTACAACGATCCTTATTAGTGAGGCAACGAAGCAAGCGGCTGGAGACCTGGCGCCGACCGTCTCCCGGGGGACGGCGGTGGTCCGGGGCCGGAAAGAGCCGATGCCGGTCTACTCGATCGAGCTGGCGCGCCCTCAGGCCGGCGGTGGAGCTCCGCCGGGAGAGGCGGGGCGCGACAGGGCGGCGGCGAGTGTACCGGGACCAGATTGCGCGCCCGCGGGCGCGGACCGGAACGCAGTAGGGAAGGAACACCAATGAAAAAGATCGTGGCGGGCTCATCCGCGCTGGCGCTCCTGCTGGGCGCAGCGGCGGCGCACGCGCAAACCGCGGCGAACCTGAACCAGGTCGTGCGCGTGGTGAAGCGGGGCAAACCGGCCACCGAGACGCTGGTCGACGCCAGGCTCGGCGACGCGCTGGAGGTGGGGGACCGGGTGCGCACCGCCGGCCGCTCCGGCGCGCGGCTCAAGTTCTCGGACGGCAGCCTCCTCACGCTGGGCGAGCTGACGGAGATCGTGGTCACCAGCCGCCGCCAGCGCGACGTGCGCGTGGTGCGCGGGAAGGTGCACGCGAACTACAAGTCGCCCGGCACCATCAGCGGCGGCGACGCGGTGGCGGCGGTCCGCGGAACCCAGCTCACGCTGGAAGTGGACGAGCAGGGTCAGAAGACGCTCGTCCGCTGCTACCAGGGCCTGGTCTTCGTCGCCAGCGCCTCGAACCCGATCTCCGCGGGGGTGGCGGACCAGGTGTCCGGCACCACCCTGGTCGACGACGTGCTCCAGGACAGCACCGTCGACTGGACCGGCGGCCAGATCCAGTTCACCGACGGCCCGTTTGCCAACCTGGTCCGCTCGATCACCGGCTTCAACCGGGAGACCGGTACCGTCACCTTCACCCCGGCGCTGCCCGCCCGCGGGGAGGGGGAGAGCGGCTATCTGCTGCGGAAGAACCCGGGCGATCCGGTGATCCCACTGCGCTCCGGGCAGGGGACCACGGTCCGCCCGAACCAGGCCCCCGGCGGCGCCTATCCGGTCGCCAACGCGGAGTTCGCGGGCGGCGTGCGCCAGCCGTTCTTCCAGAACGAGCAGGACCATCTCCAGACCTACCCGGGCACCCAGGAGCACCAGACGGTACAGGAGCAGCAGTTCGCGGCAGACGATGCCATCCGCAGCGTGCTGGGCCTGAACGGCGGCCGGCGAACGCCGGCGCCGCACGGGGAGGACGACTGCGGCGGCGAGCCGCTGCCGCCCGGCAAGTTCGGGGCGAAGGCGTTCGGCATGCGCCCGGCCCTGGGCCGACAGTTCGCCCAGGCGACCGGCACCGGCCGGCCCGCCCCGCGGCCGGAGGAGATCTTCCTTCCGCAGAACGTGCAGCCGCCGTACCCGACCGATGAGGGCGTCGACAACGTCCTCTGGCGGTTCGAGCCGTACGGCTTCCTCACGGACGGCAGCAGCGCCACCGGCGCCCGGGTCCGCCTCTCCGGCGTCTCCGGCGACGTCTACGGAGAGATCGGCTACCGGTACACGCTCGTCGACGGCAGCCGGAGCCAGCACGACCTCAGCGAAGCGTTCCTCCACCTCCGCGGCCACCACGGAGAGGTGATCGCCGGCCGCCAGCACCTCTTCCTCGGCCCGGCGAACAACAACGACATCGGCACCCTGCTGGGGCTCCAGGCGAGTGACGCGGTGGTGCTGCAGCGCAACTTCGACGGCTTCCGGCAGCAGGTCGCCTACCTGATGGACACGCAGGCGCTCCGCCGGCGCGGCCACCATGGCTTCTACGCGCGCGGCCAGGCACCGTTCCGGGGCGGGTACGTCGGCTACTCCCTCCTGCACGTCACGGAAGACGGGCACAACCTCGGGTGGTCGTTCGACGCCTCACAGCCGATCCTCCCCAACAAGGTCGACGGCTACTTCGAAGTGGGCCGCGGCATCAACAACCGCCACCTCTTCATGGGCGGCCTCTACTTCCCGGCGCTCTACCACCGGGCGAAGGTCGACCTCTTCCTGGAATACGCGGTCCGCGAAGACGCCGCAGAGCGCGCCACCCTGCGGCTCCGGCACCAGCTCGGCAACCACCTGCTCCTGATCGGCTTCATCGACCGCCTCCTCGGCGACGATGAGTGGGACGCCGGCGCCGGCTTCGTCTACACGCTCACCTTCCGGTAGGGGGACCGGCCGGTAGGGGGACCGGGGATTCACCGCAGAGACGCGGAGCACGCGGAGAGCACCGGAACTGTATTGAACCGCCAAGAACGCAAAGCTCGCCAAGAGGGATGGGCCTAGCTCGCCTGTCGAGTACGGAACAGCGGCCCCGGAGTCTGTCCCTTCTGGTTCCTCTTTGCGGTCTTGGCGTCTTGGCGGTTAGTCTGGTTCTGGTTCGGGTTCTCTCCGCGCTCTCTGCGTCTCCGCGGTGAATAACGGTTCGGAAGTCTACGCCGCCGGCTCGCTCGGGAGGTCCGGGAGCGGCCGGTGGGCGGACTGGCGGGTGAGGACCCAGGCGAAGAGGCCGACCGCCGGCATGAAGAGCAGGACGAAGGTCCAGAGCACCTGCGCCGTGCGGCTCAGGCGGGACATCCAGACGTCGACGATCGAGAGCGCGTGCAGCGCTAGCAGGACCCACAACACGATCTCGGCGGTACTCATCGCTCGCTACGCTCCTGTCCGGGCCTGTTTCCCCCCCGGACCTTGCCGGGTAAGCACGGCTGGGCCCTGTTCGGGTTCCCCGGCCGGCTCTGCCGGCAGGTATTACCCCGGGGGGAGTAAAGAATGCCTGTAGTAGTCTATCGCCAGCCCTGGTTCTGGGCGGTGATTGCCGCCTTCGTGGCGATATTCGTGTTCGGGATCGTGATCTTCGCCTCGAGTCCGGACGAGCGCGAGCCGACCACCACGATCGTGCAGCAGCCGGCGCCGGAGCCGGAGCCGGAAGTGACGCCGGTCCCGATGCCGCAGCCGACCCAGCCGACGATACCGACGCCCGCGCCGGAGCCCGGCCCTGCCGTCACGCCGCCTCCCGCCCAGCCGGAGCCGCCGCAGGTGATCCGGGAGCGGACCGTCATCATCCGCGAGGGGAACGGCGAGAACGGCAAGAAGCCTGCGGAGCGGCAGGCGCAGCCGCGGCCTCGAGAAACCCGGCCCGGGGGGGGGGGGGGGGGGGGGGGGGGGGGGGGGGGGGGGGGGAGGGGGGGGGGGGGGGGGGGGGGTGGGGGGGGGGGGGGGGGGGGGGGGGGGGGGGGGGGGGGGGGGGGGGGGGGGGGGGGGGGGGGGGGGGGGGGGGGGGGGGGGGGGGGGGGGGGGGGGGG
>JBKBRF010000030.1:76072-90847 GCA_046292385.1 Armatimonadota bacterium | reverse complement strand
GGCAATGCGGCGGCAGCCATGCCTGTAACTCGGTGGAGACCTCGTAGCGCAACCGCCAGTCAGGCACGAAAAAAGGTGGTGGCAGTAATCTGCCACCACCAACTGCGGAACTTGGGCTAGCGCTCCACGGCGAGGATGCCGGACTCGGCTGGGTGCTGGATGCCGAGGGCAGCTACCAGTGCTTCCCCGACGACCCCCGGAAGGTTCGGAAGCCTGACGTATCGTTCATCCGACGAGGGCGACTCCCGGGCGAGCGGATCCCGTCCGGGCACGTCACAGTCCCCCCGGACCTGGCGGTGGAAGTTGTCTCGCCGAACGATACGGTCTACGAGCTCGACGCCAAGGTGGAGGAATACCTCTCGGCAGGCGTTCCGCTGGTCTGGGTGGTGAATCCGGAGACACGCATCATCCACGTCTACCGACGTGGCGGTGCCACAGACCGCCATGGCGAGAATGATGAGCTGACCGCACCCGAGTTGATCCCGTCGCTCCGCTTCAAGGTCGCTGATCTCTTCAGAGCCTAGCCCCGCCGTCGGTCGAGAAGTCTCTACCCCACCAGCTCCTGGATCGGCTCCTGCTGCTCCAGCAGCCACTGCGGCCGTGCCGAGCGGTCGTAGATCTGGGTGCTGCGCGGATCGATGCCCAGGTTGTGGTAGATCGTGGCGACGATCTCCTGCATGTGGATCGGGCGGTCGTCCGGCTTCTCGCCGAGGCGGTCGGTGGAGCCGATCACCTGGCCCACCTTCATCCCGCCGCCCGCCAGCACCGCGCAGTTCGCGTCCGGCCAGTGGTCGCGGCCGGCGTCGTTGTTGATCTTGGGCGTGCGGCCGAACTCGCCCCAGGCCACCACGGTGACGTCGTCCAGCATGCCGCGGTCGTCCAGGTCCTCGATCAGCGCGCTCAGGCACTGGTCGAGCTTGGGGCCGTGGTCGCGGACCAGGTCGAAGTTCTGCCCGTGGCTGTCCCAGCGTCCGTAGGAGAGGGTGACGCAGCGGACGCCCGCTTCCACCAGGCGGCGCGCCATCAGCAGGTGGTCGTTGCAGGTCGGGGAGCCGTCGTACTGGTACTTGTACGGCTTGCCGTCTCCGTAGCGCTCCACCAGCTTCGGATTCTCCTTGCTCAGGTCGAGCGCGTCGGCCAGCTTGCTGGAAGTGAGAATGTCGAACGCCGCCTGCATCCCGGCGTCGAGCGCCTGGACCTGATCGTTGGCGTCGAGGTCGCGCCGCATCTGGTCGACGCCCTGCAGCAGCCGCTTCCGATCGCGCAGCCGCTCCAGGGTGAGGCCCTGCAGCTTGAGGCCGGGACCGTTCTCGTACGCCCCCACCAGCGCCCCGCTGTCCGGCCGGCCCTGCGCGCCGGTCATGAATGGCTTGAACGGCGCGTACTTGGCGCCGAGGAAGCCGGGGCTGCCCGAATCGGACCAGCGCCGTTCCACCGTCGGGGCGGCGAGGCCAACCGCCGCCGGGATCACCGGGTCGGCCCAGCCCTGGAGCTTCGTCACCACCGACCCGATGCCGGGGTAGCCGCCGGCGTTCTCCATCGCCCGGCGCGGCCAGCCGGTCATGCACTGGTAGGCGTCGTGATCCGGCGCGCTGCCGACGATCGACCGGACGATCGCCAGCCTGTCGGTGACCTTGGCAAGCTGCGGGAAGACCTCGCAGATCTGGATGCCGTCGACGTTGGTCGGGATCGGCTTGAACTCGCCGCGGATGTCGGACGGCGCGTCCATCTTCAGGTCGAAGGTGTCCTGGTGCGGCGGTCCCCCCGCCAGGAAGATGTTGATGACCGCCTTGTGCGGCTGCTTCTTGCCGGTCGCTGCCTCGGCGGAGAGGAGATCGGAGAGGCCGAACGCCGCGGCCCCCATGGTGAAGCCGCCGATCTTCAGAAAGCTGCGCCGAGAAACCCCGTCACAGAAGCGGTTCCGTCCGCCATAGATCGTCAGCATCGCACTCCTCCGGCCCCTCCCGATGTTCTGCGGCACTCTGCGCCGCCTGGACGTACGGTTATTACCCCGCTCTGCGGTCACCTGCCCCGTAGATTGTCCGTGGAGCGAACTCCACCTACTCGCAACAGACACCGCGCGGCGGGGAAATCTGCAGGAGTATCGGCGGGGTACCGGCGGCTAACATAATCTCAGTGCGCGTGTCATCCGGTGTCGATACGCGCTTCCCGAGGCTGCGCCGTGAAGCTGCCCCAACTCCTGCTCGCCCTCATCCCGTTGCTCCTGGCGCTCGGCTGCGACCGGCCGCTCCCGCTCGGCGCCGAGTCGCCCACTCCCCCGGAGGCGCCGGATCCCGCCGCGAAGCCGGGGACCCTCACGATCCGGTTCCTCGACGTCGGCCAGGGGGACGCGGCGCTTGCGCGGCTGCCCGGCGGCGGCACGCTGCTGATCGACGGCGGGCCGCCGGAGGCGGGCACCAGGGTCCTAGCCGCGCTGCGGGAAGAGGGGGAGCCGAAGGCGATCGATTGGCTGGTCGGCACCCACCCCCACGCGGACCACATCGGCGGGCTGGTCGACGTGCTCCGGGAGATTCCGGCGCGGAACGTCCTCGATCCCGGCTACAACCACGGCACCCGTCTCCAGGAGACCTACCTGAAAGAGGTCCGCCGCGTCGGCGCGAAGGCGATCCGCGCGCGGGCCGGGCAGACACACGAGCTCGCCTCCGGCGTCCGGCTGGAAATCCTCGCCCCTTCCGAGCCGCTCCTCTCCGGCACCGACTCCGACGCGAACAACAACTCGATCGTCGCCCGGCTCGTCTACGGCGACACCGCCTTCCTCTTCACCGGCGACATGGAGAACGAGGAGCGGAAGCGGCTGTTGACGGAGCAGCCGGCCGAGAAGCTGCGGGCCGAAGTGTTGAAGGTCTCCCACCACGGCAGCCACAACGGCACCGATCCCGCCTTCCTCCGCGCGGTGCGCCCGAAGTACGCGGTGATCTCCCTGGCAGCCGGGAACGATTACGGACACCCGCATCGTGAGACTCTGGAGGAATTGAAGGCGGCCGGTGTGGAAGTCCTGCGGACCGACCAACGCGGCACGCTCACCTTCACTTCGGACGGAAAGACGGTGCGTCTGGCCGGCGGAAGCACGCCGAAGACGAGCGCCCCAGAGAAGTCGCCCCCCGTGGCCGGCGCGGTGTTCGGACACCGGACCAGCAAGGTCTACCACACGAAGGAGTGCCCGTCCCTCCCCGCGCCGAACAACCGGGTAACGCTGAAGAGCGCGGCGGAGGCGGAGCGCCAGGGTTTCCGGCCCCATCGGACCTGTGTGAAGGCGGGGCGATCGGACGGCTGAAACCATGGCTGAAGGTGCGGAGTGAACTCCGCGGTTGGCTCCGCCGGCGGTCAACCGCCGGCGATCCAGATTCGTCCCACCCCGGAGGGGCGAGAGGCGATAGCCGGGGGTCAGCGCAGCGCAGCCCCCGGACTCGGAGCCGCCACCACTACCCGCCCTGGAGGGGCGAGAGAATATCGGCAGAACGTACGCGACCCGAAAGGCACCGGCATGGCGGAGCGAGTCTGGCTGGATCGGATCGAAGGGGAGCGCGCCGTGCTGCTCCTGGGCGAGGAAGGCCGGGAGACCGCCACCATCCCCCGGAGGCTGCTTCCTTCCGACGCGCGCGAGGGCATGGCGCTCGACCTTAGCCTGGCCCCGGCGCCGGAAGACGAGACCCGTGAGCGGGTCCAGGGCCTGATGGACGACCTCTTCGGTGCGTAAACAGCCCTGCGCGGCGGCCGGACCCGCACCGCCGCTATAATGGCGGTGCCCCTGTCCCGGGATTCAGTTTATGGCTAGCTCCAATCGTCACACCACTCGCGCGGGTCGTCTCTGCCTGGCGCTGGGCCTGCTGGGCGGCCTGGTGGGAGCCTCGTCCGCGGCGGCGCTCACCGGCGGGCGCCCCGCGCCCGGCAAGATCTCTGCCGCAGCCGAGGAGCTCTTCGAGAGCAAGGTCCGCCCGCTTCTGCTGGAGCAGTGCGGCTCGTGTCACGGGGCCACGCTGCAGCAGTCCGGTCTGCGCCTCGACTCGCCGGAGGCGCTGCTGAAGGGCGGCAAGCACGGCCCGGCGGTGGTGAAGGGCGATCCGGGGCGGAGCCTCCTGGTCCAGAGTCTGCGGCACACCGGCCCCCTCAAGATGCCGCCGACCGGCAAGCTGAAGGACGCCGAGATCGCGGCGGTAGCGGAGTGGGTGCGCCTCGGCGCGCCGTGGCCGGAGAACGCGCGGAAGCCGGCGCCGGGCGCCACCAGCCGCCACTGGGCGTTCCAGCCGGTGCGGAAGCCGGCGATCCCCGCGGTAAAGAACCAGGCGTGGGTGCGCACCCCGATCGACGCGTTTGTGCTGGCGAAGCTGGAGGCGAAGGGGCTCTCCCCCGCCCCGCCGGCGGACCGCCGCACGCTGATCCGCCGCGCCTACTTCGACCTGATCGGGCTGCCGCCGACCTACGAGGAAGTGGAGGCGTTCGTCAACGACCGCTCTCCCGACGCGTGGGAGAAGGTGGTCGACCGCCTCCTCGCGTCTCCGCAGTACGGCGAGCGCTGGGGCCGCTACTGGCTCGACATGGCGCGCTACGCTGATACGAAGGGCTACGTCTACACCGGAGAGCGGCGCTACCCGTTCGCCTATACCTACCGCGACTACGTGGTCCGCGCCTTCAACGAGGACCTGCCGTACGACCAGTTCCTGAAGGAGCAGCTCGCGGCGGACCAGCTCGAACTCGGCGACGACAAGCGGCCTCTCGCGGCGATGGGCTTCCTCACGCTGGGCCGGCGGTTTGTGAACATGCAGCCGGACATCATCGACGACCGGATCGACGTCGTCTTCCGCAGCACGCAGGGGCTGACGGTGAGCTGCGCCCGCTGCCACGACCACAAGTTCGATCCGATCCCGACGGCAGACTACTACTCGCTCTACGGCGTTTTCGCCGGCTCCACGGAGAAGACGATACGGATCGCGAACCCGCAGCCGACCGACGCCTACCGGGAGTACGAGACGGAGCTGCGGAAGCGGCAGGCCGCCTTCGACACGGCGCTGGAGAAGCACACCGCGACGCTCTCGGACCGCCTCCGCACCCGGATCGAGGACTACCTGGCGATGGTCCCGGACGCGGCGAAGCTCCCCGGCGAAGAGTTCTACGTCATCATGGGCGCGGATGACGTGAACCCGATCCTGGTGCGGAGCTGGCGCGCGTACGTCGACCGCTTCCGCGAAGGCACGCACCCGATCTTCGGGGCCTGGCACGCGTTCGAGCGGCTGCCGAAGGGCGAGCTGGCGTCGCGCGGGCCGGCCCTCGCCCGGGAGTTGGCTTCCAACACCGCGAGCCGGCTGAACCCGCGGGTCGCGGCGCTCTTCCAGGGCGAGCCGCCGAAGTCGATGGAAGAGGTCGCCCGCCGGTACGGGCGCTTGCTCGCGGAGATCGACGGAAAGTGGCGCGCGCTGGCGAAGGCCGCGGCGGAGAGCAAGTCGCCGGCCCCGGCCGGGCTGCCCGATCCGGACGAGGAAGCGCTCCGGCAGGTGCTCTACGCCGCCGACTCGCCCGCGTCGGTCCCGAAGCTCCGCATCTCCGAGGTGGAGTACTACTTCGACGAGCGGACGCGGAACGAGCTGAACGAGCTGCAGGCGAAGATCGACCAGTGGTACCTCCAGTCGCCGGCCACCCCGCCTCACGCCCTGGCGATGGAGGACCTTCCGATCCAGCACGACCCGCGCATCTTCGTCCGCGGGAACCCCTCCACAAAGGGTGAGGTGGTCCCGCGGCAGTTCCTGGCGCTGCTCTCAGGTCCGGACCGGAAGCCGTTCCGGAAGGGCAGCGGCCGCCTGGAGCTGGCCCAGGCGATTGCGAATCGGGACAACCCCCTGACCGCGCGAGTGATGGTCAACCGCGTCTGGCTCGGCCACTTCGGCCGCGGGCTGGTCGATACCCCCAGCGACTTCGGCCTCCGCAGCGAGCCGCCTTCTCACCCGGAGCTGCTGGATTATCTAGCGTCGGTCTTCTCTTCACCGCGAGGCAAGAGCTCTTCGGTGGCAGGCTCCGAGACGGAGAGACGGAGAGACAGAGCGACGGGGGGAATCCGAACCGTTGCTTCACGGGAAGTAGATGCCGCGTCGCGGGCCAAGCTCTCTCCGTCTCTCCGTTCCTCTGTCCCTCCATCCGAGTCCGAAGGACTGGGCTGGTCGATAAAGAGACTGCATCGGTTGATGCTGCTGTCGAGCACCTACATGCAGAGCAGCAACGGAGCGCCCAGGACGGTGGCGGCGGACCCGCAGAACCGGCTGCTGGGACGCATGGACCGGCGCCGCCTCGATTTCGAAGCGCTGCGCGACTCGCTGCTCTTCGTCAGCGGGCGGCTCGATCCGGCGATCGGCGGACCGTCGGTCGATCTCTTCCGCCGCCCGTTCAGCCAGCGGCGGAGCGTCTACGCGATGATCGACCGCCAGAACCTGCCGGGGCTGCTGCGGGTCTTCGACTTCGCCAACCCGGACCAGCACAGCCCGCAGCGGTATGAGACCACTTCCCCGCAGCAGGCGCTCTTCATGCTGAACAGCCCCTTCGTAACGGAGCAGGCGAAGCATCTGCTGGAGCGCTCCGGCGCGGGCGGCAACTCGCCGGCTGCCGAGCGCGTGCGGCAGCTTTACCGCCTGGTCTACGGTCGCCTGCCGAAGCCGGCGGAGCTGGCGCTGGCGCTCGACTTCCTCGCGGCGCCGGCCGAAGCGGAGAGCGACTCACCGTGGCGCTACGGCTGGGGCAGCGTGCGCGAGGATGGCGGGCAGGTGCAGGCGTTCCATCCGTTCGGAGAGTTCACCGGCGCGGCCTGGCAGGGCGGTCCGGCCTGGCCGGATCCCTCCACCGGCTGGGCACAGCTCACCGCCGCGGGAGGTCACGCGGGGAACGACGCCGCCCACGCGGTGATCCGCCGCTGGGTCTCGCCCGTGGATGGCACCATCACCGTTTCCGGCAAGGTCAGCCATGGGACCAAGGAGGGCGACGGCGTCCGCGCGCGCATCGTCTCCAGCCGTCACGGGCTGATCGGAGCGTGGGAAGTCCACAACGGCAGCGTCGACGCCGCGGCGGAGCGGGTGGAGGTGCGGAAGGGCGACACCCTCGACTTCGTGGTCGACTGCCGCGGCAGCGTGAGCCACGACGAGTTCTCCTGGGCGCCGCAGATCCGGATGGCGGCGACGCGCTGGAGTGCCGCCGACGAGTTCTCCGGTCCCGCCCTCACCGCCTGGGAGCAGTACGTCCAATCGCTGCTGCTGGCCAACGAGTTCGTCTTCGTCGATTGAGAGACTCATGTCGCGATATTCTCACTCTCCCACCCTGCCGCTCTCCCGCCGCGAGCTCCTCTCCCGCTGCGGGATGGGCTTCGGCGCGCTCGGCCTTGCCGCGCTCCTCGGCGAGCAGGAGGCGCGGGCGGACGGGCCGGTGAGCCCGCTGGCGGTGCGGCAGCCCCACTTCGCCCCGAAGGCGAAGCGGGTGATCCACATCTTCGCGAACGGCGGTCCGTCGCACGTCGATACCTTCGACTACAAGCCGGCGCTGGCGAAGTACGCGGGGCAGCCGCTGCCGAGCAAGAACCTGCAGACGGAGCGGAAGACCGGCAGCGCCCTCCCCTCCCCGTTCAAGTTCCAGAAGTACGGGAAGAGCGGCCTGGAGATCAGCGAGATCTTCGGAAAGGTCGCGCAGCACGCGGACGACCTCTGCGTGGTCCGCTCCATGCAGGCGGAGCTGCCGAACCACGAGCCGAGCCTGATGCTGATGAACTGCGGCGATGGCCTGATGAGCCGCCCGAGCATGGGCTCCTGGGTCACCTATGGCCTCGGCAGCGAGAACCAGAACCTGCCCGGCTTCATCGTGCTCTGCCCCGGCGGGTTCCCGATCAAGGAGTCGGAGAACTGGCAGTCGTCGTTCCTGCCGGGCGTCTACGCAGGCACCTTCATCGACACCCAGCACACCGAGATCGAGAAGCTGATCGAGCACATCCGCAACAGCCGCCTGCCGCTCAAGGACCAGCGACGGCAGCTCAACCTGATCCAGAAGCTGAACGCCGCTCACCGCCGGGAGCGTCCGCAGGACTCCCAGCTCGAGGCGCGGATCCAGAGCTTCGAGCTCGCCTACCGCATGCAGATGGAGGCGGCGGACGTCTTCGACGTGAGCAAGGAGCCGCAGCACGTGCGGGAGCGGTACGGGAGCGGCGTCCACGGCCGCCAGATGCTCATCGCGCGGCGCCTGCTGGAGAAGGGCGTCCGCTTCGTCCAGGTCTGGCACGGCGCCGGCCAGCCGTGGGACAACCACGACAAGATCGAGGAGAACCACGGCCGCCTCGCCCGGGAGACCGACGGCCCGATCGCGGCGCTCCTGACCGACCTGAAGGAGCGCGGGATGCTGGAAGATACCCTCGTCATCTGGGGCGGCGAGTTCGGCCGCACGCCGACGGTCGAGCTCCAGCAGGGCAGCAGCACCCCCACGGCCGGCCGCGACCACAACCACTACGGGTTCAGCATGTGGCTGGCCGGCGGCGGCGTGAAGGGCGGCTATGCCTACGGCGCCACCGACGAGCTAGGGTTCAAGGCGGAGGAGAAGCCGGTCCACGTCCACGACCTCCACGCCACGCTCCTGCACCTGCTCGGCTTCGACCACACCAAGCTGACCTACCGCTACGCCGGCCGGGACTTCCGCCTGACCGACGTGCACGGCAACCTGGTGCGGGAGCTGATCGCGTAGCTCACGGGACTGATGAGATGCAGTCCGGCACGCGAGCCCTGAGCGTGGTGGCGTGACGGGGCGGATCTCGATACCCGGGGACGAATCTCTGCTACTCATTCCGCGCGGAGCAACGACCGGCCCGCAGTTCCGCACCAGAGCGGCCGGCCGGTCGTTGGGGTTCAAACGGCCGGACGCTACGGCAGCGGCCGGACCACGGCACGCATGAAGCGCAGGTTCCGCGCCCGTCCGGTGTCCAGCACGAAGCCATTCACCCGCGCGTCTCGGCCGCGCGTGAACCGCACAGCGAAATCACCCTCGAACTCCTCCCCCTGCAGCGGCTTCAGCGGCATCTCGCCCCGGGGATGGCACATGACCAGCATCCCGTCGCGTGCCTTCAGCGAGTAGAGCACGTTCAGTTCCGCGGAGTAGTAATCGCCCACGTAGCCGGCCAACTCCTCCGGAGTCAGCACGCGCCGCGTGAACCGCTGGCCCTTGAAGGAGCCGAAGCCCCAATCGAATTCCACCTCCGATACACCACCCGCCGGGTCCCGAATGAAGGTGAAGCTCGCGTTCGTGCCTTCCACCAGGAACTTCGTCTCGGAGATCGGGAGCAGGCGCCGCAGGTGCCCATCTTCCTTCACCATGAGCGCGTCCCCCGACCGCTCGAAGGAGCGCAGAAACGGGGGGAAGCGGAACTCCCCGGTGTAAGTGTCCAGCAGCTCGGGTTTCACCTCCACCCCGGACGAAGTCGGGATGGGCGGGGGCGAAGGAGCCGGTGTCAATCGCCCTTCCAGATAGAGATCGGCCACCTGATACGCCTTGTGTACCGGGTCGAAGGAACCGAGGTTGGTCAGCACCACCACCGTGAGTCGCTCGTCGGGGAAGCGCAGGAACATGCTCCGGAAGCCGGCATCCGCGCCGTCGTGGCTCACCGTTTTGAGGCCCCGATGCTCGCCGTGGACCAGGCCGGAGGCATAGGGGGTCTCCTCCCCATTCTGGAGCCGACCCTTCTTCAGCATCGCCGAGACGAGCGCCGGCCCACCCACCTTTCCCGAGTCCAGGTTTGCGCTCCACCGGGCCAGGTCTTCCGCGGTAGTAAACAGGCTGGTCGCGCCGACGTTGGCGTACTGCAGGGGCGCGTGTCTGAACCCGCCGTCCGGCTCCGGAAAGTAGGAGTACGCTCGGCCCGGCACCACCTCCCGGTGGTCGTCATGGAAATGGGTGTGCTCCATCCTCAGCGGCCGAAAGATCCGCTCGTGGCAGAACTCTCGTAGGCTCTGGCCACTGACCCGCTTGACCACCAGTCCCAGCAGCGTGTAGCCGGTGTTGGAGTACACCTGCTCGGTGCCGGGCTCGAAGTTGAGCTCGCGCTGCCGCCACACGAGGGAGAGGATGTCGTCCTCGGTGATCACATCCTCGTAGCGCCAGCCGGCCAGTGACAGCAGGTCCCACTGGTCGCGCAGGCCGCTGGTGTGGTGAAGCAGGTGCCGGACCGTAATCCGCTTGCCGAAATCGTGCAGCTCGGGGAGGTACTTGTGCACGTCCTCATCGAGCGAGAGCTTGCCTTCGGCAGCCAGCAGGTGCACGGCGAAAGCGGTGAACTGCTTCGATACCGACGCGATGTGGAAGGGAGTGTCCGGGCGGATGTGAGTGCCGTACTCCAGGTTCGCCGTCCCGAAGCCGCGCTGGTAGACGGTCTTCCCGTCTCGTACCACCGCCACGGCGCACCCCGGCCCGTCCTTCCCGGCTGAGAGAGTAAACAGCCGATCGACTTTTCTGGTCAGGCTGGCGGCGTCCGCGCCCGGTGTCAGGAGCAGCAACAAGGCCAGTCCGAGCGGCACTGGAGGGACCCCCGTTCGGACAGTGGGGTCCGGTATCGCTTTCCGCTTGCATCCGGCCAGCATTCTGGCGAGCGCAGCGTAGATGAAGGTGATCTGCTTCATTCGTTACTCCGTGGTTCTGGTGCGGGTGCGGCATCCCATCGAGGCTCGTCGGGGCCGCTCCGCGTCATGATCTGAGCAGGCCGAAACCAGAGCCGCGCTAGGCTCCCCGCTCCAGCCCCGTCACCAGCAGGCCGATCACGAAATCGGCGCGCTGCAGCAGCTGCTCCAGGCTATCCGCGTAGCCTGGCCCGAGGCTGAACGGCATCAGACCGTTCGTCGCGATGACGAGGGAGAGCGCGGCTTCGTAGGCCTCCACGTCGAACCGAAAGGCGCCGGCCTGGCGCCCTTCGTCCAGAACGTGGGCGAGGATGTTCGCTTCGTTCTCGAGGTACTGCCGTCGCCGCTCCAGGTAGGTGGGCCGATTCGCGGTGTAGAACTCGTCGAACCCGCGACTCGGCCGGTTTCGGGCCTCGGTGTGCGCCACCTCCAGCCGAGCCCGAAGCATGCTCCGCACCCGCTCGCCGGGCGTCGCCCCAGACACCTCCGCGGCTTCACACAGTCGCGCCAGCAGCCGTCCGTGAATGCGATCCAGGACCGCTAGCGACACCTCTTCCTTCGTCTTGAAGTGGAGGTAGATGGTGGTCCGGCCGAGTCCGGCTTCCCGAGCAACCTCTTCCATCGTCACCCGGTGGTAGCCGTAGTCCGCCATCAGCCGCTCGGCGGCGTCCAGTATCGCGTCTCGTGGGGATCTCTTCATCTCCCTCTCACCTGAACAGATGAACAGTTCATGTTCATCTGTTCAGGTGAGAGGTGGTTGGGTCCCGCCGGTTTCACCTTTGTTCTGCAGCTCGGAAAAACAACCGGGGAAACACTGGGGGCGAAGGACGCAGGTACAGGTACGGCGCCACTGCTCAGGGAGACGGAGCGGCAGCGGCGGCGCGAGTCGCGCGGGATGCGGTTAGAGATCCCCGTCAGCTTAGCGGGGAGGGCTTCAGAGGCGGCGGCTCGAGAGCGGGAGAGTGGCTTGTGGGAGTACGCCGTGCTGCCGGGGCGGCGTCCGGCGTTTGACGGACGGGCATGGCGACCTGGTGCGGGAGCTGATCGCGCAGCCACGCTCGGAAGCCCGAAGCGTTAGTGCTCGCGCGTGCTGGCGTGCTGTCACGAGGGTCGCGAGGCATTGAAATACCTCGCCCGATTCCCGCAGCGGCCCCCGAGTATCCCCCGCGCTACCAGACCCAGTCCGCCACGAAGACGTTCGTGTCGCCTTCCTTCTTGCCGTTCCGGTTGCTCGCCCAGAGCAGCTTCTTGCCGTCCGGGCTGAACATCGGGAAGGCGTCGAAGGCGGGGTCGAACGTTACGCGCTCCAGGCCGGTGCCGTCCACGTTGACCATGTAGAGGTCGAAGTTGCGGCTGCGGGGGTTCGGGTCGTGGACGTTGCTCGCGAAGATCAGCTTGGTGCCGTCCGGCGAGAAGAAGGGGCAGAAGTTGGCGGCGCCGTTGCTGGTGATCTGCTTCTTGTTGGAGCCGTCCGCGTCCATGATCCACAGCTCCATCTTGTTGGGGCGGACCAGGTTCTTCGCCAGCAGATCCTTGTAGTCGCGCACGTCCGCCTCGGCGGTCGGGTGGTTCGCGCGGTAGCAGATCTTCTTGCCGTCCGGTGAGAAGAAGGCGCCGCCGTCGTAGCCCAGCGCGTCAGTGAGGCGCTTCACGTCGGTGCCGTCCCGCTCCATCGTGTAGATGTCGAGGTCGCCGTCGCGCATCGAGGTGAAGACGATCCGGTCGGTCTTCCAGTCGACCGTCGCCTCCGCGTCGTAGCCGGGTGAGTCGGTGATCGGTTTCAGCTCGGAGCCGTCGGTGCGGATGGTGAAGATGTCGTAGGTGTCGTAGACCGGCCAGACGTAGCCGCGGCTGTAGTCCGGGCGCGGCGGGGGCGCGTCGCCGCCGAGGTGGGTGCTGGCGTAGACGGCGCGCAGGCCGCTGCGGAAGAAGTAGCTGCAGGTGGTGCGGCCCTTGCCGTTGCTCAGCATCTTCACGTTGGAGCCGTCGGCGTCCATCAGGAAGATCTGGTCCGCCTGCAGTCCGTCGCGGGTCGCCTGCAGGATGATCTGCTTGCCGTCCGGCGACCAGTACGCCTCCGCGTTCTCGCCGCCGTCGGTGAGCTGGCGGATGTTCCGGAGGCGCTTCTCTCCCTCGAAGGCGAGGATCTGCTGCGCTTTCCCCTGCGCCGAGGACGCGCCCGCGGGCTGCAGCAGCAGCGACGGGTTCTGGAAGCAGAGATACTCCAGCCCCACGATCGCGCCGATGAGCCCGGTAATCTGCAGGCCGTAGCTGACTGCCTTCTTCATCCGTTTCTCCACCTTCACTCGGTTAGCGCGCCGCGGGCGTGATCGAGAGCTCGATCCGCTCGCCTTTCCTGAGCACTACGATCTTCACCGGCACGTTCGGCCGCGCGGTGGAGAGTACGACCGTGTACTCCTGCACGTTGCGGATCTTCTTGCCGTCGAACTCCACCAGCACGTCGCCGCCGCGGATCCCCGCCTTCTCCGCAGGGCTTCCCTCCCGGACGCCCTGCAGCATCACGCCTTCCACCTCTTCCGCGTAGTCCGGAATGGTGCCCAGGTAGACCCGGAAGCCGGGGCCGGGCGCCTGCTCTTCCTCCGCGGAGCGGGTGAAGGCGGGCCGCTCGGCGAGCCGGCTCACGCGCTCCACCGAGTCCGCCACGAACTGGAAGAGCCGGGCCGCGCCGTCCGCATTCACCTTCTCCCAGGTGTCGCTCGGCTTGTGGTAATCCGCGTGGACGCCGGTGAAGAAGAAGAGTACCGGGATACCTTTGGCGTAGAACGACTGCTGGTCGCTGCCGCCGAACCCGGAGCGGCCGCCGACCTTCATCTGGAAGCGGTGCTTCGCGTTGACCTGGTCCAGCAGCCCCTTCCACGCCGGAGAGGTGCCGCCGCCGATCACCCAGAAGGTGTCGTCCTTCAGGCGGCCGACCATGTCCATGTTCACCATGGCGACCACCCGCTCCAGGGGAATAGTCGGGTGCTTGGTCCAGTAGTTGGAGCCGAGGAGGCCCATCTCCTCACCGCTAAAGCCCATGAAGAGCACGCTGCGGCCGAGCTTCTTCCGGTTGGCCCCGAAATACTGCGCCAGCTCCAGGAGCCCGGCGGTGCCGGAGGCGTTGTCGTCCGCCCCGTGGTGGATCTCCGGTTTGCCGTTTCCGCTGAGAGAGTGGGCGCCGCCGTGGCCCAGGTGGTCGAAGTGCGCGCCGACCACCACCACCTCGTGCTTCAGCTTCGGGTCGCTCCCCTCGAGCAGCCCGATCACGTTGCGGGTCGGCGCCGTCTGCCGCTCCACCCGCACCGTCACGCGCGCCGTGGCCCCCTCGAGCGGGAACGAGGCGGGCTGTCCGTGCGCCATGGTGAGCTGCAGGTCGCGCAGCTTCTTGCCGGAGCCGGCGAGCAGCTCGTCCACCTGCGCGGCGGAGACGAAGGCGGCGGGGATGCCGCAGTCGGTGGAGCCGGAGGCCAGACCGTAGCGCAGCCGCGGGAGGCCCTGGCCGTTCGGCGCGGGGTCGACCCCCAGGTCTTCCTTCACCTCGCTCAGCGGCCCGGTGAGCAGCAGGATGCCGGCGGCGCCCTTCTCGCGGGCGGTCATCGTCTTGTAGGTGAGCTGCGCGAACGGCCCGAACTTCCCCTCGTCGTCATTGTCCGGCGTGTGCCGCAGCACCACGACGATCTTGCCCTTCACGTCGAGGTGCGCGTAATCGTCGTATCCCAGCTCCGGCTTGCTGATGCCGTACCCGGCGAAGACGACGGGGGCGCCGGCGCTGCCATTGCCGCTGAACGCCAGCGGCGCGAACTGCTCGCCCAGCTCCAGGCGCCGGGTTTCCCCGTCTACCCGGAATTCCAGCGCGTTGCCGTTCCCCAGGCGGACTCCGGTGAAGACCGGGAAGCGCTGGTAGTAGGTCCCCTTCTCCCCCGCCGGCTTGAGTCCGGCGGCCTTGAACCGGCGGGCCAGGTAGTCGGCCGCCAGCGCGTTCCCCTTCTGGCCCGACTCGCGCCCTTCCAGCTCCGGCGACGCGAGGTACTTCACGTGGGCGCGCACCTCGGCGGGAGTGATCCGGGGATTGGAGATCTCCGCGTCGCGGGGGGGGGGGGGAGAGGGGGGGAGGGGGGGGAGGGGGGGGGGAAAG